>MKTV01000032.1:230051-234862 GCA_001898425.1 Rhodospirillales bacterium 69-11
GGATGACGTGCCGCGGCTCGCCCCGCGGCACGGCCGCCCCGCCGGTCGCGCCTGGGGGGCCGCGGCACTCTCGCTCGTGCTGCATGCGGCCGCCTTCGGAGCGGTGACGCTGCTCGTCACCCGCGCCCTGCCGCTTGCACCGGCGGAGGACGGGGTGGCGATGATCTTCGCGGACCCGGACGCCGCGTCACGGCCGGACGGTTCGGGCGGCGACT
Organism: Rhodospirillales bacterium 69-11; assembly: GCA_001898425.1. Taxonomy (GTDB): domain Bacteria; phylum Pseudomonadota; class Alphaproteobacteria; order Acetobacterales; family Acetobacteraceae; genus Rhodopila. The sequence continues at coordinate 230,267 of MKTV01000032.1, forward strand.
TCGACGACGTTCAGGCCCAGGCGCCAGCCCCGCGGGCGGCTGCGTCCCCCACTTCCCCGGCGCCGACGCGGGACATGGACGGGCAGGCACCGGCGGAGGCGGAGCGCGCGGACATGCCGGCTCCGGCCGCGCCCGGCCTGCCGGCACGTGACCCGGACCGGCCCACCATGGCGGCCCGTGACCCGGACCAACCCGACATGGCAACGCCCGACGTGCAGCCGCCGCCGGTCGTGGACGCGCCGGCGCCGGTTGCGGATGCGCCGGCAGAGCCGGACGCCTCGCCCGCCGCGGACCTTCCGCTGCCGCCGCCCCCACCACCAACGCCGCCACCCGTCGCCCCGCCGTCGAGACCGCCGCCGCCCCAACCGGCACGCAGCGCCGCGGTCGGCGGCGGACGGAGACCCGCGCCACACCCGTCCCCCCGCCCGGTCGCCCCCATGACGCCTCCGGCTCCCGCGCCGGAACCGCAGCCCGCTACGTCGGCTGGCATCCCGACTTCGCGCACGGACGGGATCGCATCGAACGTTCCCCACACGACCGGCCTGCCCGCCGCACGAGGCACCGCGACGGCCGAGGCGATCGACGCCGGCTGGCGTGGGGAACTCGCGGCCTGGCTCGCCGCCCATCGCATCTACCCCGAGGACGCACGCCGCGCCGGCGAGCAGGGCCGCGCCGTGGTCCGCTTCACCATCGACCACGACGGGCGGGTGCTCGCGGTCGCGCTCGTCGGCAGTTCCGGTGCGGACCGGCTGGACGACGCGGCGCAGGCGATGCTCCGCGGGAAGTCCGTGCCGCCGCTACCCGCCGCCATGCCGCAGGATCGGCTCACCGTCACGGTGACGATCCGCTACGCCCTGACGCGCTGAGCCGGCTTCGGCCTGCCGGGAGGTTGCAGCCAACCCCGAACTCGGCTGCACTCGGGGCAACGAGGAGGACACGACCATGCGCACGACCGGCGATCGGATTGTCCCGTGAGCAAGGAACTCCGACTGCTCTCGACGAGCGGCATCCTGGGCTACGGCTTCCCCGAGGCCTCACTGCAGGCCGGGCTCGCCCGCAAGCCGGACGTGATCGGCGTCGATGGCGGCAGCGTCGATCCCGGTCCGCACTACCTCGGCAGCGGCAAGCCGTTCGCCTCGCCGCTCGCCATCCGGCGCGACCTGCGGCTGATGCTGCGCGCCGCGATCGCCGAGAAGATCCCGATGGTGATCGGCACGAGCGGTGGCGCGGGCGGCGCCCCGCACCTCGCCATGGTGGCGCAGATGGTGCGCGAGATCGCGCGCGAGGACGGGCTGCATTTCAAGCTCGCGCTGATCCATGCCGAACAGGACAAGCACTGGGTGAAGCAGCGCGTGGCGGCGGGCCGCGTGCGCGCTCTCGCGCGGCAGCCCGACCTGACGGACGAGACGATCGAACGCGCGACGCGCATCGTCGGCATGATGGGACCGGAGCCGTTCATCACGGCGCTCGACGCCGGCGCGCAGGTCGTGCTGGCCGGCCGCAGCAGCGATCCCGCACCCTGGGCTGCCGCCACGCTGCGGGCGCAACTGCCGCCGGCGCCCGGCTGGTATGCGGGCAAGATGCTGGAATGCGGCGCGACCCCCGCCATCCCGAAAGGCCATGACTGCCTGTTCGTGACGGTGCGCGAGGATCACGTCGAGTGCGAGCCGACGAATCCGGCACGGCGCTGCACGCCGCTCTCGGTCGCGAACCACTCGCTGCACGAGAACGGCAGCCCGATCCATCACCTGGAGCCGGGCGGATTGCTCGACACGAGCGAGTGCCGGTTCGAGGCGGTGAGCGATCGCGCGGTGCGCATCTCGGGCATGCGCTGGATCTCGGCCGACCGCTACACGATCAAGCTCGAGGGCGTGGAGCAGGCCGGCTTCCGCGCGATCTGCGTCTGCGGCACGCGCGATCCGCTGCTGATCGGCCGCGTGGACGGCTTCCTCGACACCGTGCGCCAGGAGGTCGCCACCAAGGCCTCCGCCTTCGGCGTCTCGCCCGACAGCTACCAGCTTGGCATCCGCGTCTATGGCCGCGACGGGGTGATGAGCGCGCGCGAGCCGCAGCGCGGGATCCTGCCGCACGAGCTGGGCTTCGTGCTGGAAGTGGTGGCCACGGACAGCCAGGAAGTCGCAAGCGCCGTGCTGGCGATGGCGCGCACCAACATGCTGCACACGGACTTCCCCGGGCGGCTCTGCCGGGAGGGCAACATGGCCTTCCCGTTCTCCCCGTCCGACATCGAGGTCGGGCCGGTCTACCGGTTCAGCGTGTTCCACGTCGCCGAACTGGACGACCCGACCGAGGCGTTCCCCATCGAGTACGAGACGCTCTGACATGGCCCTGATCCGCGACCTCGCCCGCGTCTGCAAGAGCAAGAACGCGGGCCCCTTCGAGCTGACCATCGACGTGGTGTTCGAGGACGCCGAGACGTTCCGCCGCGTGAAGGCGACGGGCGTGCTGACCGCCGCGCTGTTCGCGCGCCTCTACCAGGTGCCGGAGGAGCACGTGCTGTTCACGCCCTACGATGCCGCGTTCGCGTTCAAGGCGACGCTGCCGCGGCTGGTGCCGGCCGGCGATTTCGGCGACACCGACGTCTATGGCTGCCAGCAGCACGCGCCGCTGCTGGACGTCGACATCCCGCTCTGAGCCACGACAGGAAGCGAACCAGCCATGTCCGCCGACTCCCGCATGATGACGCTGATTGCCTTCCTGCAGGCGCAGAACTGCTCGAACCTGCCAGGCTCCTGGCGCCATCCGGCGACCACGCTCGACTTCCTGACACCCGAATACTACCAGCGCATCGCGCGCACGCTGGAAGAGGGCAAGATCCAGCTTGCGTTCTTCGACGATCGGCTGGCACTCCCCGATCTGTTCACGGGGCATCACGAGGCGGCGGTCGGATCGGGCGTCCGCGCGGTCAAGCTCGATCCCTGCACCATCGCCATGGCCATGGGCATGGTCACCCAGCGGCTCGGTCTCGGCTCAACCTACTCCACGACCTATTACGAGCCCTTCCACGTCGCACGCGTGTTCGCCACGATGGACCTGATGCTGCGCGGCCGCGCAGCGTGGAACATCGTGACCTCGTTGAACAGCGCGGAGGCGCTGAACTTCGGCAAGGACGAGCACCTGGAACACGACGCGCGCTACGATCGCGCCGACGAGTTCATGGACGTGGTGATGGGCCACTGGAACACGTGGGAGGACGACGCCCTCGTGCTCGACAAGGCGAGCGGGGCGTTCGCCGACCCGGCCAAGGTCCACAGGCTCGACCACCAGGGCGCCTTCTTCCGCTCGCGCGGTCCGTTCTCCGTGCCACGCTCGCCGCAAGGCCATCCGGTGCTGATCCAGGCCGGGCAGAGCGGACGCGGCCGCGCCTTCGCCGCGCGCTGGGCCGAACTGGTGTTCGTGGTGTACCCGACCCTGGAGGCGGGAAAGAAGCAGTATGCGGCGTTCAAGCAGGAGGTCGCCGCGATGGGCCGCGATCCGGACCAGGTGAAGGTCGCACCCGCCTGCTACGTGATCGTCGCCGAGAGCGAGGCGATGGCGCAGGAGCAGCGTGCCGTCGTCGAAGCCACGGCGCGAGAGGTGGACGCGCTGGTGCTGATCTCGGAGGTGCTCAACTACGATTTCGGCGCGAAGCCGCTGGACGAGCCGTTCTCCGACGAGGAGTTGCGCGGCTTCGGCTGGCACGGATTTCGCGACCGCATCATCGAAGCGTCGGGGAAGCAGAACCCGACGGTGCGCGACTTCGTCACGCTGTCGGGCCGCGGCACGATCAAGGAGCACAAGGTGTTCTGCGGCACGCCCAGCCAGGTGGCCGACCAGATGGAAGAGTGGTTCACCGCCCCGGCCTGCGACGGGTTCGTGCTGGCCGCGACGCACATGCCGGGCGCGTATGAGGACGTCGTGCGCCTGCTGGTCCCCGAACTGCAACGCCGCGGCCTGTTCCAGCGCGACTACGCGGGCGCCACGCTTCGCGAGAACCTGGGTCTGCCGATCCCGCGCGCCGCGGAGTGGCAGCGCACGCATGGTGCCGCACGATGAGCCGGCTGCGCAGCCTGCTGTTCGCGCCGGCCAATCATGCACGGCGGGTCGAGAAGGCACTGACCTTGCCCACCGATGCGGTGATCCTCGACCTCGAGGATGCCGTCGCGACCGCGGAAAAGCCGGCCGCCCGCCAGACCGTCGCCGCCACCTTCGCCCTGCCGCGCCGCAACGCGCTCTACGTGCGCGTCAACGCGCTCAGCACCGAATGGAGCTATGCCGACCTGGTCGCGGTCGTGCAGCCGGGGCTGGACGGGATCGTGCTGCCGAAGGTGGAGGATGCCGACGAGCTGCGCACCGCCGACTGGCTGATCGCGGCGCTGGAGCGTGAGCGCGACCTGCCGGTGGGCGGGATCGACCTGATCCCGATCATCGAGACCGCATCGGGGATCTCCGCGCTCGAGCGGATCCTGCGTGCCGGGACGCGAACGCGGCGGCTTGCGTTCGGCGCGGGCGACTTCACGCTGGATTGCGGCATGACCTGGTCGCGCGACGAGCTCGAGCTGCTGCCCGCGCGGGTGGCCTGCGTCACCGTCTCCCGCG
>MKTV01000032.1:234880-245733 GCA_001898425.1 Rhodospirillales bacterium 69-11
CACTGGACACGGTCTGGGCCGACCTGCGCGATCCGGAGGGGTTCGTCGCCTCCGCCGCGCGCGCGGCCGCCTTCGGCTTCCAGGGCAAGATGTGCATCCATCCCGACCAGATCGGCCCGACCAATGCCGCGTTCAGTCCGAGCGAAGCGGCGCTCGCCCAGGCGCGCCGGATCGTGGCGGCGTTCGAGGCGGCGGAAGCCGAGGGCTCCGCCTCCATCCAACTCGACGGACAGTTCATCGACTACCCGATTGTCGCGCGAGCGCGCCGGGTGATCGAGCAGGCCGAGGCGTGACGCCGAACGTCAGGGCGTGGGCAGGCGGAAGGCGCTGAGCGGCTCCTCGGCATAGGAGCGCGGGCCACGCACCAGGGACGCGGCACGGTCCATGTCCTTCACCAGGGCTTCCAGCTTGGGCATGTCCTCGGGCTTCGGCCGGAGGCCGGTCGCGGCCACGCGGGCGGCGAAGCTGATCTCGTCCATCGGCGGTTCTCCTCTCAATCGGCGGCGAGCGACGGGGCGGCCAGGGTGGGGCGAAGGCTGCGGAAGGATGTCGCCTTCTCGTAGGCGTTTCCGGCCTTCAGCACGAAGGAGTCTTCGAACGGTCGGCCGGCGATCTGCAGGGAGGTGGGCAGTCCGTTGCGATCGAAACCGTTGCAGAGCGACAGGGCGGGGAAACCGGTCATGTTGAACGGGCGGGTGAGCGACGGCCCGGCCGAGGAATCGTAGTCGCCGAGTTCGGGGGCGGTCATCTGCCGCGTCGGCATCATCAGCAGGTCGCATCCCGCCATCACCGCCGTGACTTCCTGCACCAGCCGCGCGCGCTCCCGCTGGGCATTGACGTAATCGGCCGCGGAGACGAAGGCACCGGCCATGATGCGGAGCCGGCAGCGCTCTCCATAGAGATGCGGGGTCTTCTGCAGCCATTCCTGGTGGATGGCGTAGGCTTCGGCGGCAGTGATCAGTCCGTTCACGTCGGTGAACAGCCCGAGCGGCGAGAGGGTCACGTCGATGACCGTGGCGCCCAGGGAGCGGAAGACGTCGAGCGAGGCCTCGAACGCCGCCAGGACGTCGGGCTCGCAGGTCAGGTCGGTCTCGAAGAAATGCCGCGGCACCCCGATGCGCACGCCGTTCAGGTCACCGCCCAGCGCCGCGACGAAGTCGACCGGGGGCACGATGGCGCTTGCGGCATCCTGCGGATCGTGCCGTGCGAGGACCTGCATCATCAGCGCGCAGTCCTCGCTGGTCCAGCACATCGGTCCGGCGTGGTCGAGCGAGGGCGAGAGCGGCAGGATGCCGCGTCGGCTGAGATAGCCATAGGTCGGCTTGAGCCCGGAGATGCCGCACCAGGATGCCGGCCCGCGGATCGATCCGCCCGTGTCGGTGCCCATCGCCGCCATCGCCAGCCCCGCTGCCACGGCGGCACCCGAGCCGGACGAGGAGCCGCCGGGCTCGCGCGCCGTGTTCCACGGGTTGCGCGCCGGCGGCCAGGGCAGATCGAAGGAGGCGCCGCCGATCGCAAACTCCCAGGTGGAGAGCTTGCCCAGGGTGATCGCGCCCGCTTCGCGCAGCAGCGCGACGGTGAACGCGTCCTCCGTCGGGACGTGGTCGCGGAACAGCGCCGAGTGTCCGGTCGTCGCGATTCCCGCGGTGTTGTAGATGTCCTTGAGGCCGATCGGGATGCCGTGCAGCGGGCCCTTGTACCGGCCACCGGCGATCTCCGCCTCCGCCTGCTTCGCCTCGGCGAGCGCGCGATCGGCCAGCGGCAGGATGTAGGCGTTGAGCTGCGCATCGAGCGCGGCGATGCGATCGAGGAAATTGCGCGTCAGCTCGACAGGCGAGAGCTGGCGCGCCCGTATCAACGCGGACGCCTCCGCGATCGTCATGAAATGCAAATCCGAAATCATCTCCCCTCCCCTTCGCGTCCCGTTCGACGGTGGTGGTCCGGCGCATTGACCGGGAGCGGCGGGTGCCGCCGCCCCCCATGCGGTCACGCCACCAGCGCGGGCCGCTTCTTCCGCCACTCGGTCGCCATCTCGTAGGCATGGCCTGCGCGGAACAGCGTCGCCTCGTCGAACGGGCGCGCCACGAGCTGCATGCTGACGGGAAGCCCGCCCGCGCCGAACCCGGTGCACACGCTCATGGCCGGGTTGCCGGTCACGTTGAACGGAATGGTGAAGTTCGGCTTGTCGAGCATCGCCCATTTCGGAACTTCGGTGATCTTCGGCGCCTCGGCCGGCTGCGCGGCGGTGACGAGGATGTCCACATCCGCCATGGCCGCCTGCAGTTCCAGGCAGAGCAACCGCCGGCGGCGGATCGCCTGCACGTAGTCGGAGGCGCGGATCAGGCCGCCCAGCGCGAGACGGTCGCGGAAGAGCTCCCCGTAATCGTTGAAGTGGGTCTTGAACCAGGGCTCGTGCACGGCATAGGCCTCGGCCAGCAGGATCAGCCAGCCGGGCGCATTGTAGTCGGCGAGCGGAGAGAGCTTCACCTCGCGCACTTCCGCGCCCAGATGCTCGAACACTTCGAGCGCATGGTCGATGCCCATGCGCGTCGCGGGGCTCGCCGGATGGTCGTCCTCGAAGAAGTGCCGCACCACGCCGATGCGCAGTCCCTTCACGCCCGCATCGATGCCGAGCGTATAGTCGGGCGCCTCGTGGACCGCGCTTGCCGGATCGGTCGGATCATGGCGCGCGATCGCCTGCAGCAGCAGCGCGCAGTCTTCCACGGTCCAGGCCATCGGGCCGGTGTGATCCAGCGTGAAGGACAGCGGCAGCACGCCGGCGCGGCTGCACAGGCCGTAGGTCGGCTTGATGCCGGCGATGCCGCACAGCGCGGAGGGGCCGCGGATCGAGCCACCGGTATCGGACCCGGTGCCGCCCAGGATCATTCCCGCCGCCACCGCCGCCCCGGTGCCGGAGGAGGACCCGGCCGGGAAGTGGTCCGGGTTCCACGGATTGCGCGCCGGCGGCCAGGGCAGGTCGAAGGACGGACCGCCCATCGCGAACTCATGGGTGGCGAGCTTGCCCATCATCACCGAACCGGCGTCGCGCCACTGCCGGACCACCGTGGAATCCGCCGCGGGCACGTTGTCCTGCAGCAGCTTCGAATGCGCCGTCGTACGGATGCCGGCGGTGTTGTAGATGTCCTTGTGCGCGATCGGGATGCCGTCGAGCGGGCCCTTCGCCGTGCCGGAGGCGATCCGCGCCTCGGCCGCCTTGGCATCGGCGATGGCGCGCTCCTCGGTCACCATCAGGAAGGCGTTCAGGATCGAATCGGCGGCCTTGATGCGTTCGAGGCAGATCGTGGCGAGTTCGACGGGCGAGAGCTTCTTCGCGGCGATCAGGCGGGACGCTTCGGCGATGGTGAAGAACTCGGCCATCACCGGATCTCCGCCTGGAAGATCAGCGCGGGTTCGGCCTCCCGCGGCAGGGGCTCCGTCACCCGCGCGATCATTGTCTGCAGCTTGGGATAGGCCGCGCGCAAGGTCGCCGTCTGCGCGTCGGTGAGCGTGAGGCCGGTCTGCGCGATCAGCGCGTCGAAGGCGGTCGGGTCGATTTCGGACATCTTGGATCCTTTCAGGCGGCGACGGTCTCGGCGGCGCGGACGCAGCGCACCATGGCGCCGGTCGGGCCGGTCACGACGGGCACGTCACCCGCGCGGCAGGCATCGATCGCGTAACGGCAGCGCGGCGCGAAGGCGCAGCCGGGCGGCAGGCTCGCGAGGTTGGGCGGCGTGCCGGGGATGGTCTCGAGCTTCGCGCCGCGCATCGCGCCGTGCACGGTGGAGGCGAGCAGGCCCTGCGTGTACGGGTGCCGCGGATCGCGCATGATCTCACGCGTGGTGCCGCTCTCGACGAAGCGGCCGGCATACATCACCGCGATCCGGTCGGAGATCTCGGCTGCGACGCCCACGTCGTGGGTGACGAAGACGATCGCCATGCCCAGTTCCTGCTGTAACTGGCGAAGCAACAGCAGCACCTGGATCTGCACGGTGACGTCGAGCGCGGTGGTCGGCTCGTCGGCCAGCAGCACGGAGGGCGAGCAGGCCAGCGCAAGCGCGATCATCGCCCGCTGACGCATCCCGCCCGACATCTCGTGCGGGTAGTTCTTCAGCCGCCGTTCCGGGGATGGGATCTTCACGCGTTCCAGCAGGCCGCGGGCGCGCAGCATGGCGGTGCGATGGTCGACACCCTCGTGCTGCACGATCGTCTCGGCGATCTGCTCGCCGATCGTGTAGACGGGGTCGAGCGCCGCCATCGGCTCCTGGAAGATCATCGAGATTGCGCCGCCGCGCAGCTTCGCCAGTTCCGCCGGCGGGAGACCGAGGATCTCCTTCCCGTCCAGCCAGATCTTGCCCTGGATCTGCGCATAGCCGGGCAGCAATCCCATGAGCGCCTTCAGGCTGACGCTCTTGCCCGAACCGGACTCGCCCAGGATCGTGAGCGTCTCGCCCCGTCGCAGGGCGAAGGTCGCGCCGTTGACGGCGGCGACGTCGGTGTTGCGCCGCTTGAAGCGGACGGTGAGATCGTCGACCTGCAGCACGGGCGTGTCGGTCGGCGCAGGGGCGAGGCCGATGTCAGGCATGCGCGCTCACTCCCATTGCGGCCTGTGCTTCCGGCAGGTGGCACGCCACCAGGTGCGGCGCTCCCTCCGCCGTCTCACCATCGAGCGGTGCCGCGAGTGGCGGCGGCTTTTCCGCACACACCGCCTGCGCAAACGCACACCGCGTACGGAAACGGCAGCCGCTCGGGGGGTTGATCGGATTGGGCGGATCGCCGGTGAGCGGCATCTCCGTCGTGCGCCGATCGGGGTCGAGCGTGGGCTTGGAAGCGAACAGCGCGCGCGTGTAGGGATGGCGCGGCTTGCGATAGATCTGCTCGACAGGGCCGGTTTCCACGACGCGGCCGAGATACATGACCATGACGCGGTCGCTCATGTACTCGACCACGTTCAGGTCGTGGCTGATGAAGAGGTAGGTCAGGTTGAAGCGGCTCTTGAGGTCGCCCAGCAGGTTGAGCACCTGCGCCTCACCCGACTTGTCGAGTGCCGCGACCGCTTCGTCGAGGATCACCAGCCGCGGCTCGAGCGCGAGGGCGCGGGCGATGTTGACCCGCTGGCGCTGGCCGCCCGAGAGCTCGTGCGGATAGCGCCGCGCGTATTGGCGCGGATTGAGCCCGACCTGGGCGAGCAACGTTTCCGCGCGGTCGAACGCCTCCTTCCGCGGCGTGCCGTGCATGCGTGGCGCGTAGGCGATGCTCTCCGCCATCGTCATGCGCGGGTTCAGCGAGGTGTAGCTGTCCTGGAACACCATCTGCATCTGCCGGCGCATCTCGTTGACCGTGATGCCCGCGCGCTCTCCGACCGGATCGCCGTCGAAGACGATCGAGCCGGAATCCGGATCCATCAGGCGCATCAGCAGGCGCGCGGTGGTCGACTTTCCGCATCCGGATTCGCCGACGATGCCGAGGGTCTCCCCTTTGCGGACCGAGAAGGAGACGTCGTCGACCGCCTGCACCGTCGCCACTTGGCGGTTCAGGAGGCCGCCGCGCACCGGGAAGTATTTCTTGAGTCCCTCCACCGAGAGCAGGGGCTGGGCGGGACCACCGCGATCGCGCGGATCGAGCTTCATCGCGGCGCTCATTTGTTCAGCCTCACGTCCATGGCGCTTCGCAATCCATCGCTCATCAGGTTGAAGCACATCGAGGTGACGAAGATCATGACGCCCGGCAGGGCGGCCACGTAGGGCTGCACGTAGATCGCCTGGCGCAGCGAGTTCAGCATCAGTCCCCATTCCGGTTCCGGCGGGGTGACGCCGAGGCCGAGGAAGGACAGGCCGGCCGAGAGGATGATCGAGACGCTGATCAGGCTGGTGGCGTAGACCAGGATCGGCCCCAGCACGTTCGCCAGCACGTGGTGGCGGATGATCTGCAGCGTCGTGGTGCCCGAGGCCCGCGCCGCCTCCACGAAGTCGAGATTGCGCGATTGCGTCGTCACGGTCTCGGCGACACGGACCATGGGTGGGATGAACACCACGCCCAAGGCCAGGATGGAGTTGGTGAGGCCGTTCCCCAGCATGCCGCAGATGGCGACGGCGAGCAGGATCGAGGGGAACGCGTAGAACACGTCCATCGTGCGCATGATCGCGGTGTTGATCCAGCCACCGCTGTAGCCGGCGAGGATGCCGAGGAACCCGCCGACGAACAGCGCGATCGTCACCGGCAGGACCGCCGCGAGCAGCGAGAGGCGGCCGCCGTAGCAGAGCCGCGTCCAGAGGTCGCGGCCGGTCTCGTCGGTGCCAAGCCAATGGCCGGGCGTGCCGATGGGTTTGAGGCGGGCGAGGACGGAGCCGGCATAGGGGTCGGCGTTGGTGACGAGGGGCGCGCCGATCGTGATGAACAGGATGCCGATCAGGACGAGCGAGACCGCGATGGTGACCGGATCGCGTGCCAGGCGTTGGCTGACGGATTTCCAGTAGCCGGGTGCGGGCGAGGCGGGCGCATCGGCGGCGGGCAGCACCCGCTGCGCGGTGTCGATGGTTGCGTCTGACATGACTGGGTTCCTGTTCACCGCCGGATCCGCGGATCGATCGCGGCCTGGGCGATATCGACCATCAGGTTCAGCAGGACGAAGAAGGTCGCGAGGACGAGGATCGTCGCCTGCAGGACCGGGATGTCGCGGCGGAAGATCGCGAGGTTGAGCAGATTGCCCGACCCCGGCCAGTTGAACACGGTCTCGACCAGGATGGAGCCGCCGAGCAGGTAGCCGAACTGCAGGCCCATGAGCGCGAGCACGGGCGGGGCCGCGTTCTTGATGATGTGGCGCAGCACCGGCCAGCGGGTCAGGCCCTTGGCCGAGAGCGCGCCCACGAAATCCTGCCCGAGGATGTCGAGCACGGTTGCGCGGACGAGGCGGCCGATGACGCCCATCGGGATGAGCGACAGCGTGACCACCGGCAGGACGAGGAAGTCGAGCCGCTGCCAGATCGGCAGCGAGTCGTCGCCCATGCCCTGTGCCGGCAGCCAGTCGTGGAACACCGCGAAGACGAGGACGAGGACGATCGCGCACCAGTAGTGCGGCAGGGACACGCCGGCGGTCGCGATGGCGGAGGCGACCTTGTCCGGCCACCGGCCGTGATACAGCGCGGCGATCAGCCCGGTGAGGATGCCGAGGGCGAAGCCGAGTGCCGCGCCGAGGATGGCCAGGATGAAGGTGTTCTCGAGCGCGGTCACGAGCTGCCCCCAGACCGGGGCGGCGTTGAACACCGAGAGACCGAAATCGCCGCGAACGGCGCGCAGCAGCCAGAGCAGGTACTGCATGTAGAGCGGCTTGTCGAAGCCGTAGGCGGCCTTCATCTGCGCGACGATCTCGGGCGAGGCTTCGGGCGGCATCAGCATGTCGATCGGGTTGCCGGGCGCGATGTGCACCAGACCGAACACCACGAGGGAGACGCCGAGGAGGATCGGGATGGCCTGCAGGAGACGACGTAGGGCGAAGACGAGCATGCGGCGCTGACCTTCCTTCGATACGGTCTCCGCTGCGGTGCAACAACCGTGCCTAACTCTCCGGCGCGTCCCCATTCCGTCGCGCCGCGGCCGATGCGCGATTTTCATGCAAGTGGCGACTTTTCGATCTGGCCCCTCGCTTGCATCGAGCACGGAAGACCGATCACCGCAGGAGGCGGCTCAACCCATGCACAAACCTCGCATCCACCCCGACGTCCTCGCCCGCGCCACGGAGCGCCGCGGCGGACTTTCCGTGTTTTCGAGCCTATTTCCTGAGCGGACTGCCCATATCGTGGTCGATCTCCAGAACGGGTTCATGGTTCCGGGCCAGGTCTGCGCCATCGACGCGGCGCGGGAGATCGTGCCGCAGGTCAATCGGATCAGCGCCGCGCTGCGGGCCGCCGGCGGCCTGGTGGTCTACATCCAGAACACGTTCGACGACGTCGCCGTCGCGAGCTGGTCCACCTATTTCGACCATTTCTGCACGCCCGAACGGCGGCAGAAGATGATCGACACCTTCGCGCCCGGCGCGTTCGGTCATGCCCTGTACGACGGGCTCGAGGTCCTGCCGCAGGATCTGCGCGTGCCGAAGCGCCGGTTCGGCGCCTTCGCCCCCGGCTCCTCGAACCTGCATGCAGTGCTGGAAGACCGCGGCATCGACACGCTGATCGTCACCGGCACCGCGACCCAGGTCTGCTGCGAGTCGACCGCGCGGGACGCGATGATGATGAACTACAAGGTGTTCTTCGTCGCCGACGCGAACGCGACGTTCAACGACGACGAGCACAACGGCACCTTGTCCGCCATGGCGCACACGTTCTGCGACGTCCGTGACGCGGACGCGATGGTCGCGCTGATCGAGCAGGCGACGGTCAAAGCCCCCGCGCTGGCCTGAAGGATCGGCGGCTCCCGCCTGTCGGGGTCGTTCGGCCGCCCCTCGCCTCTGGGCTGGCATAGCGATTGCAGCCTGGTGTCGAGGGTTCGGCGCGGCCGCCCGCACCAGCAGAAGGAATGGACGGACGATGCTCTCCAGGCGTGGCTTCATCACCACCGCGGCCGGTACCGCGATGGTTCCCGCCCTTCCCGGGTTGGCCGCTTCCCCGCAGGTCCTGCGCGTCGGCATGACCGCGGCCGACCTGCCCACGACGCATGGCATTCCCAACAACGGCGGCGAAGGTTTTCGATTTCTTGGCTACCCGGCTTACGATTCCGTGGTGAACTGGGACTTTGCCCACGACAAGCTGACCGACATCACGCCGGGCCTGTTCACCTCCTGGCGGATCGACGAAGGCAATCCGCTCCGCTGGATCTGCGAAGTCCGGCAGGGCGTGAAGTTCCACGACGGATCGGAGCTGACGGCCGATGCGATCATCTGGAACTTCCGCCGGATCTACGACGACAAGGCGCCGCAATACGATGCGCCCGCCGCGCCGATCGTGCGCGCCACCGTGTCGATGATCGCCGCGTTCGAGAAGGCGGACGACAAGACCGTCGTGCTCACGACGAAATACCCGTTCAGCTTCCTGCCCTATCTGCTGACGCGCCTGCTGATCGCGAGCCCGACGCAGTGGGAGGCGGTGGGCAAGAGCTGGGCGGAGTTCGCCAAGAAGCCGTCCGGCACCGGCCCGTTCAAGATCACCAGGGTGGTGCAGGGCCAGTACGCCGAGATGACCCGGAACGAGGCATACTGGGACCCGAAGCGCGTCCCGAAACTCGAGAAGCTGGTGGTCTACCCAATGCCGGAGGCGACCACGCGCGTCGCGGCGCTGCGCTCCGGCCAGGTGGACTGGATCGAGGTGCCGCCCGCGGATTCCATCCCCTCGCTGAAGCAGGCCGGGTTGCAGATCAGCGTCTGGCCCTATCCGCACACCTACCCGTACGCCCTGAACTGCACCGACACCTCCCCGTTCAAGGATGTGCGGGTGCGGCAGGCGTTGAACTATGCCGTCGACCGCGACGGGTTGTGCAAGATGCTGAACGGGACGGCGAAGCCTGCCATGGGGCTCTACCCGTCGACTGATCCGTTGTTCGGCAAGCCGGTGAACAAATACACCTACGATCCGGAGCGTGCGAAGGCGCTGTTGAAGGAAGCCGGGTACGGGCCGGGCAAGCCGGTCAAGGCGAAGATCATGATCTCCACCTCGGGGTCGGGGCAGATGCTGCCGATCCCGATGAACGAGTTCATGCAGCAGAACTTCAAGGCCGTCGGCATGGACATCGACTTCGACGTGGTCGAGTGGGGCACGATGCTGGTCGCGATCCGCTCCGACCCGAAGGCGCCGCAGTCCCACGGGGTGGACGGGATCAACATCAGCCTGAGCTTCACCGATCCATCCTCCATGTTCCGCTACTACGCGAAGGACAGCTTCTCCCCCACCAACTACAACTGGGGCCACTGGGACAACGCCGAGGCGACCGATCTGCTGCGACGCGCACAGGCCACGTTCAACGCGCAGGAACAGGCGGAGCTGCTGTCCAAGGCGCACGCCATCATCGTCGACGAGGCTCCCTGGCTGTTCATCGTGCACGACCTCAACCCGCGCGCGATGTCGAAGAAGGTCACCGGCTTCAGCCCCGCACAGAGCTGGTACCAGGATTTCACCCAGATCAGCATGAGCTGAGCCCGTCCCGCCGCGTCCGTCGCTGCCGCGAAGTACGCGTGGCAGCGCGTGCGCGTGGAATACGTCGTTCCCTTTTCACAACCGACCAGAGGTGCATCCACGATGATTTCCCGACGTTCCCTGATGCTCGCGGCCGCCGCGGGCGCTGCGGCGCCGGTGCTGCCCGCGCACGCCGCCGGCGGCGGCACCCTGCGGATCGCCATGACGGCGGCCGATATCCCGACGACGCACGGGATCCCGAACAACGGGTTCGAAGGATATCGTTTCCTCGGCTACCAGCCCTACGATGCGCTGGTGAACTGGGACCTGCGCAACAACCCCGACAAGCCGGCCAACATCAAGCCCGGCCTGTTCACCGCCTGGGAGCCGGACAAGAGCAACCCGCTGCGCTGGGTGTTCACCGTCCGACAAGGCGTGAAGTTCCACGACGGTTCGGCCTTCTCGGCCGATGCGGTCATCTGGAACCTGCGACGCGTCTACGACGACAAGTCACCGCAATACGACGCGACCTCGGCGCCGATCGTGCGCGCGGCGGTCTCCATGGTCGACACGTTCGAGAAGGTCGGCGACGACAAGATCGCGATCACCACGAAATACCCGTTCAGCTTCCTGCCCTGGCTGCTGACCCGCGTGCTGATGGTCAGCCCCGCGCAGTGGGAGGCGACGGGCAAGAACTGGGCGGAGTTCGCGAAGAAGCCGTCGGGCACCGGGCCGTTCAAGATCATGCGCGTC
>MKTV01000033.1:0-247 GCA_001898425.1 Rhodospirillales bacterium 69-11
CGTGCAATGGCGCGACAGCGGGCGTCCGATTCCGGAAGGCAACGAGGCGCGCGAGTTGATCGCCGAAATGAATCGCGCACGCGGCACCTGAGCGCTCAATCTAGGTGGTTCTTTGATTCTAACATTTGCAGAAGCATTCGCCGCGACGGGATGCAAACGTTAGAATCGAACCACTAGGCCGGCGCGCAACGCGATACGCCGGCCACCTCTACTGAAACACGACTTCAAGCTGGGTGTCGCGGCGCGC
>MKTV01000033.1:328-767 GCA_001898425.1 Rhodospirillales bacterium 69-11
ATGCAGCAGCGCGCCCGCGTCGGACAATTCGCGCACGGTGCAATCGATGATGGAATGGCCGCCATTGAAGGCGATCTGCGCGCCCTTCAGCACGCGGCGGCGCACGCCGGCAAAGCCGTCGCCAGCCTCCGGACGCCATGCCCGGCAGATATTGCGCCCCGCTTCCTTCGCCGCGTAGAGCGCCTTGTCGGCGCGGCGCAGCAGTTCGTCGATGTCGGGCACCGTCCCGTCCAGCGCCGCGATGCCGAAGCTCGCGGTGGGGCGCACCGTTCCATTCTCGCCTTGCACATAGGCTCGCGCCAGCGCCGCGCGCAGCTTTTCCGCAACCGCTATCGCCGTCGGCAGGCCGGTGTGCGGCAGCAGGACGGCGAACTCCTCGCCGCCGAGACGACCGATCAGATCGGCGGCGCGCAATTCCTCGCGGCAGACATCGGTGGTG
>MKTV01000033.1:872-1719 GCA_001898425.1 Rhodospirillales bacterium 69-11
GCCAGTTCGATGGCGCGCGCCGCTTCGTTGCGGAAGGCGCGGCGCGACAACGCCCCGGTCAGGCTGTCGCTCATGGCGAAGGCGCGCAGCTCCGCCTCATGCATCACGATTCGAGCGAGATCCACCAGCGTCGCGAGATCGTCGTCGCCGAACGCACGCGGCGTCGCATCCATCGCGCAGAGCGTGCCGATCGCGTAGCCGTCGGTCGTCCGCAATTGCACGCCGGCGTAGAAGCGGATGAAGGGTGCGCCGACCACGAAGGGATTGGCCGCGAAGCGCGGATCGGCGAGCGTATCGTGAACGATCAGCGGTCGCGGTTCGTCGATGGCGGCGTTGCACAGCGCCGGGCCACGCTCGGTTTCCGCATTCGCCATGCCCTGACGCGATTTGAACCACTGGCGATGACCGTCGATCAGCGTCACCGTCGACATGCCGACGTTGAAAACGCGGCGCGTCAGCCGCGTCACGCGATCGAAGGATTCTTCCGGCGGGGTATCGAGCAGATCGTAGCGGTCGAGTGCGGCAAGGCGCGCCTGTTCCTGCACGGGTGCATCCGACGCCGCACCGCCGGAACGATGATCGATGTTCACTTCCATCCGGCGACGCTAGGGGCCGATCGTTGCGAAACTGTTGCGGATCGTCCCCAACGAAACGTTAGCCAACCGCGGCGCATTGTCTTGGTCAACGGGAACCGGTGGCGACGAATGCAAACAATCTCCGTGTCGTCCCCGCCAACGGGTCGGCGCAAAGCGCCGCCCGATGACAGGCTCCGACGGGGACCCATAACCCCTGGCGCTGATTGTTGTTAGCCTAACTCGCCCTGATGATGGAGCCGAACCGCTGCGGT
>MKTV01000034.1 GCA_001898425.1 Rhodospirillales bacterium 69-11
GAGCATCCTTTATCCTCTTCGCCCGTCACGATCTTCGATCCGCTCTTCGTCGATCGTTCGAAACCTGTGCGTCAGACCTTCGTGGAGCCGTCAGAGCGCTTCGTCGGAGTATCCGACAAGGAAATGCATGGCTGCATCGCAGGCAGGACCAAGTCTGGCAAATGACGCTTCGACCACCCATGGACCTCCGCCGCGCATCACGATACATACCTGTATCTTGCAATCGACCCCAGCGATGTCAAGTGGACATCGACGCGCAATGCCGGTCGATCAGGTCGCGGAGTCGCCGTTTATGCTGGACAAGTTGCAGGCCGGACCCGTTCGGCATCTGGCGCCGGAGGTCGTCTCCTCCGATGACCATCCGCTGCACCTGGGAACCTAGGCCCACGCGAGCACGAAGGAGGCCCCGTGATGTACCATATCGAGCCAACGCCGTCCGTGTTTGCAGGTCTCCAGCGTCAGGCGCCGGACCCGTTGCTTTCTCTGATCGCCCTCTACCGGGATGATCCGCGACCAGACAAGATCGACTTGGGCGTGGGTGTCTATCGGGACGCCGAGGGCGCGACACCGGTATTCGCCGCGGTCAAGGCCGCCGAACTCGCTCTTCTTCACAACCAGAAGACCAAGGCCTATCTCGGCCCGGAGGGCGACATCGGCTTCCTGGAAGGGCTGACGCCGGTCGTTTTTGGCGACACAGCCCGTCCAGACGACCTAGTGTCGGTTCAAACGCCCGGCGGCACGGGAGCCTTGCGGCTAGCGGCCGAGCTTGTCGCGACCGGGCGTCCGCGCAGTCGCGTCTGGATGGGAACGCCCTCCTGGCCGATCCATCCGGGGATCTTTGAGAAGGCGAGGCTCGAAGTGAGGGCCATCCCATATTTCGATCAGGTCTCACAGGTTCTCGACTATGACCGATACCTGAACGAGCTTGGCGCGGCACAACCAGGCGATGTGGCTCTACTGCATGGCGCGTGCCACAACCCGACGGGAGCAGATCCTTCCTTCTCGCAATGGTCGGAGATCGCCGATCTGCTGCAGCGCCGCGGCGTCGTTCCGCTCGTTGACCTCGCCTATCAGGGCCTGGGCGCCGGATTGGATGAGGACGCGGCCGGGCTTCGCCTGCTCATGGAGCGCTGCGAGACGGTCATCGTCGCCCAGTCCTGCGACAAGAATTTCGGCCTTTACCGCGAGCGAACCGGCGCTCTTTTCGTGCGCACGAGGCCCAGCCAACAGACCGTCGTGCGCTCCAACATCCTGCAGCTCGCCCGATGCGCCTGGTCGATGCCGCCCGATCACGGCGCGGCCGTGGTCCGGATCATCCTGGAGACGGAGAGCCTCGACCTTGGTTGGCGCGCCGAGCTGGCGGGGGTTCGAGGGCGCTTGAACGCCCTGCGATCGGACTTATCGGCCTCAGCGCCCCAATTGCAATCGCTGGGAGATCGGCGTGGGCTCTTCGCGCTCTTGCCGTTGACGTCTGGGGCGGTCGAGGCGCTGCGGGCAAACCACGGCGTCTACATGGCCGGCTCGGGCCGCATCAACCTGGCTGGCCTCAACGAGGCCACCCTCCCTGTGTTCGCAAACGCGCTCGCCGCGGTTCTTTGATGAGGTCTGACGTGTCCATTTCGCCATTTAATCCGCTCGGCCTCGATGGTTTCGCCTTCTCGAGCGCCTTCGTGCGAACAGAATTCTCATCGACGGTTCGGCGGGCGATGAGGGTCTTTTGCTGCGGATCTTCACCGAGAACCCGTTCAGTCCGATTTTCTTCGAGATCATACAGCGTAAGGACAACAAGGGTTTCGGCAACGGCAATTTTCAGGCCGTGTTCGAGTCCTTCGAGATCGACCAGAGCCGGTCCTCGAGCAGGGAACTGTCCTCGGCGATCGGCAGGATGCGGGACGCGGCGACCGCTTCGCCCGGCGCGTAGCCAAACTACGGAAAGCCCGTGGTCTCACTGGGGTCCTCCGGCAACGTGCACTGCACCGTCCCTCAGGTGCTGGCCTATCTGCTGCCTCCGCTGGCGGATCACCGCGAGGCTCGGTGGCCGAGACAACCGTGCAGCCGCAGACTCGACGTCGGAAACCACCCCTTGCGGCCGCGCGCGCCATCGATGGCCAGCACACTCACGTCCTCGAGCGCCTCGACCGAAGAAGGGTCATTTAAAGACCACCACGCGATGTCCATGGCGGACGAGCCGATGCTCTGCCTGCCAGGCGACCGCACGGGCAAGCACTGCGCATTCGATGTCCCGCCCGATCGTCACCAGATCTTCCGCGGATTGAGCGTGCGACACCCGCTCGACCCCCTGCTCGATAATGGGCCCTTCGTCCAGGTCAGTGGTGACAAAGTGCGCCGTGGCGCCGATCAGCTTCACGCCACGCGCGTGGGCTTGGTGGTACGGCCGCGCGCCTTTGAAGCTCGGCAGAAAGGAGTGATGGATATTGATGCAGCGCCCCGCCAGAGCTTCGCAAAGCGCTGGCGAGAGAATCTGCATGTAGCGGGCGAGGACGACGAGATCGACCCGAAGCGCTTCGCACAGCGTCAGAAACCGGGACTCCTGGGCGAACTTGTCCGCCTTGTCGACGGACAGGAAGTGGTAGGGCAATCCGTTCCACTCGACGAACGAGCGCATGTCTTCATGGTTTGAAACCACCCCGACGATCTCAACCTTCAGCAGGCCGGACCGCCAGCGATGTAAGAGATCGAAGAGGCAGTGCCCGATTTTTGAGACCGCTATTAGCACGCGTGGGCGCTCAGTCAGGTCGTGCATTGACCAGACCATGTCGAACTGCTGAGCGATGGGGCTGAACTCTCGGCGGAAGGAGTTAACGTCCAGGGCCGGTCCCTCCGGCCGAACGAACACGGTGCGGGTGTAGAAGCGATCCGCGTCCGGATCGCTGAAGTGGTGCGACTCGATGATCGAGCAGCCGCTCTGGGCGATCAGACCTGTAATGGCGGCGACAATGCCGCTTCGGTCCGGGCCACCGGCCAGCAGGACGTGTGGAGTCTGACTGGTTGCGGCGCTCACGGTTGATACTCCAAGGCGGCGTCCGCCAGCCAGGCGCGGAGGTGGCCGGCCAGACTGACATCAGCAATGACGTCGAAGTCGGACGCCGAACGCGGGATTAGCAGGATGCGGACATGGGCGAGCAACGTCTGGGCGCATTGACAGGGGGCGAACACGCGCGGATCGGTGTCCAGGCTGCAGCCCTTAGCCAGGAGGTCGCGGGCGAGCGCGCCCCCTACCCGCCAACGGCGACGCCCCGCAGACACATCGACAAGGTGATGGGTGAGGTGCGCGCAAGCGGTCTCAATCCGCGATCGCAACGCATCGGCTTCTGCGAAGAGAGCCCACTCGCCCGGCGCCAGCCAGGCGATCTCCGGCGCATCGCCGAACACGTGGTTGGGAGTCATCGCCCAGGCGACGCCGAATGCGCTGGATAGCTCCTGCAACACCGACTCAGGAGAACGGATGCGCAGCACGCTGAGCGTGACCGAAGACTCGGTGACGGTGAGATCGGGGAGCGACACGAGGCAGGAAGGTGTGTCCTTAGCCATTCAGCCGCTCCCCTTGAGGATCGTAGGCCCCCGGCGCGGTGACGCGCACGCGACGGCCCTTGTCCGGGCCGGTGACCACCGTCAGGACCTCGCCGTGGCGTCTCGATCCACCCTTGAGCATGCCCAGCGCCACGCCGCGACCGAGGATCGGACTGAAGCCAGAAGAGGTGACGTAGCCTTCGCTCCCGGCCGCAAGCGCGCCGCCGCGCACATGCCCCCCGGGCGTGAGCGCGACAGGCTCGAGTCCCTCAAGGCCGACCAGTTGGTGGCGGTCTGTCCGCAAATTGTCCGGTCGGGTGAGCGAACGCCGTCCGATGAACTCGTCCCGGCGCCGGAAAGTCCGCTCCCAGCCAATATCCGCCGGCGCGGTCGAGCCGTCAGTGTCGGTGCCGACGTGCAGGTAGCCCTTTTCGGTTCGCAGCAGCATCCAGGCGTCGATCCCGACGGGCGCCATGCCGAACGGCGCGCCAGCCTGCGCCAGGCGGTCCCAGAGATCCTCGGCCTGGTCCCACGCAACGCTTACCTCGAAGGAGACCTCGCCCGTGAAACTGGCTCGCAACACCCTGGCCTGATGTCCGGCGACGCGCCCCTCGCGATAGGCCATGTGCGGGAAAGCGGCGGGCGCGAGGTCGATATCGCCGCCAACGGACTGAAGCACTGCGCGCGCCTGCGGGCCGGTGAGTGTCAGCACCGCCCAGGCGGTCGTCACCGGCGCAATCAGCACGTCGAGCGTCGGCCACTCGCACTGCAGCCACTCATCCATCCAGCTTGAGATGCGCTCGGCCCCGCCGCTGGTCGTTCCTACCAGAAACCGGTCCTCGGCGAGCCGGGTGGTGACTCCGTCATCGATGACGACCCCCACTTCGTTGAGCATGAGACCGTAGCGGGCACGCCCCACCTTCAGGGTCGACATCGAATTGGCGTAAAGGCGATCCAGAAAACTGGCCGCGTCGGTCCCAACGACTTCGATCTTGCCAAGCGGCGAGCCGTCAAAAAGGCCGACCCCCGTCCTGACACTCATGGCTTCGCGCTGCTCTGCGGCGTGCGGCGTCTCGCCGACACGACGATAGTAGGCGGGACGAAGCCAGCCGCCATACTCTTCCAGGACCGCCCCGGCGGCATGCTGGCGATCGTGGGTGGGCAGGCGCCTGTAGGGTCGGAAGAGTTCGCCACGCGCCCGACCCGCAAGGGCGCCAAAGGCAGTCGGCGTGTAGGGAAAGCGGAATCGCGTCGTTCCAGTCTCGGGAATTGATCGGCCCGTAAGCTCCGCCATCACCGCAAGGCCATTCACGTTGGACGTCTTTCCCTGGTCGGGCGCCATCCCGAGCGTCGTGTAGCGCTTGAGATGTTCGACCGAGATGAAGGACTCGCGAGCCGCGAGTTCGATGTCGCTCACCGTCACATCGTTTTGGAAGTCGACGAACGCCTTGCCCTTGGCGGCGACGCGCCATAGTGGTTCGATCGTCCAGGGGCTCGCCGTACCGGAAGTCGCCGGCTCTGACCCGCCCCCGGCTCGCGCCCCCTCGGTCATCGCGGCCCCAAGGCCGAACACGCCGTTCGCAGCGCCGACGGAAACCTCCGCCTGAGCACGAGCACCCGGGCGGAACGCGGCTATGGCCTCATCCCAGGCGAGCCGGCCTCCCGACTGGCAATGAAGATGAGCGGTCGGATTCCAGCCGCCGGACATGGCGAGCAGGTCCGCCTTGATCCGACGGCGACGTCCCGTCGCCTCGAGGATGTCGACCTCGGTCAGCGACGGGCGCCCTCGCGTGGCGACGACACGGGCGCCCTCCAGCAAAGGAGCGCCAAGCTTGGCGAGCCGCTTGGTCACCTCCGGCGGCCGCGCCGCGCGGATGTCGACCACGGCCAGGATTTTCCCCCCGGCCTCCTGGATCGCAACGGCCGCGGCATAGGCACTGTCGTTGTTGGTGAAGATGACAACTTGCTGGCCGGCTAGAACACCAAATCGAGACAGATAATTGCGGACCGCGGACGCCAGCATGACGCCCGGCCGGTCGTTGCCCGGAAACACCAGCGGGCGTTCGAGCGCGCCGGTTGCGAGCACGACCTTCTGCGCGCGCACGATCCACAAACGCTCGCTCGGGAGGTTGGGCCGGGTCGGCTCGCGCGGGACGCGCTCGAGCAGGGAGAGACAATTGTGGTCGAAATAGCCTGTTGCGGTCGTGCGGGTCAGAACCCTGACATCGCGCGCGGCGCCGAGACTCGCCTTCGCTTCGCTTAACCAATCGTCGCTGAGCCGTCCGTCGATGAAGGCCTTATCCTCGTCGAGAAGCGAGCCGCCCAGGGCCGGATCCTGCTCGACCAGGATCACGCGCTTGCCACCCGCGTCGGCCGCCAAGGCAGCGCTCAATCCAGCCGGCCCCGCGCCTACGATGAGGACATCGCAATGCGCGTGCCGGGTCTCATATCGGCTGGGATCGGGCTGGTCCGGCGCCACCCCAAGGCCGGCGGCCTTGCGGATGAAGGGCTCGAAGAGCCCCCAGTGCGGCCACATGAACGTCTTGTAGTAGAAACCGGCCGGAATGAACCGGCTGAAGAGATTGTTCACCGCTCCCAGGTCGAAGCGGGCGTTCGGCCAGCAATTGATCGGCCAGGCTTCGAGTCCGTCCCAGAGCTCGACTTCAGTGGCTCGAAGGTTGGTGGCGATCTGCTCGCTCCGCCCGACCCGCATCAGGGCGTTGGGCTCCTCAACGCCCGCCGCCAGAAGCCCCCTTGGCCGATGGTATTTGAATGAACGACCGACCACCGAAGCGCCATTGGCCAGGAGCGCCGAGGCCAGGGTGTCGCCGGCATAGGCCGTGAGCCGGCGTCCCTCGAACGAGCAGCCAAGGGGGCGGCTGCGGTCGATCAGTGCGCCGCCATGGACTCGCGCGCCGCTCATCTGGGCGCTCCGGAGCCGGCCAGCTCGTCTCCCGGCCGGGGTTCGTCCATTTTGTAGACCAGTCTTATCTCATGGGTGACAGTGTCGCGGGCGATGTTGAACCAGCTGCGGCAGCCGCCGTCGTGCACCCAGCGCTCAAGGATCAGTCCTTTGGGATTGCTGCGATTGAACAGGTAGTCGGCCCACTCCGCGTCGCTGGCGCGATCAGCCGAGGTCGCACAGGCGATATGGCTCTCGCCGCCGCAGTGGAACTCCATCTCATCGCGCGGACCACACCAGGGGCAATTTATGAGAAGCACTCTGTCCCTCCCTCAGTGCGCGATGCCGGACGCTGCGGCTTCGTCGATCAGCGCCCCGGTCTCGAACCGCTTCAAACCGAATGGCTCGGCAATGGGGTGTGCTTTTCCGGTGGCCAGGTGGTGGGCGAGCAGGGTTCCTCCGGCCGGGATCGCCTTGAACCCGCCGGTGCCCCAGCCGCAATTGATATAGAGTCCGGGAACCGGGGTTTCGCCGAGGATCGGACTGGAATCGGGAACCACGTCGACGATTCCGGCCCAGTGGCGTGCCATCCGAACGCGGCCCAGAGAGGGCATCTGGTCGGCCACTGCCGCCGCCACCGCTCGAATGGTCTGTGCGTTCCCGCGCTGGGCGTAGGACTGGTAGTGGTCGAGGGGACCGCCAAGGACCAGGCCTCCCTTGTCGGACTGGCTGATGTAGATGCCGGTCGCCATCGACAGCAGAACGGTGTCGATCACCGGCTTGAGCGGCTCGGAGACGAAGGCCTGCAGAGCGTAGCTGCGGATAGGCAGAGAAAAGCCCGCCATCGCCGCCAGCACCGAAGAGTGTCCGGCCGCCACCATCGCAACCTTGTCGGCCTCGATGACGCCAAGGCTGGTCTCCACCCCGGTCACCCGTCCGCCTGCGCTCCTGCGGAACCCCTGCACCTCGCAGTTCTGGACGATGTCGACACCCAGGCGGTCGGCTGCCCGAGCGTAGCCCCAGGCCACTGCGTCGTGACGGGCGGTCCCCGCGCGCGCCTGGACAAAACCACCGAAAACGGGGAACCGGGCGCCTGGCGAGCAATCGAGAACCGGGATCCGGGCTTTGATCTCCGCCACCGAGAGCAGCTGGGTGTCTATGCCGTTGAGGTTCATCGCGCCGCCCCATCGGGCAGCGCTCTCCATCTCGTGGCGACTGTGCGCCGTCACCACCACCCCGCGCTGGCTGAACATAATGTTGTAGTTCAGCTCGCGCGACAGGCCTTCATAGAGCCCGAGGGCGAGATCGTAGAGCCGTGCACTCTCCGGATAGTAGTAGTTGGATCGGATGACCGTGGTGTTGCGACCCGTGTTGCCGCCGCCAAGCCACCCACGCTCCAGAACCGCGACACTGCGCACGCCGTGTGACTTGGCCAGATAGTAGGCCGTCGCCAGCCCGTGACCGCCGCCGCCCACAATGATCACGTCATAGCGGGACTTGGGCGCAGGCGATCGCCAGGCAGGCGCCCAGCCCGTCTGGCCTCGCATCCCTTCAATGAAGACCCGCAGGGCGGAATAGCCGGTCATGACGGCAGTTGAACCTCTCAGCAATACAGTACTGTATCTTAGATAGTCGTGCATTCAAACCCTTGACTTGGCTGGTCGCCGGCGTTTTGCGCGGGATGCGTCATTGAGCCCTGCCAACTTGCCGTGACACTGACAACTTTGAGACTGGTCACACACAACGCCCCTCCCGATGAGGCCAAATCTGCGCCCGAACGCGGCGTGACGACACAAGAAATCTAAAAGACACATATGCATTGCCATTGCATACTTGCCTTGCTAGCGTCGGCCCAGTCGCACGTTCACCCCCACTTCAGGTAGACGAATGGTCAAGACTCTCTTCCGCGACGCCCGCGTCTTCGACGGATGGACGGACGGCCTGCGGGATGGATGCGCCGTCCTCGTTGCGGACGGCGCTATCCAGGAGATCTCCGAGACCGTCCTCAAAGCGACGGGCGACATTGACGTCATAGACTGCGCTGGACGGGTCCTGATGCCCGTCCGTGAAGAGCTGAGGCGGGGTGCCTCGCATATCGAGATCATGGGCTCGGGCGGCGTCTCCACGCTGACCGATCCGATCGACCGCTGCCAATACTCCGATGAGGAGATCCTCGCCGCGGTGGATGAGGCGAGCATTGAAGCCGTCGCCCATATAGCCGCGACCGCCTCGTGAGCAATCACTCCGTCGAAAATCCCTGGGCGCTCTATCGTCCCGCACAGCGATGGTTATTTCTGGCGATCCTGTTTTTAGTGTCCACGTCCAACTATATCGACCGGCAAGTTGTGTCGATATTGATCGAACCGATCAAGCGCGAGTACGCCTTATCCGATAGCGCAATGGGTTTGCTCAGTGGCTTCGCGTTTGCTGCCGTTTACGCGCTGCTTGGGATCCCCGTCGCGCGGCTCGCCGATCGCGGCAATCGCAAGGTGGTGATCACTGCGACATTGGCCGTCTGGAGTTGCATGACTGTGCTCTGCGGACTCGTTCGCAGCTTCCCCCAATTGTTACTCGCACGGGTTGGGGTAGGAACGGGCGAAGCGGGCGCGACTCCGCCTGCCCAGTCACTAATCGCCGATTATTTCCCCCCCGATCAGAGAGCACGTGCGCTCGGAATCTTCATGTCTTCGGCGACTGTGGGCTACTTGGTTGCCTTCACTATTGGTGCTCGCTTAGCCGCGGACCATGGCTGGCGGGCGGCCTTCATCGCGCTAGGCGCACCCGGTCTCCTTCTGTGCCTTCTGACGTGGTTCGGCTTGAGCGAGCCACGCAGCACACTCGGACGACGAAACGAAGAGCAGGAGTCACTAGGCCTGGCGCTCAGGACGCTCGCAGCCAAACGGACTTACGTGCTGCTCTGCCTTTCCGCAGTTCTCTACTGGCTCGTTGCCTACGGTGCGTTGATTTGGTTCCCTACTTATCTGCTGCGTGTGATGAACTTAG
>MKTV01000035.1:0-4784 GCA_001898425.1 Rhodospirillales bacterium 69-11
TTTCCATCTGCAAGCGGTTCCATAGCCAACCAGCCCGTCATCATGCCTACGTTGCAGTCGAGGCGAATGGCGCCGAGATCGTAGTACTTTCCTTCGTCAGGTGTCTCAGACTCGACCCACCCTGTCACAGAGTAGAGCTTTGTCGCCCCACAGACGCCGTAAGGCTTCGCCATCGCATTACGCGCAGGGATTATGGCGAAATCCTCATGCCACGCGCCGGAAGCTCCGCCGTCATGCACGCAGTGACCTGCGGTCAACACAACATTCTCGGAAATCATTGTTCCGGTGCATGCAAAGCGCTTGCCTTGAATCTTGTTGAGGAAAGTGATTTGAACCACTGAGCTGGATGGGAGTTGGGTCGTCGGACTGACAGCCTCCCGTGTGTCTGGGAGGATGACGGAAAACGGAACGAAAGTCCCATCTGTTTTCCTCGCTCCTGTGTTCTCCTCATACGGCGCAAAGGACGGCGACGCCGCCTTGAGCGCCATTGCCTCAGAGTTGGTTAACGTGCTTTTTTCTTGCGGCGCTCCAGATCCGACTTTTGCCGACGTCCCAGTAAGCGACTGCTCGGAGCTGGTCGCCTTGGCCAGGGAGGCTTTTCCTGTCCCGAGATCGTAGGTCACACCTGCATGACGGTTCGGATTTATGTTGTTTAATGGCGCTAGATTGCCTCCAGCTTTCTTCCAATCCAGCGGATCAGTGAGCTCATAGAGTGTTTCGGTATCCACTTTACCGGTAGCCGGAAGCGATCTGCTTGATTGGAATGCCTTCAGCGCATCAGTCAGTTCATCTGCAGATGCCGCCTCAGTGTTGCTCTTAGACAGAAAGCCGAGTTCGCGAAGGACAATGCCTACATCATCAGAATTTGGTGACTCTGATTCGCCGCCCAGCGGGCTTCCCAATTCTGCCGCCGTTCCAGTAAGCACAAAACTTACGCGCCGGTACCAAAGCCGGGCGGCTCCCGTACCCTCACCAGCTGGATTTATAAGGCGGCGGACCGCGCTTACCTTGCCGGTATCAGCTGCAAAGTTTATCTTTCGTGCAGTCCAATATGCAAGGGCGGCATCTAGACCATCCTTCGGCTGTCTTACGAGATCCGGCTGTTCCTCAAAGGGGCGGTTGATCTCGATCCCACGATTGCGGAAATTCAGGCGGCCCGTAAGCTGAATGTAACCGGACCCCCGGTATCTCCATCCGTCGTCCGTATGTCTACCAGTGTTCCCAAGCCTCGCCCCGTAGACGTAATTGGCGGTAGCCTTTTCGTCGCCAGCAATCTGCTTTGCAACGTCTGGCGAGATTGCGAATACCACCACAAGTCGCTCGGGACTGTACTTCATGTTTTCATCGAGGCGCCGAAGACCACCTGTTTCTGTCAAGATCTGTGCTAGAAAATGGGTGGTCCGGTCATTCGTATTTATCCCAGCGGACTTGATGCGGCTTTGCCCCTCGATTAAAGCGGCCACCAAGAGGGGATCGGCGCGGGGCGAAATCACGAAAAGCTGGTCGGCGGTTGGAAAAGTAGCCGCTTGGGTAGGTATCACATGAATCACCGTCCAAAGGCTTAACACGGCGATCAGTCGTTTTCGGGATGTGCTGCGACCTATAGCACGAACACAATCGATGATACTTCGTATCATACGTTTCCCTCCAATCACGTCGGAAATCTAGCTTGAGGTTATTGCCCCCAGTCTGCGCTACAGCTGAGGACAGCCTCGTTAGTGGGCAGCGTGGTATCCGCCGTGAGCTCCGTTGCAAAGAGGCGCAGAATCTCGTCTCGGCGTTCTTCGGATCCCCTTGCGGATCCACGGCACTCATTTGCGACATATCGGTCGAGCATACAATTTACCAGGCGCCTCTCATCTACCTGATCGCTGCATGCAGCCTTCCATGTCGCGGGCTTACAGGCCGGGGTGTTGACGAGATTGTTGGCTACGACGGCCATCGCCACGTTCCCGTACTCTGTCTGCAGACCGAGTGTTCTGTATGTGGCAAGGCGTCGCTCATAGGCGGCAAGAGCGTGTTCGGCCTGTGCTTTCTGGAAACCTGCAGTCTTAATCGTGGTCGAAAAAGCGTTGTGGAATGCCGCATCGCACATGAGCCTGCCCTGCTGATTGCTGTCACAGGTCCATTGCGGATCAAGACATCCGTTTCTCGTCGGAAGGTTCAAAGGGCCCAGAAGGCTCTGGTAACTCTCGGGGTCGCGCTGCTCATATCTCTTGAGAATGGGCGGCAGATTATTCGACGTCCAATCAAGGATACCGAACGTCATTCCATCGAGCCCGAAATATCCATCAAAGTGCTTA
This sequence comes from Rhodospirillales bacterium 69-11, assembly GCA_001898425.1. GTDB lineage: Bacteria > Pseudomonadota > Alphaproteobacteria > Acetobacterales > Acetobacteraceae > Rhodopila. The sequence continues at coordinate 2,304 of MKTV01000035.1, forward strand.
GCACTACAGTTCCCGGTCACTGCGCGGAGGAACTTCCCAAAGCCACCCGCTGCAGGACATGAAGCGATCTGGTTACAAATGCGGTCAGGCCGAGGCGGATCGGTAACTGGCTTGCAAGATGTTGTCCAAATAAGATGCCCCCTGCTATTAGGCTGATGCAACAAAGCACCAGTCGGAGGCGCGGCGCGGCAAAGCTTTGCCTCAGCGCATATTTGCGCTTTTGCGGGTATTGGCACAGAAAGCAGCAACGAGATCAAGCAGAACCGCCACAGAGATGGGACTTCCATGTTCCGTTTCTCCCCCATTTCAGCATAGCCTACATGTCGAATTTCCGGAGTCAATCGTAAAGCGCTTTTCGGTTCGGGATCGGAAGATATCGCTCACCGCCCGACCCATGGGGCTTTGCGAGACGACCACCGCAGCCCTGTGGAGTGGACGAACGGCTAAGCGAACTGGTTCCTTTTCCAAAGTAGGGAGAGGACAAGTACGGGGAGGTGATCATCAGTGACCTACGCAATATATGGAAAGCCGTAGCCGTCACGCGCTATACAGAAGAAAACGCAATAATATTGCGAATGTCGAAATTTACTTCATACCGGAACTTCGGTATAGTTCAGCATCAGAAAGCCGGACAGGCTGAGAAGACCGAGAGTGTGACAAGCCTTCTTCCCGTCATCATATACGGCATATGCTTTGCCATCGTCGCCCGCTCATGGCGGCGGTGGAAGGCGAATGGAAATTAAACCCGCCCGGCGCGGATCGCCGGAGAAAGTAATAGGAGATTGTGACTTCAGTTTCACACAGCACGACATTCATCGACGTCAAGCATTTTCATCTATTCTGCGGACTTGGTGGTGGAGCCAAAGGTTTTAATAATGGTCATGCCCGGGTTGGAAGCCTTGAGGCGAAATTCCGCTGCATCGGCGGCATCGACAACGATCCTGCCGCCATCCGGGATTTCAATAAACTTGCGGGCGTGCCCGGAACCGTCCTCGATCTATTTAGCCGCGAGCAGTATGTCGCATTCCACGGGCAACAACCGCCGATGGGATGGCGTGAGGCGACCGTGTCCGATATTCATGCGGCGGCCAATTACGAAGTGCCGGATATCGTATTCACGTCGAGTCCGTGCAAAGGCTTTTCGGGGCTGCTGTCGGAAACCCGCAGCAAGACCGACAAATATCAGGCGCTGAACAAGCTTACGCTGCGCGGTATCTGGCTCGCGATGGAGGCATGGAAAGACGATCCGGTCCCGCTGATCGTGTTTGAAAATGTCCCGCGCATTGCCAATCGCGGCCGCCCGCTCCTCGACCAGATCGTCGGCCTGCTCAAGCACTACGGCTATGCGGTCGCAGAGACAACGCATGACTGCGGCGAACTGGGCGGTTTGGCGCAGAGCCGGAAGCGGTTCCTCCTCGTCGCCCGCCACATGCAGAAGGTTCCGCCGTTCCTGTATGAACCGGAGAAGCGCCCACTGCGCGCCGTTGGCGACGTGCTGGAGAAACTCCCCATTCCGGGGCTTGGCATCGGCGGCCCGATGCACCGCGTCCCTTCCCTGCAATGGAAGACGTGGGTGCGGCTGGCCTTTGTCGAGGCAGGCGGAGATTGGCGCAGTCTGAATAAACTCCGCGTCGAGGACGGCAAGCTGAAGGATTTCCTTATTGTGCCGGAATACCGCGCCGGCTACCTCGGTGTGAACCGGTGGAGCGAAAGCGCTGGTACAGTTGCTGGTCGCAGTTCACCTAGCAACGGAGCGTTTTCTATCGCTGATCCTCGCTACGATGGACAGGACTACGGCAGCTTCGGCGTACTGAATTGGGCACAAACGTCCGGGACGATCACCAGCCAGCGCTCACCCGGTCAAGGCACATTCTCAGTGTCTGACCCCCGTATGAACGACGGTACGGCAGAGAACAGGCACGAGAACGTCTTCCGAATCGTTAGGTGGGATGAAGCCGCCGGGAGGATATCGAGTGGCCATGGCCCATCGTCTGGTGGCCAGAGTGTCGCCGATCCACGCCCGGCGTGGGAGAACCGCTTTGGCAATCTGGCGGTCACCGACTGGGACAAGGCTGCGAACACGGTTATTGCGGGCGGCAAGGGCGTCCAAGGCGGATGGCAATCTGTAGCAGATCCCCGTTACGCCGAAGGTGCGATGGGCCAGCTTGGCAACAAGATGCGTGTCATAGATTGGGCGTCACAGATCCCGACCGTCACCGGCTCTGACCGCGTCGGCTCAGGCGCTATGTCAGTACCTGACCCCCGCGCCATGCACCGTGAGAAGGGCGACAACTATCTTACGGGCGGCCACTACGGCGTCGTACCGTGGAACGGCAGCACCGGCGCTGTTTCAGCATCGGCCTGCCACGACAACGGCGGTTGGAGCGTGGCCGATCCACGCTTGTCCGGCGCGACCGATCAGCTCGTGGCTGTGATTCGGGCGCTCGATGGGACATGGCACCGTCCCTTCACGACGTTGGA
>MKTV01000035.1:4862-9571 GCA_001898425.1 Rhodospirillales bacterium 69-11
GCGGATCGGCAATGCCGTACCGAGCGACGCGGCGGCAGCGATTGCCAGCGTCATGGGTCATTCCCTTCTCCTCGCGGCGACGGGACAGACGTTCATGCTGTCCAATACTCCGATATGGGTACGACCTGTCGCAATCGGCCTGTCTGTGAAGCAGCCAAGCCCATGACGGTTGACACGATAGACCTTTCCCCGGTCATCGAGCAGGCCGGGGGAAGAGGCCAGATGGGCGAGGCCTACAAGCGTGCCACCGAATTCCTCAGCGACTGGCATGGCGTGTTCGCTGAGGGCGAGACAGTCATTCTCGCACAGTCCGGCAAATGCAGGGCCATCGCACGGATCGCCAAGACCGGGCGCGGCCACTGGCTTTCGGGGCATGACTACTTCACCCCCACATCCGGAAGCGGCGGAGGCCCGAACGTGTGGGCTCGGCTGGCCTTTCAATCGCGGGACGATGCCATCCGGTATGAAGCGGAACGAGCGTTTGAATGGTTCCGGGGCATAGTCGATACCCGCGATAGCTGCGTATCCGATGCCACGAAGCGGGATGCCGAGAGAATACTCGGCGATCTGCGCCAGCTTGTTACCCCGACCTTCGCCGGGCCACAGCAACTGATGCTCTTCTAATTTCATAACCCTAAAACATCTGCAAACAATAACGCAACAGAATTGCGCCGTTTGTTCTTCGCTTTACCGGCGTTCCGGTATAATCTAATTTCAGAACGAAGGAGTTAGACCATGAATGCAGAGATCATCACAATGCTAAAAAGTCTCGGAGAGCAACTCGATGCGAGCGTGAGCGAGTCCAAGGGTAAGGTCGACCTCCTGTATGGGTATGACCGGGAGAATTCCTTCGACGTAGCTCTGAAGGCCATGATCCTGAAACACACAACGCCGCGGACAGGTGGTGATGCATTGCAAGGGGCGTTTGGACTGTTCGCCGACATCTCCGGCCCTTCCTATTACAAGGCCAAGGCGGCGCGGAAGCTGCTGCTGCTTCGTCAGCATCGGAAGGTCACCCCGGAGCATAAGGCGAAGATCTCCGCCGAAATACTTCCTGTCGTCCGGTCGTGCAGACGCGCCGCTATGGGCATCGGACTGCCGCAGATAATTATTATGGGCTGATTTAAACATTGACCGGCGAGGCCGGAGAAAGAGAAGGAGATAGTGGGTCAAGGGAGTGAGACCATACCAGACGACTATGATGATTTGATTTGCGAGCAGATGGGCGAACGAAATCGTCGGCATCGTCAGCAGGAACGCAGTTTAAAGAACAAGGTCCACGCCGAGGTTGCCGCGCAACTTAAACGGCACGGAATAAGCAAAACGCCGGCTCGGCCGAAGGGCGCGAAGGTCGATTGTCAGTGCAAGAACTGCGGCATTCCATTCACCGCACGAAAAGCTGACCGCGCTCGAGGCTGGGCAAGATTTTGCAGCAAGTCGTGCGCGGCGATCTTCAAAGATCGTGCTTACCACGGACGTTATAGAGGCAGCTACGGATCATAAACCCGCCCGGCGCGGATCGCCGGAGAAAGAAGAGGAGATAATGGGACTTAGTATCAGAGCATATACCAATTTGGCAGAAACCACGGAGACGGATGTAAGCTACTCGGCGTCGGAAGATCGCACGATTACATTCTACAGCGTCGGGTACACGGAAGTGAATTTCCCCGGGAGAACGAAGGGACTCAAACCGGATACGCCATACAAGTATGACGAAGAGCTGGATTTCCATGCCGGATCATACAGTGGGTACAACCGTTGGCGCGACCTGCTAGCCCGTATGGCCGGATATGACAGCGCGGAGGCTGTCTGGTCTGATACTAAACCCGGCCCGTTTACGGAGCTAATTAACTTCAGCGACTGCGAAGGCGTAATAGGCCCGATCACCGCCGCGAAGCTTGCGCGTGATTTTTCCGAATTCGCCGACACGGCCAGAGCGTTCGCGGATACGTTAGGTGTGGAAGGCGAGTATTGGCTCTCGAAATTTGGGGAATGGCGTAAGGTCTTTGAAAAGACCGCAGGAAATGGCGCTGTAGAGTTTTTCTGATTTAAACGCCCGTCAAGCGGAAGAAGGAAGCGATTATGTCTATGGATACATGCGTCGATTGCGGCGCTCTTGTAGATACCGACAACGAGCCGGAGGCCTATGCCGTAACCTTTCAAGACGGCAGCGAATTGCAGACTGAAGACTGTCGGTGCGAGACCTGCCGTATTGATCTTGCCGGCACGGTGACAACCGCTGATCTATTCAGAAAGCTATGTAAGTTAATCGAGATCGTGTCGTCTATACCCCAGATCATCCGGCAGGAGACCCACGCGCTAGAGAGCATCTCGAAGAAGCTGGCTTCGCGCTCATGACCCAGCCTCTCAAGCTCAAAACCGTCTACGGCTCCATCACATACGTCCTTCCCGACGACCTGGCCCGCGCCCAGCAGACCGGGCGGCTGGTCCCGTGCTGCGACCGGGACGGGAACCCGGCAAACGCGGACGGCGAGCGGAAGCGGTATGCGCTTGGCAACCTGCTTACCGACACCGACCGGAAGGCGGTGCGCGTGACGGAGACACTATCCGATGGAACGCGGGTGCGGTCATACAGGTATGCGGACGAATTTAAGCCGGACGTTTAAACGCCGCCACCGGGCGACAGGTGGGGAAAGCAGAATTATAGGTGCCTGTTCGGATCATACAAGGAGATTGCCGGAAAACGCTCCTGACGCTGGAGGCTGAATCGGTCAATTGCGTGGTTACGTCGCCGCCATATTTTGGGCTGCGCGACTACGGCACAGGGGTCTGGACAGGAGGTTCCAGCGAGTGCGACCACAAGCCGTCAGCCACGCCGGAGGCCCGAGGACTGGCATCCAGCACGCTTGGCGGCGGAAAGCGGCACGCCGGGCACCAGCAGGAAGGGTTTAAACGCCGATGCCCCCGATGCGGAGCAGTTCGCGTTGATAACTAGCTTGGACTTGAATCGTCACCCGACGACTACGTTTCGGCGATGGTGGACTTGTTCCGCGAAATCCGAAGGGTGCTGCGCGATGACGGCACCGTCTGGTTAAACCTCGGCGACAGCTACGCCGGAGCGCCGGGCGGCTTCCAAGGCCGGAACGGGCAGCGGGCCACGCGCACCTTCACCGCACGTATGCAACACCGCAAGGAAGGCGCAGGCTTAAAGCCGAAGGACCTGATTGGTATTCCATGGCGCGTGGCGCTGGCATTGCAGGCTGATGGTTGGTGGCTTCGTCAGGATATCATCTGGTCAAAGCCAAACCCTATGCCGGAGAGCGTGACCGACCGGTGCACGAAATCCCATGAATACATCTTCTTGTTTTCCAAATTGGACCGCTACTACTACGACATCGATGCCGTTCGGGAACCCAACTCGCCGGAAAGTTTGGCACGGCAGCAGCGCGGACGCAGCGAAAACCATAAGTGGGCGGACGGCGGGCCGGGCGGTCAGACGCTGGCAACCGACATTTCGGGCGCTTGTCATCCTCTCGGTCGCAACCGTCGATCTGTCTGGAACATCGCGACGGCCCCATTTTCCGGCGCTCACTTCGCCACCATGCCCCCTGCCGTTGCGGAACCCTGCATCCTCGCGGGCTGTCCGAAAGGCGGTGTTGTGCTTGATCCTTTCGGCGGAGCCGGGACGACTGGGCTTGTCGCCGAACGCCTTGAACGGAACGCCATCCTTCTCGAACTGAACCCAGACTACTGCCAGATCGCCACCGACCGAATCAGGGCCGATCTTGGGCGCGTGCAAACCAACCTATCCGCCACGCAGAAAGATAGCGGCCCATTGTTCGCGGACGCGGCGGACTAAACAATTTTTGCAGCCACCAACGGGTCGCGGCACTACGCAGGCTTTATGGGTGCGCTACGAGGCGGACAACCCGTGTGTGGTCGCGGCAGTATGAAACCAAGCCAACACAGCGGCTTGCCCGATCTCGACGGCACCAATGTCGCCAAGATCCCTCCCCATAACCGCGCAACATCCGAAAAGAAATTAGCACGAATATTGCGCCTATTCCGTTCGATGTTTTACCGTAGTTCCGGTATATTGTTTTTAACAGGCCGATACTGGACGGGTATTTAAACGCCAAGGAGATTTGAAATGACCATCAGCCCCACCACCAACAAGCCCTTCACCACCGAGGATGCCGACCGGCTCCTTAGGCTGGCAGACCAGTTCCTTGAAGATTGGGCCGTTGACATGGTGAACGACGGCAAGCCGGATTCCGACTACGAGGAGCGCAACGCCGAATGGAAAGCTATCCGTCCCCTGTTTGAACAGGCCCCGGCGATGCTGGAGGTCATTAAAGGCTTAATCCAGCAAATCGAGGATGATCCCGAATCGGCTGATTTTTTGATTGACGCTGGATGCATTGAATGTACCGCGGGGACTGTTCCTAATCACCTGAACACAGGACTATGCCCCTACCATAAGGGCAAGCAGGTGGTCGCCAAGGCGGAGGGTACCCGATGACCGCCAAAATCAACAAAGCCCCAGTCGTCCGTTACACAAGCGGTTTCGCCCTGATCGACATCAAGTCTGGCCGAGTGTCTCTGTCCAAGCTGTTCGGCCCGAACGGCTACCCGAAGGACGGCCAGACCGTTCGCATTCCCATCACCATACAAGGCTACATCACCCACCGGCACAGCAGCGATGACGGCGTAAGCATCGAGTATGGCGTTGAGGTTGAGAGCCTGCA
>MKTV01000036.1:0-14457 GCA_001898425.1 Rhodospirillales bacterium 69-11
GAACGATGGACGAAAGCGACAACTCCACTTCTTCGATCACGGATGCCCACTCCACGATCAGTTGCTTTCTGCGCTGATCGAGAAGGCTCCTAAATCGGATATCACCACAGAGTTCGCGGTTGAGTACCCCGACGACCATCCGATCCTCGAATGGGAAGGGCGGCGTCTGCTTCTTGGCAGCAGCGGCATGGAGATGAGTACTGCTCTGTCGACGGACGTAGAGGCAGTACTTGGCCCGCTCGACAGTCGAGCCTCGAAGGCAGAACAGGACGCGCGTGCCATCGCGAAACGCTTTCTGGGCGCTGCGCTCGACGCTGACCGCCGTTGGCTCGTCGATCTTTGCCCGCCTGAAATGCTCATCATCACGCTTGTTGAGGAAGGTGAGAAGTTTGTGACCTGCGAAGCCGCAGCGGCAATACTCGATCCGGTATGGAGCGATCAGCCGGTGCGTCAGTTGGCCCGCCGCCGATCCCAATTAACGGAAACGCGACGTGATGGTGCGCGGGAAATCGCGCGGGGAGAATTGAGGCGTTTGGGGTCGGAAGTGCTCAGTCGAGCGATCGTGGCCTTGAACGGCGCAATCGACGGACGGCTATTCGCCATCGACGCAGAAAACGAGCGGCGCATTGCAGTTGCCCGCGCCGAACTGGCGGGGCTCGTTGCCAGCGAGGCGCTCAAGAGTAGGCCGGAACCAATCATCCAGGCTGAACGGCGTGGCGCCGAGTTGTCCGTTCGGCTTGCCGAGGCTTGCGGGAAAGCTCGCCGTGAATGGATTTCTAGCGCAAAAACCGCCATCAAAGGCGCCGCCACGCTTAAAGCGCCACGTTACTTCTGGGTGGTGCCAAAGCGGTCTAGCGAGGGGAACCCATAAGGGCAGCGATCACCTGAAAGGCATATTCGTCGAGGTGCCAGGACCAGGCGCTCAACTTCTCGCCTGTTAGCAGTGCAGCGCGTTCCGCTTGTATTGGGGGTGGCGTCAGGAAGTCGAGCTTGGCCTGAGCGCGGTCGTAACGCATAACTGGCTCGCCAGCGGCCAGAGTGTAGCCGACAACGCACCAATTCCATACGTCGCGGCTTGGCGGCTGCCACAGTGTCGCCTCGCGACCTCGGATGGAGAGCAGTATACTTTGGTCAGTGTAACCGCTACGGACGATTGCTGGATAGAAGCCATCGCCTCCTACGCGTTGCCAACGACCATTGAGGGATTCAGCCGAGCCAAAGAATTCCGACCGACCGCTCAGCACGGCGACATTCTCAGGCTCGTCGAGTGAGTAACGCGAGCCGATCAACGTCAGAGTTCGGGCAAAATCGGTCAAGGTGGATGCATTACCATCGGGTAGGTCGGCACCGCCTAATCCAACCAAGATATCGCGCCAGGCGGGACGCCCCAATTCATCCCGTAGCGTTGTCATCACTGAACTCTCGGCAGCGCCTTCGGTTCCCTCAACGTGGCGGACCACCTTGCTCGAAGTAAGGCTTATGCCGCCGAGTAACGCGTCTCGGCCACCTCCCCAATGTATGCGCCGAGGCGGCGTTGCGGCATAGCCGCGGCCGGCACCCGTAGTCAGTTCGTCGACGTCTCCGGCTAGCACGAGCAACCGCAGGGCGTCCTTGATCAGGGCACGCAAGACGCTCTCATCGATCCCGAGCGGGCGATAGGCTTCCTTGAGCCCACTTGTAATCCGCCCCTTGGTAACAAAGCCACCTTCGATTACGGCATTACGAATGTGTGCGACAACACTGCCGAGCAGCGGCACCCCTTCCTGATCGCGCTGGAGATGAATTGCTACCGCCCAGTCATCCAAGTTACTCATTCGTCGGTTCCGAGAGCAATCGCGGCGGACACCGCGGTATCGAGGCTGTCGCGCGCTACACGGTCGTGCGCGACGATGATCAAGTGCGAGCGGGCGCGTGTCAGCGCCACATAGAGATCGCTGATAGTGAAAAGGCCACCCAATCCCGAGAAATCGGCTAGTATGACGACATCGGCCTCGAGCCCCTTAAAACTGCGCGCGGTGCTGACAAGCACGCCGTTGCCCTCGCGCCAGCACGTTGCATCATCGATCAGTGGCACACCATCGATCTGCGCGACACCGGCCAGTGGCCCCTTCGCCTTGCTAGCGGGGCCGATGATCGCGATTTGACGCGGCGCAAGCCGGTGCTCGCTGAGGAGCGCGCGCACTTCGTGCGCAATCAACCCGCTGATCGCCGCCGGGGTTGTCGGCGTTATGATCTTTGGCGGTCGCCCGAGCGGGGCCATGTCGAACGGCTCGCTTTCGATATGCGTCGCGGTGTTGGCGCACGCCACGATCCGGCGCGTGTTGCGGCAGTTGACGTCGAGGGCAAAGCGGAAGGCGCCGGCGATGGGCGGATCGACGGGATCGCGTCGAAGGCTTTGCGCCTTGTCGAGAAATGCCCAGATCGGCCCCTTGCTGTCCCACAGATAGTCGAGCGCATCCCACCATCCGGGCGAGAAATCCTGCGCCTCATCCACCACGAGCGCCGCATAGCGGAAGTCATCGTCATAGAGGTCCATCGCGGCCTGGGCGAGAAGGTCGGGCGCTGCCTCGTCCCACCAACGCGCCGGATCAACGTCGCTGGCAACAAAATCGATACCCGCCTCTTTGCATAGGTCGGCGGCCAGGCGGTGGAAATTCTCGACGCGGATTGAGCCGCCATTCTCGACCAGCGCGTCACCCATTTCTTCACGCACCCATTTTGCGAGTTCGGCATTGAAGCAGGTGAAAAGCACCGGGCCGGACTTAGCGAACGACCGCGCCCGCTGCATCGCCAACAAGGTCTTTCCCGAACCGGCAACTCCCTCGATGATCGCGCGCGGATTGGCGTCGAAGCCGCGCAGAATCTGGAGTTGCTGCCGCGTGAGTTGCGCCAGTATCTCGGCATTGGCGTCAAGGCTTACTCGCAGCGGCTCATAGATCCGGAATTCAGGCGCCAGCGCGCGCCGGACAGCATCGATTTCCTCGACGGAGAGTTCCGCTTTGCCCCTGTCCGCCGCCTTGTAGGCGCGAATGACCGCAGCCTTGATGTCTGGCAGATCGTCCATCGTGATCACCGCCTGCTCGGGCAGATCGGTCGGAGCCTGCCCTTTGAAGAGGCAATGCGGAAAAGCCACGCCGATTGCCAGCGTCGTCCGCTCGGCGACCGCCTTGCCGCAAATCTGCTCGATCCGGCGCAGAAGCGCCCACTTGCTTCGATTCGCCTGCCGGACGGGATCCTTGATCTCCTCCAGCCCGGCCTTCTTCTGGCGGAACCAGCGCCGGCTCTTGCAGACGATCTCGCCGCCCTTCGCCTCGAGGACAAGCAGGCCATATTGGCGGTGCAGGATCAGGAAGTCGGCTTCGCCCTCACGCGCAGGCGCGCTGATGTCGTCGCGCGCCGGATTGGCCCAGGGCAGCGAGTGCATGACGATGAAGCCGGCGCCGAGGCCCATCAGCATCGCGCGCGCCAGATCAGCTTCGGAGCCGTGTTCCATCGTGTCCGGATCGATGGGCGGGATGAACAGCGCCATCAGGCCACCGCCTTCACGAGGATCGCGATCGGCTGCACCGCCGCGGCGGGCATCACCAGTTCGCTGACGCATTCCATATGCTGCGAGGCCGCCCGGTAGCGGACCCGCATACCGCCATTGTTCGTCGGCTGCAGGATGCCCGCGGTCCATTCGGCGCTGGTCGCGCCGAACGCCTGCCCGTCGGTTCGCCGCAGCAGATAGATGTCGGACTTCGTCGGCGTCCCCGCGAACGGCCGGAACAGGCAGACCGATCCCTTCGCGATCGAGCCGCCCTGTCCATCACCATTCTTGCCCGACAGCATATTGCCGGAGACCCGGAACAGAATATCGCCCGGCTCGGCCCCTGCGACAGCGAATCGCGGCGCATCGGACGAAGCTGCCAGATCCCCCGCGATCACCATCGCCGCCGTAAATTCCGGCGTCCCATCCGCCGCCGGCTTGAGGCCAAGACCGCTGTCGACATTGGGAGTCGCCACAGCGAGATTCGAGGCGATCGGCAAGGCGCGCAGCACCAGCAGAATATCGATCGCAACCGCCTCTCGGCCTTGCGCCAGCGCCTGTGCTCGCGCGCTGCAGGGCTGGCTCTCGCGGAAAGGGTGTGAAAGGCAGATTAGCCTACCAGCGGAATCCAGAAGACCGCCGTCGAGGCGGGTCGTCGAAACACCGCTCTCGGCCATATCGCGTTCCAGCCGATCAAGTGCATAGTCTTCGCGTTCTGGATCGATCGTGAGCGGAGCGCCATCGAAGCATGTCCTCAGCAGATCAGCGCCGATCCGACGGTCGAACAGGGCGTGCTCAAACCTGTTCTTGTAGGATCGTAGGCACTGATAGCAGCTATCATCGCAAGTGCAGCCTTCGAGTAGGGTGATGGCGTGCTCTACCAGTCGGCGGGGATCACGCGCCGCCGCCTTGACAAAGCCGGCGCCACCAGATGCCTGGTCGTAGAGGTAGAGATCAATGAACTGCTGTGTGCCGTTGTCCGGCGCAAAGCGGAAATCACCATCGATGTCATTGGGCTCGAGATCCTCGAGTTGACACGCCGCACGGCGGAGCGCCTCTACCGCAGACCGCGCGGCAATGGTGGTCGAAGGCCGGTAGGGATCGAACTGCCAGTCCACCGGGAGCGCCAGCCGGAAGACCGCAACGTCCGTCCTGAACTCATTGCCGAGCACGATCCGCGTCACCGTCCCACTGCACTGCTCTGGCTCCTTAGCTCGGTTGGGTCGCGGCCGGTTGTGCGGCTGGCCGCTACCCAGTTGCTTCAACGTCGGGTCGAAGTCCGCCGGCTCGATCCGGCCACATTGCGTACAATAGTTGAAGCCCGGATTGATCGCACTGAGCGACCCCCGATTGGTGACGACAAGCGACTTGCTTTCGCTCCAGCCTTCCCAACCCGTACCGATCGGCCAGACTTCTCCGCCGATGCGCGAGTCCGGCTCGAATGACAGGGAATCGAGCGTCGCCTTGGTCGGACGCAGTCGCATGCCAGCGTCGAAATCGGGTGGGAGCACGGTGATGCTCGGCGGATGGGAAAAGCCCGGCGGCCGCACCCAACGCCGGGCGGGGCCGAGCGTGGCGCGATTACCGCAGGCAGGACAATCGCGGGTCTGTTCGACATAACCCTGGTCCCAATCCAGCAGGTCCGCATAGTTGCAAACCCGGCATTGGAAATAGAGCCGCTTACCCTGATAGGCTTGACGGCGATCCTCGTCGCGCTCCGAATAAAGGCCGAGCGACAGATAGCGCTGGCCGTCGACCCACACTTCATGCCCAGGCGCATATTGGCTGAGTGCTGCATTCAATGACTGCTGCGGCGCATAGCGCCGCTTCGGGTTCCACGGATCGGTTCCTTCTTCGAATACGCTGAAGGTCGCGACATCGGTCGGGAAAGCGTATTTGGGCAGCAGAGCGAGCTTGAACAGACGATCGAGCAGCCTGCCATGATCATCGTCGCGGCCTTCTTCTTCGCCGCCAGCTTTAGCGATCTCATCCTCTACATCGTCGTCCTCGGCTGGCGGAGTCTCGGTTGCCGGTTCATCATCCCCATCAGCCGGCAAGGGAAGCGCGGTCTCTAGCACGACTGGGAATTCGTCGAGCAGCGCATTCGGGTCCAGCGCGGGGCACGAGGCAGTGAACAGCCTGACAAGGTCGCCGCGCAGTTCCTCGCGATTGTCGGCGATCCATTGCTTCAGGCCCGAGAGCGAGAAAACATCCGTATCGCCGCTTAAGAAATCGGCCACCAAGCCTAATGATGAGAACACGTCCGAACTGCCGCCTACCGTGTCGATGCGAGCCTGCTGGAACCGTCCGATCAGATAGGCGAACGCTTGGCGACGAGCGATCACCAGATTGTCAAGATTGAGGATCGGATCGGGAGACGGTCCCGCGACCATCGGTGCAGGATCGCGGAAGAAGCTCTGGTCGTGGCTGTCGGCACCGCAGAACATCACTACGGTCGATAGGCCCGCACCACGGCGGCCAGCGCGCCCTGCGCGCTGCTGATAGTTGGCGCGACCCGGCGGAACATTGCGCAACGCAACGGCGGTCAGGCCACCGATGTCAATGCCCACCTCCATCGTGGTGGTGCAACTCAAAATATCGATCGGAGCCCCGATCTGACCATCCTGCTCGATCGGAATGTCCTGAAAGCGAAGCTCATAGGCTTCGTTCCGCGACATAGCGTTGGCCATGCCACTATCGTTGAGCGCCGCGGAATGCTCCTCGGCGATCAATTGGTGCGGCGTATAACCGTCATTCTCGTCACTGAGCCGCTCCCAGAGGCGGCGATAGAAAGCCTTTCGGCTACGGAACACCGGATCCTGCGATGGATCAATGCGCTTGGCGTCACCGGTGCAATAGCCACATTTGTCGCCGAGTAGCGGATTGCGCGGCGAAATACGAGTGCAACGCTCGCACCGAATCCACTCGTCCGCGCTATCGACCCCAAGCGTGACCTTAGCGGCTTGAACAAAATAGTCGCCGCTGGCTCCAGGGGCGAACACGTCTCGGAGCACAGGCTCGCATGCTGTCAGATAATCGCCCTTCAGCCACAGCTTGAGGCCACGGGCTTCCAGCAAAGCTGCGAGTTTCCGCGAGAACTTGCCATTCCACACGCGGATGCCTGCTGAACCACGGGCACCCTCGACATTGCCGGGTGTGTGCTGAAGGCGGATGGCATGCTTGCGCATTGCCTGCCATAGCCACAGTTCGATAAGCGCGGTGCGCGCCTCATCCTCAGTCAATCCCTCGATCGCCGGCAGTTGGAGCCCTTCGACGAGCTTTTTCGTCTCCATTTTGGTAAGTTTGGGCCTCAGGATCGCCAAAGCGAGCGGAGACAGCCCGGTGTGATCGTCCTGCAGCACCGCGTAGATACTCTCGTAGACGGACAGCAGCGCTTGCTCGCTAGTCTTGCTCGACAGCGTGCTGAAATCGCTGGTCTCGGCATCCGGATCGCCGAGCAGACCTAGCGCGATCTGGCCGTCACGGTCCATGCGACCATCGTCGTCGCCAGCAGGGCGCAATCGAACTTTATGGCGCGCGGCACCGAGTGCGATCGCTAACGGAGCGTCGTCGAGCGACGGCTTAAAGACCGATTGCCTGAGCGCTGCCATGCCGGCCAGAAGCAATGGCCGGAGACTGTCGCGGAACGAGAAGGTCTTGAGGGTTCCGGCAAGACGCGAGGCCGTCTGGCGTCCATCGGAGAAGACCAACGCCTTGCGTCCCTGGAGCGGCGTCTTGCTCTGAGGCCGCGGCGGCTGCTCGAGCACCTGGACCGAGATCAGTTCCTGGAACGGCTGCTCGCCCTTGGTCTGCAGATCGGAAATACCATTTGCCGAAGTAGGACCGCTTGCGGTCTCGCAACGCGGACAAAAATCGAACAGCTTGGGTCCGAGCAAGGGCGGCAGCCATACCTCACGCACCGTGTCGCCGCCGCCATCGATCTTGCCCGTACCGAAATCGAGAAATGCCGCGCGAACTGCGCCAGCCTTCTGCGGCATCGGGTCTTCCAAGCATACGTGAACGGCCTCGATCAGGCCGGCCTCCCCTGCGTAAGCTTGGCCGTTATCCTGCCAGAGATGGTCGATCCCGGCTGGTGCGCCGATATTGGCGCGCGCCACCGACAGGCCGCAGGAACGGCAACTATAGAGTTCATAGACCTGCGAGCCGCACGCGCAATTCTGGCGCGGCTCGGAATAAAGCTTGCCGGTGGGGCCGCCGCGCAGCGCTGCATCGATCTGCGTGCAGTCCGGGTTCGCACAGGCCCACAAGCCAGGCAACCCGCGGAAAAGCATGTGGACTCGCGCCGGCAGCAGCGGCGCCGCGTCGGGTGTTGGCCGAGCGAGCGAGGCAAGCTCCAAGAGCGCGTCCGTCGCTGCTGCGCCGGTTGTATTGTCGGCGTCAGGAAACAGGACGCGCGGAAGGTCGGTGAGTGCCCACGCGGCACCATGATCCTCGATGGGATCGCTCGCGCATTCTGCGCCGCTCGTAATGTTGCGTAGCCGCGCAAGGACAGGGAGGTCTCGTAGGAGTTCCGCAAGCGTGGCTGGGAGGTCATCGGAGATGGGCCTGAAGCCCTCACTGTCGGCGGTGCCAAGCAAGTAATGACGAGCCACGCTGACACTGCCATCTGGGCATTCCACTTCGTCAACGACGAGGAAGCGCTGGTCAGTCTTGACGCTGCCATTGGCGACGACGAGCGCTTCCTCGATCCGAGTTGCTGTTGGGCCAATCCCATGAACGGTAACGAGTATCTCGCCCGAACTAGCGTCGATCCGCGTGACCGTGACGGGCGCCCCCCCTATATCAGCGCGACCCCTGGCGAGCGGGAGAACTAGGCTCGACCGATCGCGCAGCGACGAGGAATGGAGCATCGCGAGCGGCACTTCCGCCAAAGCTCTTGCCAGTGCGGCGTCACCAGGGCCTGCACTCTCGAACGCACGCTTGCGGCCGGCGAGTGACTTGATTGCCTGCGGATCGAGTCCGGAAAGACCGGATATAAATTGCTTGGCCGCTTCGGGGTTGGAGAACGAAGCGCTGGTTGCGATGAACACGACCCGCGATGAAGGCAGACCAAGCCGGTCGAGGAGGCGGCGGACCAGATAGGCAACTTCAGTACCATTGGCTCCTCGGTAGAGATGCGCCTCATCGAGGATGAGGAAGAACTTTTCCTCAGGGTGCGCCTCGAAGAAGACACGCGTGTCGGCGAAAATCTCGCGCTCGATCGGCCGAAGCAGCATGTATTCGAGCATCGAATAGTTGGTGACCAAGAGATCTGGGCAAGCTTCCTGAATTTCGTGGCGTGTCAGCAATTCGGGATCCTCAAGCCGCTCATTGGCGCGCAGTGGATCACCATTGTCGTCTTGCCAATGCCGTCCGGGCTTCCCGTACCAGTCGCGTAGGCCATCAAATGCCCCTAGATAGCTGTCGGGCTTGGCGGGCCAGCGCCCCTTATCGCGTAGCGTCCGGACCAGTTCCTGGTTCTCCTTGCTTCCCCCACGTGCGGCGTCTTCGATCTTGAGATAGTATTCAAGCGTCTTCAGCCGCCGCTGGTCACGCTTGCCGTCCCGCATGCCAGGATAGAGCGTGCGGCCAGTATAGCGGCCGAATTTTGCTGGCCGACCGACCGCGTCGGTGAAGACCTTCCGGACAGCCGACGAACCGAACAAGGTGCGTAGCCGGCCCAACTGGTCATTGACCAAAGCGTTCATCGGATAGAGTAGCAACGCACGCACTGCACGCGTCTTAAAATGCTGCGGTCGGTGCAGCGCCTCGTCCGCCAAGCGTGACAGCACAGGCAGCAAGAAGCTCTCAGTCTTGCCCGAGCCAGTACCTGTCGTTACTACAATGGCGTAGCCGGCAGAATTGGGCTGCATTGCCGCTTCCAAAGTATCCGCTTGATGCTTATAGGGCGGATCAAATAGAAGCTGTTCTTCCTTGCTCGCGAGGCTGGTCAGAAACGCGCCGACCTTATCCGGAAGAGCGAGATCGGCGAATCGTCGATCGCCGAGGTAGAGAGGTGTGCTCTCAATGTAGGGGGTTTGAGCGACGCCGCCTTCGTGTAGCAACTGGCGTCGGAGTTCGATGACCTTAGGATGCGAGAGGTGATAGGTGGCCTCTATGTAGGAGGCCAATGCCTCACGCATATGATCGATTTCTGTACGCACGCCCCCCCAACTCCTCCCTTGCCATCTCAAGGACGATGCACATCGCATTGATCATCCATGGCGCAGCCCTCCAATAAACTAACTGACGGCACGGTGTATTAGAAGTTGTAAATTTCAGGTTATGAATACTTGCTCCCGACGGGGGCAGGGACTGATTGTCCTCATCCAAATGGAACGTTGCTTGAACGCTGGTTGGCCAGGCTCCGGAGGGTACGGAGAATTTTGTCGCCCGGTCTCCCGGACTCAACCAACGCTCGCCAAGCTGCACCTACGGCAGCAACGCTAGCTGAGGATCGATTCAATATCGTCGCGGTCGGCCGGTTCAGCCATGGGCAAAACCCCACTGATGAACGCAATGCTGAATACCGAACGCTGGCCACTGGAATTGTTCCCCTCACATCCGTGGTCACTGTCGTGCAGTATGGTCCGCCGCGTGCGTGCAAGGGCGCGTGCGTTCGCTCACGGCCCTTGCAGTGCCGCATCCCGCCGGATTTGCCGCTGCGATGATGAATGTCTCCGCGTAGCTCAAGCGCTCCTGGTATGTGTATTTTTTCCAGTTGCGGGACCTGGCCGATGCCGTGATGGAGCACGGGTGGGAATCCATGCTCGAAAGCCTATGGCAGAGCTGGTCGCCGAATTGGCCTGCGCAGGCCGAGGATCTGGCACAGATGAAGGCTGTGTTTTCCAAGCCGGGCGTTATGGAGGCGGCGCTCGCCTATTATCGCGCCCCATTCCAGGCCGATCATCCGCGCGCCGCAGAAACCGGGCAATTGTGGTCGAATCTTATTCCCGCCGCGGTTCTGGGATTGACAGGAACCATGGATGGCTGTGTGAGCGCCCCGGTTTTCAGAGCGTCCATGGCCCCATCTTACTTCACGCGCACACCCACTCTCCGGGAATTCGAAGGGCTTGGTCATTTTCTACACTTGGAAGCCCCCGAAATCATACCTTGCTCAGCGGGTGCGGAACCTCGCATCCCATAGATCGCCTTACAAGTTGCCCAGCATGAGATGATTGCCCGAAAGGGTCGGCAGGGTATTTTCGCCCACGGCGAGCCAGTGTCGAAACGTCAAAGAATGCCGTCCAGAACCCACCGGTCATCAACGCGGGAAACATCGCGCGGCTTGTTCGGCAGCAGTGGCGCGATGATCAACCATTCCTCATCCGGCGGTTCGTATCGCCGCCGCGTCATCAAACGTCCCTCGCAATGGGAAGTCTGAAGCGCGCAAGTCAAAAAAATCTCACGGCCGTTTATGAGTTTACGGCCTAGTTATGCTTCTCCCGGGGACGTGCGTTGGCATCGTTCATGCGGTGACTTATTGAGGGGGCGCCCTCGCTGTCGTAAAGGCCTTCGATCACGAAATGGACCGGCAGCAGGTCGGCTTTGCCGTCAACGGTCTGAATGGCTTTCCCGAAGCCTCGATCGAACAGTTCACGGATAGCCGCAATGCGCGCAGAAGCCGACGCTCTTTTGTTGTCACGAATCTCGACGAGAGCCCGCACGTTTGCTTCGGCCTGGTCCTGAGCCATCTGCCGCAGAAGTGCCGTGGTCTTCGGCCGTCCGCCAGGATTGCCACTTTGCCCAGGACGAAACTTTGCCATAGGCCTGTTTTGCCCCTGTTCTCAGATCGATTTCAAGGCACTTTGCTGTATGGGCAGAGTAGACAACAGCCCAGTAACTTCACCGATGCTATAGCGATTTGACGTCTCAAAAATGCAAACTTCCATAGCAAAGGTCTGGTCGGCATCGATCGAAAGAAGCGGGAGCTTCGTATAAACCCCGTCTGTAATGCTCGAAACGCAGCACTGGGATTTCACCTCAGCTATCTTGCCTGGGTATTCCAATGGCGCACCTCAGCCCCGCCTAACTCAGATAGTAACGCGGTCATTCAATTGGTATCCTGCAAGCCGAACGCTGCGGCGGCGACTGCTACGGTTAGTGTGATCATTAAAAAAAGCCCGAGGACATCATACCAGGTACCGTCCAGGAGCACCGCGATAGCCGCAGCCGGGACAACGCCAACACCAACTACGAACGTAGCGACTAACAGCGAAGTTAGTCCCCAATAGGCATAAACCGTAATCAGGCAACTAACCCAAACCAGAAAAGCCAGCAACGGAAGCGACAGCATAAACCCCATAGCAGCTGCAGGACGCGTACGCTGGAAACAGGCTAGTGGCATCAGTACGAGAAGCGCGATAATGGCCATCCATCCAAAGATTGCCGGAATGGCGTTGATAAACGCAGCCAACAAAACGGCGGCATTCATGGCTATTGGCAGTTCGTATAGGCATAACTGCCGACATAGTTGGTGATGCAGCTTGTTGGTGTCGTGGGCCGCGGCTGCTGGTTTGCCCGCGATAGGCCCTGTTGCGTGATGCGCAGGCTCTCCGCCGTGTTAGTGCCCATGTTTTGGATCATTCGGACGATAGCGGCCCGCTGTTCCGGCGTTTGATTCGCACTGCTGGCACAGCCGCACATGATCAAAGTAGCTGCGATGACAAATAGCTTGCGCATGAACAACTCCCTCTGGCGATCGGGGAGTTGAGAAAGCCACGTTTACGAGGCTCGCACCGGCCTTTAGGCTTTCGCCCTGAACATGCGCCGGTGCCTCCCCGACCATAGGGTCGAGGAGTGCGGATTACGGACGCACCGATCCGGCAAACGTGGGGTTCTCACGCCCCAAGGCAGCTATTGAGCCGCCTCAGCGCGGACACTAACCCGCAACCGTAATGAAGTCATTAAGGGTTGTTTTTGGGCCGCTTCCGGGCCGTTAACCGGTGTGACCTGTTTCCGCCGCTCGGGTATCTTGCCCGAAGCGCTAACACCCCTGAAATATCGATCGACGGAATCAGATGAATAAATCGATCGCTAGGGGCGAGCGACGCCAGAGCTTCGAAAGCTAGTCCGCTGGCGCTTATGCCGCCGGACCGAGCCGCAGTAGACCCGTGCCGGTCGAGTCGATAACCGCGATCGGGACGAATGGGCTCGCAGACGACACTGGGTACGGGCTGCCGTGCGCAAGGGGGGACCGGAACGTGTCGCCCCAGGCAAGCGCCGGCCGTCCGATGCAAGGGCGAAGGCATTGTTCGTGTTGGCCGCGATCGCAACGATGCCACTCAACTGCCCATAGCCGGATTTGTCTGCGACCGGCGCGTCATACGGACGCTCGTCCCTGCCCCCCCGGTCAAACCACGCGGTCTTCTAAAGCTCCGGGATGGATCCTTTTACACACAGATCCCCCGAATGGAGGTCCCATTGCGCGCTAATCATCATCAGAGGAGGATCTCCTGAGCGGCTCAGGGGCATGTAGCCTCTCGCGAGTGCTGAAAATACCCTCCTGCACAATGCGTGCGTTGCTCTGGGAGCCGAGCCACACAATCACGGTAAAGTGGACGCTGAAGCGCGGCTCAGAACGCCTTCGTTGCTATCGTACCGCACGGATGTACTGCTCCAGCGTCGTGGGGGGTGGACAGTCGCTTTGGAAGTCCGGCAGCCCCGCTCCAGTTACTTTCCCTGCGGGACGCAGGTTCTGGGAACGGCCAGTCCGTTTGCCGCGAATGCGGCCCTGCGGGCTATGGTTGATCCCAGCCTTTTTGCAGAAGCCGGGATCCGAGCCTTTCAAGAGATATTTCACGGCCCCTCCGAGGCCTTTATCGAGATAATCATCCACGCGCGCGCTCAGTGGTGAGCAATCGACGTCCTTGATCTTTAGCACTCCATGATCCAAACGCCCTCCTGCTTTCTCGATCCATCCAGGGCAGCGCCGCCGAAAATCCCCGCATTGATGATAGGGCACGTGAAGTAGTGCGTGCATGTGCAGGCCCTTGTCGCCCGGGGACTCCAGAGCCCAGACATAAGACCGTGGGACGTGTCCCACGGCACATAGCCAGTCACCGGCAAGCTTGAAGAAGCGTGTGATGAAAATCTGCGCGTGCGCAGGTTCTATGTCCGCTGCACGAAAGTGGATTGTGAGAGAGACGTTGAGAGGATAGCCCTGCTCAAAAGCCGACAGGGCCGCCTGGGCTAATTGCTTTGCGGCACGTGCGGAGATGTGTTCGGTGAGGTTACGACGGGCCATAGCACGTGCTGGTGGTGGTGGTGGTGGTGGTGGTGGTGGTGTTATTATGGAATCGGCAGAGGACTGATCGCTTATGACTGCCATTGGCAGGTGACTGAGAGCTTCGAAGAGTTGGCGGACTGGCGGACTCATATAGAGTGTAAGATGCCGCCGCTTAGAGCGGGCTAAACCGCCAAATAGCGAGGAATAGCGCGCCGGTTCCCGTCCGAATTGTTCTTTGCAAGACCGCAAGACTCGCATGTTTGGAGCTTCAGTCATGACGGCCGCTCCGACGTTCTCGCCACGCGAGCGCAGACTGAAGGTCCTTTATCCCAATCGTATGTTCAGCCAGGCCCCAGTCGGCATAGGCGATGCGGCCGCGCTCAAATTTTGTCTTGCATGAGCGCGAGCAAAACATCTGGGGCTTGCCACCACGTCTTCTGACGAATTTCTCACCGCACCATCTGCATTGGCCGCAATCAGCCTGTACGTAGGTGTTTCGAGTATTCATTGAGGCCGAAACCTGGGGAGCATCAACTGTCATAATTCATCTCCTGCTCTGATCCCGGGGGCACTGCGAGGCATGCAGACACGCCATCAAATCCTCTGCGACGACCGCTCACCTTCTGCTCGCGGAGCCTCCACAGCTTTTGTTGAGGTCGATGTCATCAGCGGCGAGAGGATTCTCCGTGCCCACAAATCG
>MKTV01000037.1 GCA_001898425.1 Rhodospirillales bacterium 69-11
GACGGTCGAGATGAACGCATACTAATGCGATCCCCAACCGCGCCGCCAGATGGTGGGCGAGGGTAGTCTTCCCGCACCCCGGAGGGCCGGACAGAAGGGCGGTGCGTCTTGGGGATACCCCGACAGCGGCAAGCTCCTCCTCGCACCGGATCTCCGTCATCCATTGAGGGACCGCACCTCGGACGGCACGCGGCAAAATCGGCTGGATCGCGTCCTCTGGGTATAGAACGGTGGCCATATCCCGTAAGGCGGTGGAGAGCACAAACTGAGTCGACCTCATTGCTCGCCCCCCGCATCAGGTTGCGGAGTGTCCGGCTTCCGCCGTCTGAACGGCTCGGGAATGTCCATCCCATCCGTGCCCAGCGCAGCGCACCAGGCTTCGTCCCAGATGGCCCTACGCTTGTCACCGGCGGCGAACGGGTTGCGCGTGACCGGAATGCCTTGCAACGCAGCCTCAGTACCCATCGCGCGTGCGTCGTCCGCAGATACTGCGCTATGGGGGTCAACCGGCTCGTCTTCTGGTTCGTCCAGCGCCTCGTGGCCCGGCGCACCATCAGGGTCATCGTGCCTTGGAGGGGGAGCGGACAGTCTGCGCCGTGCAGCTTCGCCGAGAGGAGTGTCAAAGAGCATGCCGAGGGCAGCTCTATAGATGTCCAGAAGCGCTTCCTGCTCATCCCGTTGCTCTTGTGTAAGCCGGCGGAGCTTGATAATCGCATTGATCGTAGGAACATCGAATCCGAAGCTCTTCGCTTCCGCTTTTACTTCCTTGATGTCATCGGCGATCCCTCGCTTCTCTTCTTCGAGACGTTCGATGCGTTCAATGTAGGACAGCAGTCTAGCGCCAGATACGCCACTTACTTCAGATGAGTCGGCTTCCGCCTTTTTATTGGGCCTCGCAGCCATTGGTTTTCCCTTTCTTGTTGGGCCTTGCGGCCGAGTGACTTCGGCGGACGCACCCGCGAGGATGCGCCCTGCGAAGTCACTTCTTCTTCGCGGTCTTCGGCGTGGGTTTGCCGCGCATCGGGCTTTTCGCTTTGACCGTGACGGAAGCCTTTGTTGGCGACTTGACCGGCTTCGCGGCTGCTTTCTTCGGTGCCGGCTTTTTCGCAGCATTCTTCGGCGCTGCTTTCGCCGTGGGCTTCTTGGTTTTCGTGGCGGTTGCCATAGAGGTTCTCCTTCTTGTTTTTGGGCCTATTGGCCTGAGCCGATCTGGCTCACTCGAACGCCGCCAGAGACGGCGTTCTGGTGAATCAGGCCGCGTCTGATGTGGTTTCTCCGACAGCGGGGTCCGTGGGAGCAGGCTTCTGCGCAAAAAGGTAGAGCGATTCCCGTAGCAGATAGCCTTCGAGCGGCCAGATCTGGCGGAAAGCGTCGTCGTAGGCGATCTTCTCGCCGAGGTCCTTGTTGTAATTTTCCGGGTGTGCGCAGGCAGACTTGCCGACGACCTGGAATCCGTTGCGCAGCGTGACGACGCAAATCGTCATTGTCCCGTCAGAGATCCGCTCGAATTCGACACTCGTGATAACACTCTCGATCCGTTCTTTCGTCACAGATACCGCAGGTCTCTTTGCGAGAAGCTCGTCGCGTTGTTGGTCGTCAATCATGATCGTTTCCTTATTTGTTTTTGGGACGTAATGCCCGGATTTAAGATCCCACTCTGGCAGGGTGCTCCCAGCTTCACTCGATTTCCCTGATTTCAATTGCAAGCCCAAGGGTTGGCCGGACCTTTCCGCTCAAATGCTTGCTGCGGGGAGTGGAAAACCTCCATCGAATGCATCTAACCCGTGTTGCTCCGGGTTTCAAAGTTGGGCTTCACCGCGAAACCGTAGTCCTTCTGTTGTCGTTGGCGCCCCCGGCCACCAGATGGCGCGGTGCATAGAATGGCCTTCGATCGATGTAGCTACACGTTG
>MKTV01000038.1:0-264 GCA_001898425.1 Rhodospirillales bacterium 69-11
CCGAGCCGGAATCCCGAACCCTCGTCCGTTCAAGCGATTGCCCTACGCCACCTCCCCACGCTCTTGCTCCCGCCCGCCACATCCGCTACATCGCGCCCCGCGCCGGCACCCCTGGAGGCCGGCGCTTCTGTTTTTAGGAGCAAACGACGTGGCCAATATCGTGACGATCGAGGCCGAGGTTCGTGCGCGAGCCGGTAAGGGGGCGGCGCGGGCGACTCGGCGTGCGGGCAAGGTGCCCGCGGTCATCTATGGTGGGCATCAGGA
>MKTV01000038.1:334-33519 GCA_001898425.1 Rhodospirillales bacterium 69-11
CTGTATGAGATCAAGACCGGGGCCGATCCGGTCCGCGCGCTGATCCGCGCCGTGCAATACCATCCGGTGACCGATACTCCGCAGCACGTGGACTTTCAGCGCCTCGCGCCGGGGGAGCAGATCCGCGTCACCGTGCCCGTGCATTTCGAGAACGACGGCACCAGCCCCGGCCTGAAGCGCGGCGGCGTGCTGAACGTGGTGCGCCATGCGGTCGAGGTGCTGTGCGATCCGGACTCCATCCCGGAGCAGTTCACGGCCAACCTCGACGGGCTCGATTTCAACGACAACGTCCGCTGGAGCGATCTCGCCGGCAAGGACGGCGTCCGCCCGGTGATCACCGACCGCGACTTCGTCATCGCGACCGTCGCCCCGCCGACCAAGATCGAGGCGCCGGCGGAGCCGCAGGCTGCTGCCGCGGCCGCCCCGGCCAAGGCTCCGGCCAAGGCAGCCGCGAAGAAGGGCTGATCCGCTCCCGCTCGACGGGCATGGCCGTCCCCGGCCTGACCCGGGGATCGACCCGGCCATGCCAGTCGAAGGGGGTGCCGGTGGGCCGGGTCAGGCCCGGCCATACCGGTAGCACCGGGTGTCGGGACGGCCGCTCGAGTTCGGCCATGACGACGTATGAGCGCGGGTGCGGCCCCGGCCGATCGCGATGGAGAGGGTGAGATGTTGCTCTGGGTCGGACTCGGCAATCCTGAGCCGGGGATGGCGCGGCAGCGGCACAACATCGGCTTCATGGCCCTCGACGTGATCGCGGATCACCACCGGTTCTCGCCGTGGCGGCAGCGCTTCAAGGGACTGGTGGCCGAGGGCAGCATCGCCGGCCAGAAGATCCTGGCGCTCAAGCCCATGACCTACATGAACGCCTCGGGTGAATCGGTGCAGCCCGCCGCCGCGTTCTACAAGCTGCCGCTCGAGGCGATCACCGCGTTCCATGACGAACTCGACCTCGCGCCCGGCAAGGTGCGGGTGAAGCGGGGCGGGGGCGCGGCCGGGCATAACGGGTTGCGCTCGATGGACCGGCAACTCGGCTCGCCGGAATATTGGCGCGTCCGGCTGGGGATCGGGCATCCCGGCCACAAGGATCGTGTGACCGGCCACGTGCTGGGCGACTTCTCCAAGGACGACCGGCCGTGGCTGGTGGCGCTGCTGGACGCGGTGGCCGACGCGGCGCCGCTGTTGGCCCAAGGGAAGCCCGAGGATTTCATGACCAGGGTCGCGCTGCTGACCCAGGAGACCAGGTAGATGGGGTTCAACTGCGGCATCGTCGGCCTGCCCAATGTCGGCAAGTCCACGCTGTTCAACGCGCTGACCGCGACCGCCGCGGCCCAGGCGGCCAATTATCCGTTCTGCACGATCGAGCCCAATGTCGGCCGCGTCGCCGTGCCGGATCCGCGCCTCGGCGTGCTCGCCGAGATCGGCAAGTCGATCAAGGTCGTGCCCACCTCGCTCGAATTCGTGGACATCGCCGGCCTGGTGCGCGGCGCGTCGAAGGGGGAGGGGCTCGGCAACCAGTTCCTCGCGAACATCCGGGAAGTGGATGCGATCATCCATGTCCTGCGCTGCTTCGAGGACCCGGACGTGACGCATGTCGAGGGCTCGATCGATCCGCTGCGTGACGCCGACGTGGTCGAGACCGAACTGATGCTGGCCGATCTCGACAGCCTGGAGCGGCGGCTGACCGCGGCGCAGAAGAAGGCGCGCGGCGGCGACCGGGAGAGCATCGCCCAGGTCGCGGTGATGGAGCCGCTGGTGGCTGCCCTGCAGGACGGCAAGCCCGCGCGCGCGGCGATCCCGCCGGGGCAGGAGGAAGCGGTGCGCCGCCTGCAACTGCTGACCTCCAAGCCGGTGCTGTACGTGTGCAACGTCGAGGAAGCCTCGGCCGCGACCGGCAACGCCTACTCCGCGCAAGTCGAGACCCGCGCGAAGGCCGAAGGCGCCCGCGTGGTGATCGTCTCCGCCGCGATCGAGGCGGAGGTGTCGCAGCTTCCGGAGGCCGACCGCGGCGAGTTCCTCGAGGGGCTCGGCCTGCATGACAGCGGCCTCGATCGCGTCATCCGCGCCGGCTACGACCTTCTCGGCCTGCTGACCTACTTCACGGTCGGGCCGAAGGAGACGCGCGCCTGGACGATCGTGCGTGGCACCAAGGCGCCGCAGGCGGCTGCCGTGATCCACAAGGATTTCGAGCGCGGGTTCATCGCCTGCGAGACCATCGGCTACGACGACTTCGTGACCTGCCGCGGCGAGGCGGGCGCGAAGGACGCGGGCAAGATGCGGGTCGAGGGCAAGGACTACGTCGTGAAGGACGGCGACGTGCTGCTGTTCCGCTTCAACGTGTGATGGCGGACGCCGCCCGATGAGCTACGCGGTCAAGGAGCTTTTCCTCACGCTGCAGGGGGAGGGTGCCCAGGCCGGCCGCGCCGCCGTCTTCTGCCGGTTCACCGGCTGCAATCTCTGGTCGGGGCGGGAGGAAGACCGCGCGCGGGCGGTATGCCGCTTCTGCGACACGGATTTCGTCGGCGCCGATGCGGGTCGCTTCACCACGGCGGAGGCTCTGGCGGATGCGGTCGCCGCCACCTGGGGCGACGGGCGCGACCGGCGCTTCGTCGTGTTCACCGGCGGCGAGCCGATGCTGCAGCTCGACCAGCCGCTGCTGGACGCCGTGCACGCGCGGGGCTTCGAGGCGGCGATCGAGACCAACGGAACCCTGCCCGCGCTTCCGGCACTCGACTGGATCTGCGTGAGCCCGAAAGCGGCCGCGGAGCTCGTGCAGCGCGAAGGGGACGAGTTGAAGCTGGTTTTCCCCCAGGAGGGGCTCGACCCGGCCGCGCTGCTGGACCTCGGCTTCCGGCATTTCCTGTTGCAGCCGATGGACGGGCCGGACCGGGTCGCGAACACCGAGGCGGCAATCGCCTACTGCCTCGCGCATCCGCGCTGGCGGCTGTCGGTGCAGACGCACAAGGTGATCGGCATCCGCTGAGGGCTGGCGTGCGCCGCGTGCCCCAAGGTGTCGTGGACCGCCCGCCTCTGTGTCATGGCCCGCGCAGGCGGGCCATCCACGACTCCGGGGCACTCGGCAGTCGTGGATGGTCGCCCTTCGGCGACCATGACACCTCTGCCCGACGACGCGTCAGCCGAGCGACGTCAGCCGAGCGTCGCGTCGAGTGTGATCGAGGCGTTCAGCACCTTCGACACGGGGCAGTTCGCCTTCGCCGTCTCCGCGAGTTCCTTGAACTTGGCCGCGTCGATGCCCGGCACCTTCGCCTTCAGGACCAGATGCACGGCCTTGATCGTCCAGCCGGCCCCTTCCTGCTCCATGGTCAGCGTCGCGTCACAGGCCAGGCTCTCGGGCGGATGGCCGGCGCCGCTCAACTGGAACGCCGTCGCCATGCTGAAGCAGCCTGCGTGGGCCGCGGCGATCAGCTCCTCGGGGTTGGTGCCCACGCCCTCGCCGAACCGCGCGTTGAAGCCGTAGGGCGTGTCCTTCAGCGTGGCGCTCTGGGTCGTCAGGCTGCCTTTGCCTTCCTTCCCGCTGCCGTGCCAGGCGGCGGAGGCGTGACGCTTGATGCTGGCCATGTCCAAACTCCTGTTGCTGTTCGAAGGACCGCTAGAGCATGCGGCCCGCGACCCTCATATCGGGCCGTGACAGACACTGTCCGCCCGTGTCACGCGCCTGTGAGGAACCTGCTGGCGATCACCCCACGGGACGGCTGCGGCGCCGAACGAGTGCCCCGGACGGAAGCGATCTCGCGCGCCACCCGGTTCCGCCCGGCCCGCCGCGGTTCGACGGCCACGAAGGAAACGACCATGACGGTTGTGATGCCGGTGCGCCCTCGGGCCACCCGGCGGCGGCATCAGGCCTGCTTCAGCTCGATCAGGCTGCGGCGGATCTTGCGGCCGCGCTCCACCTTGTCTTCGATATACTCCGCGTCGCCCCAGCGGACCGCGCGCGCCATCGCCTGCGCATCCTCGGTGAAGCGCGCCAGCATCTCCAGCAGCGCCTCCCGGTTGTTGAGGAAGATGTCGCGCCACATCACCGGGTCGCTCGCGGCGATGCGGGTGAAGTCGCGGAACCCGGAGGCGGCGAAGTTCAGCACGGCCTGGCGGCTTTCGGATTCCAGGTCGTCGGCGGTGCCGCAGATGGTGAAGGCGAGCAGATGCGGCAGGTGGGAGACGATCGCCAGCACCCGGTCGTGATGCGAGGGCTCCATCCGCCCGATCATGGAGCCGCAGCGGCGCCACAGCTCCTCCACCTTGCCGACCGCTTCCTCGTCGGTGCCGGGGGGCGGGGTGATCAGCGCCCAGCGGCCCTGGAACAGCGTGGTGAAGCCGGCATCGGGGCCCGAGTGTTCGGTGCCCGCTAGCGGATGCGCGGGGACGAAGTGCACCCCGGCTGGCACCAGCGGGCCCACGTCGCGGATCACGCTCTGCTTGGTCGAGCCCACATCGGTCAGGATCGCGCCGGGGGCGAGGGCCGGCGCGATCGCCTCGGCCAGGGCCGCGAAGGCGCCCACCGGGGCGCAGAGCATCACGCAGTCGGCGCCCTCGACCGCGCGCGCGGGATCGAGCTCCACCCGGTCGGCGATGCCCAGCTCCATCACCCGGTCGAGCGATTTCTGCGTGCGCGCGTTCACCACGATCTCGCCCGCGAGGTCGCCGCGCTCGCGGGCGATGCGCGCGACCGAGGACCCGATCAGCCCGATGCCGACCAGGGCGAGGCGACGGAACAGCGGCTCAGCCACGACGAGTGCCCATGAATGCCGTCAGCGTCTCGATCACGAGGCCGACCTCGTCGGCGGTGCCCACGGTGATGCGCAGGCAGTGCGGCAGCCCGTACCCTCCGACCTTGCGCACGATGATGCCGCGCCCGCGCAGGAACGCGTCGGCGGCGTTGGCGATGTCGGTCGTGCCGAAATCGGCCAGTACGAAGTTGCCCTCATTCGACCAGACCTTGATCCCGGCGGCGCGCAGCCCCTCGGCGAGATGGGCGCGCCAGACCGTGTTGTGGTCTCGCACCTTCTCGACCCAGCCCGGCTCCTGCAGGGCGGCGATGGCGGCGGCCTGGGCCGGCACCGAGACGTTGAACGCCTCCCGCACCCGGTTCAGCACGTCGATGACGGCGGGCGGCCCATAGGCCCAGCCGACCCGCATGCCGCCCATGCCGAACACCTTCGAGAAGGTCCGCAGCATGATGGTGTTGTCGGTGGCGCCGACCAGCTTCTCGCCAGCGTCGTAGTCCGGCCGGTCGATGTATTCGGCGTAGGCGGAATCGAGCACGAACAGGATGTCGGGCGGCAGCGCGGCGCGGAACCGCGCGACGTCGTCCGCCGGGACCATCGTGCCGGTCGGGTTGTTCGGATTGGCCAGGAACACGATCCGCGTGCTGGACGACACCGCCGCCAGCATCGCGTCGAGATCGGCGGTGAGGTTGCGCTCCGGCGCCTTGACCACCCGGCTTCCCGACGCCGTCCCCGCGATCTGGTAGATCATGAACCCGTGCTCGGACATCACGATGTCCCGTCCGGCGCCGCCATAGGCGTGGCACAGCAGGCCGATCAGGTCGTCCGAACCGGTGCCGCAGGCGATGCGCGCGGGATCGAGGCCGAAGCGGCGGCCGATCGCCTCCCGCAGCCGGTCCGCGCCGCCGTCCGGGTAGCGGAACATCTCCTCCGCCATCGCATGGTAGGCGGCGATGGCGCCGGGGGGCGGGCCGAACGCGCCCTCGTTGGACGACAGCTTGATGGTCCGGTTCACGCCTTCGAGGTGCGATTCCCCGCCAACGTAGGGCTGGACGGTCAGGACCTCGGGGCGTGGTTGCGGTCCGGTCATGGTTCGGCTCCCACCGGGATGGCGTAGCCTCCGAGCAGGAGGGTGTGACGGAAGAGGGGGGAGAGGGAGGCGAGGCGGGTGTCGCCTTCGGGCACGGCGCCTTCGACCTCCACCAGCACCTGGGCGTCCGGCGCGCCGGGCGTCCGGCAAGAGACGATGGAGACCGGCGCGAATCCCGCCGCGGCCAGTTCGCTCGCGATGCGGGCGCGGCTGGTTGCGGCGTCGAGTTCGAAGGCCAGGAAGGCGCGGTCCTCTCCGCTCGCGTCTGGCGCGCTGGCCGCGACGACCAGGGCCTGTTCGGTCGGCGCGCCTTCCGGGCGGACGGTCCAGAACGGCAGGCGGGCGATGATGTGCAGCCGCTGGTCGCGCTGCTGCAGGCTGGTCCACCAGGCGTCGCGCGGCGCGTCACCGTCGGTGGGCAGCGGCAGCACGGCGACCGAGGCCGACCCGGTGCGCACCTCGTTGAGGGCCTGCCCGGCGCTGCCGAGGACGCGGAGCGGGGTGAGCGCGCCGAAATGCTCACGCGCGAGCTGCGAGAGGCTGTCCCCGGTGCTGCCGGCGGCGACCGCCACCAGGAAGTTGGCCTGCATGCCGGTGGTGCCGGCCAGCATCTCCCGCCAGATGCGGAACAGCGTCAGGCGGGGGAGCCGGCCCTCGTGCTGGCGCAGCAGCCGGCGGACGATCGATGCCTCCCGTCCCGGACGGAAGGCGGCCGGCTTGCCGGAGCGGGCGACATGCTCGACGACACGCGCGCGTTCGCGCAGCAGCGTGTGGATCTCGTCGTCGATGCGGTCGAGTTCGGCGCGGAGTGCGGGCAGCCCCCCCGGCCAGCCATCCTGGGCGGCCGGCGGCGCGTCCGCGCTGGCGGCAGGCGAAGACTCGGCAGGCGGAGAGGTCTGGGGCATCGCTCTGGCAGGAAAAGGGGGCCGGCACTACTAACCGATGGTCGCTGCCCTGCAAACCCGGCGGTTGCGGGGCCCCGGCACAGGTCCTATGCACTCCGCGCGATGGTTCAGACCGATGCACTGGCGACGATCGAGCACGCGAGTGTGCGCTTCGACACGCCGTTCACGCTGGAGTGCGGCACGACGCTGCCAAACCATACCGTTGCCTTTCGCACCTCCGGCACGCTGAACGCGGCGCGCACCAACGCGGTGCTGATCTGCCACGCGCTCACCGGCGACCAGTATGTGGCGGAGCGCCAGCCGGTGACCGGCAAGCCCGGCTGGTGGGAGATGATGGTCGGCCCCGGCAAGCCGGTCGACACGGACCGCTACTTCGTGATCTGCGCCAACGTGCTGGGCGGGTGCATGGGCAGCACCGGCCCGCGGGAGATGCGGCCGGACGGATCCGCGCCATGGGGCACCGATTTTCCCCCGGTCACCATCCGCGACATGGTGCGTGCGCAGAAGCAGCTGATCGAGCATCTGGGCATCGCCCGCCTGTTCGCCGTCGTGGGCGGCTCGATGGGCGGAATGCAGGTGCTGCAATGGGCCGCGCTGTATCCGGACGCCGTGTTCGCGGCGCTTCCGATCGCGACCGCGGCACATCACTCGGCGCAGAACATCGCCTTCCATGAGGTCGGGCGGCAGGCGATCTTCGCCGATCCCGATTGGCAGGGCGGGCGGTATTGGGAGAGCGGGCGCATCCCGGCCCGCGGCCTCGCGGTGGCGCGCATGTGCGCGCACATCACCTACCTCTCCGAGGAGGCGCTGACGCGGAAGTTCGGCCGGCGGCTGCAGGGCGCGCCGAAGGACAGTTCCGAGGCGATCAGCCTGTTCGGCGAGATGTTCGAGGTGGAGAGCTATCTCCGTCACCAGGGCAGCACCTTCGTGCAGCGCTTCGACGCGAACAGCTACCTGACCATCACGCGGGCGATGGACTATTTCGACCTCGCGGCCGACTACGAGGGTGACCTGGCGAACGCCTTCCGCGGCACGCGCACGCGGTTCCTGCTCGTGTCCTTCACCTCCGACTGGCTGTTCCCCACCAGCCAGAGCCGCGCCATCGCGCGGTCACTGAACCGCGCGGGTGCGAACGTGTCGTTCGTGGAGATCCCCTCGGACAAGGGGCACGACGCGTTCCTGCTGGACGAGCCCGACTTCCATCGCACCGTCGCCGGGTTCCTGCGCGGCTGCGCGATGCATGCGGGGCTCGCGGCATGAGCACGCATGATCCCGTCCGGTTCGTCGCCAAGAACATGCGGCTGGACCTGGCGCTGATCGGCGACATGATCGCCCCGGGCTCGCGCGTGCTGGATATCGGCTGCGGCGACGGCACGCTGATCGACCATCTGTTCCGCACCAAGGGCTGCGACGCGCGCGGGATCGAGATCGACATGGCCGAAGCGACCCGCGCGGTCGCTTACGGCCTGCCGGTGATGCACGGGGACGCCGACACCGACCTGCAGCACTACCCGGATGGGGCCTTCGACTACGTGGTGCTGTCGCGCACCCTGCAGGCCGTGGAGCGGCCGCGCGCGGTGCTGGCGCAGATGCTGCGCATCGGCACGCGGGCAGTGGTGAGCTTCCCCAATTTCGGCCACTGGCTGGTGCGCTGGCAGTTGCTGTCCACGGGTCGGATGCCGATGACCTCGACCTGGGACCGCCCCTGGCACGAGACGCCGAACATCCATCCCTGCACGATCCGCGACTTCTTCGCGCTGTGCGCCGAGGAGGGATACCAGGTCGAGACCTGGCTCGCGGTGGACGATGCTGGCCGTCGCGCGCCCTGGCGGCGGTTCCCGGGGCTTGCGAACCTGTTCGGCGAGCAGGGCCTGTTCGTGCTTCGGCGGCTTTAAGCGGCGACCGGCGGGCTTGATTCAGATCAAACGTCTGGATTCGGACCTTACTGTCTGGTAGGCTGATGCCCAATCAGAACAGCAGGGACGGTCGAGATGCAGTACTGGATCGAGCTGAGCATGGGTGCCGCGGCCGCGCTGGCGAGCATGGTGATGGCGGTCGAGGGGCTTCGAATCTTCGCATCCTGGCGCCGCGCCCACCGCTGAGGCGGCGCGCCGGCCCGCAGCGACCCACCTCCCACACGCCCGCCGCACTCACCGCCGCACCCACACCACCGTCATGGCCGGGCTTGACCCGGCCACCCCCATCGGCAGGGTGCCGCGAGGATGGCCGGGTCGAGCCCGGCCATGACGATTGACCACGACGGCCGCGTCGTGCTCCGGCTCACTCCCGCGGCCGCAACTTCCCCCACACCGCCCGCTGCTCCGGCCGCAGCTTGCCCTCGTTGTCCCAGATTCCGCTCGGTTGGTCGCCGGAGTGGTCGTCGGACCCTGCCCACCACCAGACCCCGCCGATCGGCTGGTCCGGCGGCGTGAAGCGCGGGCCGTCGGGGGCGTCGCCATTCATGTAGGCGGTCAGCGTATCCGCCCACGCCGCCGAGGTCGGGCCCTTCATGTTGGACGCCATCTCGCCGACCAGCACCGGCGCGATCCCCTGCATCACCAGGTAGCCCCAGGTGCGGTTCATCTGCGCGACCTTCACCGGTCCGCTGTCGGGGTGATAGCCGGCGATCTCGGCGGGATAGTCGTGCACCGAGTAGACCACCTTGCCGGCCACCGGCAGCTCCACGGGCAGGCGCCCCGCCAGCGACAGGTCGCCCCAGGGCGCCGGCGCGCGGCTCGCGAAGCTGCGGCTGTAGTTCTGCGGCCCTTCGCAGATGATCAGCTTGTCCGGATCCACCGCCTGGATCGCGCGGCCCACGCGCTCATACATCCAGCGGATGTTGTGGTCCGGGTTGCGGCTGCCGGCCTCCCAGGTCGTCATGCCGGGATAGGCCAGCGGCTCGTTGCGCAGGTCGTAGCCGATCACCGTCGGGTTGCCCCGGAAATGTTCGGCCATCGCCACCCAGTCGGCGACGAACTTCGCGTCCGTCACGGTGCCGGGCGTGCCGCAGCCATCCGTGCCGTCCGAGGCGCCGCCCAGGTCGTACCACAGCCCGTTCTTCTGCTGGGCCACGCACATGCCGCGCAGGCCCTCGTTGTAATGATTGTCCAGGATCACCCGCAGGCCGATCGGCGCGGCCGCGGCGACGATCCGGTCGATGCGCGCGACATCGGCCAGGCGCCGCCGGTTGCCCCAGGAGATGCGCAGCGTGTTGAACCCCGCCGCCTTGATGCGCGCGACGTCGGCGGAGACGTCGGTGAACACGCCCACACCCATGATCCGGACCGGCGTGCCGTCCGCCGCCACGATCTGGCTGCCGCGGGTGGAGAGCGGTCCGGGCGGAAGCATCGCCTGGGCACGGGCGAAGCCCGGCACCAGCAGAGCGAGGATGAGCAGCAGCGCGGCCAGAGGCGTCGGGCAGAGGCGTCCGGCGCGCTGGCGAAAGGCGCGGTTCCGGCGCCGGGTGGTTGCGGGCATGTGCGTTCGTTCCGGTCGTCCCCTCACCCCACTCCTTTCCCGCGCGAGGCGAGAGGCGTGGCGGGTGCGGTCAGTTGGTCACCTGGATCATCTGGCGGACGCGCGGATAGACCTCCCGCGCCCAGCGGCTGCCGCTGAACACGCCGTAATGCCCGACGCCGCTCTGCAGGTGGTGCTGCTTGCGGCCGACCGGCACGCCGGTGCAGAGATCGAGCGCCGCCATGGTCTGGCCGATCGCGCAGATGTCGTCGCGCTCCCCCTCCACGGTCAGCAGCGCGGTGCGCCGGATCGCGGAGGGCTTCACCCGTTCGCCATGCCAGGTGAGGCGGCCCAGCGGCAGATGATGGTCCTGGAACACGCGCTGCACGGTCTCGAGATAGAACTCGGCCGGCAGGTCCATCACCGCATTGTATTCGTCGTAGAAGCGGCGATGCGCCGCGGCGCTGGCGGCGTCGCCGCCGACCAGGTTCCGGAACTGCCCCACATGCGCGTTGATGTGGCGGTCCAGGTTCATGCTGAGGAACGCCGTGAGCTGCATGAAGCCCGGATAGACGCGGCGATGCGCGCCGGCGTAGCGCCAGGGCACCGAGGCGATCAGGTTCTTCTGAAACCATTCGATCGGGCGGGACTGGGCGAGCTCGTTCACCTTGGTCGGGTTGATCCGCGTGTCGATCGGTCCGGCCATCAGCGTCAGGCTGTGCGGCTGCGCGGGGTTGCCGGTCTGCGCCATCACCGCGACGGCGGCGAGCGCCGGCACGGCCGGCTGGCAGACCGCCAGCATGTGGCTGCCGGACCCGATCGTCTCCAGGAAGCGGATCAGGTGGTCGACGAAATTGTCGAGCCCAAAGGCGCCCGCCGACAGCGGCACGTCGCGCGCGTTCTTCCAGTCCGTGATGTAGACATCGTGTTCGGGCAGCAGGACCTTCACCGTCCCGCGCAGCAGCGTCGCGAAGTGCCCGGACATGGGCGCCACGACCAGGACCCGGGGCTGCACCACCGGACTGTCCTTCCGGAAGTGCAGCAGCGTGCCGAAGGGGGTTTCGTCCGCCGCCTCCTCCGTCACGCCCACGATCTGGTTCCCGACGCGGACGGAGTCGAAGCCGAAGGGCGGACGCGCATGCGTCAGTCCGGAATCGGCGACCAGGCTCGCGATGGCGCCGAGATGCCGGACCATGGCAGGCGTGTAGTCCCCGATATCCCAGGCCCGCGCCAGGCTGGCGCCGAAGCGCGCGGCCATCCGGAACGGCGCGAGCATGTCCGCCTGCGCCTGGTAGAACTCGTAGAGCATGGCCGAACTGGTCACCGCAGACCGGCCGCGCGATGCCGATGACGCATGGAGACCCCTCGCCAACGTGACGCCGGGCTGGCACTATTGCGCTGCAGCATGGCAAGTCGTGAAGGGGTTGTCACCATGGCCGCGGCCACGCTCCTGATCAGCAGCAAGAACTATTCCTCCTGGTCGCTACGCGGCCACCTGCTCGCCCGCATGGCGGGGCTGCCGTTCGAGGAGAAGGTCGTCTCCCCGGACGATCCCGCGATGAAGGCGGAATTGTTGCTTCAGGCATCGTCGAACCGCGTTCCCTGTCTCGAGCACGAGGGTGTCCTGATATGGGACGTCCTGGCAATTGCCGAATACCTGAACGAGACGTTCCCCAAGGCCAGGATGCTCCCCGCGGACAAGCTCGCGCGAGCGCGCTGCCGCTCCGTGAGCGGAGAGATGCATTCGGGTTTTTCCGCGCTGCGGTCGTCGCTGCCGATGAACCTGCGGTTGCACCGGCCGGGCTTCCGGCTCTGGTCCGCAGCGCAGGCCGACGTGGACCGGATCGTCGAGATCTGGCGGGAGTGCCTCACGACCTGGTCCGGGCCGTGGCTGTTCGGGGCGCACCCCACGATCGCGGATGCGATGTACGCGCCGGTCGTGACGCGCTTCCGCAGCTACGACGTCTCCCTCGACGTCGCGTGCGACGCCTATGCCAAGCACGTCATGACCTGGGAGCCGCTGCGGGAATGGTATGCCGCGGCGATGGAGGAACCCGAACAAATCGAGGAACTCGACGTCGAGTTCTGAGCGGCCGGAGCCGGCTCATACCGGCGTGCTCAACGTCTGACACGCCGCAAATCATCACCTCCACGCGCGGCAGTCTCTGCGTTCGGGCGTGGTCGCCCCTCCTACCCCACGCCCCGAGACCGATGAGCGAAGAGACTCATCGGCATCAGTACTCGAACTGGTAGGTGAGCCCGACGCTCGCGGCATCGCCGCTGCCGCTCGCCCCCGTCGCGGAGCTCGTGCCGGAGCCGGCCGTCGCCTCGGCCTTGAGACCCTTGGCGAGATCGATCTGCACCGTCGCCTGCGTGCCCGTCCCCGAGGCGCTCTGCTTCGCGCCGACATACACGCCCGGCGCCACGTAGCTGCCGGCCTCCAGGGCGGGGTTGCCGTTGGAGCTCGACCCGATCGACAGCCGGTCGAGGCCCAGGGCGCCGCGGATGCTGCCCAGCGGATCGCCCACCCCGCCGGTCGCGCCGGAGAGCTGGGCCAGCGCCGCCGCGATCTCCGCGATCTGGAACGCGCTCAGTTTCGACGTGCTGGTGTTGAACAGCAGCTGCGCCAGGATCTCGTCCTGCGGCATGTCGGGCGTGCTCGACAGCGTGATCTTCGGATCGCGCGCGCTGCCGCTGATGGTCAGGGTCGCCGTCAGCGCCGAGGTGACGTTCTGCGCTACCAGGTTGATCGCGGGATCGGTGATGCCGGCACCGGTGAAGGTGATGCTGCCCTGGGTGAAGGTCAGCGTCTGGCCCACCACGCTGAACGTGCCGCGGATCAGGTTCAGCCCACCATCGGGCTGCGGGTTGGCGGCGGTGCCCCGGATTCGGATGCGCCCGCCCAGCTCCACGTCGATGCCGCGCCCGCGGATGAAGATCTGGTTCGGCGCATCCAGCAGGATATCCAGCGCGAGGTCGAGCGGCTTGGCCGGCGGCTTCGGCTTGGGCAGTGGCTGCCCGGCCACGCGGGTCGGGATGACGGCGACGCTCGCGGGCAGCTTCTCGGGCACGCGGATCTCGGCGCGCCGGACATGCACCCGGCCGGAGGCGGACAGCGCGCCCTGCACCTCTCCCTGCAGCCGCAGGTCGAGGTCGATGAACGCGGTCATCAGGTCGCTCGACAGCGGGCGCGCGTTGTCTGCGGTGACGCGGATGTCGACCGGCATGGCGCCGCCCAGGCCGACCGTGCCGTTCGCCCGCATCGTGCCGGGGCCGGCGCGGGCGGTCAGGCTGGTCAGCCGGATCGTGTCGCCGTTCGCCTCGATCAGCGCCGTCATGGCGGTGAGGTGAACGCCCAGCGGCGTGTCCTGCACCTCCCCGTTGGCGAGCCGCGCGGTGCCGTTCACCTTCGGCGCGGCGGCGGTGCCGGCGATCGTGGCATCCAGCGTGAGCCGGCCGCGCACCTGCCGCCCGTCCGCCGCCAGCAGCGGGTCGAGCAGCGCCAGGTCGATCAGGCCCGCGCTGCGCAGGTTCATCGGGCCGGTGGTGGACAGCGGCGCGGTGCCGTTGAGCGTCAGATGGGAGCTGCCGGCATTGAGCCGCGTGTCGACCTGCGCGCTGGTGCCGTGCAGCGTGGCATCGGCGGTGAGGTTGGCCGGCGGCAGGGCCTGGCCCGGCCCGTTGCGCAGGTGCAGTCCGCGCGCGGTCAGGTGGACCGTGCCCTGCGGTTCGGCGGTCGTGCCGCGCAGCCGCGCGTCCAGGCCGAGTGTGCCGTCCGCGGCGTAGTCGGGGGCCACGACGGCGGCGATGTCGGCCGGCAGGTTGCGGATGCTCGCCGTGAGATCGAGCGTGCTGCCCGCATGGCCGTCGACCTCGATCACCGCCTGGCGCAGGCCGAGCCGCAGGCGATCGAGGGAGACGCCGTCGGCGAAGCCGATCCGCACCGGCGCGAGCAGCTTCAGCGTCTCCTGCTTCCAGGCCGCACGCAGCGCGGCGAGCGCGAGCGTCTTGTCCGGGATGTCGAGCGTGCCCGAGGTGTCGAGCTTGGCCGGCGATCCCATCAGGTCGGACGCGTTCGCCGCGACGGTGAGGGCCAGCGCGGTGGTGGGCCCGCGCGCCGTCACCCGCGCGTTGCCGGCGTAACCGGAGGCGTTGACCCCGTCGGCCGTCAGCGTGCCGTCGACCTTGGGCGTGCCGGTCGGATCGGTGACGGTCGCGGCGACCGCGAGCCGGTCCACGGCGGCGGTCCCCGGAATGGCGACGTTCTGCGCCGTCACGTCGAGCTTGGCGGCCTGGTCGTCGGCGTCGAGCGCCGCCTCCACGCTGCCGGCGATCTGCCGGCCCAGGAGGGGCGCGAGATCGGCCAGGCGCTTCATCCGGAAGGTCAGCTTCCCGGTCGGCAGCGTGGCGTTCGGCGCGAGCGCCAGCGCCCCTTGTGCCTGGGCCGTCTTCCAGGACAGCCGGTCGATGGTCAGGTGCATCTGCCCGTCCGGCTGGCGGCTGGCCGCGAGCGCGACGTCGAGCGGCGAGTCCAGCAGCGTGCCTTGGGCGGTCACCTGCGCCTTGGGCGCGCCGGGCAGGCCCGACGCGTCCACATGTGCGGTGAGCGCCCCGGACTTGTAGCCCTGCCCGCTCACCTGCCCCGTCAGGTCGGCCTGCACCGCCAGATCGTCCATCGGGCCGGCGGCATGGCCCTTCGCCTCGAGCTGCCCCTCGAGCGACGGCTGCACCGCGCCGAGGTCGCTCAGCGCGACGGTCCAGTCGGCATCCAGCTTCTTGTCCGCCAGCGCCCCCTGCGCCGTGACGTCCAGCGTCTTGCCGTTCACCGCGAGCCGGGTCACCCGGATGTCCTGCCCGGTCATGCTCGCCGCGAGGTCGATCTTCGCGTCGGGCCCGATCAGGGCGGGCACCGGCGCCATGCCGCCCGTCACGCCCAGCGTGCCGTTCAGCGTGACGGAGGTCGTGTCGCCCTGCTGGGCCGCGTCCACCGTCAGGTTCGTGTGGCCCTGCAGGTCGACGCCGCCCGCCGCGGCCAGCGGGGCGAGGTCAGGCGCCTTCAGCACGACATGGGCCTGCAGCGGGCCGGCCGTCTTGGCGGACCCGGTGGTGTCGAGCAGCTCATGATGCAGGGTGAAGATCACCGGCCGGTCGGGAGCGTCCAGCCGCGCGGTCGCATCCAGCGTCAGCGGCCCGCCCGCCAGCAGGTCCGGCTTGGGTCCCGGCACCACCAGCCCTTCGGCGCGGGCCTTCAGCGCGACCTGGCCGGCATTGCCGGTCACGTCGGCATTCAGCGCCTGGATGGCCGCGCCGGCGGCCTTCAGGTCCGCGATCCGCACCGTCCCGTTGGCATCGGGCTTGGTGAACGGACCATGCACCCGCGCGTCGACATGCACGGATTGCCAGGACACGTCGGGCCGCGGGCTCATCGCCGGCGCGTTCGCCGCGATGTTCAGGTCGGCCGCCTCGTGCACCAGGTCCACGGTTCCGTTCGCCGTGGCGTGCAGCTCGCCGGCGGACAGCGTCAGCTTCGTCCCGACTGCGTCACGCGGCCCGTCGAGGCGCGCGTCCGCGGCGATGGCGCCGAGATCGGGCAGGCCGGCCATCTCGGCGATCAGCCCGTGCGGCGGCTCGTCCACGGTCAGCGCGGCGCGGATGTGGGCCGGGTCGACCGCTCCGTCCAGCGTGTAGTGCCCCGGCGAGTCCAGCCGCGTCACGTCGAGCTTCGCCTGCCCGGTTTCGAGCGAGTCGAGCTTCGCCGATCCCGCCACCGACAGCGTCGCCGCCTCGCCGGCGACCGGCTTGCCGACATCGAACCGGGGGATCTTCAGCGTTTCGACCACCACCCGCACCGGAAGGCTGTAGGAGGAGGAGCTGCTGCTGCTCGTCGTCGAACTCGGCTCCGAGACCGGCAGCCGCGCGAAATCGGCATGGTCGGCGGACAGCTCGTCGACCCGCACCTCGCCCGAGATCAGCCGCGTCGGCGCCCAGTCGAGCACCACGCCCTCGAGCGTGAGGTAGACGCCCTTGGCGTCGGCCAGCTCCAGCCGCCCCACATGCAGCGCATCGGGGAAGCGGCCGGACAGGCCGGACATCCGCACCGTATCGCCGGTGAGGCTCGCGGTCTGACGCTCGATCAGGCGCTGACCGGGGCCGGTATTGGCCAGGATCAGCACGATCACGACCAGCAGGATCGGAAGCCCGATCAGGACGGCCAGGGTCCAGCCGACCCATTTGAGGACGCGGCGCATCAGGTCGGCCTCAGAACGCCTGGCCGATGCCGATGTAGAGCTCGAACGAGTCTCCGCCCGGCTGCTTGTTCAACGGCACCGCCACGTCGAGCCGGATCGGTCCGATCGGGGTGTAGTAGCGCGCACCCACGCCGGCACCGACGCGCCAGGCATCGCCGAACGGACCGCCGGTCGAACTCACCTGGCCCGCATCCACGAAGGCCGCGACGCCATAATTGTCCAGGATCCGCTGGCGGAGCTCGAACGTGCCGGCGGCGATCGAGGTGCCGCCGATCGGCTTGTTGTCGGGGAATTGCGGCCCGATCGACTGGTACCGGTAGCCGCGCACCGTTCCGCTGCCGCCGGCATAGAAGCGCTGGTCGGGCGGCAGACCGAACACGTTCACGCCGGTGGCGCCGCCGACCAGGCCGCGCAGGGCGATCACGCTCCGTCCGTCCTGGAACACGTCGAGATAGGTCGATCCAGAGGCCTGCATCAGTACGAAATCCGAACTCGGGTTTCCCATCGCGTGGGTGGGCGTGATGGTAAACGCGGCGCGGACGCCTTCGGTTGGGTCGAGCAGGCTCGTCGTGCTGTCGTATTTGAGACTGACCGGCAAGCCGATCAGGTTGTAGTGCCGGGTCACGCCCTGCTGCGTGATCGATTCCTGCTCCGCATAGATACCCACGCTCCCGGTCCAGTAGGCCCCAAGCCGCCGGTTGATCGCGGCTTTCTCGATCAGTGCCGTCTGGTCGTAGGCCTGCAGGCTCTGCTTCAACGCCTGGAAGTCGAGCTCCAGCGACTGATTGCGGGCCAGGAAGTCGGGCTTGATGAACTGCGCGTCGAACGAATACCCCGGCTTCGTGAGCGCGTTGCCGCCCAGCTGCATGGCGCCGGTGAGATTGAGCTGCTCCGCGTTCCCGAACAGATTCCGATGATGCCACCCCACGCTCGGGCTCAACCCGACATCGGTGGCGTACGAAATCCCGAGATCCACCGCATGCAGCGGCCGTTCCGTGACCGCGACGGTGATCGGCAGCCGGCCGTCCGGGCCGAGATGATCGGCCGGCTCCATCCGCACGACGGAGAAGACGCCGAGCGAGGCGAGGTCCTGCCGCGCGCGGTCGAGCAGCGCGGGGCTGTAGCGCTGGCCTTCATGCAGCAGCAGCCGCTGGCGCACGAACGACTCGTTCATGTCCTTCAGGCCGGTGATGCTGATCGCGCCGATCGACGCCTCCGGCCCGCTCTGCACGTCGAAGGAGACGTCCAGCGTGTTGCTGTCGAGGTGCAGAACCGCGGGCGGCAGTTCCACCTTCGCGTACGGGTAGCCGCGGGCGCGCACGTTGTCGAGCAGCCGGCCCTGCGCGGTGACGACCTCCGCCGCCATGGCGGGGGAGCCCGGGTCCAGCCCAAGCCCGTCCGCCGCCCCTTTCGGGACGCTGCCGGTCACCTGCACCGATCCGAACTTGAACTGCGGCCCGAGATCGAAGGTGGCCTTCACCTTGGCGGGCGGCGACGCCGGCAATCCGGCGATGAGGTCGGGCAGCCGCGGGTCGTCCAGGGGCCGGCCCGCGATCGTCACGTGCACCTTGGCCTCGTAGTAGCCATAGCTGTGCAGCGCCATCAGGAAGCGCTGGACATCCTGGCGGGCCCGCTCGACCAGCGCGAACCCGCCGGCCGGCGCCGATTTCTGCAGCGAAATCAAATTGGCGCTGTCGTGTAATGCCCCGTCCAGCGCGGCATTGCCGGTCGGTTCCAGATTGACGTCGTACGGCTGTGGATCGGCGGCACGACTGGCGGGTGCGATCACCAGAAAACAAAGAAATACGAAACCCGCACGGCGAACAGACAGGCGCATGTCAGAGACCTTACCCCGAATCGCTTGTCCGCGAAGTTCGCGGAACGGTCACGGTTGCGCCATTGTTTGCGCACGGTCGGCACGGTATCGAAGCGGCATGCGGGATTCCTCCAGGCGAGCAGCTTCGGACCAGCCGACGCACCTGGCGCGGCGTCTCCATCTGTCTGCGCGGGCCGACGCGTTCGGCGACTCGCCGCTCGATGGCCCGTTGAACGGCGGGCGCTACGGCGTCACCCGCCGGCTCCGCGCGGCCCGGCGTGGCATCGCCATCCTTCTCTGGACGCTGCCCTGCATGATGCTGCAGGCGCTCTGCCTGCTGCTGCCGGGTCGGCCCAAGGTCGCGTTCCCGCGCGTCTACTGGTTCGTGTTCACGCGCCTGCTGGGCATCCGGGTGCGGGTGATCGGCGCGCTGGCGACCGAACGGCACGGCCGTCCGGTGATGTTCGTGTCCAATCACTCCTCCTGGGTCGACATCCCCGTGCTGGGTGGCGTGTTGGACGCCGCCTTCGTCGCCAAGGGCGAGGTTGGCACTTGGCCGGTCATCAGCACCATCGCCCGGCTCGGCCGTACCGTCTTCGTCAGCCGCCAGCGCGGCAGCACGGTGCGGGAGCGTGACACGATGCGTGGCCGGTTCGCCGGCGGGGACAACATGATCCTCTTCCCTGAGGGCACCAGCTCCGACGGCTCGCGCGTGCTGCCATTCCGTTCCGCCTTCTTCGCCGCGGCCGAACCGCCGCCGGGCGGCCAGGCGCCGCTGATCCAGCCGGTGTCGGTGGTGTACGACCGAATCGGCGGACTGCCCGCGGGCCGCGCCAGCCGGCCGGTCTTCGCCTGGTATGGCGACATGGATATCGCCACGCATTTCTGGCGCCTCGCGCAGCAGAGCGGGCTGCGCGCCACCGTCCTGCTGCATGCGCCGCTCGATCCCGCCCGCTTCGCCGACCGCAAGGCGCTGTCCCAGGCGGTGTGGCGCACCGTCGCCGACGGCGCCTCCACCCTGCGGCAGAACCGGCCGGCCCAGCCGCTGGCGGTGGCCGACACGCTCGACGTGACCGGCAGCGAGCCGGCCTACGCGTGAAACGACACACGTCGTGGTTGACAGGACAGCGAGTCGTCCTGGCAGACTGACGGCGCTTCCCGGAGGTGATCCCGACCTGCTGCGCTTGACCGCACCGGCCCCGCCGACGATTCCTCCCGCTCCCCACGCCGGATCGGTCCGGACAGGGCGAGCGGAGCATGGCCGATGAACCCGACGGAGCACAGCAGCATCACCCGACCGAACCGCAAGCGCCTGCACGTCATCACCTGGGGATGCCAGATGAACGTGTACGACAGCGCGCGGATGGCGGACGTGCTCGCCCCTCTGGGCTATGCCCCGGCCGAGGCGCCGGACGGCGCCGACATGGTCATCCTCAATACGTGCCATATCCGGGACAAGGCCGCCGAGAAGGTGTTCTCGGAACTCGGCCGCCTGCGCCGGCTGAAGGAAGCGCGTGCGGCCGAGGGCAGCCGCATGATCCTGGCGGTGGCCGGCTGCGTCGCCCAGGCCGAAGGAGAGGAGATTCTCGCCCGCGCGCCCTTCGTGGACCTCGT
Source organism: Rhodospirillales bacterium 69-11 (assembly GCA_001898425.1). GTDB lineage: Bacteria > Pseudomonadota > Alphaproteobacteria > Acetobacterales > Acetobacteraceae > Rhodopila. Next base: position 20,203 of record MKTV01000038.1, read on the forward strand.
GCTCGGCCCGCAAACCTACCATCGCCTGCCCGAGATGGTGGCCCGTGCCGCCCGCGCCGGCGGGGCGGTGATCGACACCGAGTTCCCGGCCGAACAGAAATTCGACCATTTGCCCGACGAGGCCGCGCCGCAGGGCCTGACCGCCTTCCTCACCATCCAGGAAGGCTGCGACAAGTTCTGCAGCTTCTGCGTCGTGCCCTACACGCGCGGCGCCGAACAGAGCCGGACCGCCGCCGCCGTCCTCGCCGAAGCCCGCCGCCTCGTCGCCCAAGGCTCCCTCGAGCTCACCCTGCTCGGGCAGAACGTGAACGCCTGGCGGGCCGAGGGACCGGACGGCCGCGACTGGGGCCTCGGCCGCCTGCTGCGGGCGCTGGCCGAGATCCCCGGCCTGAAGCGGCTGCGCTACACCACGTCTCATCCGCGCGACATGGATGACGAGCTGGTCGCCGCGCATCGCGACCTGCCGATGCTCATGCCGTTCCTGCATCTGCCGGTGCAGTCGGGCGCCGACCGCATCCTGGCCGCGATGAACCGCAAGCACACCGCCGCCGACTACCTGCGCGTGGTCGAGCGGCTGCGCGCGGCGCGGCCGGACCTCGCGCTGTCGTCCGACTTCATCGTCGGCCATCCCGGCGAGACCGAGGCCGATTTCGAGGCGACGCTCGCCCTGGTGCGGGAGGTCCGCTTCGCCCAGGCCTACAGCTTCAAGTATTCCCCCCGGCCCGGTACGCCCGCGGCCGGCGCGCCCGCCCAGGTGGCCGAGGCGGACAAGGACCGCCGCCTCCAGTCCCTCCAGGCGCTGCTGCGGGAGCAGCAGGCCGCGTTCAATGCAGGCTGCGTCGGCCTCACGCTGCCCGTGCTGTTCACCGGCGCCGGGCGGCATCCCGGACAGGTCGCCGGGCGTTCTCCGTTCCTGCAGCCGGTTCATGTGAACGGGCCTGCAGACCTGATCGGCGCCGAGATACCGGTGCGGATCGCCGCCGCACACCCCAACTCTCTGTCGGGAACCCTTCTCCAGGAGAAATTGCGCGCTTGAGCGACATCGTTGTCTCGCCGGCACCTCGGCCGGCCGCGTCCTCCGGCGGCAAGGCCGTCACCCTGCAGTTCAACGACAACACGCTGTTGCCGCTGCTGCTGGGCGACCATGACCGCCACCTCGTCCGCATCGAGCAGGCCCTCGGGGTCCGGCTGTCCTGCCGCGGCAACCGGATCGCCATCGCCGGCGACGCCGGGCGGGTGGACGCGGTGCAGGTGCTGCTGCAGGGACTCTGGGCGCGCCTGGAGCGCGGCGAGAGCGTCGGCAAGGCCGAGATCGAGACGGCGATCCGCATGGCGGACGCGGACACGGACCCCAGGCTGCCGCTCTCCGACCTGCCCGCGATCCGCACCCGCCGCGGCGCCGTCGCGGCCCGCAGCCCCGGCCAGGTCGAATACATGGAGGCGCTGACCAACCACGAGATGGTGTTCGGCATCGGCCCGGCCGGCACCGGCAAGACCTATCTCGCGGTCGCCCAGGCGGTGGCGATGCTGCAGGCCGGCAAGGTGGACCGCATCGTGCTCTCCCGCCCCGCGGTCGAGGCCGGGGAGCGGCTGGGCTTCCTGCCGGGCGACATGAAGGAGAAGGTCGACCCCTATCTCCGCCCGCTCTACGACGCGCTGCACGACATGATGCCGGCCGACCAGGTGATCCGCCGCATGACCAACGGCGAGATTGAGGTCGCCCCGCTCGCCTTCATGCGCGGCCGCACGCTGGCGCATTGCTACGCCATCCTGGACGAGGCGCAGAACACCACCGCCGCGCAGATGAAGATGTTCCTGACGCGCATGGGCGAGGGCACGCGGATGGTCGTCACCGGCGACCTCTCGCAGGTAGACCTGCCGTCGGGCGTCCGCTCCGGCCTGCGCGACGCGCTCGACACGCTGGAGGGCATCCAGGGGATCGGGGTGGTACGCTTCAGTTCGCGTGACGTCGTGCGACATCCGCTGGTCGCACGCATCGTGGACGCGTATGACCAGCGCGCGGCAGCGGAAGGTGAGAAGCGGCGGGAAGCCCGTCGCTCCAACGAGCAGAGAGATGGAACCGGGAAGTAGTCGCCCCGCGCAAGCGGGGATCCACGTGGACGACGTGATCGTGGCGGACCCGGCCTGGCGCCGGCTGGTGCCACGGGTCGAGGCCCTCGCGGCCCGCGCCGCGCGCGCGGCCGGCGGGGCGGGTACGATCGTATTGGCCGACGACCGGCAGGTCCGGCGGCTCAACGCGCGGCATCGCGGCCGCAACAAGCCCACCAACGTGCTGACCTACGAGGAGCCGGCGCCGGAGATCATCCTGGCGCGCGGCGTGGTGGCGCGCGAGGCCGCCGCGGCACGCCGCCGCGCCGCGCATCACCTGGCGCATCTCGTGGTGCATGGGGCGCTGCACCTGCGCGGCCACGACCACCACCATCCGGGCGAGGCGCGCCGGATGGAGATGGCGGAGGCGCGCATCCTGCACCGCATCGGCGTCCCCAACCCGTGGAGGCGCGCATGATGACGATGAGCCTCTTCGCGCATCGCCCTCATGGCGTGGGGTTGGTGGGGCGGCCACGCCCTGCCGGAGAGTCTCCCGCGCGCCGAGGTGATCTGCATGCGAGTCAAACGTTGAGTGCGCCGGTATGAGCGGCTCCAAGCCTGCGCTGATCGCTCGCCTGCGCGGCCTGCTGGGCCGCCGCGCGCCCGAACACTCGCTGCGGGAGTCCATCGCCGAACTGGTGCAGGAGGCGGCCGAGGCGCATGGCGTATCCGGCGAACCCCCTGAACTCGACCGGCACGAGCGCGCCCTGATCGCCAACGTGCTGCGCCTGCGGGAGACGACGGCGGACGACGTGATGGTGCCGCGGGCGGACATCGTGGCGATGCGCGTGGACGTGACCCTGCAGCAGGCCATCGAGCAGATCCGCGCGGACGGCCACTCGCGGCTGCCGGTGTACCGGGAGCAGCTCGACGAGATCGTCGGCATGGTCCACGTGAAGGACGTGTTCGCCTATGTCGGCCGGCCCGAGGCGTTCCAGCTCGAAAGCATCCTGCGCAAGCCGCTTCTGGTCGCGCCGCAGACCCCGGTGCTCGACCTGCTGCTGCAGATGCGCCAGCAGCGCATGCACATGGCGCTGGTCGTGGACGAGTATGGCGGCATCGACGGGCTGGTGACGATCGAGGACCTGGTCGAGACGATCACCGGCGACATCTCCGACGAGCACGACGAGCTGGTCGCCCCGATGGTGACGGAACGCGCCGACGGCTCGCTCGACGTGAACGCGCGCATGTCGGTGGAGGATTTCGAGACGCGCATGGGCCCGGTGCTGACCGAGGACGAGCGCGACGCCGATATCGACACGGTGGGCGGGCTGGTCTTCACCATCGCCGGCCGGGTCCCGGCCAAGGGGGAGGTGATCAGCCACCCTTCGGGGCTCGAGTTCCGCGTGCTGGAATCCGACCCCCGCCGCATCCGCCGCCTGCGCGTCCGCCGCACCAGCCAGGCGGCCGAGGCCGCGGAGTAGGGGCCGGACGGACCCTCCTCGTCATGGCCGGCCGTCGAGCCGGCCACCCCCACAAGCAGGGTGCCACGGGGGCTGGCCGGGACGAGTTCGGCAATGACGGTGGGGACACGAGTCGCCCGCACGTCACCGCCCACGCGTCACCGCCCCCGCACCTCCTCCGGCACCGCCGCGACGCCCCGCTCCCGCAGCCATCGGCCGAACCCCGGCGCGGCCGTCAGCACGCAGAACGGCACCGACAGCACCAGCCCGCCCACGAAGGGCAGCGCCCAGACCACCGCGTGCCACCCCGCCTGCGCGAAGGCCCCGAACACCCCGAGACCAAGCAGCGTCTGCGGCCAGAGCAGCCGGAGCGCCTCCGCCCAGCGCACGCCGCGGGCGCTCCGGTTCTGCGGCGCCCAGGCGGCCGGGGCGCCCAGCGCCAGCCGCACCGTCCCGATCGTCTTCGCCACCGTGGTCACCGGGTCGAGCAGCAGCGTGAACACGGTCTCCGCCGCGATCCCGGTCACGACCCGCCGCCCGCCGCCGTAGCGCGCGCGCTCCCGGGGGGAGAGCAGGATTTCCGCGTAGCTCAGCCATTTGGGCGAGTACAGCACCCAGAGCCATCCCAGCGCGAGCGCCAGCGCCGAACCGGCGGGGAAACCAGAGACCCGGTCGGTGGCGGCGGCCAGCGCCGCGCCCAGCAGGAACACCAGGTAGAACGGCGTCGACCCGAACAGCAGCATCGCCTGCACCAGTTGCCAACGCCCCATCGGCCGCAGGGCCGGATGGCGCAGCAGCGGCCCGTACTGGAAGTTCCCGGCCAGCCAGCGCAGCTCGCGCCGGATGAACTCGGGCAGGGCGGGCGGATTGGCCTCGAACGACCCGTCCTCCTCGGGCAGCAGGCGCACCCCCCAGCCGGCGCCGGCGAGCTGCGCCGCCTCGATCTGGTCGTGGGAGAGGATCGTGCTGCCATCCGGCAGAGGGGCGAGCCGCCCATGGGCGCGGAACGGGGCGATGCGGATCGCGGCGTTGTGGCCCCAGTAGCAGGCCTCGTCGCCCTGCCACCAGGCGAGCGCCCGCGCCCAGCTCCGCATGCCCGCCCGCATCCCGAACTGGAACAGCCGGGGAAAGCCCGAGGCGGCGGGCAGGCCCACGGTCAGGTGCTGCACGATCGCGAGGTGCGGTTCCGCCTGCAGCGTGCGCACCAGGCGCAGCACGGCGGCGGGCGTCATCTCCGAGTCGGCATCCAGCACCACCATCACCGTCGCATCGCCGGCATGGTGGTCGAGGAACTCCATCAGGTTCCCGGCCTTGAACCCGTCATTGCGGGCCCGCCGCCGGTAGCGCAGCCGCGGGTGGGCGGCGACGGCACGCGCCTCCGCCAGCGCCAGGTCCGGATCGGCCGTGTCGGACAGGATCCAGCCGGTGAAGGCGCCACCGCCCCCGAAGCCGTCCAGCCCGTCCAGCAGGCGCAGCAGCGGCGGAAGGACGGCGCCCATGTCCTCGTCGCGCACGGTCACGGCGAGGACGCAGCGCGGCAGCGTGCCCACCGCGATCGCGCCCGCCGGCCGAACCCGCGCCAGCGCGGCCCCGATCAGCCCGTTCGCGGCGCACAGGCCAAGCCAGGGGGCGACGCCGGCGAACCCCGCCAGCATCAGCGCCTTCGCGACCGTCCAGCCCCCCGGCGCCAACACCTGCCACAGCAGCGCCGCCAGCCCCGCCACGGCGAGGGCCGCGATGATCGGGACCAGCACCCGCCGCCAGGCCATGGCCGGTTCGGTGCGCCGCCTGTAGAACGCGCCATGCCTGCGCCCGACCCCACCGTCGCCGTGATCCTGCCGCCCAACGAGGGGTTCGGACCCGGTCGCAGCGGCGCCATCGGCCTGCTCGCACATCGGTTGGCGCATATCCCGGGGTTCCGGACGGTGATCTTCGGGGGACGTCAGGACGGGGCGGCCTATTCCGATGTGACATTCCGCGCCGCGCCGCCCATCGCCCGGGCGTTCGGTTCGGTCAATCTCAGATATGTCGCCGCGCTGATCCTGCCACTCCGGCGCCTGCGCCCGGCGCTGGTCGAGGTCCATAACCGCATCGGCATCGCCCGGCTGCTCGCGCGGCTGCTGCCCCGCACGCCGGTCGTGCTGGTGCTGCACAACGATCCGCAGGCCATGCGGGGCGGCCGGTCGGCGCGGCAGCGAACGCGCCTGCTGGCCGAACTGGCCGGGGTGGTCGCCGTCTCGCCCTATCTGCGCGGCCGGCTGCTGGACGGCATCGGCGCGCCGCCGCGCGCACCGACCGTGCTGCCGAACTGCCTGGAGATCGACAGCCTGCCCCCGCCGGTCGCGCGGGAGAAGCTGATCCTCTTCGTCGGGCGCCTCGTCGCCGAGAAGGGGCCGGACGCGTTCCTCGCCGCCTGTGCCGCCGCGCTGCCGGACCTGCCGGGATGGCGGGCCGAGATGATCGGCGCGGACCGCTCGCGCGTCGACAGTCCCGACACGCCCTTCGTCCGGCAACTCCGCGCGGCGGCGGAGGCGGCCGGCGTGGCGCTGCCGGGATACCGCGACCACCCGCAGGTGCTGGCTGCGATGCGCCGCGCGGCGATCGTGGTGGTGCCCAGCCGCTGGGCGGAGCCGTTCGGCCTGGTGGCGCTGGAGGCGATGGCTTGCGGCGCCGCCCTGGTGTGCAGCCCCCGTGGCGGCCTGCCGGACGTCGCCGGGGACGCCGCGCTCTACGCCGATCCGGACCGTCCCGGGGAGCTGGCGGCAGCGTTGCGGGCGCTGGGCGGCGACGCCGCGCGGCGGGAGGCGTTGGCCGCGGCCGGGGTCGCCCGCGCCGCCGCGTTCGACCTGCGGGCGCTGGCGCCACGCTGGGCTGCGTTCCGCCGCGGCCGGCTGGGCTGCTGACCGGCCCCCTTGCCGCACCCCGGCGGCCTGTGTCACCAGGGAAGGCTTGCCGCACAGAGGATTCCCATGGCCGACAGCGAACCCGCGCCGCTCCCGTTGAAAGGCAGCCTGATGCAGGGCAAGCGCGGCCTGATCATGGGGGTTGCGAACGATCGTTCGCTGGCCTGGGGCATCGCCGCCGCCTGCGCCGCCCAGGGCGCGGACCTCGCCTTCACCTTCCAGGGGGAGGCGCTGGAACGGCGGGTGCGCCCGCTCGCCGCCTCCGTCGGCTCCTCGCTCGTGGTGCCCTGCGACGTCGCCGACGAGGCGAGCATCGACGCCGCCTTCGCCGCCGTGCTGGAGCAGTGGGACGGCATCGACTTCCTGGTCCATGCCATCGGCTTCGCCGACAAGGCGTATCTGCGGGGGCGCTACCTCGACACGCCGCGGTCGGTGTTCCTGCAGGCGATGGACATCTCCTGCTACTCGTTCACCGCCGTCGCGCAGCGGGCCGTGCCGATGATGCGCGCGGGCGGCAGCCTGCTGACGCTGACCTATCTCGGTGCTGAACGCTGGGTGCCCCATTACAACGCGATGGGCGTGGCGAAGGCGGCGCTGGAGGCCTCGGTGCGCTATCTCGCGGCCGGCCTGGGCGCGACCGGCATCCGGGTGAACGGCATCAGCGCGGGGCCCATCAAGACGCTGGCGGCCTCCGGCATCGGCGACTTCCGCTACATCCTGCGCTGGAACCAGCTCAACTCCCCGATGCAGCGCAACGTCACGATCGAGGAAGTGGGCGGGGCCGGGCTGTACCTGCTGTCCGACCTGGCCGGCGGCGTCACCGGGGAAGTGCACCACGTGGATTGCGGCTATCACATCGTGGGCATGAAGAACCCGGAGGCCCCGGACATCGCGATTGCCGAGGGATGAGCCCGCCGCGAGCGGCCCGCCCTGATCCGGCGCGGATCCCGGCGTCCCTGCCGTCCGGCGTGGAGCGCGTGCCGTCATGAGCCACAACAGCTTCGGCCACCTGTTCCGCGTCACCACCTGGGGCGAGAGCCACGGGCCGGCGATCGGCTGTGTGGTCGATGGCTGCCCGCCGCGGCTGCCGCTGTCCGAGGCCGACCTGCAGCCCTGGCTCGACCGGCGCCGCCCCGGCCAGTCCAAATTCACCACCCAGCGGCAGGAGCCGGACCAGGTCCGCATCCTGTCGGGCGTGTTCGAGGGCCTGACCACCGGCACCCCGATCGCGCTGCAGATCGAGAACGTGGACCAGCGGTCGCGCGACTACGCGGCGATCGCGGCGCAGTTCCGGCCCGGCCATGCCGACCTCGCCTACGAGCTGAAATACGGCATCCGCGACTATCGCGGCGGTGGCCGGTCCTCGGCGCGGGAAACCGCGATGCGGGTCGCTGCCGGCGGCGTCGCGCGCATCGTCCTGGGATCGGCGGTGCGCATCCGCGGCGCGCTGGTGCAGATCGGCCCGCACCGCATCGACCGCGCCCGCTGGGACTGGGCGACGCTGGACGACAACCCGTTCTTCTGCCCCGATCCCGGCACCGTGCCGGTCTGGGAGGACTACCTGTCCGGCGTGCGCAAGGCCGGCTCCTCCGCCGGCGCGGTGATCGAACTGGTCGCCGACGGCGTGCCCCCCGGCCTCGGCGCGCCCATCTACGGCAAGCTCGACGCGGACCTCGCCGCCGCGCTGATGTCGATCAACGCCGTGAAGGGCGTGGAGATCGGGGAGGGCTTCGCCGCCGCCGCGCTGAGCGGAGAGGAGAACGCCGACGAGATGCGCATGCAGGACGGGCAGGTCGCGTTCGGCTCGAACCATGCGGGCGGCGTCCTCGGCGGGATCTCCACCGGCCAGCCGATCGTCGCGCGCTTCGCGGTCAAGCCCACCAGCTCCATCCTGACGCCGCGCCACTCGGTGGACCGGCTGGGCCACGATATCGAGGTGATGACCAAGGGGCGCCACGACCCCTGCGTCGGCATCCGCGCCGTGCCGGTGGGGGAGGCGATGCTGGCCTGCGTGCTGGCCGACCACCTGCTGCGGCATCGCGCGCAGAACCCCGACGCGCCCACGACCGCCCGCCTGCCGCGCAACTGACGCGGCGCCAGCGGGGGCGGTCCGCTGCGTTAAGCACTCGATAAGTTCCCCGCGTCAGAGTGTCCGGACCTGGCACTCTCCTGCGCCAACGCGGTGCGAACAGCCGTGCGTCCCTCCCGGCGCGCGCGCGCCCCCGCCGGATCGGAGCGGTGCGAGGCATCGTTGCAAGGGAAATCATCGCGTGGTCCTCGTTCGGCATCTGGTCAACCTGAGCGTCCGCATGAAGGTCGTGTGCGGCTTCGGGCTCGTGCTGGTCCTGCTGGCTCTGGTTGGCGGCGCCAGCCTGCGAGCCTTCGGCCATGTCGACGAGGCGGATCGGGTCTCCGTCCAGCGTCGCCAGGTCCTGCTCGCCGTGAACACCATCGGCCGCGAGTTCGAGCCGGCGCGGCGGCTGGTCCGCCGGTTCGCCGAGTTCGGCGATCCGGCTGCCGCGCGGGAGGCGGACGCGCAGCTGGAACGCGCGCGGGTCGCCGCGGCCGACACGGTGGCGAAGATCGGCAGTTCGGAATGGCAGGCGAAGGCGCGGGACATCGCGGCGACGATCGACGACTACGCCCGCCAGTTCGCGCGGTTGCAGGAGGTGTTCGCGACCGCGCACCGCGTACGGGACACCGAACTCGACGCCGCCGGGGCGAAGATGACCACCAGCTTCGAAGAGCTTCTGGCGGCCATCGGCGGCAGCGGCGACGGCGCGCTGCGCGGCCTGGCGTCCCGCGCGTTCGAGGCGGCGATGATCATGCGGGTGGACGTCAATCGAGCGCTGGGCCGGCACCTGGAGGCGGAAACGGCCCGCGCCGCCACCGCGATCACACGCCTGCATGAGGCGCTGGCCGCCATCCAGGAAGCTCCGCACGATCCGGCGCTCGATGGCACCCTGAAGACCCTGATCGCCGAGTCCGCTTCCTATGGGGAGGCGTTCCATCGCCTGATCGCCGCCACCGGCGAGATCGATCGGCTGGTCAACCAGACGATGGCCGCGGATGGCCAGCAGGTGACCGAGGCGATCCTCCTGATCGAAAAAAGCGCGCTCGCGGATGCGGCGGCAGCGGACGAGGCGATCACCGAGGCGATCGCGACCGGCCGCACGCTGTCCGGCACGCTGGTGATCGCCGGCCTGCTCGCCGGGGTGCTGTTCGCCTGGGGGATCGGGGCCGCCATCGCCGGCCCGATCGCCGGGATGACCCGCGCCATGATGCGGTTGGCGGACGCGGATGCATCGGTGGACGTGCCCGGCGTGGGCCGCAAGGACGAGATCGGGCGGATGGCCGCGGCGGTGCAGGTGTTCAAGGAGAACATGATCCGCGCGACGGCGCTCGAGCAGGCCCAGCGCGACGAGCGCGCGCGCAAGGACCGCCGTCAGGCCGCCATGGACCAGCATACGAAAGACTTCGGCAGTTCGGTCGCGAGCGCGCTGTCGGAACTGCAGGACGCGGCAGCGACCATGCGCCGGACCTCGGAGGAGGTGAGCGTCGATGCGCGCAAGACGCGCGATGCGACCTCCGTGACGGTCGAGAGCGCCTCCGCCTCCGCGCGCGACCTGGGATCCGTCGCCGGCGCGGCCGAGGAGATGGCGGCCAGCATCGCCGAGATCAGCACCCAGGTGGCGCGCGTGACCAGGACGGTGCACGCCGCGGTGCAACGCTCGGACGCCACCAATGCGAGCGTGGGCGGGCTTTCGCAGGCGGCCGACCGGATCGGGGAGGTCGCCCACCTGATCACCACCATCGCCAGCCGCACCAACCTGCTGGCGCTGAACGCAACCATCGAGGCGGCGCGGGCTGGCGACGCGGGGAAGGGATTCGCGGTCGTGGCTGGGGAGGTGAAGGCGCTGGCCGGCCAGACGGCCCGTGCGACCGACCAGATCGGCGCCCAGATCACGGCGATCCGGAACGCGACGGAGGAAGCGATCCAGGCAGTGCGCGAGGTTGGCGGGGCGATCGGCGACATCGAGGCCGTGGCCACCGCGATCGCCGCCGCCGTGGAGCAGCAGGCCGCCGCGACCCGGGAAATCACCGGCCGGGTGCAAGCCGTGAACGGTGCCACCAGCGAAGCCGCCTCGGCCATGCGCAGCGTTCTCGAGATCGCCGCGGGGACCGAATCCACCAGCGGCATCGTGCGCCAGGCGGCGGAGAACCTCGGACGGACCGCCGAGACGCTGCAGCGTGAGGTCGGCGGCTTCCTCGAACAGATGAAGCGGACCGACGACGAACGGCGGCAGTTCGAGCGCGTCCCGGGACATGGCCGGCGCGCGGAGCTGGCGCTGGGCGACGGGCGCCGCGGTCACGGCACGATCGTCAACGTCTCCATCGGTGGCGCGCTGATCCAGGCGGAGCTCGCCGTGGCGGCCGGGGCCGAGGTGCAGGTGACCTTTCCCGGTGCGCGCACGCCGATCCCGGCGCGCGTCGTGCGCAGCGGAAGCGAGGGCCTGGCGCTGTTCGTCGGTACCGACCCCGCCATCGGAAGGCTCATGGAAGGCGTGCTGGCGGAGATCGCATCCACCCCTGGCGCGCAGCATGCCACGGAGGATCGGCACGCCGCCTGACCCACCCCGCTCGACGGCGGGTGACGCGCCTCGTCCGGCACGCCGCCTGATCCGCACCGGTCCGGCGCGGGGGTCCCGGACCGCGGGGGCGGCCTGCGCCGCCCCCGATCGTCCTCAGCGCAAGGTCGCCCCGGTCGCCTTGGCCACCGCCGCGACGACCTTCTGTGCGGCGGCCTCGATCTCGGCGTCCGTCAGCGTGCGCTCACGTGGCTGGAACACGACCTCGATGCCGATCGAGGTCTTGCCCTCCGGTAGCCGCTCTCCGCTGTAGACGTCGAACAGCGAGACCCCGGCGATCAGCGTCCGTTCGGCGCCGCGGGCGGCGCGCACGACCGCATCCGCCGGCACGGTCGCGTCTGCCAGGAAGGCGAAGTCGCGCCGCAGCGGCTGGAACGCGGGAAGGTCGGGCGGCCCCTTCTTGCGGCGCTTGGGATCGGCGACCGCATCGAGGTTGAGCACGAAGGCCACCAGCGGGCCGGGAATGTCGAGCGCGGCCAGCACCCGCGGATGCAGCTCCCCGAACGCGCCCAGTGCGGTGCGCGGCCCTTGCCGGACGAGGCCGGAGCGGCCGGGATGGAAGAAGCCCGGCGCCTCTGCGACGACCTGCAGCGCGTCCAGGGGCACGCCGATCGCGCCCATGACCGCCCAGAGGTCGCCCTTTGCGTCCATCGCGTCCACTGGCCGGGTCGGCACCTGCCAGCTCCGCGGCGTCTGCCCGGCGCGCAAGCCGGCGGCGACCAGCGACTGGCCCTCCGGCGCCTCGAGCGAGAACTCCGGCCCGACCTCGAACAGCCCGACATCGGCGTAGCCGCGGGCGGCATTGCGCTTGGCGGCCAGCGCCAGGCTGGCGACGACCGTCGGCCGCAACTGGTCCAGATCGGCGGCGATCGGATTGCTCAGCCGAAGCAGGTCGGGGGTGGGTCCGAACAGCGCCGCCTCGGCCTGGGCCATGAAGCTGAAGGTGACGCACTCGGCCAGGCCCTGCGCGGCCAGGGTGCGGCGTGCGAGCGCGGCGCGGGTCTGGCGCGGCGTCAACGTGGCACCCGGCACCGGGGCAGCGCGGGGCAGCGACACCGGCGGCACGGAGTCCAGTCCGCGCAGGCGCAGCACCTCCTCGATCAGGTCGCATTCCGGCTCGATCGCGGCGCAACCCTCGGCCGCCTTGGCCGCGACGGCCGGGTCGAGCGTCGGCGACTGGTCGAGCGCGAGCGGGGCCGCGACGTCGTTGCGCCAGGACGGGACGGCGACGGTGACCGACTCCGCGTCACGCGCCTGCACGGTGAAGCCGAGCCTCTCGAGGGAGGTGACGGCGTCGTCGGGCGGGATGTCGGCGCCGCCCAGGCCGGCAAGGCGGGAGAAGCGGAGCGCGGCGGTGCGCTGCCAGGCGGGTTCGGCGCCCGCCGCGGTGACGCCGCCGGGCTCCCCGCCGCACAGCTCCAGGATCATCGCGGTGGCGGCTTCGACGGCGTCGGGCAGCAGCGCCGGATCGAGGCCGCGCTCGAAGCGCTGACGCGCGTCGGACACGATCTGGTGGCGCCGGCCGGTCAGCGCGATGCGCACGGGATCGAACAGCGCGCATTCCAGGAACACCGAGGTGGTGCCCTCGTCGCAGCCGGTCGCCTCGCCGCCGATCACGCCGGCCAGCGACTGCACGCCGGCGTCGTCGCAGATCACGCAGTCCTCGGGGGCGGCGGTGTAGTCCTTGCCGTTCAGTGCCCGCAGCGTCTCGCCGGCCCCGCGGCGCAGCACCAGGGTCGAGCCGGTCAGCTTGTCCACGTCGAACACGTGCAGCGGGCGGCCGAGGTCGAAGGTGAAGAAGTTGGTGATGTCCACCAGCGCGTTGATCGGCCGCAGCCCGATGGAGACCAGCCGGTCCTGCAGCCATTTCGGGCTGGGCGAGTTTTTCACGCCGCGGATGGTGCGGCCGAGGATCCAGGGGCAGGCCTCGGGGAAGTCGATGCGCCAGGACGGGCCGCCGTCGAACGCAGGGGGGATCGGCATTGGCCGGAACGGCTTCAGCGTGCCGATGCCGGCCGCCGCGAGATCCCGCGCGACGCCCCGCACCGAGAAGCAGTCGCCGCGATTGGGCGTGACGCCGATCTCGATGACCGGGTCGTCGAGGCCGGCCCAGCTGGCATAGGGCACGCCGACCGGCGCGTCCTCGGGCAGGTCGACGATGCCGGAATGGTCGTCGCCGAGCCCCATCTCACGCGCGGAGAGCAGCATCCCGGCGCTCTGCACGCCGCGGATCTCACCGACCTTGAGCGTGAT
>MKTV01000038.1:33655-76925 GCA_001898425.1 Rhodospirillales bacterium 69-11
GGGTGCTGCACCGCCTCGATCACGTGGGCGATGCGGAACGGGGCGAGCGCGGCGCCGCGGTCCTCGATGCCTTCGAGCTCGAGGCCGATGCGGGTCAGCGTCTCGGCGATCGTCGCGACCGGCGCGTCCGTGTCGAGATGCGCCTTGAGCCAGGAGAGCGGGAACTTCATCGGTCAGACACCTCGGCCGAACCTCGGGAATGTGCGGGAGCGCGCGCGGGACTGCCGGACACGACCCCCTCTCCCCACGCGGGAAAGGAGCGGGGTGAGGGGGCGAACACGACCCCCTCTCCCCTCGCGGGAGAGGGATGGGGTGAGGGGGCGATCGGCGCGAACGCACCGAACTGCCACACCCTGCGGCACCCCCTCCCCCTAGCCCCCTCCCGCAAGGGGAGGGGGGACGTGGTATGGGGCATCACACGCCCTCATGCAGCATGGTGGGGGCGAGCGGGTTGAACCCGTAATGCCGCAGCCAGCGGATGTCGGACTCGTAGAACGGGCGGAGGTCCGCCATGCCGTGCTTCAGCATGGTCACGCGCTCCACGCCCATGCCGAAGGCGAAGCCCTGCCACTCCCGCGGGTCGATCCCGCAATTGGCGAGCACGCGCGGATGAACCATGCCGGACCCCAGGATCTCCAGCCAGTCGGAGCCGCGGCCGAGTTCGCCCGATTTCCGGTCCCAGCCGATATCGACCTCCATGGAGGGTTCGGTGAACGGGAAGTAGGAGGAGCGGAAGCGCACCGGCAGGTCGGCGATGCCGAAGAAGGCGCGCAGGAAGTCGGTCAGGCAGCCCTTGAGGTGCCCCAGCGTGATGTCCCGGTCGATCACCAGGCCTTCGCACTGGTGGAACATCGGCGAGTGCGTGGCGTCGTGGTCGGCGCGATAGGTGCGGCCGATGACGATGGTGCGGATCGGCGGGGGCTGGGTCAGCATGGTGCGGATCTGCACCGGGGAGGTGTGGGTGCGCAGGACCGGCGGGGCGAGCTTTGTTTGCCCCTCGCGCTCCGCTGCCGGGGAGCGGGCCGGCAGATAGAACGTGTCGTGGTCGGCGCGGGCGGGGTGGTGCGCCGGGATGTTCAGCGCGCCGAAGTTCAGCCAGTCGCTCTCCACGTCCGGCCCGTCGGAGACGGTGCAGCCCATGGCGCCGAAGATCGCGGCGATCTCCTCCATGGTGCGGGCGATCGGATGGACCAGGCCGGTCTCGCGCGGGCGGGGCGGCAGGGTGGGATCGATGCGTTCCGAGGCGAGCCGCGCCTCCAGCGCCGCGTCGTCGAGCGCGGCCTTGCGGGCGTCGATCGCCCCGGTCAGCGCCTCCTTCAGCCGGTTCAGCGCGGCCCCGCGCTCCCGCCGCTCCTCGGGCGGCGTCTTGCCGAGGTCGCGCAGCAGCGCGGTGAGCTTGCCGTTGCGGCCGAGCACGGCGACGCGGATGGCGTCCCAGGCGCGGAGGTCGGTGGCGGCGGCCAGCGCCGCGTCGGTCTCGGTCTTCAGGGCCTGCAGATCGTCGGTCATGTTCCTCGCCTCGGCGCGTGCCTTGCGGAGGGGCTTCGCGCCGGGATCCCGGCGTACCGTGCGCATCGGTCCCGCCGCGCGATCCCGGGTATCGGCCCCGTGTCACCACCTCTCGGCGCGCGCCATACGGAAAAAGCGCGCAAACGGAAAGGGCCGCCCTTGTCAGGCGGCCCCGGTTCCTTCGTCGCGGCTGACGGGTCGCGTCAGCCCAGGGCGGCCTGGACCTTCTTCACGATGGCCGCAAACGACTCGGCGTCGTCATAGGCGATCGCGGCGAGGACCTTGCGGTCCATCTCGATCCCGGCCTTCTTCAGCCCGTCGATGAAGCGGCTGTAGGTCAGCCCGTGCTCGCGCACGGCGGCGTTGATGCGCTGGATCCACAGGCCGCGGAACTCGCGCTTCTTCACCCGGCGGTCGCGATACGCGTATTGCAGCGACTTCTCGAGCCGCTCGCGCGCGATGCGATAATTCGTGGAGGAGCGGCCGACGAACCCCTTCGACTGCTCCAGGACCTTCTTGTGACGGGCGTGGGTGGTCGTGCCCCGCTTGACGCGTGCCATGCTCTGCTACTCCTCAGCCCAGACCGTACGGCGCCCACTGCTTGACGGTCCGTGCATCCTGGTCCGTCAGCGTCTGGCTACCGCGATTGGTCCGCTTCATCTTCTGCGGACGGTTGATCAGGCCGTGGCGCTTCATGCCGGGGCCGGCGAGCACCTTGCCGGTCGCGGTGATCTTGAACCGCTTCTTGACCGACGACTTGGTCTTCATCTTGGGCATTTGCATCTCCTTCTCACAGGACCTGCCGCGCGCGAAAGGGCGAACGGCAAGCGGTCGCGGCCGGGCATGCCCATTCCAGGCCCGGACTCGCAGACAGGCGCGGGGGTATAGCGGCGGCGCGGCCCCCGCGCAAGGAGATCGAGGATCCCCCCGCGCCGGCCCTCCGGATTGACGGATGACAGCCCCGTCGCAAAGATTGCTTTTCCGTCATCCGAGGACGCCCGCATGGCCCTGAGCCGTTCGACCCGGGTCAACATCCTGATTGGCAACGGGCACTTCCTTTCGCACTTCTACATGCTGTGCCTGCCGCCGATGTTCCTGACCTGGCAGGACGCGTTCCATGCGAGCTTCGCCGAACTCGGCCTGGCCGTCGCGCTGATGTCGGGCACCACGGCGCTGCTGCAGACGCCGGTCGGCTTCCTGGTCGACCGCCACGGCGCGCGGCGCTTCCTGATCGGCGGCGCGCTGCTGATGTCGCTGGCCATCACCGCCATGGGGTTCGCGACGGCGTACTGGCAGATCCTGGTGCTCGCGGTCGCCTCGGGGATCGGCAACTCGGTGTTCCATCCGGCGGACTACGCGATCCTGTCCGGCTCGATCGAGAAGGAGCGGATGGGCCGCGCCTTCGCCCTGCACACGTTCAGCGGCAATCTCGGCTTTTCCGCCGGGCCTCCGGTCAGCGCGCTGCTGATGGCCCTGATCGGCTGGCGGGAGACCCTGATCCTGCTGGGCATCCTCGGCATTCCCGTCGTGATCTCGCTGCTGCTGCAGAGCCGCATCCTGAACGACCAGGTCCGGCTCGAGCCCAAGCATGCGGGGGCCACGCTCACCGGGCGCGACCTGCTGACCAGCCGGACCATGATCCTGTTCCTGCTGTTCTTCATGCTGGGCGCGATGGCCGGCGGCGGCGTGCAGTCCTGGATCGTCACCGTCCTGCATGCCGTGAAGGGCATGAGCCTGGAAGCCGCGTCGCTCGCGCTGACCGCCTACATGGCGGGGTCCACCGCGGGCGTGCTGGTCGGCGGTTGGGTGGCCGACAACCTCAAGCGCGCGGTCGTGCCGGCGGTGTTCGGGCTGACCATCGCCTCGGCCCTGCTGATCCTGGTGGTGAACTGGCTGCTGCTGCCCGACCTGCTCGTCACCGGCCTCACCTTCCTCTCCGGCCTCGCGCTCGGGGCCAGCCGCACGCCGCGCGACATCATGGTGAAGGACGCCGCACCGCCGGGCCAGATCGGGAAGGTGTTCGGCTTCGTCAGCGCCGGCCTGCCGCTGGGCGGCGCCATCACCCCCGTGCCGTTCGGCTTCCTGATCGACCGCGGCCACCCCGAACTCGTGCTGGTGCTGGTGGCGGGGATCCTGCTGCTCAGCCTGTTCTGCGCCGGGTCGGCCCGCGCCACCGGCGGTGGCGTGCCGGCCGCCGTGCCCGCCGAATAGCGGCACGGGCACCGCGGGCATCGCCCCTCCGCCTGCGGAGGGGGGGGCCGGCGCGATCGGTCATGGAAGCGTCATCGCGCTTGCATCGGCGCGTCACGCGACGGCCGTATTGCCCCGCGACCGCCCGACCTGCCGCACCGTGCGGCCGCGCCGGATGCAGACGCGGGGAGGAATGACGATGCGACGCGCCGTGGTGTTGATTCTGGACGGGCTGCGGCGGGACTTCGTCACCCCGGAGCTGATGCCGCATCTGGCGAGCTTTCGCTCCACCGCGACCTGGTTCGACGGGCACCGGTCGGTGTTCCCGTCCGTGACCCGCTGCGTGTCGGCCTGCTTCGCCACCGGCTGCCTGCCGGCGCGGCATGGGCTGCAGGCCAACACCATGGTCCTGCAGGAGCCGCACGGCCAGGTCCTGCACGATGCGGGGGAGCCCGGCTTCCTCGATCACCGGCGCCGTGTGACCGGCCGCAGCCTGGACGTGCCGACGCTGGCGGAGCGGCTGGCGGGCCAGGGCGGGTCCGTCATCATGGGCAACGTCTCGCCGGGGGCGACCTATGCGCACGACCCGGACCGGTTCGGGTTCCTGCACCACCGCGTGGGCAGCTTCGCCCCAGGCGGGGAGGCGCTGTCGGACGGATTCGATTCCCTCCGGCCGGACCTGGCCGGTGACGCCGCCATGGTGGACCGATTTATCACGGAGGTCCTGTTCGGCCGCCAACCGGCGCTCGCGCAGCTCTGGACCGCCGAACCCGACCATGCGCAGCACATGATGGAACTGGGTTCGCCGGCGCATCTCGCGCTGCTGCGGCGGGTGGATGCGCATGCCGGGCTGGTGATCGAGGCGGTGGAGCGGTTGCGCGCGGCGGGAGAGGACGTGCTGCTGCTGATCGGGTCGGATCACGGTCACCAGACGGTGGATGGGGTCGTCGACGTCGCGGCGGAGCTCGCCGCGGTCCTGCCCGAGGCGGCGGAGGCGGTCACCGTGGCCGCGAACGGCACGGCGGCGCTGGTCTATGTCGACCCGGCCCGGCCCGACCTGATCGCGGGGCTGCGCGCGGCGCTGCCGCAGGCGGCCTGGGTGGATCGGGTGGTGGGGCCGGATGGGCTGGCGGAGGTGGGCCATTCCACCGCGAATGGTCTGGCGTTCCTGATCGGAATGCGCTCCTCCGAGGAGACCAATGCCCACGGCGTTCCCGGCCTCAGCCTCGTCGCGAAGCCGCATGTCGGGAAGGCCGATCGCCTTGGCTTCGGCCAGCACGGAGGGGTGGGCCGGTGGGAGCAATCGCCCGTGCTGCTGGTGCAGGGGGACGGGTTCGCGGCCGGTTCGGTGCGGCAGGAGCCGACCTCGGTGATCGATGCGGCCCCGACGATCCTGCGCCACCTCGGGATGCCGGCGGATGGGATGGACGGCCGCGCGCTGCAAGCCGGGTAGGTTCCCCGTGGCGTGGCCGCCGCAGGGCACCCCGCGCCCGTGCCCGCCGCAGAGCGGCCCCCCGTGTCACGGCCGCCGGAGTGCGCCCCCCGTGTCATGGCCGCCGGAGGGCGGCCATCCACGACTTCATGCCCCGTTCGGTGCGCGCGCATGGAAGGGCCCCACCGGGAGACCGGTGCAGCGTGACGTCGTGGATGGCCGCCCTGCGGCGGCCATGACACGGAATACTGCGCCGTGGCTCGCGCGCAGCCATGACACGAGGCCCCGCGACGCGGCCGCGCCGGACCGCTCCGATCAGTAGGCGGACGCCTGCTCCTGGCTCGCGCGATCGGGGGCGAGGCCGTCCAGCGTGCGATGCAGGAAGCTCGCCCGCGCCTCGGCGCCGGCCATCAGGAAGTTGCCGTCCTGGCCCGACAGGATGAAGCGCGCGCCCATTTCGATGTAACGCGGCATGATCTTCTCGTTGTAGATCCCCGCCATGCCGGGCCACTTCCCTGCCTTCTCGCACGCCGCGATCATCGTCGCGTAGCAGTCGCGCAGACGGTCGCTGCCGAAATCGCCGGGAATGCCCATCTCGGCGCACAGGTCGTTGGAGCCGATCAGCAGCACGTCGACGCCGGGCACCGCGGCGATCTCGGCAGCGTTCCCGATCGCGGTCGGTGTCTCCAGCATCACCACGGTCAGGTTGGCGTCGTTCAGCGTGCGCGCCCCGTCCCCGACCGACAGGCTGCGCAGCCCGTAATGCGGGCCCCAGCCGCCCACCGACCGATGCCCGATCGGCGGGTATTTCAGCTTGGACACCACTTCCCGCGCTTCGGCCGCGGTGTCGACATGCGGCACGATGATGCCCAGCGCCCCGTTGTCGAGGGCGCGCGTCGCGATCGAGTACTCGCCGTTCGGCACGCGGGCGAGCGGGGCGATGCCGGCATCCAGCGCCGCGGTGGCGATCTGGGCGCAGGATTCGAGCGACATGACCCCGTGTTCCATGTCCAGGAACAGCCAGTCGAAGCCGGCCACGGCCATGGCCTTGGCGATCTCGACGCTGCGGGTCATGCGGACCCCGACGCCGAGGGACAGCTTACCCTGCTCGAGTTTCTCGCGCGCGACGTTGCGGACGGTCATGGCGACGATTTCCCTGTTGGTTATGCCCAGCTCTGTGTGTGGCAGCCTCTGATCATGCCAGCGTGGCGATGGCGGTGGCGACCAGCCGGTTGAGCGCGCCGAGGTCCATCTTGTGGTCGGTCTCGTTCGCCACCGCCACCACCAGGCGCGCGCGGCGCAGGATGAAGATGCGCTGGTCCGATGCGCCGGACGCCCAGGCGGTGTCCTCCGGCAGGTCGGGGAACAGCCGGTCCGCGTTGGTGCGGAAGCAGGCGGCATAGCTGGTGCCGGTATGCGTCGCGCTGAGGGCGTAGTCGGCCCAGCCTTCCGGCAGCAGCCGCTCACCGTCCCACACGCCATCCTGCAGGTAGAGCACGCCCAGCTTGGCGTAGTCGCGCAGCGTGGCGAAGCCCGCACCGGATGCGATGAAGTTCCCGGCGATGTCCGCCGAGTGCTGGTACGACGCCATGCCCAGCCGGTCGGCGAGCAGGGCATAGACGGTCTCGTGATACGGCAGGCCACGTCGCATGATCTGGTCGCGGATGACCGCGCCCAGCACGTTCATGCCCGCGTTGATGTAGCGGAACACGCTGCCGGGAAGCGTGGCGACGATGGAGCGCTGGGCCGCCTCGAACGCGTCCATGCCGTCCTGGTAGACGGCGCTGTTCTCGAAACCCAGGGTCACGCGCCCGTCCGGATGCTGCACCGGGAACCCGAGGCCACCCCGCATGCGCAGCAGGTGGTCCAACGTGATCAGCCGGTGGATGCCGCGGGGATCGGACCAAAGCGGCGCCGGCACGGGGTCGTGCACCGATGCCAGCCATCGCTCGTGGATCAACCGGCCGATCAGCGTGCAGGTGACCGCCTTGGTCATCGACCAGGAGGGCGTGGCGCGACCCGGCGCGCCGAACGCGCTGTAGCGCTCCACCAGCACGCGGTCCGGTCGCGCGATCAGCACGCCATACGCCCCGACCGCGGAGGCGAAGAACGCGTCCATCGCGGCGGCGAGGTCGGGCGAGGGGGCCACACCGCCATCCACTTCTCCGCCACGCGGCCAGGGCTGGGCCGCGCCGGGCAGTTGGCGCTGCAGGGGCTTCGGGTCGAAGCGCGGCACCGCGTGCTCGCCCAGCAGGATCCCGCCATAGCCAGGCCGCGCGATCGCGCTGCCCACCACGGGCGCGCCGAAGGAGGGATCGTTCCAGCACACCGTCACGCGCTTGTCGGCAGGATCGGCCTGCACCGTCAGCCGGCCGGCGGCGACCGCCTCCCGCAGCTCCGCGCTGAGATCCAGCCCATCGGGCCGCGCGTCCAGTCCGGCCGGGACCAGGGCCGCCCGCCAGCGGTGGTGGCGATCGGCCGTCGCGCGATCCAGGCCGGACACGAACAGCATGTCGGCATGGCGCTTGGCCGCGAAGTTCACCGTCCGTTGCCGCAGCGCCGCCGGCCCCGCGTCGTACACCATCGGCGCGACCGCACCGTC
Source organism: Rhodospirillales bacterium 69-11 (assembly GCA_001898425.1). GTDB lineage: Bacteria > Pseudomonadota > Alphaproteobacteria > Acetobacterales > Acetobacteraceae > Rhodopila. Next base: position 41,389 of record MKTV01000038.1, read on the forward strand.
CCCGAACGGGTGCGGCGTACGATCGAAGATCGGCTCGACCGGCGGGCGGGTCATGCGCGGCTCCTGCGGCGGGTCATCATACGGCCTCCGCCGCGGGCGCGGTCACGAAGAAGCGGTTCTTCATGCCCTTCTGGTTCTCGTACAGCGATCCCTGCAGCCGCGCCGGCGGCAGCGGCAGGCGCACCGGCACCTGCTCGAGCCGCGGCGGCTGCGGGTCGCCCGCCACCATCAGCGCATCGAACGCCTCGATCCCGGCCGGAAAGCCCAGCAGCGGCCAGGCATCCGCGGCGCGGAACTGGAACAGCAGCAGGCGGCGGTCGCGTTCGGACAGGTTCGGGGCGGAGCCATGCACCGCGCGGACGTGGTGCACGGTGATCGACCCCGCCTTGCCGGTCAGCGGGATCGCCGAGGCGTAGTCCACGTCGCGGTTGGCCGGGTCCATGGCGCCGCAGAACACGCCATCCGCATGGTGGTCGTAGACCGGTCCGCGATGGCTGCCCGGCACGATCATCAGCGGGCCGTTCTCCATCTCCATGTCGTCGAACATCACGCCGACCGCGGCGAGGTCGTCATTGCTGTGCGGATAGAACGCCCAGTCCTGGTGCCATTCGACCGGCGCGCCGAAGCCCGCGCATTTCAGGTTCAGCTTGGCGGTGTCGAACCGGATGTGCGGACCCCACAGCGCCTGCAGCACGCCCAGGATGGAAGGGTGCCGCGTCAGCGCGGCATAGGCGGGATGGTGCAGATGCGCGGCCTTGATCCGGCGCACCCGCGGCGTTTCCGGCGAGTGGCTGTCTTCCAGGTCGTAGATGTCGGTGTGCGTCGTGAGCCCCCGCGCCCGCTCGACGAAGCCGTCGGTGACGGCGCGCAGCTCCTGCACCTCCGCCGGGGTCAGGACATCCGGCACGACGATGGCGCCGACGTCGTCATATTCGGCGATCTGGGCCTTGGTCAGCATCGGTTCCTCCCCGGCTGCGGAGCGAAGCCTACACGGCGGTTCGGGAGCGGTCGAGCGGACCGCGAAGCGTCCCGGCCTGCGGCATGAATGATCCTGGTCTGTGGTACGCGGACAGCAGGCATACCCTGGAAGACCTTACCGGGACGAAAAAATCCCCGCCGCGCCCTCGCGAGAGGCGCGCTTTTCTGCAAGTGTCCGCCAAGGCGGCGACGCCGTCGCGGAAACGCCGCGGCGCACCAGCCGCGGGGAAGAGGCCGCGGGCGCGCGGCGGAAGAGTCCGGAGGGAGCCGCATGGCCGCACCGCAGAACGTCGCTTCAACCGCGGCCGCGCCGCAGCAACCCTCCGCCCAGATGCGGCTCGCCGGCGGCGTGCTGCTGTGCCTGCTGATCGCGGTGGTGGCGGAATGGGCATCGAGCTACGCCCCGCTGATCGGCGCCCCGCTCTTCGCGATCGCCATCGGTGTCGTGCTGACCAACACGCTACGCGAGCCGCTGCGCCTGAAGTCGCTGCGCATCTCCGAAGTCAGCAAGCTCGCGCTGAAGGGCGGCATCATCCTGCTGGGCGCCAGCCTCGACATCGGCGACATCCTGCGCACCGGGCTCGACTCGCTGCCGCTGCTGCTCGTCACCATCGTCGTCGGCCTGGTCTGCGCGCTGGGCGTGGGCCGCGCGATGGGGGTCGACTGGCGCATGCGCTGCCTGATCGGCATCGGCACCACGATCTGCGGCGGCTCCGCCATCGCGGCGCTGGCGCCCGTGCTGCGTGCCAAGGCGGAGGAGATCGCCTACGCCATCTCCGTCATCTTCTTCTTCAACATGCTCGCCGTGTTCGCCTTCCCGCCGCTGGGCCACCTGATCGGCCTGTCGGATACCGGGTTCGGGCTCTGGGCCGGCACGGCGGTGAACGACACGTCCGCGGTCGTGGCGGCGGGCTTCGCCTACAGCCACGACGCCGGGATCATGGCGACGATCGTGAAGCTGACCCGCACCACGCTGATCATCCCGCTGGTGATCGGCTTCGGCTTCGCCATGCCTTGGCTCGACCCGGACGCCAAGCGCAGCGACACGTCACTCGGCCAGCGCGTCTACAACGCCGTGCCGATGTTCATCCTGCTGTTCCTGGGCGCCGCGGTGCTCAACAGCCTCGGCCTCCTCGGCGGCTACGCTCCGGACATCCAGTTGATCGGCCGTTGGGTGCTGGTGGTGGCGCTCGCTGCGGTGGGCTTGCAGGGGTACTGGAGCGCCTTCGTCGGCGCCGGCACGAAGCCGCTGCTGCTGGGTCTGGTGACCTGGATCGCGGTGGGCGTGTCGAGCCTGCTGATCCAGACCTGGACCCACGCCCTGTAGGATAAGGATCTCCCTCCCCCCGCGCGGGGGAGGGCCGGGGAGAGGGGGCGATCGGGGCGGGCGCACAGCCGAGTGCCAAAGCCCCGATCACCCCCTCCCCCCATCCCCCTCCCGCGAGGGGAGGGGGGGATCGGGGGTCAGCTCCGGCCTTCGAAGAAGGCGGCGACCTTGGCGAAGAAGCCCTCGTGGTCGGGGCTGCCCTTCTCGTGCTTCTCCGACTCGGCCTCGAACGCCTCCAGCAGCTCGCGCTGCTTCGCGCTCAGGTTCTGCGGCGTCTCGACGGCGACCTGGATGAACATGTCGCCGCGCGCCGGGCTGCGCAGGACCGAGAACCCCTTTCCGCGCAGCCGGAACTGGTCGCCGGTCTGCGTGCCGGGCGGGATCTTCACCTTCGCCTTGCTGCCGTCGATCACCGGCACCTCGATCTCCCCGCCCAGCGCCGCCTGCGTCATGCGCAGGGGCACGCGCAGCAGGATGTTGGCGGCGTCGCGCTGGAAGATCTCGTGCGGCCGGATCGCGATGTGGACATACAGGTCGCCGTTGGCGGCCCCCGGCCCACCGGCCTCGCCTTCGCCGGCGAGGCGGATGCGCGTGCCGTCCTCGACGCCCGCGGGCACGGCGACCTGCAGGCTGCGCTCCCGCTGGACGGTGCCGGCGCCGCGGCAGATGCGGCACGGATTGCGCACCACGCGGCCGGAGCCGCCGCAGGTCGGGCAGGTGCGCTCGATCAGGAAGAAGCCCTGCTGCGCGCGGACCTTCCCCGCCCCGTGGCAGGTGCCGCAGGTGTCGGCGCTGCGGTTCTTGTCCTCGGACCCAGTGCCGGCGCACGCCTCGCACGTGACCCGCGTCGGGACACGCAGGTTCACCTTCGTCCCGGCGAACGCCTCGGCGAGGTCGATCTCCACCGCCTGGCGGATATCGGCGCCGCTGCGCGGACGGCCGGGGCCGCCGCGGCGGCCGCCACCCATGAAGTCGCCGAACATCTGGTCGAAGATGTCGCCCAGACCCCCGGCGCCCGAGAAGTCGAACCCGCCCGGCCCGCCGCCGCCCTGCTCGAACGCGGCATGGCCGAACCGGTCGTACGCGGCCCGCTTCTGCTCGTCCTTCAGGACGTCATAGGCCTCGTTCAACTCCTTGAACTTCGCTTCCGCCTGCTTGTCCCCCGGATTGCGGTCCGGGTGGAACTGCATGGCGAGCTTGCGATAGGCCCGCTTCAGGTCGTCGGCACTTGCTTCGCGCGCCACGCCCAGCGTGGCGTAGTAGTCCTGCTTGGCCATATCAGCCCTTCATGACGAGGCGCCGATGCGCCAGGCTCCACGGGCAGGGTCCAGGACCCGTCGGTGGAACGCAACCGTAAACGACGTCGCGCCCGCCTTCTCCCGAAGCGCGGGCGCGACGCTCACTCATCCGCCCGAGATCAGGCGGACTTCTTCTTCTTCTCGTCGACTTCCTCGAACTCGGCGTCGACCACCTTCTCGTCGGTCGCGCCGGGGCCGGCTTCCGGACCTGCGCCGCCAGCCTGCTGCTGCGACGCCGCCTCGGCCTTGTACATCGCCTCGCCGATCTTCATCGCCGCCTGGCTCAACCGCTCCGAGGACGACTTGATCGCCTCGAGGTCCTGGCCCTCCAGCGCGGACTTCACCGCGGCCATGGCCGATTCCGCCTCGCCCTTCTCCTGGGCGCCCAGCTTGTCGCCATGGTCCTTCAGGTTCTTCTCGACCTGATGCACCAGGCTTTCCGCGTGGTTGCGGGCCTCGACCGACTCACGCCGCTGCTTGTCGGCCTCGGCGTTCGCCTCCGCCTCCTTCACCATGCGCTGGATGTCGGTCTCGGACAGGCCGCCCGAGGCCTGGATGCGGATCTGCTGCTCCTTGCCCGTCGCCTTGTCCTTGGCGGAGACCGACACGATGCCGTTGGCGTCGATGTCGAACGTCACCTCGATCTGCGGCACGCCGCGGGGTGCGGGCGGGATGCCGGTCAGGTCGAAATTGCCCAGCAGCTTGTTGTCCGCGGCCATCTCGCGCTCGCCCTGGAACACCTTGATGGTCACGGCCTGCTGGTTGTCGTCCGCCGTCGAGAACACCTGGCTCTTCTTCGTCGGGATCGTCGTGTTGCGGTCGATCAGCCGGGTGAACACGCCGCCCAGCGTCTCGATGCCCAGGCTCAGCGGGGTCACGTCGAGCAGCAGCACGTCCTTGACGTCGCCCTTCAGCACGCCGCCCTGCACCGCCGCGCCGATCGCCACCACCTCGTCGGGGTTGACGTTACGGGCCGGGTCCTTGCCGAAGAACTGCTTCACCGCCTCGATGACCTTCGGCATGCGGGTCATGCCGCCGACCAGGATCACCTCGGAGATCTCGCCCGCGGTCACGCCGGCATCCTTCAGCGCCGCCCGGCAGGGCTCCAGCGTCTTCTGGATCAGGTCGTCGACCAGGCTCTCGAGCTTCGCGCGGGAGAGCTTCATCACCAGGTGCTTCGGCCCGGAGGCGTCGGCGGTGATGAACGGCAGGTTGACCTCGGTCTCCTTCGAGGAGGACAGCTCGATCTTCGCCTTCTCGGCGGCTTCCTTCAGCCGCTGCAGCGCGAGCTTGTCCTTGCGCAGGTCGATGCCCTGCTCCTTGCGGAACTCCTCGGCCAGGTAGTCGATGACGCGGCTGTCGAAATCCTCACCACCCAGGAACGTGTCGCCGTTGGTCGACTTCACCTCGAACACGCCGTCGCCGATCTCGAGCACCGAGATGTCGAACGTGCCGCCGCCCAGGTCGTAGACCGCGATCGTGCCGCTGGTCTTCTTGTCCATGCCGTAGGCGAGGGCGGCCGCAGTCGGCTCGTTGATGATGCGGAGCACCTCGAGCCCGGCGATGCGGCCGGCATCCTTGGTCGCCTGGCGCTGGCTGTCGTTGAAGTAGGCCGGGACAGTGATCACCGCCTGGCTGACCGGCTCGCCGAGATACGCCTCGGCCGTCTCCTTCATCTTGCCGAGGATGAAGGCGCTGATCTGGCTGGGGGAATACTTCTCGCCCTTCACCTCGACCCAGGCATCGCCGTTCTCGCCCCGGGTGATGGAATAGGGCACCAGGCCCTTGTCCTTGCTCACCATCGGATCGTCGTAGCGGCGGCCGATCAGGCGCTTGATGGCATACAGCGTGTTGGACGGGTTGGTCACCGCCTGGCGCTTGGCCGACTGGCCCACCAGACGCTCACCCCCGTCGGTGAACGCGACCATGCTGGGCGTCGTGCGCGCGCCCTCGGTATTCTCGATGACCCGGACGTCCTTGCCTTCCAGCAGGGCGACGCAGGAATTCGTCGTCCCGAGGTCGATGCCGATGACTTTACTCATGAATGGCTCCTTTCAGCGGAAATCGGCAGCCCGAAGCACCGCCGATGTCCCTATGGGTTGGTCGGGATGTAGTGAGGCAGGGTGGCCGGAAGCAAGACCGTAGCAGGGTTTTTTCGTGCCATTTCGGCACTGTTTCATGCAGTGGTGTTCACAGTCCCGCGGGGACCGCCAATCTCGGCAGCAGGAGCCTTCGCGACCACGACCATCGCCGGCTTCAGCAGGCGCCCGTTCAGCGTCCAGGCGGCCGTCCAGGCCTGCATCACCGAACCCGGCTTGTGCGCCTCGCTCTCCTGTTCGGCCATCGCCTGGTGCAGGTTCGGATCGAACATCTGGCCGACCGGGTCCTCCTTGCGGATGCCGTGCCGTTCCAGAATGCCGATGAAGCTGCGCTCCATGCTCTCGAGCCCTTCGCGGACCTTGGCCAGGATCTCGGGCTGTCCGGGGGCCGGGGCGGGCAGGGCGTCGATGCCGCGCTTCAGGTTCTCCGCCGCCTCGACCACGTCGGTGGCGAATTTCTGCACCGCATACTGGCGCGTCTCGTCCACGTCGCGCTTCGCTCGGGCGCGGACGTTGGCGTTCTCCGCCTCCGCGCGCATCCAGCGCTCCTTCATCTCGGCAAGCTCCGCCTCGAGCGCCGCGATCCGGTCGGTCGCGGCCTGCATCACCTGATCGGGGGAGAGCGGGGTCTGGTCGGTGGCCTCGGCCCCGGTCGCTTCCGCCGGGGCGTCGGGGTTCTTTTCGGGTGCGTTGCTCATGGCGCGTTCAGTTAGGACGCGGAACCCGCCGCGGCAAGCGGGATGCGCGCAGAGGTGCCGGTCACCGCGCGGGAGCGTCCTCGATATCGCTGCGCAACATCCGCTCCTGCAGCCCCAACACCAGCACGAAGGCGACGCTCATGACCACCCCGCTGAGCAGGAAGCAGCCGGTGAGGGCGGTCCGATAGGCGGCGCTGATCCCGGCCTGCTGCGCGGGCGTGAGCTGCGCGAGCGCCTGCACCCCCCGATCGGCGAGCGCCGAGAGATGCAGGTCCGCACCCTGCGCCGCCGCCGCCAGCCGCGCCGTCATGATCGTGCCGGAAGTCGCAACCCCCAGCGCGCCGCCCAGCGAGCGGACGAAGCTCATGGCGCCGGTCGCGGCCCCCAGCTCCCGGTGCGCGACGGCGTTCTGCACCGCGGTCGTGAGGTTGGGCATGCCCATCCCCATGCCGACGCCCAGCGCGCCCATGGAGATCAGGAAGATCGCGGGCGGGGCGGCGATGAAGGCGAACACGGCGAGGCTCGCGAGCGCCACCGCCTCGAGCCCGAGACCCGCGAGGAGGAAGGGCTTGTTGCGGCCGATCCGTGTGACGGCGCGGCCGCCGAGGATGGAGGAGAACACCATGCCGCAGACCTGCGGCAGCAGCATGAGGCCGGCGAGCGCCGGGTCCATTCCGAATACGAGCTGGAAATACAGCGGCAGGAAGACGGTGGAGCCCAGCATGGCGAAGGCCATCATCCCGCTGACGCTGACCCCGCGGGCGAAGATCGGGTTGCGGAACAGCGGCAGCCGCACCAGCGGCTCCGGCGCGCGCAGCTCCTGGCGCGCGAACAGCGCCGCCAGCACGACGACGGTCAGGACCAGGCCCGCGCTGGCCAGCGAGAGCCAGGGGAACTCCGTCCCGCCCCAGGCGAGAAGCAGCAGGAGCGCGGCGGTCGCGCCCGTCAGCAGCAGGGCGCCGGGGTAGTCCACCGGCCGCGACTTGCCCGAGGGGGGCTTGCGCAGCCCGATGGCGATCATGACCAGGGCCGCCGCCCCGACCGGCAGGTTCACGTAGAACACCCATCGCCAGGACAGGGCGGAGGTGATGAACCCGCCCAGCAGCGGGCCCGCGACGGAGGAGAGGGCGAAGGTGCCGGTGAACCAGCCCTGGTATTTCGGCCGCTCCCGCGGGGAGACGACGTCCCCGATCGCCGCCTGGGCCAGCGTCAGCAGCCCGCCCGCGCCCAGGCCCTGCAGCGCGCGGAAGGCGATGATCTGGCCCATGTTCTGCGCCAGCCCGCACAGCAGGGAGCCCGCCAGGAACACCAGGATCGCCACGAAGAACAGCCGCCGCCGGCCGTAGATGTCCGACAGCTTGCCATAGAGCGGCGTGGTGGTGGTCGCCGTCAGCATGAACGCCGTGACCACCCAGGAGAGATGCGCGAGCCCGCCGAGATCGCCGGCCATGCGCGGCAGGGCCGTGTTGACGATGTTCTGGTCGAGCGCGGCCAGCACCATCGCGAGCAGCGCCCCGGCCATCACGATCCGCAACTGCCGGCGCGGGACGGTGGTGAGCCGCGGCGCGGTGGACGCCTCGGGCGGTGGCCCGAGAGACTCCCGCGGCGGCGGCGCGGGCGGCGGGGCGGTGACCGCGGCGCCGCTCAGGCTCGCCACGCCGCCCTGCGCCTGGGCGCGGCCCTGCGGCACGCCGGTGGCGCCGGCTTCCGCACCGCCCTCCGGTGGACCGGGCAGGCCGGCCCCGGCGGGAGGCATTGTCGGATCGATCTTGGTCAGCGGGTCTCGCGGCAAAGCGTGGCTTCCGGGCGGGGGCGAGCAAAGACATGGGTCAGCCGCGGGCTCGTGTCACCCGCCGTGTTTGCCGGGGCAGGGTTGAACGCGGACGGCAGCCTCGCCCACCGTTGTTCGTGCCCGGCCCGCCAAGTTGCGGCAGGATGGTGCGTTCGCGGAGGAGAGATCGCCATTTCGACCGACGCAGCCGGCTGGATCAGCCTGTTCGACCTGTTCCGCGTGGGGATCGGGCCGTCCAGCTCCCACACGGTCGGACCCATGATCGCGGCCGGCCGGTTCGTCGCGGGCCTGCCGCGCGGGGTGGAAATCCGAGCGCTTAGGGTGGAGCTGTTCGGCTCGCTTGCGCTGACCGGCAAGGGGCACGGCACCGACGTCGCCGTCATCCTCGGCCTCCTCGGGGAGACCCCGGACGGCGTCGATCCCGATGCGGTGCCGGTGCTGGTGGCCAACGTCGCCGCCCGTCGCCGGCTGGCGTTGCCTGGCGGGCGCAGCGCCGCCTTCGATCCCGCGACCGACCTGCGCTTCACCCGCGCGCTGCTGCCGCGCCATCCGAATGCGGTGCGGTTCACGGCGGAGACGGCGGCCGGACCGGTGGCGCAGACGTACTATTCCGTCGGTGGCGGCTTCGTCATCACGGAAACGGAGGAGGCGGCCGTCGACCCCGCGGGGGCCGACGTGGGGACCGGTGCCCCGCTCGCGACCTCCGCCGATCCGGCGCCCCATCCCTTCGCCACCTCTCGGGCATTGCTGGAACGCGCGGCGGAGGCCGGCCTGACCATCGCCGCCCTGCAGCGGGCGAACGAACGGACGCGGCGGACCGATGCGGAGATTTCGCAGGGGATCGCGCGGATCTGGGAGGCGATGCAGGCCTGCATCGCGCGTGGCCTGCGCGAAGGCGGCGAGCTGCCGGGCGGCCTGCGCGTCCGCCGCCGCGCCCCGGCGCTGCACGCGCGGCTGCAGGCCGGGGCGCCGCGCAACACCCTGGACGTGCTGCAGGGCATGGACTGGGTGAACCTCTTCGCCCTGGCGGTGAACGAGGAGAATGCCGCCGGCGGCCGCGTCGTCACCGCGCCGACGAACGGAGCGGCGGGGATCATTCCGGCCGTGCTGATGTACTACCAGCGCTTCGTGACGGGCGCTTCGGTCGAAGGGATCGAGACGTTCTTCCTCACCGCGGCGGCGATCGGGTCCCTGATCAAGCGCAACGCCTCGATCTCCGGGGCGGAGGTCGGCTGCCAGGGGGAGGTCGGGTCGGCCTGCGCCATGGCGGCGGCCGGTTTGGCGGCGGCGCTGGGCGGGAGCAACGCGCAGGTGGAGAACGCCGCCGAGATCGGGCTCGAGCACAATCTGGGCCTCACCTGCGATCCGATCGGCGGGCTCGTGCAGATCCCCTGCATCGAGCGGAACGCGCTCGCCTCGGTGAAGGCGATCAACGCCGCGCGGCTCGCGCTGCACGGGGACGGGACGCATTTCGTCAGCCTGGATCAGGTGATCCGGACCATGCGCGACACCGGCCGGGACATGCTGTCGAAGTACAAGGAGACGTCCGAGGGCGGCCTCGCGGTCAACGCGATCGAGTGCTGAGCCGGGGACCAGGATGTCTCCGCGTACGCGGGCCGGCGGGAGAGGCACCGGGGTCGGTGGCGTCCCGCTCGAGACCTGACCAGCGCCAGACGGTGCCTCCCTTCGTGGGTGCGCCCCATCCAGGTTGAGTCGTTGTCGACCCATGCCACTCGCAGTAGAGAGGCCTGCCATTTTCGAGCGTGATGGAGCCGCCCTCGGATGCCAGCTTCGCCGTCGAGCGTCGTGACACTGGATCGGATCCCGGTACGCGCCGCCCCCGGCGATCGCGGCGCCGCGGCTCGACGCACGATCTCCACGGTCCTGTCGTGGCTGGTCCTTCTCGCCGGCGGCGCCGTGGTGCTGGCGCATTTCGGCCTGATCACTGGCGGCTCCTGGGGCGCCGACGAATACGTCAATTTCAATCTCTGGCGGATCGAGGGCGTGCGAGCCGTGATCGTCCGCGTACTCGGGTGGAGCCCCCGCCCATCCTCCGAGCTCGCGCTATACCTCTACTCTCTCGCGATCGAAGCGTCGCAGAAGCCGCTGATCACGCCGTTCCTGGCCGTCGCGTGGCTGTCGCTGATCGGAAGTGCGGTGCTTGCGAGCCGCCGGCCATACCGGCCCGGCGTGCTCAGCCGGGGCGCCGTCGTCGCCACCGTGCTCGCACTGTTTCTGCTCGGCCACCAGACCTTCATGATCTTCTACTGGCCGATGGGCGTGGCGCCCTACATGCTCACGCTCCTCGGCATCCTCGTGGTGACCTTCCAGACGATCGGGTCCGATGCGCCTGCGCCCCAGGGGCGACCGGCCTGGGCGATCGGGCTCGCCATCGCCGGCACCAGTTCCGAACTGGGCATGTTCTTCGTGATCGGCTACGCGGGCTGCCTGATCCTGCTGGATGGCCGGCGCTTCCTGCGGAACGGCGCCCCGACGCTGCGCAGCGCCGCGTGGTACCTCGTCCCGCTCGGGATCACGCTGCTCATGATCGGGCTCATCATCCGTGTGGTGCTGACCGATCCGACCCGCGGCCTCGGCCATGACAGTCCCTATCATCATCATCTCGGCGCAAGCGCCGTGGCCGCGTTCCGCTTCTTCTTCCACCAGTTCGCGATCGGCGACGATACGCCCGGCGGTCTCGATGCCACGGACTCGCTCATCGTCAGCGTGCTGATGGTGGTGGGTTTCGCCTGGGGCACCCGCTCGGCGGTGTGGGGCCGCTTCCGGCCCCGGCTGATCGTGCCGCTGCTGAGCGGCCTGCTCGCCTGCTACTGGATCGGCCTGTTCGCGAGCTACTACGAGTACGGGACGCAGGAGCACGAGCCGCATATCGGCTTCCGCCGTTGCCTGAGCGTGCTCATCGTGCTCGTGCTCGCGCGGCTTGCCGCGGCAGTCTGGGAGACGCGGGTGAAGGCGCTCCAGGTGATCGGTCCCGCCGCGCTGCTCGCCGCGCTGACGATCGGCGGGGTCGCACGCTCCGACGTCCTGCTCGAGGACTACCGCGCCGTCCCGGTCATTCGCGCGGCACGAGATGCCACCTGGGAAAGCGCGCGGGACCCGACGAGCGACATCCTGCAGTTCCACGTCGCCGTCCCCGGTGGAATCCTGAGTGGCGCGATCCCGTTCCCGCCGGGTGTCTTCGACGTGTACGCACCCGACACGCCATGGTGGATGAAGGGCATCATGATCTTCTTCGACAAGCCGCAACTCGAGTTCACGTTGATGCCGACCGGCCGGATCTGGCCGCCTGTGAGAAAGGGAGCCGGGACATGAGCGGCGACGACATGCTGGAACGCGGCAAGACGATCCGCGCGGAGGTGATCGGCGCGGACCGTTCCGCCGCCGCGCTGGAGAGCGCAACGCCGTTCGACCGCCCGTTCCAGGAACTCGCATTGCGCTACTGCTGGGGCGAAATCTGGGGGCGGCCGGGCCTCGATCGGCGCATGCGCAGCGTGGTGAACCTCGCCTCCCTCGCCGCCATGGGGAAGCCCAACGAGCTGCGCATCCATGTGCGGGGCGCGCTCACCAACGGCGTCACCAAGGCGGAGATCCAGGAGATCTTCCTGCAGATCTGCATCTACTGCGGCGTGCTCACCGCCGGCGAGGCATTCAAGGTCGCGCGCGAGGTGTTCGAAGAGCCGGAGTTCGCCGACAAGCCCTGACGCAAGCGAACGGGCGGCAAGCGAACGGGCGGCAGCCGACCGGACGGCACGCAAGCAGACGGCAGGCGAGCGGACTAACTCCGCCCGCCACCGCCCGCCGGCATCGGCATCGGCGCCGGCCCGCGCCTACTCCTTCGCGTGCCCGAAATCCGACGTCGCGCGGCCGGCGCCGATCCGTCCGCCCCTGAGCAGGGCGGCCTGCACGCGGTCGATCAGCTCACTCCGCTTCCAGGGCTTGCCCAACACCTCGAACCCGACGTTCCGAGGTCCGTCTAGCGCCATTTCATCATTGTAGCCGGTGGTGAGAACGACCGGGAGTTCGGGGCGGCGGGCGCGCAACTGCTCCGCCAGCACCAGCCCGTTCATGCCTCCAGGCATCAGCACGTCCGAGAACACGAGATCGACCGACCGGCCCGACTCCCGCATGCGCTCGAACGCCTCCAGCGCATCCTCGCCGCTGTAGACCACCGTGACGTCGTAGCCGATATCGGCCAAGGCCTCGCGCGCCAGGTCGGCGATCTCGCGGCTGTCGTCCACGACCAGGATCATCGGCGGCGGTGCGGACCCGTCGATCCGGCGGGGCTGGTATCCGGTCTGCTTCGCCGCCTCCTCGACATGCTCCCTCTGCGGATCCAGCGTCGGGAACAGCAGGCGGATGGTCGTGCCCTCTCCCAGCCTGCTCTCGATCTCCAGCCGTCCGCCCGATTGCTGCGCGAACCCATCCGCCATCGCGAGGCCGAGGCCGGTGCCTTGCCCCGGCTCCTTGGTGGTGAAGAACGGCTCCGTCGCGCGCGCCTGGATGTGCGGGGCCATGCCGATGCCCTGGTCCGTGACGGACAGCATCACGTACTCGCCCGGCCTGAGCTGATGCGACGCGGCGTTGCCGTTGAGCCGGACCGCCTTGGTGGTGATGGTGATGGCGCCCCCCTTCCGGGACGCGTCACGCGCGTTCACCACGATGTTGAGCAGCGCCATCTCGAGGTAATTGGGATCGACGCGCACCGCCGGAAGCCGCCGCTGCAGGTTCAGGTGCAGCTCCGCCTTCTGCCCGATCGACGTCTCGAGTAGTTCGGCGAAGGAGTAGACGAGGTGGCTCAGGTCCACGCTCCTGGGTTCCAGCCGCATGCGACGGGCGAAGGCCAACAGCTGATGGGTCAGCTTGGCCGCGCGCGTCGTCGCGGCGAGCGCGGCCGCATGATGCCGCTCGAAGGCCTGGCCGTCCTGACGCTTGACCTGCATGCGCTCCAGGCTGCCGTTCACGACCTGCAGCAGATTGTTGAAGTCGTGCGCCAGCCCGGCGGTGAGCTGCCCGATCGCCTCCATCTTCTGCGCCTGGCGCAGCGACTGCTCGCTCTGCCGACGCGCGCTGACGTCGAGCTGGCTCGCGAAGAAGTAGATCAGCTCCCCCGCGCGGTCGAACACCGGGCCCATGAAGATCGCGTTCCAGAACGGCGTCCCGTCGCGCCGATAGTTGAGGATCTCGAGCGCGATCGGGCGGCGTTCCGCGATGGCGTCGCGCAGCATGCGGACAGCCTCGGGGTCGGTGGCGGCGCCTTGCAGGAAGCGGCAATTGCGGCCGACGACCTCGCGTTCCTCATATCCCGTCAGGTCGAGGAAGGCGTTGTTGGCGAAGGCGATGGGGCAATCGGGTTGCCGCGGATCGGCGAGGATCATCGGCATGCGGGTCATCTCGACGGCGGCGAAGAAGATGCTGCCGCGATCGTTCAGGGTTGGATCGGAGATCGTCGCCTGCATCCAGTGGCGCAGCCCGGGACGTCCGAGTGGTTCCAATCCTCCCTGGTCCATGGCGCCCTGCGCGGGAACGCCCGTATCCACACCGACGTCGGGTAGCGCCTCGTCGTCCTGCGTCGTCATCGCAACCAATCATCCTCGGCTCACGTCTTGCAAAAAAATTGGGATGGAATCCGAGAACCGGACACAAAGAAATTCGTGAACCAGCATGCTCGATGCATGAAGATCACTCAAAATACCGGTTTGAGGTCAATCATTTGAGCGATGGTCATGCGAGAAATGGCGGGGTTTCACAGACCATTAATGCCACGTAAATGATTTCACCGGAGTTCGGCGAAATTTTCACACGAAGGGGGGCTGCCATGACCGACGCCGAGGCGCTCAAGCGCAAGATCAAGATTTGCATGTTCGACCAGTACGGCACGGTCGTGGACATGCAGACCGGTCTTTGGGAGGTCGCCGTGGACTTCCTCAAGGCCAAAGGGTGGAAGGGAAACGCCTACGAGTTCGTCACCTGGTGGCGCCGCACCCATTTCGAGAACTCGATGATCGACGCGCTGCTCCACCGCGAGCACATGTCCTACCGCGAGATCGGCCACCTGTCCGTGCGCCACGTCCTGACCCGCGCGCGGATCGACCACACGGAAGACGAGGTGCGCTGGCTCGTCTCCTGCATCGAGCGGCTGACGTGTTTTCCGGAGGTGCCCGAGGCACTGGCCCGCCTGCAGCGCAAGTACAAGATCGTCGTGCTGTCGAACGGCGACCCCGACATGCTCGAAGCGGCCAAGCCGCATCACGGCATCCCGTTCGACGCCGTCATCAGCGTGGCCGAGGCCAACGCCTTCAAGCCGCATCGCGCCACGTACGAGATGGCGGCGCGCAAGATGGATGTGGCGATGGACGAGGTGCTGTTCGTCGCCAATCACGAGTTCGATTGCGTCGGCGCCAAGGCTGCCGGCATGCATACGGCCTTCATCGACCGTCGACAGCGCCCCTTCGCCAGATGGCCCCATCAACCGGACCTGCTGCTGCCCAGCATGACGGCGCTCGCCGATGCCATGGCCTGACGCCCCCGGCGCCTTCCGACCGCTGATCCGCCCGCGCACCCTCGCCCCGACCCGCGCCCGCGCCTGGCTGGCCCCGGCGCGGCTATCGACGGCGAGCCTGGGACGACACCAGGCAGACGTGCTTCACCCTTTGCTGAGGAGACCCGCGTGACCCGGAACGTCGATCTCGACCAGGCCCGTGCCGCCTTCACCCGCGCCGCCGCCGGCGAACGGGAAGTCTTCGGCGACTTCTTCCTGACCCGGCTGTTCGGCTTCGACATCACCTTCCCGGCCGAAGCGTGCGAGGTCGCCTTCGAGGTCCAGGACTTCATGTTCAACCCGCAGGGCACGCTGCATGGCGGCGTCCTGGCAACGGCACTCGATATCTCCATGGGCCACCTGATCCATCGCCATGCCGGGCCGGGCACGACGCTGGAGATGAAGGTGCAGTATCTGGCACCCGCCCGCAGCGGCCGCGTGACGTGCCATGCCGAGGCACTGCGCCGCGGCGGCACCTGGTTCCTCCGCGCCGAAGCCAGGAACGAGGGCGGCCATCTGCTCGCCTATGCCACCTCCACCTGGAAGCTGCTGAAGACGGCCGCGCAGGCGTCCCCGAAAGAGACGCCGGCATGAGTGCCGCGGCCCTTCGGCACGGAAGGGCATGACAACCAGCGGACACGGGGGCACTCGCCGGGAGCGGGGAGCGCCCGCGGCCGGACAGGTCAGCCGATCCCGGCGGTCCTGAACGCCGACAGGAACCGCTCCGTGTCGGCCTGCCGGCTGAAGCCGAACACGCCGTCGTAGTCACGCAGCCTGAAGCCCGGGCGAAGCCGCAGGACGTCCAGTGCGGCTCCGCGCGCGGCCTCCATCTGCCCGGTCTCCACGAAGGCGACGACCAGCGAACTGTGGCAGGGCCGATAGTCGGGCGCTTCGGCACGCGCGCGCAGCAACTCGTCGAGCGCTTCCTGGTGCCGCCCGTCGAGGAGCAGAGCGCGGCCGATCGTCGCGTGCCAGAACGGCGGGTGGAACGGGTTCAGCGACAGGGCCGCGCGCAATTCCGTCACGCCGGCGGCGTGATGGCCGGACATGCTCAGCACCTCACCATAGGTGGCGCGGCCCGCGGTGTCGCAGGGGTTCGCGCGCACCCCCTGTTCCGCCACCGCCATCGCCTCCGCATGCCGGCCCATGAGCCCCAGCACCAGGGCCATGCGCGCCAGGCAAAGCGACGACTCAGGCTCGAGCATGACGGCTTGCTGGGCGAATGAGAGCGCATGGTCGAGGGCCGCGCGTCCCGTGGGCAGCCCCCAGCCGAGGGTGAAGCCGCGCAGCACCGTATAGGACTGCCAGGCATGGGCGGGGGCGTAGCGCGGATCGGCCGCGATCGCGCGGTCGAGGATCCGTCGCCCGAGCAGCGTGGCCTGTTCGGTGGTGCGTCCGTGCAGGTCACGGCCCTGCAGGTAGAGATCGTAGGCATCCAGGTTCGCCGGCGCCCGGCGCTCGAGCCGGCGAAGGCTGTCCCGGCCAACGCGGATGTCCACGGTGGCGGCGATGTGGTTGGTCAGCTCCTCCTGAAGGGCGAACAGGTCCTCGAGCGGCCGGTCGAACCGCTCCGCCCAGACGGCGATGCCGGAGTGCGCGTCGGTCAGCTGCACCGTGATCCGGATGCGGCCGCTCGCTCGGCGCACACTGCCATGCACGAGGTAGCAGGCTTTTTCGCCCCCACCATCGGTGACCGGAGGCGCGCGCGCGGGAGCGGCAACCTGCAGTTCCTGGAAGCGGGTGAGGTCGGTGACGAGATCGGCCCGCAGCCCCTCTGCGAAGTAGCCCTGGTCAGGGTCGCCGCCGATGTTCTCGAACGGCAGCACCAGCACCAGCGGGCGTCCGGCGGGGGGCGCCTGGACCGGGTCGCCGCCGGCGACGGCCGCCGCGGGTATGCCCGTCACCTCGGCTTCGGCACTGGCCAGCATGTAGCCGCGTCGCGGGAGGGTTCGGATCAGCGCGCCTTCGTCGCCCAGCGCGCGGCGGATCTCCCTGATGCACTGGGTGATGCTGTCCTCGGTGACATACGTGCCGGGCCAGACCGCCTGCATGATCTCGTCGCGTCCGATGACCCGTCCGGCCTGTTCGGCGAGATGCCGGAGCAGCGCGAACGCCTTCGGGCGGAGCGCGATCTCCGTGGTGCCTGACGCCAGGGAGCCCCGATGCAGGTCGAGGACGAACCCGCCGAAGCGATACGCGGTCGGCGCGCTGCCACTCTCCCGGGCGAGGGGCCCGCCCGCTCTCATCGCATTCTCAGGCAAGTTTCACCTGGATATCGGGACATGAACAGCTCGCCTGGAGTGTAAGCGCCCCGACCGACTGCACGATAGTCAAGGGATGCCATGACCGACACCGCCGCCCCGGCCCGCAACATGGCGCCGATCACCTCGGAACGTGTCGCGCTCGACCTGCCGATCCTGGGAGACGTGCCGCACGCGTTGCACGGGACACTGTTCCGCAACGGGCCGAACCCGCAATTTCCGCAGGCGGCCCAGCACTGGTTCACCGGCGACGGCATGGTGCACGCCTTCACCTTGTCGGACGGCCGAGCGTCCTATCGCAACGCGTGGGTCCGGACCGCCAAGTGGAAGGCGGAGCACAGGGCCGGACGCGCGCTGGTCTCCGGCTATACGAGCCAGCCGTCGCGCGAGGGAGATTTCGTCGACGAGGGCGTGGCGAACACCAACGTCATCTGGCACGCCAACCGGCTGCTGGCGCTCGAGGAAGGGCACCTGCCCATCGAACTCGACCCGGCGAGCCTGGAGACGCGTGGCGTGCAGGATTTCGGCGGCCGCCTGTGTGGCCCGTTCACCGCCCATCCCAAGGCCGATCCGATCACGGGCGAACTGGTCTTCTTCGGCTTCTCCGTCGATGGCGAGCTCACCCCTGGCATGCGCTTCGGCACGATGGATGCCGGCGGCCGCGTCACCCGCTTCGAGCATTTCGACGCGCCCTTTTGCAGCATGGTGCACGATTTCGCGGTGACGCGCCGGCACGTCGCCTTCCCGGTGCTGCCGCTCGGTGGCTCCGCCGCACGCCAGCGCCGGGGCGGCCCGCCTTTCGCGTGGGACCCCGCGCTGGGCAGCCATCTCGGGCTGATCCTGCGCGAGCAGGGCGTCGCCTCGCTGCGCTGGTTCCGCATGGACCCCTGCTACGTCTTCCACGTGCTCAATGCCTGGGACGATGGCGGGTGCGTCGTCATCGACGTGATGCAGTACGACGAGCCGCCGCTGTTCCCGCATGTGGACGGCACGATGCGGCTGCCGGCGCCCGAGGCGCGCCTGGTGCGCTGGACCATCGATCCCGATGCGGGCACCGACGCCATCCGGCAGCAGCCCCTGGACGACACCCCGGGCGAGTTCCCGCGCATCGACGACCGGCGCAGCGGGCTGCGGCATCGCTTCGGCGCCATTGCCGGGCGCAGCCGCCCGGGGGCGGGGCTCGACAGGCTGGTCTGGCTCGACCTGGCGCAGGGCTCACGCCGTTGCTTCGACCTGCCCGCGGGCGACGGCTTGTCCGAACCCGTGTTCGTGCCGCGCGACGAGGCCGCCGCCGAGGGCGACGGATGGCTGCTCGCCACGATCTGGCGCGCGGGCGAAGGGCGCAGCGACCTCGCCGTGTTCGACACGGGCGATGTCGCGCAAGGACCTGTGGCGACGATCCGATTGCCGCACCGGGTTCCCGCGGGCTTCCACGGCAACTGGGTTCAGGCCGCGCCTTGAACGCGGCATTTCGAGGGGGAACAGAATGGGTATCCTGCTGGCCTTCGCGCCATTCATCGTCTTCGCACTGCTGAGCCGGGTGACCGGCCCGGTGGAGGCGCTCGCGGCCGGCGCCGCCGTCTCGGCGGTCCTGATCCTGCGCGACCTGGCGAGCCGCCACCGCAGCGTGAAGATCCTGGAAGCCGGGACCTTCCTGTTGTTCGCGGGCCTGGCGGTGCATGCGCTGTTGAGCGATGCGGCCTGGTCGGTGATCGGCGTCCGGCTCTGCGTCGACGCCGGCCTGCTGCTCATCGTCGTGACCTCGATCCTGCTCGGGCGCCCCTTCACGCTGCAATACGCCCGCGAGCAGGTGCCGCCGGAACATCAGGTCCAGCCTGGGTTCCTGCGGGTGAATACCGTGATCTCCTCCGTCTGGGCGCTTGCGTTCCTGGTGATGGTCCTGGCGGAACTGGCCCTGCTCACCGCGCCGGCGATGTCGCCACGGCTGGGCATGGTCGTCATCATCCTCGCGCTGGTCGGTGCGGTGAAGTTCACGGCCTGGTACCCGACCCGGGTGGCGCGCGGTGATGCGGCGCCGGTCCGGTGAGGATGCTGCGTCGGGGCGCAGCTTCAGCCCGAGATGTCGGCGCTTGAATGCGGTGCGAGGCCCGGCTTCTTCATCACCACGAACCCGCTCCGCTCCAGGTGCCGGACGAGCCGGGTGGCGACGATCTCGGCCATCATCCGGTCCGCGTCGCGCGTGGTCTTCCGGCCGTCGTAGCGCAGGGCGAAGGCGAGGGCGTCGGCGATTTCATCGGGCGTTGCGGGGCGCATGAGCGATGATGTTCATGATTCGTTCGCCAAGGCAAGCTGCTTGAGCGCCGCCTGTTTATGCCGAATTTCGCATCGATCATTTGCCAATTCATGCGCTAATCGCGGCGGTGGTCGAGGCCTATCTAGGATCCATCGAAACCAAGACCCGATCACGGGCCTCTCGATGGAGACAAGACAATGCGTAAGACCATGATGATCGCCGCCGCCCTTCTGACCCTCGGCACGGGTGCCGCCTTCGCCAACGACGGCGACGTGTTCGTGCCCCAGCTCGACGGGGTGACGGTCCAGCAGCAGCAGGCGCCCGCGACGGCGCAGCAGCAGGCGCCGGCGCACCGCATCTTCGCGACGACCGACCGGGCGACGACGTCGGTGTACGACCTGTTCTCGCGGCCGGGCTACACCCAGGGTGGTGAGAACTAACTCCGAGGTCTCCACAACTCGGGCCGGAGAACTCCGGCCCATCTTTTTGCGGACCACGGACCGAACGGGGTCGGCATTCTTGCCGGCCCCTTCGTTGTTTGTGCGCTGCTGGCGGAGCGCCTAGTCGCCTAGGCCGGCCGCGAACTGGGCGTCTCTTCTAGCGACTTGTCTCCGAAGCTATCCGAAGCGGATAGAAAAGCCGCGGTGCAGATAAGTCGGCCGCGCTTACAGCCTGCAAATGAGTTCTCTGAATGTGGCGTCGCAGCAAAGGCATTGCCGCCGCCCTGCTCGTTGCACCAGACCGGACCTCGGGCGGAGCCTGTCTGGCTGATTCAGCGCGCCGATCCCCGACCGTCAGCGCGAGATGCCGGTGGCCGGATGCGGCGCGAGGCCCGGCTTCTCCATCACGACGACCTCGCTCCACTCCAGGTGCCGCATGAGCAGGGTGGTGACGATCTCCGGCACTGTCTGCTCCGCGTCGCGCGTCGTCATTTTGCCCTCGTAGCGCAAAGCGAAGCCGACCTCTTCGGAGCTGGGGCGCATGACTCAATCGAGTTCACGACCTGTTGCGGGCCGCAAGGCGATCGCCTCCCTTCGCAGTGTCTCATTGCGGGGCTCCAGGTTGCCTCAATCGTGGCTTACATCCTTGTCGACTTTCTCTAGGCTGGAGTTCTCAGTAGTGCATGTGGCGGAACGTCTCGTCCGGGCGTTGCAGCACTGATGTAGCGGAACGTCTCTTCCGGGAGTTACGGCACGGCATGAGCCTGGCGGCATTCATTCGGGCGAATACCGAGGCAATTGCTGCGGAG
Source organism: Rhodospirillales bacterium 69-11 (assembly GCA_001898425.1). Classification (GTDB taxonomy): domain Bacteria; phylum Pseudomonadota; class Alphaproteobacteria; order Acetobacterales; family Acetobacteraceae; genus Rhodopila. The sequence goes on from MKTV01000038.1 coordinate 61,904, forward strand.
TGGGAGCGATTTGCAGCGACCTTGATGCCTGGGGAGAGATTAGGCTCGTCGGTGCTCAGGAACGACGTCGTCGGCATGCTGGGCGATATCGCAGCAAACATGGATGAAGCGCAAAGCGCCACCCAGCAGCAGGCAAAATCCGAAGGCGAGCCGGGCCGTTCCCACTTCACTCAGGGCGCCGTCGTCGAGCACGTGCTCTCGCGTGTCGCACTGGGCGTGTCGCCGCGGCAATTCCTGTCGGAATTCAGGGCGCTGCGCGCGACCGTCATCCGGCTTTGGCAGCGCGAGAACAACGACATCGACGCCCAAGCGCTCGATGACATGATCCGGTTCAACGAGGCCATTGACCAGATGCTGGCCGAAGGTACCGTCAATTACACACGCGAGGTCGACCGCGCCCGCGAATTGTTCCTCGGCATTCTGGGTCATGACCTGAGGAATCCGCTTGCAGCGATAAATGGCCTGGCGGAGCTGCAGCTACGGGGCAAAACGCCCGAACGTCATGCGCAACTGGCGTCGCAAATTTTGATCAGCGCCCGGCGGATGTCGCACATGATCAGCGATTTGCTCGAGCTCGCACGTGTGCGGCTGGGCTCCGGGATCACCTTGCACCGAAGCCCTACCTGCATGAAGCGCATCTGCACGAACGTCGTCGACGAGATGCAGGCGGCGTTTCCCAACCGTAGCTTCCGGCTGAACGACAAAGGCGAGTTGCCGGGGGAATGGGACGAGAGCCGGCTGAGCCAGGTTGTCTCCAACCTCGTCAGCAACGCCGTGCAGCACGGTGCCGCCCATTCGACCATAACGGTCACGGCACGGCGCCGAGAGAAGGAGGTCGAAGTTCTGGTGCACAACGAAGGCACCCCCATTCCCGCGGATAAGATCCCGAAGCTTTTCGACTCTTTTTACCGGCTCAACGACGAGAACGCCGACACCAGTTCCACCAGCCTCGGTCTTGGCCTGTATATCTCGCATGAGATCGTGACTGCACATGGCGGGAGCATCAAGGTGCAGTCATCCGCCGCGAGCGGAACCACCTTCACCGTGCGCTTGCCGAACACGTGAAATGGCAATTCCGGCCCGTATTCTCGAGGATCACGGCCCCCCCCCCGGAGGGGTCGGCACCTTCCCGACGACCCTTCGGCAGCTTGAGGAGACGATCAACGCGGCCGAGAAGCGGCTTGCGGGACACGTGGACGCACCAGGAGATTAGGTCGGGACCTTCTCGGGTCCGCCGGAGGTCCGCAGACCGCGGCGTCTCTCGATCACCGCGGGGCATTTTGTCGCTAGGACCTCGGGGGAATGGTGGGCGCACAAGGACTCGAACCTTGGACCCGCTGATTAAGAGTCAGCTGCTCTACCAACTGAGCTATGCGCCCCCAAGCCAACGTCAGCCTGGAGTATCGGCCACCGAGGGGGCGCGCTATAGCAAGCCCGTTCGGCCTTGCAAACCCCCAAACGTCGATCTCAGCCCTTCACCGCCGGATCGAGCGGTTCGGGCAGCCCCTCGTCCGGCGCCTCCGGCCCGCCGCGGTCCTCGCCTTCCGGGCCGACCGTGCGCGGCTGCTCCTTGCGGGCGGGGGCCTGGCCCTCCGAGGCGGGGGGGCCGTCCGGCAGGTCCTGGGGGCGGATATCGTCCATGTGCGGTCTCCTTCCCGCCGGGAACGTCCGCCCGCCGCAATCGGTCGCTCAGGCGCCGCTCAGAATCGCGTCAGCCATCTTCTCGGCCGTCATCAGCACCGGGAAGTTGGTGTTGGCGCAGGGCACGACCGGGAAGATCGAGGCGTCGACCACCCGCAGCCCCTCCACTCCGCGCACGCGTCCCGCCGGGTCGGTGACCGCCATCGGATCGTCGTCCGATCCCATGCGGCAGGTGCAGGAGGCATGCCACACCCCGACCGCCGCCTTGCGGACGAACGCCTCCAGCTTCTCGTCGTCGGTCAGCACGTCCTGCAGCGTGATCCCCTCCATCACCAGCGTGCGGATCAGGTAGGACCGCAGCGCTGCCGGCCCGTCCAGCAGCTTCGCCATCGCGTCGGTGAGCCACTTGTTCTTCTTGCTCACCAGCCCGACCTGCCGGACCTTGTCGCTGTAGCTGGCAGGGAACGGATCGGTCGTCACCGCCTGCATGATGGGCGTCAGGTGCATGGCGCCGAAGCGCCGCACCCCGTCCATCATCCGCTCGAGGTCGCGCTGGTCGGACAGCAGGTTGAAGTCGACCTTCGGCTCGTCCTTCCAGTCGGGCGAGGTGAGCACGACCGATCCCGTCTCCGAATACGTCTTGTAGACCGTGACGATGAACGACCCGATCTGCTCGCCCACCTTGTGCCAGGAGGTCTTGTTGGTCACGACGGTGAACATGTCGCCCGCCGGGATGCCCGGCAGATCGGAGGAGTAGCGCAGCGCCGTGTAGATGTGCCGCCGCGAGTAGTCGTGGATGATGCGCGCATGCGGCTTGAGGAACGCCGCAACCGCCACGGCCGGATGGTCCTGCAGCCGCTGCCCGACGCCCGGCAGCGGGACGCGCACGTCGATCCCGACCTCCCGCAGGTGCCCCGCCGGTCCGATCCCGGCCCGCAGCAGGTGTGCGGGCGAGTGGATGGCGCCGCAGGACAGGATCACCTCCCGCGCGCGGAACTCCTGGATCTGGCCATTCACCGAGGCCTTCACGCCGACGCAGCGATGCCCCTCGAACAGCAGCTCCGCGACCTGCGTGCCGGTGGAGATCGTCAGGTTCGGCCGCAGCCGCGTCCCGGGATCGAGATAGCCGATCGCCGCCGAGACCCGCCGCTCATAGGCGTTGGAGATGGTGATCGGGAAATACCCGTCCTCCCACTCCGCGTTCTGGTCCTGGATGAACTTCCAGCCCGCCGCCTCGAAGGCGCGGCCGACCGCCTTGGCGTGTTCGGGCCAAAGGTCGGGGAAGATGCGGCGCACCGGGATGCGGCCGTCGCGCCCATGCCATGGACCCTCGAAGTCCATGTCGCGCTCGACCTTCTTGAAGTAGGGCAACACCGCGTCCCAGTTCCAGCCGGTCGCGCCGCGCGCCTCCCACTCGTCGTAGTCGGTCGGTGCGCCGCGATTGGCGAGCTGCCCGTTGATCGACGACCCGCCGCCCAGGATGCGCGCCTGCTCGTAGGTGCGGCGCGGCGGCGGAGGGGCGGAGGGATCGTTGTGCGGGATCACCTCCGTCGTGACCTTGAGCTGGTTCCACGTGTAGGCCGGGTTCAGATACGCGGTTCCGGGATACGAATCGAGCACCGCGGCTGGCACCTTGCCATGCGGCGTGTCCTGGCCGGCCTCCAGCAGCAGCACCTCGTGCCCACTGCGCGCGGACAGCCGGTTGGCGAGGACCGAACCGGCGGATCCGCCCCCGGCGATGATGGTGTCCCACGTCTTCATGTTCTGTCGTTTCCCCCGTTCCTTGCGTGCCGGCCTCTTGGGGCCGGTCCCGTGGGCGCCGGTCCTGGCGGCGCCGTCCTCCTGGCTCCGGCCTTTGGTCGTTCAGCGCGTGTCGGTGTGGAACGTCTTGGAGACGATCTTCCAGCCCTCGGCGAGCTTCACGAAGGTCAGGTAGTCGGTGAAGTAGCGCGGCGGGATCTGGCAGTGGACCTTGGCGAGCGCCGTGGTCGGGCCGGACTGGTCGATCGAGACGATCCAGTCCCGCCGCGGCAGGTCCTGCGACTGCGCGGATTTGCGGTTGCGCACGGCGTCGAACCACGCGGCGCGCGGCAGGTCGTTCAGCTTGCCGTCGGTGACGGAGAACAGGTGGGCGACGTCGTGGAAGACGGCCCCGAGCTTGTCGGTGTCGCCGGCGTAGAGGCCGTCGAAATAGGTCTGGAGGGCGGCTTCGATCTGGTGCAGGTCGGATGACATGGGTGCTTCCCCCGTTGGGTGAGGAGAAGCATCGCGGCGTGGCCTGCAACGGGCAAGAGCGAGGGCAGAAGCCGGGGCAAGCGCGGGGGCCGGAGCCGGGGCAAGTGCGGGGGCGGGAGCCGGGCAGGCGGCGTGGCCGGCGGTGCACGGTGTCCCGCGCGCGACCGCCGGCGCCGGCTCAGACGCCCAATTGCGTCGCGAGGTCCTCGATGTCCTTCGCGACCACGTCGAACGCGTGCTCCGCCTCGTAGTCGCGCGCCTGGTGCGGGCCGTACTCCGTCGGGCGCGGCCAGAACGCGGTCATCAGCCCGCATTTCCGCGCCGCCAGCAGGTCGTTGTTGTGCGCCGCCGCCATCATCACCTGGCCGGGCTGCAGGCCCAGCAGTCGCGCGACGCCGAGATAGGTTTCGGGGTCGGGCTTGAAGTGCCCGAACAGGTCGGAGCCGAAGATCATGTCCCACGGGATGCCCGCGTTCTTCGCCATGTTCAGCAGCAGCGAGACGTTGCCGTTCGACAGCGGGCCGATGATGAAGCGCGACTTCAGCCGCGTGAGGCCGGCCACCGAATCCGGCCAGGGCTTCAGCCGGTGCCAGCCGAGATTGATGTGCTGCAGGTCCGCCTCGGTGAGGCCCTTGATGCCGAACTCCGCCACCAGCCGGTCGAGCGAGGTGCGGTGCAGCTCATCGAGCGTCTGCCACGGCACCTCCCCCACCCGGACGCGCTGCATGGAGGGCTGGTAGGCCGCGCGCCACGCATCCACCAGGGCGGCCCAATCCGCGGCGATCCCGCGCTGTGCGCCGAACGCGGTCAGCTCCGCGATCAGGCTGCTGCGCCAGTCGACGACGCTGCCGAACGTGTCGAAGACGATGGCGACGGGGGGCTGGGGCATGACGCAGGCTCCGCAAGGATTTCGCGGAGCCAAGCCTGATTTGCCCTGCGCAGCAAGCCTGCGTCGGCCGCCGTCTACGGCGTGTTCCGCGCGGCCAGGGCCCGCACCGCGCTCTCGACCGCCGTCAGGTCGTTGGGCAGCACCGTGAAGTGCTCCTCCCGCTCGAACAGGTCGGCAAGGCGATCCGGCAGGGTGGGATGGAGGCCGGTCGCACGCTCCATCGCCTCGGGGAACTTCGCCGGATGAGCGGTGGCCATCGCGACCGTGGTCACCGCCTGCTGCGGCGCCCGCGCCCGCGCCGCCGCGATACCTACGGCTGTATGGGGATCTGCAATATATCCCGTCTCCGCATGAATGCGGCGGATCTCCGCCTCGATCCCCTCGTCGTCCAGCCGGAACCCGTGGAACACCGCCCGCGCCCGCCGCCACACCGGGTCCGGCACGCTCATGCGGCCGGTGTCCCGAAACCCCCGCATCGTCGCCGCGGTCGCGACCGGATCGCGGTCCAGCAACTCGAACAGCGCCCGCTCGAAATTCGAGCTCACCTGGATGTCCATGCTCGGCGACAGGCTCGGCTGCACCGTCGCGACCGACATGTCGTTGGACTGGAGGAATCGCGCCAGGATGTCGTTGCGATTGGAACCGACGATCAGCCGCGCGATCGGCAAGCCCATTCGTCGCGCCGCCCAGGCTGCTAGCACGTTGCCGAAATTCCCCGTCGGCACCGAGAACGCCACCTCCCGGTCCGGCGCGCCCAGCGCCAGGGCCGCGGCGACGTAGTAGGGGATCTGCGCCGCGATGCGGGCCCAGTTGATCGAGTTCACCGCCGAGAGCCGCATCTCCTGGCGGAACGGCATGTCCGCGAACATCGCCTTCACCAGGTCCTGGCAGTCGTCGAACGTGCCGCGGATCGCGACGTTGGCGATGTTCGGGGCCGTGACCGTCGTCATCTGCCGCCGCTGCACCAGGCTGGTGCGCTCATGCGGGTGCAGGATCACGATGTCGATCCGGTCGCGCCCGGCGCACGCCTCCAGCGCCGCGGAGCCGGTGTCGCCCGACGTCGCGCCGACGATGGTGACCCGCTTGTCCTGCGTCCGGAGCACATGGTCGAACAGGCGCCCCAGCACCTGCATTGCCATGTCCTTGAAGGCGAGAGTCGGGCCGTGGAACAGCTCCTGCACGAACAGCCCGGTCTCGAGCTGGACCAGCGGCACCACCGCCGGGTGCCCGAAATCGCGGTAGGCGTCGGCACAGATCCCGTTCAGCACGTCGAACGGGATCGAGTCGCTGACGAAGCGCTGCAGGATGCGCGCCGCGAGGCGCGGGTAGGGCAGGCCGCGCAGGGCCCGCCAGTCGGACGGGGACAGCACGGGCCAGGTTTCCGGCACGAACAGTCCGCCATCCTCGGCGAGGCCGGCAAGCAGGACGCCGGCGAAGTCGCGCGCGGGCGCCTGCCCGCGAGTGGAGATGTAGCGCATGGCGGCGCACACTAGGCCCGCCCGCGCGTCGCGCCCAGCCGGTTCATCGCCGGCTGGGCGCGCGGGGCGTCAGTGGGAGTTGCTGCTCGCGTTGCCGTTGGTCTGCGCCTGCTGCGCGCGTTCCTTGTCGTGCTTGGCGGCTTCGTGGTGGCCGACCGCGCAACCGCCAGCCGCGCCCAGCACGCCGTGGCCGACCATGTGCCCGGCCACGCCGCCCACGGCCGCGCCCTTCAGGCAGCCCTTCGCGTCGGCCGCGCCGGACAGGCCGGCGAGCAGCAGGAAGGCGGAGAAGGTGGAAATGACGATGGATCGCATGCGAACTCCCCGAGATGCGGCGCTCCTCGCGCCGCTACTCCGAACGCCGCGCCGGCCGGCTGGATTGCCGAATGGCAATTGACGGTTCCGTGCGGACGGGGAGCCGAGGGTGGCGCGCAGGCGGGGCCGCCGTCAGGGACGGTTCTTGCTCACGGTGAAGTGGAAGCCGCAGGTGCCGTCCGTGACGTCGCCCTCGATCCGGCTGCCGGTGCGGCGGCCCTGCAGGGTGATGCCCGGACCTTGGCCCGTGACCGTGTCGTCGGGTGCGATCGCCGCGTCCAGCCAGACGTCGCGATACCAGTGATACTGGAACTTGCCGTCCCACACGATCAGGGTCACGAGGCCGGGGCGCGGGCAGCTCCGGCTGTCCGCCTGGAACCGCGTGGACGTGCCGCGGTACTCCCCGTCCACCTCGTCCGTCGACGGGGCGGGCTTGGCCGGTTCGGGGGGCGGCGGCGCCGCGCAGGCGGCGAGAAGCACGGGCACGGCCAGAATCGCCGCGCGGAGCAGGTTCGTCGGGCGCAAGGCAGGACCTTCACAAGGCGGGCGTCATCGCGGCCTCCTCATGCGGCGACGCGCCCGATTTGGCAACCGGTTGCGGAAAGCGGACCCGATCCCGCCGGGTCAGGCCGGCGGACCGGCTCAGGCCGGTGCCCAGCCCGTCATCACCGCGATGCGCAGCGTGGCCGGGAACCGCCCCTGCTTGCGCGGCAGGGCGGCCAGCGCGGCGGGGAGCAACGCGCGGGGCGGGATGGCGCGCGCCCGCAGGCGCACGGCGTTGGTCTCCCCCGCCGCGCGCAGGTCGGCGAGCAGTGCGAACGGGTCGGCGTAGAGCAGCTCCAGCTCCTCCTGGTCGGCGACGGGCAGGGTGAAGCCGGCGCGCTGCAGCAGGTGCGCGCAGTCGCGCAACTCGGGGAAGGGCGAGACGCGCGGGGAGGCGCCGCCGGTCAGCTCCGCCTCCGTCTCGGTCAGCGCCGTCCGCAGCTCCCCCAGCGTGCCGAGGGCCGGGAGGCTGGCCAGCAGCAGCCCTTCCGGCTTCATCGCCTGCCGGAGCTGGATCAGCGCGCCGGGCAGGTCATTCACCCAGTGCAGCGACAGGCTGGCCACCACCAGGTCGAAACTGGCGGGCGCGAACGGCAGGAACTCCTCGTCCGCCGCCACCGCCGGGCCGGGATTGCGTGCCGCCATCGCGGGCGAGAGGTCGCAGCTGACGGTGTCGATGCCGCGCGCGCGCAGCAGCGGCGCGACCACGCCGCGGCCGCCCACGTCCAGGGCGCGGTCGAACCGGCGGGTCGTATCGCCGATCCGGTCGAGCAGCCGTTCTGCGGCGTCCTGCAGCAGGTCGGCCACGCGATCCACCTGGCCGGCGGCACGGTCCCGATGCTGCCGCACCGCCGCGCGATCGAAGACGAGCATGGACTCCATGCCGGGCATGTGCGCCGGCATGGAGCCCGGCGCAAGCGGCGCACCCCGCCGCGGCGCGGCTGGCGCCCACCCCGCCGCGCGTTGCCACCCCAGACGGCCGCGCCTAGGGTTGCCGCCCATTCCCACCGCATCTCCCAGGCGAGGCACGCCATGCAGCACATCGACGCCCCCACCCTGCACGGATGGATCGGCGACGGCGCCGAACTCGCGTTGCTCGACGCGCGGGAGGATGGGGAATTCGGCACCGGCCACCTGTTCTGGGCCGTCCCCTGCGGCCTCGCGCGGCGGGAGATCCGCGCCCGCGCGCTGCTGCCCCGGCTCAGCGTCCGGGTGTGCTGCGTGGATGACGGACGCGGCCTGGCGGAGCGGCTGGCCGAATGGCTCGAGAGCGTCGGCTACACCGACGTCTCCGTGCTGCGGGGCGGCACCAAGGCCTGGGCGGCGGCCGGTTACGTTCTGTTCACCGGTGTCAACGTACCCTCCAAAGCGTTCGGCGAGTGGGTGGAGCACCACTACGGCACCGAGAGCGTCGATGCCCCCGAACTGAAGGCCTGGATCGACAGCGGGCGCGACATGGTGGTGCTGGACAGCCGCACGCAGGAGGAATTCACCCGCATGTCGATCCCGACCGGGATCAGCGTGCCGGGCGGCGAGCTCGTCTACCGCATCGGCGACCTCGTGCCCGATCCGAAGACGCTGGTCGTGGTGAACTGTGCCGGCCGCACCCGCTCCATCATGGGCGCGGAGAGCCTGCGGCGGGCCGGCATCCCCAACAAGGTGGTCGCGCTGCGCAACGGCACGATGGGCTGGGAGCTCGCCGGCCTGCGCTGCGAGCGCGGCCGGACGGAGCGCTTCGCGCCGGGCACGCCGAAATCGGCGAAGCAGGCGCTGGAGCGGGCGCAGGCCTTCGCCGAACAATCGGGGGTGGGCGTGATCGGTCCGCTCGACCTCGACCGGTTCGAGGAGGATCCCGACCGCACGCTCTACGTGCTCGACGTGCGCGACCCGGCGGAATTCCGCGCCGGGCATCGGCCGAGCAGCCGCAATGCGCCGGGCGGGCAGCTGGTGCAGGCGACGGATGGCTGGATCGGCGTGCGCAACGCGCGGATCGTGCTGGTCGACGACACCGGCGTGCGGGCCCGCATGTCCGCCGCCTGGCTGCGGCAGATGGGGCATCGCGACGTGTTCGTGGTCGAGGGCGGGCTGGAGGCGATCCGCGCCGGCGGGACGGCGCCCGTGCCGGTGCCGGAACTCGCCGCGCCGGTGTCCACGATCGACGTGCCCGGGCTCGTCGCCCTGCTCGACAGCGGCGACGGTTCGGTGATCGTCGACCTCGCGCGCAGCATCGATTTCCGCGACGGGCACATCCCCGGCGCGCTGTGGGGCGTGCGGTCGCGCCTCGATGCGCTGGCCGGCGCGTTGGGTGGGGCGCGGCACGTCGTGGTCACCTCGCCCGACGGCGTCCTGGCGCGGCTTGCGGTGCCGGAGCTGCAGGGGCTCACCAACGGCGAGGTGAAGGTGCTGGAAGGCGGCACCGAGGCATGGCACGCCTTCGGCCGCCCGCTGGTGAAGGACCGCATGGTCCCCGCCGACGAGGACTGCATCGACTTCTATCTCCGCCCCTACGACCGCAACGAGGGGATCGAGGAGGCGATGCACGCCTACCTGTCGTGGGAAATCGACCTGGTGCATGAGATCGAGCGCGACGGCACCGTGCGGTTCGGCGTGGGAGAGTCCCACGCCGCCTGAGGCCATCGCGCGCGACCGGGTCGCGGCGGGCCTGCTGGGGGCCGGCCGCGCGATGCTCGATCTCGTGCTGCCGCCGCACTGCGTCGTCTGCGGGGCGGCGGTTCTGCGCCAGGGAACCGTCTGCGCCGATTGCTTCGGCCGCATCGCGTTCATCCACGCGCCGCTGTGCCGGTGCTGCGGCGTGCCGTTCGGCAGCGGTCCCGACCGGCTGTGCAGCCAGTGCGAAGCGCACCCGCCTCTGTTCGCGGCGGCCCGCGCGCCGATCCGCTACGACGCGGAGGGCCGGCGCCTCGTCCTGCCCCTGAAGCACGCCGACCGGACGGACCTCGCCGCGGTGCTGGCGCCGCACATGGCGCGCGCCGGTGCCGCGCTGCTCGCGCGGGCGGACGTGCTGGTGCCGGTGCCGCTGCATCGCTGGCGGCTGTTCCACCGCCGCTACAACCAGGCGGCATTGCTGGCTGCGGCGCTGGCCCGCCGCAGCGGCCGGCCGGCGGTGCTCGACGCGCTGCACCGCCCCCGCGCGACCGCACCACTCGGCGAGCTGTCGCCCACCGCCCGCCGCGCCGCGCTGGCCGACGCCTTCGCCGTGGCACCGCGCCGCGTGGCCGGCCTGGCCGGCCGGCGCGTGCTGCTGGTGGACGACGTGATGACCTCGGGCGCCACGGCCGAGGGTTGTGCCGCGGTGTTGCTGGCGGCGGGCGCGACCGCGGTGGACGTGCTGACGGCCGCCCGCGTGCCCCCGCCGCGCGCGGAGGCCTGATCCCGATCGGCCGCGTCGCCCCTCGCGAGCCGCGCGCGAGGTCGGTGGGGCGCCACGCGCAGCGACGCGGACAACCCGCCCTGCGTTGACCGGCTGTTAAGGATTTCCGGCCGATTGTCCCCGGCGAGCATACGCGCGTAGTCCGGGGGAGCGAGGCGCCGTGAACCACATCGACATGCTGAACACCGGAATCATCGCGCGCCGCGAGGAGCCGACGGAGGCGGACCGCGACGCGCCGCGCACGCTGATCGTCACCGGCATCGCGCGGTCCGGTACGAGCATGGTGGCGGGCATCCTCAAGGATGCCGGCGTGTTCATGGGTGACGTGCTGCACGACGTGGTCGACGAGGACGCGGCGGTGCTGCAGGTGCTCCAGTCGCGCGATCTCCCGGCGCTGAAGCGGCTGGTCGCGGCGCGCGATGCGGCGTGGCCGGTCTGGGGGTTCAAGGTGCCGAACCTGCACGCCTTCCTCCGCGCGGAGGAGGTGGGGCTGTTCCGCAATCCCCGGTTGATCGTGGTCTACCGCGATCCGGTGGCCGTGGCGGTGCGCAATGCGCTCTCCGAACATTATGGGGAGATGCAGGCCCTGGTCGCGGCGACGAATGCGGCGTTCACGCTGGCCCGCTTCGTCGAGCGCGCCGGCGTGCCCGTCCTGCTGCTCAGCTACGAGAAGGCGCTGAGCTTCCCGCATCTGACGATCGACCATCTGCTGTCGTTCTGCGGCGTGGCGGTGGATCACGCCACGCGCAACCGGCTCTTCCTTCGGGTGCAGCCGAACCGGGAGGAGTATCTCGACCGCGCGCGGCGCACCTATGCCGGGGCGATCGACGGCGTGTTCGACCAGGAGCTGCGGGGCTGGTGCGTCGAGGACGGGCGTCTGCAGCCGGTGGAGCTGGAGCTATGGGCGGACGGGGTGATGCTCGACCGTTTCGTGGCCGATCGTCCGCGCGAGGATCTGCCGCGGCTGGGGTTCGGCAACGGCAATCACGGGTTTTCCTGTGATCTCCGCCGGTTCGGGCTGTCGCCCGCGGCGGTGATCAGCGTCCGCATCGCGCGGCGTGTGCTGACGCTGAACCATAGCGGGACGGCTTTGGGCGAGCTTCCGGTGCTGAGCGCGGCGTAGGGCGTCGCGGGAGGTCGCGGTCGCCTTCGCCGGGCGCCGACCCCACCCCACCGGTCTTGCCGGTGGGGATCCGCGGGTCGGGGCCCGCGGATGACGGGATGGGGCGGCGGGCCCCGCGTGTTGCCATTGGCACGCGGCCGCCGCCGGTCGTCGTTGGCACGCAACCACCGCCGGTCGTCGTTGGCACGCGACCACCCCGATCGTCGTCGGCACGCGACCGCCGCCGGTCGTCGTTGGCACGCGACCACCGCCGGTCGTCGTTGGCACGCGACCACCCCGATCGTCATCGCCGGGCGCCGACCCGGCGACCCCCACCCCACGGTCTTCGCCGATGGGGATCCGCGGGTCGGGCCCGCGGATGACGGGAGAGACGGCGGGCCTCGCGTGTTGCCATTGGCACGCGGTCGCCGCCCGTCGTTGGCACGCAACCACCGCCGGTCGTCGTTGGCACGCGACCACCCCGATCGTCATCGCCGGGCGCCGACCCGGCGACCCCCACCCCACCGTTCTTGCCGGTGGGGATCCGCGGGTCGGGGCCCGCGGATGACGGGGAGGGGCGGTGCGAGGGCCGCCCGCGGATGACGGAATGGGGCGGTGCGACGGCCGCCGGCGGACGACGCGTGCGGCGCCGTCAGGCGTACGCCTCACCCCAGCGCGGCGAGGCGGCGTTCCAGGCGGGCGAGCAGGAACTCGACATCCGCGATCGTCTCCCGGCTCAGCGGGGCAGCCGGTCGCCGCTGGGCCGCGCAGCTCAGCGCGCCCCGCTTCGTCAGCACGTGCTTGCGCACCGCAAGTCCCAGGCCCGGCTGCTGCTCGTAACGCACCAGCGGCAGGTAGGCGTCGAACACGTCCGCCGCCCGCTCCGCATCGCCCGCCCGATGCGCGGCGATCACGTCCCGCATCATCTCGGGGAAGGCGAAGCCGGTCATCGCCCCGTCGGCGCCGCGGCGCAGCTCGTCCGGCAGGAACAGCCCGCCATTGCCGGTCAGGATCGGCACGCGGCGCATCCCCTCCGCTTCCGCGGCGCGCAGCCAGGACAGCTTGTCGAGCCCCGGCCAGTCCTCATGCTTCAGCATCGCGCAGGTGGGCAGCGTGTCGATGATCCGGCGGATCACCTCGGAGCCCATGGTGACGCCGGTGCCCTGCGGATAGTCCTGCAGCACGAAGGGCGTGTCGCCCAGCAGCTCCGCCACCGTCGCGTAGTGCCGCAGGACCGCCGCGTCGCCGCGCAGCGTAGCGGGTGGCGCCACCATCACGCCTGCCGCGCCTGAATCCATCACCGCGCGGGCCAGCATCTGCATCGCGGCGAAGCCCGAGGACGGCACGCCGAACACCACCGGCACCTGCCCGCCCACGGCGCGCAGGACGGTATGCGCGACCTGCAGCGCCTCCGCCTCGGTGAGCTTGGTCGCCTCCCCCATCATGCCGAGGACGGTCAGCCCCTGGATCCCGCGCGCCAGGAAGAAGTCCACCATGCGGGGGATGTCGTCGAGCGCGAGCGCTCCGTCGTCCCGGAACGGCGTGGGGGCGATGACGTAGACGCCGGTGGCGTCCGGGGTGAGTCGCATGGGGGTCTCCGGCAGTCAGCGATGGGCGATCGACACCGGCTCGTGCACCGGGTCGGCGGTGAGGAAGCCCAGCGTGTCGGCCTCCAGCACCAGGCAGGTCAACTGGCCGCCGAACACCGCGCCGGTGTCGATGGCGATGCGGTTGTGGCGGATCACGGGGTGCTTCACCGGCGTGTGGCCGTGCACGACGACGGCGCCGAAATCCGCCTCGGAATACAGGAAGGGCTGGCGCATGCGCAGCATGTCGTCGCGCGCCTGCGCCTCGAGCGGCACGCCGGGGCGGACGCCGGCATGCACGAAGGCGTAGCCGCCTTCCCGGTGCATCAGCACGAGGCCGTGCAGGAACGCGACATGCGCGTCGGGGATCGCGGCGCGCCAGCCCTCGCGCGGCGAGGCCGGGTCCACGCCGTAGCTCTCCAGCGTCGGGCGGCCCCCGGCGAACAGCCAGTCGGTGGCGGCGGCACGTTCCCCGCCCAGCGCCTCCATCATCGTGTTCTCGTGGTTGCCGATGAGGTTGACGGTGGGCACGCCCGGAATGGGCGGCCCGCCCGCCAGCCGCGCGATGACGCCGCGCGTGTCGGGGCCACGATCGACGTAGTCGCCGATATGCAGCAGCAGCGGGTCGGCGACCGGGCGGGCGGCGAGGTCGGCGGCGATGCTGGCGTGCAGGGCGGCGAGCTGGTCGGCGCAGCCATGGATGTCGCCGATCGCGTAGACCCGCCGGCCGGGGGGCAGGCTGGCGGGGGCAGGGGAAAGCTCGATCATGGCGTCGAGGTTACGGGCGGGGTCGATCCCTGGCTAGACGGACGGACCGGCCGCCTGGCCGGCGCGCCCGCTTGCTCCGCACGCTGCACCCCGGCATGCAGGGCGACATGAGCGCGCTGCCCTCCGTCCTGGTCTATCGCGACCGCATCGTGCCGCCGTCAGAGGCGACGTTCATGCGCCGCCAGTATCTGGGCTTCACACGCCTTGCCCCGATCTGGGTCGGCACGCGCACCGACACCGGCCTCCCCGCGCTGGGCGTCACGCCGCTGATCCTGGGCGGACCCGTGCAGCGGGCGCTGTTCAAGCTGTGCGGCCGGGTGCCGCAGCTCGACCAGCTGCGCGACCTGCGGCCCCGCATCGTGCACGCGCAGTTCGGCCGCGGCGGTGCGCTCGCGCTGCCGATCGCGCGGGCGCTCCGCGTGCCGCTGGTGGTCACGTTCCATGGCGGCGACGCGACCAAGCGCACGCATTACCGCCGGCGGCTGATCCCGACGGTCTACCAGCGCCGCCTGGCCACCCTGCAACGTGAGGCGGCGGCGTTCGTCTGCGTGTCCGACTTCATCCGCGACACGCTGCTCGCCCGCGGCTTCCCGGCGGACAAGCTGGTCGTGCTGCGCAACGGCGTCGACCTGGCCCCGGACGGGCCGCCCGCGCCGGCGCCCGACGGCCCTCCCGCGCCGGCGCCCGACGGGCCGCCCGCCCTGCTGTTCGTGGGCCGGCTCGTGGCCAAGAAGGGGCTGGCCGACCTGCTCGCCGCCCTGTCGCGCCTGGGCGATGACGCCCCCGACCTCGTGGTGATCGGCGAAGGGCCGGACGGACCGGCCCTGCGCGCCCAGGCTCCGTCGCGGGTGCGCTTCCTGGGCTGGCAGGACAATGCCGAGGTCCGCCGCCGGATGCGGGGCGCGCTCGCGCTGTGCGTGCCCAGCGTCACCGCGGCGAGCGGCGATTCCGAGGGCCTGCCCACCGTCGCGATCGAGGCGATGGCCGAGGGCGTCCCGGTGATCGGCACCCGCCATGCGGGCATCGTCGAGGCGGTGGTGGACGGCGAAACCGGCCTGCTGGTGCCCCAGGCCG
>MKTV01000038.1:76937-87058 GCA_001898425.1 Rhodospirillales bacterium 69-11
TCGCCGCCGCGATCCAGGCGCTGTGCGCCGATCCGGCCCGCCGTCGCGCGATGGGCGAGGCCGGCCGCCGCCGCGCCCGCGCCGAGTTCGACGCCGCGGTGCAGTCCCGCAAGCTGGAGGACCTGCTGCTCCGCCTCGCCGGCTGATCGGCGCCATCCTCCGCCAGCGTGAGCGAAACCTGCCAGACCCGTCCGCGCCGCGCCGCGCATCGTTTGCCCGATCGGCGCCCGAATTGGCGCCCGAGACGGCAGGTCCCGGGGTTGGCGGGCTGGTCTCCGGCGCAGGGGCGCGCGGCTCAGGTCGGCGGCTCAGTGCCGGAAGTGGCGCATCCCGGTGAACACCATGGCGATGCCGGCCTCGTCGGCGGCGGCGATCACCTCGCCATCGCGCATCGAGCCTCCCGGCTGGATCACCGCCGTCGCGCCCGCCGCCACCGCGGCCTGCAGCCCGTCCGCGAAGGGGAAGAACGCGTCGGAGGCGACCACGCTGCCCTCGGCGAGACGCCCCGGCAGGCCGGCGGCCTTCGCGGCCTCCTCGCTCTTCCAAGCGGCGATGCGGGCGCTGTCGACGCGGCTCATCTGCCCGGCGCCGATGCCGACCGTCGCGCCGCCCTTGGCATAGATGATCGCGTTCGACTTCACGTGCTTGCAGACGCGGAAGGCGAACAGCAGGTCGGCCAGCTCCGCGTCCGTGGGCGCGCGCTTCGTGACGCATCTCAGGTCGGACGCGGCAACCCGCCCGGCATCGCGGGTCTGCGCCAGGAAGCCGCCCGAGACGCTGCGGAAGGTCAGGCCGGGTGCCGCCGGGTCGGGCAGGCCGCCGGTCAGCAGCAGCCGCAGGTTCTTCTTGCGCGACAGCGCGGCCTTCGCGGCCTCGTCCGCATCGGGGGCGATGATCACCTCGGAGAAGATCGCCGCGATCTTCTCGGCGGTCGGGCCGTCCAGCGTGCGGTTGACCGCGATGATGCCGCCGAAGGCGGAGACGGGGTCGCAGCGCAGCGCGAGATCCCAGGCCTCGGCCAGGCTTGCCGCCGAGGCGACGCCGCAGGGATTGGCGTGCTTGATGATCGCGACGGTCGGCGCGTCGAACTCGGCCACGCACTCGAACGCGGCGTCGGTGTCGTTCAGGTTGTTGTAGGACAGATCCTTGCCCTGCACCTGGGTGGCGGTCGCCACGCCCTTGCGGTCCCCCGTGACGTAGAAACCGGCCGCCTGGTGCGGGTTCTCGCCGTAGCGCAGGATCTGGCGCAGCGTGCCGGCGACCGACAGGCGCTGCGGGAAGGTCTCCTGCCGCTGGCCGGCGAACCACGCCGCGATCGCGCTGTCATAGGCGGCGGTGCGGGCATACGCCTCCCCGGCCAGCCGGCGGCGCAGCGCGAGGGTGGTGCCGCCGCGCGCCTCGATCTCGGCGAGCGCCGTTTCGTACTGCGCGGGGTCGGTCAGGATCGCCACGAAGTCGTGGTTCTTCGCCGCGGCACGGATCAGCGCGGGGCCGCCAATATCGATGTTCTCGATGCAGTCCTCGGCAGGGGCGCCCTTCGCCACCGTCGCCTCGAACGGGTAGAGGTTCACCGCGACGAGGTCGATCGGCGCGATCGCATGGACCTCCATCTGCGCGAGATGCTCCGGCAGGTCGCGGCGGCCCAGGATCCCGCCATGGATCTGCGGCACCAGGGTCTTCACCCTTCCGTCCAGGATCTCCGGGAAGCCGGTGTGGTCGGAGACTTCCACGACCGCGATGCCCGCCTCCCGCAGCGCGCGTGCCGATCCGCCGGTCGAGAGGATCTCGACGCCGCGGGCGACCAGCGCCTGCGCCAACGGCAGCAGCCCGCTCTTGTCCGAGACGGAGATCAGCGCGCGGCGGATGGGAACGATGTCGGTCATGGCAGCACCCAGGTATCGATGCGGCGCGGCTTAGACCTAGAGCCCCAGCAGGTCCAGCGTTCGTGCCAGCACCTTGGCCTCGTCATAGCAGTCGAGCGCGCGGCGCCGCCCTGCCGCGCCCATCCTGGCCCGCAGGTCGGGGTCGCGCGCCAGCCGGCCGAGTGCATCGGCGAGCGCGGCGGCATCGGCGGGCGGGACGAGCAGGCCGGTCTCTCCCGGCATCACCTGCTCCGCCGGACCGCGCACATCGGTCGCGACCACGGGCAGGCCGGTTAGCATCGCCTCGATCACCGACATCGGCAGGCCTTCGAAGTGGCTGGGGAGAGTGAACACGTCGGCCGCCGCCATCAGCGCGGGCACGTCCTCCCGATACCCCAGCAGCTTCAGCCGATCGCCGAGGCCGGCATTGCGCAGGAGGGCGGCCATGTCCGGCCCGCGATCGGAGTCGAGCCGCTCGCCCACCACCCAGAGCTCGACATCGGGCAGTTTTGGTATGGCGGCAGCGAGTTCGGGATAGCCTTTGTGCCAGACCAGTCGGGAGACGGCGAGGATCACCACGCGCTCCTCCGGCGTGCCGAGTTCGGCGCGCACGCGGGCACGCGCCGCGGGGTCGGGGCGGAAGCGGGTCGGGTCGCGGCCGTTGCGCACGGCCACCGCGCCGCGATGGATCCACAGGCGGCGCGCATCGCGTGCCTCGGCCTCGCTGACGGTCAGGAAGGTGCGGGTGACCCGGCCGGCGATCAGCTCCATCAGCAGGCCGACGGCCTGGCGCGGGCGGGAGCCGGGGAAGTTGAACCAGAACCCGTGGCCCGTGTAGGCGATGTGCGGCACGCCGGCCCACCATGCCGCCATGCGCGCCAGGAAGCCGCTGATCGGCATGTGCGCATGCACCATGTCCGGCCGTTCGGCGCGGAACAGCCGGACCAGGGCGCGGAACGCCCGCCAGTGCGCGGCCAGCGACACCCGGCGCTCGAGCGGCAGGGCGACGATGCGGAACCCCTCGGCGCGGGGGATGGCGAGCAGCGGGCCTTCCGCGCAGGCGCCGATCACCTCGTGCCCGCGGTCACGCGCCGCGCGCATCAGCGGCAGCAGGAAGTGCCGCAGCGAGAAGTCGACGTTGGTGATCTCGATGATCTTCATGGCGACGCCAGGTTCCCCCTCCCCTTGCGGGAGGGGGTCAGGGGGAGAGGGTGGGGCGTGGCGGGGCAGGGTCGTGCGTTCACCCCGGGCGCCCCCCCACCCCGGCCCTCCCCCCGCGAGGGGGGAGGGGGTGTTCGGGGTCAGCCGACCTTGCTGATGGCCCACTTGACGTGCTGCGGCCCGTCCTGCGTGCCGGTCAGCACCACCTGTTCGGTGCGGCGGGGTTCGGGGCCGCCGAGATAGATGCTCTCCTCCAGCGACATCTGCGCGCCGTCGGCCCGCAGGCGCCAGCCGGCGCCGGAGCGCAGGCGCAGCAGCACCGCCTCCTTGTCCTGCTGCAGGCTGGCGATGACGTCGGGGTGCAGGTGGAAGCGCAGGGTGAAGGGTTGGGGGGTCTCCGCCTCGATCACGTCTTCGCCGCGGATGTCCTCCCCGCTCTCGGCCACGTAGAGCCGGCGGAGATGGATCGCGCCGAACAGGCGGCGCCACCCGTCGTGATGGGCCTCCAGCCAATGGGCGCCGTTCGCCTCCTGGCGCTGCACCTTCACCTCTTCCGGCCGCCGGCCCAGCCCGTCGGGCTTGAGTTCGCTGCTGTTCACGTCGTTGACGGTCAGCGTGGAATGGGCGGCGGTCGCGCGTGTCGCGTCGCGCCATTCGGGCGGGCCGGCGGGGAAGGCGCCGCAATTGACGATCAGCCGCTCGCGCCCGATCGACAGCTCCATGGACAGCGTGCCGGCATGCGCGTTGCGGTCCACGCCGGCGGGCGGGGGGACGCCGCAATCGACGATCAGGACGGAGCGCCCGGCCTGCAGCCGCTGGAACCCGCCATCGACGAGGGAGGAGGGGCCGCGCCCGCCGCGTCCGGCCTGCGTCAGCACGAGGTCGATGAGGTTGCCGTTCTCTTCCTTGCTGCCGTTGAACAGCGCGAGGCCGCCATCGCCGTGGCGCAGCACGCGCAGAGCCGGCGCCATGCGCTCGATCGCGTTGTTGAGCGCCGGCGGGGGCTGGGTCTGCGACGCCTGCAGCAGGGCGCGGATCTCGGTGAGGTCCTGCAGCGCGGCCAGCTGGATCGCGGGGCTGCGCTCCACGTGGCAGCCGTCGGGCAGCACTTGCCGGGTGATCTCCTGCGGCAGGAAGCGCAGCGCGCGGGTCAGGAATCCCGCATGTTCGGGCAGCGCCACGGCGGCGGCGATCAGGCCCTTGAGCGCGGTGAGGGCGCGGCCGTCCAGCTCCTCGGCCGGGAGCGCGGCGGAGAGGCTGCGGGCGTCGGAGACCAGCCGGCCCATCAGCTTCTGGCGGAACGGGTCGTCGGCGGTGGCGGCGAAGAAGTCGTAATGGCCGAGCCAGGCGGTGATGCGGGCGCCGACGACGTCGGGGCGGTGGGCGAGGGCGTCGTTGGGCGAGGTCGCGATCCAGTCGGCGACCAGCGCGCGGGCGCGCAGGCGGGCCGCATCGGTGCCGAGGGCGCGCAGATCACGCAGCCAGGCGAAGCCGTGCGCCGCGGCGCGCAGCAGGTCGGGTCCCGCGGGATCGCTCCAGCCGCCGGGACGAAGCATGCGGACGGCGCCGCCCAATTCCATCTCGCCCTTGATCAGGCGGGCGCCGCGGCCGGGATCGCCCGGCCAGGGATCGCGGACGGGAAGCGCCGGGGCGTCCGGCACGCGGGTCATCCGCAGGCTGGGCAGGCGCGCCATGGCGCGCCGGGCGTCGCGCAGCCAGCGGCGGGGATCGTTGCCGCTCATGCGCCGGCGGTCTTTCCGGCCGGCGCGACGCGCAGGCTTCTGATGGCGGCGGCATAGTCGGGCGCGCCGAACACGGCGGTGCCGGCGATCAGCGTGTCGGCGCCGGCCGCGATCGCGTGGGGCGCCGTTTCCGCGGTGATGCCGCCGTCGACGGCGAGCGCGATCGGCCGGTCGCCGGCGTCGATCATGGATCGGAGCGCCGCGATCTTCGGCAGCTGCGAGGGCAGGAAGGTCTGCCCGCCGAAGCCCGGATTGACCGTCATCACCAGCACGCAGTCGATCAGGTCGCGCACCCATTCGATGCTCTCGACCGGGGTGCCGGGGTTGAGCACCACGCCGGCCTTCTTCCCATGCGATCGGATCAGCTGGAGGGAGCGGTGCAGATGCGGCCCCGCCTCCGGGTGCAGGAGGATGTGGTCGGCCCCTGCCTTGGCGAAGGCGTCGATGTAGGGATCCACGGGGGCGATCATCAGGTGCACGTCGAACGGCAGTTTCGTGTGCTTGCGCAGCGCCGCCAAGACCAGCGGACCGAAACTGATGTTCGGAACGAAATGCCCGTCCATCACGTCGAGGTGAAGCCAGTCGGCGCCGGCTGCTTCGATCGCCGCCACTTCTTCTTGCAGACGGGCGAAGTCGGCGGCGAGCAGACTGGGGGCAACGGTGATCTGACGTGCGGAGGAGGACATGGCCGGTTCTAGACAGGGCCAGCGAAGCCGCACAAGACCTGCGGCTCGCGCGTGGTTCAAACCCGGATCAGACGTGCCGCGAAGAACCCGTCCATGCCGCCGCGATCGGCCCAGAGCCCGGGATGGGTGCGCAGGAACCCCTCCGGCGTGCGCGCCTCCGGGATCGCCTGCAGCTCCTCCGGCGTGAACGGGTCGAGCCGGACACCGCCCTGCGCCAGGGCGGCCGCCACACGTGGACTGCCCTCCTCCGGTTGCAGCGAGCAAACCGCATAGACCAATCGCCCGCCGGGCCGCAGCATGCGGATCGCGGCCGCGAGCAGCGCGTCCTGTTGCCGCGTCAGCGCCTGGACGTCGCGCGGGCGCTTGAGATGCAGGATGTCGGGATGGCGCCGGATGGTGCCGGTGGCGCTGCAGGGCGCGTCGAGCAGCACCGCGTCGAGCGGGGCGGGCGGCATCCAGGCGGTGGCGTCGGCCTGCACCAGGTCCGCCGTGAGCTGCCAGCGGTGCAGGTTCTCGGCGAGGCGCGCGAGCCGGGTGGGATCGCGCTCGATCGCGGTCACCTCCGCGCCGGCGGCGGCGAGCTGGCCGGTCTTGCCGCCGGGGGCGGCGCAGAGGTCGGCGATCCGTTCGCCGGCCTGGGGGGCGAGCAGGCGGGCGGGCAGCGCGGCGGCGGCGTCCTGGACCCAGAGGAGGCCGTCCTCGAAGCCGGGGATGTCGGCCACGCGCGTGCCGGCGGGGAAGCGGACGGAGCCGGTGGGCAGCAGGGCGGCGCCGTCCGGCGGCTCGCTGACGGCCGCCAGGGTGAGGTCGAGCGGCGCTTCCTGCTGGTGCGCGGTCGCGATGGCGCGGGCCGCATCGCCCCAGGAGGTCCAGAGCCAGGTGGGCGTGTCGAGGCGCGGTGCGTCGAGCTCCGCGAGCGCGGCGGCGCCGGAGGTGGCGACCTTGCGCAGCACGGCGTTCACCAGGCCGGCGAACGGGGTCAGGCCCCGGCTGCGGGCGAGGCCCACCGCGGTGGCGACGGCGGCATGCGGGGGCGTTTCGAGCAGCAGCAGGGCCGCGGCGCCGAGGCGCAGGACCAGCCGGACCGGGTCCGGCGGCTCCTTGCGGAGATAGGGGGCCAGCACCGCATCGAGCGTGCCGGCGCGGCGCAGCACCGTGGCGGCGAGGCGGTGGGCGGCGGCGCGGTCGCGCGGGTCGATCTGGGGGAGGGTGCTCAGCGCCTCCTCGAGCGAGCGGCGGCGCAGCAGGACGGCGCCCAGCAGATCGAAGGCGGCTTCGCGGGTGGGGTCGGACATGTCGTGGTGCCGGTAACGGTCAGGCGGCGCCGACGAGGCCGCGGGCGAAGTCGTTCGCGTCGAAGGCGCGCAGGTCGGCGGCCTTCTCGCCCACGCCGACCGCATGCACCGGCAGGCCGAACGTCTCGGCGAGCGCGATGACGATCCCGCCGCGGGCGCTGCCGTCGAGCTTGGTGACGATCAGGCCGGTGACGTCCACCATCTCCTTGAACACCTTCACCTGCTGCACGGCGTTCTGGCCGGTGGTGGCGTCGAGCACGAGCAGGACGGAATGCGGCGCGGACGGGTCGTGCTTGCGCAGCACGCGGATGATCTTGCGCAGCTCCTCCATCAGGGCGGCCTTGTTGTGCAGCCGGCCGGCGGTGTCGATCAGCAGCACGTCGGCGCCCTCGGCCTGGGCCTTGATCAGGGCATCGAAGGCGAGGCCGGCGGGATCGGCATTCTGCCCGCCCGCGACCACCGGCGTGCCGGTGCGCTGGCCCCAGACCTGGAGCTGCTCCACCGCGGCGGCGCGGAACGTGTCGCCCGCGACCATGACGGCGCGCTTGCCCTGCTCCTGGTATTGCTGGGCGAGCTTGCCGATCGTGGTGGTCTTGCCGGTGCCGTTCACGCCGACCACCAGCACGACGTGCGGGCGCAGCGCGGGGTCGAGTTCCAGCGGCTTGGCGACGGGGCCGAGGATCGCGGCGATCTCCTCGGCGAGGGCGTCCTTGATCTCCTCGTCGGTGACTTCCTTGCCGAAGCGGGAGCGGCGGAAGGCGGCGATCACGCGCTGCGCCGCGTCGACGCCGAGATCCGCGGCGAGCAGCAGATCTTCCAGCTCCTCCAGCGCCTCGTCGTCGAGGCGGCGCTTCTTGAACACGGCGGTGATGCCGCCGCCCAGTTTCTGGGTGGAGCGGGAGAGGCCTTCCTTCAGCCGGGAGAAGAAGCCGCCAAGGGCCATCGTCGTGTCCTTTCGGTCGGGCGGCGTCCGCCAGGGAGTTTGGTCAGCGGGGTCGGTCAGCGGGACCTGGTCAGCGGGATCGGTTGGCGGGGCGTGGTCAGGCGGCGTCCGCCAGCAGGGCGTCTGCGGTCAGGCCCTCCGGCGTGGCGCCGGTGACGCGCGCGGGCAACAGCCGGCCGGGTGTGGCGGTGGCGGCCAGCCGGACGGGGGCGAAATGCTCCGAATGGCCCGTCTGGTCCGCCTCGGTCAGCAGGGAGATGGTACGACCAATCTGGGCCGTGAAGAAGTCCCGCGCGGCGTGCGCCCCGGCGTCGCGCAGGCGCGCGGCGCGCTCGCGGCGGACCGGCTTGGGCACGGCAGGCATCCGCGCGGCCGGCGTGCCGGGGCGCTCGCTGTAGGGGAAGACGTGCAGGTAGGGCAGGCGCGCCTCTTCGACGAACGACAGCGTCTCGGCGAACAGCGCATCGGTCTCGGTCGGGAAGCCGGCGATCAGGTCGGCGCCGATCGCGATGCCGGGGCGCAGGTCGCGGGCGCGGGCGATCACCTGCGCCGCCTGCGCGCGGCCATGCCGGCGCTTCATGCGCTTCAGGACCAGGTCGCTGGCCGCCTGCAGCGAGAGGTGCAGATGCGGCATCAGCCGCGGCTCCTCCGCGATCAGCCGCCAGAGATCGGCGTCGATCGCGGCGGGATCGATGGAGGACAGCCGGAGGCGGGGCAGGTCCGGCACCAGGGCGAGCAGCCGGCGCGCGAGCTGGCCGAGGCTGGGCGTCCCCGGCAGGTCCCCGCCGTAGGAGGCGATGTCGACGCCGGTCAGCACGACCTCCCGAAACCCGGCCTCGACCAGGGCGCGCACTTGGGTGACCACGGCGCCGATCGGGACGGAGCGGTTGGGGCCGCGCCCGAACGGGATGATGCAGAAGGTGCAGCGATGATCGCAGCCCTGCTGCACCTGCACGAAGGCGCGGGCGCGGCCGGCGAACTCGGTGACGAGGTGCGGCGCCGTTTCCCGCGCGGCCATGATGTCGGAGACGGCGCTGCCGGCCCCTTCGGTCCAGCTCTCGGGCTTGAGCTTGTCCTCGTTGCCGAGGACGCGGGCGACGTTGGGCAGCGCCTGCCAGGCGGCGGGGTCGAGCTGGGCGGCGCAGCCGGTCACCACGATGCGGGCGTTCGGCTGCTCCCGCGCGAGGCGGCGGATGGCCTGGCGGGCCTGGCGTTCGGCCTCGGCGGTGACGGCGCAGGTGTTGACGATCACCGTATCGGTCAGCGCGGCGGCGTGGCCGCGCATCACCTCGCTCTCATAGGCGTTGAGGCGGCAGCCGAAGGTGAGGATCTCGATGCTCATGGCGCGTCCGACGCGATGCTCATGACGGGTAGGAGTCGAGGTCGACCTCGCCCGTGAACGCGGTGGCGACCGGGCCGGTCATCAGCACGTGCCCGTCCTCCCGCCAGTCGATCGTGACGGTGCCGCCATCCATGGTGACGGCGGCGCGGCGGGCGGCGAGGCCGCGGCGATGGGCGTTCACCAGCGCGGCGCAGGCGCCGGAGCCGCAGGCGCGGGTGAGGCCGGCGCCGCGTTCCCACACACGCAGGCGCAGGTGGTCGGGGGCCAGCACCTGCACGAAGCCGATATTGGCCCGCTGCGGAAACAGCGGATCATGCTCGAGGCTTGGACCAATCTGCGCGATCGGCACCCCGGCGAGATCGGGGACGAAGAAGGTGGCGTGCGGGTTGCCCATGCTGCACGCCGCCGGATCGGCGACGTCCCCGCGCGCGAGGTCGAGCCGGACGGTGTCCATCGGGCGGGCGAGCGGCACGTCCGGCCAGTCCAGGCGGGCCGGACCCATGTCGACGGTCACGGTGCCGTCGGGGTGGGTCTCGGCCGGGAGCAGGCCGGAGATGGTGCGGATGGCGAGGCGCTGCTGGCGGGTTTCGGCCGCGACCAGGTGGACGACGCAGCGGGTGGCGTTGCCGCAGGCGCCCGCCTCCGACCCGTCGGGATTGTGGATGCGCATGAACGCGTCGGCGCCGTCGGTGCCGGGCTCGATGGTGATGAACTGGTCGCAGCCGATGCCGGTGCGCCGGTCGGAGAGGGCGGCGATCCGGGCGGGGGAGAAGGGGAGGGCGTGGCGGCGCGCGTCGAACACGACGAAGTCGTTGCCGCAGCCGTGCATCTTGAGGAAAGGCGTGCCCATGCGGGCCGATATAGAGAGACTCGGAGCCGCGCGCCATGCATGGGCTGCATGCGGGGGCGGAGATCCGAGGGGAGAGGTGAGGGGGAGAGGGAGGGAGCAGCCTTACCCCGTCCTTCCGTGCTGCTCGGCGGGGTCGGATGTCGCGTTGATCTCGTGGCGTCCGTGCTGCTTGCGATAGTTGTGATTCAACACAGAGTTTAAGGCGAGTGAGGCGAGACACAGAGGATTCTTCAAGCTGAT
>MKTV01000038.1:87216-125398 GCA_001898425.1 Rhodospirillales bacterium 69-11
GCCACACGCCGCACGGGCACGACCGGCGATCGCACCCTCCAAAGCGTGGATGCCCGGCACGAGGCCGGGCATGACGCGTGTGGCTCTCAGGCCTTCTTCACGTTCCAGAAGATCGGGAAGCCGTTCAGGATGTCCGTCAGCGTCCGCCGGAACGCGAAGGGCTGCATCCAGGCGCCGGTCGGGATGTAGGGCACGTCCTGCCAAGCCTGGAGCTGGATGTCGCGGCAGATCCGCTTCTGCTCGTCCACGTTCGTCGCATCCAGGAACTCGCCGCGCAGCGCCTCTATTTTCTCCGAGGTCGGCCAGCCGAACGGACCCGCGCGGCCCATCCCGCGCAGGTAGGACTGCGTCGCCGGATTGAGCGCGATCACGCCGGGGATGTAGTTGCACCACACGCTCCAGCCGCCCTTGTCCAGCCCCTCCTTGTTGGCGAGCCGCGGCAACACCGTGCCCCAGTCCAGCGCCTGGTAGTCGAGGTTGACGCCCACGCGCCGGAACATGTCCGCGGCGATCTGGCTCATGGCGTTCAGTGAGGGCAGGTCGGTGGGAACGACGAACACCACCTTCTCGCCCTTGTAGCCGGCGGCCTGCAGGTCCCGCTTCACCTTGTCCAGGTCACGCGGCCCCGTCATCACGTCGAGACCGGCCTCGGTCGCGAACGGGCTGCCGGGTAGGAAGAAGCCGCAGCGGTCGTTCCACAGCGACTTGTCCTCGCCCATGACGGCGGTCATGTACTCGGTCTGGTCCACGCCACCCAAAAAGGCGCGGCGGATCGCCGGGTTGTCGAAGGGCGGCACCAGGCAGTTGAAGCGGATCATGCCCATCAGGCCGCCCTTCTCCTTCGCCTCCACCGCGATGTCGCGGTTCTTGCGCAGCAGCGGCAACAGGTCGGGGGTGGGCTGCTCCCACCAGTCGATCTCGCCCTGCTGCAGCGCGCCGGCGGCGGTCGAGGCGTCGGGGATGGTGTGCCACTCGACCCGGTCGACGTGGACGATCTTGGGGCCGGCCGCGAAGCTGGGCGTGCCCGACGGACGGGGGACGTAGCCGGTGAACTTCTCGTAGACCGCGCGTGCGCCGGCCAGCCGCTCGCTCGCGATGAAGCGGAACGGGCCGCTGCCGACGATCTCGGTGATCTGCACGTTCACCGGCTGGGAGGAGAAGCGCTCCGGCATCACCGGGCAGAAGCTGGACGGCTTCGCCAGTGCCGTGGGCAGCAGCGGGAACGGCTTCTTCAGCTTGAAGACGAACGTCTTGTCGGAGGTCGCGGTCAGCTCGTTCGTCACCGCCATCAGGTTCTGGCCGAACGCGTCGATCTTGCCCCAGCGCTTGATGCTGGCCACCGCGTCGCGCGCCAGCACCTTCTGCCCGTCATGGAACACCAGCCCGTCGCGGAGGGTGATGGTCCAGGTCTTGCCGTCATTGTCGACGACGTGCCCGTCCACCATCTGCGGGTGCGGCTGGAAGTTGTCGTCCAGCCCGTAGAGCTGGTCGTAGACCATCATGCCGTGGTTGCGGGTGACGAGCCCGGTGGTGAACACCGGATCGAGCAGCGCGAGGTCGGCCTGGGGCGTGAACTTGATGGTCTTGGCGGCATCGGCCGCCCGCACCGCGGGTGCGGCGAGCGTGGCGGCACCCGCGGCACTGGCCGCGAGGAACTGGCGTCGTTTCATCTGCGTGGAACCCCCGTCTTATGGCGTCGTGGTGAGTCGCGCGACGGCGGCGAACCCCGCCTCCGCCGCATGCAAGGCCGTTTCCACGTCTTCTTCTGTATGGGCGGCGCACAGGAACATGTTATGCCGCGGGTGAAAGTAGGCGCCGCGCGTCAGCGCGGTGGCGCAGAAGGTCTCGGCGCGGGCGAAGTCGGGATCGTCCTCGAACAGGACCATCGGCATCTGCACCGGGCCGGTCTGCCGCAGCGCCAACCCGTGCCGCGCCGCGCCGGCCGCGAGCCCGTCGCGCAGCATCTGGCCCAGGCGCTCCATGGTCGGGATCGCCTCGCCCCGGCGCAGTTCGCGCAAGGTGGCGACGCCCGCCGCCATCGCGATGGAGGAGCACCAGAACGACCCGGTGCTGAACACCTGCGTCGCCGCCTCCCGCCAGCGGTCCCCGCCGGTGACGGCGGCGAGCGCATAGCCGTTGGCGATCGCCTTGCTCCAGGCGGAGAGGTCGGGCCGCACGCCCACCAGCTCCCACGAGCCGCCGAGATGCAGGCGGAACCCGGCGCGCACGTCGTCCAGGATCAGCGCGGCGCCGGTCGCGTCGCAGGCCGCGCGCGCCGCCTCGGCGAAGTCCCGCGTCGGCATTTCCTGGTCGCGGCCGAGATCGTGGCGGAAGGCGCTCACCAGGATGCCGGCGAGGTCGCCGCCCGCCTGGTCCACCGCGTTCCGCAGGCTGGCGATGTCGTTGTAGTCGTAGTGGATCAGGTGCGCCCGATCCTCGGTCGTGACGCCCGCGAGGGAGGGCGAGCACCAGGGAACCGCGCCGTGATACGCGCCGCGCGCGACCAGCAGCTTGCGGCGGCCGGTGCCGGCGCGGGCGATGGTGACCGCGACAGTCGTCGCATCCGATCCGTTCTTCTCGAACTGCACCCAGTCGGCATGCGGGATCGTGTCGACCAGCAGTTCCGCAAGCTCGACCATCGCCTCGCCGGGCCCGTTCATGCAGTCGCCGCGCTCCTGCTGGCGCCGCACCGCCTCCTCCACCTCGGGCGCGTGGTGGCCGAGGATGATGGGCCCCCAACTGCACATGAAGTCGGTGTAGGCGTTGCCGTCCACGTCCCAGATGCGCGTGCCGTCCGCGCGGTCGAAGAACTGCGGATAGCCGGGCCCGATGCGGGCCACGTTCTGGTGCCCCCACATCCCGCCCGGCACCACGCGCCGCGCCCGCGCGCGCAAGGCGCCATCGATCGAGTTCGGCAGGGTCATGCGTCGTCTCCGCGTTCGGTCCAGGGGATCGGCGTGGGGTCCATGAAGCGCCGCAGCACGTTGCCGGTGATGCGGCTCACGTTGTTCTCGTAGCCATCGTGCGAGAGCGAGCAGACCCAGGCGATCGAGCCGGTGGTGAACACCGCACCGCCATTCGCCGTCGGGAACAGCGTCATGTCCGCCCGCACCCGCGCGTTCTGCTCGCCGGTCAGGCCGCGATGCGTGGTGCGGAACTCCTCGGGCGAGGGCAGGCCGCCATAGCCGATGCGGTCCGCCGTCGCGAGCAGCAGCAGCGAGGGCGGCGAGCCCAGGGAGGCGTCGGCACGGTCGATCTCCAGCCCCGCGGCGCCGTTCCCGCGCAGGCCGAAATCGCCGATGGTTTCATCCGTACCGATCCCCTCGAACACGAAGGCGGCGTTCGGATCGTGGCTGTCGGGCAGCCTTCGGTAGGAGGCCGATCGGTCGAACACCTGCGCGTCGAACCCCACGCCCACCAGCCGCTGCGGCGGCCGGCCGTTCGCGCGCCACAACCCGCTGGGTTCGCCGGTGAAGGACAGGCCGTTCTCGCCGGGCTCGCCCTCCCACGTGCGGGTGCCCTGCATGCCGCGGCGAATCTCCATCGTGTGCGGGCGCCTGGGGTGCCAGCCGATCCGCCAGTAGAAGCCGTTGCCGCCGAGATACATGTGCCGTCCGCCCGCCTGCTGGTAGGCGGCGAAGGCGTTCAGCATGCGTTCGGAGAAATACTCGGGATGCGAGACGGTGATGACGCAGGCATAGGGCGACAGCACCTGCGCGCCGTGGTGATGGATGTCCTCGTCGGTGACGACGTCGTACTCGATCCCCTGCGCTTCCAGCCAGTCGAGCAGATGCGTGTCGTTGACGTAGTTGAACGTGTTGCCGCGCGGCCGCATGTTCAGGATCGGCCGCGCCGCGCCCGAATAGCACCAGCCGCTGCCGTCGCTGTGCGTGTCGTAGGTCGACAGGCCCAGCTCGCGATGCTCCTGCAGGTAGACGTCGTCCAGCGAGAGGACCATCAGCCCTTCCAGCATGCTCTCCGCATGGGTCTGGTCGAGCCGCAGCGCCTGGTTCGCGTAGGCGAGGAAGGTCGCCGTCGCCGCGACCACGGCCACGCGCGCGCGCGGCTTGCCGATCGGCGCACGGACGAAGAACGGCACGTAGCTCTCCACCGCCACGCCGTCTTGCCGCGTCGCGCGCAGCCGCAGCGCATGGAAGCCGGAGCGCCAGTCGGCGGGGATGGTCACCTGCAGGTCGGGCGACCAGCCGCAATCGAGCATGTCGTCGTCGTGGAACTGGATGGCGCCGTATTGATCCGGCGCCTCGGTCCAGCTCTGCGTCCGCCCGGTCCAGTTCGCGCCGGTCATCGCGCGGGTCGGCATGTGCCGCAGCACGCCATGCAGTCCGTTCGGGGAGCGGTCGTGGATCGTCTCGGTCTCCATGCCGACCGAGAAGTCCCAGGCGGCGACGAGCAGCGGGTCCGCGAGATCGGGCACGACGCGCTCGCAGAGAAGCTGCAGCGCCTCGGGTGAGAGCGGGGCGGCATAGAGACGCGGCCGGTCGATCTTCCCGTTGAGATGCGCGGTCGTGCGGCCGTCCGGGTCGCGCAAGTGGGCGGCGATGGTGAGGGCCCCCTCCGTCATGGCCGGGCCTGACTCGGCCATCCCCACCGCCGCCGCCCTCTCCGTCATGGCCGGGTCGAGCCCGGCCATGACGGCGAACGGACCGTCGCCATGTCCGACCGGTCGCGGCCCGCCTGCGTGTCGAGCGACACCTGCACGACCGACAGCGAGCCGCTGGTCGCGTCGTAGCTCGCGCCGACGAACACCCATTCGCGTTCCAGCAGCCGCCGCGTCGTCGCCACGCGGCCGACGCCCGAAACGACCAGCTCGAGGCACCCGTCCGTGGTCAGCCCGAACCGCCACGCGCCGGGACCGTCGTCGCGCGACGCGGCATCGTCGCACCAGCGCGCCAGGATCGTCTGCGCCCCCGCCTCCAGCCGCGTCGGCCACAGGAAGCAGCCGACCGAAAAGCCACGCAGCCCCGTCAGCACCGGCGCTGCCGGCACGATCGCGCAGGATCCGGGATGGATCGGCTGGTGGCGCAGCGCCACCGGTCCGTCGATCGGGGTGCCGGGTTCCGTGACCTGCAACCCCGGCCCGTTCGGGTCGGGATCGGCGAGGCGCACGCGCACCACCGTCGCCTCCGCCTGCGTCAGCGTGGCGCTGGAGAGGTGGAATCCGATCGGCTCGCCAGGGGAGACGATCAGCGGCCACGCGTAGCCGAGGACGCTGTTGGTATCGATCATCGTGCGAAGTCCTCGGTCACTCGGGCAAGCTGTTGCCGGTCAGCGCTTCCCAGCGCAGGCGGAAGATCTCCCACTCCGCGTCCTCGACGCGGGTGAAGACGCGGTTCGGGAACGTCTCCATCGGCACACCGCGCTTCTCCGGCAGGCGTCCCAGCATCCAGCGGCGGTTCGGCTCCAGCGTGACCAGCACCCAGCGGCCGGTCACGCCGGACCAGCGCATGCGGTGCAGCACCTTCTGCAGCTCGTCGCTGTGCGGGCCCTTCGGCTTGCGGCGGAATTCCTCGACGAGGTCGAGCCGCGCCGGGTCGATCTCGTAATGGGCGGCGGCTGGGTCGTTGACGAGCATCTCGGGCCTCGGGCGGGTCAGGGCGGGGCGATCGGGAGGTGTGCGATCAGGACGTCCGCGATCAGGACGGGGCGAAGGGCGGTGGTGCGGTGAAATGCGGCTGGCCGATCACGACGCGGCCGGCCTCGATGTCGGTGAGCAGGCGCAGCAGCGTCGCGCCGCCCTCGACCGTGTCGTTGCGGATCGCGGTGCGCACCGCGGCCGGATCGCGCGCGCGCATGGCGTCGATCACGTCGAGATGCCGGTGCCGGCCGGGATAGGTCGGCGGCGCGTGCGGATACTGGTAGTTCAGCAGCGGGCCGTTGCGCAGCCAGAGCGTCTCGATGATGCCGAGAAGTTCGGGCATCGCGGCGGTGCGATAGACGCGGTGGTGGAAGCGCCAGTTGGCGCGCACCGCGTCCGGCCAGTCTTCCGCGGCCTGGGCGGCGAGAAGATCGGCGTGCAGCGCCTCGAGCTCCTCGACCACCGCACGCGTGCTGCGCGGCGCGGCTTCGGCCGCGGCGAGACCTTCGAGTTCGAGCCGGATGCGGCGCAGCTCTTCGTACTGCGCGAGCGAGAGATGAGCGACGGTGATCGCCCGATTGGCCTGCATCTCCAGCCCGCGTTCCCGCACGAGCTGCATGACCGCTTCGCGCACCGGGGTCTCCGAGACGTGCAGCGCGGCGGCGAGTTCCCGGATCTTGAGCCGCTGGCCGGGCCAGAGCCGGCCTTCCATCAGCGCGGTCCGCAGCTCCTCGTAGACGCGGCCGGCGAGGTTGTCGCGGGCGATCGGGGCGAAGCCGGGATCGGAGAGGAACGAGCCGGTGGCGGGCATGCCGGGACGATACATGATATATCGATCGTCACAAGGGCTCGACGCTCCGCGCGCGGTGCGGGCTTCCCCGTCGCACATGCCCGTGCTGCCGCAACTGGCGGGATCGGCCTCCGTTCGGGGTGCATGCCGCCCCTGCAGCCCGTTCCGGAGTTTCCCGCCATGTCCCGCGATCGCTCTTCCATGCCGCGCGCCGCGCTGCAGCCCGACCGCCGCGAACTCCTGCGGTGGAGTTCCATGCTGGCGATGGCCTCGGGGATCGGCGGCGGGATCGGTTCGGCCCAGGCGGCGCAGTCGTCGCCGCAGGGTGGAGCGTCGGAGCCTGCCAGCCTCAGCAAGAAGATGATCGGCTACATGCTTGCGCATGAGCAGTTCCCGATCGGCGACATCCTCCGGATCGGCAAGAACGCCAGCCAGGCCGGGTTCGACGTGCTCGCGACCAGCGACCACTTCCAGCCCTGGCAGGCCAATCAGGGCCATTCGAGCATGGCCTGGGTGTCGATCGGGGCGCTGGGTGCGCAGACCGGCCAGGCCTGGATGGGCACGACCGTCACCTGTCCCACCTTCCGCTACAACCCCGCGGTGGTCGCGGAAGGCTTCGCCTCGCTCGCGCGGCTCTATCCGGGCCGCATCTTCCTGGGCGTGGGATCGGGCGAGGCGCTCAACGAGCAGGCTGCCACGGGCGAGTGGCCCAAATGGCAGGAGCGCTGGGATCGCCTGATCGAGGCCATGGCGATCATCCGCGGGCTCTGGTCGGGGCAGGACGTCGCCCACAAGGGCCAGTACTACACGGTGAACGCGCGGCTCTACGATCCGCCGCCGCAGCCCATCCCGCTGCTCGCCGCGGCAAACGGCAAGAAATCCATGCGCCTCGCCGGCCAGCATGCGGACGGGCTGGTCACCGATCCCGCCACCTGGAAGAAGCACAAGCAGGAGTGGCAGGAGGGGGCGGCGAAGGCCGGCAAGGATCCGTCGAAGATGCCCGTGCTGGTCGAGCACTATGTCGTCGTGGGCGACAAGAGCGACGCGCAGCAGGCCGCCGAACTCTGGCGCTTCGGGCCGAAGGCGTTCGACACGCTGTACAACGTGCGCGACCCGGCGGAGATCCAGCGGCGCGCCGAGGCCAACACGCCGATCGAGAAGGTACTCTCGAGCTGGACCGTCAGCCCCGATCCGGAGGCGCACATCCAGGCGGTGCACGAGCTGTTCGACAGCGGCGTCACCATCGTCAACACGCATTCCGGCCAGGCCGACCAGAACAAGGTCGTCGACTTCTACGGCAACAAGGTCATCCCCAAGCTGGGATGAGACCGGTCCGGCGGAGGTGCGACACCTGCGTGCCGCACCCCAGCCTCATGCCCGGCCCGCGGCCAGTGTCATGGCCGGCCTTGTGCCGGCCATCCACGACGTTCGGTGCCGCGTGACGTCATGGATGGCCGCGACGAGCGCTGGCCTCGTGCCGAGCATCACGACTTGCGCCGTTTCTCGATCCGCCGACCGGACGCGCGCCGCGTCCCTCAGCCCGCCATCCGCATGGGCCCGAGGTTCGGGGCGACGGTGAGCGTGCCGCCCGTGCTGGCGCGGATCTCCTCGACCGTCAGGCCGGGCGCGATCTCGCGCAGCAGGAACCCCTCGCCGGTCGGCTCGAACAGTCCGTAATTGGTGGCGACCAGCGTGACCACGCCGCGCGCGGTGACGGGCAGGTCGCAGGCTTCCACCAGCCGCGGCTCGCCCTTGCGCGTGACGTGCTCCAGGATGATGAACACCCGCTTCGCGCAGGCGGCGAGGTCCATGGCGCCGCCGATCCCGCCGCCCTTCTGCCCGGCGAGCTTCCAGTTGGCGAAATCCCCCCGCATCGAGACCTGGTAGGCGCCCATCACCGTCGCATCGATATGGCCGCCGCGGATGATCCCGAAACTGTCGGCATGGTGCACCACCGCCGCGCCCGGCTTCAGCGTGACGTTCTGCCCGCCGGCGTTGACGAGGTTCAGGTCCTCCTCCCCGGCCGGCGCCACGCCGCCATAGCCGATCACCCCGTTCTCGGAGTGATAGGTGATGTCGCGGTCGCCGATATCGGTGTTGGAGCACATGGTCGGGATGCCGACGCCCAGGTTGACGATCCAGCCGTCCTGGAACTCCAGCGCCACGCGATCGGCGATCTGCTGGCGGTTGACGCCCTTCTGCCGTGTCTCGCTCATCGCGCGCGCTCCTGCCGCTTGGTGGGCCACAATCCTTCGGGCGCCGGCGGCACCTGCACGAGCCGGTGGACGAAGATGCCGGCCGTGTGCACGTCGTCCGGGTCGATCGCGCCGGCGGGCAGGATCGCCTCGTCGACTTCCGCGATGGTGCAGCTTGCGGCGGTCGCCATCACCGGATTGAAGTTCCGCTGCGAGCGGTGGAAGCGCAGGTTGCCGGCCGCATCGGCGCGGCGCGCGCGGATGAAGGCGTAATCGAGCGGCAACGCGTATTCGAGGAGGTATTCGCGGCCGTTGATCACGCGCGTCTCGCGACCTTCCGCCAGTTCGGTGCCCACCGCCGTCGGCGTGTAGAAGGCGGGGATCCCGGCGCCGGCCGCGCGCAGGCGTTCCGCGAGCGTGCCCTGCGGGACCAGTTCGGCCTCGACCTCACCCGACTCGTAGTATTTGGTGAAGGGCAGCACGTCGGTTGGACGCGTCGCCGCGGTGAAGGCGCAGATCACCTTCGCCACCTGCCCGTTCTCGACCAGCATGCCGATATCGGGCATGCGCGGCTGCTGCGCGCCGCCGGTGGTGTTGGCGACCAGCGTCAGTCGCTTCGCCCCGTGTTCCATCAGCGCGCGGATCAGGTTGAACGGCGTGCCGGGCATGGCGAACCCGCCGAAGGCGATGGTGCTGCCGTCCGGGATGTCGGCGACCGCCTCCTGGAAACTCGCCACCTGTTTGCTCTTCTGGCCCATCGCCTCCCCGCCGTCCGTTTGCTGCGGTCGATGAACCGCCAGGGTCCGCGCGGTGTCAACCTCGCGGCCGGATTGCGCCGGGGCGGAGGGCTTGTAGCATGCGCGGATGACCGGCCTCGTCCTGCATCCGATCGGACGGCTGCGCACCCCTTGGGCGCAGGTGGCGGACTGTCCGCGCAACGGGCGGCAGCCCGATCCGGCGCCGGTCTGCGAGGCGCATGTCGCGCCCGAGTACGCGGAGGGGCTGCGCAGCCTCGACGGGTTCTCGCACCTGATCCTGCTCTACTGGCTCGACCGCACGAAGCCGGCGGCGCTCAGCTTCACCCCGCCCTTCGACGACACGCCGCGGGGCGTGTTCGCCACCCGCGCGCCGTGGCGGCCGAACCCGATCGGGATGTCGGTGGTGGCGTTCGACGGGTTTGCCGCGCTGACCGTGCTGCGGGTCCGGTTCCTGGACTGCGTGGACGGCACGCCGCTGCTCGACATCAAGCCGTATCTGCGCACCACCGATGCCGAACCGGACGCGTCGATGGGCTGGCTCGACCCGCACGCGACGCGGAACCGCAACACGGCGCGCTGACCCCGCCGCCGGCCGCGCCGGTCAGCGCGCTGCGTCGCAGGCGGCCTCGGCGTCGCGTTCCGTGGCGAAGGCGCGCGGGCGGCCGTCCCGATCCCGGAGCAGGCGCGGCGCGGCGAACGGGTCCGCGCGGTCGCGCAGCGCGGCATGCCAGGGCGCATCCGGCTGGGAGCGGTCCTGGAACACGAACGGTTCGGGCAGCGGCGGCGGGCCGTCCTGCAGCAGGCGCCGAACCTCCGGGATCCAGCGCATGATCCGTCGGTCCTCGGTGCGGCAGATATCCACGTAATGCTCGATCAGTTCGGGCGGATAGCGCGGCTGGTCCGAGACGATCATGGCGCTGCCGCGCCGCAGCTTGGCCGCCCATTCCTGGCGGGAGCGGGTCTGGTAGTGGTTCAGCACCATGCCCGCATGGCAGGGCACCGGCTGGATGCCGGTATTGGGCACCGCCTGGCCGGCCGTGTTGCAGACCGGCCCGCGCAACTGGAATTCGTGGCTGTTCCGGGTGATGCCCAGCACGTCGGCGCCGCGATAGATCGTCTTGACGTGGTGGTTCAGCGGCAGGTCCTCGGCAGCGCGCTGGTGATACGATTCGAGCACCAGCCCCGGTGGCGGGCGGTTCCAGCCGGAGGGGCCGAACACCAGCCAGGACACCAGCACACCCGAGAACCCGTCGTAGCGCGCAAGCATCGCCGGCACCGATTGGGCGTCGAGCGGCAGCAGGAACTCGTCGAGGTCGAGCGCGGCGACCCAGTCGAACCGCGCCGCGTGATGTTCGACGAAATGCGCGTAGGCGGAGAGCTGGCCGGGCTCGTCGGGCCAGGGAATGACCGTGGCCCGCTCCGCGAACGCGGACTGGCGGACGCGGTCGGCGCCCCCGTCGGTGCTCCGGTTGTCGTACAGGACGAAGCGGTCGACGCCCACCGCCATGTGGTAGGCCAGCCATTCCAGCAGGTAGGGCGCCTCGTTCCTGAAGATCGCGCAGGCGGCGAGGCGCGGCATGCCCCGCCTATTCCGCGGCGGCCGGGGCCGTCATCCGCCGGATCGTGCCCGTGGTGCTGTGCCCCTCGGCCAGGTTCACCAGCACGACGCGCCCGCCCCAGCCCTGCACCAGGTCGCCGCCGACCACCTGGTCGATCGTGTAGTCGGCCCCTTTCACCAGCACGTCGGGCCGCAGGGTGCGGATCAGCTCGAGCGGCGTGTCCTCCCCGAACAGCACCACGAGGTCCACCGGGGCGAGGGAGGCCATCACGGTCGCCCGCGCGGTCTCGTTCTGCACCGGGCGGGTCGGGCCCTTGAGCCGCTGCACCGAGGCATCGGAGTTGAGCGCGACCACGAGCCGGTCGCAGGCCGCCCGCGCTTCCGACAGCAGGCGGACATGGCCGGGATGGATCAGGTCGAAGCAGCCATTGGCGAAGCCGACCCGGTGGCCCTGGGCGCGCCAGGCCGCCACCTGCACCATGGCTTCCTCCCAGGTCGCGACCTTGCGGTCGGTGGCGACCAGGTCCTCGAGATGCAGGACGCCCAGCAGCTCGTCCGCGCTGACCGTGGCGGTGCCCTGCTTGCCGACCGAGATCCCGGCCGTGACGTTCGCCAGCAGCGCGGCCTGGGGCAGCGGCGCGCCCGCACCGAGCGCCACGGCGAGCGAGGCCACCAGCGTGTCGCCGGCGCCCGAGACGTCGGCCACCTCGCGCGCGCGGGTGGGCACGTGCAGCGGCGGGGCGCCGCGGCGCACCAGCGTCAGGCCCTTGGCGGAGCGGGTGACCAGCACGGCTTCGCCGCCGGTCGCCTCCAGCGCGGCGCGGCCGGCACGGTCGGCATCGGTGTCGTCGCTCGCATCGATGTGGGTCGCGACGCGGACCTCGTTCTCGTTGGGCGTCAGGATCGTGGCGCCGCGATAGGCCGAGAAGTCGGGCCGCTTCGGATCCGCGATCACGATCTTCCCGGCCGCGCGGGCGCGCAGCAGGATCGCGTCCAGCACGCCGTCGCACAGCACGCCCTTGGCATAGTCGGACAGGATGAGCACGCCCGCGCGCTCCATCTCCCGTTCCACGAGCGCGAGCAGCGCGTCCGCCGCATCGGGCGGCAGCGGGGCGGTGGTCTCCTCGTCCAGCCGCAGCAGCTGGTGGGCGCCGGACATGAAGCGCGTCTTGGCGGTGGTCGGCCGGTCCGCGACGGTCAGCAGGGCGGGGGTGATGCGGTCCGTGGCGCGGACGAGCGCCTCGATCTCCGCGCCGGCCGGGTCGGGGCCGACCACGCCGATCAGGATGGCCTGTCCGGCCAGGGTCGCGACGTTCAGCGCGACGTTGGCCGCACCGCCCAGCGTGGCGCGGCCGCCGGTCGGCCGCAGCACGGGGATCGGCGCCTCGGGCGACAGCCTGGCGACGCTGCCCGACACGTAGCGATCGAGGATCAGGTCCCCGATCACCAGCACGGTCGCGTCCGGGAACCGGCGCACGGTCGTTGCGAGTTCGATGTCGCGCGCGATCGGTTCCGACCCGAGTTCGGTGGGGTGCTGCATGCTCGTCCTGCTCTCAGTCGGGTACAGGCTTACCATAGGTGGGGTGCCGCCGAGCAACGACGGGCCGAATTGGCTGCGCTGCAGCAAAATGCCAGCGGAGGTTGTTCCATCTTGGGCTCGATCTCTGTAAACATCACGGAGTCTTGAAGTGGCTGCGCCTGCGCGCACCTGGGGGTGTCGTGAACTACATTCCACCGTTCGAACTCATCCGGCGGTCGGTCGACATCACGACGGAACGGGGCGAGCTCCGGGTCACCGTGTCGTATGACGAATTCATCAAACTTCTCAAGCTGATGATCGCGGGTGCCAAGGTCGACGAGACTTGGTACCTCCGCACCTATGAGGATATTGGTGGCGCCGTGAAGGAAGGCGTGCTCCCTTCCGGGCGGCACCACTTCGTGAACGACGGGTATTTCGAGGGACGGCTGCCCAGCGCCTTGAAGGTGGACGAGGCTTGGTACCTGAAGCAGTACCCGGATGTCGCGGAATGCGTCCGTGCCGGAACCATTGCCTCGGCGCAGGCGCATTTCGACAAGGATGGCTACCGGGAAGGACGCCTGCCCTTCCCGCTTTGAGCAAAACGTTCGCCATTTCAGGGCGCCAGCGCATCGAGGGATCGCCGACATGAGTCCGACCGCCGCCTTCGCCCCGACGCCACACGCTTTCGGGGGCGGGGGCGCTGCGGCGCCGTTCGGCGAGGCGGGAGCGGACGCGGCATGAAGGCGCGCGACGCGCGGGAGCCCGCGCGCAAGGGCGGCGGCTCCACCGGATCACGCACGCGCCGCCCCGCGGCATCGGCCAAGTCCGCGCCGGCCGCCCAGCCATCGCGCCCCCAGACCCCGCCCGAACCGCCCGTGCTGATCGACCTCGAGCCGGTGGTCTCGGGCGGGTTCATGAATGGCCGACTCGACCTCACGGTGCGCGGGCGCGTCGCCGGACAGGGCGTCGAGGAACTCGTGCTCCAGCGCGACGACGTCGACGTGAGCCGGATGCAGGTGGGCGAGTCCGACCAGAGAGCCATGGTGCGGCTCCCGGACGGGACGCTGGTGCCGCAGCAGACCTTCCAGCTCACCCTCCCCCTCCCGGCCGACGTGCCGTTCGGTGTGGTCCGCTGCGGCCTGCAGGCGCGCTCCGCCGAGGCGCGGACGCATGCCGTCCGGTTCGGGATCATGGTGGACCCCGCGGCCGTGCCGCCCGGCCACGTGGTGGCGGGACCGCTGACCCCGCCCGGGGCGGTGGCCGGGCTGCACCCGCCGGTCATCCTCTTCGTCGAGCGTGCCGCGCTCGACCTTGGCGGCACGCTGACCCTGCATGGCTGGGCGGTCGCTCGGACGCGGATCGTGACGATCCAGGCCTTCGTGGGCGATGGCCGGGTCGGCAGCGCCAAGATCGGATTGGAACGCGGGGATGTCGGCACGGTGCACCCGCACTACCCGGACGCGCGCAGCGCCGGCTTCGCCCTCACCACTACGTTGAGCGCCGCCGACCGCCAGGCCGAGGAGGTGCGGGTGCAGGTCATCTGCCTCGGCGGCCTCGCCTGCGACGTCGTGCTGCCGCTCGAGCGCGTCCGGCCCGCCGAACCGGCCGAACGGCCGGCCGAGGCGGCGGCGCCCCAGGTGTTCCGGGTGGATGCCGGCTACCTGCTCGCCGCCGGGGAGGCCGGCGCGGCGGACCATGCGACCGAGGCGTCGGCGGATCCACGCCGCGCCATCAAGGCCTATTGCGACGAGGCGGTGGTCGGCCGCAACCGTGTGCTGACGGTCAATGGCTGGGCCGTCTCGGCGGTCGGGATCGCGCATGTCGAGATCCTGATCGACGGGACGCTGGTCGGCGAGGCCGAAGCGGGCCATCCGCGGCCGGACGTGGGCGAGGAATTCGCGACCATCCCGATGGCGCGCTACGCCGGCTACCGCTTCGCCCAGCCCCTCCCCGACCTGGAGGAGGGGGACCACACGCTGCGCATCGTCGTCCGCAACGGGCTGGACGACACGCATCAGGAAGACTTCGTGATTTCGGTCGGTCCGCCCGAACCGGTCGCGGCCGGACCCGTGGCGACCGGCATGGAACCCGACCCGCAGGTGTTCCGGTTCGAACTCGACAGTCCCACGGTCCGCAACGGCGCCGTGCCCGACCCGGTCTCCGGCCGGCTGACGATCGAGGGCTGGGTTCTGGCGCGCGCGGGGATCGAGGGAATCGAAGTCCTGCTCGACGGCCAGCGGCTGGGGAACGCGCATTACGGGCTGGCGCGCCAGGATGTCGGGCTCGCCTTCCCCGAGTGGCAGGACTCGCTGCGCAGCGGCTACGCGTTCCACTGTCCGCCCCGCGTGCTGAAAGACGGACCGCATCAGGTCCAGCTCGTGGTCCGCGCCAAGGACGGGCAGGAGCACCTCGTCCGGTTCGACCTGACGGTGAAGAAGGCGGACGAGACCGACGAGAGCGCGACGATCCGCCGCCGCGTGACACGGGCGGAGACCGACCTGGTCGAGGGCATGTTGCGGGACCTCGGTTGCCGCCCCGCGCTGCACCTCGTCATCCGCGACACGCCCGAGCTCGTGGCCGACCGGCTGCTGCGGACGCTCGAGTCGCTGCGGCGGCAGGCCTATCCGGAGTGGCGGGCCACGATCCTCGTCCAGGCGGAGGACGCCCCGGCGGTCCGCGACCTGCTCGCCGGGTCGGAGGCCGACCTGGCGCCGCGGATCGAGGTGATCGCGGCGGACGACCCGCGCTGGGAGGCGCCGCTCGTCCCGGCGGGAGACGGGCGCCACCTCGCCGGCCTGCTGCACCCTGGCGACGAACTCGGGGCCGATGCGTTGGGCGAACTCGCCCTCGCCGCCGCGCTGCATCCGGAGGCCGCCTTCATCTATGCCGACGAGACGCGCCAGAGCCCGGCGAGCGGCGAGCGGGAAGCGTTCTTCAAGCCCGACTGGTCGCCCGACCTGCTGCTGTCGACCAACTATGTCGGGCGCCCCTGGGTCGCCAGCACCGCGCTGCTGCGCGAGATCGGCGTCACCCCGCGCAGCCTCGCCGAGGCCGGCGAGTACGACCTCGTGCTCCAGGCCACGGAGCGCGCGGCGGAGATCCACCATCTGCCGAAGCTGCTCGCCGCGCGCGGGCCGGTGGCGGGCGATCCGGACACGCTGGACGAAGCCGCGCTGGTTCGCGCGGCGGCCCGCCGCGGCACGCCGGCCGAGGTGCTGCCGGGTTGGGGGCGCGGCACCTGGCGACTGAAGCGCACGGCACCGGTGAGCGGAAAGGTCTCCATCATCATCCCGACCTGCGCCGCCAAGGGCCATGTCGAGACCTGCCTCACCACGCTTCGTGAGCGCACGCGCTACCGCAACTACGAGATCGTCTGCATCGACAACATCCCCGACACCGAGATGCGGTGGAAGGCCTGGCTGCTGCAGAACGCCGACAAGGTCGTCGACATCCCGGAAGCGTTCAACTGGTCCCGCTTCAACAACGTCGCCGCGGCCGCTTGCGACGGCGAGTTCCTGTTGTTCCTCAACGACGACGTCGAGATCGTGGAGGGCGACTGGCTGGACGCGCTGCTCGAGCATGCGGCGCGGCCGGAGGTGGGCATCGTCGGTCCGCAACTGCTCTATCCGGACGGGAAGGTGCAGCACGCGGGCATGTTCCTGGGCGGCGGCATCGGCCGCCATGCCTTCCGCTTCGCCGCGCGGGACGAGCCCGGCTATTTCGGCCTGGCGCTGACGCAGCGCAACGTCATCGCCGTCACCGGGGCCTGCATGCTGGTCCGCCGGGAGGTGTTCGAGCGGATCGGGCGGTTCGACGAGCTGCACACGATCGTCAACAACGACCTCGATTTCTGCCTACGTGCGCATGCCGCCGGCCTGCGGACCGTGTTCACGCCCCATGCCTCGCTGATCCACCATGAGCTGGCGAGCCGCGACCGCTTGCAGGACGTGTTCGACGCCTCCCAGTTCTCGGCGCAGTGGCGGACGCTGTTCGCCGCCGGCGACCCGTACTACTCGCCGATGCTCTTCCGTCACGCCGACGACGTGCGGCCCGACGACGAGCCGGTGCAGGTGCTGAGCGCCGGACACCCGCTGTTCCGGCGGGAGGACGTGAAGCGCCTGCTGGTGGTGAAGCTCGACCATATCGGCGACTTCGTGACCGCGCTGCCGCCGATCCGCCGCCTGAAGGAGCTGTTCCCGGAGGCCGAGATCACCGTGCTGGCGGGCCGCGCCTCCGAGGCCTTCCTGGGGATCGAGCCGGCGATCGACCGGCTGATCCCGTTCGACTTCTTCCACGCCCGCTCGCAACTCGGCGAACGGGACCTGACGGCGGAGGATTTCCTCGCCCTGCAGGCGGAGCTCGCGCCGTACCGCTTCGATCTCGCGATCGATCTGCGCAAGCACGCCTCGACTCGCGACGTGCTGCGCTACACCGGCGCGCGCTGGCTGGCCGGGTTCGACTACATGGGCCAGTTCCCGTTTCTCGACATCGCGCTGGAATGGGACGGGGATAAGTCGCTGCAGCGGAAGCGCAGCCACGTGGTGGACGACCTGCTGTCGCTGGTCGAAGCGGTCGGCAACGCCACCAATCCGGACCGCCGGCTGATCCAGCCGCAGCTGCCCGCCCCCTCGCTGGACCTGCTGCCCGAATCGGTGCAGCCGCTGTTCGAACGGCACGTGGTCGCGGTGCATGCCGGGGCAGGCAACGTCACCAAGCAGTGGCCGGCCGCGTATTTCGCCGCCCTGATCGACCTGCTGATCGAGCGGGACGACGTGAACGTCCTGCTGGTCGGCGGGCCGGACGACGAGGCCGTGTCCAAGGAGATCAGCGGGCTCGTGCTGCGGCCGGAGCGGGTCGGCAGCCTTGCGGGCCAGACGAAGCTCGCCGCCCTGCCGCGGATCCTGGCGGCCTGCGCCGTCTATGTCGGCAACGACAGCGGGCCCAAGCACATCGCGGGCGCCATCGGCGTGCCGACGGTCGGGATCCATTCCGGCGTGGTCGACGCGGCCGAGTGGGCCCCCATCGGCGAGCGGTCGGTCGCGCTGCGGCGGAACATGAGCTGCAGCCCGTGCTACCTGGCGAACGCGGCCGATTGTCCGCGCAACCTGGCCTGCCTGACCCAGCTCGAACCGGCGCTGGTCCACCGCACCGTGCAGGCCTTGCTCGCGCGCCCGATCCGTGCCGCGATGCCGGCGATTGTGCCGGCGGCCATACCGGCGCCGACTTCGGCGATCAACCCGGCGACGACGCAGCGAAAGAACGGAGCTTCGGACAGCATGAAGGACGACCCCAGCGCGACGGAACCCGCGGCCACGCCCGCCAAGCCGGCCCGCGCGGGCAAGCCTGCACGCCGTCCGGCGGCGGGCGACAAGCCGCGTACCGGACGGACCGGCCGCCGGACCTCGGTGCCGGCATGATGGACGACGACGCGCTGCTCGCGCTCGCGGCCGATCTCGCCGAGAAGGCGGGTGCGGCCATCCTGGCCATCCGCGCCCGCGGCTTCGACGTGCAGCGCAAGGAAGACCGGTCCGTGGTGACCGAAGCGGATCATGCGGCGGAGGCGATCATCGTCGCCGGCCTGCGCGCCGCCGAACCCGACATCCCAGTGATCGCCGAGGAGGAAGTGGCGGGCGGCCGCATCACCGCCGCCTCGCCGATCTTCTGGCTGGTCGATCCCCTGGACGGCACGCGCGAGTTCGCCGCCGGCAATGACGAGTTCGCGGTCAATATCGGGCTCGTGCGCCATGGCGAACCGGTGCTGGGCGTGGTCGGCATCCCGGCCGCGGGCGAGCTGTTCGGCGGCATCGTCGGCCGGGGCGCCTGGAAGCGCACGGACGACGGGGAGGTGCCGGTCGCCGCGCGCGTGCCGCCGCCCGAGGGGCTGACGGTGCTCGCCAGCCGGCATCACGGCGATTCCACGCAGCTGAAGGAGTTCCTGGGCGAGCGCCGCGTCGCGCGCATGGTGAACTACGGATCCAGCGTGAAGTTCTGCCGGCTGGCCGAGGGGCTGGCCGATCTCTACCCCCGCTTCGGC
The DNA here is from genome assembly GCA_001898425.1 of Rhodospirillales bacterium 69-11. Taxonomy (GTDB): domain Bacteria; phylum Pseudomonadota; class Alphaproteobacteria; order Acetobacterales; family Acetobacteraceae; genus Rhodopila. Next base: position 105,667 of record MKTV01000038.1, read on the forward strand.
CGGACCATGGAGTGGGACACCTGCGCGCCGCAGGTGGTGCTGGAGGCGGCGGGCGGGTCGGTGCGCACGATGCAGGGCGCGCGGCTGCGCTACGGCAAGCCAGGGTGGGAGAACCCGCATTTCGTCTGCGCGGGCCGCGAGGTGGGCTGACGGCGCGGCGAGGTCAGGGCTGCTCAACGCGGCCCTTCCGCCCACACGCCGCATGGCCCGTCACGGCTGGTCGTCCCGCTCGCACGGGGCGCACTGACAGCCCATCACGGCTGGTCGTCCCGCTCACGGAGGGTGCTGCCAGCCCGTCCCGCCTCGGCGTTCCGCTCGCACGGGGCGCTGGCGACCCGAACGGGGTGACGCTTTGCCCGGGTCAGCGGCCGTGCTGCTTCCGCCAGGCCGCGAACGCGGCGAGGTTGCTCTCGTCGGTCGGCGGATACAGGCCGAAAGTCCTCTGCCCGCCGCGCACGCGCTCCTGCACGAAATCCTCGAACGCGGTCATCTCCACCGTCTCCGTCGCGATCTCGTCGGCGATGCCGGCGGGGATGATGATCACGCCGTCCGCATCGCCCACCACCACGTCTCCGGGAAACACCGGCGCGTCGCCGCAGGCGATCGGCACGTTCAGGTCGACCGCCTGGTGCAGCGTGATGTTGGTCGGCGCGGACGGGCGCTGGTGGAAGGCGGGAAACCCCAGCGCGGCGATATCGGCGGAGTCGCGGAAGCCGCCATCGGTGACGACGCCCTCGACCCCGCGCACCATCAGGCGCGTGACAAGGATGCCGCCGGCCGAGGCGGCGCGCGCGTCCTTGCGGCTGTCCATCACCAGCACCATGCCGGGCGGGCACTCCTCCACCGCGCGGCGTTGCGGGTGATCTTGGTCGCGGAACACGCCGACCGGGTTGAGGTCCTCGCGGGCGGGAATGTAGTGCAGCGTGTAGGCCTCCCCGACCATGCTCTGCTTCGGCGGCGCGAGCGGGTGCACGTCCTGCACCATCTGGTTGCGCAGGCCGCGCTTGTACAGCGCGGTGGCGATCGTCGCGGTGCTGACGCCGCGAAGTTTCGCGCGGGTCTCGTCACTCAGGGCCATGGTCCGGATCCTTTCGCGGCCGCGGTCAGAAGATCGCCGGTTCCGGCACCGGGGCGCCGAAATCGGTACGCAGGAAATCGAAGTCGCAGCCCTGATCCGCCTGCTGGATATGCTGCGTGAACATGTGGCCGTAGCCACGCTCGTAGCGCTTCGGCGGTGGCGTCCAGGCCGCGCGGCGGGCGGCGAGGTCCGGTTCGCTCACCTCCATGCGGATGCTGCGCGCGGCGACGTCGATCGAGACGATATCGCCGGTGCGCAACAGCGCGAGCGGGCCGCCGATGAAGGACTCCGGCGCGACATGCAGCACGCAGGCGCCGTAGCTCGTGCCGCTCATGCGCGCGTCGGACAGGCGCAGCATGTCGCGATGGCCCTCCTTCAGCAGCTTCTTCGGCATCGGCAGCATGCCCCATTCCGGCATGCCCGGCCCGCCCTGCGGTCCCGCGTTGCGCAGCACCAGCACGTGGTCGGCGGTGATGTCCCAGCTCTCGTCGTCGACCGCCTTCTTCAGGCTGGGGTAGTCGTCGAACACGACGGCCGGCCCCGAGTGCTTCAGGAAGCGCTGGTCCATCGCGGCCGGCTTGATGACGCAGCCATCGGGGGCGAGGTTGCCTTTCAGCACCGCGAGCGAGCCCTCGCCGTAGACCGGCTTGTCCAGGCCGCGGATGACGTCGTCGTTGGTGACGCGGGCGCCTGCGATGTTCTCGGCCACGGTGCGGCCGGTCACGGTGAGGCAGTCGAGATGCAGGTGGTCCCTGATCAGCGCCATCAGCGCGCGCAGGCCGCCGGCGTAGAAGAAATCTTCCATCAGGTAGGTCGTCCCGGTCGGCCGCACGTTGGCGATCACCGGCAGCTTTCGGCTGTAGCGTTCGAAATCATCGAGGCCGATGTCCTGGCCGGCGCGGCGGGCCATCGCGATCAGGTGGATGATGGCGTTGGTCGAGCAGCCGGTCGCCATGGCGACGGCGATGGCGTTCTCGAACGCGGCGCGGGTCTGGATGCGCTGCGGCGTCAGGTCTTCCCAGACCATCTCCACGATGCGCCGGCCGCTCTCGGAGCTGAGGCGGATGTGGCCGGCGTCGGCGGCGGGGATCGAGGAGCCGCCGGGCAGCACCATGCCCACCGCCTCGGCGATGGCGGTCATGGTGCTGGCGGTGCCCATGGTCATGCAGGTGCCGTAGGAGCGGGCGATTCCGGCCTCGACGCCCAGCCAGTCCTGGTCGGTGATCTTTCCGGCGCGCAGCTCGTCCCAGTATTTCCAGCTATCGCTACCACTGCCCAGAATCCGACCCTGCCAATTGCCGCGCAGCATGGGCCCCGCGGGGACGAAGATGGCCGGGATGTTCATGCTGGTGGCGCCCAGCAGCAGGCCGGGCGTGGTCTTGTCGCAGCCGCCCATGAGCACGGCGCCGTCCACGGGGTGGGAGCGCAGCAGCTCCTCCGTCTCCATCGCCAACATGTTGCGATACAGCATGGTGGTCGGCTTCACGAAGCTCTCGGACACCGAGAGCGCGGGCAGCTCCACCGGGAAGCCGCCGGCCATGAGGATGCCGCGCTTCACGTCGTCCACGCGGGATTTGAAGTGGACGTGGCAGGGCTGCAGGTCGGACCAGGTGTTGACGATCGCGATGACGGGGCGGCCCGACCATTCCTCCGGCGCGTAGCCCATCTGCATGGCGCGGGAGCGATGGCCGAAGGAGCGCAGGTCGGCGGGACCGAACCAGCGGCGCGAGCGCAGGTCCTCGGCGGTCTTGCGCGGCGCGGCGGCGGGGTTGGGTCGCGTGTCCTGGTCCATTGGGCTCACTCCACTGGCCTGTTCGGCAGCCGGTTCGGCGCGCGGCGAGGCGTTGGTGCGAGCGCCTTTGGCATGCTAGCATGCTTGTATGCAAGATAGGACCGTCGCTCCTGCGGCCGCAACCACCCTCCCGGCCGATCCCGCGCCTGGCGCGCCCGTGGTCCTGCCGTCGGGCGGACGGCAGGTGCTGCTCACGCCACGACAGGGCACGATCGCGCTGCAGATCCACCGGCTCCTGCGCGAGCAGATCGTGCGCGGCGGGCTCAAGCCCGGGCAGATGCTGTCGGAGAAGGATCTGGCGCAGGCCTACGGCGTCAGCCGCACCCCGGTGCGGGAGGCGTTCGGCAAGCTGGAGGAGGAAGGGCTGATCTCGATCCTGCCGCAGCGCGGCAGCATCGTCGCGCCGATCTCGCCCCGCGCCGTCGCGGGCAGCGAGTTCGTGCGGGAGGCGCTGGAATGCGCGGCGGCCGCCGAGGCCGCGCGGCGCTGCACGCCGGCGCACGCGGCCCGTCTGTCCGACATGATCGCCGCCCAGCACGCGTGCCGGTCGGAGGCCGCCTTCTTCGAGGCGGACGACGCCATGCACCGGGAGCTGATGGTGGTGGCCGGGCAGGATGCCGCCTGGCGGATCGTGGATGCGGCGAAGGCGGCGATCGATCGCGTGCGCTACGTGATGATGCGGCACGCGCTGAAGCGGAAATCGGTCCTGGCCGAACATACCCGGATCATCGAGTGCGTCTCGGCGGGCGATGCGGCCGGCGCGGTCGAGGCGATGCGCCGCCACCTGCGTGGCGTCTTCGCGTCCACGGCCCGCGCCATGGAGATGCACCCGGACTTGTTCTCGGGCGAGGCCGATCCGTCGCCGACGGGACGCAGGCGCCGCCCGCCCCGCACGGTGCGCTGAGCGGGCGCACCGCGCGTCCCGACGCTCCGGCCCCGCGCGCGGTCGCCGGTGTCAGCGCTTCGTCACCAACGGGCAGCGCGACTCGGACAGCGGCTGGAAGGCATGGTCGCCGGGGATCGTGGCGACGAGCTTGTAGAGGTCCCACGGACCCTTCGACTCCGCCGGCGTCTTCACCTGGTAGAGGTGCATGTCGTGCACCATCAGCCCGTCCGCGCGGATGTGGCCGTCATGCGCGAAGAAGTCGTGGATCGGCATCTCGCGCATCTTGGTCATCACCGCCGCGGCGTCGGTGGTGCCCGCCGCCTGCACCGCCTGCAGGTAGTGCATCGTGCTGGAATAGGCGCCGGCCTGCAGCATGTTCGGCATCTTCTTCATCTTGTCGAAGAACCGCTTGGCGAAGGCGCGGGTCTGGTCGTCGGTGTCCCAGTAGAACGCGTCGCCCACCAGCATGCCCTGCGTGGCGTCGAGCCCGATCCCGTAGATGTCGTTGATGTTCGCCCCCAGGCTCGCGAGCTTCGCGCCGCTGCGGGTGATGCCGAACTCCGCCGCCTGCTTCACCGAGTTGATGAGGTCGGCGCCCGCATTCGCCAGTCCGATCACCTGGGCGCCCGATTGCTGCGCCTGCAGCAGGAAGGAGGAGAAGTCGGACGTGTTGATCGGCGCCTTGGCGTCGCCCAGCACCTTCCCGCCATTCGCCTTCACCACGGAGGCGCTGTCGGATTCGAGCTGGTGCCCGAACGTGTAGTCGGCCGTGAGGTAGTACCAGCTCTTGCCGCCCTGCTCCATCACGGCCTTGGTCACCGCGTGGGAGGTGGCATAGGTGTTGTAGGTGTAGTGGACGGTGTAGGCGTTGCACGCCTCGTTGGTGATCGAGGACGCGCCGGGCCCGTTCAGGATCACGATCCGATGCCGCAGGTTGCCGACGTTCATCACCGCGAGCGCGGGGGAGGACGCGGCCACGTCCATCAGCGCGACGACGTTCTCGGTATCGAACCAGCGGGTGGCGATGCCGGCGGCCACGTCGGCCTTGGTCTGGTGATCCGCGACCAGAAGCTCGATCGGGCGGCCCAGCACCTTGCCGCCGAAATCCTCGATGGCCATCCGCCCGGCGGTCTCGGTGCCGGGCCCGGTCACGTCGGCGTAGAGGCTGCCCATGTCGAGGATCATCCCGAGGCGCACGGGATCGTTGGATTGGGCGACGGCCTTCGGCGCGGTGACGGTGACGCAGGCGAGGGCGGCGAGCGACAGGCAGGAGAGCAGGGCGGTCCTGGACAGGCGGGTCATGACGTTTCCTCGTCGCGTGCCGCGAGTGGCACGCTTCTTCACGGCGGGGCGTACCCGCCTCCCATGGAGGGAGCAAGTGCCAGGGGTCCGGCGGCGCAGACACGATGTCCGGCGATTCCGGCCGATCGTGACGCTGCCGGGGTGTGACGTTGCCGGGGCGGGGCGTTGCTGGGCGTGACGTTGCCGGGCGGGGCGTTGCCGGGGCGGGGCGTTGCTGGGGCAGGGCGTTGCCGGGGCGTCACGTTGCCGGCGGGCGGCGTTGCCGTGCCGTGGCGGGACGTGCCGTGCCGTGGCGTACCGCGGCGGGGCGTGCCGCGGTGTGATGGAGAGGGACGGTGGCGCCCTGCCGCGACCTCTGGGGCTATGCCGCGACCTTCTGCGACAAACCGGCGGCGATCGCCTCCACGTCCATCGCGGCCTGGCAGGTCGGGTGGCGCACGAGCAGCAGCGCCTGCCGGCGGATCGCGTCGCGCACCCGATCGTCCCGCCGGACGATCCCGGCCAGCGGCGGATCGAGCCGCAGGAAGCTCGTGCAGGCGCGCCGCAGCGTCTCGTAGGTCCGCATGCCCGCGGCGTGGGTCGCCGCCTGGTTGACCAGGATGCGCGCATCCCCGGCGCGGGTGTCGCTCGCGTAGAGTTTCAGCACGGCATAGGCGTCGGTGAGGCTCGTGGGCTCCTCCGTCGCGACGGTCAGCAGCATGTCGGCGGCGGCGGCCATGCGGCGCACGCCGCGCTCCAGGCCGGCGCCGAGATCGAGCAGCACCGTGTCGTATCCGGCAGCGTCGCGGAGCAGCGCGAGGATCCGCTCGACGGCGGCGGGGTCCAGGCCCGACAGGCTGCCCGAGCCGGAAATGCCGGCCAGGATATCGAACCCGCCCTCCGGATGCCGCATGACGGCCTCCGCCAGCGGGACGCGGCCGGTGAGCAGGGCGCCCAGATCGTGGTTCGGGGTCAGTCCCAGCTGGACGTCGACATTGGCGAGGCCGAGATCGCCGTCGAACAGCAGGACGGAGTCGCGGCGCGCGGCCAGTGCATGCGCGAGGGTGATGGCGACCCAGGTCTTGCCGACTCCCCCCTTGCCGGATGCGATGGCGATCAGGCGCGGTCTATTCGGCATGACGGATATCCTGAGACATGCGCGCCGCGGCGGGCCGGAGCGTGCTGGCTTGGGTCGGCCGTTCGGCCGGAGCAGGCCGGTTCGGCTGGCCGGAGGGCGGCGACCCGGTCGGGGCAAGCCGATCCGCCGATCCCGACCGGAGGGTGGAGGCCCAGGGAACCGGGCGCGCCGCCGCTGCGGGCGAAGGGCCCATACCCCCAAGCATCGACGAGCCGCTCGGCGGCGCGGCGGGGGGATCCGCTCGTGTGGGCCGGCGCGCCGCCGCTGCGGGTGCGGGCATCAGCCGTTCCTCCATCCGGCGGGCGAGTTCGCGCGGCGTCAGGGGCACCAGCCCGTCCGCGGCGCCGGGACCGATGCCGGCCTCGACCAGCGTCAGCGGCGCCGCGGCGGCGGCGGCCAGCAAGCCGCCGAAGCGCCGGGCGAGGTCGAGCCGCGTGCCCACGAGCCATTGCGCCCCCTGCGCGGCATAGGCGCGGGCGAGGTCCGCGGCCTCCTCCACCTGCAGGCCGGCGGGCAGGACCAGCGCGATCGTGCCGTCCGCCGCCGCGGCCAGCGCGCGCAGCTCCTCCATCTGTCCGCGGTCGAACGCATCCGACCCGGGGCAGTCGATCAGCACGGGGGTGCCCGTCGCGCGGCGGGCGAGGGCACGGCCCAGGGTCACCGGATGGCTCGCGACGATCAGGGTGAGGCCCAGCAGGCGGGTGAACGCGGCGAGCTGCTCCGTCGCGCCGGCGCGCTTGCCGTCGGCGGTGATCACCATCGGCGCCACCCCGGCCAGCACGAGCCGGGTGGCGAGGCGCGCGACGGTCAGGGTCTTGCCGGCGCCCGGCATGCCCGCCAGCAGGAGGGGCCGCGACTCCCCGGACAGCGTGAGCTCGCCGAACGGCAGCGCGCGCCCCAGGGCCTCGTCGAGCGGTCTCCGGACCAGTGCGCCGTGAAGCATCGGCGGCACGCCATGAAACGCGAGCAGTTCGGCGCGTCCCGGTTCCTCCGCCGGGAGTGGCGCGGTGGCCGCCGGCTCCAGCGCGGCGGTGATCTCCACGCCCTCCTGCACCGGGCGGCTGCCGAGGATCAGCGCGTCGTTCCCCAGTTCGGCGCGGACCCGCGCCATGGCGTCCGCCATGTTCGCTGCGCGGAAGAGCTTCAGCCGCATCGAAGGCCAGGGAGATATGACACGCGACGGACCACGATTGCCGTGGTCTCCGTTTTACGCGCGGACCGGTGAACAGGAGATTGATGGGACGGCGCGGCGGGGGCGCATCGCAGCGTCGGCGCGAGGGCGCGCCTGCCGCGGCTTCGAAGCGGCGATGCTGACACGGCATCAGATGAGCGCCGGCGGTCGTATGCAGCGGACCCGGATCGGGACCAGCGGTCGTGTGGCAGCGGGACCGGATCAGATCGTGCCGACGGTGCGGATGCGGGCGCGGGGGAAGATCTCCGCCTGGGCGAGCACCGGCGTGTTCGGGCGGATGCGTTCCACGATGGCGCGGACATGGAAGCGGATCGTGCCGGAGGTCAGCAGCACCGGCGTCTCCCCGCCCGCGGCGGCGGCATCGAACACCAGCCGCATGCGCTGCATGAATTCCTGCAGCCTGGTGGGCGCCATCGCGAGCTGCCGGTCCTCCGGCGGGCCGGCGAGGGATTCGGCGAATGCGGCCTCCCACTCGGGCGACAACGTCACCAGCGGGATGTAGCCCGCGCCGCTCGTGTAGGAGTCGCTCAGTTGCCGCGCGAGCCGCGCCCGCACATGCGCGACGATCGCGGGGATAACGCGATTGGCGGCGCCGCAGGCTTCCTGGATGCCTTCCAGGATCGTCGGCAGGTCGCGGATCGAGACGCGTTCCGCGAGCAGCATCTGCAGCACGCGCTGCACGCCACCCACCGTGATCTGCGCCGGCACGAGATCGGCGACGAGCTTGTGCTGCTCGCGCGGCAGCTCGTCGAGCAGCTTCTGCGTCTCGGCGTAGGAGAGGAGTTCGGCGACGTTCTCGCGCACCACCTCGGTGAGGTGGGTGGTCAGCACGCTGGGCGGATCCACCACGGTGCAGCCGAGGAACACCGCCTCGTCGCGCGTTTCCTGCGCGATCCACAGGGCGGGCAGGCCGAAGGCCGGCTCCTTCGTGGGCTCGCCGGCGAGCGGGGGCGTGCCGCCCTTCGGGTCCATCGCCAGCAGCATGGTGGGCCGCAGCTCGCCCTTCCCGGCCTCGATCTCCTTGATGCGGATCACGTAGCCGTCGGCCGGCAGCTGCATGTTGTCCTGGATGCGTACGGGCGGGAGGACGAACCCCATCTCGGCCGCGATGGCGCGGCGCAGGCCCTTGATCTGGTCCGTCAGGCGCGGCGTGTCGCCGCCGGCGAGCGCCAGCAGCCCGTAGCCGAGCTCCACCCGCAGCATGTCCATGCGCAGCGCGTCGGCGATCGGCGGCTCCCCCGGCGCGGGCGGCGGTGGGTCGAGGTCGGCGAGGGGAGGCGGGTTCTTGTGGCGCAGCCACGCCCCGCCGCCCGCAAGCCCGGCCAGCGCGAGGAAGGGCAGGGTCGGCAGGCCGGGCATCAGCGCCAGCACGCCGGCCGCACCGGCCGCCATCGCGAGCGGCTTCGGGTTGCCGCCGAGCTGCCGCATCAGCGCGGCGTCGGCGGTGCCTTCCATGCCGCCCTTGGTCACCACGATGCCGGCAGCGGTGGAGACGAGCAGGGCGGGGATCTGCGACACCAACCCGTCGCCGGCGGTCAGGGTGGTGAACGTCGCGGCCGCGTCGCCGAACGCCATCCCGTGCCGCACCACGCCGATCGCGAGGCCGCCCAGGATGTTGATGCCGGTGATGATCAGCGCCGCGATCGCATCGCCGCGGACGAACTTCGCCGCACCGTCCATGGCGCCGTAGAAGCCACTCTCCTCCTCCAGCTCCTTGCGGCGGCGGCGCGCCTGCTTTTCGTCGATCAGCCCGGCCGAGAGGTCGGCGTCGATCGCCATCTGCTTGCCGGGCATCGCGTCCAGGCTGAACCGCGCCGCGACTTCGGCGATGCGGCCGGAGCCCTTGGTGATGACCATGAAGTTCACCACCAGCAGGATGGAGAACAGGATCAGCCCGATCACCACGTCGCCGCCCATCAGGAAGCCGCCGAAGGCCGCGACGACGTGACCGGCGGCGAGCGGACCCTCGTTGCCGTGCGACAGGATCAGCCGCGTGGTGGCGACGTTCAGCGACAGGCGCAGCAGCGTGGTCAGCAGCAGCAGGGTCGGGAAGCTGGTGAAGTCGAGCGGGCGCTGCAGGAACAGCGCCACCATCAGCACCAGCACGGAGGCGGTGATCGACAGCGCGAGGCCGAGGTCGAGCAGCAGCGTCGGCAGCGGCAGGATCAGCACCGAGAGCAGCGCGACCACGCCGAGGGCCAAGCCCACGTCGCTGCCGGGCGTCCATCGGCGCGCGTGTCCGCCGAGCAGGCTGAGGCGGGCGGTGACCGTGCTGCCGAGGGGGCCTGCCATGCGGGTCAGGCCGCGACGCCGGCGGTGGGCGGCGGGACCGGCACGCCCTGGGCGGCGTAGTCGCGCAGCTTGTTGCGGAGCGCGCGGATGGAGATGCCGAGGATGGTCGCGGCGTGCGTGCGGTTCCCCAGCGTGTGACCGAGTGTCTCGATGATCAGGTCGCGCTCGACCTCCTCCATGGTGCGGCCGACCAGGGCGGCGATGCCGTCGGCGCGGGCCGCGTGGGTGACCGGGCGGCCGCCATCGGGCGTGCCGCCGGCCGTCGCAGGCTGGGTGCCGAAGGAAGCACCCATGGCGGACCCGGTGGGTGTGCCAGCGAGAGTTCCGGTGGGAGATCCGGTGGGCGTGCCCGGGGGCGTGTCTGGGGGCGTGCCCGGAAGCGTGCCGGAAGGTGTGCCCGGGAGCGTGCCGGTGGGGCCGCCGGTGGGCCCGAGTTCGACCGCCTCCGGCCCGATCGCATCGCCCTCGGCTAGCAGCACCGCGCGATGCAGCGTGTTCTCGAGCTCGCGCACGTTGCCCCGCCAGGCATGGCCGGTCAGGCGCAGCAGCGCGGCCGGCGCGAGCGGCCGGTAGGGCAGGCCGTTCACCTCGGCGTATTTGCGGGCGAAGTGGTCGGCGAGGGCGGCGACGTCGCGGGGGCGCTCGCGCAGGCTGGGCACGCGCAAGGCGACCACGTTCAGCCGGTAGTAGAGGTCCTCCCGGAAGGTGCCGCGCGCGACTTCGGCCAGCAGGTCGCGGTTGGTCGTGGCGAGGATCCGCACGTCGACCTTCACCGGCGCGGCGCCGCCCAGGCGGTCGATCTCGCGTTCCTGCAGCGCGCGCAGCAGCTTGGCCTGCAGGCGCACGTCCATCTCGCTGATCTCGTCCAGCAGCAGGGTGCCCCGATCCGCCGCCTCGAACTTGCCGACGCGGCGCGCGACCGCGCCGGAGAACGCGCCCTTCTCGTGGCCGAACAGCTCGCTCTCCAGCAGGTTCTCGGGGATGGCCGCGCAGTTCAGGGCGACGAACGGCCCGCCGGTGCGGCGGGAGCGGCGGTGGATGTGGCGCGCGAGCACTTCCTTCCCGGTGCCGGATTCGCCGCAGATCAGCACCGAGGCCTCGGAGCGGGCGACCTGTTCGGCGCGGCGCACCAGCGTCGCCATCACCGGATCGCGCACGACCATGGTGTGCGACTCGCCGGACGCGGCCTCCAGGATCGCGGCAATCAGGTCGGGGTCGGGCGGCAGCGGCAGGAACTCGCGGGCGCCGGCGCGGATGGCGCGCAACACCGCCTCGGGATCGTCCCCGGTGCCGGCGGCGACGACGGGGACGGCCATGCGTTCGGCCACGAGTGCGGCGACGACCGCGCCCACGTCCTGCGCGACGTCACAGAGCACGAGGTCCACCCGCGCGTCGGCGCGCAGCCGGATCAGCCCCTGGTCGGCGTCATCGGCCTGGTCGAGCCGCGCGCCGCGCTGCATCGCGATCCGCGCGGCCTGGCCGAGCTCGCCGGCGAGGGAGCCGATGATCAGGACGCGCATGGTCGGGGATGTCCCGCGGGGAGGGCGGTCCTCATGGCGCGCGATCGGCCTTGACGATCTCGGTCATGGTCACGCCGAGGCGGTTGTCGTCCACCATCACCACCTCGCCGCGCGCGACGAGCCGGTTGTTGACGTAGATGTCGATCGCTTCCCCGAGCTTGCGGTCGAGTTCCACCACCGCGCCGCGGCCCAGCTTCAGGAGCTGGCTCACCTGCATGGTGGACTTGCCCAGGACGGCGCTGACGGTGACCGGGATGTCGTAGACCGCCTCGAGCTCGCGGGCGGTGCGGGGACCGCTCGTGTCGGTCGGTTCGGACAGTTCCGCGAGTTCCATGTCGTTTTCAATAGCCATGGGCGGGCTCCTTCACGCGGGGCAGGCCGGGTGCGTCGGGCCGGGGTGTCTCGGGCCGGAACGCTTCGGGCTGGGACGCACCCGGCCGGGATGGCGCGGGCGAGGCCGGGACGGCGGGCAGCAGCCCGGCCGGCGCGAGGATCGCCTCGATCTCCTGCCACAGGCGGGCGCCGTCCCGCGTCGCCTCCCCGGTCTCCCACGCGATGCGCACGTCGCCCGGGGCGATGCGTTCGTCCGCGGTGAGACGGATCCGCTCGCGGCACTCGGGATCGAGGTCGGCGAGCACCGCTTGCACCCCGTCCAGGGCCGCGGGCGCGAGTTGGATGGCGACGCGCGGTTCGGTCCGCACGGCGGGCAGGATGCGCTGCACCAGGCTCTCGACCTCCGCCGGCCCGAACCGCGCCGAAAAGCGGGGGAAGGCTGCGGCCAATCCGGCGAGCACTGTCTGGGCCACGCCCTCGGCGGCGGCGTCCGCGACCGCGTGCGCTGCCGCGGCCGCGTCCGCCAGGTGCCGTGCGATGGCGGCGAGGGCCGCCTGCGCGGCGGCCGCCGCGTCCGCCTCCGCCGCGCGGCGTCCCGCATCTTCTCCCGCCGCGAACCCGTCCGCGCGGGCGGCGGCCAGATCGTCGGCGGTGAAGAGCTGGGGTGGCTCGACCGGCTCCGGCGCATGAAGCCGCTCCGTCGGATCGAACGGCTGCCCCGCTTCCGGCGGGTCGAGCGGATGCCGCGCCTGCGGCGGCGTGAACGGATACGGCGGTTCCGAGGCCGACACCCCGGAGGTGGTGGGTGCTTCCGCCCGCCGCGCCGGGGGCAGGTCGAAATCCTCCGCGAACAGGGCGGGCGCCAGGATGCGGCGGGCGAAGGGTGCGTTCATGTCAGGCGGGGCTCCGGGGCATCAGAAGACGAGCTCCTCGTCCTTGCCGCTGCTGATCTCGATCTGACCCTGGGCGGCGAGATCCTTGGCCATGCCGACGATGCTGGCCTGCGCCTCGTCCACGTCGCGGACGCGCACCGGTCCCAGCGCCTCCATGTCGTCCTTCAGCATCTTGGCGGCGCGTTCCGAGAGGTTCTTGAAGAACAGGTCCTTGATCTTGTCGGACGCCCCCTTCAGCGCGATCGGCAGCTTGTCCTTCTCCACGTTGCGCAGCAGCACCTGCACGGACGGGCCGGTCAGGCGCTGCAGGTCGTCGAAGGTGAACATCAGCGACTTGATGCGTTCGGCCGCCTCGCGCGAGCGCTCCTCGAGCCCGTTGATGAAGCGCGCCTCCGCCTGGCGGTCGAGGTTGTTGAAGATCTCCGCCATCATCTCGTGCGCGTCGCGGCGGGTGCTGCGCGCGAGGTTGGACATGAACTCCGACCGAAGCGTCTTCTCGACGCCGTCGAGCACTTCCTTCTGCACCGTCTCCATGCGCAGCATGCGCATCACGACTTCCATGGCGAAGCTGTCGGGCAGCAGCGAGAGCACGCGCGCCGCATGATCGGCGCGCACCTTGGACAGCACCACGGCGACGGTCTGCGGGTATTCGTTCTTCAGGTAGTTCGCGAGCACCTCTTCGTGGACGTTGCCCAGCTTGTCCCACATGGTGCGGCCGGCGGGGCCGCGGATCTCCTCCATGATCTGCGCCACCCGGTCGCGCGGCAGCGCCTTCATCAGCAGGTTCTCGGTGCTCTCGTAGCTGCCGACCAGGTTGCCGGTGGCGCCCAGGTTGTCGACGAACTCGCTGCACAGGCGCTCGACGACCTCGGCCCGCACGGCGCCCAGCTGCGCCATCGCGGAAGAGATGTCCTTGATCTCGTCCTCGTGCATCATGGCGAAGAGGCGGGAGCAGTGCTCTTCGCCCAGGGTCAGCATCAGGATGGCCGCCTTCTGCGAGCCCTTCAGGCTGCGGTAGTCCTCGGAGCTGGCGAGCTCAGCCATGTTCCTGCGCCATCCAGCCGCGCATGATCGTCAGTGTCTCCTGCGGATGCTTGTCGACCAGTTCGGCCAGCTTCCGCAGGGAGGACGCGCGCATCTGGCCCTCGATCTGCGAGATGTTGACCATGCTTTCGTCCTCCAGCAGCGCGTTGGGCACGCCGCCGGGCATCCCGGCCTGGCCTGCGGCGCCGGGCAGCGCGGGAAGTCCGGCCGCGGCCGAACCGCCGCCCAGGGCCGGTGCCCCCGCCGCGAGGTCGTTCGGACCGGCGAGGGCCAGAGTCCCGTTCGGCCCGGCCAGCGCCGCGTGCGCCGGGGACAGCGTCGTGAGCCGCGCCACCATCGGGCGCAGCACGAGCAGCAGCGCGAGCAGCGCGATCACGCCGAACAGCGCGGTCTGCGCGAGATGCAGCACGTCCGGCTTCTCGAGCTTCAGGCCGAACAGGCCGGCGCTGTCGGGCGAGGGTTCGTCCGCGGCGAAGCGCATGCTGACCACCTCCACGTGGTCGCCGCGTTTCTCGTCGTAGCCGATCGCGCTGCGGACCAGGTTCGCGATCCGGTCGAGGTCCTCGGCCGGGCGCGGCTGCCATGTGCGCTTGCCGTCCGGGCCGGTCGTCTCCACCCCGTCCACCATCACCGCGAGGCTGATCCGGTCGAGCTGCGGCTGTTCCCGCAGCAAGGTGCGGACCGTGCGGCTGATCTCGTAGTTGGTGGTCTCCTCCTGCCGGTTCTCCTGCGACCCGGCGCCGTTCTGGTTGCCGGCATCCGCGTTCGGCAGGTTGTTCTGCACGGTGACGGCCTGCGCCGCCTCGGTGTTCTTGCTGTTGGCCGTCACGGTCTGGCTGGAGCGGGTCACCTGGCCGTCGGGATCGTACCGCTCCTGCGTCTCGCTCACCTTGTCGAAGTTCATCCTGACCGCTGCCTCGGCGCGGACATGGCCGGGGCCGAGGCTGCGTTCCAGCATCTCCTCCACCGCGCGGGCGAGGCGCAGTTCGGTGCCACGCCGGATCTCCTCCCCCGTGAGGGCCGCGCTGAGCTGGCTCACCGGCTCACCGGCGCGGGCGAGGAGGTCGCCGCGCGAATCGACGATCGCGACGTTCTGCGGCCGCAGGCCGGGGACCGCCGCGGCGACCAGGTTCAGGATGGCCTGGACGCCTTCCTTGTCGAGTCGCTGCGCCCCGCTCATGGTCAGCAGCACACTGGCCTGCGCGTCCTGCCGGTCGCGCGCGAACGGCTCCCGCCGCGGCAGCACGAGGTGGACGCGGACGGCCCGCACGCCGCGCATGGCGCGGATGGTGCGCGCGAGTTCGCCTTCCAGGGCGCGGGTCTCGTTGATCTTCTGCTGGAAGTCGGTGAAGGCCAGGCTGTCGCCGCGGTCGAACAGCTCGTACCCGACCGAACCGCCCGAGGGCAGGCCGTCCCGCGCCAGCGACAGCCGCGCCTCCGCGACCTGGTCGGTCGGCACCAGCACCTGGCTTCCCTGGCCGGCGAGCCGGTAGGGGATGTGCCGGCGGGCGAGATGCTCGACCACCTGCGCCGAATCGCGCAGGTCGAGATCGCCGTAGAGCAGCGCCATCTGGTCGGTGCTGCCGGAGCGCAGCGCGAGCAGGGCGAGCAGGGTCAGCATGCCGAGGGCGACCGCCCCCAGGGCGGCCAGGCGCGCGGGGCCGAGGGCCTTGAAGCCGTCGAGCAGGGACTTCATCCGGTCCCCCCTGCATGTGGCGATGTGGGCTGCACGCGCCGCGGTCCTCGCTACCCGGCCTTCTGCCGTGCGGGGACAGTGACGCCTGGCGCTTACCGCCCCGTTAACGCGCCGCGGGGAAGGGCGCGATCAGGCTGCGGCGGCTCGCCCGGCGCGACGCCTCAGCTGGCGCGACGCCTCAGCTGGCGCGACGTATCAGCTCTGGTCGGTCGCGACGTCCAGCCCGACGAACACGTAGCCGATCCCGCGCATCGAGCGGATCGGGTTGTGCGCGTGGAGGAAGGGGGCGAGCGCGGCGCGCACGCGCGAGACCAGGTTGTCGATCGCGCGGTCTTCCGGTCCGGTCGGCGCGCGGCGCAGGATGGCGTCGTACAGTTCGGCGCGCGACGCGGGGCGGCCGATCCGCGGGCTCAGGAAGGCGAGCAGCTCGAACTCCGTCGAGGTGAGATGCACCGGCGTGCCATCGGGTGCGAACAGCGCCCGCCGCTCCAGATCGATGCGCCAGCGCGGCCCGTCCTCGGACTCGGCCGGCTGGGCGGGCGCGGCGATGTCCGGGGCGGGCATGGCGGCGCTGCGGCGGATCACCGCGCGCAGCCGCGCCAGGATTTCCCGCGGCGGCTGCGTCTTGACGATGAAGTCGTCGGCGCCGAGCTCGAGGCCGACGACGCGATCGGTCTGGTCGCTGTTGCCGGTCAGCAGCACGATCCCGCCGGCGAACACCGCGCGAAGTTGGGGCAGCAGCACCAGCGCGTCCACGCCGTGCACGAACTGGTCGAGCGCCACCACGCGCGGCGCGATCTGCTGTACCGTGTCGCACAGGCGGTCGAGACGGGAGATCCGCGTGCTGGTCAGGCCATGGTTTTGCAGGTATTCGCCGAGTTCGTCAGCGTAGCCATCCTCATCTTCGACCAGCAGCACGTCGGGAGGGACGATGCCTGTATGACTATCGGACGGCAATGGATTCATCCGCAGGGTGGTGCAGTTCGAAGCGATGTGGGTGACGCCCACCCCGCCTTGGCCTGCCGATCTGGACGACGCCTGATTCTACAAGAGTTTCCGTTCTAGGACAACGATGCACCTGCGCAGCCTGCCGCCGCGATCGGGCCCGCATCCACCCGCCAGCGGGACCGGCACGCCCGCGGCGGCCAATCCGCCGTCGCGGCCGGAGCGAAGCTTCGCCCTGACGCGGTGGTCCGTCGTGCTCGCGCTCGTCCTGATGGTCGGCGGCGTCAGCACCGCGACCCTCCTCCTGGTCGACCGGATGGAAAGGCGGGCGGCGCACGGCATCGTCGAATACGCGCGCATGCAGAGCCGGCTCGTGCAGGCGCAATGGACCGATGCGCTCGCCCGCATCGATGCCCTGCAGGCGATCGCCGCGCGCGTGTCGCAGGCGCAGGAAGCGGGCGAGACCGTGCGCAGCCTCCGCGAGGTGGAGGATCTGCGATCGGCGCTGACCGTCGCCGGCCCGCCGATCTCCCAGGTCTCCGGCGTCGACCTCGACGGACGGTTGAGCTGGTCGACCCTCGCCCTCCCCGACATGCCCGTGAGCGTCGCCGACCGCGACGAGGTACGCGCGATCCTGGAAGGCGGGCTGGACCGTTCGGTGGGCGCTCCGCTCGTCGGCCGGCTCTCGGCCCGGCGCACGATCCGGTTCGGCCGCGCCGTCCGGGACCGGGATGGGCGGCTCCTCGGCCTCACACTGGTTTCGGTGGATACGGCACGGATCGCGCATCTCGGCCTGGGGCTCGAGCAGCCCGGGCACAGCTTCATCGCGCTGCTGCGCGACGACGGACTCGTGCTCGCGCGGAGCGACGGGCAGGACGTCGGTACCGGGTCGCTCGGCATGACCGCGAACCGCCCGATGCTGGTGCCGGCGGAGGATGCATCGGCCCAGGAGGTGACCGGAACCGACGGCATCCGGCGGACCGTCGTCAGCCGCCCGGTGCCCGGCTCCGGCACCACGGTCGTGGTGGCGCTGGACGAGGAGGCGATGTTCGACGGGGTACGGGCGCATGCGGCGCAGATGTGGCGCTGGAGCGTGCTGCTCGACCTGGCTCTCGCGGCGCTGGCCGCCCTGGTGCTGCTGCTCGAAGCGCAGTTCCGCCAGGCGCGGGGCGAACGGATGCGCCACACGGCGATCCGCGCGCAGGAGGCCCTGATCCGCGCGATCGCCGAAGAAGCGAACGATCTGTTCGCGGTGCTCGATTCCGCCGGTCGCTTCGTCTACGTGAACCCCGCCTCGCAGGTGCTCCTGGGGGTCTCGCCGGCGGACCTGCTGGGACAGGTGGCCGGACCCTGCGTGGCGGCCGACTACCGTGCCGAGGTGCGGCAGGTGCTGCACCTGCTCGCGAATGGCGGGGCGCCCCGCCGGCTGGTCGTGCCGATGCTCCACCGCGGGACCGGCGAACATCGGTGGATGGAGGTCGAAGCCAGTCACATCACCTGGGAAGGGGCGGGACCGGCGCGGACGGAAGGCTGCTTCTTCATCGCGCGTGACGTGACGGACCGCAAACGTGCCGAGGATGCGTTGCAGCAGGCGCGGGAAGACCTGGAGACGGTCGCGCGTGCCGGACCCGGAACACTGTACCGGATGGCCCTCGACCCGGACGGGACCCGGTCCCTGCTGTACCTCGCCAATAGCGGGCACCTGTATCTCGGGTTCAGCCACGAGGAAGCGTCGACCCCGGGGTTCTTCCGCGCGCTGCTGCATCCGGAGGACCGCGCGCGCTACGAAGCCGGGATCGCGTCGCTCCGGTCGGAAGGGCGGACCACGCTGGAATACCGGCTGCAGGACCGTGAGGGCACGTTCCGCTGGGTGCGTGACACCTGCGTCGTGTCCGAGATCCGCGAAACGTCGCTGGTCGTCTCCGGCTACGTGCTCGACGTGGACCGGGAGCGGCGCCAGGCCGAGGCGCTGGAACAGGCGCGCCGGCTTCTGAGCCTGGGCGAGATCGCGTCGGGATTGGCGCACGAGCTGAACCAGCCGCTGGCGGCGATCGGGCTGTCGGCCGAGAACGGGCGCGCCCTGCTGGGGCGGCACGTGCCGGCGGTCGAGGCGGCGCGGGAGAAGTTCGCGCGCATCGGCACGCTCGCCACCCGCGCCTCCGCGACCATCGACAGCATGCGGGTGTTCGGGCGGGAGGGGGTGCCCCACCCGGTCGCCGTGGACCTGGCGGAGGTCGTGCGCGAGGCCATGGGGGTGATGCAGCTCCGCTTCGAGCGGGAGGGCATCGCCCCGGTGCTGGACATACCGTTCGGATTGCCGCCGGTGCGGGGCATCGCCGTGCTGCTCCAGCAGGTGGTGATCAACCTGCTCGCGAATGCCTGCGACGCCTACCGCACCCAGGCGCCCTCCCCAGGCGGGCCGCGTCCGCTCCACATCCGCGCGGGCGTGGAGGACGGGATGGTGTGGCTGGACGTCGCCGACCAGGCCGGCGGCATTCCCCCCGCGGTGCTGCCGCGGCTGTTCGAGCCGTTCTTCACGACGAAGTCGCATGCCGGCACGGGCCTGGGGCTCGCCGTCAGCTTCGGCATCGTCCGCCAGCTGGGTGGCAGCATCGCCGCGCGGAACGTGGATCTGGGGGCGGTGTTCCGGGTGAGCCTGCCCGTCCACGCGGCGGAGCCGGAGGTTCCGGCCGGAGACGACGCGGCGCGGACGCCCGCCTGACCAGAGACGACCGGCCCGCATCCGCGTCCGGCGCGGCACCGGCAGATCGGGCGCCGGGTGGCGGGTCGGGCGCGGAGGTCGCGGCGTCGGGCGGGAAGGTGACGGCGTTGCGCGGGAAGGTGGCGGGCGCAGGCACCTCGTGGCGGAGCGGGCCGCTGGAGACGCCGGCTGCGCAGGTGCCCGCGCCGGCGTTTTCCAGTCAGAGCGTGATCGGCCGCGCGCCGCCCGGGGTCAGTCGCCGGCGAGTTGCTTGGTGACCTCGGTCGCGCGGCGGATTTCCTGCGGCGAGGCGTCCGCTGCACCGGCGCCGAGCTTCACGCCGCCATCCGGCTGCGGGACGGCGATGGGCTTCACCACGACCGGCACCACGCCCTGCTTGCCGATGTCGAGTTCCTTCGCGATGCGCGGCGTGACGTCCACGACCCGGCCATCCACGTACGGACCGCGATCTTCCACGCGCACGGTGGCTTCCTTGCCGTTCTGCGTGTTGACCACCTTGGCCGTGGTGCCGAGCGGCAGGTTCTTGCTGGCGGCGACCGGCGCGTTCGGGTCGAGACGGCGGCCGTTCGCCATCTTCCGGTTGTTGAAATGCTTGGCGTAGTAGGAGGCGCGGCCCTTCTGCGCGCGCCCGGAATGATCGACCGCGGTCTTCGTGCCATGCGGCGTGATCGGCGGCAGGTTATCCAGGCGCTCTGCTTCCTTCAGCGCGGCCGGTGAATCGGGCGGCGGCGCGGCGGCGATGGCGCTCGACGTCGCGAGAAAGAATCCCGTCATCAGCATCGCCACGGTCGTCGTCTGAGTCTTCCGCATTCCTCGTTCTCCCCGATTGTGCTGGCGACTAGAGACGCCCTTGGCATCAAGCGGTTCCGCGTCGCGCCGAGCTTCGTGACTTGCGTGTCGGGCTACCGCTATATCGTCGC
>MKTV01000038.1:125423-130782 GCA_001898425.1 Rhodospirillales bacterium 69-11
GATCGGAAGTGCGACAATGCTGGATACGCTTGGAATACTGCTGAGCACGGCGGCCATCGTGTGGGTGGTTCTCCGCGCCGTTCAGTTGGACCGGGACCGGCCATGGTTCGATGTTCCGCAAGAGTCCGATGCGAAGCAGCCCGTCGATCGTCCTTCGAGTCGATCTGCGCGTTCGCGTCGGTAGGACCTGCGACGCATGTTGCGTAGCCTGTGGCTCACGGCGATCTATCTCGGGTTCCTTGGTATCGGCACCAGTGCTCCGTTCGTGCTGACTCTGGGCTATCTCTGGGTGGATACGTTCCAGCCGCAGAATGTCTCCTGGATCCTGCTCAAGCAGGTTCCAGTCGCGATGATCATGGTGGCGCGGCCGTCGCGGGATACATCCTGCTCGACCGTCGCAACCCTCCCAGGGTGACCGCGTGCTGCCTCCTGCAGCTGGCGATGGCGGCGTGGGTGACGCTCTCGATCCTCTGGGCGGAGATGCCCGAACAGGCGTGGTCGAAATGGGACTGGGCGTTCAAGGTCATCCTGTTTTCCGCATTTATCCCGTTTTCGATCCGCTCACGCGTGCACATCGAGGCCTTCGCGCAGGTTTACGTCATCGCCCTCGCCGCGAATTTCGTTCCGTTCGGTCTCAAGACGATCCTCGGCGGGGGCGGGTATGGCACCAATCTCGGGCTGGTCAGCGGGAACTCGGGCCTGGCGGAGGGCGGCCTGCTCTCCACCGCCTGCCTCATGGCGGTGCCGCTCGCGCTGTTCCTGGGCCGGCACACGCAGCTCCTGCCACGCTACACACCCATCACGCTCGGTTATCTCGCGGTCGCCCTGCTCGCGGTGGCGACGGCCGTGGGAACCTATGAGCGGAGTGCCCTGGTGGGGCTGCTTGCGCTCGGGGCGACGATGTTCGTGCGGTCACGCCACAAGCTGCGCCTGGGGCTCTTCATCCTGGTGACGGCCGCGTTCGTCGCCGTCCTCGTCTCCGATGCGTGGCTGGACCGGATCTCCACGATCTCCACCTACCAGCGCGATCATTCCGCGCTGACCCGGCTCCTGATCTGGCAATGGACCTTCACCTACGCGATCCACCATCCGTTCGGGGGCGGGTTCATGTCCTACCTGATCAATCACGTGGCGTTGCCCGATGGGACGGTGCAGTTCGCGCGTGCGTTCCACAGCATCTACTTCGAGATGCTGGGCGAGCAGGGTTGGCCCGGATTGCTGATGTTCCTGCTGCTGAGCGTCATCACCTGGATCGGGCTGGGACGCGTGTCGCGGCGTACGCGGCACCGTCCTCACCTCGTCTGGTGCGCCGATCTGGCGACCGCCCTTCAGAGCGCGCTGGCCGTGTTCCTGACCGCCGGTGCCTTCGTGGGCATCGCGTTCCAGCCGATGTATTGGTACATGATCGCGCTTTCGATCAGCCTGTGCGAGTACGTCCGCAGGGTCGAATGGGCGGAACGCCTCGCACAGCCGCAAAGCAGATGGCCGCAGCGGGCGATGTCTCCCGCTGCGGTGGCGGGGCCGCCGGCGCAGCTTCCGCCATGGCGGGCGCCGCGACCGAACGCCTGAGCGTCCGGCCGCGGTGCCGCGTCAGCCGAGATGCTTGGCGAAGAAGTCGAGCGTGCGCTGCTGCGCCTGCTCGTAATCCGGCTTGCTGAAGCTGCCGCGCTCGTCGCAGCCGAACCCGTGCTGGGCGCCGGCATAGACGTAGGTTTCGGCCTTGGGCTGGGCGGCGCGGATCGCCTCCACGTCGCTCATGGGGATGGAGCCGTCCTTCTCGCCGAAATGCATCTGCACCGGGCAGTTCGGCCGCTCGTCCTTGGTGCCGGCGATGCCGCCGCCATACCAGCACGATGCCGCCGCGAAGCTCCTGCTGCGCGTCGCGCCCCACCACGCGACGGTGCCGCCGAAGCAGTAGCCGACGATCGCGAGCTTCTTGCCCTTCAGCTGCGCGGCCGCGGCCTCGACGTCCAGCATCACCTGCGGGTCGGATAGTTTCATCCGATACTCACGGCCCTTGCCCACGTCGTCCTGCGTGTAGCCGAGTTCGACGCCCTTCTCGACGCGGTCGAACAGGGCAGGGGCGACGACGGCGTAGCCCTGGGCGGCGAACCGGTCTGCCATGTCGCGGATGTGGTGGTTGACGCCGAAGATCTCCTGCACGACCACGATGCCTTTCGTCGCGCCCTCGGGGCCGGCCACATAGGCCGACAGCTTGTGTCCGTCCGACGCCGTCAGTTCGATCGTCTTCCCCATGGGGTCCTCCCGCTCGTGTTCCGGATGCAGCGCGCGGAGGATGGCGTCTCCGCGCGCGGCGTCAACCTCGGGCGGGTGCGGCGAACGGCGCGAAGGAGACCGCCAGCACGTCGTAGATCGCGCGCTTGAACCCGACCGCCATGGCCGGAAGGTCCGTCAGCGGCGCCCAGCGCCAGGCATCGAACTCGGGATGCGGATCGAGGTCCAGCCTGATATCCGCATCGGTTCCGGTGAAGCGCAGCGCGAACCAGCGCTGCCGCTGGCCGCGGTATTTGCCGCCGAGCGCGACGCCGAGAAGGTGCGGGGGCAGGTCGTAGGTCAGCCAGTCGGGATGTTCGCCGATGATCTCCGCGCGGTCGGTGCCGATCTCCTCCGCGAGCTCGCGCAGCACGGCGCGGCGCGGATCCTCGTCGGGATCGATGCCGCCCTGCGGGAGCTGCCAGCCGCCGGCCGGACCCTCGGCATTGGGCAGGTCGGCGCGGCGGGCGACGAAGACCAGCCCGTCACGATTGAACAGGGCGGCCCCGACATTCGGGCGGTAGGGCAGATCGGTCATTGCGGCACGTCCTTCGGCGGGGGCTGGACGATGGCACTGACGGGGGCGAGCGCAAGTCCCTTGTCGCGCAGGCTGGCGCTCCAGGCCGCGAGGCGCTGCACCGTCGCCGGCCGCGGGATGCCGGCCAGTCCCAGCGCGGTCCCCTTGGTGCGCGCGATCGACTCGAGTTCCGCGAGCCGCGCGTCTATCGACTCGCGCGTCGGCGGATCGTCGAGCACCAGGTCGACGCCGCGGCTCCAGACCAGGGGAAGCGCGGGCTCCCCCACGCGCGGATCGACGAACAGCAGCCCGCGGGTGGAGAGGTCGGTCAGCACCGGCTCCATCTGGTCCGGCAGGCCGAGGAACCGCTCCCCGCGCAGCTCACCCAGTGCCGCCGTGGCGCCGACATATCCGGCGGTGCGCGTGAGCGCCCAGAGCAGGCGGGTGCGGTTGTCGGCGCGGCTCAGGTTGCTCATCAGCGCGCGGTTACCGGGGTCGGCCAGGGGGAAGCCCTGCGGCTCCATGGGGATCGCCAGCAGGAACTCGTGCTGCGTCGCGCGGGCGGCCGCGACGACCGCGGGCAGCGCGCCGCCATAGGGGGAGACCGCGAAGGTGATGCCGGCCGGCAAGGTCCGCGCCGCCTCGAGCGAGTCGGCCTCGCTCAGCCCCATGCCGGCCAGGAGCACCGCGACGCGCGGGGCGCTGCCGCGGCGGTCGAAGGGCGCGGCGTAGACCTGCATGGGGCGGCGGCCATCGGCGGCGATGCGCGGCAGCGGCGCGCTGCCTCCGGACGGGCCGGGTTCGAGCAGGGCGGGATCCGCGCCGGCGGCGAGCGTCGCGTGGTCGCCGCCAGAGGAGGAGACAGAGGAGGAGCCTGCAGAGGGACCGGCGGAGGACGCTGCGGCGTGGCCCGCGGAGGGGCCGGCGCCCGGGGGGGCGTGCGGCGCGGCGGCATGGGCCTGCGGGTCGGCGCTTGCCCCCGCCTGGTCGGTCCCGGCAGGCTCGGGTTGGTGCGTTCCGGCGCGGCTTCCCCCGGCGCCCTGCGCCGCTTCCGGGTGCGGCGCCCCCGCGCGGGATGCGCTCTCGATCGGGGGGAGCGGCCCACGCCAGGCCAGGAATCCGGCGCCCGCGCCGCACAGCACGGCGACCAGGAGCCAGAAGCGCCCGAGACCGCGCCATCCGGCAAAGGTCCCGGCCAGTTTGGCGGGACGGCGGAGCGTCGGAAGACGAGCCACCGCCCCGGTCTCAGTTGGCGGAGGCGCTCTTCTGCGCGGCCATCGCCTTGGCCACCACCACGGCCTGCTGGAGCTGGAAATCCGTCGCGTCCGGCTTGGTCGGATCGAATTTCGGGAAGCCTTCCGGCGGGCGGCTGGGGATGTCCTTGACGATCGGCGGCAGGTCGGTGCGCGGCGGCAGCGACTTCTCTCCCGTGCCGCCCCGGTTGCTCAGCACGTGGTTCAGGTCGGCCTCACGCTCCGGCCCGAAGCGCGGCTGCTCCTCCCGGCTCTCGTAGACCTGCACGTCGGGCTGGATGCCCAGCGCCTGGATGGAGCGGCCGGACGGCGTGTAGTAGCGCGCGGTGGTCAGCCGCATCGCGCCGTTGCCCGGCAGTGGGATCACGGTCTGCACGGAGCCCTTGCCGAAGCTGCGGGTGCCCAGCAGCACGGCGCGGTGATGGTCCTGCAGGGCGCCGGAGACGATTTCCGACGCCGAGGCGGAGCCGCCGTTGATCAGCACCACCAGCGGCACGCCGGGGATCAGGTCGTCGCCCTTGGCGTTCCAGCGCTGGCTGTCCTCGGCATGGCGGGCGCGGGTCGAAACGATCTCCCCCTGGTCGACGAAGTCGGAGGAGACGGCGACCGCCTGGTCGAGCAGCCCGCCCGGATTGTTGCGCAGGTCCAGGATCAGCGCGCGCAGCTTGCCGCCGTTCTGCTGCTTCAGGTTCCGCACCGCGGCCTTCAGTTCGGAATCGGCGCGTTCGCTGAACTGCGACAGGCGGACGTAGCCGATGCCGTCCGGCTCCATGCGGGACTTCACCACCTGGATCTTGATGGTCTCCCGCGTCAGCGGGACTTCGATCGGCTTGTCCACGCCTTCCCGTTTCACGGTCAGCGTGATCTTGGAGTTGGGCGGGCCGCGCATCTTGTCCACGGCCTCGTTCAGGGTCAGGCCCTGCACGGTCTTGCCGTCAATCGCGGTGATCAGGTCACCCGGCTTCATGCCGGCGCGCGCGGCGGGCGTGTCGTCGATCGGGGAGACGACCTTGATGAACCCGTTGTCCTGCGTGACCTCGATGCCGAGACCGCCGAACTCGCCCTTGGTCTGGACCTGCATGTCCTTGAACGCCTTCGCGTTCATGTAGGAGCTGTGCGCGTCCAGGCCGGTGAGCATGCCGTTGATGGCGTTCTCGATCAGCTCCTTGTCGTTGGGCGGATCGACGTATTCGGCGCGAATCTTCTCGAACACTTCGCCGAACAGCGTCAGCAGCCGGTAGTCCTCGGCATTGGTGGCGACCTGGGCGGAGGCATGGGGGAGGAAGCCGGTCGCGGGGCCGAGAAGGGCGCCGGC
>MKTV01000038.1:130793-159212 GCA_001898425.1 Rhodospirillales bacterium 69-11
CCCCGATCAGCAGGCCGAGACGGAAACGACGCGGGCGGAATTGCATACGCTTCAATCCTTCGTCGCCGGGCAGATGGTCCGCCCCTGGCGCAGGGTGATGCGGCCCGATTCGTCGGACCCGTGGCGCTGCGCTGCGGGGGCCGACGAAACGAACCTTCCGGTGATCGTCCATCTTGTGGCCCCCGGAGCGCGGGCACGTCCAGTGTTGATTTGTTTAGGAGTCAAACACTAACCAATTGTTTAGCTGCTCGATTTGAGCCAGGGCGCCGGATTGACCGGTTGTCCGTCCCGGCGCAGCTCGACATACAGCAGCGGTCGGCGACCGGTGCCGGCCGGATCCCAGGACGGCATGACGCCCACCGGTTCCCCCGACTGGACACTCTCCCCCACCTTGACGTCCAGCCGCGCGAACCCCGCGAGCACGGCGTGGTAGCCGCCGCCGCAATCGAGGATCAGCAGCTCGCCGTAGCTGCGGAACGAATCCGCGAACGCCACCCGCCCGCTGCACGGCGCCACGACGCGGGCGGAGGGCGGCGCCTGGTAGGAGATCCCGCGCGCCGGCCCGGCCTCGGTCGTATCGCCCCAGGCGCGCACGATGCTGCCGGCGACCGGCGCGGTCAGCAGGGCCCGCCCATGCGGCGTCGCCGAACTCCCGGCCGAGGCCATGGACCCGGTGGAGCGCGACAGCGCGGCCTCCCGCCGGCGAGCCGCCTCGGCTTCCGCCTCCTTGCGCTGCCGTTCCGCGCGGACCGCTTCCTCCCGCGCCTTCGCCTCCGCCGCCTTGCGCTGCGCCTCCAGCGTCGCGAGCGCCCCCCGCAGGCTGTCCGCCCGTGCCGCCTCCTTCGCCGCACGATCGGCGGCCGCATCCGCCTCGGCGTCCGCGGACCGGCGCTGCGCCTGGGCCAGCGCGATCTGCCGGTCCAGCGCCTCGGCCTGCTCCGCCTGCGCCTTCTGCGCCGCGGCGAGCTTCGGCGCTTCCGCCTGCACCGCCTTCGTCGCCTCGGCCCAGGCGGCCTGGTCCCGCCGCAGCGCCGCCATCTCGGCGGCCAGCCGGTGCGACATGCCCTGCAGCACGATCAGCCCGCGCACCGCCTGGTCCGGCGGCAGGGGAACGGCGAGCAGCGTTTCGGTGGGATAGAGGGCCAGCCGCTCGATCAGCGGCAGCAGCGGCTCCAGCGCGACGACGCGGGCGGCGACGCGCATGTCCGCTTCGCGCTGCCGGCCGGCCAGCTCCTCCATGCGCGCGGCCGCGGCGGCCGTCGCGGCTTCCGCCTCGCGCAGCTTCGCCGCGGCGGCGATGCGTTCGTCGGTGAGGCGCTGTTCCTCGGCGCGGGCGGCGGCGGACTGGGCGGCGGCCTGCTTCTGCGCCGCGAGCTCCGCCGCCTTGGCCTTCTCGGCCGCCTGCATCTCCTCGCGGGTGGCCGCCTCCTTGGAGCGCGACGCCGCCCCGGCACCGGGGCCGGTCGCGGCCAGCGCCGCCGCCGCGATGGCCGGCAGGATCAGCGCGCGGGGGCTACTCCGCCGCGCGCGCCGCATCGCGACGGATCAGCGTGTGCCCCGTCATCTCCTTCGGCTGCGGCAGCCCCATCAGGTCGAGCAGGGTCGGCGCCACGTCGGCGAGCCGCCCCTCCTGCAACGAGGCGGAACCGCGCGCCATCAGCACGAGCGGGACCGGGTTGGTGGTGTGCGCGGTGTGCGGTCCGCCGGTGGCCGGGTCCTTCATCAGCTCGCAATTGCCATGATCGGCGGTGACCAGCAGCGCGCCGCCCTGGCGTTCCACCGCCTCGGCGATGCGGCCGAGGCCGGTGTCCACCGTCTCCACCGCCTTGATCGCCGCGGCGAGGCTGCCGGTGTGCCCGACCATGTCGGGATTGGCGAAGTTCAGCACGATCAGGTCGTACTTGCCGGAATCGATCGCCGCGACCGCCTTGTCGGTCAGTTCCGGCGCGGACATCTCCGGCTGCAGGTCGTAGGTCGCGACCTTGGGCGAGGGGACCATGATCCGATCCTCCCCGGGGAAGGTCGCCTCCTGCCCGCCGTTCAGGAAGTAGGTGACGTGCGGGTATTTCTCGGTCTCCGCCATGCGGAGCTGGGTTCGGCCCGCGCCGGACACCACCTCGCCCAGGATCTGCGAGAGCCGGTCCGGCTGGAACAGCACGCCCATGAGCGGGGCGAGCGCGTCGGAATACCGGGTCATCCCGACCGCGCAGGCGAAGTGCAGCACGCGCTTGCGCGGGAAGCCGTCGAAAACCGGATCGAGCAGCGCGGCGAGGATCTCGCGCACCCGGTCGGCGCGGAAGTTGAAGCACAGGATGGCGTCACCGTCCTGCATGCCGCGGTAGTCGCCGATCACCGCCGGCGGCACGAACTCGTCGAACTTGTCCTGCGCGTAGGCGGCGCGGATCGCCTCTTCCGGCGTCGCGTAGGCGGCCCCCTCCGCCTCGGCCATCGCGGCATAGGCGCGGCCCACCCGGTCCCAGCGCTTGTCGCGATCCATCGCGAAATAGCGGCCGATCACGGTCGCGACCGGCACCTGCGCCGGCAGCGCCGCGCGCAGGCGCGTCAGGTCGTCCAGCGCGGATTGCGGCGGGGTGTCGCGCCCGTCGGTGAAGGCGTGCACCACGACCTTCACGCCGGCGGCGTGCAGCAGGCGCGCGAGCGCCGCGCCATGGTCCTGGTGCGAATGCACGCCGCCCGGGGACACCAGCCCCATCAGGTGGCAGGTGCCGCCGCTTTTCTGCAGCGCCGCCACCAGCGCCTTGAAGTCCGGGGCGTCGGCGATGCTGCCGTCATGCACGGCGTCACCGATGCGCACCAGCTCCTGCTTCACCACGCGGCCGGCGCCGATGTTGAGGTGCCCGACCTCGGAGTTGCCCATCTGGCCTTCCGGCAGCCCGACGTCGCGGCCCGAGGTGTGCAGGAAGGCATGCGGGCAGCCCTGCCACAGGCGGGTGAAGGTCGGGGTCTTCGCCTGGCGCACGGCGTTGTCGGCGCTGTCTTCCCGCCAGCCGAATCCGTCCAGGATCACCAGCATCACCGGTCGCATCGCCTGCCCTGCCATCGCCGCCTCCTTCGCCATGGCGCCCTGCGTAACCCCGGGGCGGGCGTGCCGACAAGCGGCGGCTGCCGTTCGTCATGCGCCGCCGCCGGTGCGGGGGTGAGCGGGATCCGGCGGATCGGACGCCTGCTGCGCACGAGCCCATGGCGCCGGCGCGCCGGTGAGAGAAGATGCTCCGTAGGCCCCCGGCCCGCTCGGTGCCCGGGTCGGCGGCCCGCGTCGCGGAGGATTGGTCAGACGGAGGACGGAATCGCGTGGCGCATCGCGGCGCGGGCCAGCAGCCGCGTGGAATCGAGCGTCGGCAGGGGCGAGTTGCCGTCGTGCATGATCAGCGGGATTTCGGTGCACCCGAGCACGACGGCGTCGCAGCCGGCGGAGCGGAGGCGAGCGATCACGTCCTGGAACCGCGCGACCGAGTCCTCCCGGAAGATGCCCTGCACCAGTTCGGACATGATGATCCGGTCGATGTCGCGCCGCTCCGCTTCCGAGGGACGCACGCAGGCGAGCCCCTCCTGCGCGAGAAAGGCCGGGTAGACGTCGCTGTCCACCAGCCACTTCGTGCCGGTCAGGCCGACGCGGCGGAACCCGCGGCGCCGTGCCTCCTGGGCCACCACCTCGGCGATGTGCAGCCATGGCAGGGGCGAGGCGTCCAGGATGGCCGGCAGCGCCTGGTGGATCGTGTTGTCGGGACAGATCAGGAACTCGGCGCCGGCCCGCGCCAGCTTGTCCGCCGAGGAGAGCATGAGCGCGCCGACCCCCGCCCAGTCGCCGCGGTCCAGGCAGGCGACGTAGGCGGCCAGCGAGTGGGTGTGCATCGAGATTTCCGGGTGGGCATGCGCCCCGAGAAGCGCCGGTGCTTCGGTGCAGATCGTCCGGTAGCAGAGTGCCGCCCCTTCGGCGGAGCAGCCGACGATGCCGATATGCTTCATCCTGCGCCCCGGTCCGGAGAACGATGCCGGCAGGATAGGAGGGGCCTCGTCGCCCTGTCATCCCGCGCGCCCGAACCACGCGAGGGGCTGCGCTGGCGGGGGCAGGGCCGCGCTGGTGCGGCTAGCGCCGCGCTGGTGCGGGTAGTGCCGCTCCGGCGCGGGTGCGGGCCGGAGCGGGCGGTGGCGCGGCGGCGTCGCGTCAGGCGGCGACGCGGGTGTCGGGGTCTGCCACGCGCGGTTGCGCGCGTTCGCGCAGCAGGCGGTGGCGGGCCGTTTCACGGTCGATGCCGTCCAGCGCGACCAGTTCGGCGACGAGGCGGTCGACCGCGCGCTCGAAGATCAGCCGCTCGCTGTAGCTGGCCCCATCGGCGCGCCGGCCCAGGTCGCGGACCACCTCGGCCACCAGGTTCGGCTGGCCCGAGTTGATCTTGGTCATGTAGTCGACCGACCGCCGCGCCCAGACGGCGCGGGAGATGCGCGGCCGGTCCTGGGCGATCTTGCACGCGTCGTCCAGTTCGGCGCGGGATGCGAGGCGGCGGAGACCGACCGTGGCCACCTTGGCCAGCGGCACCTTGGCGCGGAGCTGCTTTTCCTCGAGCGCGATCTCGATGACCGGCAGCATCTCGCCGGCGATCGCGATTTCCGTGATCCGTTCGACGCGGCCGACGCCATGCGCCGGGTGGACGACGACTTCGCCTTCGGAGAAGGCCAGCATGGGCTTCGACGACGGGATCATACCGGTGGGTCCTTCGGGGGGAGAGGGCTCAGGAGAGGCAAAGTCCTGCCCAGATCGCGAGCAGCGAGACCGCCATCGCGAGGGCCGTCATCCAGGAGGAGGGTGGGTCGGCCGGCCGGACCGCCTGGACCCGGCCCTCCGTCCTGAAACGCGCTGCCGGCGCGCCGGGCGGGCTGGGATGGTCCGCCGCGCCGCGCGAGCGTGAGACATCCCCGAGACGGTCGAGAGCGTCCGGACGCGACGCCGTGGTAAAACCGTGTACTGGTGAAATGACGCGCTGTGACATCCCAGACATGGTTCGAAGACCTTCGACAGAGACGAGAAAAAATGCCGCGGGGATCAATCCTCCCCGCGGCGTCAGGGTCTGAAGGGAGGAACAAAAAGAACCTAACTCGCGATTCCGTGATCCACAACATAAAATCACAGCTGTGCGATCACGAATTCAAGCGTAAATCGCAACCAAGTTCTTTCGAACTTTCCGTTTCTCGGCCGCGTCGATCGCTGCGGGCGCCTCCCGGCCCCCCTCGGATCAACCCCCGCCGCCGCGAGCGCCCGGGTCGCTCGACGCTCACTGCCGGCCAGCCTAAGGTCGGGGAAACGAGGGAGGCGCCGCGGCAACGCGGCGAAGCAACGGCATGGGCCACGAATTCTGTACGGTGGAGGACGAAGGCCGGGTGCGCATCGTCACCCTGAACCGGCCCGAGGTGATGAACGCCCTGCATGCGGACGCGCATTTCGAGCTCTCCGCCGTGTGGGACGAGTTCGCGGCGCGCGACGATCTCTGGGTGGCGATCGTCACCGGCGCCGGGCCGCGCGCCTTCTCCGCCGGCAACGACCTGAAGATCCAGGCGGCGGGCAAGCGCAAGCCGGGCCCGCCGACCGGGTTCGCCGGCCTCACCGCCCGCTTCGATCTCGACAAGCCGGTGATCGCCGCGGTGAACGGCGTCGCGATGGGCGGCGGCTTCGAGATCGCGCTCGCCTGCGACATCGTCGTCGCGGCCGAGAACGCGGTGTTCGCCTTGCCCGAACCGCGCGTCGGCCTGATCGCCGGGGCCGGCGGCGTGCATCGGCTGCCGCGCATGATCCCGCTCAAGAAGGCGATGGGCATGATGCTGACCGGCCGCCGCGTGCCGGCCAAGGAAGGCTTCGACCTGGGCTTCGTGACCGAGGTGGTGCCCGAGGGACAGGCCCTCGCGGCGGCGCGGCGCTGGGCGGCGCTGATACAGGAATGCTCGCCCAAGGCGGTGCGCGCGACCAAGCAGGCGGCCTATCGCGGCCTGGACGCGCCCACGCTGCAGGAGGCGCTGCGGACGGTGTACCCGGCGCAGCAGGCCAACATGGACAGCCAGGACTACGTGGAGGGGCCGCGCGCCTTCGCCGAGAAGCGGGCGCCCAACTGGCAGAACAAGTAGCCGCCGGGGCCGCGTCCCCGGCGCGCCCGCCCGTCGGCCGCCGCCTCGATCGTCACGCCGAGATCGTTTGATCCAGGTCAAAGCCCGCCGGCGCGGAGCGCCGATAGGGTCCGGACAGGGACAGATGGAGGCGTCGATGACCTATGCGGAAGCCGACCACGCCGGCCTGCTCGCGCGCGCGCTCGACTGGATCAAGGCCCGCCTGGCGCACGATCAGGAGCTGGCGACGCTGGCGCAGCTCGACCTCGACTACATGGCGGCGGACCTGGGCGTCACCCATGCCGACCTGCAGGCGATCCTGCCGCGCGACGAAGACACCAGCCTGCTGATGGACCGCATGATGCTGGCCCGCGGCCTCGATCCCGATACGCTGCGGGCGGCCGGCGGCCCCCTGCTGCGCGACGTCGAGATCACCTGCGCCCGCTGCGCCTCCACCCGCCGCTGCCGCCACGAGCTGGCCGCCGGCAGCGCCGCGGCAAACGGCCACGCCTTCTGCGGCAACGCCGTCACCTTCGACGAAATGCTGGAGGGCTGACACGACGCCGCCCTCTTCGTTGCGTCATCCGGCAGCTTGATCCACGTCAAGGCGGACCGATCCGTCCGGACGCAGGCTCGGCGCAAGACGAATGACGAAGAGGAGGCGTCGATGACCAACGGACTGCGTACGCCGAACTGCCTGTTCGTTCAGATCGCCGAATGGATCCGCCGGGATGCCGCGGACCGGCACGAACCGGCGTCGCTCTCCCGGCTCGACCTTGCGCGCATGGCGAGGGAGCTCGGGGTCAGCGAGGCGGATCTCCGGCCCCTGCTGCCGACCCAGGCGGATTCCATGAAGCGCGTCGGCCAGGCCCTGGCGGCGCGGGGAATCGATGCGGAGGCGCTCCGCCGGACCGACCCGGCGCGGATGCGCGCACTCGCGCGGACCTGTGCGCGCTGCCGCTCCATGGCGCGCTGCCGCATCGCGCTCGCCACCGGCGACCTGTCGGACGCCGCCGAGTACTGCGACAACGTCGAAGCCTTCGCGACGCTGATGCGGCACTGAACGCGGCTGGTGCCGACCGCGGCCGCTCCGCCCATCGGCCGCTCCGGCCGCCAGCCGCGGTGCCGCCACCTCCTCGGGCGGCCGCACTCGGGCGGCCGCACCGCGCGTCGGGTCCGCATGCGCCTCAGGGCCGTCCGGACCGGTGATACGGGTGCCCCGTCGCGATCGCCTGCGCGCGGAACAACTGCTCGGCCAGCATCGGGCGGACGAGGAAATGCGGCCACGTCATCGGGCCGAGCGAGAGCACGGCGTCCGCGCGGGCGAGCACCGGCGCGTCCAGCCCCTCGGCCCCGCCGATCAGGAAGCACACCGGCCGCCCGGTCTCCCGCCAGCGGCCGAGCAGGGTGGCGAGGCGGAGGCTGTCGGGCGCCTCGCCCCCGAGATCGAGCGCGACCGCGAAGGCGTTGGCGGGCACCGCCCGCAGCAGCGCCTCCCCCTCGCGCCGCTTGACCTCGGCGGCGCTGCCGCGGCCCTCGGGCAGTTCGGTGACCCCGAGCGGCGGGCGGAGCCGCGCGTTGTAGCGGGCGAAGAGGTCGGCCTCGGGGCCGCTCCGCAGGCGGCCGATGGCAATGAGCTGCGACATGATCCCTTTCCTGGCGCCGCTGCTCCGCTATACCCGCATGATGGATGCGGCGTATCGCCGTGACGCGGGCGGTGCATCCGGAACCACGGGGAAACGGGGAGATCGGCACATGAGCTGGCCGACGCAACGGGGCATCTTCCAGGCCGGGAACGTCGCGCTCCAATCGGGCGCGGTGCTGACCGATGCGCGCCTGTCCTGGAAAGCGTTCGGGACCCTGTCCCCGGCCAAGGACAACGTGATCGTCTACCCGACCAGCTACGGCGCCCAGCATCCCGACCTGGAATGGCTGATCGGGCCCGACGGCGTGCTGGACCCGACGCGGTGGTTCATCGTCATCCCGGACATGTTCGGCAACGGCCTGTCCTCCTCCCCGTCCGACCGGACGGATTATCCGACGCTGGTGACGATCCACGACAACGTCCAGGTGCAGCGGCGCGTGTTCCGCGAGCTGTTCGGGATCGAGCGCGTCGCCTGCGTCTACGGCTGGTCGATGGGCGCGCTGCAGGCCTATCACTGGGCCGCGCTGTTTCCGGACGCGGTGGACCGGATCGTCGTGAATTGCGGCGTGGCGCGCACCGCCGTGCACAACCAGGTCTTCCTCCGCTCCCTGATGGCGACGCTGGAAGCCGCCCCGCAGCATGTCGGCAACGGCCGCTTCTCCGCCGAACCCGGGCCGGCCAAGCGGGCGTTCGGCCGCATCTACGCCGCCTGGGCGCTCAGCCAGGATTTCTACCGCGCCGGCCTGCACCTCGCCTCCGCCCCGCCGCCCAATCTCGGCGCGCCGGATCTCGAGACGTTCCTGCGCACCGATTGGGAAGCGCGCTACGCCACGCGTCCCGCCGCCAATCTCTACGCGCAGCTGCGCACCTGGGATGCCGCGGACATCAGCGCGAACGACCGCTACGACGGCGATCTCGAACGCGCGTTGCGCGCGATCCGCGCCCGCGTGCTGCTGATGCCGGGGGAAACCGACCTGTATTTCCGGGTCGCCGACAACGAAGCCGAACTGCCCCACCTGGCACAGGCCGAACTGCGCCCCATTCCCAGCATCTGGGGCCATCGCGCGGGCAACCCGTCGGTCAATCCGCCGGATGCCGCGTTCATCAAGCAGGCGGTCCGGGAATGGCTCGACCGCTGACACCACAGGGAGAGAGACCATGGCCGCCAAGATCACGCGCACCAATCCCGCCACCGTCCGCGCCCCCACCGGCTACACCCATGGCGTGACCATCGAAGGCGCCGAACGCCGGGTGATCATCTCGGGCCAGGTCGGCATCACCCCCGACGGCACGATCCCGGAGACCGGAGAGGCGCAGATCGCGCAGGCGCTCGCCAACCTGAAGGCGGTGCTCGATGCGCATGGCCTGACCACCGGGAACGTCGTCAAGACCACGGTCTTCCTCACCGACCGCGCGCTGCTGGGTGCCTACCGCACCGCGCGGGCCGCGATGTTCAGCGGCGAGGTGCCCGCCTCCACCCTGCTGTTCGTCGCCGGCCTGGCCGATCCGCGCTTCGTCGTGGAAGTCGAGGCGGAAGCCGTGGCCTGATCGCGGCGAACGGTCCGGCCAACGTCATGCGCGGCCTCGGTGGGGCGGCCGCGCGGCGCGACATGCTCGTCCCACCAGACGGGGAGACGCCATGAACGATACGACCGCCCGCGCGCACGGCAACGAGACGGTTGCGCGCGCCCGCCGCAACACGGTGGGCGACGCGCTCCATCGCGCCGCGCGGCTGCAGCGCGGGGCCACGGCGCTGATCTGGGGCGACCGGCGCTGGAGCTTCGCCGATCTCGACCTCGCCGCCGACCGGGTCGCGCGCCGCTTCGCCGATCTGGGCCTGCGCCCCGGCGATCGCATCGCCGCCTATGGCCGCAACTCCGACGCCTATTTCCTCGCCTGGCTCGGATGCATCCGCGGCGGCT
Organism: Rhodospirillales bacterium 69-11; assembly: GCA_001898425.1. GTDB lineage: Bacteria > Pseudomonadota > Alphaproteobacteria > Acetobacterales > Acetobacteraceae > Rhodopila. The sequence goes on from MKTV01000038.1 coordinate 140,475, forward strand.
TCGTGCACGTGCCGGTCAACTACGCGCTGACCGGTGAGGAACTGGCCTACATCATCCGGCAATCGGGCGCGCGCCTCGTGCTCTCCGCCGGCTCGCTCGAGGCCAACCTGGATGGCATCACCGTCGAGTTCCGCGGCCGGTTCGAGGGCGGCGGTCCGCTGGACGTCCTGGCCGTCGCGCAGGATCCCGACGCGCCGGTCGGCGTCGATCCCGCGCTGGAGGAGGATACGCTCGCGCAGATCGTCTACACCTCCGGCACGACGGCGGCCCCGAAGGGCGCGATGATGACGCATCGCGCGATGCTGGCGCAGTACTATTCCTGCATCCACAACATGGACTACGCCGGAACGGACGTCGCGTTGGCCGCGCTGCCGCTGTACCACACGGCGCAGATGCACGCCTTCACCATGCCCCAACTGCTGGTGGGCGCGCGCACCATCCTGATCGAGGCGCCGCAGCCCGCGCAGGTGCTGGAACTGATCGAGCGGGAGCGCATCACCAGCTTCTTCGCCCCGCCCACGGTGTGGATCAGCCTGCTGCGCCACCCGGATTTCGCGACGCGCGATCTCTCCTCGCTGGAGAAGGTCTATTACGGCGCCTCGATCATGCCGGTGCCGGTGCTGCAGGAGCTGCGCCAGCGCCTGCCGAAGGCGCGCCCGTACAACGCCTACGGCCAGACCGAGATCGCGCCCGTGGCGACGATCCTGCGGCCGGAGGAACACGATGCGCGTCCCGCTTCCTGCGGGCGGCCGGTGCTGAACGTCGAGACGCGCGTGGTCGATCCCGACATGAACGACTGCGCGCCCGGCGTGCATGGGGAGGTCGTGCACCGGTCCCCGCAATTGCTGAGCGGCTACTGGGACAAGCCGGAGGAGACGGCGGCCGCTTTCGCCGGCGGCTGGTTCCACTCGGGCGATGTCGGGTTCTTCGACGAGGAAGGCTACCTCTACATCGTCGACCGCATCCGGGACGTGATCAACACGGGCGGCGTGCTGGTTGCGAGCCGTGAGGTGGAGGAGGCCCTGTTCACCCACCCCGCCGTGTCGGAAGTCGCGGTGGTCGGCCTGCCCGACGACAAATGGATCGAGGCGGTGAGCGCGTTCGTCGTGCTCCGCCCCGGCCACGAGGCGGACGAGGCGACGCTGATCGCGCACGCCCGCCAGCACCTCGCGCCGTTCAAGCTGCCGAAGAAGGTGGTGTTCGTGGACACGCTGCCGCGCAACACGGCCGGCAAGCTGCTGAAGCGGGAGCTGCGGCGGACATACGCCTGACGCCGGCTGACCCGATCCACCCGCGCCGCCGTCGGGATCTGCCGCCGTCGCGCGGGCGGCACGCGGTCAGCCCCGCGACGCGGTTCGCCCCGCTTCGCTCGCGGCCGCGATCTCCTCGCAGAATGTGAGGAAGGCTTCGACCTTGGCCGATGGCAGGCGCCGGGAGGGCCGGACGGCGTAGAGGGGAAAGGTCTCGTTCGGCCAGTCGGGAAAGAGGTCCACCAGCGATCCGGCCGCCAGGTGCCGATCCACTGCGAAGGCGAGGACCTGCGCGATCCCCAACCCGCTCAGGCACGCCTGAACCATGGTCTCGGGATCGGTGAAGGTGAACCGGCCGGAGGTCTTCACCACCACCGTCTCCGATGGCGCCTGGAACTCCCACTCGAACGGCCGGCCGCGCTGCGGGTCCAGGAACTGGATGCACTCATGGCCGGTGAGGTCGCCCGGCGCGTCCGGCCGGCCCCTGGCGGCGAGATAGGCCGGAGAGGCGACGGTCAGCACCCGCGTCTCCAGCAGCAGGCGCAACGACATGGCGGAGTCCGGCTGAGGACCGAAGCGGATCGCCACGTCCACACCCTCGGCGACGAGGTCGCCGGCGTCCGGCTGCTGGACGAGGACCAGCCGAAGCTCCGGATGGCGGGCCGCGAAGTGCGGGAGACGAGGCGCAAGCACGTTGCGCGCGAACAGCGCGTTCACGCTGGCGCGGAGCACCCCGCGCACTTGCCCGACGGCGCCGGCCGCGGCATCGGCAGCCTCCTCGATGCCGGAGAGATGGGGCGTCGCAAGTTCGTAGAGCCGCGCTCCCTCGCTGGTCAGCCGCAGCGATCGCGTGCTCCGGTCGAGCAGGCGCACGCCGATGCGCTCCTCCAGCCGCGACACCGACCGGCTGACGCCCGAGGCGGTCAGGCCCAGGATCTCGCCGGCCCGCGTGAAGCTGCCACTCTCCACGACACTGGCCAGGACGCTGACGCCCGCAAGCAGCCGGCCATCGAACGCCATCGTCATTCCCCACATTGAGTCAAAGTTGGTTTTCTCGACCGCACTCTAATGCAAGGGCGGCGACCGGACATCTATGGGCCGACGGCGAAGCGCGCCGACGTCTCAGCGGAGGTCTTCATGTTCGTGATCACGGGAATCACCGGGCGGGTCGGCGCGATCGCCGCCGCCACGTTGCTGCAGGCCGGCCAGCCGGTCCGAGCGGTCGTGCGGAGTGAGGAGAAGGGCGCCGCCTGGCGCGCGTGTGGCTGCGAAATCGCGATCGTGCCGGAGGCCGACGATCGCGCCGCGCTCGCGCGCGCCTTCGCCGGCGCGACCGGGGTCTACGTGATGAACCCGCCCAACTACGATGCGGCGCCGGGATACGCCGACACGCGACGTCGCGCGGAGGCCTCGGCGGCGGCGATCGCCGACGTGAAACCCGGTCGCGTCGTCCTGCTCTCGACGGTCGGTGCGCAGGTGACCGAGTTCAACCTGCTCAACTGGGCCGGGATCTACGAAGCCGCGCTGTCCGCCACGGGAGTTCCCGTGGCCCTGCTGCGGCCCGCCTGGTTCATGGAGAACGCGACCTGGGACGTGCCTGCCGCGCGTGAGCGGCGGTTCGACGCCTATCTCCAGCCCCTGGATCATGCGATCGACATGGTCAGCGTCCGGGACGTCGGTCCCACGGTCGCCGACCTGCTTCGCGAGGACTGGTCGGGCGTTCGCAAGATCGAGCTGTCCGGCCCGCGCAAGTACAGCGCCAACGACGAGGCCGCCGGCTTCGCCGCGGTCCTGGGCCATCCGGTGGAAGCGGTCGCCGTCCCGCGCGACACGTGGGACGCGGTGTTCCGCAAGCAGGGCATGCGGCACCCGGAGGGGCGGATCCGCATGCTCGACGGCTTCAACGAGGGATGGATCGACTTCGAGCGTGACGGCACCGAGCGCCGCACCGGTCGCGTCACGTTCGAGTCTGTGCTGAGTGAGCTGGCAGCACGGGGTTGAGCGACATGGCACGCATCTTCATCACCGGATCATCCGACGGTCTCGGCCTGATGGCCGGGCGACTCCTGGCCGAACAGGGGCACGCCGTGGTGCTCCACGCCCGCAACGCGGCGCGCGCCGCGGATGCGCGCGCCGCGTTTCCGGGTGCGGAGGCGGTCGTCACCGGCGATGTCACCACGATCGCCGGCGCGCGGCATGTCGCCGAGGAAGCCAACCGGCTGGGCCGCTTCGATGCCGTGATCCACAACGTCGCGGTCGGATATCGTGAGCCGCGCCGCATCGAGACGGAGGACGGCCTGCCGCATGTCTTCGCGGTCAACGTCGTCGCGCCCTACGTGCTCACCGCGCTGATGGAGCGTCCCGCGCGGCTCGTGTATCTCAGTTCCGCCCTGCACCAGGGGGTTCGGGCGCGTTTCGACGACCTGCTCTGGCGGACGCGCCGGTGGGACGGCACCACGGCCTATTCCGAGACGAAGCTCTACAACGCGATGTTCGCGTTCGCCGTCGCGCGGCATTGGCCCGACGTCGCTTCGAACGCGCTGGAACCCGGCTGGGTGCGGACGCGGATGGGTGGGCCGAGTGCGACCGACGACATGGACCAGGGCCATCGCACCCAGGCCTGGCTTGCCGTCGCGGAGGCCGCGGCGCAGATCTCGGGCGAGTATTTCTACCACCTGCAGCGCTGCGACCCGAATCCCGAGGCGCGCGACCCGACCCTGCAGGATCTGCTCCTCGCCCGGTGCGGCGAGATCGCCGGCATCCCGTTCGTGGCCGGCCCCCATCGTCATGGCCGGGCTTCAGCGTCATAGCCGGCTTCCACTGTCATGGGCGGCCCCCACCGTCATGGCCGGCCCCCACCGTCATGGCCGGCCCCCACCGTCATGGCCGGCCCCCACCGTCATGGCCGGCCCCAACCGTCATGGCCGGGCTTGACCCGGCCACCCCCACCGGCACGCGCCCGCGACAGGACGCACGTCACCCCAGGATGTGGAACCCCCCGTCGATGTACAGCGTCTCCCCCGTCATCGCCGTCGCATAGTCGCTGGCCAGGAACGCGCACGCGGCGCCGACCTCCTCGATCGTCACGGCCCGCTGCACCGGCGCGCGATGCGTCACGTCCGCCATCAGCTTGTCGAAGTCCGGAATGCCCGAGGCCGCGCGCGTCGCGAGCGGCCCGGGACTCACCGCATGCACGCGGATCCGCTTGCCGCCCAGCTCCGCCGCCAGGTACCGCACCGCGGATTCGAGCGCGGCCTTCACCGGCCCCATGATCCCGTAGTTCCGGATGACCTCGACCGCGCCGACATAGGACATGGTGATGATCGTCCCGCCGTTCGGCATCAGCGGTTCGGCCCGCCGGACCATGTCCAGCAGCGACCAGCACGACACCTCCATCGCCGTCAGGAACCCGTCCCGCGGACAGTCGGCGACGCGGCCCACCAGCGCCTCCCGCGGGGCGAAGGCGATCGAGTGCACCAGCACGTCCAGCGTCCCCCAGCGCTCGCCCACCGTGTCGAACAGCGCATCCATCTGCGCGGCGTCACGCACCTCCAGCGGCAGGAACGGATCGGCGGCGACCTCCTGCGCCAGCGGCTCGACGAAGCGCCGCGCCTTCTCGTTCAGGTAGGTCATGCCGATCGAGGCCCCGGCCTCGTGCATCGCCTTCGCGCAGCCCCAGGCGAGCGAATGTTCGTTCGCGACGCCCACGATCAGGGCACGGCGTCCGGCGAGGAAGGTCGGGCGGGCGTTGGGGTTCGGCGGGGTCATGCAAGGCACTCCGATCGTCTGCGCAGACAGTATGCCGCGACTGTCGCGCGATTTCCTTGCAGTTCGATGAACCCGCGCGCGCTTGACCCGGCCCTCGCGGGGGGCTCCCATACCCGGACCGAGGGAGAGGAGCAGCCAATGCATGACACGGTGATCCGCGGCGGCACCATCGTGGATGGGTCGGGCCAGCCCGGTTACACGGGCGACGTGGCGCTCGAGGGCGGCCGCATCGTCGAGGTGGGCGGCAAGGCCGGCCCCGCGCGGCGGGAGATCGACGCGAACGGGCTGCTCGTCACCCCCGGCTGGGTCGATGCACACACGCATTACGACGGCCAGGCGACCTGGGACTCCGAACTCGCGCCCTCCTCCTGGCATGGCGTCACCACGGTCCTGTTCGGGAACTGCGGCGTCGGCTTCGCACCGGTGCGCCATCGCGACCATGAGTCGCTGATCGGCCTGATGGAGGCGGTCGAGGAAATCCCCGGCATCGCGCTGGCCGAAGGTCTCAAATGGAACTGGGAGACCTTCCCCCAATATCTCGATGCGCTGGACCAGATGCCGCGCGCGATCGACGTGGCGGCGCAGATCCCGCACCACCCGCTGCGCGTCTACGTGATGGGCGAGCGGGCGATCAACCGGGAGAAGGCGACCGGTGACGACATCGCCGCGATGCGCGACGCGGTGCGCGCGGGACTGGAGGCCGGCGCCTTCGGCTTCACCACCTCCCGCACCAACTCCCACAAGACGCCGACCGGCGACATGGTCCCCGGCCGCTACTCCGAGGTCGAGGAACTGCTGGGCATCGGCTCCGCCTTCAAGGGCCTGGGCTACGGCGCGTTCGGCGTGAACAGCGACTTCGACATCGAGACCGAGGAACTCGGCTGGATGACGAGCTTCGGCCAGCAGACCGGCCGCCCGGTCTGGTTCCTGCTGACCGACCGCCCCACCGATGGGGAGCGCTGGAAGCGGCTGATGGCCGGCGTGCACGAAGCACGCCGCCAGGGCGCCATGGTCACCGCGCAGATCGCCGGCCGTCCCGTCGGCGTCATGCTCGGCATCGACACCGCGCTCAACCCGTTCTCGATCCGGCCCAGCTACCAGGCCCTGCTGAAGCTGCCAATGGCGGAGCGGATGCAGCGGCTGCAGGATCCGGCGTTCCGCGCGCAGGTGCTGAGCGAGCGCCCCGCGCCGGAGCTGGTGAACCGGCTGTCGCAGTTCCGCCAGCACATCGTCACGCGCTGGGACCGCATGTTCCCGATGGGCGATCCGCCGAACTACGAGCCGGCGGAATCGGACTCGATCGGCGCGATGGCGCGGCGCGAGGGACGCTCCCCCGACGAGGTGGCGTACGACTATCTCGCGGCGGCGGCGGACCAGTTCCTGTTCTTCCCGATCGTCGGCTACAACGAGGACAATCTCGACGTCATCCACACGATGCTGCGGGACGACGCGACGATCCTCGGCCTGTCCGACGGCGGCGCGCATTGCTCCTCCATCGTCGATGCCTCGGTGCCGTCCTGGATGCTGATCCATTGGGGCCGCGACCGGTCCCGCGGCGCGAAGCTGCCGCTCGAGCTGCTGGTGAAGCGGCAGACCAGCGAGACCGCCTCGTTCTTCGGCTTCCACGACCGCGGCCTGCTGCGGCCGGGCATGAAGGCCGACGTCAACGTGCTCGATTTCGAGGGATTGCGGCTGCACGTGCCGGAGGTGCGCTACGACCTGCCGATGGGCGGCCGCCGGCTGGTGCAGCGGGTCGACGGCTATCACCACACCTTCGTCTCCGGCGTGGAGACCTTCGCCGGCGGCGTGCACACCGGTGCCACGCCCGGCAAGCTGGTGCGCGCCGGCGCGGGAGACCGCGCATGAGCGCGCAACGCCAACTCGGGCAGTCCTCGCTGCGCGTCTCGCCGATCTGTTTCGGATGCAACGTGTTCGGCTGGACCGCAGACGAGAAGACGTCGTTCGCGCTGCTCGACGCCTGGGTCGATGCAGGCTTCAACTTCATCGACACCGCCGACGTGTATTCCCGCTGGCATCCCGGCAACCAGGGCGGCGAGTCGGAGATGATCATCGGCAAATGGCTGAAATCTTCCGGCAAGCGCGACCGCGTCGTGCTCGCCACCAAGCTCGGCATCGAGATGGGGCCCGGCAAGAAGGGCCTGTCCCGCGCGTACATGATGCAGGCGGTGGAGGACAGTCTGCGCCGGCTGCAGACCGACCGCATCGATCTCTACCAGTCGCATCGCGATGACCCGGACACGCCGATCGAGGAGACGCTGTCCGGCTACGCCACGCTGATCCAGCAGGGCAAGGTGCGGGAGATCGGCGCCTCGAACTTCTCGGCCGACCGGCTGGCGGAGTCGCTGCGCATCAGCGCGGCGAAGGGCTTGCCGCGCTACCAGAGCCTGCAGCCGCAATACAGCCTGGTCGAGCGGACGGAGTTCGAGGGACCGCTCGAGGATCTCTGCCTGAAGGAGAAGGTCGGCGTCATCGGGTACTACTCGCTCGCGAGCGGCTTCCTGAGCGGCAAGTACCGGTCGGCGGGTGACACGGCCGGGCGCGCGCGGGGCTCGCGGGTGGAGAAATACCTGAACGAGTACGGGTTTGGCGTGCTGCGCGCGCTGGACGACGTGGCCGCGCGAACCGGGGCGAACCCGACGCAGGTGGCGATCGCCTGGCTGATCGCGCGGCCCAGCGTGACGGCCCCGATCGTGAGCGCGACGACCCTGGCGCAGCTCGAGGATCTGGTGAAGGCGGCGCACCTGCAGCTGGACGCCGCGGCGATCGAGCAGATCGACCAGGCCAGCAAGCCGCGCTGAGTGCGAGAGGGGGTGGGGTGCTGCCCCCGTGTCATGGCCGCGCTGGTCGTGCTCCCCGTGTCATGGCCGCGCTTGTCGCGGCCATCCACGACGTCGTGCGGCACGGAAAGTCGTGGATGGCCGGCCTGCGCCGGCCATGACACGGGGGCGGGCGGTCTGCGCCGCCACGACACGGGGCCCCGCCTGCGCCCACCCCCCTCACGCACCGTCTCGCTCAACATGCAGGCGACACATGCCTGGCATATGAGAATGCGTCGCAAGAAAACCGTGGCCGGCCGGCGCGGAGGGCGCTATACAATCCCGGACCACCGACGAGCGTACCCCGCAACGCCGAACCTCTCGGACGGATCCGCCGCATGATCGTCTGCTCCTGCAACGCGCTGTCCGATCGCCACGTGCGCACGCATCTCGCCAATGCGCCCACCATGCCGCGGACGGTTCGCGACACGTTCCGGTCGTGCGGTAAAACGCCCGGTTGTGGCCGCTGTGCCCGGACGCTACGGTGCCTCCTGCGCGACGCGTTGGCCGAACGGGCCGGGGACGTCGCACAGATCAATCCGGAGGTTCAGCGGTCCGCCGCGTGAGCCTGGCGATCGAGGTGAACGGATGCGCGGCGACGACAAGGTCATCGAATACTTGAACCGCGGCCTGCGGTCCGAACTGACGGCGATCAACCAGTACTGGTTGCACTACCGGATCCTCGACAACTGGGGCTACAAGGAACTCGCCAAGACGTGGCGCAAGGAATCCATCGAGGAGATGGAGCACGCCGACATGTTCACGGCGCGCATCCTGTTCCTCGAAGGCTTCCCCAACATGCAGGTCCTCGATCCGCTGCGCATCGGCGAGAACATCGAGGAGATCCTGCGGGCCGATCTCGCCGCCGAGACGGATGCGCGCGCGCTCTATCTCGAAGCCGCCGCATACTGCGATTCGATCAATGATCGCGTCTCGAAGATGATGTTCGAGGAAGTGGCCAAGGCCGAGGAAGAGCACATCGACTTCCTCGAGACCCAGCTCGAGCTGATCTCCCAGGTCGGCGTGCAGCTCTACGCGCAGAAGCACATCGGCGGATTGGAAGACTGAGCGCGATCCGGATAGGGTGACGGCGGAGGTCTCCGCCATGCCCTATCCGACCCACCTGCTGCCCACCACCGTCGTCGGCAGCACGCCACAGCCGGATTGGCTGGTCGACCGCGCCACCCTGCATCAGCACGGGGTGCCACGCACCCACGCCCGCGACATGTGGCGCATCCCGGACGACCTGCTGGAACAGGCGCAGGACGACGCCACGATCCTGGCGATCCGCAGCATGGAGCGCGCCGGGATCGACATCGTCACCGATGGTGAGATCCGCCGCGAGAGCTATTCCAACCGCTTCGCCCTCGCGCTGGACGGCATCGACGCGGACACCCCCGCCGAGATCGTGTCCCAGTCGGGCCGGCGCACCCCGGTGCCGCGCGTCGTCGGGCCGATCCGCCATCGCGGGCCGGTGGAAGTGCGCGATGCGCAGTTCCTGCGCGCGAACACCGATCGCGCGACCAAGATCACGCTGCCCGGCCCGTTCACGCTCTCGCAGCAGGTGCGGAACGATTTCTACGCCGACGAGGAAGAGCTCGCGATGGACTACGCCGTCGCGGTGAACCAGGAACTGCGCGCGCTGAAGGCGACCGGCGTGGACGTGCTGCAACTGGACGAGCCCTGGGTGCGCGCCGCCCCCGACAAGGCCAGCCGCTACGGCGTCCGCGCGATCAACCGTGCGCTCGAAGGCATCGAAGGCACGACCGTCGTCCATGTCTGCTTCGGCTATGCCGCGGTCGTCGCGCAGAAGCCGTCGGGCTACAGCTTCCTGCCGCAGCTCGCCGACACCGTGGCGCAGCAGATCTCGATCGAGGCCGCGCAGCCGAAACTCGATCTCGGCGTGCTCCGCGACCTCGCGGGCAAGACGATCATGCTGGGCGTGCTCGACCTGGGCGACGCCGCGGTCGAGACCGCCGGGACGATCGCGGACCGCATCCGCGCCGGGCTGCGTTTCGTCGACGCGGCCCATCTCGTGCCGGCGCCGGATTGCGGGATGAAATACCTGCCGCGCGACGTCGCCGACGGGAAGCTGCGTGCCTTGGCCGAGGGGGCGGCGATCGTGCGGCGGGAACTCGCGGGCTGAGGCTGACCTACGCGGGCGGCGTCGGTTTCGGAACCGCCCGCAGCCCTCGCGGCAGCCACAGCGCGACCGCCAGCGTCGCGGCGGCGAACCCCATCGCCAGCAGATGCGTGTCGTGCAGCGCGCGGGCGACGACGTCGGTCAGGTCGGCCAGTTCCTCGGGGCCCAGGCTCGCGCGGCCGGCGGGATCCAGCAGCCGATCGAGCGCGGAATCCGCAACGCCGGGATCGATCGCGGCCACCGACGCGTTCAGCACGGACGCGCCGCCGACGACCCCCAGCGACTGGCCGATCACGCGGAGGGACATCAGGCTGCAGGTGGCCGCGCCGCGCTGGTTCCACGCGACGGAGCCCTGCACGGCGACGATGAATACCGTCGTGCACAATCCCATGCCGGCCCCCATCAGCAGCGATGCGGCCGCCGGCCACCAGATGCCGGATGCGGGCGACAGGCCCAGCAGCATCCCGGTTCCGGCCAGCATGCACGCGCCGCCGGACAGCGCGATGTCCCGCACGCTGCGCCGGCGCATCAGTGGCGCGGTGGCGAAGCTCGCGACCGACCATCCGACCGACATGGCGCCCAGCACCGCGCCCGCCGCGACGGGCGTGCGGCCCATGACGCCCTGCACGTAGGTCGGCAGGAACGCCGCGACGCCCATCAGCAGCGCGCCGCAGAACCCGCTGCCCAGGCTGCCGACCGCGATCACCCGTTGCCGCCACAGCTCGTATGCCAGCATCGGTTCCGGCACCCGCCGCTCGTGCCAGATCAGCACGACCGCCGTGGCGCCTCCGATCGTCGCGACCGCGCCCAGCTCGAGCGGCGTCAGCAACGCATCCTGCACCAGCGCGAGCATCAGCGCGCCGCCGGACACCAGCAGCAGCAGGGAGCCGATCCAGTCCACCGGATGGACCGGCCGCGCGGCGGTCTCCTTCAGGCTGACGCCGACCAGGGCGATCGCGGCGAGGCCGATCGGCAGGTTGATCCAGAACACCGCCGGCCAGTCGAACAGGTCGATCAGGAACGCACCCAGCGACGGGCCGGCGAGGGCGGCGAACCCGTACACCGCCGCGACGAGGCCCTGCACCTTCGCCCGCTCCGTCGGGCCGTAGAGGTCGCCCAGGATCGTCGCGGCGATCGGCTGGACGGCGCCGGCGCCCAGCCCCTGCAGGCCGCGGCAGAGGATCAGCGCGACCATGCTGCCGGACAGTCCGCAGCACAGCGAGCCGATCAGGAACAGCCCCGTGCCGGCGAAGAACACCGGCCGACGTCCATACCGGTCCGCAAGGCGCCCATAGACCGGGATGCCCACCGCCTGCGTCAGGAAGTACATCGCGAACACCCAGCCGAACAGATCGAAGCCTTCGAGCGACGCGACGATCGTCGGCACCGCGGTGGCGACGATCGTGCTCTCCACGGCCGAGATGAACGTCGCGAGCAGGCAGGCGACCAGCACCCAGCTGCGATGCGTCGTATCTGTGCCGGTGGGCAGTGGCGCGGAGGCGTCCGGCATCGGTGTTCTTCCGGAAGGCGACCGTTTCGTTCTGTCATTCCCCGCGCGGCCGTGCAACCGTGCGCGGAGCCATCGAGCGCGCACACGGCCCGACGCGCGGTGTCGGCACATGCCCCGCCGGACGGCTGGTTTCAGCGCGAGGGCGAGTCCGGAACCTGGTGCCGCGGACTGAGCCGGGGCGGCATGCAGCTCGCGATCAGCAGCGTCACCACCGCGAACGCCGTCGCGAGCAGGTAGGCGTGGTGCAGCGACCGCGCCACAACGTCGGTCAGGTGGGCGCGTTCGGCGACGCTCATGGCCGCGCGGCCGGCGGCGTCGAGCAGCCGATCCACCGCGTGCGACGCCGTCGGATCGATCGCCGCGATGGAGGCGTTCAGCACCGCGCCGCAGCTCGCCGCGCCCACCGACTGGCCGATGAAGCGCATGAACATCGTGGACGACGTCGCCGCCCCGCGCTGCCGCCACGGCACCGAGGCCTGCACCGAGACGATGAACACCGTGCTCGTGCATCCCATGCCGATGCCGATGATCAGCGAGCCGGTGCCGGCCCAGAGCGGACCATCGGCCGGTGCCATCGTGGCGAGCATGCCCGCGCCGATCACCAGGCAGGAGCTGCCGACCGTCGCGGCGACGCGGTAGCTCGTGCGCATCATCAGCCGCCCGCCGCCGAAACTCGCCGCCGCCCAGCTCACCGACATCGCGCCCAGCACCAGGCCGGCCACGACCGGGCTTCTGCCCATCGCCCCCTGCACGTAGGTCGGCAGGAAGGCGGAGACGCCCATCATGACCGCGCCGGCGAATCCGTTCCCCAGGCTGCCCACCGCGATGATGCGCGACCGCCAGAGCTCCAGCGGCAGCATCGGCTCCTTGATGCGCCGCTCGTGCCGCAGCAGCAGCGCGAACGTGCCGAAGCCGATGATCACCGCCCCCACCAGGATGGGCTGGCCGAGGGAGAGGCCCTGCACCAGCGCTAGCATCAGCGCGCCGAGGCCAAGCAGCAGCAGCAGGGAGCCGATCCAGTCGATCTGGTGGCGGCGGTGCTGCACGGTCTCCTTCAGGAAGGCGGCGATCATCGCGATCGCGGCGAACCCGATCGGCACGTTCACCCAGAACACGACGGGCCAGCTCAGATGCTCGATCAGGAACGCGCCCAGCGACGGGCCGACCACGGCGGAGATGCCGAAGACCGAGGAGACGAGGCCCTGGATCTTCGCGCGTTCCACGGGAGCGTAGATGTCGCCCAGGATCGTCGCGGAGATCGGCTGCACGGCACCGGCGCCGAAGCCCTGCACCGCGCGAAACGCGATCAGCGCCAGCATGCTGCCGGCGAACCCGCACAGGATCGAGCCGGTCAGGAACAGGCCGGCGCCGATGAAGAACACGCGCCGCCGGCCGTACAGGTCGGCCAGCCGCCCATAGACCGGGATGCTGACGGCCTGGGTCAGCAGGTAGATCGCGAACACCCAGCTGAACAGGCCGAACCCGCCGAGATCGGCGACGATCGTCGGGATCGCCGTCGCGATGATCGTGCTCTCCACGGCGGCCATGAACGTGGCCATCAGGCAGGCGCAGAGCACCAGCGTGCGGCGGCGATCACCCGTGGCCTGCGGCAGCCGCGGCTGCATCGCGTCCGGCATCGTGCTCCTCCCGTTCGGGCCGAAGGTTCTGTCACCCCTGCGGTCCGCGGGCAACCGTCGCGCCTTGACGCTGTGCGGACCCTCTGCGACCGTTTTCGGATGGGTGGCGGTCGTGGCCCACGGGCCGCGGATGTGGAAACGCTGCGCCACGGCCGGGATCCGCACGCGAAGAGCCGCCGTGCGCACGGCGAGAAAGGCGAGGGGATCGTCGCATGAAACTCGGCTTGTCGATCGGCTACTCCAAGGCGCAGCTCGACCTGCCCGTGGCGCTCGTGCAGCAGGCGGAGGCGCTTGGATACGATTCCGTATGGACCGCCGAGGCCTACGGCTCCGACGCCGTCACCCCGCTCGCCTTCCTCGCCGCCGTCACCAGACACATCCGGCTCGGCACCGGCATCATGCAGCTTGCCGCGCGCACCCCGGCCAATGCCGCGATGTGCGCCGGCACCGTGGACGCGCTGGCGGGCGGCGGGCGCTTCATCGCCGGCCTGGGCGTGTCCGGGCCGCAGATCGTCGAGGGCTGGTACGGGGAGCCCTGGGGCCGGCCCTACTACCGGCTGAAGGACTACGTCGCGATCATGCGCAAGATCTTCCGCCGGGAGGAGCCGGTGACGCATGACGGCAAGGAGATCCGCCTGCCCTATACCGGGGAGGGTGCGGCCGGCGTCGGCAAGCCGCTGAAGTCGATCCTCCACATGAACCCCGGGATCCCGATCTTCCTCGCGACCGGCAACGAATCGACCGTGAAGCTGACGGCGGAAGTGGCCGATGGCTGGCTGCCGATGGGCTTCGTGCCGGGCGCGATGGAGGAGTACCGCCCCTGGCTCGAGGAAGGGTTCCGCCGCGCCGGCAACGGCAAGGGTTTCGGCGATTTCGAAATCCAGGCCTCGGTGCATGTCGAGGTCACGGACGACGTGAAGGCGGGGCTCGCGAAGCTGAAACCCGAAGTGGCGCTCTATGTCGGCGGCATGGGCCATCGCGACAAGAACTTCCACAAGGACCAGATGATCCGGCGCGGCTTCTCCGAGGCGGCCGACCGCATCCAGGAATTGTACCTCGCGCATCGCAAGGACGAAGCGATCGCCGCGGTGCCCGACGAGTGGGTCGACATGAAGTCGCTGGTCGGCCCGGCCGCCCGCATCAAGGAGCGGTTCCGCGCCTGGGAGGATTCCGGCGCGACGGGCCTGACGGTGCGCTCGCGCCAGCCCGAAGCGGTCGCGGTCATGGCGGAAGCCGCGCGGCTCAACCGCGCCGCCGCATGATCCGTCTCGCGCGGCCTGACGAAGCTGCCGCGGTCCGCGAACTCGTGCATGCCGCGTACCGCCACTACATCCCGCGTATCGGCAAGCCACCCGGCCCGATGATGGACGACTACGCGGCGCGCATCCGCGCGGAGCAGACCTGGGTGCTGGAGGATGACGGGCGCATCGCAGGCATCCTGGTGCTCGAGCCGCAGGCCCATGCGCTGTTGCTCGACAACATCGCGGTGGCGCCGGACGGGCAGGGGAAGGGGTTCGGCCGGCGGCTGATGAGCTTCACGGAGCAGGAGGCGCGCCGTCGCGGCCTCGACGCGATCATCCTCTACACGCACGTGCTGATGACCGAGAACATCGCGCTCTACCGACGCGCCGGCTACGTCGAGACCGGACGCGTGAACGAGAAGGGCTTCGAGCGCGTCTACATGCGCAAGGACCTGCCCACGGGAGCACCCGCATGACGATCCGCCGCGAACCGCATCCGGACATGCGTGTCCTGACCGAGGCACAGAAGCACGCCTATGGCGGCACCACCGTCGAGGAGCAGCGCCGCGCCTGGTCCGCCTATACCGCGAGCCTCTCGCCGCCGCGGCCCGAGAGCCTGGAAGTGCACGACACCACCGTGCCCACGCCGCATCATACGGTGCCGGTGCGCGTGTACCGCCCGCGCGGCGTCGAAGGGCCGCTGCCCTGCATCGTCTACATGCATGGTGGCGGCTTCATGAAGGGCGACCTGGACAGCTCCGATCCGGTCGCCTGGGGCTTCACGCACCAGACCGGCGCCGTCACGGTCAGCGTGGACTATCGCCTGACGCCGGAGCACCCGTATCCCGCCGCCTTCAACGATTGCTACGGGGTGCTCGCGCACCTGCACGCGAATCCCGGGGCGTTCGGCATCGACCCGGCGCGCCTGGCGGTCGCAGGCGACAGCGCGGGCGGCCATCTCGCGGCCTCGCTCTGCCTCGCGGCGCGGGACCGCAACGGCCCGCCGCTCGTCGCACAGGCGGTCATCTACACGGTGATCGGCACCGACATGTCGATGCCGTCCTACACGGAGAATGCGGAAGGCTACGGGCTGACGACGGCCGGAAGCCGCGCCTACAAGAAGCTGCTGTTCCCGGAGGCGCAGTTCGACGACGACCCGTATGCACGCCCCGCCCGCGCGAAGGACTTCTCGCGCCTGCCGCAGGCCTTCGTGCTGTCCGCGGAACTCGATCCGGTCCGCGACGACGGGCGGCTCTACGCCTCGAAGCTGGCGCTCGCAGGTGTGGACGTCACGTACCGGGAGGCGCGCGGCATGATCCACGGCTTCATGCGCGCCCGCTTCACCGGCGCCGCGGCCCGGGCTGAGTACGACGCGGTCTGCACGTTCCTGCGCGGGGCGTTGTTTCGATCGTAACGACCCCTCCCTTTCCTCCGCCCCGGGTCACGCTTCCTAGAAACGATCCGGTGATGATCGGGGCGGGCGCGCCGCCGTCACCGTGACACGACCGGCGGCCGCGTTCATTTGCGCGTGGCACGGCGCGGCCGCGAGCGGCGTCGCACCTGCACCCGCCGCTTGCGGCATCGCGCTTGCATGAAAACCGTCTGAATCGAGCAGCCGTCCGGCATCCCGGCGGCAGGAGAATGACATGAGAGTTGGCGTCTTCCTGTTCCACGAATCACGCAATCCGTCGGCCGACGCACAGGTGATCGACGAAGCGGTCGCCGAAGCCAGGCTCGCCGAAGAGCTCGGGATGGATGCCGTGTTCCTCGTCGAGCATCATTTCGACGGCAACTGTGCCTATGTCGACCCGGCGACGTTCGCCTCCGCCCTGGCTATGGCGACGCACCGCATCAAGATCGGCTTCGCCGTGCTGCAGACATCGCTGTACCACCCGCTGCGGATGGCCGAGCAGATTTCGCTGATCGACAATCTGAGCAAGGGGCGGCTGATCGTCGGGCTGGGGCGCGGCAGCCTCGTCAACACCCACGAATACACCGGCTATCAGATCGATCCCGACACGGCGCAGGAGCGGTTCGAGGAGATCGAGAAGATCCTGCTGCAATGCTGGACGAACGAGAAGGTCGCGCATGCCGGCAAGTACTGGAATTTCGAGATCCCGATGCTGCGCCCGCGGCCCTACACCAAGCCCTATCCGCAGATCCTGCGCAGCGTCGCCTCGGAAGCGTCGCTCTCCGCCCAGGCGCGTCTCGGCCGGCCCGTGCTGATGGCGGCGGCGACCGCGGCGGGGGCGGCGCGCAATGTCGGGATCTACCGCAAGGCCGCGCGCGAGGCGGGTCTCGCCGACGACGTCATCGACCACGCCATCTCGGAAAGCTGGGTCGCCCGCACCGTCGTCCTGGCCCCGACCGACAAGGAAGCGGTCGAGGTCGGCCTGCCGTATTTCCAGCAGATGCAGACCTATCGCGCGGCGCAGAGCACGGCGTTCGAGGCCATGGTCGCCAAGGCCAACAAGCAGCCTGGCCTGCCGGTGCTGTGCGGCTCGCCGGAGACGTTGATGGAGGACTTCACCAGCCTGGAGAAGACCGGCGTCGGCGGCGTGTTCGTGCGCTTCCGGACCGGCCCGATGCCGGCGGCGTTCTCTTCGCGCGCGTTGGAACTGTTCATGCAGGAGATCGCGCCGCAGATCCGCAGGACGGAGCTCACGCCTGCCGCGGCGTGACGCTACCGCAGGACCGCCTGCGGTACGTCGTACGCCTCCAGCGCGGCCCAGTGCGCGTCCAGGTCGCCCACGAACAGCCCGCGCGTCAGCCCGTGCACCAGCTTCGGCACCGCGGTCGTCATCGCGTTGATCGAGGATCCCGACGGGCCGAAGCTCATGGTCGAGGCGATGTTGAACATGTGGATGTCGGTCATCCACGCCGCGCCGGGTTCGCGTGGCTGCAGCGCGAAGTCCGGCCCGAGATAGGGGAACTGCCCGAGCCGCTCGTCGCGTTCGTGGAGGGGCGGGGTGTAGCGGTCGCACCAGCGCGCGATCTGTCCGGCGAGGCGGCGCAGTTCGGGACGGCGTGCGAAATCCATCTGCACGCCGGTGCCGCAGATCAGGAAGTCCGCCATGTAGGGACCGGTCGGCGTGTCGATCTCCACCGCCTCCCCCACCACGCGCGCGCCGGTCCAGGGTGAGCCGGTGCGCAGGCGGAACGCCGTGTGGCGTGCGCAGCGATCCCAGGTGGGCTGCGGGAACCCCTCGCGCAGGCCCAGGATGCGGCTCATGAACCGCCAGCGCCACTCGTCCGGCAGCTCCGACAGGTGGCGCAGGAATCCCGTGAAGGTCAGCCAGCGATAGGGCTGGATCACTTGCGGCTCCGCGCGGCGGCAGAACAGCACGACCTCCTCCGCCCCGGCTTCCAGGGCGGACGCGGCATTGTCGAGCGCCGACGCGCCGGCGCCCAGCACGGCCACGCGGCGCCCGCGCAGCGCGGGGAAGTCGATCGCGTCCGCCGTGTGCGCGCGCAGATGCGGCGGCAGGGCCGTGACGAAGTCCGGCATCCACCATAGGCCGGCGCCATCCTGCCCCGTCGCCAGCACGACCTTGCGCGCGAACCGCACCGTCTCGCCGCCCGCCTCGCGCAGCGTCACCGCGAGCAGCCCACCGGCAGCGGGTGCGATGTCCACCACCTCGGTCTCGCTCTGCACGGTGATGCCGACCGTGTCGCGCACCCAGCCGAGATAGGCCGCCCAATCCGCCGTGCGGATCAGATCGAGCGCCTGCCACGAGGCCGCGCCGTAGCGCGCCTCATGCCAGGCCTGGTAGCCCAGCGACGGAATGTCGAGATCGGGGCCGGTGTAGTCCTTGGGCGAGCGCAGCGTCGGCATCCGCGCATAGGTCAGCCACGGGCCTTCGCGGTCGCGCGGCGCGCGATCCACCACCAGCACGTTGTCGACCCGCGCGCGCTTCAACCCGAAGGCAATCGCCACGCCCGACTGCCCGCCGCCCACGATCAGCACGTCGAGCGCCGGCGCGCCGTCGGGGCCGATGCGGGGCGTCAGCCACGGCATGGCGGGATGCGCGATGCGGCGCAGGTCCTCGCGCGCCTGCGCGGTGAGAGCGTCGAGCGCCTGCGCGGTGAGAGCATCCGGCGCCTGCGCGGTGAGAGCATCCAGCGCCTGCGCGGTCAGGGCTTCGCGCGCGCCGGGGCCTTCGCGCACCACCTCGGGGGCGGCGCTCATGCGTGGACCCGCTCCGACGCCGCGGCGCCCGGTTCGAAATGCGGGATCGCCTCCAGCAGCGCCCGCGTGTACGCCGCACCCGGCGCCTCGAACACCCTCTCGCTCGGCCCCGCTTCCACGACTTTGCCGGCCTGTAGCACCACCATCTGCTCGCACATCATCC
>MKTV01000038.1:159241-175902 GCA_001898425.1 Rhodospirillales bacterium 69-11
AGCAAGGCCAGATCGTCCTCCCGCCGGAGACGGTCCAGCAACTGCAGGATCACCGCCTGGATCGACACGTCGAGCGCGGCGGTTGGCTCGTCCAGCAGCAGCAGTTTCGGCCGCGGCGCCACCGCGCGCGCGATGCCGACGCGCGCCTTCTGCCCACCCGAGAGCTGGTGCGGGAAGCGGCCGAGCAGCGCGGGTTCCAGCCCGGCGCGCGCGGCAGCTTCGGTGACACGGGCGGTCAGGGCGGCCCCGTCGCGCATGCCCTCCAGCCGGCGCAGCGGATGCGCGATGCTGTCGAAGGCGGTGAAGCGCGGATTGAGGCTGTCGGTCGGGTCCTGGAACACGATCTGCACGTCGCGCCGCTGCGGCGCCTTGTGGAAATCGCGCGCCGGGATGTGGCCGATCGACTCGCCCTGGAACACGACGTCGCCGCCATCCGCGTCGATCAACCGGCAGATCATGCGCGACAGCGTGGTCTTGCCCGATCCCGATTCACCGACGAGCCCCAGGCTGCCGCCCGCGGCGATGGTGAAGGACACGTCGTCCACCGCGCGCGTGCCGGAATAGAGCTTCACCAGGTTCTGCACGTCGAGCAGTGGGCCGGTGCCGGGCGGCGGCGGGGGACGCACGACCGGTTCCGGTGGCGGCGCGCCCTGCGCGAGGTCCGCGAGCGTCGACCGCCGCGTCGGCGAGGCCGCGATCAGCCGGCGCGTATAGGGGTGCTGCGCGGCGCGGAACAGCGTCTCGGTCGGTCCCTGTTCGACGATGCGGCCCTGCTCCATCACGGCGATGGCGCCGCAGTAGCGCGCGGCGAGGCCGAGGTCGTGGGTGATCAGGATCACCGCCATGTCGCGATCGGCGGTCAGCCCGGCCAGCAGGTCCATCACGACCTTCTGCGTGGTGACGTCCAGTCCCGTGGTCGGCTCGTCGGCGATCAGCAAGGCGGGCTCGCAGGCGATCGCCATGGCGATCATCACGCGCTGGCACATGCCGCCGGACAGCTCGTTCGGATAGGCGCTCATGCGCCGTTCCGGATCGCGGATGCGCACGGCCTTCAGCAGGTCGAGCGCCTGCCGCCGCGCCTCCGCCGCGGAGATGCGGCGATGCGCCTGCAGCACGTCCATGATCTGCTGCGCCACGGTGCGGATCGGGTTCAATGCCGCGCGCGGGTTCTGGAAGATCATCGACATCGCCGCGCCGCGCAGGGAGCGCAGGTCGCCGGGCGCCGCGCGGGTGATGTCGCGGCCCTGGAACAGCACGCGCCCGCCGGCGATGCGTCCGGCGCGGTCGAGCAGGCGCATCACCGCGAGCGAGGTGACGGACTTGCCCGATCCGCTCTCCCCCACGATGCCCAGCGTCTCCCCGGCGTTCAGCGTGAAGCCGATGCCGTGCAGCGCGCGCACGATGCCGTTGCGGGTGGAGAAGTCGACCTTCAGGTCCTCGACCTGGAGCAGCGGCGCGGTCATGTGCGCATCCGCGGATCGAGGATGTCGCGCAGCCCGTCGCCCAGCAGGTTGAAGCCCAGCACGGTGAGCATCAGCGCGAGGCCGGGGAAGGCGACCAGCCACCATTTGCCGGTGGTGATGAAGCGCGCGCCTTCCGCGACCATGATGCCCCATTCGGGCGTCGGCGCCTGGACACCGAGGCCGATGAAGGACAGGCCGGCCGCGTTCAGGATCGCCCAGCCGAGATTGAGCGAGATCTGCACGGCCATCGCCGGCAGCACGTTCGGCAGCAGGAAGCGCAGCACGACCATCATGTGGCTTTCGCCGCAGGCGCGCGCGGCCTCGACCCAGCCGCTGTTGCGGCGGACGTTGACCTCGGCGCGAGCGAAGCGCGTGTAGAAGGGCAGGTTGATCACTGCCGTCGCGATGATGATGTTCTCCATGCGGTTGCCCAGCGCCGCGACGAGCGCCATCGCCAGCACGAAGAGCGGGAAGGCCATCAGCACGTCGACGATGCGTCCGACCCAACGGTCGAGCCGGCCGCCGCGATAGCCGCAGAACCCGCCGACCACGGCGCCCACCACGAAGGACAGGCCGACGGCGGAGACGGCGATGAACAGGTCGAGCCGGGCGGCGAGCAGGATGCGGCTCAGGATATCGCGTCCGAGCTGGTCGGTGCCGGCCCAGTGGAGAGCGCTGGGGGGTTGGAGGGCGGCGGGCACGTCGGATGCGATCGGGTCGTAGGGCGCGAGCCACGGCGCGAGGATGGCCACGATCACCAGCAGGGTGACCAGGGCGGCGGCGATCGTGGTGACGAGGTTGCCGCGCAGCACGAACAGGATGTGCTGCGCGGTGGAGCGGTTGCCGGCAAGGGTGGCGCTCATTCCACGGAGACCCGTGGATCGGCGATGCCGTAGAGGATGTCGATCAGGACGTTCACCAGGACGAAGATGGTGGCCATCAGCAGCACGAAGGCCTGCACCGGCGCGTAGTCGGAGGCGAGCAGGGCATCGAGCGCGTAGGACGCGACACCCGGCCAGGAGAACACCTTCTCCACCAGCACGTTCGCGCCGAGCATGGTGGAGAAGACGATGCCGGTGATGGTCAGCACGGGCAGCAGGGCGTTGCGCAGCGCGTAGGCGACGACGATGCGGAGCGGCTTCAGGCCGAGGGCGTTTGCCGTGCGGATGAAGTCCGATCCCAGCACCGCGAGCATGGAGGCGCGGGTCATGCGTGCGAGCGGTGCGAGCACGAACAGCGCCATGGTGAAGGCGGGCAGCAGGAGCTGCGTGAACGCGGCCCACCACCCCTGCCAGTCGCCGGTGAGGGCGAAGTCGATCAGGTAGAAGCCGGTGATGTCGGGCGGCGTGGAGGCGAAAATGTCGATCCGCGCGGTGGGATCGGGCGCCCAGCCCAGCAGGTAGTAGAACACGTAGATCAGCAGCAGGCCGGAGACGAAGGTCGGCACGCAGACGCCCAGCGTGCACAGCATCCGCACGGCGTGGTCGATCGGCGAGCCGGGCCGCAGTGCGGCGGCGACACCGAGTGGGATCGACAGCGCGAGGGCGATGACCAGCGCGGTGCAGGTGAGCTCCAGCGAGGCGGGCAGGCGCGCGCGCATGTCGGCGACCACGGGCTGGCCGGTGGTGAGCGAGCGCCCGAGATTGCCGGTCGCGACGTCGCCCAGGTAGCGCACGAGCTGCACCGGCATTGGCTTGTCGAGGCCCATCTGGTGGCGGAGCTCGTCGATCTCGGCCTTCCCGGCGCTGGGGCCGGCGGCGAAGAACACGGCGGGGTCGCCGGGCAGGACGCGCATCAGCACGAAGGTCACGACGACGACGCCGAGCAGCGCGGGGAGCGAGAAGAGCAGCCGGCGCCCGACGCGCTGGAGGATGGCGAGGAAGGTCTTCATGCCGCGGTCCGCGCCCCCTCACCCCGGCCCTCTCCCGCGAGGGGAGAGGGGGCGTTGCCGGGGGTGTCCCCCCTTTCCTTGCGGGAGGGGGTCAGGGGGAGGGGGAGGGGGTGGCGCGATGGGACCCCGGGACGTGCGAACGCCCCGATCGCCCCCTCACCCCGTCCCTCTCCCGCGAGGGGAGAGGGGGCGTTGCCGGGGGTGTCCCCCCTCCCCTTGCGGGAGGGGGTCAGGGGGAGGGGGTGGCGCGATGGGGCCCCGGGATGTGCGAACGCCCCGATCGCCCCCTCACGCCGGCCCTCTCCCGCGACGGGAGAGGGGGCGGCGGCCCCTTCGCCCGTCCGCGCTGACGCGATCACCTCAGGCCCGCACGAGGTCGCGGAAATCGGCCTGGCGGTAGAACTGGTAGGTGTAGCCGTCGACCGATTTCGCCATGACCGCATCGTGGTTGGGCTGCCAGATCATCAGCAGCGGCTGCTGGTCGGCGAAGATCTCGATCATCTCCTTGCACTCGGCCTCGTATTTCGCCGGGTCGGTCTCGAAGCGGGCCTGGTTCGACAGCTCCTCGATCTTCGTGTTCTTCCAGCTGGCGAAGTTCCAGCGCTGGTCGCGGGTGAAGTACAGGTAGAAGTAGTAGTAGGTCGCGGGCAGCCAGGCCGTGCCGGAATCGGTGAAGAAGGTCAGCTTCTTCTCCGCTTCCATCGTGTTGAACTCGGCGTCGGGCTTCTTCTGGATGTCGACCTCGATGCCGACCTTGCCCAGCGCCTCCTTCAGCAGGGCGGCGAGCGGTTCGGCGGTGGCGGCGGCGCCGGTGCTGAAGGCGAAGCTGGTCTTGAACCCGTTCGGGAACCCGGCCTCGGTCAGCAACTGCTTCGCCCGCGCCGGATCGGTCTTCAGCGGCATCGGCTGCGGGAAGTCGATGCTGGGCGGGGAGCCGGTCCAGCTCGCCCCGTAGAGCCGGCGGCCCCGGCCGAACAGGGAGGCCTGGAACATATCCTCGTACGGCAGCGCCGCGCCGATCGCCTGGCGCACCTTCGGATTGTCGAACGGCGCGATCTGCGTGTTCATCGAGATGTGGGTGAAGCCGTTGGTCTGCGGCACGGAGACGACCTTCGCCTTCGCCGACTTCTCCATCGTCGGGATGTCGCTCGCCGCGAGGTCGATCGCGAGGTCCGCGTCCCCGCGCTCGATCAGGTTCGCCCGCGTCGCGGCCTCCGGCACGGTCTGCAGGATGATGCGGCGGAAGAACGGCAGCTTGCCGTCGGCGCCGCCCTTCCAGGCGTCGTTGCGGCGCAGGATCACGCTCTCGCCGGGCTTGTAGCTCTCGACGATGTAGGCGCCGCTCGCCGCGGTGTTGGTCTTGGTCCACTGCAGCGCCCAGGGATCGTCCGCCGTCGCGTGCTGCTTCGCGAGCTTGCTGTTGATCATGATCGCGTAGGGGACGCAGAGATTGGCGAGCGCCAGCCGGTCCGGCTTGGCGAGGCTGACGGTCAGCGTCTTGGCGTCGACGATGCGGAACTGGTCCGGGCTGGTCAGCGAGCCGGTGGAGAACTGCGGCGGCGCCAGCGACTTCGCGGACACGGCACGGTCGAGCGACCACTTGATGTCCTCGGCGGTCACCGGGGAACCGTCCTGCCAGTTCGCGTCGGGGCGCAGGTGGATGGTGATGGTGAGCTTGTCGGGGCTCATCTCATAGGACTGGGCCAGCTCGCCGCGGATCACCGTGGGATCGAACACCCAGTTGCCGTCCACCTTCTTGCGGCCGAACGTGAACAGCCGGTCGTAGACGTTCATCGACAGGCCGAACGACTCGCGGGTCGAGCCGGGCACGCAGGGATCGAGCGTGTTGATGTTGGCGCCCGTGACGTAGCGCAGGGTCTCCGCGCGGCTCTGCGCGTGGCCGGACATGGGAAAGGCGCCCGCCAGCGTCGCGCCGGTGGCGAGGTGGAGGACCGCTCGACGAGGAATGTTCATGTGACCGCCCAGACAGAAGGAGGACGTCCGCTCCCGGCATTCTTGTTGGCGCGGCAGTCTAACGATCCTTGCATTGGGCGCAATACTAGACAGAGCGCCAAACTATTCGGCGAATGGCCCGAATCGCCGGCACGATACGCCCGAAAAAGCGGCAATCAATGCGCGGTGTCGGTGCCGGGTTTCCCACCCGCGGGCGCGGGCGCAGGCACGGATCGCGGCGCCGCGGAGGGGGGCGGCGCATCCAGGATCTCCCGCACCTTGGCGCCGAGTTGCTGGAGCGTGAACGGCTTGGGCAGCAGGTGCGCGCCGGGGTCGAGCCGTCCGGTGCTGCGCCCAGCCGCGCGGGTGTAGCCGGTGGTGAACAGGATCTTCACGTCGGGCGCGGCGTTGCGGGCGGCATCGGCGAGGGCCCGCCCGTCCACCCCGCCCGGCAGCCCGATATCGGTGAACAGCAAGTCGATGCCGCCACGGTCGATCAGCACGCGGATGGCCTCCATCGCGTCGGGCGCCTGCAGCACCGTGTAGCCCAGCTCCTGCAGCGCATCGACCGAGGCGCGGCGGACGGCCTCGTCGTCCTCCACCACCAGGATCGTCTCCCCGGCGCTGACCGGGGATCGCGACGATGGCCGTGGCGTCCGGGTGCCCTCGGGCTGGCGGGGCCAGCGCGGCAGATAGAGCTTCACGGCGCTGCCCCGGCCGGGCGTGCTGTCGATCGTGACGTGGCCGCCCGACTGCTTGATGAAGCCGTACACCATGGACAGGCCGAGGCCGGTGCCCTGGCCGATCGGCTTCGTCGTGTAGAAGGGCTCGAAGGCGCGCGACAGCGTCTCGGCCGACATGCCGGTGCCGCTGTCGGACACCCCGATCATCACGTAGTCGCCGGGTCTGACCTCGTCATGCGCGGTGGTGTAGCTCGTGTCGAGGCGGACATTGGCGGTCTCGAGCGTCAGCCTGCCGCCCTCCGGCATGGCGTCGCGGGCGTTCACCGCCAGGTTGAGCAGGGCGTTCTCGAGCTGGTTGGCGTCGACCCGCACCTGCCAGAGGCCGGGCGCGAGCGCGGTCTCGATCTCGATCGTCTCCCCCAGCGTGCGGCGGAGCAGGTCGGACATGCCACCGACCAGCCGCCCCGCATCGAGCGGTTCGGGGTCGAGCGGCTGCTGCCGCGAGAAGGCGAGCAGCCGGTGGGTCAGCGTGGCCGCCCGCTGCACGCCCTGCATGGCGGCCTCGGCGAGCCGCGCCAGCGCGTCGGCATCGCGGGGCAGGCGCCGCTTCAGCAGCTCCACGTTGCTGCTGATCACCGTCAGGTGGTTGTTGAAGTCGTGCGCGATGCCGCCGGTCAGGCGGCCGATCGCCTCCATCTTCTGCGACTGGCGCAGCGCCGCCTCGGCGATCTCCCGCCGTCGCACCTCGCTCTGCAGCGTGGCGAGCGTGGTTTCCTGCGCGCGGGTGCGGCCGAGTGCGAGCAGGGTCAGCAGGATCAGCGCGGCGGCGGCCGGGATGCCGATCACCAGATGCGTGGCCATGAGCGCGAACCAGGCCGTCCAGATCGAGCTCCAGCGGCGGCCGACGCTGGCATAGACCGGATACGTCTCCAGCCGGCGGTAGGCCACCAGGCGCTCGACCCCGTCGACGCCGGAGCGCAGCCGGACGAGGCCGGCCAGCGGCTGGCCGGCGATCAGCGCGAGCAGCGGGTGGTAGCCGGTCGGCGTGCGTTCGTCCTCCGCCTGGGGCGGGTAGCGGGCGAGGTCGATGCCGTCGCTGCGGAACAGGCCGGCGACATAGGCCGGGTTGCCGGCGAGCAGCGTGCGGTCGAACGATTCGATGGTGCGCGGGGAGGTCGCGACGACGATGCTGCCCTCGAACCGCGCCAGCCCGCGGCGGCGGGCGACGATGAGCGCCGGCCGCCCGGTCAGTCCGCCATCCGGGTCGGTGTCGATCACCAGCGCGGCGCCGGTCTCGTCCAGCGTGCGGAAGAACCCGTGTGCGGCGAAGTCGCTCAGGCGGTCGACCGGGAACCGGGTGGTGGAGGCCACCGGGTGACCCTTCCCGTCGAGCACGAGCACGCCGGTGATCTGCGGGAAGCGGGCGATCATGGCGGCGATCCGGTCGCGCAGTTCGGCCTCGTTCGCCAGCAGCGCGGGGGCGTCGGGATCGTCCAGCATGTCCTGCACGCGGTCGGCCAGCAGTGCCTGGGCGTCGAGGATCTTCGTCGCCTGTTCCGCGGCGACGGCCAGGCTGCGCTGCAGGTCGCGCACCGCCTCGGTCGAGACGGTCCGCCAGGCGAGGTAGCCGCCGCCGGCCAGGATCAGCAGCGGCAGCACGATGGCCGCGAGCAGGAGACCGTGCAGCGCGCGGGTCGGGCTGCGGCGCGGCTCAGCCGCGTCCATGGCGAGCCCTGGAGCGGGACGCCCACCGGGGTGCAAGGGCGAGGTCGCGCCGGAAAGGCGTCATGCCGTCCTTTTCATGGCTCGCCGCGGAATCAACGGTTTCGTTCCCGGATGAGTGGCATATCGGGCGCGTGCTGGCCACCGGCAGATGCGTCAAGCCGACGTGAGAGATTGGAACAGGCGAAGATTGCATGCGCGGGTGCACCGGGAGCACGCTGGCACATCGTCCCGGAGTTTCGCATGGCCCCTCGCGTCGATCCCGTCCCGTCCGACCAGGCCGCTCCCGATCGCACCGGCGTGGTGGTGATCGGCGGCGGCATCATCGGCACCTCCACCGCCTTCTTCCTGGCGCGCGCCGGCGTGCCCGTCGTGCTGTGCGAGAAGGGCACGATCGCCGGCGAGCAATCCAGCCGCAACTGGGGCTGGTGCCGCAAGATGGGCCGCGACCCGGCGGAGATCCCGCTCTCGATCGAGGCGATGCGGCTCTGGGGGGAGATGAACGAGATGGTGGGGGCCGAGACCGGCTTCCGCCGCTGCGGCATCGTCTATTTGTGCAAGACGCCGAAGGACCTGGCGAAACGGGAGGCCTGGCTCGAGCAGGCGGGCCGGCCGCACCAGCTCGACAGCCGGATGCTGACCCGGGCGGAGATCGGCGAGAGGCTGCCGGGACTGACCGGGGACTGGCTGGGCGCGCTCTACACCCAGAGCGACGGGCGCGCCGAACCGCAGCGCGCGGCCCCGGCGATCGCGCGGGGCGCGCAGGCGCATGGCGCGACGGTGCTGACGAACTGCGCCGTGCGCGGGATCGAGACGACCGGCGGGCGGATCTCCGGCGTGGTGACGGAGAAGGGGCGCATCGCCTGCGATGGCGTGGTGCTGGCGGGCGGGATCTGGTCGCGACTGTTCGCCGGGTCCTTCGGCGTGACGCTGCCGCAGCTCAAGGTGATGTCCTCGGTGATGCGGACCGAGAAGCTGGAGGGCGGGCCGGAGGTGTCCTGCAGCGGCCAGGGCTTCGGCATCCGCAAGCGGCTGGACGGCGGCTACAACGTCGCGAACTGGAGCGACAACGTCGTGGACATCGTGCCCGACAGTTTCCGCTTCTTCGCCGACTTCCTGCCGGCGCTGCGGCAGACCCACGACAGCCTGAGCCTGCGCTTCGGCTCCGCCTTCTTCCGGGAGGCGCGGACGCCCCGGCGCTGGGCGCTGGATGCGCCCTCGCCGTTCGAGCAGGTGCGCACCTACGACCCGCCGCCCTACCAGCCGATCCTGGACAAGGCGCGGGAAGCCGTCACCGCGGCGTTCCCGGCCTTCCGGGAGATGAAGGTGGCGGAGAGCTGGGGCGGCGTGATCGACGTCACGCCCGACGCGGTGCCGGTGATCTCGGGCGTCGACGCGGTGCCGGGGTTCTTCATCGCGACCGGGTTCTCGGGCCATGGGTTCGGGATCGGGCCGGGGGCCGGGCGGCTGATGGCGCAGCTCGTCATGGGAGAGACGCCGGTGGTCGACCCGACCCCGTTCCGCTTCGGGCGCTACGCGGAGCGGCCCCGGCCGCGGCCCTCGCCACTGGCTTGAGCGCCTTGGCTTGATGCTCCTGGCTCGACCCACTGGCGTGAGCGCCGAGCCTTGTCTACATCAGCAGCGCTGGAAGGAGGCTCCATGGTCCCGCCATTCCCGACGACGCGGCTCCGCCGCCTGCGCGCGAGCCAGGCGCTGCGCGACCTGGTGCAGGAAACCACCGTCAGCCTCAACGACCTGATCTACCCGATCTTCGTCGAGGAGGAGCTGGACGACTTCGCCCCGGTGGAGAGCATGCCGGGGATCTACCGCATCCCCGAACGCAAGCTCGCCGGTGTGGTGAAGGAGATCGCGGCGGCCGGGATCAAGTCGGTGATGACCTTCGGCGTCAGCCACCACAAGGACGACCATGGCGGCGACACGCTGCGCGAGGACGGGCTGCTCGCCCGCATGCTGAAGCGGGCCAAGGATGCGGCGCCGGAGCTCGTGGTGATCTCCGACACCTGCTTCTGCGAATACACGACGCATGGGCATTGCGGCGTGATCCACGACGACGACGTCCACAACGACGAGACGATCGAGAATCTGGGCCGGCAATCGGTGATCGCGGCACGGGCCGGGGCGGACATCATCGCGCCGTCGGCCATGATGGACGGGCAGATCGCGGCGATCCGCGCGGCGCTGGACGGCAACGGGCTCTCGAACACGCCGGTGATGGCGTATTCGAGCAAGTTCGCCTCCGCCTTCTACGGCCCGTTCCGCGCGGCCTCGGGCTGCGATCTCAAGGG
Organism: Rhodospirillales bacterium 69-11; assembly: GCA_001898425.1. GTDB lineage: Bacteria > Pseudomonadota > Alphaproteobacteria > Acetobacterales > Acetobacteraceae > Rhodopila. The sequence continues at coordinate 169,260 of MKTV01000038.1, forward strand.
CGACCGCAAGGCCTACCAGATGAACCCGCTGAACGGCCGGGAAGCGATCCGCGAGTCGATTGCCGACGAGGCCGAGGGCGCGGACATGCTGATGGTCAAGCCGGCCGGCCCGTATCTCGACGTGATCAGCCAGATCCGCCAGCGCAGCCTGTTGCCGCTGGCCGCGTACCAGGTGAGCGGCGAGTATGCGATGATCAAGTTCGCCGCCCAGGCCGGGGCGATCGACGAGGCGCGCGTCGTGCGCGAGTCGCTGGGCGCGATCAAGCGGGCTGGCGCGGACCTGATCCTGACCTATTTCGCCATGGACATCGCCCGCCAGGGCTTCTGACGAGGGATCTCCCGCATGGCGACGCACACGCTGCCCCCCGCGACGGAGCGCTGGCTCGAGCATTATCCGGTCGGCGCGGTGGTCGCGTGCGGGTCGGTCACGCTGTCGGAGGATGAGCTGCTGGCATTCGCGGAGCGCTATGATCCGCAGCCGATGCATGTCGACCGTGCCATGGCGGAGGCCGGCCCGTTCGGCGGGCTGATCGCGAGCGGCTGGCACACGATCGGGCTGATGATGCCGCTGTTCGTGGAGCACTACCTGCCGTTCAACGGCATGGCCGCGCCGGGGATCGAGGAGGTGCGCTGGCACCGCCCGGTCCGCCCCGGCGACACGTTGCGCCCGCGCGTGACGGTGCTGGAGAGCCGGGTGTCGCAGAGCCGGCCGGAATTCGGCGTGGTGCGGTGCCTGGTCGAGGTGTTCAACCAGAAGGACGAGCTGGTGCTGAGCCTGCGCCCGACCAACCTGATCCGCCGCCGCCCCGACCCCGTCGTTGCGCAGGGCTGAGCCGTTCCGGCGAGATGCCCACGCACGAGCGGCTGGATTGTCTGAAATGCCCGAGCCTGTGCTGTCGCATGGCGGGCTATGTGCGGGTGAGCCGGGAGGATATCAGGCGGCTTGCGAAGCATCTCGGCATCAGTGTCCCCGAGTTCGAGCGGCGTCACGTCATGGAGGTGACGCGCAAGGGCGAGAAGCGGATCAAGGCGGGGTTCAAGACCTGCCAGTTCCTCACCGAGGACCGGATGTGCGGCGTGTATGAGGCGCGCCCGAACGACTGCCGCGGCTATGTGTGCTGGAACCAGGACGACGAGACGGTCTACGACTACGCGGTGTTCCTGCAGAAGCCCGTGGCGACGTTGCGGACGGCGGAGCAGCTGACGAAGAAGTAGGCCGACGTCCGTCATGGCCGGTGGTGCCGCCCACCTGCCCCAGTGTCATGGCCGGCCTCGTGCCACCCCTCGTGCCGTGGCCGCGCTCTTCCGTGTCATGGCCGGCCTTGTGCCGGCCATCCACGACGTCGTGCGGCAGGGGAAGTCGTGGATGGCCGCCCTGCGGCGGCCATGACACAGGGGGAGCCGGCATGACACAGGGGGCGCCGGCCATGGCACGGCGGCCTCCGCCGCGCCCCCAACCGCGCGCTTCTACCGCCCGGACGGCTCCCGCGCCCACTCGTATTCCGCCGCCTTGGCGGCACGCTCCGCGACCGCGCGGCCGGCGAGGCGGGCGACCAAATGGAAGGCCATGTCCATCCCGGCCGACACCCCGGCCGAGGTGACGTATTTGCCCGCATCCACCCACCGCGCCTGGTCGTCCCACAGCACCAGCGGGCCATGGCTCGCGACCCAGTCGAACGCCACGCGGTTGGTGGTGGCCGGCACCTCGTCCAGCAGCCCGGCGCGGGCCAGCAGCGCCGCGCCGGTGCAGACCGAACTCATGACCTCCACCCGCTCGTCCATCGCGCGCAGCCAGTCGAGCGTCCCGTCCAGCGCCGATGGGTCACGCTCCGGGTCCAGCAGCGTGCGCACGCCGAGGCCGCCGGGGACCATCAGCACGTCGGGCGAATCCTCCAGCGCCTCGGCGCAGGTCAGGTCCGGCACCACCGAGGGGCCGTTGTAGCTGCGCACCTTGTCCAGCGTGTCGGCGATGAAGGCCACCTGGAACGGGCAGGCCTCGGCTTCGGCATAGGTGGAGCCGAGGAAGCGGGCGATCGTGAACGCCTGCACGAAGCCCCAGACGTCCAGCGGTTCGAAATCGTCGAACAGCAGGATGCCGACGCGGCGGATCGGCGGATACTCGGTGTCGCTGGCCATGGAGTCGTCCTCTTGCCGGGGCCCTGGTGATTGCACTGTCCGCGCCCGCGCGGAAGAGTGGCCAGAGCGAATATCGCGATGGGGGAAACATGGACGCGGACTACGTGGTGGTGGGCGCCGGATCGGCTGGCTGCGTGGTCGCGAGCCGTCTGTCGGAGAGCGGCGACCGGGTCCTGCTGCTGGAGGCCGGCCCGACCGATTCGCTGATGTGGATCCATATTCCCGCCGGCATGCTGAAGCTGCTGGCGCACCCGGTGGTCAACTGGAACTACAGCGCCGAGGGACCCGCCGGCACCGGCCGCGCCATCCACTGGCCGCGCGGCAAGACGCTGGGCGGCTCCTCTTCCATCAACGGCATGCTCTACGTGCGCGGCAACCCGGCGGATTTCGACGGCTGGGCGCAGATGGGCTGCCGCGGCTGGAGCTATGACGAGGTGCTGCCCTTCTTCCGCAAGTCGGAGCACTACGTGCAGGGCGGCGACCCGGAGTATCGCGGCCAGGGCGGTCCGCTGAAGGTCGAGGACTACCGCACCATCCTGCCGCTGACCCACCGCTTCATCGAGGCCGCGCAGCAGGCCGGCTATCCGTTCAGCCCCGACCTCAATGGCAAGCAGCAGGAGGGCGTCGGCTATTCGCAGATGACCCGCCGCGGCAAGTGGCGCGGCTCGACCGCGCAGACCTTCCTGCGCGAGGCCAAGGGCCGCCCGAATCTGCGCGTGGAGACCGAGGCCCAGGCCGCCGGGCTGGTGTTCGAGGGGCGGCGCTGCGTCGGCGTCACCTATCGGCAGCGCGGGAAGATGGTCACCGTCCGCGCGGCGAAGGAGGTGATCCTGTGCGGCGGCGCGATCAACTCGCCGCATCTGCTGCAGGTCTCGGGGATCGGGCCGGCGGACCACCTGCAGTCGATCGGCGTCCCGGTGGTGCACGAGCTGCGCGGCGTCGGGCGCAACCTGCAGGACCATTACGTCGCCCGCATCTCGCACCGGGTGCGCGGCACGATCTCCACCAACCAGCTCGCGCGCGGCGTCCGGCTGGCGGGCGAGGTCGCGCGGTTCTACCTGCAAGGCGTGGGCGCGCTGACCTTCGGCGTCACCACCGCCCAGGTGTTCTGCCGCTCCAGCCCCGAGAAGGCGAGCCCCGATCTGCAACTGCTGTTCACCCCGGCGAGCTACGACAATGCACGCTTCGGCGTTCTGGAGCGCGAGGGTGGCATGACCGTGGCGGTCTGCCCGGTGCGGCCGGACAGTCGCGGCACGATCATGGCCCGCTCCGCCGACCCGTTCGAGAAGGCGGCGATCGACCCGGCCTACCTCTCCGACCCCGCGGACGAACGCGTGTTGCTGGCGGGGATGCGCTTCACGCGCGAGATCTTCGCCGCCCCGGCCATCGCCCAGCACAGCGTGGTCGAGACCCTGCCGGGGCCGGAGGTCGCGAGCGACGAGGCGCTGCTGGCCTATGCGCGCCAGATGGGCACCACGATCTACCACCCGGTCGGGACGTGCCGGATGGGCGACGGGCCGAGTGCGGTGGTGGATTCGCGGCTGCGGGTGCATGGGATCGGCGGGCTCAGGGTGATCGACGCCTCGGTGATGCCTACGCTGACGACGGGGAACACCAACGCGCCCACCATCATGATCGCGGAGAAGGGCGCGGCGATGATCAGGGAGGACGCCCGCGCCTGAGGGGCGCTCCGTCGACGCATCCCCCGCGTCGCGGCCGCGCTTGTCGCCCCCGTGGGGCGGCCACGCTTGTTGCGGCCCCTGTGGGGTGGCCGCGCCGGTCGCCCCCGTGTGGTGGCCGCGCCCGTTGCCCCCGTGTCATGGCCGCCGCAGGGCGGCCATCCACGTCTTTCCTGCCGCCCCCTCCGCCGAAGGCGTGGATGGCCGCGCCAAGCACGGCCATGACACCGGAGGGCGCGCGCCGCGTCGCCGCCCTCGCCGCCTCGCCGCGTCGCCGCCCGCGCCGCGTCGCCACACTCGCTGCGTCGCCGCCTTCGCCACGTCGCCGTCCCCGCGAAGTTGCCGCCCCCGCATCGCAGCCGCACACTGCACGCCATCGTTCCGGAAGACCCGATGCCGTTCCTCTCGTCCCTGCGTGCCCGCGACCGCGCCCCGTTCCCGCTGCTGGTCGCCATGACCGCCTGCGGCACACTCGGGATGCACATCATCATCCCCGCCCTGCCCGCCACCGCCCGCGCGCTGAACATCTCGGTCGGCACCGTGCAGCTCACCATCACGCTCTACCTGATCGGCCTTGCCCTGGGGCAGCTCCTCTACGGGCCGATCTCCGACCGGTTCGGGCGACGCCCCGTGCTGCTGGCCGGGCTTGGCCTGTTCACCGCCGCCTCCACCGTGACCGCCTTCGCCCCGAACGCGGCCGTGCTGGTCGGCGGCCGCATCATCCAATCCATCGGCGGCTGCGCCGGGCTCGTGCTCGGCCGCGCGGCGGTGCGCGACGGCGCGACGGCCGACCGAGCGGCGGGGCAGCTCGCACTGCTGACGCTGGTGATGTCGATGGTGCCGGCCATCGCCCCGGCGATCGGCGGCTATCTCACCGCCTACATCCACTGGCGCGCCAGCTACGTGCTGCTCGCCGTGATCGGCGGGACGACACTGCTCGCCTCCATCCTGCTGCTGCCCGAGACCAACCAGGTCCGCGGCGGCGGCGGGTCGCCCATCGCGATCCTGCGCGGCTATGCCCGCCTGCTGCGGTCCAAGGCGTTCTGCGGCTACGCGATCGGCGGCGCCTGCTCCACCACCGCGTTCTACGCGTTCATGTCGGCGTCCCCGTTCATCTTCGAGAACCACCTGCACCGCAAGCCGCAGGAGGTCGGGCTCTACTACCTCTTCCTCATGGGCGGCGTGGCGCTGGGCAGCTTCCTCGCCAACCGGTTGGCCGGGCGGATCGCGCCGCGCCACGCGATGCGCCTGGCCAACGGGCTGTCGATCCTGGGCGCCGGGCTGTTCACACTCGCGGATGCCGCGGGGTGGGAGACCGTGCCGACCATCGTCGGGCCGGTGGCGCTGTTCATGGTGGGCGCCGGCATGGCGAGCCCGTTCGCGCTCGCCGGCGCGGTCAGCGTCAACCCGCAGGCGATCGGGGCGGCGTCTGGCATGTACGGGTTCATTCAGATGGGCTACGGCATGCTGTGCACGGTGGTGGTGGAGGCATGGGCGCCCGGCGCGATCTACCCGGTCGCGGTCGTGCTGCTGAGCTCCGCGCTGGCGGGTCAGGTCGCCATGTCACTGGCCGCGGCCGCCTCGGCGCGGGCGGAGGCCGGCGGCGCGTCGCCCCCCTCCTCACGCGGGCGGTGAGGCGTCCTGCGGCGACGGCAGAGGTCAAGCCTTGCCGCGGGCCTTCAGTTCCGCCAGCAGCGCATCGGCCTCTTCCACCCGTCCCGCGCGCCGCAGCGCGTCCGCACCGCGTTCATAGGGCTCGGTGGTGTCGGGAAAGGCCTTCCGCAGCCGCTGCCATCGCGCCGCGGCTTCCCCCCAATCCTGCGCGCGGTGGGCAATCCAGGCGTAGCGGGACAGGGGCCAGGAATCCTGCGGGAAGGAGTGGATGGCCTGGGTGACGACGGCTTCCACCTCCTCGCGCGGGCGCTTGGCCTCTTCCAGGAAGCGCTGGCCTTCGAAGTAGCCATGCACCTCGCGCGGGAATTTGGTGCGCACCTCCGCCCAAGCCGCCGCGGTCTTGGCGACGTCGCCCTGTCGTTCGGCCACCCGTGCAAGGCCGACGAGGATGTCGATCTGGCCGGGATAGTGCTTGCGGAAGTCGAGCAGCATCTCCTCGGCGTCCGCGAGGCGCCCTTGCTCCTCCATGGCGTGCGCCATTCCGCCGACGCCGGCGAAATGCTTGAACCGATCATAGAGGTCGCGCCACGCCTGTTCAGCCGCTGGCCAATCCTTCCGCGCTTCGGCGATGCGTGCGAGTTCAAAAGCGAGTGGCAGAAGATGCCTAGCCTCATCGAACTTCCGCGAGGCGGTTCGAGCAGCCTTCTCCGCGTCGTCGTATTGCTTCAGGTGGCGGAGGGCCTCGACTTCCTTGATATATGGTCCTGCCCGCCCCGGAAACTTGCGTTGCACCTTCCGCATCCGGGTCAATGCTTCCGGCCAATCGTGCTGGCGGTGCGGGATCGCGGCCCATGCCTCGAACAGGGCCGAAGATCGTGGCTTCTCGCGCATCCACTGCCCGATCAGTGTCTCCGCCACGTCGTAGATCTTCAGGTCGAGCAGCAACGGCAGCGTCTCCGGCGCGTCCCGCACGTAGGTCGGATAACGGCGCAGCGCGTCCTCGAACAGCGTGCGCGCGGTGGGGCGGTCGCCAGCCCGAAGCGACGTCACCGCCTGGTTGAGCGGCGTGGCCTCCGACCCCTGCAGCTCCCAGATCTCCTGCTTCTCCATCTCCTTGATCTCGCGCATCGCCTGGCGGAGTTCGCGCGGCGTGCCGAAGTCGAAGCGCTTGAGGAAGCCGAACATGGTCAGGATCTCCGTCGGCGTGCGGGCGT
>MKTV01000038.1:175934-221907 GCA_001898425.1 Rhodospirillales bacterium 69-11
TGAGGCGCGGGAAGGCCGGCAAAGGCGGGGCGGAACCGCGCGGTCCCGTCGAAGACGAGGCGCACCGGCCGGGACGGCGCCCATCCGTGCAGCGCGAACCGCCCCTCGGCGTCGGTCGTCACCGCCGCCACGTCGCGGAAATCGCCGTGATCCACCAGGGAGCTGCGGGCCAGCCCCTTGCCCTCGGCATCCAGCCAGATGATCGACACCGTCCCGGCCATGCCGGCGGGCGTCACCGATCCCAGCGCCACGCGCAAGGTCGCCTGGGCGCCTGGCGTCACCCGGAACTTCTCCGAGTTCAGCATCAGCTCCTGGTCCGGCCGCGTGACGATGCGCGCCAGCAGCGCACCGTCCCGGTCGGAGAGGGCGACGTGCGGCCGCTTCGCCTCCTGCCGCGCCTGCCTCGCCTGCCGCGCCAGGGCGGCAGCCGGGTCGAAGCGCTGCTCCACGGCACCGCCGCCCGTCTCGCGGTAGGTCAGGGGACCGAGGACGACGTCGTTGGCGATCGGGGTGCAGCCGCATTCCATGTTGATGCGCACCGCCAGCAGCGCCATCGCGGCGTTCGGCGGCACGGGGCCCGTCCAGACCCGCACCGGCACGGGGTCCCGCGGCTCGAACCCCGCCGCGACCTCCACGCGCGCATGCGCGATCCCGGCGCCGTCCGCGTCCACCAGCCGGCCGTCGAGCCGGTCACCCGCCTGGGTGAGGACGATGCGCGTGCGGGTCAGCCGGTATTGCGCGACCGGATAGGTCATCGCGGACGGGGAGGTTTCCGGCAGCACATGGGTCGGCACCTTGTTCCAGCCCGCGAAGACCGCCTGGGCGGGGCGGACGCCCAGCGTTCCCTCGATCGTCGCGAAGTTCCGGATGGCGTGCGCGGTCCAGGCCTCGCCCGTGGAGTCGAGCGAGTCGCCATTGTAGATGATGCCCAGCCGCATCCCGAGCGCCGCGGTGAGATCGCGCCAGCGGCGGAGGTGGTCGGGCCAGGTCGGATCGGGCCATGCCATGTCGAGCTGCACGATCTCGAGCTTGCGGCCGATGGCGGCCTCGAACCCGGCCTTGAAGCGGCGGAACCGGTCGGCGAAGTCCGGTCGCTCGATCATGCCGCTGCTCTCGACGTCGATCAGCGTCACGTCGGGGTACTGGTCCAGGATCGCGCGCGCGGCGGCGGCCACCCGGTCCACGATCTGCGGCACGTCGTACCGGCAGCCGCGTGGGCCGTCGTAGTAGTGGCCGAAGGTCAGCGCCCCATCCATCGTGACGTAGCGGAGCGGCACGTCCGCCGCCTTCAGGTTGCGGGCGATCCGTGGCGCCGAACGGGGATCGTCGAACCCCTCGACGCCGGTGCCGCAGGTCGGGTCCGGATCGCGGGTGACCGGCTGGATGCCGACCGAGACCGCGATCCCGTGCCGCGCCAGGGCGACGGCGCGGCTGCGCAGTTCCTCGGGCGGGTAGTACATCACGTAGGTCCCGTCGAACTGGAAGACCCTGGTGATCGCGCGTGCCTCGGGCCAGGGCGCATCGGGGCTGAACAGCTCCGCCCAGTCGGGAAATCCGTGGAGGCGTGGGTGCGGCGAGGGCGGTGCGAACCAGACCTCCTGCGCGCGGGCGGGCAGGGCGCCTGCGACAGCCACGGACAGCGCGCCTGCGAGGACCGCCGGCCGTGCACCGGCGATCGCCGCCGGCAGAGCGCGGACGGGCGCGGCCGCCAGGAGTGCGCGCAGGGGTGCGGCCAGAGGGGCGACCAGGGTTGCGGCCAGGCCGCGAAGGCGAAGCGCCATGTCCCGCCGGCGACGGGTGCGCACCCGCTCAGCCATTCTCGTTGACGTAGACGACATGGCTCCCGTTGCGCTCGAGCCGGATCGGCACGCCGTGCAGGTCGCCCACCGCCGCATCGATCGCCGCCCGCCGTTCGGGTGGTGCGATGATCAGCAGGAACCCGCCGCCGCCGGCCCCGATGATCTTGCCGCCCCAGGCGCCGGCGGCCCGCGCCCGCTCATACACGCCGTCGATCTCCGGGCGCGACACCTCATTCGCCAGGGAGCGCTTCAAGGTCCAGGACCGGTGCAGCAACTCGCCCCAGCGGCGCAGCGTGCCCTCGGGCGAGGTCGTGCCGCGCAGCACGTGCAACGCCTCCTCCGCCAGCTCGCGCGTCTCGTCCAACACCCGCTCCTTCTCGCGGATGTTGTCGGTCGAGAACGAGACCTGCTGCACGGCGGCGGAGGATCGCTGCAGGGCGGTGAAATACAGCCAGCAGGACCGCTCGATCGCGTCGCGCAGCGGGCCGCCGATCGCGAGCGGGGAGATCTCGAACGTGTTCTCCTGGAACCGGACCAGGTTGAACCCCCCGAAAGCGGACAGGATCTGGTCCTGCCAGCCGCCCACCTCCTGCATCCGGGTGCGCTCGATGTGGATCGCGCGGCGGGCGAGTTCCTGCGGCGGCAGATAGAGCCCGTTCAGCGCGTGCAGCGCGTTCACCATGCCGACCGCGAAGGCCGAGGAGGAGCCGATGCCGGAGGCCGCGGGCAGGTCGGCGTAGGAATGCAGGTCGACGAAGTCGTCCCGCAGCAGGGAGCGGTATTCCGCCAGCGTCTCCCGCGCGATGTCGTGGCGGATCTCCTCGATCCGGTCGACCTGTTCCAGCATCGAGTAGGAGATGCGGAAGCGCTTCTGCAGCAGCCGCGGCAGGCTGTTCAGCGCGACGTAGGAGTACTGGCGGATCGCCGATCCGATCACCAGCCCGCCGCGCCGGTTGAAGTAGCCGGGCACGTCGGTGCCGCCACCGAAGAAGCTGACGCGGAACGGCGTGGCCGTGATGACGCTGGTCAGGGTCCGGGTCGACATGCGCCGCGCGTGGTCCTCGGGAAAACGTGAGGGTTTGGGTTACCGCGCGGGACTCGGGCGCCACAAGCGGATTCGCGCCGAACCCTCCCGTGTCATGGCCCCCGCAGAGCGGCCATCCGGGGCGTCCCGTGCCCTCGATCCGCCGGCGCCGCCGCGGGCCACACGAGCGCCTCCGCCGCGCGGCAGATCGCGCGCCATTGCGGCGCCAGGAAATCGTGCGCGTTCTCACCCGGCGCGAACCGTTCGACATAGCCGACCAGGAACCCCGGCGCGCGCCGCTCGACCGTTCCCGGCGCGTGGGCCGCATCGGCCTGCAGCACGAACAGCAGCTCGTTCGGACCCCAGCGGCGCAGCGAGGGCACCAGCGCGTACGCCTCCTCCTCGGTCTCGATCCCCCGGCTGCTGCGCACGAAGATCTTGTGCCCGCCGGCGAGATCCTCGGTCAGCTTGCGCACCAGGAAGGGCACGCGCCTGACCTCCCGCGCATGCACCTCCTCCGCGCTCATGTCCCTGGTGAGCACCCAGGCGTGGTAGTGCAGGCCGTACACCCGGTCGCTGACCATGTACTCGTCCTTGGACACCTCGACCGTCAGCGCCTCGGGCGCACCGATCCCGGCGAACCCCCCATCGAGCGCGAGCAGCAGGCGGCGGAGGTCCGTGCTGGCGAAGCGCATGAGGCCGATCGGTTCGGCGCCGTATGCGCGCTGGACGAGGCCGAACTCGCAGTTCTCGCCCAGGCTCTCGAACCGCAGCATCAGCGCGCGGTCGGACCCGTCGTCGTCGGCCGGCGGCGGCGGGGCGGCGGGATGGTCGGGCTGCAACGCGGCGAAGCGGAGGTTGACCGGCCCGTCCCCGGCCAGGAAGGTCAGCACGAGGCCCTCCGGCGTTCCCGCCAGCTCCGCGGGCAGGCGGATCGCCCGCGTGGTCGGCCCGGTCACGTGGTAGCGCCCCAGCACGCGCTCCCCGGCCATGACGGTCAGTCCGCGCCGCGATGGCGCGGCCGGGGCCCGCAGCCCCAGCACGAGATAGGCCGAACCGGAGGGAGGGGCTGGGATCCGCAACCGCGCCTGGCCGTCCTTCATCCAGACCTCGGTGTCCTCGGGCCGGCCCCAGCCCTCGATCAGGGCGAAGCAGGCCGGCGGCTCCTGCTGGCCGGGATGGAACGTGATCCGCTCGACTGCCGTCATCCGATGCCCCGATGAAATCCGTATCGCATTTAGAGGATCGGCGACGCCGGATGCCATGCTCCGCTGCGCAGGAGGGACACGCATGACGGTCTGGTTCACCGCCGATACGCATTTCGGGCATGCCGGCGCGCGCACGCTCTACCGCCGTCCGTTTCCCACCACCGCCGAGATGGACGCGGCGATGGCGGCGCGCTGGAACGAGGTCGTCGGGCCCGGGGACACCGTCTGGCACCTGGGCGACTTCGCGCTGCGCATGACGCCGGAGGCCGCGGGCGCGCTGCTCGATGGCCTGCACGGCCGGAAGCACCTGGTCACCGGCAACAACGATCCACCCGCCATCGCGGCCCTGCCGGGATGGGCCAGCGTGCAGGCCTATGCGGAGCTGGAGCTGGACGACGTGCGGCTGGTGCTGTGCCACTACGCCTTCCGCACCTGGAACGGCATGGCGAAGGGGGCGCTGAACCTGCACGGGCACAGCCACGGCCGGCTCCGTCCGCTGCCGCGGCAGGTGGATGTCGGCGTGGACGTCTGGGACTTCCGGCCCGTCACGCTGGCGACCCTCCGCACCGCCGTCGCCCCGCGGCGCGCGGCGCGAATGGTCCGGGGCGGGACCGATCATCCGGACTGATCGCCACGCGTGCGGCTGGGGCACATGGAACGATCACCTGTTCCGCCGGAGGCCACGATGCACACCGTCCGCACCGTTTGCGCGCATGATTGCCCCGACATGTGCTCCCTGCTGGTGCACGTGGACCAGGGCCGCGTCGTGAAGGTGGAGGGTGACCCCGGCCAGCCATTCACCGCCGGGTTCGCCTGCGGCAAGGTCAACCGCGACGGCGACCTGGTGCACTCGCCCGACCGGCTCGCCACGCCGCTGCGCCGCACCGGCCCCAAGGGCAGCGGGCAGTTCGCGCCGATTACCTGGGACGAGGCGCTGGACACGATCGAGACCACCTGGAAGCGGATCATCGCCGAGTCCGGGCCGGAGGCGATCCTCGGCTACGCCTACTCCGCGCACCAGGGCCTGATGAACCGCGGCCTGACGAACGGCCTGTTCCACGCGCTCGGCACCTCCCGCCTGCTGGGCGGGACGGTGTGCGACTCCTGCAGCGAGGCGGCCTGGGAAGCGGCAGTGGGTCCGGTCGGCGGCGCCGATCCCGAATCGCTCGACGCCAGCGACCTGGTGGTCTGCTGGGGCGCCGACCTGCACGCCACCAACGTCCATGTCTGGGCCAAGGTGGAGCACGCCCGCAAGCGCGGCGTGAAGCTCGTGGTGATCGACCCGCGCCGGACCCGCGCCGCCGCCAATGCCGATCTCTACCTCCCCATCCGCATCGGGACCGATTCCGCGCTCGCGCTGGGCGTCATGCACATCCTGGTGCGCGACGGCCTGGCCGACCGCGCCTATCTCGCGCAGCACACGCTGGGCTTCGAGCGGGTCGAGGCGGAGATCCTGCCGCGCTTCACCCCCGCCTACGTCGCGGAGGTCACCGGCCTGGCGGTCGCCGACATCGAGTCCTTCGCCGCCTGGTACGGCGCGGCCAAGCGCTCCTTCCTGCGCATCGGCTTCGGCATGAGCCGCTTCACCCATGGCGGACAGAACCTCCGCACCGTCGCGCTGCTGCCGGGCGTCACCGGCGCCTATGGGCGCTGGGGCGGCGGCGCGCTGTGCGCCACGGCGTCCGCCTTCGGGCTCAACTACGGCGCGGTGCGCAAGCCCTCCGGCCCGGCACAGGCGCGCACGGTCAACCACCTGAAGCTGGGCGAGGCGCTGCTGGAGGAGACCGATCCGCCGATCCGCGCCCTGTTCATCGCCGCGAACAATCCGGCCGTGACCAATCCCGACACGGCGAAGATGCGCCGTGCCCTGGCGCGGGAGGATCTGTTCACCGTCGTGCACGACCCGTTCCTGTCCACCACGGCGCGCTGGGCGGACCTCGTGCTGCCCGCCACGACCTATCTCGAGACCGAGGACTTCTTCCGCGCCTACGGCACCTACTACATGCAGTGGGCCAACCAGGCGGTTCCCCCGCAAGGCGAGGCCTGGTCGAATTTCCGCCTGACCCAGGAACTCGCCCGCCGCATGGGCCTGGCCGACCCGGTGTTCCGCATGAGCCAGCGGGAGATCCTGGGCGAACTGTTCCAGGGCGCCACGGGCAAGCTCGCCGAAATCGACCCGGCGACGCTGCCGGAGGCTGGGCCGGTCTCGATCGCGGACAGCGCCGAGACGTTCCAGGGCCAGGTATTCGGCACGCCGTCCGGCAAGCTCGAGTTCTACTCCGCGACGCTCGCGGCGCAGGGGCTGCCGGCGCTGCCCGACTGGCAGCCGGACCCGGAAGCGGCGAAGCAGGCCGGGCCCGGCCGCCTGCAGCTGCTGACCACGCCCGGCTACTTCCAGAGCCACACCGCCTTCACCGGCAACGCCTTCCTGCGCGCCCGCGAAGGCGCGCCCTGCGCGGTGCTGCATCCGGACGATGCCGCGGCGCGCGGGCTCTCGCACGGCCAGACCGTGCGGCTGTCCAACGATCGCGGGTCGGTGGCGCTGGTGCTCCACGTGCGGGAGGAGGTGCGGCCGGGCGTCGTGCTGGTCCCCGGCCAGCGCCCGGACGAGGAGGCGGTGGAGGGCACGGTCAACATGCTCTGCGGCGACGGGTTCACCGACATGGGCGCCGGGGCGACCTACCAGAGCACCTGGCTTGAGGTGCGCGCCGCGTAGCCCACCGCCCCAGTGTCGTGGGGCCGGCGAAAACCGGCCATCCGCGAGCTTCCTTCGGACCCGCGGCGGAGTCGTGGTTCGTCGCGACGAGCGCGAGAATGACGGTCGGGGCGCGTGGGGGTTCGCGTTCACCACGGAGGAAGAACGAGGACCACGGAGGGCCACGGAGTCGCTCTCGGCTGGTGAGTGCTTCCCGGCCGCGCCAGCCTGCCGCGCGAAGCGCCTTTGATTTCAATGGAAACCGAGTGGTGCCGCGGTCCGTGCGTAGACCGGGCGGATCGGTGGTCCTCGATCGGCATGGGGCCGCGGTGCTCTCCCGGCGAACGCCCGGCCATGGAGACGGTGTGGGCGGTCGGCGTGTCGTCGGCCCGATCACGTCACCGATCGGCCTGCGCGCACGGGGGACCGATGGTCCGGACCGCTCCGTGGCCCTCCGTGGCCCTCGTCCTTCCTCCGTGGTTTATCCGAACGCCTCCAGGCGATCTGGACGACACGCGTGACACCCAAACGCCGCCGCTCTACGCGGCCTTCTTCGCGTGATGCGAGTGCAGCCGCGCCGACAGCTCCCGGCGGATCTCGTTGAACTCCGGAGACGCGACGTCGCGCGGGCGCGGCAGCGTGATGCGGTGCTCGCTCGCGATGCGGCCGGGCGAGGGTTCCATCACCACCACCCGGTCGGCGAGGTAGATCGCCTCCTCGATCGCATGCGTGACGAACAGCACCGTCAGCCCCGTGCGCGCCCAGAGCTCCAGCAGGTCCTCCTGCAGCCGCTCACGCGTCATCGCGTCCAGCGCACCGAACGGCTCGTCCATCAGCACGAGCTCCGCATCGTTCGCCAGCACGCGCGCGATCGCCACGCGCTGCTTCATCCCGCCCGAAAGCTGGTGCGGGTATACGTCGGCGAACTTGGTCAGCCCGACCAGCGCCATGAAGCGCTGCGCCGTATCGCGGATCTCGGCTTTCGGCCGCCCGCGCGAGGCGGGCCCGAAGCCGATGTTCTCCCGCACGGTCAGCCACGGGAACAGGCCGTAATCCTGGAACACCATGCCGCGGTCCGGCCCCGGACCGGGGATCGGCTTGTTCCACATCAGCGCCTCGCCGCTGGTCGGGCGCTCGAACCCGGCCACGATCCGCAGCAAGGTCGACTTGCCGCAGCCCGAGGCGCCGATCAGGCAGACGAACTCGCCCTTCTGCACGGTCAGCGTGGCGTCGCGCAGCGCGGCGATCTCGCCCCCGCCGACGGTGAACACCTTGGAGACGTTCTGGACGTCCACGATCGGCAGCCTAGACATGATGCAGCGGGCTCCAGCGCAGCAGGCGGTTCATCGCGGTCACCACGATCCGGTCGGACACGAACCCCGCCAGCCCGATCACGATCATCCCGCAGATCACCAGTTCGGTGCGCGACAGGGTGCGGGCATCCATGATCACGGCGCCTAGGCCCTGCGGCACGCCAGTCATCTCCCCCACCACGATCACGAACCAGGCGAGGCCGAGACCCAGCCGCAGGCCGGTGAAGATCGAGGGCAGCGAGGCCGGCAGCACGACCCGGAAGAACTGCGCATTGCCGCGGCAGCCCAGCATCTCGGCGGCCTCGAACAGCCGCGGCTCGACGCTGCGCACGCCGAACACCGTGTTCAGCAGGATCGGGTAGAACGCGCCCAGGAACACGAGGAAGAAGGCCGACCGCGCGCCCAGCCCGAACAGGATCATCGACAACGGCAGCCAGGCCGTGACCGGCACCGGGCGCATGAGCTGCAGGAACGGGTCCATCACCTGCCGCACCAGCGCGATCCGCCCGATCATCAGCCCCAGCGGCACCGCCACCAGCGCGGCGAGCGCGAACCCGCCATAGACCCGCTCCATCGAGGCGAACAGGTGGACCAGCAGCGTGTCGGAGAAGGCGTCGTCCCAGATGCCGCCGACGGCGAAGTCGACCATCTCCTCGGCCACCTCGCGGGGGGAGGGGATCAGCCGCGTCATCCCGGTCTGCACCGCCACCTGCCACACGATCAGCAGCGTGCAGGGCGCGACCAGCGCCAGCGCCGCGGGCACCAGCCGCCGCCCGAGGCGCGTGGCCGAGAACCCGGACCCGCCCGTCGCGGCGGAGGGAGAAGCCGTGGTCGCGGACGGCAGCGTGGCGTCGGACATCAGCCCCTCCCTCCGTCGCTCACGCCGCCAGTTCGTTGCAGAAGCTCGGGTTCAGGAACCCCTCCGACGCGGGCAGCTGACGGATCTGCTTCAGCGCCAGCATCTGCTGCGCATAGGTCTTCGCCTGGCCGATCACCTTGTCGTCCAGCCGCCAGGTGTATTCGACGTTCTTCGCCTTCAGCGCCTGCTCCACCGCGGGGCGCGGCGCGCCCAGGATGCGGACGGTGGCGTCGGCCACCTCGTCCAGATGCGCCATCATGTAGTCGCTGGCCTGGCGATGGATGCCCAGCATGGTCCGCACCAGCGCCGGGTCCTGCTTGATCACCGCGTCGCTGGTCGCGAAGATCATGTTCAGCCCGCCCATCGGCGTGCCGTACGGATATTCCACGAGCTGCCCGACGCCGGACGACAGCGAGAGGCCGGGGCCCGGCTCCGCGCCGACATAGGCGTCGACCTCGCCGCGGGCCAGCATCGCGTTCATCTCCCCGAACGGCACGCGGACGTTGACCACGTCGCGGATCGACATCTTGGTCTCGCGCAGCCGCTCGAGCAGGAACACCTCCTGCGTGGAGCCCGGCCAGATCCCGACGCGCTTGCCCTTGAGGCTGGCGATGTCGTGGATGTCGGAGCCGGCCTTGCTGACGATGGCCATGCCCTTGTTGCAGAACGCGCCGACCACCACGACGGGCTCCCCGGCGGCGGCGCCCAGGGTCGCGGCGGCGATGCCGAAGGCGCCGAAATCGACGCTGCGGGTGACGACCGCGTTCTTGCCGTCCGTCGGGCTGTCGAAGGTGATGACCTCGATCGTCAGGCCGGCCGGGGCGAAGCGCTGGTAGAAATGCGGGGTCATCGAATGGATCAGCCGCAACGAGCCCATCTTGACGGTGCGGGCCTCGGCGCGGGCGATCATCGGCGCGGCGAGCGGCGCGAGGGCGGCGCCCGCCAGGAGGGAACGGCGGCGGATCATGGTGTGGGTCTCCCTGTTTCCGTTTGCGGCGGCGCGGCGAGGAAGGCCCGCCAGCCGCCGAACCGCGTGATGTCCTCGGCGCCCGCGAGCCCTTCCGGCTCGACCAGGAATCCCTTCGAGGTGGTGCCGTCGGCCAGGAGCAGCGTGCCGATGCAGAGCGGCGCGGGAATGCCGGCGACGAAGCGGCCGAACCCGGCGGCGGGCAGGGCCCAGATCTCGGTCGCGATCGCACCCCCGTCGGCGGCGACGCGCAGCAGGCCGGGGCGGCGCGGCGGACCGCCGGCGAGCGCGAACAGCCGGTAGCAGGGCGCGGTCGCGACGGCGCGGCGGAACACGGCGCCGTGGTCGCGCAGCTCCGGGTTCAGCGCCATGCCGGACAGATGGGCGCCGACGACGGCGAGCTCGATCATTGCAGCGCCTCCTGCAGCCGGGTCGCGAGGTCGGCCAGGCCGGACTCCGATCCGCGCGGGCCGATCAGGGTGATGCCGAAGGGCAACCCGTCGGCGCGGCGCGGACCCGGGATCGCGAGCGCGGTGAGGTCCATCAGGTTGACGAAGTTGGTGTAGGTGCCGATCCGCGCGTTGGGGGTGATGGGGTCGGCGGCGAGGTCGGCGAGGGTGGGGAAGTTGGGCGCGCTGGGCACCAGCAGCGCGTCCACCTCCGCCCAGACCGGCCGCGTCTCGGCCTTCAGCGCGGCCATGCGGTGCAGGGCGCGGAACGCATCCGTCGCGGTGAACGGGGCGGCGGTCGCGAGGATGCGGGCGATCACCGGATGCACCGCGTCGGGGTCGGCGCGCCAGACATCGCCGAAGGCGGCGTCACGTTCGGCGACGAAGGCGCCCTCGTAGAGCATGCGCGCGGCGGTCAGGAAGGGCGTGAGATCGACCGGCTCCGTGGGCAGCAGCGTCGCGGCGGCGGCGTGCGTCGTGGACCAGGCCGGCCGCATCGGGGCCTCGTCGAGGAACAGGTCCTCGGCGCGGGGCACGCCGAGGCGGCGGATCGGGGTGGTCTGGGCGGCCAGCGGGCGCGACCAAGGGTCGGCCGGGTCGGGGCCGGCCATCACGTCGAACGCGGTCATCGCGTCGGCCACGCCGGTCGCGAACACCGAGACGCAGTCGAGGCTGGGGCAGGCGGGCACCACGCCGCGTGTCGGGATGGCGCCGACCGAGGGTTTCAGCCCGACGATGCCGTTCAGCGCGGCGGGGATGCGCCCGGAGCCGGCGGTGTCGGTGCCGAGGGCGAGGCTCGCGAGCCCTTGCGCGACGGCGACGGCGCTGCCGGAGGAGGAGCCGCCGGGCACCCGGTCGGGGGCGCAGGCGTTGCGGGGCACCAGATAGGGTGTGCGCACGCCGACGAGGCCGGTGGCGAACTGGTCGAGATTGGTCTTGCCGAGGATCAGCGCGCCGGCGGCTTCCAGGCGCTCGACGGCGGCGGCGCTGGCGTCCGGCGTGCGGGCGAAGGCGGGGCAGGCGGCGGTGGTCGGCATCCCGGCCACGTCGATGTTGTCCTTCACCGCGACGGGGATGCCCCAGAGCGGGAAGCGTGCCGGGTCGAAGGCGGGGAGGGTGCGGGCGGCGGGCGGGGCGAGATGGAGGAAGATGCCGGGATCGTCGAGCCGCGCGAGCCGGTCGTGAATCAGGGCGAGGACGGCGTCGGGCGTCAGGCCGCGGGCATAGGCGTCATGCAACGCGCTGATGGAGAGCGTCTGGTCGTCGGGCGCTCTGGCGGGCAGGCGAGGGGGCATGCCGAGCAGTCAGCAATGTTCGTGCCAATGGCGGCCTTGAGAGAAAACAGGGGTTTGGGAAGGGGAGCGTAGCTGGAATGTATGCAATACGTCGTTTGCCGCCTATAAAACAGGCACATCATCTGTGCCATCCCGGATACGCGTTCCCTTTCGCGATGGGCGCCCTCCTCTTTTGTAGCTACATAAGGCGTACTACATGAGAGGGCATCGCGCGTGCCTGAGTGGACGTGGGATCCGGACAAGGACGCGCTGAACATACGACGTCACGGTGGTCTCAGCCTGGCGGATGGCGTGCCGGTCCTGACCGGCGATCCCCTGGCGGCCAGTCGTCCGGACCCCCATCCGGACGGCGATCGATGGCAGACGATTGGCAGCGCGGGCGGAGTCCTGATCCTCTTCGTGGTTCATACGGATCTGGTCAGGCAGGCGAATGGCCGCGAAATCGGACGCATCATCAGTGTGAGAAGGGCAACGGCGCATGAGCAGAAAGCCTACGAGCAAGGAACGTTCTGAAGCCCTGGCCGCCGCGCGTGCGGCCATGTCCCCGGACCAGCTCGCCCGCCTGCAGGCCGCAGCCGCGCAGCCGGACGACACGATCAACCTCGCCGACCCCGATGCACCCGAGGCCCTCGATTGGTCCGATGCCACGCGCGGCCGCTTCTATCGGCCGCGTAAGATCCTGAAGACCCTTCGGATCGACGCCGACGTGCTGGCTTGGTTCGAGGCACAAGGTCCCGGCCACCTGACCCGCATGAACCGCGTTCTCCGCGCCTCCATGTTGCGTGGGATCCGACGCGGGAAGGGGGGAGCGGTCCCAGCAATCCGCCGTCGGGCGAAGTAGCCGTCGCGACATTGGCGATCCGGCGTCGGAGCAGGGCGGCGTCACCGCAACGGCGGCCGAGAGCGCTCCTATGAGCCGGCCACACCCCTGATCATCTCTCCCCACGTCTGTTCGGTCGCCGAGAGGTGGTGCCGCAGCGCGGCGGCTGCCGTGGCGCCGTTGCCTCGCAGGATCGCCGTCACGATCTCCCCATGCTCCGCGTGGCTCTTGCGCATGCGCTCCGGCGCTTCGAGCTGGGCGGCGCGGAAGGGCGCGAGGCGACGACGCGTCGTGGCGGCGAGTTCCGCCAGATAGGCGTTGTGCGCGCCCTCGTAGATCAGCCCGTGCAGCGTGACGTTGGCCGCGCGATATGCGGCCACGTCGCCCGCCCGCACCATCGCCGCCATCTCCGCGTGCTGGCGCTCGAGCCCGAACCGCTGGGCGGGCGTCATCGCCACGGCGCAGCGCGTCGCCGCCAGCGCCTCGAGCTCCGCCATCACCAGGAACATGTCGGCGAGATGCGCCGGGTCGGGCTTGGCGACGACCGCGCCGCGATGCGGGGCGATCGCGACCAGGCCGGTGGCGGCCAGGTTGCGCAGTGCTTCCCGCACCGGCGTGCGGGAGACGCCGAAGCTCGCGGCGAGCGCGGTCTCGTCGAGCGCGGTGCCGGGCAGCAGGCGCGCGGCGACGATGTCGTCGGCGAGCCGGTTCGCGATCGTATCGGCGCGGGTCGGGCGGACGGGGCGGGGGGAGGCGGTCACGCGGCGGGAGGTGTCACGGCCGGCCCCGCGCGGCAAGCGCGAAGCGCGGTCGCCCAGAAGGTTCAGGACGGCACCCCGCCGCACGGAATGCGGCGGGCGGCGGGATGCGTCCCGATCAGTCCACGCTGGACCCGCGCGCCTGGCGGGTGCGGGCGGCCTGCTGCCGCGCCTCCTCCGCCACCCGGTCCGGGGTGAAGCCGAACTTGTCCTGCAGGGCCGACAGCGGGGCGGACGCACCGAAGCTGCGCATGCCGATCACCGTGCCGCCCGATCCGACATAGCGATCCCAGCCGAGGACGGCGGCCTGTTCGACGGCGACGCGGCCGGGGATCGAGGGCGGGATCACCTCGTCGCGGTAGGATTGCGGCTGGTGCTCGAACAGCTCCCAGGACGGCATGGAGACGACGCGGGTCGGGATGCCCTCGGCTTCCAGCTTCTCCCGCGCAGTCATCACCAGCCCGACCTCGCTGCCGGTCGCCAGCAGGATCACGTCGGGCTTGCCGTTGCCGGCCTCGGCCAGGATGTAGGCGCCCTTGGCGAGGCCCGCGGCCGGCGCGCATTTGCTGCGGTCGATCGTCGGCAGTGCCTGGCGGCTCAGGATCAGGCAGGTCGGGTGCATCGTCTGCTTGAGCGCGACGCGCCAGGCCTCGGCCACCTCGTTTGCGTCGGCCGGGCGGATCGCCAGCAGGCCGGGGATGCTGCGCAGCCCGGCCAGCTGCTCGATCGGCTGGTGGGTCGGCCCGTCCTCGCCCACGCCGATGCTGTCATGCGTGAACACGTAGATCACCGGCAGCTCCATGATGGAGGACAGCCGGATCGGCGGGCGCATGTAGTCGCTGAAGATCAGGAACCCGGCGCCGTAGGGGCGCAGGCCGGCCAGCGCCATGCCGTTCAGCGCGGAGCCCATGACGTGCTCGCGGATGCCGAAATGCATGTTGCGGCCCGCCGGGGTCTCGGCCTGGAAGGAGCCGGCCTCGGGGAAGGTCATCAGCGTCTTGGTGGACGGCGCGAGGTCGGCGGCGCCGCCGATCAGCCAGGGCAGCTTGGGTGCGATCGCATTCAGCACCTTCTGCGAGGAGTCGCGGCTCGCGAGCCCCTTGGCGTCGGCCGGGAAGGTCGGGATGTCGGCGTCCCAGCCGGCCGGAAGCTCGCCCTGCTCCAGGCAGCACAGCTCCTTCCACAGGTCCGGGTATTCCTTGGCATAGCGCTGGCGCAGCGCGACGTCGGCCTCATAGGCCGCGGCGCCGCGCTTGCCGAGACCGGCGGCGAAGTGCTCGCGCACGCCGTCCGGCACCAGGAACTGCGAATCCTCGGGCCAGCCATAGGCCCGCTTGGCGCCGCGGATCTCCTCGTCGCCCAGCGGCTCGCCATGCGCTTCCCGGGTGCCGGCCTTGTGCGGCGCGCCGAAGCCGATGACGCTCTTGACCACGATCATGGTCGGCCGGTCGTCCGCGACCGCCCGCAGCTTCGCGAGCACGGCGGCGGTGTCGTTGGCGTCCTCCACGTGGTGCACGGCCCAGCCATAGGCGGCGAAGCGGGCGCCCACGTCGTCCCCGAAGGCGAGGTTGGTGCTGCCCTCGATGGTGATCGCGTTGCTGTCGTAGATCCAGCAGAGGTTGCCGAGACGCAGGTGGCCGGCGAGCGAGGCGGCCTCGCTGGAGACGCCCTCCATCATGTCGCCGTCGCCGCACAGCGCCCAGACGCGGTAGTCGAACAGCTCGAAGCCGGGCTTGTTGTAGCGCGCGGCGAGCCAGCGCTGCGCGATCGCCATGCCGACGCTGTTGGCGACGCCCTGGCCCAGCGGGCCGGTGGTCGTCTCCACGCCCGTGGTCATGCGGTATTCGGGATGACCCGGCGTGCGGCTGTCGATCTGGCGGAACTTCTTGAGGTCGTCGATCGTCAGCGCCGCGGCGCCCTTCTCGTCACGAATGCCGCTCAGGAAGATCAGCGCATACAGCAGCATGGACGCGTGCCCGACCGAGAGCACGAACCGGTCACGGTTCGGCCAGTGCGGGTGCGCCGGGTCGTAGCGCAGCACGTCCTGCCACAGCGTGTAGGCGACGGGGGCCAGCCCCATCGGCGTGCCGGGATGGCCGGACTTGGCCTTCTGCACCGCGTCCATCGCCAGGGTGCGGATCGTGTTGATGCAGAGCTGGTCGATCGCCTGCGGCGTCGTGTCGGTGGTGCTCATGCTGCCTTCTCCGGCTCTGGAGGGTGGGGTTGGCTTGCTCCCTATAGCAGACGGGCGGCGCTGTCAGGTCCATCACGATCCGATTGCAGTCAGGGGCCGATGGCAGTCAGGGGCCGATGCCACTCAGGGGCCGATGCCAGTCAGGGGCCGACGGCGCGCGGTGGCCGGCATCGGGATCGTGTCCGAGGCCACGCGAAGACAGGCTGGACATAAGGACATCTTTATGTCACAGGGGCGACCTCATGGAACGCCTCCTCGCCAGCCTGCGCGCCGCCGCCGAACCGACCCGCCTGCGGCTGCTCGCCCTCGCCGCGCGCGGCGCGTTCTGCGTGATGGAATTCACCGAGATCCTCGGCCAGTCGCAGCCGCGGCTGTCGCGCCACCTCAAGCTGCTCTGCGATTGCGGCCTGCTCGACCGCGTGCGCGAGGGCGCCAACGTCTGGTTCGCCCTGCCGGACAGCGAGGCGGGGGACCTCGCCCGCACCCTGGTGGACCGCCTGCCGGAGGACGACCCGATCCTGGCGGCCGACCGGCGCCAGGCGGCCCGCGTGCTGGCCGAACGCGCCCGCGTGGCCTCCGAGAGTTTCCGCAAGACCGGCATGGACTGGGACGAGATGCGGGCGCTCGACCTGCCGGCCGCGGCGGTCGAGGCGGCGCTGCTCGATCTCGTGCCCGCGGCGACGGCCGGGCGGCTCGTGGATATCGGCACCGGCACCGGCCGGGTGCTGGAACTGCTCGCGCCGCGGGTGCGCCAGGCGGTGGGCGTCGACGCCTCCAAAGCGATGCTCGCTTTGGCGCGGTCGCGGCTGGCCCGCGCCGATCTCGGCCACTGCACCGTGCGCCAGGCCGACATGTACCGCCTGCCGCTGCCGGATGGGATGTTCGACGTCGCCGTCCTGCAGATGGTCCTGCACTACGCCGAGGATCCGCTGGGCGTCGTCGTCGAGGCGGCCCGCGTGCTCCGCCCAAGGGGGCGCCTGATCGTCATCGATTTCGCGGCGCATGGGCGGGAGGACCTGACCGAACGGCTGGCCCATCGCTGGCCGGGCTTCTCGGATGACGGCATGCGGCAGTTGCTGGACGAGGCCGGGCTCGAGGCCGGGGTCACCCGCACGATCGACGGCCCGCTCGTCGTCCGGGTCTGGACCGGCGCCCGCCGCGCCGATGCCCCGGCGGCCGCCCCGCTCGTCACCGTCTGACCGCCGCGCCGCACCGCCGAACGAACACCACGCCGCTCCTGCTTCCGACCCATCCGCTCCCGCCGTCTGAAAGTGTCGCCATGACCCGTCCCCATCTGCTCGACGCGCTCCGCCATTCCGTCCTGCTGTGCGACGGGGGCATGGGCAGCCGGGTGCAGGCCCTCACGCTCGATGTGGAGCGCGACTACTGGGGCCGGGAGAACTGCACGGACGTGCTGGTGCTGTCGCGCCCCGACCTCGTGCGCGAAATCCATCGCGGCTACTTCGAGGCCGGCGCGGACATGGTGGAGACCAACACCTTCGGCGCCTCCCCGGTCACGCTGGGCGAGTTCGACCTGGCCGAGCGTGCCTTCGAGATCAACAAGATCGCCGGCGAGCTGGCGCGCGAGGCGGCGGAGTCGTTCGCGGATGGCCGCCACCGCTGGGTGATCGGCAGCGTCGGTCCCGGCACCAAGCTGCCCAGCCTCGGCAACATCGCCTACGACCCGCTGGAGGCCGGCCTCGCCGAACAATGCCGCGGCCTGATCGCGGGCGGCGTGGACGCGATCCTGATCGAGACCTGCCAGGACACGCTGCAGATCAAGGCCGCGGTGAACGGCGCCAAGATCGCGCGCCGCGCCGCCGGCACCGACACCCCGATCTTCGTGCAGGTCACGGTGGAGACCACCGGCACGCTGCTGGTCGGCCCCGACATCGCCGCCGCCGCCGCGGTGGTGGACGCGCTCGACGTGCCGCTGATGGGGCTCAACTGCGCCACCGGTCCGCAGGAGATGGCGGAGCACGTGGGCTGGCTCGCCGCCAACTGGCGCGGCCTGGTCTCAGTGCAGCCCAATGCCGGCCTGCCCGAACTGGTGGACGGCCAGACGCATTATCCGCTGGGCGCCGCCGACCTCGCCACCTGGCTCGAGCGCTTCATCGTCGAGGACGGGGTGAACCTGATCGGCGGCTGCTGCGGCACCTCCATCCCGCACATCCAGGCGCTGGACGCGATGCTGCGCCGCCGCGCCGAGGGCACCGGCCAGCTCCGCCCCGCCCCCGTCGCGCGCAAGCCGGTCTGGATCCCCTCGGTCGCCAGCCTCTACCAGGCGGTGCCGCTGCGGCAGGAGAACGCGGTGTTCGCGATCGGCGAGCGCTGCAACGCCAACGGCTCGAAGAAGTGGCGCGAGCTGCAGGAGAAGCACGACTGGGACGGCTGCGTCGCCATGGGCCGCGAGCAGATCGGCGAGGGCTCGCACTCGCTCGACGTCTGCACCGCCTTCGTCGGCCGCGACGAGATGGCCGAGATGAACGAGGTGGTCCGCCGCTTCACCGCCTCGGTGAACTCGCCGCTGGTGATCGACAGCACCGAAACGCCGGTGATCGAGGCCGCGCTGAAGCTGCATGGCGGCAAGCCGATCATCAACTCGATCAACTTCGAGGACGGGGAGGGCGCCGCCACCGACCGCCTGATCCTCGCCAAGAAGTTCGGCGCCGCGGTGATCGCGCTGACCATCGACGAGGTCGGCATGGCGAAGACCGCCGAGGACAAGGTGCGCATCGCCCGCCGCCTGGTCGATTTCGCCTGCAACCAGCACGGGCTGCCGCAATCCGACCTGCTGATCGATCCGCTGACCTTCACCATCGCGACCGGCAACGAGGACGACCGCAAGCTCGCGCTGTGGACCTTGGAGGGCATCGCCGCGATCCGCGCCGAGTTCCCCGACATCCAGATCATCCTCGGCCTGTCCAACGTCTCCTTCGGCCTCAACCCCGCGGCGCGGGCCGTGCTGAACAGCGTGTTCCTGGACCACGCGCAGCGCGCCGGCATGAGCGGGGCGATCATCCACGTCTCCAAGATCCGGCCGATCCACCTGATCGCGCCCGAGGAGGTGAAGGTCGCGGAGGACCTGATCTTCGACCGCCGGTCCGAGGGCTACGACCCGCTGCAGCGCATGCTGGAGATCTTCGCCGACCGCAAGGCGGCCGACGCCACCAAGAAGAAGCGCGCCGAGACGGTGGAAGGAAGGCTCAAGGACCGCATCGTCGATGGCGACCGCAAGGGGCTCGCCGCCGATCTCGACGAGGCGCTGGCGAAGATGCCCGCGCTCGACATCATCAACACCGTGCTGCTGGACGGCATGAAGGTGGTGGGCGAGCTGTTCGGCGCGGGCAAGATGCAGTTGCCCTTCGTGCTGCAGAGCGCCGAGACGATGAAGGCCGCGGTCGCCTATCTCGAGCCGCACATGGAGCGGGTGGAAGGCCAGGAGAAGGGGACGATCGTGCTCGCCACCGTGAAGGGCGACGTGCACGACATCGGCAAGAACCTGGTCGACATCATCCTGACCAACAACGGCTACCGGGTGGTCAACCTCGGCATCAAGGTGCCGCTCGCCGACATGCTGGCCGCGGTGAAGGAGAACCACGCCCATGCCATCGGCATGTCGGGCCTGCTGGTGAAGTCCACCGTGGTGATGCGGGAGAACCTGGAGGAGATGTCCCGCCAGGGCGTCGAGATCCCGGTGCTGCTGGGCGGCGCCGCGCTGACGCGCAACTACGTGGAGGACGACTGCGTCCGCTCCTATGCCTGCGGCCGGGTCGCCTATGCGCGCGATGCGTTCGACGGGCTGCACCTGATGGACAAGGTGACCGGCAACGGCTTCGACGACTACCTCGCCGCCACCCAGGCCAAGCGGTCGGGCAAGGCGCGCAACACGAGCCGCACGCTGGGCCAGGCCGACCAGCGGGCCTTCCGCCCGGTGGACGTGGGCGCGGTGCAGGTCCGCCGGCGCCGGATCACGCAGGACGTGCCGGTCGCGAGCCCGCCCTTCTGGGGCGCGCGGGTGATCGAGGCCGCGCCCAAGGCGATCGTGCCCTTCGTCAATGAGCGCAGCCTCTACCAGTTCCAGTGGGGGTTCCGGAAACAGGGCCGCACGCTCGACGACTTCCTGGGCTGGGCCAAGCAGGAGCTGCGGCCGGTGATGCGGCGCATGCTGGCGCTGTGCGAGGAGCAGGACATCCTCAAGCCGCAGGCGGCCTACGGCTATTGGCTCGCGGCGGGGCAGGGCAACGACCTGATCATCTTCGAGCAGGACGGCACGACGGAACTCGCCCGCTTCACCCTGCCGCGCCAGCCGAAGGAGGACGGGGAGTGCATCGCCGACTTCTTCCGCGACGTCGACGACAAGGAGCGCGACGTGATCGCGCTGCAGGTGGTCACGGTCGGACAGAAGGCGTCCGACGTGGCGCGGGTGTGGTTCGAGGAGAACCGCTACCAGGACTACCTGTATCTGCACGGCCTGTCGGTGGAGATGGCCGAGGCGATGGCGGAATACGTCCATAAGCGCATCCGCGCGGAACTCGGCTTCGCGGCCGAGGATGACCGAGACATGGAGAAGATGCTCGCGCAAGGCTATCGCGGCAGCCGCTACAGCTTCGGCTACCCGGCCTGCCCGCGGCTCGAGGACCAGGAGCCGATCCTGCGCCTGCTGGGCGCCGAACGGCTGGGCGTCAGCCTGTCGGACGAGTTCCAGCTCCATCCGGAGCAGTCCACCAGCGCGATCGTGGTGCTGAATCCGCGGGCCAAGTATTTCTCCGTCTGACGATGGCGCGTTCCCGCGCGGGAGGCGGGGCGGAAATGTCGCAAACCCGCGCGGAACTGACCGGATCACCGGCTTCCATTCGCCGCAGCAGTCTGTATGTCTCCCTCCCGTACGCCGAATCGCAGCGCGCCGTCCGGTCGGGGCGGGCTGCGGGGGTGACACTCGCAACAGCAGCGGAGGCAGCAGCGTGACAGTTCAAAGCCGGTCGGTCGGATCCCGCCTCTCCTGGCTTCCCCTCGCGGCGGGCGTGCTGCTGCTCGCCGGCTGCAACGCCAACAATGCCGGCCCGGCCGCCTCCGGGACGCGGGTGTTCGCCGCCGACGTCACCGGCGCGGCCAAGTCCTGTTCGGTCGATGGTCCCTCCCTGAAGGATGGGCAGGTGACCGATGCGACGATGAAGGTCGGGAATGATGGCGGCTGGTGCGGGATCAGCGTCGCGCAGGGCGGGAAGCCGTTCGATGCCGGCCTGCTGACCAGCCGTCCGACGCATGGGAAGGTGTTCATCCACAAGGTCGGCGACGTGACCCGGATCGACTACACGCCGGATCGCGGCTTCGTCGGCACCGACACGTTCATCGTGAAGCTGATCCCCGGCAATTCCGGGTTCCGCACGGCGGTGACCGTCACCGGCCCCTGACCGGCGGCAGTCCCCGGTCGGCCCCGCGGCGGGCCGGGGGCAAGCCCCGCAGCAGGGCGGAGGCCGATCGGGCGGCGGGCCGGGGACGAGCCCCGCGAGGGCCTGAGGGCCAGCCCTGCAACGGTTTGTGGGCAACGGTTTGTGGGACAGCGCTGCAGCCCATCTGGGCGAGCGGCGCGGCGGCATGATCCGGGGCGTAACGTCGGCGAGACGCCGCCGGCCGCCGGATCGAACCGAGTTTCCTCAGAACGGACCGGCCGGCCGGTGTCCCGGCAGGCCGGTGACGCCGGATCAGCGATGGGCGGTCTTCAGCGCGGGCTTCTTGGCGGGCGTGGTGCTGTGCACCGGGGTCGCCGGGCCACACGTATCCAGCGACGCCGGCACCAGGTCCTTGCCGGCCGCGTATTCCGCCAGCTCGTTGGACGTGCGCAGCGACAGCACCTCGGTGAACACCGCGCTGTTGCGCGGGCAGAAATCGCTGCCCAGCTGCGTGCCCTGGCGGGAGATGGCGTTGGCGAGTTCGGTGACGAAGCGGTCGTGTTCGGTCTGGGCGGACCGGCCGTACTTCTTCTTGAAGTAGGCGTCGATCGCCTTCTCGTTCGCCTGCAGGTCCGGCTTGAACCGGTTCATCACCGCGTTGTAGCGGTCGTCGGCGTGGCAGCCCATCGCGAGCACCATGAGCTGGCTGCGCAGCGCCTGGATCTCGAAGGTGCTCTGATCGGCCGGCGAGGTGCATTGCTGCTGGGCCAGCGCCGGCTGAATGGCGGCGGCCCCCAGGGCGGTCAATCCGGCAGCGGCTAGTCCGAACAGCATGCGGCGCATTCTGTTTCTCCCATCATTCCAGAAGCCTGCGGCACATAGCGCAGATGGCGTCGCAACGCGACTCCCAATCCACGTGGTTCGGCCCCCTTGCAGGGCCGATCCGGTGCCCTGATCTTTGCGGCCGAGGTGACCATCATGCCAAAAATCGAAATCTATACCCAGCCCTGGTGCCCCTTCTGCGAGCGGGCGCTGCATCTTCTCGGCCAGAAGGGCGTCGCGTTCCAGGAGATCCACGCCCCGAACGGCAGCGCCGAACGCTCCGAGGCGCGCACCCGGTCGGGCGGCCGGACGTCGGTGCCGCAGATCTTCATCGACGGGCAGCATATCGGCGGCTGCGACGACCTGATGGCGCTGGAGCGCGCCGGCAGGCTGGACCCGCTGCTGCAGGCGGGCTGAGCGCGCCCGTCCCGTCCTTCCGCACGCGGAGAGTTCTGGCACTCCCTTGCGCCGAGTGCCAAACTCGCCACATCAATGTTGCAGATTGGCGAAAGGCGTTCGGCGGGACGGAGCATGATCCACTACCAGTTGCGATGCAGCCAGGCTCACGAATTCGACGGTTGGTTCAAGGACAGCGCCGCGTTCGACCGCCAGGCGGCGCGCGGCCTGGTGGATTGCCCGACCTGCGGTGACACGAAGGTTGAGCGCGCGCTGATGGCGCCCGCCGTCTCGACGCGCGAAGCGCCGCCGCCGAAGCCGCCGGCCAAGCCCCAGCCCATGGCGGCGACGGGACCCGTCCCGGCACAGGTCGTGGCGATGCTGCAGCGGGTGCGCGCGGAAATCGAGAAACACTGCGACTATGTCGGCGCCGACTTCGCCGAGGAGGCGCGCCGGATCCATCGGGGGGAGAGCGACCCGCACGGGATCTACGGCGAGACGACCCCGGAGGAGGCCGAGGCCCTGGCCGAGGAGGGCATCGAGGTCGCCAGCATCCCCTGGGTGCCCCGCGCCGACGGCTGACGCGCCGTCGCCCCGAGCGCGGGCGGCGTGCCGGCACTGCTGCCCTGATACGCCTGCGCGCCGCCGAGGCGCCGCCGGGACCATAGGCCCCGGCGAGGCAGGCGCCGGCAATGCTCGCGGCGCGAACCCGCGGCGGCGGCGGCGGTTCTTGCTCCAGACCAGCACTGGGGCGCGCCCATGAAACCGATCCTGCTCGCCACCTCGGCCCTCGCGGGCTTCTTCGCCGCCCGCTGGCTGACCAGCCGGCAGAACGCGCCCGCCGAGACGACCGAACCGCCGCCGAACGACGTGGGCGAGATCACCCGCAACTTCCTGATGTACGCGGTCCTGCCCGTCTGGCTCGCGGCCGGCATCGCCGACTGGGCGTGCCACCGCCAGACCGGCATCGAGACCACCACCGGCGCCAAGGAATCACTGATGCACCTGCTGATGCTGGCCGAGGCGGCGACGCCCGTGCTGGCCGGCATGTTCTTCGAGATCACCTCGCCGATCCTGGCGCTGATGATCGTCTCGGCGCTGCTGCACGACGCGACCGCGCTGTGGGACGTGAGCTACGCCGTCACCCTGCGGGAGGTGACCCCGATCGAGCAGCACGTGCACAGCTTCCTGGAGATCGTGCCGCTCGCCGCGGTCGCCTTCACGGCGATCCTGCACTGGCCGCAGCTCGTGGCGCTGTTCGGGATCGGCGGTCATCGCCCCGACTGGCGCATCCGCCGCAAGCGCCGTCCGCTCCCCACCCGCTACGTGGCCCTCATGCTCGGCGCGCAGATCTCGCTCGAATGGCTGCCGTATCTGGAGGAACTGCTGCGCACCGTGACGCCGCAGGCGCGGGCTGCCCAGGCGGTGCGGGCCGCGCGCGGATGAGGGGCGGTCGGCGACACGTGTGCCGGGATGGAGACTTTGAGCTAACTGGCTGTTCTGGAGGGGTTTTCCCGCTCTTGAGCTATTTCGCCCGCCGAGCGGGAAACTTCTTGCTCTTCAATCCGCTGACCATGAGCAGCGGCGGCCGTGCGATGGACCTGGATCACGCAGTCAACATCCACAATGCCGTGGCACAGTGTCAACTATAGATTACACCTGCCGACTCCAAAGGTGGGCCGGATCATCGGCGGTGGCAAAGCCTTGAGGGCGATCGCATCAAAGCCTGGACGCCCTGTTGCACGTCGATCAGGCGTCAGCCGCGTGACATCGAGCGGGCGAAAGAGCTGGCGCGGGAGATCGAACCATGACACTCGAAACCAAGCCTTGGGACGCAGCGGAGGTACTGAATACCCCGGAGGACGTCGCGGCATACCTCGATGCCTATTTCGAGGATGGCATCCGGGAAGAATTGCTGCGCGCACTCAACACGGTCGCTCGTTCACGTGGGGTCTCGGCGCTCGCACGCGACACGGGGATCAGCCGCGAGGCGCTCTACAAAGCGTTTGGCGATGAGGGGAATCCGACTCTCGACACCTTGCTCCGGGTCATGAAGGCCCTGGGGGTACGCCTTGCCGTGGCGGTCTGACGGCAGGAGCCCGCCAGCCCGCCTTCCGCTTGCCTGTCAGTTGCTCTAACGGGTATCCATGGAGCCATGGCGCGGCCCGTCCTTCCCCTCTCACGTCCCATCTTCCGAGAAACCATTACCGATCCAGACCGTTTACTGCGACGTGAGACGGATGTGAGACTCCTGGAGGCGGCGCCCCTTGCCCGCCCGCGCCGCCGCTTGTTACGAGCCCTCGCGTGACCCCAGCTGCACCTCAGGACCCAGCATCGTGACAGACTTCCAGCCCGCCCGCGGCACCCGCGACCTGATCGGCGAGGAGCAGCGCCGCTTCCGCCACGTCGTGGAGACCGCGCGCCAAGTCGCCGCCACCTACGGGTTCGACGAGTGGGCCACGCCCATCTTCGAGGACACCCGCGTCTTCTCCCGCACCATGGGGGAGACCTCCGACGTGGTGACCAAGGAGATGTACACCTTCCAGGATCGCGGCGGCGAAGGCCTCACCCTGCGCCCCGAGGGCACGGCCGGCGTCTGCCGCGCCCTGGTCAGCAACGGCCTGACCCAGTCGCTGCCGCAGAAGGTGTTCTATGCCGGCCCGATGTTCCGCTACGAGCGGCCGCAGAAGGGCCGCTACCGCCAGTTCCATCAGATCGGGCTCGAGCTGATCGGCCCCGCCGAACCGCTCGCCGATGCCGAGGTCATCGCCTGCGGCTGGCACATCCTGCAGGCGCTGGGCGTGGCGCAGGACACCGTGCTCGAGCTCAACACGCTGGGCGACAAGGAGAGCCGGAGCGCCTGGCGGGAGGCGCTGGTCGCCTACTTCACCGAGCACCAGGGCGCGCTGTCGCAGGACAGCCTGGCGCGGCTCGACCGCAATCCAATGCGCATCCTGGACAGCAAGGACGAGGGCGACCGCCGCATCGTGGCCGACGCGCCGTCGATCGGGGCCTACCTGACCGAGACGGCAGCGGCCTTCTACGACGGCCTCAAGGCGCATCTGGATCGGTTTGGCGTGCCCTTCGTCGAGAATCCGAAGATCGTCCGCGGCCTCGACTACTACGTCCATACGGCCTTCGAGTTCGTGACCACCAAGCTGGGGTCGCAGGGCACGGTGATGGGCGGTGGCCGCTACGACGGGCTGGTGGCCGAACTGGGTGGCCCGCAGACCCCGGCCGTGGGCTGGGCCGCGGGGATCGAGCGGCTGGCCATGCTGCTGGACGGGCCGCCCGCCAGCGTCGCGCCGGTCGCCGTCGTGCCCGTGGGCGATGCCGCCGAAGCCGCGGCGCTCGACGTGCTGCAGGCGTTGCGCGCCGCCGGCGTGCGGGCCGAGATGGCCTATCGCGGCAATCTGCGCCGGCGGATGGAGCGGGCCAACCGGATCGGCGCCCGCGCCGCGGTCATCATCGGGGAGGACGATTTGAAGGCGGGGGTCGCGCAGGTGAAGGACCTCGGCTCCGGCGCGCAGGACGCCGTGCCCCTGGCCGAGGTCGCGGCGCGGCTGGCCTGATCGCGAATGAGCTTCTCCCTCAAACTCGACCGGATCGCCGCCCGCGCGGCGGAACTGCGGGCCATGCTGGCCGAGGGTATCGGCGGCGAGGCCTATGTGAAGGCGTCGCGCGAGCTGTCGGATATCGAGCCGGTGGTCGCCCGCATCGACGATTTGCGCGGCGCCGAACGGGCGCAGGCCGACGCCGAGGCGATGCTCGACGATCCCGAGATGAAGGAGCTGGCCGAGGCGGAGCTGCGCGCGCTGAAGGAACAGGTGCCCGCCCTGCAGCACGAGCTGCGCATCGCCCTGCTGCCGAAGGACGCGGCGGACGAGCGGTCGGCCATCCTGGAGATCCGCCCCGCCGCCGGCGGCGACGAGGCCGGCCTGTTCGCGGCCGAACTGTTCGCGATGTACCAGAAATACGCAGGGCTGCGCGGCTGGCGGTTCGAAGTCCTGGAATACGGGGACACCGAACTGGGTGGTCTGAAGGAAGGCATCGCCGAGATCACCGGCCGCGGCGTCTTCGCGCGGCTGAAATACGAATCGGGCGTGCATCGGGTGCAGCGCGTGCCGGCGACCGAGAGCCAGGGCCGCATCCACACCTCCACCGTCACCGTGGCGGTGCTGCCGGAAGCCGAGGAGGTGGACGTGCAGGTGGACGAGGGCGACCTGCGCATCGACGTCTACCGCGCCTCGGGCGCCGGCGGGCAGCACGTGAACAAGACCGAGAGCGCGGTGCGCATCACCCATCTCCCGAGCGGGATCGTGGTGGCGATGCAGGAGGAGAAGAGCCAGCACAAGAACCGCGCCAAGGCGATGAAGATCCTGCGCGCGCGGCTGTATGAGCAGCAACGCGCCAGCCTGCACGCCGCGCGGGCAGCGGACCGGAAGAGCCAGGTCGGCACGGGCGACCGGAGCGAGCGCATCCGCACCTACAACTTCCCGCAGGGCCGGGTGTCCGACCACCGGATCAACCTGACGCTCTACAAGATCGACCGGGTGATGCAGGGCGAGCTGGACGAATTCGTCGACGCCCTGATCGCCGAGGACCAGGCCGCCCAGCTTGCCGCCCAGGAATGACCCAGGCCCCCCCATGAGCGCCCCCAATCCCCCCTCTCCCCTCGCGGGAGAGGGTCGGGGTGAGGGGGCCAGCAAGAGCGTCCCCACCCCCATCCCCCCCACCATCGCCGAAGCGATCCGCCACGGCGCCGCCCGCCTCGGCGCCGCCGGCATCGAGGAGCCCCGCCGCGAGGCCCGCCTGCTGCTCGCCCACCTCCTCGGCGGCACCGTGACCGACCTCGTGCGCGACCCGGCCGCCCCAATCCCCGATCCGGCCGCCTACGACGCCCTGCTCGAACGCCGAACCCGCCACGAGCCGCTCGCCTACCTGACCGGCCACCGCGAGTTCTGGAGCCTGGACATCGAGGTCTCGCCCGCCACCCTGATCCCCCGCCCCGATTCCGAGACGCTGGTCGAGGCCGCTCTCACCGCCTGCCCGGCCCCCGCGCGGGTGCTCGACCTCGGCACCGGCACCGGCTGCCTGCTGCTCGCCGTGCTGCATGAGCGGCCGGAGGCGTTCGGGATCGGCCTCGATCTCTCCCCCGCCGCCGCCGCCCTGGCCGCCCGCAACGCCCGCCGGCTGGGGCTCGCCGCCCGCAGCGCCTTCCTGTGCGCCGACTGGACCGCACCGCTCGCCGGCCGCTTCGACCTGGTGCTCGCCAACCCGCCCTACATCGAAACCGCGGAGATCCCCGGCCTGATGCCGGAGGTCGGCGCGTTCGAGCCGGCCCGTGCGCTGGATGGCGGCGCGGACGGGCTCGCCGCCTATCGCCGAATCCTGGCGGACCTGCCGCAACGCCTGGCGCATGGCGGCGTTGCGGTCATCGAACTCGGCGCGGCGCAGGCCGATGCGGTCGGCGCGATCGCCCAGGCGGCGGGGCTGTCGGTGGAATTCCGGTGCGATCTGGTCGGGATTCGCCGCGCAGCAATGCTGCGGCCGGCCGCCGGGTGAAAAAACGTTTGGCAGCAGCGGTTTCAGAGTCTAGCTTCCAGACGTGGCAAGGATCGCCGCGTCGCGGCGGACCTTTGGCGACATCCCGTCCGATCGATGCCCTTCGGGTTCCGGCCCATCGGTCACGCCGCGGACGGCGGGACGCCTGCCAGCACCAACGCCGATGGATCGAGCTCAGGCCGAGGGATCTGCCCCCGGAATGCGTCCCGGCCTTTGCCCGGGGATGCGTCCGAGTGGTGCCGGAGGCCGGCTCACAACGGGAAAGCGCGACGGCAGCAGAATGAACATGAAACGCATGCGAGGCCGCAACCACCGTTCCGGTGGGGGCGGCGGGGGTGGCGGCGGTGGTATGCGCCACCACGGCAGCGGCGGCATTCCGCTCAACCGCAACCACGTCTTCGACAGCAACGGCCCGGATGTCCGCGTCCGCGGCACCGCCCAGCAGCTCTTCGAGAAATACCTGCAGCTCGGGCGCGACGCGACGAGCAGCGGGGACCGCGTCATGGCCGAAAGCTACTTCCAGCATGCGGAGCATTACTTCCGCATCCTGAATGCGATGAACCAGGCGGCGCAGCAGAACCAGCAGGGCGGCCAGGGCCAGCAGGGTGGCGGGCAGCGCCGCCCGTATCAAAACGGCGAGGATCAGCCGGGCGGTTCCGCTGGCGAGGCCGAGGAACCAGCCGAGGGCCGTCCGACCGGCTCCGGCGAGCAGCCGGAATCCCGCGAAATCCCCATCGCCGCCGCCCCGCCCGAGGTCTGACATCCCAAGACCTCCCCCTCCCATTGCGGGAGGGGCGGGGGGAAGGGTGAAACCCCCGAGGACTGGGTGGTTTGGTGCGTTCGCCCCGATCGCCCCCTCACCCCATCCCTCTCCCGCGAGGGGAGAGGGGGACTGGGTGCGAATGGCGTCCTAGATCCGGCCGCGGTCCAGGGCGGCGCGCAGCGCGGCGGCGTCGTCGCCCGCGATCAGCCCGGTCCGCAGGAACAGGTCGATCAGCACCAGGTTCACGTTGAACTTGAAGGCGTTGGTGTCACGCACCGCCGCCATCACCCGCTCGATCGGCCACAGCTCGAAGCCCGCCACCTCACCGTCCGCGGCATGCGGCTCGAAGTCCTCGGGCAGCGTGAGGTCGTAGCAATGGAGGTGGTCGCGTCGCAGCCCCTCCGCCCGCTCCATGGCATAGCCGATCACGCCGACCGGCCGCGCCGCGCGGGCCATCGCCGCCGGGATGGCGGCCTCCTCCGCCGCCTCCTTCACCAGGGTCTCGGCCGGGGTCAGGCCGGCCGGAACGCCCCCCGCCACGATGTGGTCGAGCTTGCCGGGATCCAGCAGCTTGTCGAGCGCCCGCCGCGCCACCCACAAATGCAGCCCGTCGGCCCGCCGTACCAGCCCGTTGACGTGAACCCCGACCGCGAAAACCCCGAAGGCCGGCACGGCCCCACGGTCGATCTGCGCCAGCACCGGCCCGTCCGGGTCGGCGCGGACGTCGAACGCCTCCGACCGCCAGCGGAACCAGCCTTCCGCGGCCAGGTCCCGCGTGAGGGCCGGCAACGCCGCCCCGTCCTCCAGCCGCACCCCGGCCGGTCCGGTGCGGAACCCGTTGACGCGTCCGAGCCGATCCGCGAAATCGGGGCGTAGCCAGCCGACCTGCGCGTGCGCGATGTGGAACGGCACGCGGTTTCCGGGGAGGCTGGCCGTGTTGCAGGCCAGCACGTGGCGGAGGAAACCCGTCTCAGCGGCAGGGATCGACACGAGCTCGCCTTTCAAAACCCGGCCCACAATGCCACATGCGCTGGATGAGACGAACCCAGGGCCAGACGCTGCCGGCCTCCGCGCCGGTTTCGCGACGCGCCGAACGGTCCGGTCTGCAGACCATCATTTCCTTGCTCCCGTATCTCTGGCCGACCGGCAATACGGGCGCGCGCGTCCGCGTGGCGATCGCGCTGGTCTTCATGGTGGCCGCCAAGCTGGCCACGGTCTACGTGCCGCTTCTCTACGGCCGCGCGGTCGATGCGCTGGCGCCGAGGGACGGGGCGGCGCTGATCGCCCTGCCGGTGATGCTGATCGTGGGCTACGGCCTGACCCGCGTCGCCGCCGCCGGCTTCGGGGAGATCCGGGACGCGCTGTTCGCGTCGGTCCAGCAGCGGGCGGTGCGGCAGATCGCGCTGCGCACCTTCCGGCACCTGCATGCGATCAGCCTGCGCTTCCACATGGACCGGCAGACCGGCGCCCTGTCGCGGGTGATCGACCGGGGCGTGCTGGGCATGCAGTCCGTGCTGCGGCTGGCCGTGTTCAACGTGGTGCCGACCGCGCTCGAGCTGGTGCTGGTCACCGGCATCATCTGGCACCTGTTCGACTGGCGATACGCCGCGATCACCTTCACCGCGGTGCTGCTCTACGCCGCCTTCACCATGGCCTTCGCGGCGGCGCGCAGCCGCTGGCGGCGGACCATGAACGACACGGACAACGACGCCTCGACCAAGGCGCTCGACAGCCTGCTGAACTACGAGACGGTCAAGTACTTCAACAACGAGGCGCATGAGGCGACGCGCTACGACACCTCGCTCGAACGTTACGAGCGGGCGGCGGTGCGGGTGCAGGTCTCGCTCAACCTGCTGAACCTGGGCCAGGCCGTGATCATCTCGATCGGGCTGATCGCGATCATGCTGATGGCCGCGTCCGGCGTGCGCAACGGCAGCATGACGGTCGGCGAGTTCGTGCTGGTGAACACCTACCTGCTGCAGCTCTACCAGCCGCTGAACTTCCTCGGCATGGTCTACATGACCATCAAGCAGGGCCTGGTGGACATGGAGCAGATGTTCCGCCTGCTCCGCGTCGAGCAGGAGGTGCGGGATGCGCCCGATGCCCGCCCGCTCGATCCCTATGGTCCCGGCGAGGTGCGGTTCGAGGACGTGCGCTTCGGCTACGGTCCCGACCGGGAGATCCTGAAGGGCGTCAGCTTCACCGTGCCGGCCGGGCGCAAGCTCGCGATCGTCGGTCCGACCGGCGCCGGCAAGTCGACGATCAGCCGCCTGCTGTTCCGCTTCTACGACGTGACCGGCGGGCGGATCCTGATCGACGGCCGCGACCTGCGCGAGGCGACGCAGGAGAGCCTGCGCGCGTCGATCGGCGTCGTGCCGCAGGACACCGTTCTGTTCAACGACACGATTGGCTACAACATCGCCTACGGCCACCCTGGCGCGAGCCAGGCGGAGGTCGAAGCCGCGGCGCGCCACGCCCAGGTGCATCACTTCGTCCTGGGCCTGCCGGACGGCTACGAGACCCGCGTGGGGGAGCGCGGACTCAAGCTGTCGGGCGGTGAGAAGCAACGGGTCGCGATCGCGCGGACCATCCTGAAGGACCCGCGGATCCTGATCCTGGACGAGGCGACGAGCGCACTCGACACACGGACCGAACAGGAGATCCAGGCCGCGCTGCGGGCCGTCTCGGCGCATCGCACGACCCTGGTGATCGCGCACCGGCTTTCGACCGTGGTGGATGCCGACGAGATCCTGGTGCTCCAGGACGGCCAGGTCCGGGAGCGTGGCACGCATGCGGCGCTGCTGGCCCGCGACGGGCTGTACGCCCGCATGTGGGCCGCGCAGGCGGCCGAACAGGAACAGGTGACCGCGGATGCCGCGGCCGCCGACTGAACCGAGGAGAGCGACGATGCAGAACGAGCCCGAACAGCCGGCCCCGGCCGAACTCAGCCATGCCGGCGCGGTGGTCGACAAGGCGATCGAATACATGGTGGGGCAGAACATCGGATCGCTCGCCATTGCCTCGGCGCTGCTGGGCGGCTCGCTGGCGCTGCTGGCGCGCAGCGTGGCGGACGACGCGATCGTGCATATCCTGAACAACGCGATCGCCAGCGTGCGCGCCGGCGAGCTGCGCGAGAACGTGCCGCCCACGCCCTGAGCCGGGGGCAATCGCCCGGACGCGTCCCGGCCTTGCCGGCCGCGGGGAGCCTGCCTGGGCGGCAGCCATGCAGCCCGGCGCCCGGGTCTTCCTTGACGCGCCGGGACTCTGTCGCCATAACCCGCGCCTTCCAAGCTGGACCAAGGATATTCGTGCGATGTCGCGTCGCTGTGAGATCACGGGCAAGGGCGTCCTGTCGGGCAACAACGTCAGCCACGCCAATAACAAGAGCCGTCGCCGGTTCCTGCCCAACCTGCAGGTGACCTCCCTGCTGTCCGACATCCTCGGCTCCGAGGTGCGGCTGCGGGTGTCCACCCGTGCCATCCGGACCATCGAGCACAACGGCGGCATCGACGCCTACCTGCTCGGCACGCCCAACAGCAAGCTGACCGAGGAAGGTCTGGTGCTGAAGCGCCGCATCGCGCGCGCGCAGGCGAAGCGGGCGGAGAAGCAGGCGGCCTGAGCCGCCGCGCGGTCTCGCGACCGCCGGTCGCCCACCCGCCGCGCCGTCCGGTCCAGGGCGGCGCAGCCTTTGGCGACCCTGCCATTGTCGACTAGGCCTCGGGCGACCATGCCTGCGCCAGCCGATCGGCGGGCCTATCGCCTCGGCGGTCGGTCGCCATGATCGACCAGCGGTGACGGGCCGCAGGATCGACCGGCGGCAATCGATCAGCACGTATCCGACGGCAGCCACGCGGTGCTCCCGGCATCGCATGGCTGCGCGTATACGCCCGCTTGGCGTCACTCCGCCTCGAACGCCTGGTCGGTGATGTCGACGGCCGGCGTGTCGCCGCTGGTGTCCGGCGGGATCGCGAGCGGATCGAGGCTGCTGAGCGGCGCGAGGCCCGCAAGACGCAGGGCCCGCATGCCTGCGGCGAACGTGCCGCAGGTCCGGCTCCAGAGTTCGCCGATCGCGATATCCGGCCGGTAGACGCCGAGGGGCAGGCCGGCCAGTTCCGCCTCGGAGCCCGGCAGCAGGTAGATGCTCGCCACCGTTCCGCCGTCCACGCCGCGCAGCTTCACGACCGCCGGCTGCGGGCTGCGGTTCCGCATCCTCAGCCGGCCCGGCCCGCTGCCGCGCCGCGCCAGCACCTCCCCGTTCCGCGGCGGGAGGCCGGCATTGTAGGCGCAGTAGTTCCGCCGCGCCGTAGCCGCGTCGCCGGGCGACAGGCGGCCCGCCTCCACCAGGGCGTTGGCGCCCTCGCCGACCCGGATCTCGACGAGGTTGGACTGGGGCACCATCCGCACCGCCTGCACCGTGCTGAACGGCGGCAGCTTGCCGACCGGCACCAGCCCGTCGCGGCCGGCCTCCCGGCGCCATATCGTCGCGGGACCAGTGCCCGGTGTGACGTAGTAGTTGGGCGAGCCGGGCAGTTGCACCGGGGCGGGCACGTCGTCGGCCTGGGCCGGTTCGCCGCCGAGCGGGGCGGGCATCAGCGCCGCCATGGGCAGTGGCTTGGGCGCCTCGACCCGGCTGAAGTGCACGACGGCCTGGACCAGGCTGACCAGGATCACCAGGCCCGCGCCGATCCAGAGCGGCAGCGGCAGGTCGGACCAGCGCGGGTGGCGCATGGGGACCTCCGGCATCACCGGCGGTGACATGGGCGGGATCTCGCCCACTTCGCTTTCGTCCGGCGGCGCCTGGCGGACCGAACGTTCCGGTCCGCCGCGGAGCAGGCTCGCCTGGCGCGCGGTCCGGTCGTAGGCGGCGCGGCGGACCGGGTCGCTCAGGATGTCGTAGGCTTCGCGCGCGGCAACGAAGGCCGCCGTGTTGCCGGTGCCGGGAACGTCGGGATGCAGCCGCCGCGCCTTGCGCCGGAAGGCGGCGGCAATCTCGGCCGCCGGCGCCGCGGGCGACACGTCCAGACGATCGTAATAGCCTTGCGGATCGAGGGGGGAGTTCGGCACCGGCATCCGGGGAAGGTGAGGACAGCCTTGTGGCTGTAACGTCTCCCCGCTACTCAATTTCGAAGCGTCGCGCCAGGACGACGCGTGCGGGGGAGCAAACGTGCCATCCGAACCGATCGCGCCGCCTCGGGTGGCGCGAGGTCAGACCCCGTCGCCCTCTCAGGCTTCGTCGCCCTCTCAGGCTTCGTCGCCCTCTCAGGCCCCGTCGCCGTCGGTGTCGCGCTGGCGCGGCGGCGCGGTCCCGAACTCGGATGCCGGCCGCTGGGCCGCGGCGATCGCCCTGCTCGCGGGCGGGTTCCTGCCGCCGGTCGACTTCTTCATCGTCAACGTGGCGCTGCCCTCGATCCATGCCGATCTCGGGGCGACGCCGGCCGAGATGCAGCTCGTGATCTCGGCTTATGCGGTCGGCTATGCGGTGTTCCTGATCACCGGCGGCCGTCTCGGCGACCTGTTCGGGCGACGGCGCATGTTCCTGGCCGGCATGGCGGCGTTCTCGCTGGCCAACCTGGTCTGCGGCGTCGCCCCGTCCCCGCCGCTGCTGCTCGTGGGCCGGGTGCTGCAGGGCCTGTCCGCCTCGATGCTGATCCCGCAGGTGCTGGCCTCGCTGCGCGCCCTGTTCGCCGACGAGCGCTCGCTCGCCCGCGCCATGAGCGCCTATGGGATCATGATGGGAATGGCGGCGGCCATCGGGCAGTTCGCCGGCGGGGCGCTTGTGCAGTGGAACCCGTTCGACTGGGGCTGGCGCGCCGTGTTCCTGCTGAAGCTGCCGATCTGCGCCGTGACCCTGGGCGCCGCCTGGGTCCTGGTGCCCGAGACCGGTGGACGCGGCGGCACGCGGCTCGATATCGGCGGCGCAGCGCTGGTCTCGCTGATGCTGGCCTGCGTGGTGGTCCCGCTGTCCAAGGGGCGGGAGCTGGGCTGGCCGTGGTGGATCTTCGCGCCGCTCGCGCTCACGCCGGTCCTGGCGGCGGTGTTCCTGTGCTACGAGGACCGGCTTGCGCGGCATGGCGGCCTGCCGCTCGTCGATCCCGGCCTGCTGGCGCTGCCGGGGTTTCGCCGCGGCGTGCTGGTCGGGACGCTCTTCTTCTTCACGACGGCCTTCTACTTCCTGTTCGGCATCTACCATCAGGAGGGCCGGGGCGTGCCGCCGCTGCAGACGGGGCTGGCGATCGTGCCGTACGGCGTGGGGCTGTTCCTCGGGCCGCTGCTCAGCGCCCCGATGCAGCGCCTCCGCCCGAAGCTGCTCGCCCTCGGCATGGCCGTGCAGGTGACCGGCTACGCGCTGATCGGGCTGCTGGTCTGGGCCGGCACCGCGGGCGTCCCGCTGAGCGCGGTGGTGTTCCTCGCCGGCTTCGGTCAGGGCGTTGCGTTCCCTCGCCTGTTCAACACGGTGCTGGGCGACGTGCCGGCGCACCAGGCTGGCGTGGCGGCGGGGATCCTCAACTCGGCCCTGCAGGTCGGGGCCGCGGTCAGTGCGGCGGCGATCGGCAGCCTGTTCTTTGCCGTGCTGGACGGCCGCAGTGGCGAGCGGGCCTTTGCCGAGGCGTTCGCCACCGCGCAGTGGACGGTCACGGCCGCGCTGGCGGTTGCGATGATCATCGCCATCCCGCCGCGGCGCCGTCCGGCTTGAGGGTGCGGAGCGGCAGCGGCGCTCGACACAATTTGACGACGTATCACGCGTTTTTGCGACAAACGCATAGCGTTGTCATGCGGGCGCATGCTGTTTTGCCGCCGCCGGTGGCCGGTCCGCACCGGAGCATTCCTCGATCAGCGGGGGTCGATCGTGTCCAGCAGTCCCGAAGATGCCCTCGCCGCCGTGCGTGCCGCCCATGGAGAGCAGCAATGGGCGGCGTTGACTCCGGAAGAGCAGACTCATGCCGTCTTCCGCGAAATGCGGCGGTTGAGCCTCGAGCAATTGTCGCAACGTCGCACCCGCGCCCCGGTGCCCGTCGAGGACGAGGCGGCTACGGCCTCCAGCCTCCGCTGTTCCGTCCTGGTCAAGACGCGGGCGAGCGAACGCTGCTCGTGGGAGCCGGTGGTGGTGGTCGGGGGGCGGCCGTATTGCGGGCTGCACGATCCGCGGCGCTGGCGGCCGGAGGCCAATCTGGCCCCGTCGGCTGCCAACGAGCCGGGGTTGCAAGGCGCCGCCGACTGATCCCGCGCCGAGCGGCGGTCGACGGACGCCGTGCGGAGCGGCATGCCGATCCCGACCGAGCGCCCTTCGTCCGCTGCAGCCGCCCGCACGTGTGAGCCGGGGCGTCAAGCCGCTGGACCCCGTTACGGCGGCGCTGTAGTGGAGCCGCCATG
This sequence comes from Rhodospirillales bacterium 69-11, assembly GCA_001898425.1. Lineage (GTDB taxonomy): Bacteria > Pseudomonadota > Alphaproteobacteria > Acetobacterales > Acetobacteraceae > Rhodopila. Next base: position 211,626 of record MKTV01000038.1, read on the forward strand.
GCTCGCACCGCAGCACTGACGCGCACCACGTCGGAAACCGACATCGCCCTGTCCCTGGACCTGGACGGAACGGGCCAGGCCGACATCGCGACCGGCATCGGCTTCCTCGACCACATGCTGACCGCCTTCGCGCGGCATGGGCTGTTCGACCTGTCGGTGCGCGCGACCGGCGACCTGCACATCGACTTCCACCATACGACCGAGGATGTCGGCATCGTCCTCGGTTCGGCATTCGACCGCGCGCTGGGCGACAAACGGGGCATTCGCCGGTTTGGTCACGCGGTCGTACCAATGGACGAGGCGCTCGCCGATGCGGCGGTGGACATTTCGGGCCGACCTTTCCTGGCCTGGAATGTCGCCTTCGCCCACCCCAAGATTGGGGAGATGGACACCGAACTGTTCGAGGAGTTCTTCCGCGCGCTGGCGTTCAACGCCCGTGTGACGCTGCACGTCACGCAGCGGGCGGGCCACAACGCGCACCATGTCGCCGAGGCCTGCTTCAAGGCGGCGGCGCGGGCGCTGCGCCAGGCGGTGGAGATGGATCCGCGGATCGGCGACGCCATCCCTTCGACCAAGGGGGCGCTATGACGAGCTGGACCGCGCATTTGCGACGCGATGCCGAACCGCTGCTGCTCCGGGACGGATTCTCCTGGGGCTGTCTGTTCTTCGGCCCGATCTGGCTGGCGGCGCATCGCGCCGGGATCCCGGCGGCGATCAGCCTCGCCGCCTACGTCCTGACGCTCGCGCTGACCCGCGACCCCGTCTCCGACATCCTGCTGTTCGGGCTCGCATGGCTGCACGGCCTCTCCGGCAATGACCTCCGCCGCTGGTCGCTGTCCCTGCGGGGCTATGTCGAGGGGCCGGTCCTGGTCGCCGCCAGCGAACTCGAGGCGCTGCGCCGGCTGCTCACCACGCGGCCGGACCTCGCGCCGCGCTTCGCCTCCGCCGGGGCGGCACGATGAAGGTCGCCGTCGTCGACTACGGCAGCGGCAATCTCGCCTCCGCCTCACGCGGTCTGGCGCTCGCCGCCGAACGCCTGGGGCTGGACGCCGAGGTGGCGGTGACCGCCGACCCGGACTGGGTGGCGCGGGCCGATCGCATCGTGCTGCCCGGACAGGGCGCGTTTGCCGATTGCGCGCGGGGCCTGGCGGCCGTGGACGGCATGCGCGAGGCGATCGAGCAGGGCGTCGCTCGTGGCAGCCCCTTCCTCGGCATCTGCGTCGGCATGCAGCTCATGGCCCAGCGCGGACTCGAGCATCAGATCACGCCGGGCTTCGGCTGGATCGCGGGCGACGTGGCGGAGATGCCGGCCCCCGGCCTGCGCCTGCCGCAGATGGGCTGGAACGGGCTGCAGTTCGAGCCGGGCGCCCATCCGCTGCTGGCCGACCTGACGCCCGGCGACCACGCCTATTTCGTGCACAGCTACGCGCTGACCGGCGGCGACCCGCGGGAGGTGATCGCCACCACCGAGTACGGCGGGCCGGTGGTCGCCTTCGTCGCGTCCGGAAATCGCGCCGGCACCCAGTTCCACGTCGAGAAGAGCCAGGAGGTCGGCTTGCGCATCCTGGCGAACTTCCTGCGCTGGAGGCCGTGATGGCCGACGCCCCCCCGCTGCCCGATCCCGTCACCCGCCCCGAACGCTTCGTCGAGCGGGTGGAGGCGATCACCGAGGACGACCTGCACGCGCTGTGCGAGGCGACCGATGCCGCGATCCTGGAAGGCGGCGGCTTCGGCTGGGTCAACCCGCCCGGCCGCCGCGCGCTCGAGGCGTATTACCGTGGCGTCCTGCTGGTGCCGGAGCGGGAGCTGTTCGTCGCCCGGCTGAACGGTACGATCGTCGGCTCCGCGCATCTCGTCCGGCCGCCGCGCAACAACGAGGCGCAGGCCTTCGCGGCGCAGCTCATGCACGCCTTCATCGCGCCCTATGCCCGCGGCCACGGGCTCGCCCGCCTGCTCACGTTGGGGGTGGAGGAGCGCGCCCGCGAACTCGGCTACCACGTGCTGAACCTGGACGTGCGGGAGACGCAGGAGGTCGCGATCCGGCTCTACGAGTCCCTGGGCTACGTGCGCTGGGGCGAGCATCCGGACTACGCGCAGGTCCGCGGCAAGGTGATCCGCGGCTTCTACTACGCCAAGCGGCTGCGTCCGCGCCGCAGCCAGACCGCCGACGCCTCCTGACGCCGAAGGAGCGCCCATGCCCCTCACGCTGTACCCCGCGATCGACCTGAAGGACGGCGCCTGCGTCCGGCTGAAGCGCGGCGAGATGGACCAGGCGACGGTCTATTCCGCCGACCCGGCCGGGCAGGCCCGCGCGTGGCAGGACGCGGGGTTCCGCTGGCTGCACGTGGTGGATCTGAACGGCGCCTTCGCCGGCCGGCCGGTGAACGCCGAGGCGGTGCGCGCGATCCTCGGCGCGATCGCGCTTCCGGTGCAGCTGGGCGGCGGCATCCGCGATCTCGCCGGGATCGAGGCGTGGCTCTCGGCCGGGATTCGCCGCGTCATCCTGGGCAGCGCCGCCGCAAAGAACCCGGCGCTCGTGCTCGAGGCCTGCCGGCAGTTCCCCGGCCGGATCGCGGTCGGCATCGACGCGCGGGGCGGCTACGTGGCGACCGAAGGCTGGGCCGAGACGTCCGACGTGGCGGCCGCGGATCTCGCGCTCCGCTTCGAGGACGCGGGCGTGTCGGCGATCATCTACACCGATATTGGACGGGACGGCATGCTGGCCGGCCTGGACCTGGAGGGTACGGTGGCGCTCGCCGATCGGCTCACCACGCCGGTGATCGCCTCGGGCGGCGTCGGCAACCTGCAGGACCTGCTCGCCCTGCGCGACGCGGCCAGCGGGACCCGGGTCGAGGGGGTGATCGTGGGACGGGCCCTGTATGACGGGCGGATCGATCCGGCCGCGGCACTGCGCGCCCTCTCTTCCTGACCTGAGTCGCTTGTCCGGATGACTTGCTTGGTCATCCGATGATCTGGATCACGGTGTCGCTGCCATGTCCGCGTGGCTCTTGCAAGCCCACGCCACGCCGAGTCTAAGGACGCCACGATGTTGAAGCTCCGCGTGATTCCCTGCCTGGACGTGAAGGACGGCCGCGTCGTCAAGGGCGTGAACTTCCTGTCCCTGCGCGACGCCGGCGATCCGGTGGAGCAGGCGGCGGTGTACGACGCGGCGGGCGCCGACGAGCTGTGCTTCCTGGACATCACCGCGAGCCATGAGAACCGGGACACGATCCTCGACGTCGTCTCGCGCACCGCGGCGCGGGTCTTCCTGCCGCTGACGGTCGGCGGCGGCATCCGCTCGACGGAGGACATGCGGCGGCTCCTGCTGGCCGGCACCGACAAGTGCAGCGTGAACTCGGCTGCCGTCGCGCGGCCGGAGCTGGTGCGTGAGGCGGCGACCAAGTTCGGCAGCCAATGCGTGGTGGTCGCGGTGGACGCGAAGCAGACCGGCCCCGACAAATGGGAGGTGTTCACCCATGGCGGCCGCCGCCCGACGGGGATCGACGCGGTCGACTGGTGCCGCCAGGTCACCGAGATGGGCGCGGGCGAGATCCTGCTGACCAGCATGGACCGCGACGGGACCGGCGTCGGCTTCGACCTGCCGCTGCTGCGGGCGGTCTGCGGTGCGGTGCGCGTGCCGGTCATCGCCTCCGGCGGCGTCGGCACGCTCGAACATTTCGTGGAGGGCGCGCAGGCCGGCGCCACGGGGCTGCTCGCGGCCAGCGTCTTCCATTTCGGCACGTTCACCATCGCCGAGGTGAAGCAGACCCTGGCCGCGGCGGGATTGCCTGTCCGCCTGCCCCGCCAGGCGGCCTGACGGATGGCGAAGGACACGAAGAAGGGCGGCGACCAGGCCGCCCCCAAGGGCAAGAAGCGCAAGCCGGCGAAAGCGAAGTCGCCCGCGAAGCCCGCCAAGTTCAAGGCGTCCGCCAAGCCCTCCAAGGCCACCAAGCCCGCCAAGGCCAAGCCGGTGTCGGCGGAGCCCGGGCGCGCCGCCCCGCCGCTGTCGATCGGTCCCGGCGCCGTGGTGCTCGACCGGCTATGGGCCGTAGTCATGAGCCGGCGCGATGCCGATCCCGCGGTCAGCCACTCCGCCCGTCTGCTGTCCCGCGGCATGGCGAAGGTGGCGCAGAAATTCGGCGAGGAAGCGGTCGAGTGCCTGATCGAGGCCGTCGCCGGCAATCGTGAGGCACTGGTCGCGGAAAGCGCGGACGTCCTGTACCACCTGCTGGTCGTCTGGGTGTCCGCCGGCGTCAGCCCCGACGAGGTCTGGGCGGAACTGAAGCGCCGGGAAGGGGTCAGCGGCATCGCCGAGAAGGCCTCCCGCGCGAAGACCTTGCCCGTTGCACTCGGCGTGCAAACGACGAAAATCCCCTGAGCCGCGGGGTCGCGCGATCGGCCCCGCCCGCACCGACCGATCCGCCCGCGTGCAGCGCATCCGTCTGCATCTGCCCGCCGGTGGCTCTGCCTCGTCATCCGATCGCCTGGTCGACGACCCTGGCGGGTTCGCCTCCACCGATCATGCTCTGGGAGTTGCCTCGATGCCTGTCAGCGGCCTGCCGCCCTATGACGACACCAACATTTTCGCCCGCATCCTGCGTGGCGAGATCCCGGCCAAGAAGGTCTACGAGGACGAGTGGGCGCTCGCCTTCCACGACATCGCGCCGCAAGCCCCCATCCACGTGCTGGTGATCCCCAAGGGCCGCTACTGCTCCTTCGCGGACTTCGCCGCGACGGCGAGCGACGCGGAGATCGGCGGCTTCGTGCGCGCCGTCGGCAAGGTGGCGCGCGACCTGGGGCTGGAGGCACCCGGCTACCGGCTGCTCGCCAACATGGGCGAGCATAGTGGCCAGGAAGTCCCCCATCTCCACGTCCACCTCTTCGCCGGCCGGCCGCTCGGGCGCATGATCCCGAACGCCTGACGCCTGACGCCTGACGCCTGACGCCTGACGCCTGACGCCCCACGCCGGCGCGCCCGCCGCCGGTGTGGCTCGTCCCGCACGGGTTCGGCGCGGCGGGACGACGCCCTGCCCAGACGGATCAGGTCAGACGGATCAGGCCGCCTGCTGGCGTTCGGCGATCCGCGCCGGCACGCCCGCGAAGGCGGCGGCCGTCGCCTCGTCCAGCGTGAACCGGGTGCGCATCACGCCGTCCGCGCATTCCAGCACGGTGAATGGCAGCGCGGTGGAAATCCCCTGGATGTTCAGCACGCCACTCCTTCCGGTTGGAATGGCCGGCATCTCGGCCATCCGCGCCCCCGACTCCGACAGGTCCACGAGACGCGCGCGGTGCACCTGCCCGTCCACCTGCAGCGTGCACGGTTGGTCGATCGTGTAGCGTCGCGACGCCCGCCGCTCGACCTCGGCGGTCGAGGTGCGCACGACGCGGATCACCGAATGACGCAGGTCCGCGACGGCGGCACTCAGCGCGGAGGTGGTTTCGAGTACGCTGCGCGCCCGCGCGCCGGTCTCCCGCGCTTCCGCCGACACCTCGTCGACCTGGCCGCTCATGGCACGTGCGCTGCCGGCGGTCTCGGCGACGTTGCGCGCGATCTCCGCGGTCGCGGCACCCTGTTCTTCGACCGAGGCGGCGATCGAGCTGGCGATCGCGTTCATCTCGGAGATCGTCGCCTCGATCTGCGCGACCGCGGCGACGGAGGCGGCGGTCGCATGGCGCACCTCTCCGATGTGGCGGGTGATCTCCTCCGTCGAGCGTGCGGTCTGGTCGGCCAGCGCCTTCACCTCGCTCGCGACCACCGCGAAACCCTTGCCGGCATCGCCCGCCCGCGCCGCCTCGATGGTCGCGTTGAGCGCGAGCAGGTTGGTCTTGCCGGCGATCTCCCGGATCATGTCGGCGACCAGGCCGATCCGCTCGACCTGGGTGTTCAGCGTCTCGATCGTGTGCCGCGTCTCGTCGCCCGCGGCCACCGCGCGCCCGACGACCGTGGTGGATTGGGTCACCTGCGCGCTGATCTCCTGGATGGAGGCGGCGAGTTCCTCGGCGGCGCTGGCGACGGTCTGCACGGTCGAGAGTGCCTGGCTGGCCGCACCCGCCGCCGCCTCGGCGGAGGTGCCGGTGCGTGTGGCGGAGGCCGACATGTCCTCGGCGGTCGAGGTGAGGTCAGAGGTGCGCCCGCCGATCACGTTCAGCGCCGCGCGCGTTTCGGTCTCGATCGTGTCGGCCATCCGCACCAGGGCGGACTGCTTCTCGGCATCGGCGCGGGCGCGCTGTTCCTCCCGTTCCGCGGTCAGGCGATCGGCCTTTACCAGCCCGGCCTGGAACACCTGGACGGAGTTCGCCATCTGGCCGATCTCGTCCGCGCGGTCGAGGCCGGCGATGGTGATGCCGAGCTGCCCGTCGGCGAGGGCACGCATGGAGTGCTGCAGGCCGCGCAGGGACTGGCCGATGTCACGGTTGATCAGCCAGGCGAATGCGAGGGTGACGGCCAGGATGCCGCCGCCGATCAGGCCGAGGCGGACCAGGGCGGCGCGGTAGAGCGCGTCCAGATCATCCGTGTAGGCGCCTGCCAGATAGACGATGCCCCAGGGTGCGTAGCGTGCGACATAGGCGACCTTGGGAGCTGGCGCCTTCGTCCCGGGCTTCGGGAACATGTAGGCGATCGTGCCCGACTGGCTCTGGCGCAGCGCGGCGGCGATCAGGTCCTGGAGTGGGCGCCCGTCTCCGTCCCGCGCGCTCATGGCCTTGTTCTCACGGTCCGGCGCCACCCCATGCAGCAGAACGGTGCCCTTGTCATCGGCGACCGTCAGGTAGCCCTCCCCGTCATCGAACCTGACCATGTGGACATGGTCGCCAAGCAGGGCGAGCGCCTGGGCGCGGGTGAGCTGACCGGCCTTCACCTTCTGCTCCAGCCGGTCGGTGACACCCATGGCGCCTTCGACGATGGCCTTGAGCTTGTCCTTGCGATCGAGCTCCATCTGGTCGCGCAGCACCTGGGCGGAGGTGACGGCTACGGCGAGCACCGCGAACAGGGACAGTGACAGCAGAAGCAACAGCTTCGTGCGGAGGCGAAGGCGGCTCAGCATCCTCATCGGCGCGGCTCCCGGCAGCGATCTGAAGCCGGGGCCGCGCGGATCGGGATCGCGAGCAGCAGCCGTGACGGGCGCCGCAATGGGCGCAGGACGACATGTTGGCGCGGAATCCAGGCTGCCGGCACCGGCGGTTCACCGATCCTGCGCCGGCCGGAGTGAAGGAAAGGTGAACCGGGCGCTTTGGCCGGCGGTCAGCCGCCGCCGTCGATCGTCAGGACCGTGCCGGTGGTGTAGCCGGACAGCGGGCTCGCCAGAAACGCGACCGCATTGCCGATCTCGGCCGGGCTGGCCGCGCGGCCGAACGGCATGGCGCTGGTGAGGTCCCGCCAGCGGTCCGGATCGCCGAACTTCTCCTGCGCCTCGGCGCGGCGGAGCATCACCAGGCGTTCGGTCTCGACTGGGCCGGGATTGATCGCGACCACGCGCAGCCCGTCGGCGGGCGCGCCTTTTCCCAGCGCGCGGGTGAACGCCATCAGGGAGGCGTTGCCGGCGGCGCCCGCGATGTAGTTGGTCGGGAACTTCTCCCCGGCGGCGCCGATCACGTTGACGATCACCCCGGCGCGCTTCGCCTTCATCTGGGCGTAGACGACCCGGCAGAAGGAGATGAAGCCGAAGACCTTCAGGTCCCAGGCCTGGCGCCATCTGGCGTCGTCGACGCCCAGCAGGTCGCCGGGCGGGATGGCGCCGGCGTTGTTGACCAGGATATCGAGGTCGCCGGCGCGGGCCGCAACCTCCCGCACGGCGGCGTCGCTGGAGAGGTCGGCGGCGATGGTGCGCACGCTCACCTGGCGGCGGGCGCGGATCGCGGCGGCGGTTTCCTCCAGCGTCGCGGCGGTGCGTGCGACCAGGATCAGGTTGCAGCCCTCGTCCGCCAGCACCTCGGCGGTGGCGCGGCCGATCCCTTTCGATCCGCCCGTGATCAGGACGGTCTTGCCCGCGAGTTTCAGGTCCATGTCAGGCTGCCTTTCTGGTTTCCCCCCGGTAGGCGCGGCATGCCTCTCCGAACGCGCGGAAGAGGGCCGTACTCGCCGGATCCTCTGCATAGCGCCATTCCGGATGCCATTGCACGCCGAGGACCCAGGGCAGCTTCCCGTGCGTCGTCTCACCCGCGACCAGGCGCACCGCCTCGATGGTGCCGTCCGGCGCGACGGCCTCGACGGCCAGGCCGGGGGCAAGCCGGTCGATCGCCTGGCCGTGCAGCGAGTTCACGGTGATCTCGGTCGCGCCGATCATGCCGGCGAGATGGCCGGACAGGGCGATCGTATGCTTCGGCCCGTAGCGCTGCTCGATCGTGCCGGGTCCGCCGCGGTGGTCGAGCCGGCCGGGCTCCTCATGCACCGTCTGATGCAGGGTGCCGCCGAGCGCGACGTTGAGTTCCTGGATTCCGCGGCAGATGGCGAGGACGGGCATGCCGCGCGCGATCGCCGCGCGCAACAGCGGCAGCGAGGTGGCGTCGCGTTCGAGGTCGTGGAAGTTGGGCGTCCGGCTCTCCCCGCCCGCATAGTGGCTGGGATGGACGTTGGACGGGCTGCCGGGGATCAGCAGCCCGTCGATGCGGTCCAGCACCGCGATCTGCGCCTCTCCCATGGGCGGGATCATGACCGGCAGGGCCCCGGCGCCGCCGAACACCGCGGCGGCGTAGCGGGCGGGCGTGTCGTGGCGCAGCAGGCCGTCCACCAGCTTGGCACAGGCGGGCAGGCCGACGACGAGGCTCATGGGCGATCTCCGGTCGGGGGTTGCCTTTCTATGCCTTCGGACGACACAGATCCGCAATCACCGCGCCCAGCGATCCGCAAAACATCAGGGCAGCCATGCCGCGCGGCGTGCCGTCGGTGAACAGGCCGACCAGCAATCCGCTGCTGGCCCCCAGCGAGAACTGCGCCATTCCCATCAGGGCGGACGCGCTGCCCGCATGGCCGGAGTGGCGCGACAGGGCGCCGACCGCGGTGTTGCCGTTGCTGAACCCCTGGCAGCTCAGGGCGACGAAGACCGGCGCGACGATCAGCGCCAGCACGTGGACGCCGCTGAAGGCCAGGACGAGCAGGGTGGTCGTGGCGGCCAGCGAGATCCGCGCGATCGTGCGCAGCATGAAGGAGAGGCCGAAGCGCGGCAGCAGGCGTGCGTTGATCTGCGAGCCGGCGATCAGCCCGCAGGAGCACAGGCCGAAGATCAGCGCGAACTGCGACGGCGAAAGGCCGAAGCCCTGGATGAACACCGGCGCGGAGCCCGCGAGGTAGGCGAACATGCAGAAGCTGCCGCTGCCGCCCATCGCGGCATGGGTGAGAAAGCCGCGCTCGCGGATGATCGCGAGGTAGCGCGAGAGCTGTTGGGCCGCGGTCAGCCGGATGCGGCGGTCGGGGGGCAGCGTCTCGGGCAGGATGCGCCAGGCGAGCAGGGTGGAGATGGCGCCATAGGCCGCGAGCACCCAGAAGATCACCCGCCAATGGGCGACGATCAGCAGCAGGCCGCCGATCGAGGGGGCGAGGATCGGGGCCACCCCCATCACCAGCATGAGGCGCGACATGATGACTGCGGCCTGGTGGCCGTCGGCGAGGTCGCGCACGGTCGCGCGGCCGATCACCATGCCGGCGGATCCGCCCATGGCCGCGACGGCGCGGAACACGGCGAGCCACCCGATGCCGGGCGCGAGCGCGCAGCCGATCGTGGCCAGGGTGAACAGCAGCATGCCGAAGATCATGGGCCGGCGGCGCCCGAAGCGATCGGACAGCGTGCCCTGGGTGATCTGCCCGACGGCGAGGCCGGCGAACCACGCGGCGAGCGTGAGCTGCGCGGTGCCGGGTTCGGTGCCGAAGGTCGCCTCGACGGCCGGGAAGGCCGGGAGGTACATGTCCGTCGCGGCGGGCCCGACGGCGATGAAGAAGCCCAGGAGGGGCGGGAGCCAGCGCGGGACGTGCCGTGCCCCGGGGCGCAGGTCGGAGGCGGTGGTCATGCCACCGTGTTTCGGCAAGGGAGCACGGGGAGGGGGATCCGGTCAGTGGGCCGGTGCAGGTTAGCCGCGGTTTTGTTGCAGTGCGAGAGCGGCCGGTGTCATGGGCGCCGGAGGGCGGTCCCCTCGTGTCATGGCCGCCGGAGGGCGGCCAGCCACGACTTCCGAACGGCACGAAGTCGTGGATGGCCCGCCTGCGCGGGCCATGACACGGGACGCCGCGCGGGCATGACACGGGACGCCGCGCGGGCCATGACACGGGGCGCTGCGCGGGCGCGACACGGGA
>MKTV01000038.1:222032-270703 GCA_001898425.1 Rhodospirillales bacterium 69-11
TTCTCCACGAGCTCGACGATGTGGTCGACCATCGCGCCGCCGTCGATCGTGTGGTCGGTCTTGCCGGCCGCATAGACCATGTGCCGGCCGTTGCCGCCGCCGGTCACGCCGATATCGGTCATCAGCGCCTCGCCCGGTCCGTTCACCACGCAACCGATGATGGACAGCGTGAGCGGCGTCTCGATATGCGACAGCCGGTCTTCCAGCGTCTGCACCGTCTGGATCACGTTGAACCCCTGCCGCGCGCAGGACGGGCAGGAGATCACCTTCACGCCGCGATGGCGCAGGCCGAGGGACTTCAGGATGTCCCAGCCGACGCGGACCTCCTCCTCCGGCTCCTCGGAGAGCGAGACGCGCAGCGTGTCGCCGATGCCGGCCCAGAGCAGGGAGCCGAGGCCGATCGAGGACTTCACGGTCCCCATCCGCCGGCCGCCCGCCTCGGTGATGCCGATATGCAGCGGGTGGTCGCAGGCTTCGGCGAGCTGCTGGTAGGCGGCGACGGCCAGGAACACGTCGGACGCCTTCACGCTGATCTTGAACTCGTGGAAGTCGTGCTGCTGCAGGATGTTGGCGTGGTAGAGCGCGCTCTCGACCAGGGCCTCGGGGTTGGGCTCCCCGTACTTCTCCAGCAGGTGCTTCTCGAGCGAACCGGCGTTGACGCCGATGCGCATGGAGCAGCCGTGGTCACGGGCGGCCTTCACGACCTCCCGCACCCGCTCGTCGCTGCCGATGTTGCCGGGGTTGATCCGCAGGCAGGCGGCGCCGGCCTCCGCGGCCTCGATCGCGCGCTTGTAGTGGAAGTGGATGTCCGCGACGATCGGGACGTTCACCTCCCGCACGATCTCCGCCAGTGCGGCGGTGCTCTCCCGGTCGGGGCAGGAGACGCGGACGATGTCGACCCCGGCCAGTTCGGCGCGGCGAATCTGGGCGATCGTCGCCGCCGCGTCGGAGGTGAGCGTGTTCGTCATGGTCTGCACGGTGATCGGCGCGCCGTCGCCCACGGGGATCTTGCCGACATGGATCCGCCGGGACTTGCGGCGGACGATTTCCTGGTAGGGGCGATAGCTCATGCAGACTCTCCCTTGCGCGGCCGCACCCGCGCTGGGGCGAGCGGTCGCGTGTAGAATGGGGGTTCGGAGCCGTCCGCGCTACTGCGGTGCGCGGGCGGCAGCCACCGGCGTGGCGCCGGGCGCCAGCTTCCCGTCCTTCACCAGGTCGGGATCGAGGGGCAGGTCACGGCGCACGGCGCCCGCGCCGCCCAGCGCGGCGGTCGGCGCACCGTCCAACAGGATTTCGGTCCCGCCGGCGTTGCCGGTCGTCAGCGTCAGGTTCGGCTTCGCCGGAACGGGCCAGGTTTCGCCGGGTTTCAGCACGCGGTTGAGCAGGACGGCGCCGCCCTTGTCCTTCACCAGCAGCCAGGACTCGGCATTGGCGCGGATCACCAGCCGCGGCTGGTCGACGGCCGATCCGCCCGCCCCTGCGCCGGCAGTCGGCGCCGTCGCGGGGGCGGCCGGCAGCGGATTGACCGGCGCCGCGGCCGCGGAGCTGGGCGAGTAGGCGACCGGCGGCGGTTCGGGCGCGGCCGGGGCCGCTTGCGCGGCGGGCGGCCCGCCGGCGACGGCGACTGGCGGTGCCGGCGGCGGATCGGTGAACTTGACGGCCTGGTCGGCGAGCGGCGCGAGGCGCTCCGGCACCGCGACCACGGTTTCGGCGGGCAGCCGCCCCTCGCCGGACAGGCGGTACCAGCCGGCATAGGCGGCCGCCACCAGCACGACGCCCAGCAGGGCGATCGCGCCGGCGGGCAGGCCGCGTTCGGGGACCGGAGCGGGGAAGGCGAGTTCGGTCCGGCGGCCGACCTCGGCGGCTTCGGACTTGAACCGACGCAGCGTCTCCTCCGGGTCGAGGCCGAGGGCCTTGGCGTAGCTGCGCAGGAAGCCCAGCGCATAGGCGTTGCCGGGCAGCGCGCCGATCCGGCCTTCCTCCAGCGCGGCGATATAGGCGGGGCGGATGCGAAGCGCCTCGGCCACGGCCGGCAGGTCCCAGCCCAGCCGCTCCCGCGCGGCGCGGAGGTCGGCGCCCGCGGTCGGCGCTTCCGGCAAATGCGATGGGCCCGGAGTCGGGGTCGACATCAGATCGTCGCTTCTCGTCAGTTTCGTCCTGCTTTCGTGCAGCACGGTCGCCCCGTCATCTTCTAGCAACCGCTCGCCGGCGGAGAACGAACGCCGCGTCCCTTGCCAGGGGCGGCGCCTTCTAGCCCACGACCAGTGTCTGTTGCAAACGTTCGTGAGTGTGACTCGTTTCCCCGCCCCAGTCGATTCTTGGTTGGGTATGTCGGTGAAATTCAATGAATATTCACGGCTCCGATGCCGGGATCACACGGCCAGCCCCTGCTCGCGCGCCCAGGTCGTGATCGGATCGCGCAGGCTCGCGGCGCCGCTCGTGCCGCGCCGGATCGCCGCGAGCACCGGCCGGAAGGCACCCAGATCCACCTTCGCGAGCAGGGCCTTCACCGGCAGGATCCCGCCCGCCGGCATCGAGAGGGTGGTGAGGCCGAGTGCGGCGAGCACCATCGCCTCGAGCGGGCGGGAGGCCGCCTCCCCGCACAGCGACACCGGCACCTTGGCCACGCCGGCGGCCTGGATCAGGCCGTCCAGCATGTCGAGCACGGGGCGGGAGAGCAGGTCGTAGCGCCCGTAGAGCGAGGGCGTGCCGCGATCCACCGCGAACATGAACTGCATCAGGTCGTTCGACCCGACGGAGATGAAATCCGCCTCCCGCAGCAGCTCCGGCAGCTGCCACAGCAGCGCGGGAATCTCCAGCATCGTTCCGACCTGCAGCCGCGCGGGTTCCGGCCGCACGCGCTTGGCTTCCGCGAGCAGCAGCGCCTTGGCCGCGCGGAACTCGGCGACGGTCGCCACCATCGGGAACATCACCGAGAGCGGCCGGCCGGCGGCGGCCAGCAGCAGGGCGCGGAGCTGGCGGCGCAGCAGGGCGGGGCGGTCGAGCCCGATCCGCAGGCTGCGCCAGCCCATGGCCGGGTTTTCCTCCTCGATCACGGTGCCCGGCAGCAGCTTGTCGGCGCCGAGGTCGAGGGTCCGGAACAGCACCGGCCGGTCGCCCGCCGCATCCAGCGCGCGGGCATAGTTGGCCGCCTGTTCGGCCACCTCGGCGATCGCGCCGCGGGCCAGCATGGCGATCTCGGTGCGGAACAGGCCGATCCCGTCCGCCCCGGTGCGGTCGAGCTGGTCGAGCTCCAGCGTCAGGCCGACGTTCAGCATCAGCCGCAGCGGCACCCCATCGGCGGTGACCGCGGGCTTGTCGCGCAGCGCCGCCCAGCCGGCATGTTCCTCGCTGCGGGTCTCCAGCGCGCGGACATAGACCTGGCGGACCTCCGCCTCGGGGCGCAGCACGAGCTGCCCCTCGTCGGCGTCGATGACCGCCTCGTCCCCGGTCTCGGCGGTGTCGAGCATGCCGCGGGCGCCGCCGATCGCCGGGATGCCCAGGGCGCGGGCGAGGATCGCGGCATGGCCGGCGGGGCTGGCTTCCTCGATCGCGACGCCGCAGATGCCGCCGGCGTGCCAGTCCAGCAGTTCGGCCGGTCCCAGCCGGCGGGCGAGCAGCACCGCGCCGGGGGGGATCGGCGGGCGCGGCGCCTTGCCGGCGAGGGTCGCGAGCAGGCGGCCGGCGAGGTCTTCCATGTCGGCCAGGCGCTCACGCAGGTAGGCGTCGCCGATCCGCCGCATGTGACCGTGCAGCTCGCCCGCGACCCGCTGTACCGCGGCCTCGGCCGTGAGCCCGCTGCGCACGGCCTCGCTGACGCGGCGCACCCAGCCCGCATCGGCGGCGACGAGGCGATAGGCCTCCAGCACCTCCCGCGAGGCGGAGGCGTCGGCGCCGCGGCCGCCTTGCGGCGCGCCGGCGATCAGCTCGTCGAGCCCCTGCTGCATGCGGGTGACCGCGTCCTGCAGCCGGTCCAGTTCGGCGGTCGGGTCGTCGGCCAGGAGCTTGACCCCGATCGGGCGCGGGCCGTGCAGCACGACGGGCCCGACCGCGAGGCCGGTCATCAGCGTGGTGCCGGCGAACACCCGCGGCACGGTGGCCGCCAGCCCTTCCGCCGCACCGTCGGTCGCGCCGGCGGCGGCCAGGGTCTCGGCCAGCAGCATCGCGACGGTCTCGAGCTCGTCCACGTCCGTCTCGACGTAGTGACGCGGGGCGCGGTTCTGCACCACGAGCACGCCGATCGTGCGGCCGGAGCGGCGGACCGGCACGGCCAGCATGGAGGCGAAGGGCTCCTCCCCGGTCTCCGGCCGGTAGGCGAAGGCGGGGTGGTTCTGCGCGTCGGGCAGGTTCATCACCGCGGCGGTGGCGGCGCAGAGCCCGACGATGCCTTCGCCCACCCGCAGCCGGGTGCGGCCGATCGCGGCCTGGTTCAGTCCCTCGGTCGCGGCGAGCTCTAGGATGTCGCCGGGGCGGAGGACGTACATCGAGCACACCTCGGCGACCATCTCGGTCGCCACCAGGTGCACGAGTTCCGACAACGGCGCCGATCCCTGGGCGCGCAGGTCGCGCAGGCGCGCGAGCAGCCGGCGGCGGGCCGTCATGGACCGCGGCTCCGGTTCGGCCGTTCGGCAACCCGCGGGCGGCGTGCGTGTCCGGTCGAGGCCGCCGGTCGCGGGTCAGGCGCGCCCCGCCGGCGAACGGGCGGGCGGCACGACGCCCTCTCTCCCCGGGGTGAGAGGGGGGTGGAGAGGAGGGCGCGATCCGCCTGTCCCCTCCCGGCGCGCATCAGCCGCCCCGCCGCGCCGCCAGGGCGGCCACCGCCTGGGCCACGAGGTCCGCGATGATCGTGGCGGTCGGCTGTTCCTCGGTGACCATGCCGACGGACTGGCCGGCCATGACCGACCCGCTCTCGATGTCGCCGTCGATCACCGCACGCCGCAGCGCGCCGGCCCAGAAATGCTCGATCTCGAGCTGCGCCTGTTCCTTGGTCAACTCGCCGGACTGGAAGCGGTCCCGCGTCTCCGCCTGGTGGCGCAGGAAGCGCTTGGTGCCCTCGTTCACCAGGCCGCGCACCGGGATCACCGGGAAGCGTTCGTCGAGCTGGACGGAGGGCAGCGCATCGCGGGCGGCGGCGCGGATGAAGGCGCGCTTGAAGTTCGGATGGGCGATCGACTCGGCGGCGGCGGCGAAGCGGGTGCCGAGCTGCGCGCCGGAGGCACCCATTTCGAGGTAGGCGAGGATGGCTTCGCCGCGGCCGATGCCGCCGGCGACGAAGACTGGCACCTCCCGGATGTGGGGCAGGATCTCCTGCGCGAGGACCGTCAGCGACACCGGGCCGATATGGCCGCCCGCCTCGGAGCCTTCGATCACCAGCGCGTCGGCGCCGGAGCGGACCAGGCGCTTGGCGAGCACGAGGGCGGGCGCGAAGGCGATCAGCTTCGCGCCGCCGTCCTTCACGGCACGCACGGCGCCGCCGGGCGGAATGCCGCCGGCCAGCACGACGTGGCCGACCTTCGCCTCCAGGCAGACGCGGATCAGGTCGTCGAGCTGCGGGTGCATGGTGATCAGGTTGACGCCGAACGGCTTGTCGGTCAGCGCTTGGGTTCCGGCGATCTCCTTGGCCAGCATCTCCGGGCCCATGGAGCCGCAGGCGATCACGCCGAACCCGCCGGCATTGGAGATGGCCGCGACCAGGTGCCGTTCGCTCACCCAGCTCATGGCGCCGCCCAGGATCGCGAACTCGGTGCCGAGGAACGCGGTCCCGCGCGCCCAGAGCCGCTCGAGTTCGGCGCGGGCCGCCGCGTCTTGGGGGCTCAGGTCAGCTGGCATCGAGGCCATAGGCGGTGTGCAGCGCGCGCACCGCCAGTTCCGTGTATTCGGCCGCGATCAATACGCTGACCTTGATCTCCGAGGTCGAGATGACCTGGATGTTGATCGCCTTGTCGGCGAGCGCGCGGAACATGGTGTTGGCGACACCCGCATGGCTGCGCATGCCCACCCCGACCACGCTGATCTTGGCGACGTCCGGATCCTCCAGCAGTTCGGCGAAGCCGATCTGCGCCTTCACCTCGTCGAGTGCGGCGCGGGCGCGCGGCAGGTCCGACTTGCCGACGGTGAACGTCATGTCCGTCGTGCCGTCGGCCGAGATGTTCTGCACGATCATGTCGACGTTGACGTTGTTCTCGGACAGGGCGCCGAAGATCGAGGCGGCGATGCCGGGACGATCGGGCACGCGGCGCACCGTGATCTTGGCCTCGTCGCGCGAGTAGGCGATGCCGGAGACAATTTCCTTTTCCACGATCTCGTCCTCATCCACCACGAGGGTGCCTTCGTCGTCGTTCGGACCGGAATCCTTGAAGCTGGACAGCACGCGCACGCGCACGCGCTCGTTCATCGCGAGCTCGACGCTGCGGGTCTGCAGCACTTTCGCCCCCACCGAGGCGAGTTCCAGCATCTCCTCGTAGCTGATGCGGGCGAGCTTGCGGGCCTTGGGCACGATGCGCGGGTCGGTCGTGTAGACCCCGTCCACATCCGTATAGATATCGCAGCGATCGGCCTTCAGCCCCGCGGCGAGCGCGACGGCCGAGGTGTCGGACCCGCCGCGGCCCAGCGTGGTGATGCGGTTGTCCGACCCGATCCCCTGGAAGCCGGCGACCACGGCGACCTGGCCGGTCGCCATGCGACGGACCAGCTCCGCCCCGTCGATGTCCTTGATCCGCGCCTTGCCGTGCGCCGCATCGGTCTGGATCGGGATCTGCCAGCCCTGCCAGGACCGCGCCTCCACCCCGATCTCCTGCAGCGCGATGGCCAGCAGGCCGGTGGTCACCTGTTCCCCGGTCGCGACCACCGCGTCGTATTCGCGCGCGTCGTGCAGCGGCGACAGGTCGGTGCACCAGGCGACGAGCTGGTTGGTCACGCCCGCCATGGCGGAGACGACGACGGCGACCTGGTTCCCCGCCTCCACCTCGCGTTTGACGCGATTGGCGACGTTGCGGATACGGTCCAGGTCGGCGACGGACGTGCCGCCGAACTTCATCACGATGCGAGCCATGAACGGTGATCGGTTGCCAGAGGTCGTTGGTCGCGCACACATACTGGCCACGGCCCCCCGGAGCAACCGCGGCGGCGGGCCGCTTTCGGTCGCAGGAGGCAGGTATGAGTGGCGCAACGGTCTCCCCGGCGGAGGTGGCGCGGTTCGACGCGCTGGCGGCGCGCTGGTGGGACCCGAACGGCCCGATGAAGCCGCTGCACCGGATGAATCCGGCGCGGGTCGGCTGGATCGCCGACCGGATCGCGCGGCGCTTCCCGGCTGCGGCCGGTGTCCGCTTGCTGGACGTGGGCTGCGGGGCGGGGCTCGCCGCGGAAGCCCTGGCGAAGCGCGGCTACGACGTGCTGGGGCTGGATGCGGCCGGTGAGGCGATCGCGGCGGCCGAGGCGCATGCCGCGGGGCGGCAGGCCGGCGGGGAGCCGTTGGCGCTCCGCTACCGCAGCGGGGTCGCCGAGGACCTGGTGGCGGAGGGCGCCCGCTTCTCCGTGATCACCGCGCTCGAGGTGATCGAGCACGTGCCCGACCAGGCAGGGTTCCTGCGCGTGCTCGCCTCCTTGCTGGCGCCGGACGGGCTGCTGTTCCTCTCGACGCTCAACCGGACCCGGCGGTCGTTCCTGACCGCGAAGCTGGGGGCGGAATACGTGCTGCGCTGGCTGCCGGTGGGGACGCATGACTGGCGGCAGTTCGTGACGCCGGGGGAGATGGCGGCGATGCTGCGCGGCGCCGGCCTCCGGGTCACCGACAGCGCGGGGCTGGAGCCGATGCCGTTGCGCGGGGGGTGGCGGACGAGCCGCGACCTCGGGGTGAATTACCTCGTGGCGGCGTCACGCTGACGCCTGGGCCGTGGCGTTGCGCTCGACGTAGGGAGCGCGGCCGCGGCCTCGGCCTCGCCCGCCAAGTCGTCATGGCCGGGCTTGTCCCGGCCATCCCCACCGGCACCGTGCCTCGGGGATGGCCGGCACGACGGCCGGCCATGACGAGCGGGCTGTGCCCCGTCGTCCGATTCTCCCGTCCCCCGCGGCATCAATCCTCGTCGGAGGTCCGCCGCACCAGCACCTCGCGCTTGCCGACGTGGTTGGCGGGACCGACGATCCCCTCCTTCTCCATCTGCTCGATCAGCTTGGCCGCGCGGTTGTAGCCGATGTTGAGGTGCCGCTGGATGAAGCTGGTGCTGGCCTTGCCCTCCCGCGCCACCACGGCCACCGCCTGGTCGAACAGCCCCTTCTCCCCGTCGCTCGCGCCGGCGATGCCTGACAGCAGCGGCTCGTCGGCCTCGGCGGGTTCGGTGACCTCCTCCACATAGGCGGGCTCGCCCTGGGCGCGGAGGAAGTTCACTACCTTCTCGACCTCATCGTCGGAGACGAAGGGACCGTGCACGCGGGTGATCCGGCCGCCGCCCTGCATGAACAGCATGTCGCCCTGGCCCAGAAGCTGTTCCGCGCCCTGTTCGCCCAGGATCGTGCGGCTGTCGAACTTGCTGATCACCTGGAAGCTGATGCGGGTCGGGAAATTGGCCTTGATCGTGCCGGTGATCACGTCGACCGAGGGGCGCTGCGTCGCCATGATGACGTGGATGCCGGCGGCGCGGGCCATCTGCGCGAGGCGCTGGACCGCGGCCTCGATCTCCTTGCCGGCCACCATCATCAGGTCGGCCATCTCGTCGACCACGACCACGATGAAGGGCAGCGGCTCCAGCGCGAGCGGCTGTTCCTCGAAGGTCGGGCGGCCGGTATCGGGGTCGAACCCGGTCTGCACCTTGCGGGTGACGACCTCCCCCTTGGCGCGCGCGTCCGCCACCCGCTCGTTGTAGCCGGACACGTTGCGGACACCGAGTTGCGACATGGCGCGGTAGCGGCGCTCCATCTCGCGGACGGTCCATTTGAGCGCGGTCACCGCCTTGGCCGGTTCCGTCACCACCGGCGCCATCAGGTGCGGGATGCCCTCATACGTCGAGAGTTCCAGCATCTTCGGGTCGATCAGGATCAGCCGGCACTGGTCGGGCGACAGGCGGTACAGCAGCGACAGGATCATCGCGTTGACGCCGACCGACTTGCCGGAGCCGGTGGTGCCCGCGATCATCAGATGCGGCATGCGCGCGAGATCGGCGACGATCGAGGCGCCGCCGATATCCTTGCCCAGCGCGAGCGAGAGGCGGCCGGCGTGCTTCTGCACCTCGTCGCTGGCCAGGATCTCGCTGAGGTAGACCGTCTCGCGCTTGGCGTTCGGCACCTCGATGCCGATCACGTTGCGGCCCGGCACGGTGGCGATGCGCACCGCGGTCACCGAGAGGGAGCGGGCCACGTCGTCGGCGAGGCCGATCACGCGGGCGCTGCGGATCCCGGGCGCGGGCTCGAGTTCGTACAAGGTGACGACGGGACCGGGGCGGATCTCGACGATGCTGCCCTGCACGCCATAGTCGGACAGGACGGTCTCCAGCAGGCGGGCATTGGCCTGCAGCGCCTCCTCGGTCGGGCCGGAGGCGGCGCGGGCCGGGGCCGGCTTCAGCAGCGAGAGCGGCGGGAAGCGCCAGCCGGCCTCCGGCAGGGGCAGCGCCTCCTGCACCGGCTTGCGGCCGGGCGGCATCGGCTTGACCTTCTTGGCGGCGACCGGGGCCGGCGGCGGCTCGTCGGGTTCCGGGGCGGCGGTGGGCTGGACGACGGTCGGCCGCCGCTCCTCCCGCACCACGGCCGTGGGGGGCGGCGGCTCCGGGTCCTCCGGCATGCCGGGTCCGCGCTGCACCAGCGTGGCGAGCCAGGCGGAGGCCTGGCCGACCCCGCCGCCGGCGCCGCGCGCCATGGCGCGGGTGGCGGTGCGCCCATTGGAGACGGAGAAGCGCGCGACCACCCCGGCGGCGCGGCCCGCGGTGCGCCATTCGCTGGCGGACAGGCCGAGGGCGAGCAGCGTCACGCCGACCGCGATGAGCAGGCCGACGACCCAGACCGAGGCGGCGCCGACGGGCCCCAGCAGGCTGTAGCCCACGGAGAGCATGTCCTTCGCGACCAGCCGGCCGATCGCACCGCCCAGCCCGGCCTGGGTCGGCCAGAGAAGGGCGTGCGACAGCGGCATGCCGGCCAGTGCGGCCGCCAGCAGCGGCAGGGCCGCGAGCAGGGCGGCGATGCGCAGCGCCATGCTGCCGAGACCCCGGCGGGAGCCGATCCGCCACGCCCAGGCGAGCATGGCGACGCCCGGCAGGGCGCCGGCTGCGCCGAATCCCTGCAGCAGCAGGTCGGCCAGCACCGCGCCGACCGGGCCCGCGAGGTTGCTCGCATGACGCGTGGTGGCGGTGTTGAGCGACGGGTCGCGCGGGTCGTAGCAGGCGAGCGCGATCAGCAGGGTCAGGCCGAGGAGCCCGAGGACGATGCCGCCCAGCTCCGCGGCGCGACGGTGCATGAGTGACTTGAGAGCGGGCGAGGCGAGGCGGCGTGCCTCCAGCGTGGCTGACCTGGCGGCCATTGCGATGGGGGTCTCCGGGTTCGAACGGGACTCGAAGTATACCCGTGAGCGGGCTGACTCCAGAAGCGTTTCCGCGCGCCCTACGACATGAACGAGGGCCCCGTGTCGTGGCCGCGCCTGTCGCAGTCCGGGCCGTCGCGCGGCGCCGCCCCCCTGTCATGGCCCCGCGCCCTCCGGTGTCATGGCCGCGCTCGTCGCGGCCATCCACGACTTCGTGCGGCACCGGACGTCGTGGATGGCCGCCCTGCGGCGGCCATGACACGGGGGCGGGGCGGCCACGACACGGGCGGCGGCCATGGCACGGGGGCGGGGCGGCCACGACACGGGCGGTGGCCATGACACGCCGCCGCGGCACCGTCATGATGCGCGCAAGGAGGACCGCCGCATGAGCCACATCGCACTCTGGAGCCCACACGACGACTACCTCGCGGAGCTCCTGCGCGGTCTCGACGGCATTCGCTTCACCCGGATCGGTTCGGCCGACGACCTCGCAGCCGCGCTTCCCAGCCTCGACGGAATCGTCATGCTCGGCCATTTCTACACCGCGCCCGTGGCCGACCTGATCCGCGGCCGGGGGGAAAACCTCCGCTGGATCCAGCTCACCACGGCCGGCTACGACGGCATCAGCTTCCACGGCGTGCCGTCCCATGTCCGCGTCACCAACGCCGGCCGCAGCCATGCCCCCATGGTCGCGGAACACGCCGTGACGCTGCTGACCGCGCTGACCCGCCGCCTGCCCGCTTTCGCCGCACCGCAGGCGCGGCACGCATTCGACCGGGCGATCGGCCTGCCGCTCGCGACGCTGGAGGACGCGACCGTCGCGATCCTGGGCTACGGCGCGATCGGGCGGGAAACCGGACGGCGGGTCGCGTCCTTCGGCGCGCGCGTGATCGGCCTCGCACGCAGCGACCGGGCGGACGATTTCGCCACCGCGGTGCGCCCCGCCGCGGACCTGCACGCCGTCCTCGCGGAGGCCGATGCGCTGGTCGTGACCGCCGCCCTCACCGCCGAAACCCGCGGCATGGTCGACGCCGCGGCGTTCGGGGCGATGAAGCCGGGCGGCGTGCTCGTGAACGTGGCCCGCGGCGCGATCGTCGACAGCGCGGCCCTGGTCGCCGCGCTGCGCAGTGGTCACCTGGCCGGGGCCGGGCTCGACGTGACGGATCCCGAACCGCCGCCGGCCGACGATCCGATCTGGGACTGCCCGAACCTGATCGTCACCCCGCATGTCTCCGGCATGGGCAGCGCGGCCGTGCGCCGTCGCATCGCGTCCGTGGTGCGGGAGAACGTCGAGCGGTTCCGGTCAGGCCAGGATCTGGCCCACGTGGTGGCGTGAGGACGCCGACCGGGATGTGTCGCGTGGAGCCGAACGCGCGGCTTACGGCCGCAGGCTGCCCATGGCGCGCTGCACGATCACGTCGGGGGCGGAGAATTGCTGGAAGCACTCCACGGCATCCGCCGCCTCGAGCTCGTCGACGCGGAAATACATCTGCGGGGTGAGGCGCTCGTAGAGTCCCTTGCCGTTACGCGTGAAATAGCGTGTGCCCGGAACGGGTTCCCAAACGTCGTCCATGTCTTCCCTCCCATGACCGGCCACGCGGATGCACATCCGCGGTCCCTGCCGGTCCGCAGCCCCGAAGAGCCAGCGCGAGGCAAGCCGGAGCCTGCGCGGGCGGACTCATCCCGCTAGTCCGCCCCGCTGTCAAGTCACCGCCGATCCGGTTGCAGAAGAGCCGTCTTCGGACTGAAATCTTGCGGCCTGTGGCCGTCCAGCATCGCCCGTGATCCGACTTCCCCCGGAAACACGCGTGATTTGCCGCAGCGCGGGGGAGGATTGTGCGCTGCGGCAAGACGACTCAAACGCGGTGGCGTGCGGATTCAGCGGCCCGGCCAGTCGGGTTTCCGTTTCTCGATGAAGGCGCGGCGGCCTTCCGCGGCGTCCTCGGTCAGCGCCAAAGTGCCGATCTGGCCTTCCATGAAGACGGCCGCATGGTCGAAGTCGAGCGCCTCGGTCTGCCGCATCGCATACTTGCCGCGCCGGATCGCCGTCGGGCTCTTGTCGAGCAGCCGGCCGAGCAGCCAGTCCACCTTGGCGTCCAGTTCGGCCTTCGGCACGACGTGGTTCACGAGGCCCAGCGTCAGCGCTTCGGCCGCGTCTATCGGCTCCCCGGTCAGCGCCATCTCATAGCATTTCCGGGGCGGGATGATCTTCTGCAGGATCGCCATGATCTGCATCGGGAAGATGCCGACCTTCACTTCCGGCATGCCGAAGCGGGCGTGATCCGCGGCGATCGCCATGTCGCACATGCCGACCATGCCGAGCCCGCCGGCCATGGCGTGGCCGTTGACGCGGGCGATGAGGGGGAGGGTGAGGTCGCGCGCCTGCTTCATCAGCTTCACGAAGGGCAGCCCGACCTTCGAATAGTCGTACTGGAAGGAGCCGGAGCCGGCGGAGAGGTCGGCGCCGGCGCAGAACGCGCGATCACCCACCCCGGTCAGAACGACCGCGCGGATCGCGGGGTCCTCGCCGGCGCGGGTGAGGCCGGCGGAGATGCCGTCCACCACCGCGTCGTTCATCGCGTTGCGGCGTTCCTCGCGGTTGATGGTGATCCACAGCGCCGCGCCGCGCGCCTCGACCAGGACGTCGCTCATGCCGCCGCTCCCGCCAACGCCGGCTGCCGGTATTTCGTCAGGCTGCCGCCATGCATGATCTTGCCGGGCAGCGGATGGCCGACGATTGCCTCGATCATGCGCGCGCATTCGATCAGCGCGTCGAGGTCGATGCCGGTCTCGATCCCCATCTCGTGCGCCATGAACACGAGGTCCTCGGTGCAGATGTTGCCGGCTGCGCCCTTGTGGCCGGCGAACGGGCAGCCGCCCAGGCCGGCGCAAGAGCTGTCGAAGTCGGTGATGCCCATCTGCAGCGCGGTCAGCGCGTTGGCCAGGCCGGTGCCGCGCGTGTCGTGCAGGTGCAGCGACAGGGGCAGGTCCGGCCAGCGCTCACGCACGGTGCCGACGACGCGCTGCACCTGAAGGGGCGAGGCCCAGCCGACCGTATCGGCCAGCCGCACGCGTTCGAGCGTGATGCCGAACTCGTCGGCGAGGGCGAGCAGGGAGGCGACGCAGTCGCGCACCGTCTCGGGCGCGATCGCGCCTTCGAAGTTGCAGCCGAAGGCGGTCATGATGATGGCCGAGTCCACCGGGATCCCGCGCTCGCGGAAAAAGGCGAGCTGCCGGCGCTGCTCGGCCAGCGTCTCGGCATTGTCCTTGTTGGTGTTGTGGATGGAGAAGGTGTTGGAGGCGCTCATCTGCAGCCCGCCGGTGATGTGCAGGGGCGTCTGCACGGCGCGTTCGTAGCCTTTCAGGTTGAGCGCGATCGCCGTGTAGTGCACGCCCGGCTTCTGCCGGATCGCGTGCGCGACCTCCACCGCATCGGCCATGCCGGGCACCCGGCGCGGGTCGACGAAGGACACGCACTGCACCTCGGTCAGGCCGGTATCGGCCAGGGCTTCGCAGAAGCGCACCTTGTCCGGGGTGGCGATCGGGCCGGGCTCGATCTGGAAGCCCTCGCGCGGGCCTTCCTCGTGGATCGTGATGCGTTGGGGCAGGTCGCTCATATGGGTCTCCTCCGTTGGCCGCATCATGGCCGCGGGCGGGCGCGCGGGCTACCCGGCGGGGTCGGCCGGACGCAGGGCCGACGGGCGACCTACCCGGCGGCGAGGGTCTTCATCGCCGCGTGGCGCTCGAACAGGCGCAGCAGGACGCGTGCGGCGCGGCCGCGTTCGGTCGCGAGCTTCGGATCGCGGGCGAGCAGCACCTGCGCGTCGCGGTGGGCGATGGCGAGCAGGGGCTCGTGCTCCACCGGGTCGGCGAGACGGAAGCGGGGCAGGCCGGCCTGGCGGGTGCCCAGGGCGTCGCCGCCGCCGCGGATGCGGAAATCCTCGTCGGCGATGACGAACCCGTCTTCCGTGTCGCGCAGCAGCATCAGGCGGCGGCGCGCCGTTTCCGGCAGCCAGTCGTCGTGCACCAGCAGGCAGAAGCTGGCGGCGGCGCCCCGGCCGACCCGGCCGCGAAGCTGGTGGAGCTGGGCGAGGCCGAAGCGTTCGGCATGCTCGATCACCATGATGGTGGCGCTGGGGACGTCCACGCCGACCTCCACCACGGTGGTGGCGACCAGCAGGCGGATCTCGCCGCGGGAGAAGCGTGCGAGTTCGGCGTCACGGACCTCCGGCGCCTGCTGGCCGTGCGCCAGGCCGACGCAGGCGCCGAAGCGGGCGCTCAGCGCCGCATGCCGATCCTCGGCCGCCGCGAGGTCGAGGGCTTCGCTCTCGGCCACCAGCGGGCAGACCCAATAGACCTGGGCGCCGCGGTCGAGGGCCCGGGCGATGCCGTCCAGCACGTCCGGCAGGGTGCCGACGGAGTGCAGCGTGGTGCGGATCGGCTGCCGCCCGGCCGGTTTGCCGGTCAGGCGGGAGACGTCCATCTCGCCCCATTGCGTCAGCAGCAGGCTGCGCGGGATCGGAGTCGCGGTCATCACCAGCACGTCCGTCAGCGCCCCCTTGTCGCCGAGGGAGAGGCGCTGGTCGACGCCGAACCGGTGCTGCTCGTCGATCACGGCGAGGGCGAGGTCGTGATAGGCGACGGCGTCCTGGAACAGGGCATGCGTGCCGACCACGAGCCGGATCGAGCCGTCCTGCAGGCCGCGCAGCGTCCGGCTGCGGTCCTTGCCTTTGACGGAGCCGGTGAGGAGCGCGACCGGTTCGGGGCAGAAGCGGGAGAGGGTGCGGTGGTGCTGCTTCGCCAGCACCTCGGTCGGCGCCATCAGCGCGGCCTGCTTCCCGGCCTCCACGGCGCGCAGCATGGCGAGCATGGCGACCAGCGTCTTGCCGGAGCCGACATCGCCCTGCAGCAGGCGGAGCATGCGGCGGGGGGAGGCGAGGTCGGCGTCGATCTCGGCGAGCGCCTGGGCCTGGGAGTCGGTCAGGGGGTGGCCGAACCGCGCGAGCGCCTTGGCGCGCAGGCGGGAGTCGCCCGTGAGCGGCTGCCCGGGCCGGCTGCGCACCCGGCCGCGGATCAGCGCGAGCGCGAGCTGGCCCGCGAGGAACTCGTCATAGGCGAGCCGCGCACGGGCGCGCGCGAGGGTGGGCGAAACAGGTGAAGGAGTCCCCCCCTCCCCTTGCGGGAGGGGGATGGGGGGAGGGGGCACCGCCCCCGCACCCGCCCCCTTTCCGTCCGGTCCCGGGCCACTCTCGCACCGCCCCCGCCCCCCAACCCCCTCCCGCAAGGGGAGGGGGAGCGTTTGTGCCTCTTGTTCTTCCTCCGTCAGCTCCGGCGCCTGGACCGCGCGCAGCGCCGTCGCGAAATCGGGCCATTTCTCCCGCCGCAGCAGCGCCGGATCCTGCCACTCCGGCAGGGCGGGCAGCCGCTCCAGCGCCGGGCGCATCGCGCTCGCGACCTGGCGGGGCCACAACCCGGCCGTCAGCCCCCAGACCGGCTCGATCGCCGGCAGCCGCGCCTCCTGGTCCGCCGGCACGACATGATCCGGGTGCGGCATGGTCACCCGGCCGTTGAACGACTCGATCTTGCCGGACACCAGCAGCCGCGCGCCGACCGGCATCTGGCGCTCACGCGCGAATTTGAAGAACACGAGGTCGGCGAACCCCGTCTCGTCCCGGACGACCACGCGCCAGGGTTGGCGGGGATTGGCCGGTTTCTCGTGGCGCACCACCTCCACGGCGAGCGTCGCCACCGACCCGATTCGCGCCGCGCGGATGGTCGGCCGCTCGCGCCGATCGAGATACGAGTCCGGCAGATGGAACAACAGGTCGATCACCCGCTCCCCGCCCGCGGCCTTGGCAATCAGCGCCGACACCGCCGGTCCTATGCCGCGCAGCGAGGTCAGAGGCGCGAAAACTGCGGCGAACGGGTCGGTGTCCACGGGCTGACAGGTCCGGAAGGCGCCGCTATATGACAGCTCGCCGATGACAGAACCAGAACACGCGTCCCGCGCCGCGAGCGGACCCGCACGCGAGGCGCGCCGCCGCCGCCTCCTCTTTCGCGCCACCCATCGCGGAACCTTCGAAAACGACCTGATGATCGGCGGATTCGTGCGCGCCCATCTCGGGACGCTGACGGACGAGGATCTCGACGCGCTTGAAGCCCTGCTCGAGCTGCCCGACGTGGACTTGGCCGACTGGCTGACCGGGCGGCGTTCCATCCCCGAAGAGGCTCAGACCCCGATGCTGCTGCGCATCCGCGCGAGCCTGCCGCAATGAGCAACGCCCTTCCCGTCTGGGGTGCGCCGGAGGGCTGGGACGCCTTCCTCCTCGCCCAGCGCCGCCGCGAGTTCCCCGGCGCAATCCTGCACGTCACGCGCGACGATGCCCGCATGGCGCGCCTGGCCGAGGCGCTGGCCTTCGTCCTGCCGGAAGCCGAGGTGCTGCGCTTCCCGGCCTGGGACTGCCTGCCCTACGACCGCGTGTCGCCCAACCCCGTGCTGGTCTCCGAACGCATCGCCACCCTGGCGCGGCTGCTCGAGAAGCCGACCGGCCCGCGCATCGTGCTGACCACGGTGAACGCGCTGGTGCAGCGCGTGCCGCCACGGGCCGCCTTCGCCGGTGCCAGCCTCGACCTGCGGGTGAACGGGACCGTCGAGCCCGAGAAGCTCGCGGCGTTCCTGGAATCGCACGGCTACGGACGCGCCGGGACGGTGATGGAGCCGGGCGAATACGCCATGCGCGGCGGCATCATCGACATCTTCCCGGCGGGCGAAGCGGACCCGGTGCGCCTCGACCTGTTCGGCGACACCATCGAATCGATCCGCACCTTCGACCCCGCCAGCCAGCGCAGCGGCGGCAAGCGCGAGCGGCTCTCGCTCCGCCCGGTCTCCGAAGTGCCGCTCGACAAGGAATCGACCGCCCGCTTCCGCACCGGCTGGCGGGAGCTGTTCGGCCAGGACGCGGCGCAGGACCCGATCTACCTCTCGATCTCCGACGGCCGGCGCCATCCCGGCATGGAGCATTGGGTGCCGCTGTTCCATCCGACGATGGAGACGCTGCTCGACTACCTGCCGGATGCCTCGGTCAGCCTGGACCACCAGGCGGACGAGGTGCTGACCGCGCGACTCGAGATGATCTCGGACCATTTCGCGGCACGGAAGTCCGTCCCGCGCGATGGCGAGGTGCCCTACCGGCCGCTGCCGTCCGACCGGCTCTATCTCGACCGCGAGTCCTGGGACGAAATGCTGGCCATGGGCCCGCTGCTCGCCTTCTCCCCCTTCGCGCGGCCCGACGGGGCGCAGGGCGTCGATGGCGGCGGGCGCCCCGGCCCGGTCTTCGCCCAAGGGGGGCTTGGGTCCGGCGGCGGACCCGGCATCAACGTCTTCGAGCAGCTCCGCACCCAGGCCGAGCGCTGGACGGACGAGAGCCGCCGGATCGTCATCGCCGCCTGGACCCGCGGCTCCCGCGAGCGCATCGCCAACCTGCTGCGCGAACACGGCTTCAAGGACGTCGCGGCCGAGGAAGGCTGGGCCCAGGTCCGCCGCAAGCCCACCGGCTCCCTCTCGCTCGTCACGCTGGGGATCGAGCGCGGCTTCGTCGCCGACAAGCTCGCCGTGGTGGGCGAGCAGGACCTGCTGGGCGAGCGCATCTCCCGCCCGCCCCGCCGGCGCAAGCGGGCCGACCAGTTCATCGCCGAGGCGACCGAGATCGCCGAGGGCGACCTGGTGGTGCACCAGGAATACGGCATCGGCCGCTATGACGGGCTGACCACGCTGACCGTGACCGGCGCGCCGCACGACTGCCTGCGGCTGATCTACGACGGCGACGAGAAGCTGTTCCTGCCGGTCGAGAACATCGAGATCCTGTCGCGCTTCGGCTCCGAGGCCGGCGGCGTGTCGCTCGACAAGCTGGGCGGCGTCGGCTGGCAGACACGCAAGGCGCGGATGAAGAGCCGCATCCGCGACATGGCGAGCGAGCTGATCCGCATCGCCGCCTCCCGGCGCATCCGCGACGCCGCCGTGATGGCGCCCGCCGAAGGCGCGTGGGACGAGTTCTGCGCCCGCTTCCCCTTCGCCGAAACCGAAGACCAGGCGCGCGCCATCGCCGACGTGCTGGAAGACCTGGCGAGCGGCCGGCCGATGGACCGGCTGGTCTGCGGCGACGTGGGCTTCGGCAAGACCGAGGTCGCGCTGCGCGCCGCCTTCGTCGCCGCCATGTCGGGCGCCCAGGTCGCCGTGGTGGTGCCCACCACGCTGCTCGCGCGCCAGCATTTCCGCACCTTCTCCGCCCGCTTCGCCGGCCTGCCGATCAAGGTCGCCCAGCTCTCCCGCATGGTCACGGGAAAGGAGGCGGCCGAGGTCAAGCGCGGCCTCGCCAGCGGCGACGTCAACATCGTGGTCGGCACCCACGCGCTGCTGTCCAAGACCATCCAGTTCAGCGATCTCGGCCTGCTGATCGTCGACGAGGAGCAGCATTTCGGCGTCGCCCACAAGGAGCGGCTGAAGCAGATGCGCGCCGACGTGCACGTGCTGACGCTGACCGCGACGCCGATCCCGCGCACCCTGCAGCTCGCGCTGACCGGCGTGCGGGAGATGAGCCTGATCAGCACGCCGCCGGTCGACCGGCTGGCGGTCCGCACCTTCATCATGCCGTTCGACAGCCTGGTGATCCGGGAGGCGATCCAGCGCGAGCGGTTCCGCGGCGGCCAGATCTTCTGCGTCGTCCCGCGGATCGAGGACCTGCAGCGCATGGCCGACCGGCTGGCCGAGATCGTGCCGGAAGCCCGCACGGTCCAGGCGCATGGCCGGCTCGCGCCCACCGAACTCGAGCGGGTGATGACCGAGTTCGGCGACGGCAAGTACGACATCCTGCTGTCCACCAACATCGTCGAATCCGGCCTCGACATGCCGGCGGTGAACACGCTGGTGATCCACCGCGCCGACATGTTCGGCCTGGGCCAGCTCTACCAGCTTCGCGGCCGGGTCGGGCGCGGCAAGCAGCGCGGCTACGCCTACCTGACCTGGCCGCCCAACCTCCGCCTGTCCGCCGCGGCCGAGAAGCGGCTTACCGTCATGCAGACGCTCGACGCACTCGGCGCCGGCTTCACCCTGGCCTCGCACGATCTCGATATCCGCGGCGCCGGCAACCTGCTGGGCGACGAGCAGTCGGGCCACATCCGGGAAGTCGGCATCGAGCTCTACCAGCAGATGCTGGAGGACGCGGTGGCCGACGTGCGCGCCGGCGAGGGCAAGCGTGGCGCCGAATCCCGCGACTGGACGCCAAACATCTCCCTCGGCCTCCCCGTCCTCATCCCGGAAACCTACGTCCGCGACCTCCCCGTCCGGCTCGGCCTCTACCGCCGGATCGGCGCGCTGGCCTCGGATGCGGAGACCGAGGCGATGGCCGCCGAACTGGTCGACCGCTTCGGCGAGCTGCCGTCCGAGGTCGACAACCTGCTGGGCGTCGTGGCCCTGAAGCGCGCCTGCCGGGAGGCGGGGGTGGAGAAGCTGGAGGCCGGGCCGAAGGGCATGGTGCTGACCTTCCGCGGCAACGCGTTCTCCAACCCGGCCGGGCTGGTGAACTGGCTGGCGAGCAAGGGTGGCCTCGTGCGCCTGCGGCCCGACCACAAGCTCGCCATCACGCGGGACATGGACGTGGCCACCCGCCTGAAGTTCGCCCGCGACGTACTCGCGAATCTCGGCCGGATCGCCGCGCAGGCCAAGGCGGCCTGACCCGCTCGGACGCGGCCGCCCCTCCGCCACGGCCGGCCTTGAGCCGGCCACCCCCACCACCGCCGGCCGTCCGGCCCACTCCCCCCTCCGTCATGGCCGGCCTCGAGCCGGCCACCCCCACCACCGCCGGCCGTCCGACAGGACCCCGCTCCCGAACGCCCCTACCCGACGGCCCGCCAGGTCCCGGCCGGGGCCACCCCGGCGGCAACCGGCCCGACCGCCGACGCGCCCACCTGCGCCGCTCGCGCCGCAAGGTGAGCCGCGAGCGTCGCCGCCTGCACCCTGATGTCAGGCACGGAGGTGATCTCCCACGACCGGCCCTTGGTCAGCGGCCCGATCGCGAACACCCCCTGAGACACGTCACCGGAGCCGCCGCGCAGCTCCAGCGTCTCGGTCACGTCGAGCCCGATCGCCAGCGGGTCAGGCCGCCCGAGACCGCGGCGGAGGAGGTCGAGCAGCAGCGGATTGGCACAGCGCCGGACGTCCGATCCCGGACCGGTGCAGGCGATGACCCGCGCGATGGTCAGGCGCTCGCTCGCCGTTTCGCCGCGCCGCCGCCAGGTGATGGTCGCCGCCCGTCCAGCCGGGCTTGCCGCGACGATCCGCCCCGCCTGCACGCGCAGCTGCCCGCTCGACTGCGCGGCGTCGATCCGTGCGGCCACCTCGGGCGCCATGCGGTGGCGATGGACGTCCCACCAGGCGCGGGCATGCCGCAGGAACCGCGCCTGTTCCGCCGGGTCCATGGCGCCCCAGAGCCCCTGGGTATGCGGACGGAGCGCATCCACCACCGCATGCCACGGATGGCCGGCCGCGACCTCCGCCCGCAGCACCCGCATGACGGCGCCGACCCGGGGCGGCAGCGGGGTCGGCAGGGTCATGGCCGGGGCGGGCGGCGTCCGATGCGCCCGCGGCAGCAGGCCGCGCCGGGAGATGGCGTGGATCGGCCCGCGGTGGCCCGCATCGAGCAGCGAGATCACCACGTCCACCATGGTCAGGCTGGTCCCGACCAGCAGGACGGGGGCGTCCGGGTCGAGACCCTGCAGCGCCGCCGGCGACCAGGCATCCCCGCCCCAGACCGGCGTGCCCATGAGCAGCCCCAGTTCGGGCGGCGGCATCGGCGGCTCGTTGCCGAGGGCCAGCACGACGAGATCGGCCGTCAGCGCCCCACCCGTCGCGAGCGTCAGCGCATAGCCGTCCCCGCTGCGTGCGATCGCCGTCGCCTGGTCGCCGCGGATTTGCAGCCGCGCGCCATCGCGAGCGGCGATCCCCGCGCGCAGCCGCTCCGCCAGATAGGCGCCGTAGGCCGCGCGGGGGGCGAACGTGCCCGGCGCGGTCTCCGCCGAACCGGGCTGGGCCCGCAGCCAATCGAGGAAATCGTCCGGCTGGTCCGGGAAGGCGCTCATCCGGCCGGCGGGCACGTTGAGGAGGTGCGCGGCGCTGGTGGGGTGGTAAGCGAGGCCGGGGCCGAAGCGTCCGCTGCGGTCGACGAGCTGGATCGTCACGTCGGATGGCGCCTGGGCACGAAGGCCGAGGGCGAGGGCGGTGCCGGAGAATCCGGCGCCGACGATGGCGATGGATGCGGCCATTGCTGTTTTCCTACTGCTCTGGTAGGAATTAGAGCCATGCGGTGAAACCATGTCAACCATGATGATGGTGCATGGTGCGATTGTGAGGAACGATGCTGTCGAGCAAGGCGAAATACGCCGTCCGCGCGGCGCTGCAGGTCGCGGAGGCCGGAGGCGGATCAGACTGGGTCCAGGTGGCGGAAATCGCGCGGCGCGAGGCGATCTCCCGCAAGTTCCTGGAGGCGATCCTGGTCCGCCTGCGGGACGAGGGCCTGCTGGAAAGCCGTCGCGGCGCGCAGGGCGGCTACCGGCTGGCCCGCCCCGCGCAGGATATCTCGGTCGCGGACGTGATCAGGAGCATCGACGGTCCGCTCGCGCTCACCCCCTGCGCGAGCCGGACGCGCTATGGCCAATGCCAGGACTGCGTGGAGGTCTCGCGCTGCCGGCTGCAGCCTCTGATGCAGCAGGCGCGCGACGCGGTGGCCGAAGTGCTGGAGCGATGCTCGCTCGCGACGCTGATCGCCGCGCCGGGGACCCTCTCCCTCCACGCGTGAGCGGCGGTCGTCCCGACGCGGCGGGACGGGAGGGATCGGCGATGGTCCGACGGCGACGGTCAGCCGCCGGACGCGCTCAGCCGCCCGTGACGCTCATGTGCCGCGCGACCGCCGGCTTGTCGTGCCGCCGGTCGATGATGAAGTCGTGGCCTTTCGGCTTGCGGGCGATCGCGGCGTGGATCGCATCCTCGAGCTCCGCATCGGTCGCGCCGGCCCGCAGCACCGACCGAAAATCGGCCGCGTCGTCCTGGCCGAGGCACATGTACAACGTGCCGGTGCAGGTCAGCCGCACGCGATTGCAGCTCTCGCAGAAATTGTGGGTCATCGGAGTGATGAACCCGATGCGCCGGCCCGTCTCCTTCACGTCGAAATACCGCGCGGGACCGCCGGTGCGATAGTCGGTGTCCTCCAGCGTCCAGTGCTTGCGCAGGCGGGAGCGGACGATCGACAGCGGCAGGTACTGGTCCGTGCGGTCGCCGTTGATGTCGCCCATCGGCATCGTCTCGATCAGGCAGAGGTCGAGCCCGTGCTCGCCGCACCAGGCGAGCATGCCGTCAAACTGGTCCTCGTTCACGCCCTTCATCGCGACGGCGTTGATCTTCACCGCGAGCCCGGCGGCCTTCGCGGCGAAGATGCCGTCCAGGATCGGCTCGATCTTGCCCCAGCGGGTGATCTGCCCGAACAGCACGGGGTCGAGCGTGTCGAGCGAGACGTTGATCCGCCGCACGCCGGCCTCGGCCAGCGTCTGCGCGTGCTTGGCGAGCTGGGTGCCGTTGGTGGTGACGGTGAGCTCGTTCAGGCCGTTGCCGAGGCGGGTGCCGAGCCGCTGGAAGAGCTGCATGACGTCACGCCGGACGAGCGGCTCGCCGCCGGTGATGCGGATCTTCGTCGTGCCCAGCCGGATGAACGCGGCGCACAGCCGGTCCAGCTCCTCCAGCGTCAGAAGGTCGCGCTTCGGCAGGAAGGTCATGTCCTCGGCCATGCAGTAGACGCAGCGGAGGTCGCAACGGTCCGTTACCGAAACGCGCAGATAGGTGATGGCGCGGCCGAACGGGTCGATCATGGCTGGAAAATGCTCCTTCGCCCGACAAGTTGCGCATCCCGCCCCGCGGTTCAAGTGCGCCACGGGCGGCGGTCAGACCATTGCCGCCATGCGGGTCAGGTCCATGACCGGTCGGGCGGTCCGTCCAGCGGGTCCAGCGTGACGACCGCGGCGTTCACCAGGATCTTGCCGGCATGCTCGAAGTTCACCGTGATCCGCGTGCCCACGACGGACTGCACCTGGCCTGCGCCCCAGTCCTCACGCGCGGGATGCCGGACCCATTGTCCCGGCTCGATGCTCGCGGCCGATCCCATCCGTGGATGCTGCGCGACGGGGCGCCGCCGCGCAAGCCGGCAGGCTCGACGGGGGTGGAGCGGTCGTCGTAGCGTTCCGGGAGGGAATCGTCCGAGTTTGGAGCGCGTGTTGTCCGACTTCCTGGTTGCCGTCCGGCTTGCCGAAACGATGTGCGCGCGGATCTGCCACGACCTGGGCGGGCCGCTCGGGACCGTCGATGCCTGCCTGGAGCTGATCGGGGAGGGGGCGACCGACACCGAGACGGTCGCGGCGGCCGACGCGGCGGCAAAGGTGCTGGAAGCCCGCCTGCGCCTGCTGCGCGCCGCCTGGGGGCCGCACCCCGCCGCCTTGACGCTGGCCGACCTGCACGACCTCGCCGCCGGGTTGCCGCAGGCGCGCAAGCTGACGCTCGACACCGATCGCCTGCCGCAGGACGCCCGGTTCGCAGCCGGGATCGGCCGCGCGCTCGCCGCGGTGCTGCTGCTTGCCGCGCAGGCGCTGCCGAAGGGCGGGCGCATCAGCCTGCTTGGGACGGTCGAGGACGTCCTGATCCGGATTGCCGGCCCGCAGGCTGCCTGGCCCGGCGCCCTGGCCGCGGCCCTGCACGATGCCGTCGCGCTCGAGCCGCTGTTGGCGCAGCCCCGCGAGCTCGCGCTGGTGATGGCGGTGCTGATCGCCAGGACGGAGGGGCTGCGCCTGTCCATTCTGGTGATGGCCGGCGATGGAACGGGGCCCTCACCGCTACGCTTGTGTGCGGCTTCCTGACGGGGTCGGAGAAGACCACGCCGCCTTCGCAGATTCGGCCGCTTCCGTTTACCCTTTGTTTGTCAGCACCGCCCCAGGATGCCGCCCAGCCCGCCCGCCCTCGATGCGCCGAGGGGGGCCAGCCAGGGGGCCGCAATGGACGATCTGCTCGCCGATTTCCTGACGGAGACCAACGAGAGTCTCGCTGAGCTCGACGTCGCCCTGGTGACGCTGGAGCGGACGCCGGACGACGCCAACACGCTGTCGCTGATCTTCCGGATGGTCCACACGATCAAGGGCACCTGCGGCTTCCTCGGGCTGCCCCGGCTCGAGCGCGTGGCCCATGCGGCCGAGAACGTGCTGGGGAAGGTCCGCGACAGAACGCTGGTCGCCACCCCGGACATCATCAGCGTGGTGCTGACCGCGATCGACCGGATCAAGGCGATCGTGAGCGGCCTGGCCATGACCGGGAACGAGCCCGCCGGGGACGACACGGCCCTGATCGACTCACTGAACGCGACCGCTGCGGGCCACCCGCCCGCCCATGCGCGTCCCGGCGACGCTCCGGCCGACCTGCCGCCGGCGACCGCCGGGGCACCGCCGCATGCCGGGACCGACGCGGTCGCGTCCGCGCCGGATGCCGCGGCCATGGAGGCGCCCGACGCGCCGTCCGCCACGCTCGCGACGGGATCGGCAGCCGCGGCCCCGCCTGCGGCTGCTCCGACGAGCGCCCCCCCACCGGTCGCACGTCCGGCGGCTCCCGCGGCGGCGGGTGAGACGCCGCACCCGGTGGCGGTGGAGGCTGACGCCGCGCACCCCGCGCCGACCGCCGCCGGAGCGCCCGAGATGTCGAGCGGGCCGAACACGGTCCAGACGATCCGCGTGACCGTGGACGTGCTGGAAGACCTGATGACGCTGGTGAGCGAGCTGGTGCTGACGCGCAATCAGCTCCTGCAGCTTGCCCGCACGCAGGAGAACAGCGGCTTCACCGTTCCGCTGCAGCGGCTCTCGCACATCACCTCCGACCTGCAGGAAGGGGTGATGAAGACCCGCATGCAGCCGATCGGAAACGCCTGGAACAAGCTGCCCCGCATCGTGCGCGACCTCGCGCGCGACATGGACAAGAAGATCGAGCTGGTGATGCTGGGGGCCGAGACGGAACTCGACCGCCAGGTGCTGGAGCTGATCAAGGACCCGCTGACGCACATGGTGCGCAACAGCGGCGACCATGGGCTCGAAAAGCCGGCCGAACGCCGCGCCGCGGGCAAGCCGGAGACGGGGCGCATCACGCTGAACGCCTTCCACGAAGGCGGCCACATCATCATCGAGATCAGCGACGACGGCCGCGGCCTGCCGGTGGACCGGATCCGCGCCAAGGTCCTGGCGGCCGGCCTCGCGACCGAGGCGGAACTCGCGTCGATGACCGACGCGCAGATCACCCGCTTCATCTTCCGCGCGGGCTTCTCGACCGCGAGCGTGGTCACCGCGGTGTCGGGGCGCGGCGTCGGCATGGACGTGGTGAAGACCAACATCGAGCGGATCGGCGGCACCGTCGACCTCAAGAGCACGCCGGGCCAGGGCACGACCTTCACCATCAAGATCCCGCTGACGCTCGCGATCGTCTCCGCGCTGATCGTCGAAGCCGGGGGCGAGCGGTTCGCCATTCCGCAGATCAGCGTGGTCGAGCTCGTCCGCGCCCAGCGGGAGGCGGATCGGGGCGACGGCCAGGGCAGCGACAGCGTCATCGAACGGATCAACGACACGCCAGTCCTGCGCCTGCGCGATCGCCTCCTTCCCCTCGTCAGCCTCAACTCCCTCCTCGCGCTCGGGGCCGGCGACGCCGTGGACAGCGGGGCGTACATCGTGGTCACCCAGGTCGGCGTGAACATGCTGGGCATCATCGTCGACAAGGTGTTCGACACCGAGGAGATCGTGGTGAAGCCGGTCGCGCCGATCCTGCGACACGTCACGATGTTCAGCGGCAACACGATCCTGGGCGACGGGTCCGTGATCATGATCCTCGACCCGAACGGCATCGCGCGTGCGACCGGCGTGGGCGCCGGCAGCGAGAGCCGCATGATGGGCACCCATCCGACCGAGACCATCCGCTCCGGCGATCGCACGGCGATGCTGCTGTTCAAGGCGGGCGGGGCGCAGAAGATGGCCGTCCCGCTGGGGCTGGTGGCGCGGCTCGAGGACATCCCCCGCGACAAGATCGAGATGTCCTGCGGCGCCCCGGTCACGCAATACCGCGGCAAGCTGATGCCGCTCGTGTCCATGGGCGGCGGTGCCGACGAGGCGGGGCCGCGCCAGCCGCTGCTGGTCTTCACCGATCGCGACCGCAGCATGGGGCTGATGGTCGACGAGATCATCGACGTGGTCGAGGACCGGCTCGACATCGAGTTGTCGGGCGCGCGCCCCGGCTTCCTGGGCACGGCGGTGATCGCCGGCCAGGCGACGGACGTGCTGGATACCGGCTACTGGCTGATGCAGGCATGGCAGGACTGGTTCCGCTTCAATCCACAGGCGGACCAGGCGGACCAGCGCCGCCGGGTGCTGGTGGTGGAGGACAGCGACTTCTTCCGCCAGTTGCTCGCGCCGACGCTGAGCGCCGCCGGCTATCAGGTCTCGGCTGCGGCGAGCGCGGCGGAAGCGCTGCGGATGCGCGATGCCGGGGCGATGTTCGATGCGATCGTCTCCGACATCGAGATGCCGGAGATGGACGGGCTGCAGTTCGCGCAGGCGGTGCGCAGCAGCGGGCCCTGGATCGACCTGCCGATGATCGCGCTGACCGCGCATGCCGAACCGCGTGACGTGGAGGCCGGCCGCGATGCCGGGTTCACCGATTACGTCGTGAAATTCCAGCGGGACGCCCTGCTTTCCAGCCTGGTGCAGTGCCTGTCCGAATCCGTGTCCGCCTGAGGCGTAGAAGAGAGTCCGATCCATGAGCACCGAGGTCCTGGAACGTCCGGCTGCCACCGACGAGGAGGAGCAGGTCTTCGTCACCCTGACCGTTGCCGACCAGCTCTGCGGTGTCCCCGTGCTGGGCGTGCGCGACATCCTGGGGGAGCAGTCGATCACGCGGATCCCCCTTGCACCCCCCGAGATCGCCGGCAGCCTGAACCTGCGCGGGCGGATCGTCACCGCGATCGACCTGCGCCGGCGGCTGCATCTGGCCCCGGCCCCCGCCAACCAGAAGCGCATGTCGGTGGTGGCGGAACAGGGGGGCGAACTCTACGCGCTGCTGGTCGACCAGGTCTCCGAGGTCATGAGCCTGCGCGCCAGCGAGTTCGAGCGGAACCCGCCGACGCTGGCGCCGGAATGGGCCGAGTTCAGCACCGGGATCTACCGGCTGGAGGACCGGCTTCTGGTCGTGCTCGACGTGGCACGGCTCCTCGCCCTGTCGGACGCGGCCTGAGGGTCGGCGCATGGCCCGCACCTGCCTCGTCGTCGACGACAGCCGCGTCGTGCGCAAGGTCGCGCGACGGATCCTCGAAACGCACGGCTACGCCGTCGTGGAAGCCGCCGACGGGCAGGAGGCGCTGAACGCCTGCCGCGCCGCGATGCCCGACTGCGTCCTGCTCGACTGGAACATGCCGGTGATGGACGGGATCACCTTCCTCAGGAACCTGCGGCAGGAGTTCGGCCCCGAGAACCCGTGCGTCGTGTTCTGCACGACCGAGAACGACATGGACCATATCGAGCAGGCGATCACGAGCGGTGCGCAGGAATACATCATGAAGCCGTTCGACGAGGAGATCCTGATCGGCAAGCTCGCACAGGTCGGCCTTCTGTGAGCGTCGCACGGCCCCTGTCCGACAAGCCTGCACCGACGCCGGTGGCCCGCGTCATGGTGTGCGACGACTCGGTGGTGATCCGGGGCGCGATCACCCGCATCCTGGCGGCCGATCCCGCGATCGAGGTAGTGGCGCGATCCGCCAATGGGCAGGTGGCGCTCGACGAGCTGCGCCGCACCCAGGTCGACGTGGTCGTGCTGGATATCGAGATGCCCGTGATGGACGGTCTGACCGCGCTGCCGCTCATGCTGCGCGCCGACCCGAACCTCAAGGTCATCATGGCCTCCACCTTGACCACGCGCGGCGCCGATATCGCGCTGCGTGCGCTCCGGCTGGGGGCGGCCGACTACCTGCCGAAACCCTCCAGTATCGGCACAGTCAGCGACGACGGATTCCGCCGGGAGCTGCTGGAGAAGGTCAAGGGGCTGGCAGGGCTGCGGCGCCGCGCGGTCATGCCCTCGAAGGCGCCGCCGTCGCTGGTGCCGCTGCGGGCTCCCTCCCGCCTTCCGCCGCGCCTGCTGGCGATCGGCAGCTCGACCGGCGGGCCGCAGGCGCTGTTCACCCTGTTCCAGGGCCTCGGCCGCACGCTGCCGGTCCCGGTGGTCCTGACCCAGCACATGCCGCGCGCATTCACGCCGATCCTCGCGGACCACATCACCAAGCTTGGCGGGCTTCCCTGCACGGAGGCGGCGGACGGCGAGGCGCTGCAGGCGAACCACGTCTATCTCGCGCCGGGCGACCGGCACCTGCAGGTGGATGCGCGTGGCGGCACCCTGCATGCGCGCCTCACCATGGACCCACCGGAAAATTTCTGCCGACCCTCGGTCGATCCGATGCTGCGATCCGCATCCGCCGCTTGCGAAGGGCGCGTCTTGGTGACCATGCTGACCGGCATGGGGCATGACGGGCTCGCCGGAACGCGAAAGGTGATCGAGGCTGGCGGCGCCGCGCTCGCACAGGACGAAGCCTCGAGCGTCGTCTGGGGCATGCCGGGCGCCATCGCCCAGGCCGGACTCTGCCAGGCCGTGCTGCCGCTGCCGCAACTTGCCCCGAAGCTGCTCGACCTCCTGCGGACCGCCCGCTCATGACCGCCCCCCTCAGCAACGCGGCGTTCGACGTCTTCGCCAACCTCCTCAAGACGCGATCGGGCCTGGTGATCGGCCAGGACAAGGTCTACCTGCTCGAGACCCGGCTCGCCTCCATCCTGAAGCGGGAGGGTCTTGCCGACCTGAACGCGCTGGCGGACAAGCTCCGCCACCTGGGCGCGGAGGCGATCGCGCGGGACGTGGTCGAGGCGATGACCACGAACGAGAGTTTCTTCTTCCGCGACGACAAGCCCTTCCAGCACTTCAAGACGCAGGCGCTGCCGCGGTTGCTGGCGGCCCGAGCGCCGGGCGTGCCGATTCGGATCTGGTCCGCCGCGTCGTCCTCCGGCCAGGAAGCCTACTCGCTCGCGATGATCCTGGCCGAGGCGCGGACCGTGATCGGCGACCGGAAGATCGAGATCATCGGCACGGATCTCGCGCGCGAGCAGGTCGCCCGCGCCCGCACCGGCGTGTACTCGCAATTCGAGGTGCAGCGCGGGCTGCCCGTGCAGTTCCTGATGCGCTACTTCAAGAAGGAGGAGGGTGGCTGGCGCATCAGCGACCAGCTCCGGGCGATGGTGCAGTTCCGGGAATGGAACCTGCTGGGCGATCTCCGTCCCCTCGGCAAGTTCGACATCGTGTTCTGCCGCAACGTGCTGATCTACTTCGACCAGCCGACCAAGGCGAAGGTGCTGGAGGCCACGGCGGCCCTGATGCCGGAGGATGGGCTGCTGTATCTCGGGGGTGCGGAGACGGTGCTGGGCATCACCGCAAAGTTCGCTCCGCTGGCCGGAGAGCGCGGCGTCTATGGCCTGGCGACCAGCGCCGCCCATGGACCACGGGTCACCGCCGGGGTGGCCTGAGCCGCGGCGAGACGACCCCCGCGGCGCCCAGCCCAGCCCAGCCCAGCCCACCGCGCCCCGCCCAGCCCGCGGCGCCGCGTTCAGCCCACCGCGCTGCGTTCAGCCCACCGCGCCCCGGTCAGCTCATCGCGCCGCGCGCGGCCACTGGCCACAGGCACTCCACCCGTCCGTTGCGCACACCGACATACCAGTCGTAGCGGTCCACCGTCGGATCGCAGTGGCCCGGCACCAGCCGCAGCTTCTCGCCCAGCTTCGGCATCGCCGTCTCGCTGCCCACGTCGAGCTTCCCATGCTCGTCCGAGGCTGACACGTAGCGAATGTCCGGCCGCTGCCACACGACCGGCATGCCGGAATCCACCGACACGGCCTTGTGCCCGGCATCCAGCACCGCGAGCCCGGTGCGCGGCGCGCTCATCACCGTCGCGAGCACGAATAGCGCATGCCGGAACGTGCTGACCGGCGCCCCGCCGCCGTCCAGGTTGCGCGCGTAATCCGCATCCATGAACGCGTAGCTGCCGGCCTGCATCTCGGTATACACGCCCGACTGCGCCTCGATCTCGAACGTGCCGGTCCCGGCGCCGCCGACGATCGGGCAGGCAAGCCCCTGCTGGCGCAACTGCTCCACCGTCCGCCGGGAGCCGTCGATCGCCACGTCGATCAGCCCGCGCCGTTCGGCCACCGACCGCTTGTGCTGCGCGCTGCCCTGATAGGCCTGCAGCCCGCCGAAGATCAGGTGCTTCGATCCGGCGATGCGCTGCGCCAGGGCCACCGCCTCGGGACCCGGCGGCACGCCGCAGCGGGCGGCGCCCACGTCGATCTCCACCAGCACGGTCATGCGGATGCCGGCGTCCGCCGCCGCCGCCTCGATCGCCGTCACCTGCTGCGCGTCGTCCACGCAGACCGCGACCGTCGCGATCTTCGCCAGCGCGCAGAGCCGCGCGAGCTTCGATGCGCCGACCACCTCGTTGCTGACCAGGATGTCGGGCACGCCGCCCCAGGCCAGCACCTCGGCCTCGCCCACCTTCTGCACGCATTGCCCGACCGCGCCGCGCCGGATCTGCTGCAGCGCGATCACCGGCGATTTGTGCGTCTTGGCATGCGCCCGCAGCTTCACCCC
The DNA here is from genome assembly GCA_001898425.1 of Rhodospirillales bacterium 69-11. GTDB lineage: Bacteria > Pseudomonadota > Alphaproteobacteria > Acetobacterales > Acetobacteraceae > Rhodopila. The sequence goes on from MKTV01000038.1 coordinate 253,325, forward strand.
GGTGGGTGCGAGCAGCGCGGTCATCCGGTCCAGGTTCGCCTCGAACGCGTCCAGGTCGAGCACCAAAGCCGGGGTGTCGATCTCCTCCTCGCGCATGCCGGGAACGGCGGGGGGCGGCTGCAGCATCGGTCTATCCCTTCCAGGCGCGGCGGGCCGCCGCGGGTGCGATCCAGGTGAGCGCGGCAGTGTCGCGCCCGTCCGCCGCCGCCACAACCCGGGTCAGCCGGTAGGCCGGCCCCTCATAGGCGGCGATCCGGCCGAAGGCGGCAGCGGGCAGCGCGATCAACGCGCCGTCCACCCATCCGCCCCGCTGCCGCACGAGCGTCGGCCATCGCCCGCCGCGCATCGCGACCCGCCGCCATCCCCGGAGGCGCGCCCAACGCAGGCGGCGCAGCGGGGCCGGCTGTCCGCTGCGCCGTGCGAGCACGTCCGGATCGAGCAGGGTGCCATAGACGAACAGCCCCATTTTCCTGCCGTTCCCTCCGCTTTCGCACCGTGCGAGCCCGCTTGGCGGTGGCCGAGCCGGCTTGCTACAGTGCCGCCCCGAGTCTGCGGGTTCGAGAGGGCATCTCCTCGGGCCGGCAGGCTCGCCGCGCGCAGGTCGCTTTGTATTGGGGATGTAGCACGATGAAGCTGAAGGCCGACCGCGCCACCTTGCTGAAGGCGCTGGCCCATGTGCAGAGCGTGGTGGAACGGCGCAACACCATCCCCATCCTCGCCAACGTCATGATCGCGGTCCGCGACGGCAAGCTGACGCTGACCGCGACGGACATGGAGATCGCCATCGTCGAGGACGTGCCAGCCAGCACGACCCGCAACGGCTCCTGCACCGCGCCGGCGGCGACTCTCTACGAGATCGTCCGCAAGTTGCCCGACGGCGCCGAGGTCGAGCTCGACCATCCCGGCGGCGACGCCCAGCTCGCGCTGCGCGCCGGCCGCTACGCCACCAGCCTCGTCGTGCTGCCGGTCGACGACTTCCCCTCCATGACGGCCGGGACGCTGCCGCACAAATTCGACCTCTCGGCGCAGACGCTGCGCGGGCTGATCGACCGCACGCGGTTCGCGATCAGCACGGAAGAGACGCGCTACTACCTGAACGGCATCTACCTGCATGCGGCGGAGACGGACGGCACGCCCGTGCTGCGCGCCGTCGCCACCGACGGCCATCGCCTCGCCCGGGTCGAGGAGCCGCTGCCCGAAGGCGCCGCCTCCATGCCGGGCGTGATCATCCCCCGCAAGACGGTCAACGAGCTGCGCAAGCTGCTTGACGAGGTGACCGGCAACGTCGAGGTCGCGCTGTCCGACACCCGCATCCAGTTCCACGCGGATGCCGTGATGCTGACCAGCAAGCTGATCGACGGCACCTTCCCGGAATACGAGCGCGTCATCCCGCGCGGCAACGACAAGGTGCTGCGGGTCGGCAAGAAGGACTTCTCCGACGCGGTGGCCCGCGTCGCCGCGATCTCCTCCGAACGCTCCCGCCCGGTGAAGCTGTCGCTCGCCCGCGACCTGCTGACCCTCTCGGCGGCGAGCCCCGAACAGGGCACCGCGAGCGAGGAACTCGACTCCGACCACGTGAAATACGATGCCGGCCCGCTCGAGATCGGCTTCCAGGCGCGTTACCTGAACGACATCACCGACCAGATCGCGGACCAGGTGGAGTTCCGCTTCGCCGACGGCTCCGCACCCACGGTCGTGCAGGACGCTGCCGACGCCAGTGCGCTCTATGTCCTGATGCCGATGCGAGTCTGAGGGCCCCGGGCCGCCGCCCGTCACGAAGGCGGCGGCCGCCACCGGTTGCCAATCCGCGCCGGCCGGACGATCTATCCGGCAATCCCGGCCGGAGGACGCGCCCGATGACCGCTCTCGACCCGATCCCCTACACCGACGCGAAGCTGCGCCGGATCCTGTCCAGCGTGCGCACCATCGCCCTGGTCGGCGCCAGTTCCAACTGGAACCGGCCCAGCTACTTCGTCATGAAGTACCTGCAGAACAAAGGCTATCGGGTCATCCCGGTGAACCCCGGCATCGCCGGGCAGGACCTGCTGGGCGAGCGCGTCTACGCCAATCTGCGCGACATCCCCGACGCGATCGACATGGTCGACGTCTTCCGCGCCTCCGACCAGGTCGGGCCCATCGTCGACGATGCCGTCGCCATCCGCGCCAAATACGTCTGGATGCAGCTTGGTGTCCGCAACGACGAGGCGGCGGAGCGCGCCGAGGAAGCCGGCCTCGAAGTGGTGATGAACCGCTGCCCCAAGATCGAGTTCGGCCGTCTGGGCGGGGAGCTGTCCTGGAGCGGCGTCAACTCCGGCATCATCCGCAACCGCGCGCCCGAACCGCCAACCAGCCGCGGCGCCAAGCCCCGCGCGCTACCGGTCAGCCAGGCGAGCTACGGGTTCGAGACCCGCGCCGTGCATGCCGGCGCGGCGCCCGATCCCACCACCGGCGCGCGCTCCACCCCGATTTACCAGACCACCGCCTATGTCTTCGACGACGTCGACCACGCCGCCTCGCTCTTCAACCTGCACAATTTCGGCTACATCTACTCCCGCCTGACCAACCCCACCGTCGCAGTGCTGGAGGAGCGTGTCGCCACATTGGAAGGCGGGCGCGCCGCAGTCGCCGCCGCCTCGGGCCATGCCGCGCAGTTCCTGGTCTTCGCGACAATGCTGGAACCCGGCGACGAGTTCCTCGCCTCCCGCGCCCTCTACGGCGGCTCCCTCACCCAGTTCGGCCTCTCCTTCAAGAAGCTCGGTTGGACCTGCCACTTCGTCGACCCGTCCGATCCCGAGAACTTCCGCCGCGCCCTGACGCCGCGCTGCAAGGCGATCTTCATCGAGAGCCTGGCCAATCCCGGCGGGGTCGTGGTCGACATCGAGGCGATCGCCAAGGTCGCGCACGAGGCGGGCCTGCCGCTGATCGTCGACAACACGCTCGCGACGCCCTTCCTGTGCCGCCCGATCGAATGGGGCGCCGACATCGTCACGCACTCCACGACCAAGTTCATCTCCGGCCACGGCAATGCCATGGGCGGCGTGGTGGTCGAATCCGGCAAGTTCGACTGGTCGCAGGGCGGCAAGTTCCCCTCGCTGACCGAACCGGAGCCCGCCTATCACGGGCTGCGCTTCTACGAGAATTTCGGTGATTTCGCCTTCACCACCAAGGCGCGCGCGGTGGCCTTGCGCGACTACGGCCCGTCCATGGCGCCGCTGAACGCCTGGCTCAGCATCACCGGCGTGGAGACGCTGCACCTCCGGATGGAGCGGCACTGCCAGAACGCCCAGCGCGTCGCGGAATTCCTCGCCGGCCACGACAAGGTCGCCTGGGTGTCCTATGCCGGCCTCGAATCGAGCCGCTATCACGCGCTCGCCCGCAAATACATGCCGAAGGGCGCCGGCGCGGTGTTCACCTTCGGGGTAAAGGGCGGCTACGCGGCCGGGGTGAAGCTGGTGGAGAACGTGGGCCTGTTCTCCCATCTCGCGAATATCGGCGACACCCGCAGCCTCATTCTGCACCCGGCCTCCACGACCCACCGCCAGCTCACGGAGGAGCAGCGTGTCGCCGCCGGGGCTGGGCCGGACGTGATCCGGTTGTCGATCGGGCTGGAGACGGTGGACGACCTGATCCGCGACCTCGACCAGGCGCTCGAGGCTGCCTGACCCGGCGCGCGGCGCGGCTTCCGTGGCCGGCCGCGCCGCTCGGATTCCTGACGAGCTGCGCCGTCCCGCCGACCGCATGCCGCGCCGCCCCGGCCTATCGCAGCCCCCGGCGCGCATAGACCGACAGCAGTGCCACGCCAATCGCCGCCGCGGCAAACCCTTCCCGGTAGCCGATCGCCGACAGCACCGCGGCGAAGGCGATCGAGCCCACCGTCTGTCCCAGGAACAGCGCCAGCGCGAAGGCGGAGACGGCGGTGCCACGCGCCTCGGGCAGCGCCTCGGTGGCGCGGGCCTGCAGCACGCCGTGGAACATGTAGAACAGCAGCCCCATGACGAACTGCGCCGCCGCGGCCGCTTGCCAGTTCGGGGCGGCCGCCAGCGCGCCCAGGAACACGGCCAGCCCCAGCCCGCCGCCGAACAGCAGGCGGCGTTCCCCGAACCGGCGCACGAGGCCGCGGGCGAAGCGGGTGTAGAGGAACGCGCCCAGGCCGAAGAACGCGACGACCATGCCCGCGAACCCGGCGCGGAGCCCGAATTCCTGGATGACGAAGGCGCCGACGAAGGGGAAGGCGCCCCCGAACAGGCACAGCCCGTCGAAGAATGCGCAGATCAGCAGCCAGCGCCCGGCCGGGCGGGAGAGCAGCGCGAGATAGGCGACCAGCCCCTGCGTGCGCGGCGCCGAGCGGATCGGAGCGCGCCATAGCAAGCGCCCGAAATGGCGCAGCAGCAGCGCGCCGATCCCGACCGCGAGGGCCCCCAGCACGAGAAAGGAGCTGCGCCACCCGCCATACTCCCCGATCACGCCGGAAGCCGGGCCGGTCAGCATCTGCGCCATGACCATCCCGGTGAGGAACCGGCCGATCGTGCCCTGCCGCTCCTCATACGGCACGACGTCGCCGAGATGGGCGAGCAGCAGCGGGATCACCGCCCCGGCGAACAGGCCGGAGGCCGCGCGCAGCGCGACCAGCGTCGCCAAGCTGGGCGCCGCGGCGCAGGCCAGCACGCAGGCGCCGTAGAGCAGCAGGGCGGTGCAGACCACGCGGAGCTTGCCCATGCGGTCTCCGAGCGGACCGAGGATCACCTGGCCGAGGCCGTAGGGGAGCATGAAGGCGGCGATCAGGGCGGAGGTGCGGGCGACGGACACCTCGAGATCGGCCGCCACGCCGGGCAGCAGCGGATCGAGCAGGCGCATCCCCGACCCGGAGGCGAAGCCTGCCAGGGCCAGCAGGCCGATCGGTTCGGTGCGGGTCACGGGCTTGGGTGCAGCAGGAACGTGGGTCCGCGAATCCCGAATACGGTCGTCATGCGGCGCGGATCCGCGGGCAGGGGCCGGTCATCCCGCCACTGTAGCGGTCCGTGCTGCGCTGCAACAGACGGCCATCTCACCGGCGGGGCCGTGCGGGAGGCCCCTGCGTCCGGACGGCCAAGACCCAGACATGCAAGCCCCAGACTGGACGCTGCCCGCCCGAAAGGCTACGCGGCGGGGTTGGAGGTGTCCCATGCCCGCATACCGCTCGCGTACGACGACCCATGGCCGCAACATGGCCGGTGCCCGTGGTCTCTGGCGCGCCACCGGCATGAAGGACTCGGATTTCGGCAAGCCCATCATCGCGATCGCCAATTCCTTCACCCAGTTCGTGCCCGGCCACGTGCACCTGAAGGATCTGGGCCAGATGGTCGCGCGGGAGATCGAGGCCGCCGGCGGCGTCGCGAAGGAATTCAACACGATCGCCGTCGACGACGGCATCGCGATGGGCCATGGCGGGATGCTCTACTCGCTGCCCTCCCGCGAGCTGATCGCCGATGCCGTCGAATACATGGTCAATGCGCACTGCGCCGACGCGCTGGTCTGCATCTCGAACTGCGACAAGATCACGCCCGGCATGCTGATGGCCGCGCTGCGGCTCAACATCCCGACCGTGTTCGTCTCCGGCGGCCCGATGGAGGCCGGCAAGGTCGTGCATCGCGGGGAGAAGCGTTCGGTCGACCTGATCGACGCGATGATCGTGGCGGCCGACAGCACCGTGACGGATGAGGAAGTCCAGGTCATCGAGCGCTCCGCCTGCCCGACCTGCGGCTCCTGCTCCGGCATGTTCACGGCGAACTCGATGAACTGCCTGACCGAGGCGCTGGGCCTCGCGCTGCCCGGCAACGGCACGGTCCTCGCGACCCATGCCGACCGGAAGAACCTGTTCCTGGAAGCCGGCCGGACGGTCGTGGACCTGGCGCGGCGCTATTACGAGCAGGACGATGCCTCGGCGCTGCCGCGCTCCATCGCCACGGTGAAGGCGTTCGAGAACGCGATGACGCTCGACATCGCGATGGGCGGCTCCACCAACACCGTGCTGCACCTGCTGGCGGCGGCGGAGGAAGGGCAGGTGCCGTTCAAGATGGCCGATATCGACCGGCTATCCCGCCACGTGCCGGTGCTGTGCAAGGTCGCGCCCTCGGTCGCCAACGTCCATGTCGAGGACGTGCATCGCGCCGGCGGCATCATGGGCATCCTGGCCGAACTGGACCGCGCCGGCCTGATCGACACCTCGGTCGGCAGCGTCCACACCCGCACGCTGAAGGAGGCGCTGGAGCGCTGGGACGTGACCCGCACCCAGAGCGCGTCGGTGCGGGAGTTCTTCCGCGCGGCCCCCGGCGGCATCCCCACCACCGTCGCGTTCAGCCAGGCGTCCCGCTGGGACGAGCTGGACCTCGACCGCGCGAAGGGCGTGATCCGTGATTTCGAGCACGCCTTCTCCAAGGACGGCGGGCTCGCGGTGCTCTACGGCAACATCGCCGAGGAAGGCTGCATCGTGAAGACGGCCGGCGTCGATGCGTCGATCCTGACCTTCTCGGGTCCCGCCCGCATCTTCGAGAGCCAGGAAGCCGCGGTCGACGGCATCCTGGGCGGCAAGGTGGTGGCCGGCGACATCGTGCTGGTGCGCTACGAGGGTCCGAAGGGCGGCCCCGGCATGCAGGAAATGCTCTACCCGACCAGCTACCTCAAATCCAAAGGGCTCGGGAAAGTCTGCGCCCTGGTCACCGACGGGCGGTTCTCCGGCGGGTCTTCGGGCCTGTCGATCGGGCACCTCTCCCCCGAGGCGGCGGAAGGCGGGCTGATCGGCCTGGTCGAGGACGGCGATCGGATCGAGATCGACATCCCGAACCGCACGATCCGGCTCGCCGTCGCCGACGACGTGCTGGCGCAGCGGCGCACCGCCATGGAGGCGCGCGGCAAGGACGCGTGGCAGCCGGTCGGGCGGGATCGCGTCGTCTCCACCGCGCTGAAGGCCTATGCCGCCCTGACCACCAGCGCGGCCCGCGGCGCGGTGCGCGACGTCGAGCAGCGCCGCCGCTGAGCCCCGATCGCGCAGAGCCGTCCCCCGGACTCGACGAGGCCGGGGCGACGGCGCAGGCGCCCGGTCCGGAGACCGCCCCGCCGCATTTCGACGGTCGGCGGTTCTTCAACCCGTATGCGCCGCGCGGGAAGACCACGGCCGATTTCCGCCGCTGGCGGCAGGAGCGCGACAAGCAGCCCTGGCCGCGCTGGGTGGAGGATGCGCCGCACGCCCCACCGCCGCGTGTGGGGCCGGACCGGATTGCCGCGACCTTCATCGGCCATGCGAGCTTCCTCGTGCAGCTTGGTGGCGTCGCCGTGCTGCTGGATCCGATCTGGTCCCGGCGCTGCAGCCCGCTCTCCTTCGCCGGCCCGAAGCGGGCGCGCGCCCCCGGCCAGCCGCTGCAGGCGCTGCCGCACGTCGATCTGCTGCTCGTCTCGCACAATCATTATGACCATCTCGACCTGCCGACCCTGCGGCGGGTGCGGCGGCGCTGGGGGCCGCCGGCGGTGACCGGGCTCGACAACGCGCGGCACCTCGCGAAGGCGGGCGTGCACGGCGCGATCGAGCTGGACTGGTGGCAGAGCGTGGAGCGCGACGGTGTGCGCGTGACCTACGTGCCCTCCCAGCATTTCTCGGCGCGCACGCTGTGGGACCGCAATCACAGCCTGTGGGGCGGGTTCGTGATCCAGGCCGGGGGCGCCACCGTGTATTTCGCGGGCGACTCCGGCTACTGCCCGCATTTCGCGGAGATCGGGGCGGCGTTCCCCGGCATCGACCTCGCGCTGCTGCCGATCGGGGCCTATGAGCCGCGCTGGTTCATGCGCCAGCAGCACATGGACCCGGAGGAAGCCGTGCGCGCGCACCTGGACCTGGGCGCGCGGCGGAGCATCGGCATGCATTTCGGCACGTTCCAACTCACCGACGAGGCGATCGACGCGCCGGTCCACGCCTTGCGGGCCGCGCGTGCGCGCCATGATGTGCCGGACTCCGCGTTCGACGTGCTGGGCTTCGGCGAAACGCGGATCTGGTAGCCGCATCGGGTTCGGCCCTCGGCCGACGGCTCGCGCGCCCCTCGGCTTGTTGTGCACACCGACTTCCCCCACGCTGTCGCACCCGCAGACAGGATGCGCCGTGTCCACTCATGCTCCCCCGCCCGAACTCCCGATCACCGGCTATCTCGATCGCATGTCCTGCCGCCCCGGCGGCGGGCTCGCGGTCAAGGTCAGCGTTCGTGACGCCAGCTCCTACCGCGTCCGCCTGCAGCGGCTGATCTCGGGCGATCCGAACCCCGCCGGTCCGGGGCTGCGGTTCGAGGATCTCTCCGCCCTCTACGACCAGACGCATCCCGGCCGCCGACAGCCGGTGCGCCGCGGCTCCTACGCGCGGGTCCCGGCCGGTCCGCCCCGCGACGGCGCGGCCGCCTGCACCTGGTCCGCGCTGATCGCCCCCGGGCGCATCGATCGCGAGCAGGCGGTGCTGTGGGAGTCCGGCGAGGGCTGCACGGTCACGATCGGCCACGGTCCGCAGGGCGCGTCCGCGCGCCTCACCTGGCCGGGTGGCGCGGTCGCGCTGCAGGCCGACCGCGCGCTGGCGCGCCAGCGGTTCCACCGGATTTGGCTCGCCGCCGATCCCGGCTCCGGCCGCGTCCTCCTCGGGGTCGAGCCGCTGGAGCAGGGGCACCGAACCACGGCGACCGCGGTGGCGTCCGGCCTGCGCCTGCCGTCCGGCGGCGGGCCGGTGCTGGTGGCCGCCGCGGATGCGGAGGGGCCCGACCTGCATTTCAGCGGCAAGATCGAGCGGCCGGCGATCCATGCCGGGGCGCACGAGACCTTCCCGGACGCGCGTGGGGCGCTCGCGCTGTGGGATTTCGCGATCGGAATCGAGGGCACCGCGATCACCGACACCGGCCCGCATGGCTGCCACGGACAGGTCGTGAACCTGCCGACCCGGGGCATGGTGGGCGCGTTCTGGTCCGGCCGCGAGGTGTGCTGGCGCCACGCCCCCGCCGACTACGCGGCGATCGGGTTCCATGCCGACGACCTGAACGATTGCGGGTGGGAGACGGATTTCACCTTCACCCCGCCCGCCGGCCTGCGCAGCGGCTGCTACCTGCTGCACCTGAGCTGCGAGGCCGGGGAGGACTGGATCCCGTTCTACCTCCTGCCGCCCCGCGAAGGCCCGCACGCCGCGATCGTCTTCCTCGCCTCCACCTTCACCTACATCGCCTATGCGAACCACGCGCGCGGCAATGCGGACGCCGCCTACAAGCAGCGCGTGCAGGACTGGGGCGCCTACCGGCACAACGCCGACGACACGCCGCTCTACGGCCGCTCGACCTACAACCTGCATGACGACGGATCGGGCATCTCGCTTTCGTCCCGGCTGCGGCCGATCCTGACCATGCGGCCCGGCTACCTGACCTTCAACGACGCGCGGGGCTCCGGACTGCGGCACTTCCCGGCCGATACTCACCTGCTGGCCTGGCTCGAGGACAAGGGGATCGCCTATGACGTGGTCACGGACGAGGACCTGGACGACGAGGGTCTCGCGGCGCTGCGCCCGTACCGCGCGGTGCTGACCGGCTCGCATCCGGAGTACCACACGCCCCGGATGCTGGACGCGCTGGAGAGCTACACGCACCAGGGCGGGCGGCTCTGCTACCTCGGCGGCAACGGCTTCTACTGGCGCATCGCCCGCAGCCCGGCCCTGCCGCACACGATCGAGGTCCGCCGCGCCGAGGGCGGGATCCGCGCCTGGGCGGCCGAACCGGGCGAGTATTTCAACCAACTCGACGGGGCGCTGGGGGGATTGTGGCGCCGCAGCCGCCGCCCGCCGCAGCGGCTGGTGGGGGTGGGCTTCTCCGGCCAGGGCCTGTTCGAGGGGACGTACTACCGCCGCCTGCCCGCCTCCCACGACCCGGCACATGCCTGGATCTTCGAGGGGATCGAGGAGGAGGTGATCGGCGATTACGGCCTGTCGGGTGGCGGCGCCGCCGGATTCGAGTTCGACCGCGCCGACCCGGCCCTGGGCACGCCCGAGGGCACGGTCATCCTCGCACGCTCCGAGAACCCGCCCCGGTCGGTCACGGTCGTGCCGGAGGAGCTGCTGTCGCACGTCTCCACGCTCAGCGGTGAGCGGCCGGACGCGTTGAAGCGGGCGGAGATCGTGTATTTCCGCACGCCCGGGGACGGGGAGGTGTTCTCGACCGGCTCGATCACCTTCTGTGGCAGCCTGTGGCGGGATGGCGCGTTCCAGGGGCCGGTCTCGCGCCTGCTGGAGAACGTGGTCCGGCGCTTCGCCCGCCCGGGATAGCCGCCGCCTGCGGCCCGTCCCCCTGCCCGCGACGGGCGGCCCGTCCCCGGCCCGTCCCCCTGCCCGCGACGGGCGGCTCGTCCCCGGCCCGTCCCCTACGCCGTCATGGCCGGGCTTGTCCCGGCCATCCATCGCGGCACTCTGCCGCGGCAAATGGCCAGCCCTCTGCCGAAGCAGGTGACCGGCCCAAGGCTGGCCAACCCGCGCGGCAACGAGCGGCCGGCGCTCAGCGCAGCGGGCGGTAGCCCACCAGCCCGCGATCCGCGTCGTAGAGATACTCGAACCGGTTCAGGAACCTCACCGAGGTGTTCACGAACGGCCGTGGCCCGTGCGGGACGAGCGTGATCGCGTCGGGGGCCGCCGGGTCGCTCCGGTCGCCGACCGTGACGGTGTAGGTCGGCCCGCTGCCCGGCAGCAGGCCGATGCCGATGCGTGCCCCGTCGGGCAGGTGGCGGGCCATTCCGCCGTCAGGAGCCGGGATGGTGAGGTACATCGTCGTCAGCCCGGTATCGACCAGCACGCTGCCGCAAGCGGGCGGCCCCTGGTTCAGCGTCAGGCACGCTGGTGCGGGGGACCAGTCATCCGCTCCCTCGGCCCGCTGCAGCTTCACGGTGGAGAACCCGGCCGTCCCGGCATCCGTCACGCCCAGCCAGACGCCGTGGCGCGTGACGGTGTAGCCGCGCCGCACCTCCTGCCGCGCGAGGCTCAGGAACGGGTTGTGCTCCGGCGTGCCCTGCGGCTGGTGGTCCTTCTGCCGTGCGAACCCGACCCCCATCATCGCGACGCCGCGCGGACGGTCCGACGGCCGGCAGAAGCGGGCGGTGCGCTGGCATTCGATGCGGTCGATCGCGAGCACCGGCATGGGGCGCGTATGGACCTCGGCCCCGTCGGCGCCGCGGATCCTCAGTCGCAGGCGCACCCAGTGCCCCCGCATGATCCGCCCGGAGCTGGAATAGGTCAGCGTGCCGGGACCCTCCTGCGGCAGGCGGTCCAGATGCGGAATGTCGCGGGCGGCGAGGACCACGCCGGTGGAGCCGGTGTCCATCTCGACGCGATGCGCGCGGCCTTCGATGACCAGCTCGAGGGCGGGCGGATGGTTGATCGGGACGCCGTCCGGCGGGGCGTTGAAGAAGGGCAGGAATGTGCGGCCGTCCGCCGGCTGGGCTCTCGCGGGGAGGGCGGCGGCGAACGCGGCGAGGAGGGCGAGGGCCGCGAGGACGGGGCCTCTCAGGCCGCGCGCGGGGGCGGAGGGCGTCGTGGATGGCCGGCCTGCGCCGGCCATTACACCAGGGTGGCCGGCATCGGCCGCGACACGAGGGTGGCCCGCGCCGGCCATGACACCAGCGTGGCCGGCATCGGCCATGACACGAGCGTGGCCTGCGCCGGCCATGGCATCAGCGTGGCCGGCATCGGCCATGACACGAGGAAGCGCGGCCATCACGTGGCTCACACGTCCAGGTTCGCCACCTTCAGCGCGTTGCCGACGATGAACTCGCGGCGCGGCTCGACCACGTCGCCCATCAGCGTGCTGAACACCTGCGCGGCGTCCTCGATGTCGCCCACCTTCACCTGCAGCATGGTGCGCGCCGCCGGGTCGAGCGTCGTGTCCCAGAGCTGCTCCGGGTTCATCTCGCCCAAGCCCTTGAAGCGCTGGATCGTCAGCCCGCGGCGGCCATGGGCGATGATGCGCTCGAACGTGGTGGCGGGACCGGCGGTCTCCACCTCCTGCGAGTCGAGCTTCAGCTTGGCCGGCGTGGCGAAGCGCCCCGACAGCATCTCCGTGCGGTCGGCGAGCCAGCGAGCCTCCGCGCTGCGCAGGGCCGAGGCGTCCAGCGTGTGGCGCTCGACCACGCCGCGGACCGTGCGCGACAGCGTCAGCCCATGGTCGGCACTGACCACCCAGCCCTGCTCCGTCGGTAGCGACACCGCGTTCAGCCGCGCGGCCAGGGTCGGCGCCGCCGCCATCGCGCGTGCCGGGTCCTGCGTCAGCGCCCCGGCGATCGCCGCCTGCTCCAGCAGCGCCACCGGCACCGCGGCGGACAGGCGCCGCAGGTTCAGCGTCGCCTCCCGCAGCAGCCGGATTTCGGCGTGCAGCTCCGATCCCTCGAACGTCCGGCCGTCGGCATAGGTCAGCTTCGCCGCGGCGAGCGCCTTGTCGAGCAGGAACGCCTCCAGCGCCGCGTCGTCCTTCAGGTAGCGCTCGTCGTTGCCGCGCTTGGCGCGGTAGAGCGGCGGCTGGGCGATGTAGAGATGCCCGCGCTCGATCAGCTCCCGCATCTGGCGGAAGAAGAAGGTCAGCAGCAGCGTGCGGATGTGGGACCCGTCCACGTCCGCGTCCGTCATGATGACGATGCGGTGGTAGCGCAGCTTGGAGATGTCGAACCCGCCCTGGTCCACCGGCCCCTGGCCGATCCCGGTGCCCAGCGCGGTGATCAGCGTGCCGATCTCCTGCGAGGACAGCATCCGGTCGAACCGCGCCCGCTCCACGTTCAGGATCTTGCCCTTCAGCGGCAGGATCGCCTGGAACTTGCGGTCGCGTCCCTGCTTGGCGGAGCCGCCCGCACTGTCACCCTCGACGATGAAGATCTCGCACTTGGCGGGATCGCGCTCCTGGCAGTCGGCGAGCTTGCCGGGCAGGGTGGAGACGTCCAGCACGCCCTTGCGCCGGGTGAGTTCGCGCGCCTTGCGGGCGGCCTCGCGCGCGGCGGCGGCGTCCATCACCTTCTGGATGATGGCCTTGGCCTCTTTCGGGTGCGTCTCGAACCAGTGGCTCACGGCGTCGGCCACCGCGGCCTGCACGACCGGCTGCACCTCCGAGCTGACCAGCTTGTCCTTGGTCTGGGAGGAGAATTTCGGATCGGGCACCTTCACCGACAGCACGGCGGTCATGCCCTCGCGCATGTCCTCGCCCACCAGGGCGAGGCTGTCCTTCTTGCCCATCCCTTCGGCGTATTTCGTCACCGCCCGGGTCAGCGCGGCGCGGAAGCCCGCCAGGTGCGTGCCGCCGTCCCGCTGCGGGATGTTGTTGGTGAAGCACAGCATCGTCTCGTGGAAGCTGTCGTTCCAGGAGAGCGCGAACTCCACCCGGATGCCCGCCTGCTCCGCCGGCGTGCGCAGGCTGATCGGCGGGGAGATGACCGGGCTCTTGGCGCGGTCGAGATACTCGACGAAGGCGATCAGCCCGCCCTCGTAGTGCAGCACCGTCTCGACCGCCGGCACGTGCCGCTCGTCGCGCAGCACGATCTTCAGGCCGGAGTTGAGGAAGGCCAGCTCCCGCAGCCGCCGCTCCAGCACCGTGAAGTCGAACTCCGTCTTCGTGAACGTCGCCGGGCTCGGCTTGAACGTCACCTGCGTGCCGCCCGGCGCGTCGGAGGTGCCGACGATCGACAGCGGCGCCTCCGTCTCGCCGTGGCGGAAGCGGATCATGTGCTCCTGCCCGTGGCGCCAGATGCGCACCTCCATCCATTCGGACAGGGCGTTCACGACCGCGGCGCCGACGCCATGCAGGCCGCCGGAGACCTTGTAGGAGTTCTGGTTGAACTTGCCGCCCGCATGCAGCTTGGTCAGCACCACCTCGGCGGCGGAGATGCCCTCCTCCTGGTGGATGTCCGTCGGGATGCCGCGGCCGTTGTCGCGGACGGTGACGCTACCATCCCCGTTCAGCGTGAGCTCGACCGTGTCGGCGAAGCCCGCCTGCGCCTCGTCCACCGCATTGTCGATGATCTCGAACGCCATATGGTGCAGGCCGGAGCCGTCATCCGTGTCGCCGATATACATGCCGGGACGCCGGCGAACGGCCTCCAGGCCCTTCAGGACGGAGATCGACGCGGCATCGTAGGCATCGCCGTTGGTGGGATCGGATTCGGGGGGCGGCGCGGCGTTTTCAGACATGCCGACAGGGGACTCCGGAGCGTGGTGTAGATACTATAGATATATAGCAGCTACAGCGTCGGCGCGACAGGGGCCGCGACCCCTTCCGGGGGCGGAAAACGCAGGTCCCGGACCAGCGTGCCGCCGCCCGTCCGCAGCGCCTCCGCGTGGCCGGCCAGGGGCAGGAACGTCTCCGCGTCCGTGCCGGTCACCAGCACCTGTGCGGGCAGGCGCACCAGCGCGTCGAACAGCGCCGCGCGCCGCCCCGGGTCCAGGTGCACCACCGGCTCGTCCAGCAGCAGCAGCGGCGCGAACCCACGTGCCTCGGCGATCAGCGAGGCATGCGCCAGCACCACCCCGATCAGCAGCGCCCGCTGCTCCCCGGTGCTGGCCAGCGCCGCCTCCGTGCCGGTGGCGGCGTCCGCCAGCAGCAGGTCCGTGCGATGCGCCCCCAGCGCCGTGGTGCCCGCCGCCGCGTCGCGTGCGCGATTCGCCTCCAGCCCGGCGCGTAGCCAATCCTCCACCGCCAACGCCGGCTGATCCGCCAGCCGATGCGCGATCGGGCACAGCAGCCCTACCCGCGCCGCCGGGAACGCGCCCGCGATGCCGGTAGCCAACGCGGCATTCAGCCGCGTGACGAGCCCGATGCGCGCGGCCGTCGCGGCCACCGCGTGCCGGACCATCGAGTCCTCGAGCCCGGCCAGCCAGGCGCGGTCCTGCCGCCCCTCCGCCAGCAGCCGGTTGCGGCTCGACATGGCGGCGTCGTGCGCGGCCATCTCGCGGGCGTGGTTCGGCTCCAGCGCCCAGACCAGCCGGTCGAGGAAACGCCGGCGCCCGGCCAGCCCTTCCTGGAACAGCCGGTCCATCTGCGGCGTGAGCCACACCGCCGCCACCCGCGTCGCGATCTCGCCCTGGTTGCGCGGCGGGCTGCCGTCCAGACGGAACACGCGGCGGTCGGAGGGGCCGTCCGGCGGCGTGCCGGTGCCGATATCGACGTCCCCCTCCGCCGTCGCGAACCGCCCGGCGGCGGCCCAGCCCCCGGCCCCCCCGCGCCGCGGCAGGTCGGCCGACCGCGCCCCGCGCAGGCCGCGGCCCGGCACCAGCAGCGAGACGGCTTCCAGCAGGTTGGTCTTGCCGCTGCCGTTCGGGCCGATCAGCACGCTGATCGGTGCCGCCGGCCGCCAGGTCAGCGCCGCATAGTTGCGGAAATCGGAAAGGGTGAGCCGGAGAAGACGCATGCGCGCCTGCTATGTGGCGCGCCGCGCCGCGCGGGGGAAGACGGCGCGGGAACACCGCGCTCGCGCGCCCGGATGAGGTCCGGAGCGGCAACCGTGCAATAATTTATGGGAACACGCGCGCAGAGGGGATAAAACATCTAGGCGACGAGGTCCGGGAAAGGTTGGCAGGTCGCAGCCAATACTAGAAAGAAAAGCATTCCATGGGTTCAGGTTCGCCGTTCTCGCACCTGAAAAACTACGGCTTGCGGTCCCGCATCGCGCTCCTGATCGCTTTCGCATCGATTCCCATGCTTTTCCTGCTCGTCGGGGGGGCGATCGTCAGCCGGATGGAGACGATCCAGGCGGCGGAAGTGCACCTGCGCGACATGGCGGGGCTGCTTGCCGGGGAACAGTCGAGCGTCATCTCCCAGGCGGGCAACACCCTGCGGGTCCTCGGCGACCTCACCTCGGTCCGCATGCTCGAACCGAGCTGCCAGTCGACCCTGGCGCGCATCGCCGGTGCCGACCCGGAGATCGATGGCATCGCCGTGCTCGATGGCGCCGGCATCGTCCGCTGCTTCAGCGAGGGGATCGCCCCCGGCATCTCCCTGGCCGATCGTCCGTATTTCCGCCAGGCGCTCACGGGGGACGGGGCCACCGTCGCCACGGGCCTGGTAGTCAGCCGGCTCCAGAGCAAGCCCCGCGTCGTCGTCGCCGTCCCGGTGCCCGGCGACGCGCCGGCCCGCGTCGTCGCCGCCTCGCTGACCCTCGACCGCATCGCGGGCCTGCTCGTGCGCGCGCCGCAGGGCGCCGGGGCGATCGGGCTGATCGTCAACCCGGCCAACGCCTCGGTGCTGGCCGCCTCGCCCGAGGGCGAATCCCGGACGCCGGTGTCGGCCGGCATCGCGCAGGCGCTGGCCGCGGCGTTCCGCGAGAGCCCCACCGCCGGAACGGCGACCGTCACGGATGACGCCGGCATGTCCCGCGTGGTCGGCTTCGCGCCGATCGAGATCGGCGACAACACGCTGCTGATCGCCGCGGCCGTGCCGCACCGGACCCTGGTCGGGCACGCCAACCGGCGGCTCTATCTCGCCATCGGCTTCTCGTTCTTCATCACCATCGTGATCCTGGTGGCCGCCTGGTCCGCCGCGCGCTCCGTCCTGCTGCGCCCGATCGCCGCACTCGGTGATGCGGCCCAGCGACTCGGGACCGGCGACCTGACCGCGCGGGCGCGCGTGCCGGGGGCGACCCGCGAACTCCGCATCCTCGCGCTCGCCTTCAACCGCATGGGGCGGCAGCTCGGCATCCGCGACCGCCAGCTCTCCGAGGCGCTGCGTGCGCTGCACGTCAGCGAGGAGCGGCACAGGCTGCTGGCGGACAACGCGACCGACATGATCACGCTGTTCGACCGCGACTTCCAGCGCACCTACGTCTCCCCCGCCTGCAAGGACGTCCTCGGCTATACGCAGACCGAACTCCTGGGCCGCAACCCGCAGGAGATCGTGCACGAGGACGATCTCGCGATCATGGAGGCGCAGTTGCACGGCCCGCTCCGCGCGGGGCAGGCGACCGCGCTGTCGACCTTCCGCACGCGGCACAAGGACGGCACCTATCGCTGGCTCGAGGTGAGCGGCCGGCGGCTGCCGGATGGCGGGGGGTTCGTCGTCGTGACGCGGGACGTGACGCGGCGCAAGACCGTCGAACAGGCGCTGGAGGCCGCCAACCGGCAGCTGGAAGCGCTGGCGATGGAAGATCCGTTGACCGGTCTCGCCAACCGGCGGCGCTTCGATTTCCTGCTGGACAAGGAGTGGCGCCGGTCCTGCCGGCGGAACCTTCCTCTGTCCGTCGTGATGCTCGATGCCGACTGGTTCAAGCAGTACAACGACACGTTCGGGCACCCGGCGGGCGACGTCTGCCTGCAGGGCATCGCCAGCGCGATCGAGGGCGTGCTGCGCCGCCCGGCGGATCTCGCCGCCCGCTATGGCG
>MKTV01000038.1:270723-308099 GCA_001898425.1 Rhodospirillales bacterium 69-11
CTGCCGGACACGGACCACGCCGGCGCGCGGCACATGGCGGAACGGATCCGCGCCGCCGTGCGGGCCCTCGCCAAGCCGCACCCCGAGAGCCCCTATGGGATCGTCACGGTGAGCCTCGGCGTCGCCACCGCCTGGCCCCTGCCCAACGGCGAGCCGGGCGGGCAGGGGGCGCTGGTCTCTGCCGCGGATCACGCGCTGTACGAGGCGAAGGCGAGCGGCCGCAACGTGGCGCGCGCGACCGAACTCGGCCTGGTCCCCCAGACGGGCGATTCCGCCGAGGCGTGAGCCTGCCCGCCGCCCTCCCGCCCACGCAGCACCGCCCCGCACTGCGGGCGCCCCGCGCTGCGCGCGCCCGATGCCGTCCGGCGAGGACGCCGGTTGCGGTCAGACCGGCATGGTGCGCCGCTGGTGTGCGCGGCCGATGCGCGCCGCTTCCTCGCTGTGGCCGGAGATGACGCGCACCCCGTCGTCCAGCCGCGCCGTGATGTTCGACGGGTTGGCACCCTCCAGGAAGGCGAGGCCGTTGCGGCGGCAGGCGGCGAACACCTTGTCCCGCGCGCGCTGCATGATCGGCGGATAGGGATCGCGCAGCAGCGTGGTGTGGCCCAGCGACAGCGAGAGATCGCCGGGGCCGAGTTCGGCGAAGCCGAGACCGGGGATTGCGCAGATCTCGTCGGCGTTGGCGATCCCCTCCGGGCTCTCGAGCTTGACGCCGAGCAGGAGCTCGCCGCGGGGATTGAGCGGCCAGGGGTCGCAGCGGTCCATGTATTCCTCCTGCGACAGACCCCAGATCGGCGCCGCGGTGGGTTCGGAGCCGCGGCCGCGCGTGCCGATCCCCAGCAGGGGGCGCCCGTCCGCACCGGTGCCGGGCTGCGCCGGCCGCACCGCGCCGTCCATCCGCTGTTCGGGCGTGGGCAGGGCCGGGTCGACCCCGTTCAGGTGGTGCGGATAGCGGCAGGCCTCGACGAAGGCGCGGACGGCGCCCGCGGTCTCCGCCTGGCAGAGCAGGATGCCGTGCGCGCCCCGGCCGAGGATCTGCCGGAACTGCCACGCATTGAACCGGACGTTCGCCTCGTCCGTGCCGTTCACCGGTGCCTCGACGATCACGGTCGGCGTGCGATGGCCGGACCGGGTCGGGCCGGCTTCGACCAAGCCGCGCATGTAGTCGGCGAAGCCCGTCATGTCGAAGGCGCCGTGTTCCATGCCGACGTTCATGTAGTCGGCCCAGGTCCCCGCATCGATGCGGCCCTGTTCGGCGGTGAGGACGTGACCACTGTGCGGGCCGTCGTAGTAGATCGCCTGATCCTGCGCGAGCAGTTCGATCGCGCGGTTGATCCGCTCGGCCATGTTCGTCCCCTCCGGTTCTCGAGCGTTCAGTGTGCGGCCGGCTGCCTACCGGACGTCAAGCGCCGGGCGTGACGCTTTGTGCGTGCGGCCTCGGGGATGGACCGCCGGCGATCGCCCATCGTGCATGGCGCGGGCGCCCGAGGCGCGGGCCTCGGATCCGCCGGCCCATGGCGGCAGCAAGGGTTGTCAAACGGCTTCGTCGGGCTAGGCTCTCGGATGGCGGGTACGTTCTGCTCGCCGACAACCACGGTCGCACGAATGTCGGCCGGGAAAAGGGAAGGATTCCGTCATGCCCACCCGTTTCGTTCGGGTCTTGCTCGGCACGCTTGCGTGCTGCCTCACCGGCGCCGTCGCCCAGGCCGCTTCCGTGCGCGGTGTCACCGACACCGAGATCGTCATCGGCACCGTCACCGATCTTTCGGGAGTCACGGCCGTGCAGGGCGTCAACAACAGTGACGCCATCCGCATGGTGTTCGACGACGTCAACAAGAAGGGCGGCATCAACGGCCGCAAGATCAAGTACGTCGTCGAGGACAGCCAGTACACCGTGCCGCGCGCGGTGCAGGCGATGAACAAGCTGCTGAACAACGACAACATCTTCCTCGCGATCGGCGACGGCGGCACGCCGATGAACGATGCGAACATGCCGGCGCAGTTCGCGAAGAACGTGCCGAACGTGTTCCCGCTGACCGCCGCACGCTCGATGTACGAGCCGTACAACCGGCTGAAGTTCGGCCAGTTCGCCTCGTACTATGACCAGATGCGCTCCGCGACGAAGTATTTCGTGGAGAAGCGGGGCCGCAAGGCGGTCTGCGTCACCTACCAGGATTCCGACTTCGGCAAGGACGTGCTGGCGGGCGTGGAGGCGGAGACCAAGGCGCTGGGCATGAAGGTCGTGGCGACGACGGCGCACAAGCCGACCGACACGGACTTCAACGCGGCCGTCAGCAAGCTGAAGGATGCGGGCTGCGACGTGGTGATGATGGGCACCATCGTGCGTGACACCAACATCATCATCCAGACCGCGCGCAAGATGGGCTGGAACGTGGACCTGGTGGGCCAGTTCGCGTCCTATGACACCGCGGTCGCGACGCTTCCCGGCGGTGCGTCGGACGGGTTCTTCTGCATGACCCCGGCGCTCTATGCGTACCCGGATGACAAGCGGCCCGAGGTGCAGGCCTTCGCCAAGGAGTACAAGGAGCGCTTCGGGCGCGATCCCAACTTCCATGGGGAGGTCGGATACACCGCGGCCAACGTGGTGGTGCTCGCGCTGCAGAAGGCCGGGAAGGACCTCACGGTCGACAGCTTCATCAAGGCGATGGAGAGCATCCACGACTACAAGGACATTTTCGGGTCGGAGCTGTCGTTCGGACCCGACCAGCACCACGCCTCGAACAAATCCTTCCTCACCGTCGTGAAGGATGGCCGTTGGGTTCCGGTGGAAACGACGGCGCTCGCCTACTGACCGGCTTCGGGCGGGGTGGTCGAACCACCCCGCCCTTCGTGCAATCGGGAGACGTCCGTCATGTCATGGTTCCGCTCCGCCCTCGCGGCGGCTTGCCTGTTCGCCCCTGCTGCCGCCTTCGCCGCCGCCTGCGACCAGCCGCGTCAGGTGGACGGGTTCAAGACCTGTGCCGACGTCGCGAAGGCCGAACAGGAAGGAGCGCTCGTGCTCTACTCGCCCGATCCGGAGGCGAACCAGGCCGCGTTGCTGAAGGCCTTCCACGAGGCCTTCCCGAAGATCAACGCGACCTATCTGCGGCTGCAGACCGGTGCGCTCTACGCCAAGCTGATGGCCGAGCGGCAGGCGAAGACCTACATGCCGGACGCGCTGACGCTGACGGACATGACGTTCGTGATCGACTTCAAGAAGCGCGGCGGCTGGATGCACTACGAGTCGCCCGAGGTTGCGGCCTATCCGCAGAACGCGCGCAGCGAGCCGCCGGGCGACTGGATGTGGGGCGGCATCATCGTCGCCGGAATCGCCTACAACCCGACCACGGTGAAGGAGGCGGACGCGCCGAAATCCTGGGCCGACCTGCTCAATCCGCGCTGGAAGGATGCGATCAACGTCAAGGTCTCCAACTCCGGGCTGCAGCACGAGACCTGGTTCATGATGAAGAAGGTGCTTGGCGACGACTACTGGAAGAAGTTCGCGGAGCTGAAGCCCCGCGCGTTCGACAGCTACGTGCAGCAATACGACCGCACCGTCAGCGGCCAGGACATGGTGATCTCGACGGCGCAGTATTCCGGCTACCTGCAGTTCAAGGCCAAGGGCGCGCCGATCGCCTACGTGAACCCGACCGAGGGCCAGGTGGCGGCGCCCGAGGTCATGGGCATCGTGGACAACGCGCCGCATCCCGAGGCGGCAAAGCTGTTCATGGACTGGTTCACGAGCGTCCCGGGGCAGAAGGCGTATGTCGCCGCGAGCTCGCTCTATTCCGCGCGCAAGGACGTTCCGCCGCCCGCGGGCGGTATTCCGATCACCGACATCAAGCTGCTGGCGCCGGACGATTGGGAGACGTTCCTCAAGACGCACACGCAGTTCGTGCGTGAGTGGGACCGCATGGTGGGCATGCGCTGAGGCGAGGCGAGGCGAGGCGGGGATCCGCCTCGCGCTTCACCGGCGTGGCGACGAACGGGACACCGCACGCGACCGAACCTGGTGCTGGAGCCTGCCGGCGAGCGAGAGCGCGCCGGACGGGCTCTAGTCCGGGAAATGCTCCACGAGGGTCTCGGCGGTCCGGCCGAGATACAGCGCGCGCCGGCCGGAGAACGACACGACGTAGCCCGCGCAGCCAGCCGATGCGACCGTCCGGCAGAACCCCGGATACGTGTAGCCGGGCACCTGTCGCTGGGCGTCCCTGATGGCGGCCTGGATACGCGTTGGGTCGAAGGACGGCGCGACCCGAACATCGATCCTGTGGGTCGGCACGTCGATGCTGTCGCCATCAGGCATGTAGTAGGTCGCGACCGCGCGGCGGAAGTCGATCGCGTAGCTCTCGAAGCCTTCCATCATCAGTGTCGCGACGATCTGCGGGAAGGCCATGGTGCCGGCCTCTGCCTGCGCGAGGCAGTCCTCCGCGACCGCCCTCTTCCGCTCATCCAATTGCCGTCTCCCATGCTCGTGTCATCGGGTCATTCGGTCGGCGTCGCCGTGATGCGGCCATGCGCGACCAGCCGCTTCAGCAGCTGCTCCAGCGCGGTGCGTTCGGCCGGCATCAGGCAGTCGAAGAACTCCGCGTCGTTGCGATCGGCCAGCATGGCCAGCCGCGGCACCAGCCCCGTGCCGCGCGGCGTCAGGGCGAGGGTCTGCGCGCGGCCATCGTCACGGTCGGCGGCGCGCACGATCAGGGTCTTGCCGATCAGCCGGTCGGCCAGCTTCGTGATCGCGCCGCGCGTCATTCCCATCTCCTCCGCGAGCCGGCTGGGCGGCATCGGATCCTTGCCGTACAGGGCCCGCATCATCACCCACTCGGCGACCGTCACGCCTTCGGCGGCGAGCTTGCCGGCGAACGCGTGGGAGACGTGGTTGGAGACCATGCGCAGCCAGAAGCCGAGATGCGCGGTCAGATCCGAGACGGGCGGCAGGGGCACGAGCATCTCCACTGTTGCCTAGGAAACTAGCTCCGTAAAATTTCCTAGTCAACGCGAAGCCCGCGCGCCTCAGGCCTCCGCGCGACGCCGCAGTTCCGCGCGGCAGGACTCGCAGTCCGCGCGGCAGCCGCCGGCCATCCACCAGTCCCGGACGGCCTGCAGCAACGCGCCGACACGGGGACCCGCCGGCACGCCGATCGCGAGCGCATCCCGCCCGGCCAGAGGGAACACCGGCCGCGGCATGGCCTTGATGCGTTCCCGCAGCGCGTCCCAGTCCGCGCCGCCGCCCCCGGCGAGCCAGCTGCGGTCCAGCAGCGTGCCGGCGGGCGTGTCGACCAGCAGGCGGCGCAGCGCGTCGTCGTCCATCTCCGGCCGCGGCAGCGGCGCGCAACGGGCCGCCACGATCCGATCGCGGTCGGCGTTCGCCAGCTTGAGCCGCGTCGCGGCGGCCAGTGGGTCCCCCGCGAGAAGAGCCGCGAAGCGCAGCACGGAATCGACCGGGGCGCCCGCCGCGACCACCCGGTCGAGCGCCGCGCGGTCCGCGCCCTCGGGCAGCACGGCGGCGAGCACACCGAGATCGTCCATCAGGTGCAGGGCCTTTCTTGGGTCGCGAGCGGCGAGGATCCGTGTCAGTTCGGTCCACACCCGCTCGACCGAGAGCCGACCCAGATGCGGGGCGCTTGCCTGCAGGGCCGTGCGCAGGGCGGCGTCGGGCGGTTCGGTCGCATAGCGGGCGTAGAAGCGGAAATAGCGCAGGACGCGCAGCCAATCCTCCGCCATGCGCGCTGCCGGGTCGCCGACGAAGCGCAGCCGCCCCGCGCGCAGGTCGGCGATGCCGCCGAAATAGTCGAACACCGCGCCGTCGCGCGTCAGGAACATGGCGTTGATCGTGAAGTCCCGCCGCGCGGCGTCGGCGCGCCAATTCTCGGTGAAAGCGACGGTGGCGTGCCGACCGTCCGTCTCGACGTCCCGGCGCAGCGTGGTGATCTCGAACCCTTGCCGATCCCGCACCGCGGTGACGGTGCCGTGCGCGAGCCCGGTCGGGACGACCTTGATCCCAGCGGTCCGCAACGCCGCCTGCACCGCATCGGGCGGCAGCGGGGTGGCGAGGTCCACATCCGCCACCGGCTGGCCCGCCAGCGCATCGCGCACCGCGCCGCCCACCACGCGCGCCGAGGGCAGCGCGTCCATGATCGCCGCCAGGGCCGGCGCGCGCAGGAAGCCCGGCAGCGGATCGAGATGCAGGGCAGGACCGTCGCTCATGGCTTCGCGCCGTGCCCCGGCACGATCACACCGTCCTTCATGTGTGGCGGCACGTAGGTCGCGCCCGGGGCCAGCGTGTCCTCGCCGCTCAGCCAGAACAGCGTGGCGGCGAGCACCAGCAGCGCGGCGGCGGCGGCCAGCACCATCGCGCGGGACGGCCCGCGCGGCAGCGCGAGCCGCCACGCGAGGAACAGGGCGAAGGGCAGCAGGAACAGCGCCAGTTCGGCCAGCCGCAGCACGGAGCGCTCCTCACTTCCCGCAATGTGTCCGCGTCACTTCCGGTGACGTGTCGCGTGCGTGCGTCGCCCAATCATTCCATGGCGCGCAGCATCTGCGCCAGATGGACCAGGATCGCGGCAGTCGCGCCCCAGATGTAGTGCTCCGGATGCGGCCAGACCCAGTATTCCCGCCAATGGCCGCGCACGTGCTGGCGCTGCCGCTGCGGCGCGTCCGGGTCGAGCAGGACGGACACCGGCAGCTCGAACACCGCCTCCACCTCGTCGGGCGAGGGGCGGTAGGGCAGGCCGGCCGGCAGCGTCCCGATCACCGGCGTGATGCGGTAGCCCGTGCCG
The DNA here is from genome assembly GCA_001898425.1 of Rhodospirillales bacterium 69-11. Classification (GTDB taxonomy): domain Bacteria; phylum Pseudomonadota; class Alphaproteobacteria; order Acetobacterales; family Acetobacteraceae; genus Rhodopila. Next base: position 277,503 of record MKTV01000038.1, read on the forward strand.
GTCACGTAGTCCGCCATCCGGCCGACAAGGTCGACATGGCGGGGATCGAGCGCGATCTCCTCCTCCGCCTCCCGCAGCGCGGCGGCTTCGGGGCTGGCATCCTCGGGGTCGATGCGCCCGCCGGGAAAGCTCACCTGCCCCGCGTGCTTCTTCAGGTGGGACGTGCGCTTCGTCAGCAGGATACCGGGCGAGTGGCCCAGCACGACGGGAACCAGCACCGCGGCGGGGATCGGGGGCGTCGCGGCTTGGGCCAGCAGGTCGTCGCCATGCGCCACGGTGCCGTCCCGCATCGCGCCGGCGATCGCGGCGAGGCGGGTGCGCAGCTGCTCCGCGGTCATCGACGCCGCCGAACCGTGAAACCCCGGCGGCGCGCGCGCCGTGGTGCCGGACCGGACCAGCGCATGCGACCGTCCGTGAGCGTCACTCTTCGCCGGTGGGGAGTTCGCCCAGCGGGAAGAAGTGTCCCTGGCTCCAGACACCCAGCATACGGCGGCAGCCGACCCATTCGGGCACGGCCAGCGCGACGAGTTCGTAATAGACCGCGCGGTTGATGCGGGCTTCGATCCCGAGATGCCCGGCACCCGGCCGCACCAGCAGGTAGGGCGTGGGCTCGCAGGTCAGGATGTCGTGGGCGACGCGGATCGGATGGTCGGGACCGGCCGTCACCACCTGGTCGACATTGGTGCGGAACGACAGCACCTGGCGCCGGCCCTCGCCGGTCCAGTCGAGCTCGACCGCGACGAAGGGGGCGTCCTCCACCTCGATCCGGCCGCGTTCGGCCGGGGTCTGCAGCCACCAGCTCCCATCCTCCTCCCGCCGCAGGACGGAAGCGAACAGGCACACCAGCTCCTTCCGGTTGATCGCGCTGCCACGGTAGAGCCAGGTGCCGTCGCGACGGATCACGAAGGGCAGGTCGCCGCACTCCCGGGGACTGCGCCCGCCGGGGCCACCTCTGGGGCGTGACGCCACCGTCGGGGGCAGCAGGCCACAGGTCGGATCGTGTGGCCGACCGTGGTGCAGAGCCGTTCCAGGCATCGCCGGACCGCCGTCGTTCACATCAGGGTCTCCCAGCAGGACAGGAACCAGCAGGACGACGAACGTCGCCACAGCGGGCGATATAGGAAGCATCCCCTGGCCGGCGAAAGTGCCTATATGACTCGACGGCCAGCATTTTCTGGCATCGCGCCTCTCCGGCGCACGATCATGGCCCATGCGCCACAGACCGGCGCGGCGTGGAGGCGAAATGAATCCGACGACCGATGCGGCCCTTCCCCCTGGTGTTCGCGCCGACGACCTCCCGCCGGCCGCCCTCCTCTCGCAGGTGGAGGCGCTGGGGGATCGCGTCGGCCGGGTGCGCGCCGCGATCGGCCGCGTGATCTTCGGCCAGGACGAGGTGGTGGAGCAGGTGCTGGTCACCGTGCTCTCGGGTGGTCACGTGCTGCTGGTCGGCGTGCCGGGTCTCGGCAAGAGCCGGCTGGTGGAGGCGCTGGGCACCGTCCTCGGCCTCGGCACCAAGCGGGTGCAGTTCACCCCCGACCTGATGCCGGCCGACATCATCGGCAGCGAGGTGCTGGAGGAGGCGGAGGGGCGCCGCGGCTTCCGCTTCGTCCCAGGCCCGGTGTTCTGCCAGCTCCTGATGGCCGACGAGATCAACCGCGCCAGTCCACGCACCCAGTCCGCCCTGCTGCAGGCCATGCAGGAGCAGCGGGTCGCGGTGGGCGGTCACGACCACGTGCTGCCGCGCCCGTTCCACGTGCTCGCGACCCAGAACCCGATCGAGCAGGAAGGCACCTACCCGCTGCCCGAGGCGCAGCTCGACCGGTTCCTGCTGGAAGTCGTGGTCGGCTACCCCGACCTCGCTGCCGAACGCACGATGCTGCTGGCCACCACCGGCCTGGCGGAGGCACCGCCGGAGCCGGCCATGACCGCCGGCGAGCTGGTGGCCGCCCAGGCGCTGATCCGCCGCGTGCCGGTGGGGGAGAAGGTGGTCGACGCGATCCTCGCCCTGGTCCGCAACGGCCGCCCCGAGATCAGCGAGGACGAGTTGGTGCGCCGCCACGTTGCCTGGGGGCCCGGCCCCCGCGCGGCCCAGGCGCTCATGCTCGCCAGCCGCGCGCGGGCGCTGCTGGAAGGACGGCTCGCGCCCTCGATCGACGACGTCGCGGCGCTTGCCCGCCCGGTGCTGCGCCACCGCATGGCGCTCAGCTTCTCCGCCCGCGCCGACGGCATCGTACTCGCCGACGTGATCGACCGCCTGGTGGATCGCCTTGGCTGACCGCCGGACCGACACCGGCGCCGTCTCCGCCCGCCGTGCGGAGGCGATCGGCGCCCGCCTGCCGCCGCTGCTGGTCGCGGCGGACCGCGTCGCGGCGACGGTCGCCCAGGGCGTGCATGGCCGCCGCCGCGTCGGCCATGGCGACAGTTTCTGGCAGTTCCGCCGCTACGTGACCGGCGACCCGGTCACGCGCATCGACTGGCGGCAATCGGCGAAATCCGGCCGCCCCGTCCCCGAGGGCTGGTTCGTGCGCGAGACCGAATGGGAGGCGGCGCAGACCGTCTTCCTGTGGCGCGACGGCTCCGCCTCAATGCGCTGGCGCTCCCGCGCGGCCGAACTCGAGAAGCGGGACCGCGCGAGCGTGCTGCTGCTGGCGCTCGCCTCCCTGCTGCTGCGCGGCGGGGAGCGCGTGCAGCGCCTGCATCCCGGCGCGCGGCCGGTCGCCGGCCGGTTCGGGCTCGACCGGCTGGCGCAGGACCTCGGCCTGCCGGACGACGACGACGGCCTGCCCCCTTCCGTGCCGCTGCCGCGCCACGCCTCGGTCGTGCTGTTCGGCGACTTCCTCTCGCCGCTCGAGGACATCCAGGCCCTGCTGGCGCGCCTCGCCGCCGTGCCGGTGACCGGATACCTCCTGCAGGTGCTCGATCCGGCCGAGGCGGTGCTGCCCTATGCCGGCCGCATCCGCTTCCGCGGCCTGGAGCGGGACGGCGAGACGCTGATCCCCCGGGTCGAGAACGTGCGCGACGCCTATGCCAAGCGGCTGCAGGCGCAGCAGGAGGGGCTGGCAACGCTGTGCGCCGCGGCCGGGTTCGGCTTCGGCATCCACCACACCGACCACCCGCCGGAATCCGCCCTGCTCACGCTCTACGACGGCCTCGGCCAGCGATGAGGCGCCGCCATGACCCCGCTGCCATGACCATCCGCCCATGATCCGTCCCCGATGATCTTCACCGCTCCCTGGGTTCTCGCGGCGCTCGCCGTCCTGCCGCTGCTCTGGTGGCTGCTGCGGGTCACGCCGCCCGCGCCGCGTGCCGAAACCTTCCCCGCCATCCGCCTCCTCCTCGGCCTCCGCGCGGCGGAGGAGACCCCGGCCCGCACGCCCTGGTGGCTGCTGCTGCTGCGGGTCGCCGCCGCCGCGCTGGTGATCCTGGCGCTGTCGGGCCCCGTGCTGGACGCCGGCGCGCGGCTGGCCGGCAGCGGACCCGTCCTGCTGGTGGTCGACAACGGCTGGGCCGCCGCGCCGGACTGGCCCAAGCGCATGCAGGCGGCCGAGGGCGTGCTGGACCGCGCCGCGCGGGAAGGCCGCCGCGTCGCCCTGCTCGCCACCGCACCCGACGGCGCCGGCACCGCGCCGCAGGCGACGCCCGTCATGCCGGTGCCGGACCTGCGGGCGCGGCTCGCCGCCCTGCACCCGGAACCCTGGCCGCCCGACCGCGCCGCCGCGACCGCGGCGCTGCGCCGCTGGAAGGCGGAGGACGCCAGCGTCGTCTACCTGGCCGATGGCCTGACCCATGGGGGCGACTTCCCGCGCTTCGCCGACGCCATCGCCGCGATCGGGCCGGTCACCGAGTTCTGCTGCGACACGGCGCCCGCCCGCGTGCTGCTGCCGCCGACCAGCGAGGCCGACAAGCTCGTCGCCCGCGTCGCGCAGGCCCCTTCCAACGCCCCCTCCCAGATGGCGGTGCTCGCCCAGAGCGGCGATGGCCGCAGCCTGGCCCGCGCGGTGATCGACCTTCCCGCGGGCGCGGCGACCGGCAGCGCCGCCATCGCGCTGCCGCCCGAATTGCGCAACCGGTTGAGCCGGCTGGTGCTGGAAGGCCCGCCCTCGGCCGGCGCCGTGCTGCTGCTGGACGAGCGCTGGCGCCGCCGCCCGGTCGGCCTGCTGGCCGGGGAGCAGACCACCGCCGACACGCCGTTCTCCGGCCCGCTCTACTTCCTGCGCCGCGCACTGCAGCCCTTCACCGAATTGCGGGAGGCGGACGCGACGACGCTGCTCTCCCGCGACCTGTCGGTGATGATCCTGGCCGACCGCCCGCTGCCCCCCGGCCCGGAACGCGACGCGATCGCCGCCTGGGTCGACAAGGGCGGGCTGCTGATCCGCTTCGCCGGCCCGCGCATGGCCGAGGCGACCGGCGGGGCCGGCGCCGGCGGGAGCGTCGACGACGACCTCCTGCCCGTCCGCCTCCTCGGCGGCGACCGCCAGCTGGGGGGCGCCCTGTCCTGGAACGAACCCGCGAGCCTCGCGCCGTTCCCGCCCGGCTCCCCCTTCGCCGGACTCGTGGCGCCGCAGGAGGTGAAGGTCACCCGGCAGGTCCTGGCGGAACCCAGCGCCGACCTCGCCAGCCATACCTGGGCGACGCTCGCCGACGGCACGCCGCTGGTCACCGAGGCGACGCGCGGCGCCGGCCGCATCGTGCTGTTCCACACCACCGCCAATGCCGACTGGTCGAACCTGCCGCTCTCCGGACTGTTCGTGGACATGCTGCGCCGGCTCGTCGCACTCTCGGCCGGCGTCGCATCGGCGGCGGACGGCACCGTGCTGAGCCCGGCCGAGACGCTGGACGGGTTTGGTCAAATGACGCAGCCGCCGCCCGCCGCGACCGGCCTTGCCGCCGACGCCTTCGGCAAGACGCCGGTCTCGCCCCGCCATCCGCCCGGCCTGTACGGGCCGGAGAACGGCCGCCACGCGCTCAATCTCGGCGCCACGCTGCCGCTGCCCGAGGCGGCGCCGCTGCTTTCCGGTGCGCGCGTCGAGTCCCTCGGCACCACCGTCCCCGAACGCTCCCTCGGCCCGCCGCTGCTCGTCCTCGCGATCCTGCTGCTCGCCGTGGACCTGGTGGTCTCGCTGGCGCTCCGCGGCCTGCTGCGCGCCCGCGTCGCCGCCGCGGTCCTCGCGATCGGCCTGTTCGCCGCCGGCCCCGGCCACGCGCTGGAGACCAACCCGAACCCGGCGCTCGCCACCCGTCTCGGCTACATCCTGACCGGCGACGCGCAGGTGGACGCGATCTCCAAGGCCGGGCTGGAAGGCCTGTCCGACTACGTGAACCGGCGCACCGCCGCCGTGCTGGTGGAGCCCGACCCGATCACCCCCGGCACCACGGATCTCAGCTTCTACCCGCTGCTCTACTGGCCGATCACCGCCGATGCCCAGCCGCTCTCCGATACCCAGGCGGCCGCGCTGAACGACTACATGAGCCGCGGCGGCATCATCCTGATCGACACGCGCGATTCCGGATCGGGCGCCGGCTTCGCGCCCGGCACGGACTCCGCGCTGCGCCGCGTGGGCCAGGACCTGCTGGTGCCGCCGCTCGCCCCGCTCACGACGGATCACGTGCTGGCGCGGTCCTTCTACCTGCTCTCCGACTTTCCGGGCCGCTTCACGGGCGACACGGTCTGGGTGCAGCGGGACCAGGACCGCACGAACGACAGCGTGAGCCCGGTCATCATCGGCGGCAACGACTGGGCCGCCGCCTGGGCGGTGGATTCGGCCGGGCGCAACCCCTACGCGGTCATTCCCGGCGGCCAGCGGCAACGCACGCTCGCCTACCGGTTCGGCGTGAACCTCGTGATGTACGCGCTGACCGGCAACTACAAGGGCGACCAGGTCCACGTCCCCGCCATCCTCCAGCGGCTCGGTCAATAGCCGCGGCGGCGGTTCGATCGGCGCCGCGGACGCCCACCGGCACGTCCACCGGCACGCCCACCGGCACAGCCCCGCCCCTTGACGGTGGGAGCGGAGCCTGCCCGCCGCCCCGACCAGCGCGGACCCGCCGCCCGAACCGCAGCGGCAACGCGGTTGACAGGACCGCGCGGCGCCCCTACGCCGCGCGGCTTCCAGCGCGAAAGCCCGCTCCCATGTCCCGCCGCAAGCCCCGCGGCCGTCCGCTCGACGGCTGGCTGATCATCGACAAGCCGCAGGGGCTGACCAGCACCGACGTCGTCAACCGCGTGAAGCGCATCTTCGACGCGCAGAAGGCCGGCCATGGCGGCACGCTCGACCCGCTCGCCACCGGCGTCCTGCCGATCGCCTTCGGCGCCGCCACCAAGACCGTGCCCTACGTGATGGACGGCACCAAGCTCTACCGCTTCACCCTCCGCATCGGGGAGGCGCGGGACAGCGACGACGCCGACGGCGCGGTCACCGGAACCTCCCCCGAACGTCCGACCGACGAGCGCATCCGCACGGAACTCGCCGCCTTCCAGGGCGAGATCATGCAGGTCCCGCCCGCATTCTCGGCCGTGAAGGTGGCCGGGGAGCGCGCCTACGACATGGCGCGCGAGGGCCGCGCCCCGGTGCTGGAGCCGCGCCCCGCCCGCGTCGACCGCTTCGAGCTGATCGAGCGGCCGGACGCCGACCACGCGATCTTCGAGGTCGCGTCGGGCAAGGGCGTCTACATGCGCAGCCTCGCCCGCGACCTCGCGCGCGCCTGCGGGACGGTGGGGCACGTCGCCGCCCTGCGCCGCATGCGGGTCGGCCCCTTCCTGGAAGGGCAGGCGATTCCACTGGACAAATTGCGCGAGGCGGACGATACCGCGCCCGCTTCCCCGGACCTTCTGCTTCCGGTTGCGACCGCGCTGGCCGACATCCCGGCGCTGGCCCTGACCGAAGCGGAGGCCGCCGATCTGCGGCATGGCCAGGCACTCAGCCTGGTGGCGCTGATGGGTCGGATTCCAGGCAATGCCGACCCAGGCGGTGGGACGGTGCGCGCCATGGCGGGGGGCCGCGTGATCGGGCTGTGCCGTCTGGAAGACGGATTGCTGAAGCCCGAACGGGTGCTCTGACGCCGCTGCTCTGCCCCCCAAGGGCGCAGATCGCGGCGCGGACCGGCGCTCGGCAGCCAAGCGCGACGCTCAACCCCTTGATGGAAGGATCAACGATGTCGATCACGGCTGAACGCCGCACGGCGCTCATTGGCGAATACGCGACGGCTCCCAGCGATACCGGGAGCCCGGAAGTCCAGGTTGCGATCCTCTCCGAACGCATCGGCAACCTGACGGAGCATCTGAAGACCCACGCGAAGGATTTCCACTCGCGCCGGGGCCTGCTGATGCTGGTGGGCCGCCGCCGGCGGCTGCTCGACTATCTGAAGAAGAAGGATCAGGGTCGTTACGAGACGCTGATCGGGCGGCTCAACCTCCGCCGCTGACCGGCCTGGCAGCCGAACGCGGTCAAAAGTGCTGGTTTCGGGCGCAAACCGCCCCATCTGGTGCTGAGGCCGCGGTTCGGCCGCATGCTCGCGTGCGCGGGCACCACGCGGGCGACCCCGCGTCGCGGCGCACACGCGGGCTCGCCCGCGGCTGAAGACTGCGCGGGTTCGCCCGCGATTGATGAGACGACACGGGCTCGCCCGCGTTGTTCGGCATGAGCCGGCTGGCCGGCGTCGTGTCACGGAATGGGCCGGCATTGGCCGGCCGACACCCAGCGGGGCGGGTCACGGACCCCGCAACGCCGCGACATGCGGCGGATTGGCAGACCGCCGGTCCGGTACGCCCCGAAGGGTGCGGGAACCGCGACGGCGTTTCCGGCCACATGGCCCGCGGCTGCGCAGAGCCCCGTTCCCCCCTCAGCGCAGCCCGCCATCCATGTGACCCGAGACGCCGCCTCCCCGCCGCGAAGGACGCACGGATCGTTCGGGGTTGGCAGCCGCCCATGCCGCGCATCGAAGGAAGACTGCGCGTATGTTCAACTATTTCCGCAAAGAGCTCGATTGGGGTGGGCGCAAGCTGGTCCTGGAGACCGGCAAGATCGCCCGCCAGGCGGACGGATCCGTCCTGGCCCGCTACGGCGACACCATCGTGCTCTGCACCGCGGTCGGCGTGAAGACGGCCAAGCCCGGCCAGGACTTCTTCCCGCTCACGGTGAACTACCAGGAGAAGGCGTTCGCCGCGGGCAAGATCCCCGGCGGGTTCTTCAAGCGTGAGGGCCGCCCCTCCGAGGCCGAGATCCTCAAGAGCCGCCTGATCGACCGCCCGATCCGCCCGCTGTTCCCCGAAGGGTTCCGCAACGAGGTGCAGGTCGTCGCGACCGTCGTCAGCCACGACCTCGAGAACGACCCCGATATCGTCGCGATGATCGGCTGTTCGGCGGCCCTGACGCTGTCCGGCATCCCGTTCTTCGGCCCGATCGCCGCCGCCCGCGTCGGCTACCAGGATGGCCAGTACATCCTCAACCCGACCGCCGACCAGATGAAGGACACCCAGCTCGACCTCGTGGTCGCCGGGACCTCCGAAGGCGTGCTGATGGTCGAGTCCGAGGCGCAGGAGCTGCCCGAGGACGTGATGCTGGGCGCCGTGACTTACGGCCACAAGGCGTTCCAGCCGGTGATCCAGGCGATCATCGAGCTCGCCGAATACGCCGCCAAGGATCCCTGGCCGCTGCCGGAGCCGTCCGAGGAGGAGAAGGCGCTCAAGGCCCGCATCGACGCGCTGGGCCGCGCCTCCATCGCCGAGGGCTACAAGGAGCAGGTCAAGCAGGAGCGCTACGCGAAGGTCGGCGCCGCGAAGAAGGCGGTGGTCGAGGCGCTCGCCGCCGAGGGGCTGGAGACCGCCCGCGCCGGCGCGATCCTGCACGACCTCGAGGCGGACATCGTCCGCAACGCGATCCTCGACACCGGCATGCGCATCGACGGACGCGACACCAAGACGGTGCGCCAGATCGTCGCCGAGGTCGGCATCCTGCCGCGCGCCCACGGCTCCGCCCTGTTCACCCGCGGCGAGACGCAGGCCTTCGTGGTCGCGACGCTGGGCACCGGCCAGGACGAGCAGGTGATCGACGCGCTCGAGGGCGAGTACCGCCAGAACTTCATGCTGCACTACAACTTTCCCCCCTATTCGGTGGGTGAAGCGGGCCGCATGGGCTCCCCCGGCCGGCGCGAGATCGGCCATGGCAAGCTCGCCTGGCGCGCGGTGCACCCGCTGCTGCCGTCGAAGGAGCAGTTCCCCTACACGATGCGCGTGGTCTCCGAGATCACCGAGTCGAACGGCTCCTCCTCCATGGCGACTGTCTGCGGCACCTCGCTCGCGCTGATGGACGCGGGCGTGCCGCTGAAGCGCCCGGTGGCCGGCATCGCCATGGGCCTGATCAAGGAAGACAAGGGCTTCGCGGTCCTGACCGACATCCTGGGCGACGAGGACCATCTCGGCGACATGGACTTCAAGGTCGCGGGCACCGAGGTCGGCGTGACCAGCCTGCAGATGGACATCAAGATCACGTCCATCACGCCGGAGATCATGCAGATCGCCCTGGGCCAGGCCCGCGACGGGCGGCTGCACATCCTGGGCGAGATGTCCAAGGCGCTGACCGGCGCGCGGCAGGACGTGGCCGACACCGCGCCCCGCATCACCGTGATCAACGTGCCGAAGGAGAAGATCCGCGAAGTGATCGGCACCGGCGGCAAGGTGATCCGCGAGATCGTCGAGCAGACCAAGTGCAAGATCGACATCAACGACGACGGCACGATCAAGATCGCGTCCTCGGACGCGCTGCAGACCCAACAGGCGATCGACTGGATCCGCGGCATCGTGGCGGAGCCGGAGATCGGCGTGATCTACACGGGCAAGGTCGTGAAGACCGCCGATTTCGGCGCCTTCGTGAACTTCCTCGGCTCCCGCGACGGGCTCGTGCACATCAGCGAGCTGCAGCAGGGCCGGGTCGGCAAGACCACCGACGTGGTCAATGTCGGTGACGCGGTGAAGGTGAAGGTCATCGGCTTCGACGACCGCGGCAAGGTGAAGTTGTCGATGCGGGTTGTCGACCAGGCCACCGGTGCCGACATCACGGAGCAGGTCGGCGCCAAGCCGCAGCGGGGCGAGGATCGCGACCGCGGTGACCGGGGCGATCGCGACCGGGGGGATCGCGGCGAGCGCCGTGATCGCGGCGACCGGGGTGAGCGGCGCGAGCGTCGCGACCGCGACCAGGCGCCGCTGCCCGAGGGCACGGACCAGCCCGTCATCGGAGAGTAAGACGGCAACAGCCTGTCACCGGATGGACACACTTGCATCCGGTGACGGGCTGCGTATCGGATACGCTCGCCTGACCGGGGCCATCCGGCGAGCGGCGGTTGACACGAAGGATCAGGGCGAATGCGCGCCATCAATGCGATCCGTATGGGAGGAGTCGAGGTTCTGCCGCTGATCGAAGGCGGCAAGGGAGTCTCGATCTCGAACGGATTGTCGTCGGGCAACTGGGCGGCCGCCGGCGGCGTCGGCACGTTCAGCGCGGTCAACGCCGACAGCTACGACGACCAGGGTCGGCCCATCCCCCAGATCTACCACGGCCGCACCCGGCGGGAGCGGCATGAGGAGCTGGTCGGCTACGCCGTGAAGGGCGCGCTGGCGCAGGCCCGCCGCGCCTGGGACCTGGCCGGCGGCAAGGGCCGCGTCCACGCCAACATCCTGTGGGAGATGGGCGCCGCCGAACGCATCATCACGGAGGTGCTGGAGCAGGCGAGGGGCCTGGTCCACGGCATCACCTGCGGCGCCGGCATGCCCTACCGCCTGTCGGAGATCGCCGCGCGGTTCAACGTGCACTACTACCCGATCGTCTCCTCCGCCCGCGCGTTCAACGCGCTGTGGCGCCGCGCCTACTCGAAGGCCGCGTCCCTCCTGGGCGGCGTGGTCTACGAGGATCCCTGGCTGGCCGGCGGCCATAACGGCCTGTCCAACGGGGAGGACCCGACCCGGCCCGAGGATCCGTTCCCCCGCGTGCTCGCGCTGCGCAAGCAGATGCGCGAGTTCGGCCTGCACGACACCCCTATCATCATGGCCGGCGGCGTCTGGTGGTTGGAAGAGTGGGAGGACTGGATCGACAACCCCGATCTCGGCCCCATCGCCTTCCAGTTCGGCACCCGCCCGCTGCTGACCAAGGAGAGCCCGATCGGCGACGCCTGGAAGCAGCGGCTGCTGACCCTGCAGGAAGGCGACGTCTTCCTGAACCGGTTCAGCCCGACCGGCTTCTACTCCTCGGCCGTGAACAACGGCTTCATCCAGGAGCTGCGCGAGCGCAACGAGCGCCAGGTCGCCTTTACCACCGAGGCGATCGGCGAGCACATCGCCGAATACGGCGTGGGTCCGCGCAAGCGCATCGTCTACCTGACCCGTGCGGATCTCGAGCGGGCCCGGTCGTGGGAGGCGTTCGGCTTCACCGAGGCGCTGCGTACCCCCGACTCCACGCTGATCTTCGTGACCCCGGAGAAGGCGCAGGAGATCCTGGCCGACCAGCAGGCCTGCATGGGCTGCCTCAGCTCCTGCCGATTCTCCAACTGGGCACAGCACGAGCCGGACTTCAGCAACGGCAAGAAGGCGGATCCGCGCAGCTTCTGCATCCAGAAGACGCTGCAGGACATCGCGCATCGCAGCGACGATCCGTCCGCCGTCGAGCACAACCTGATGTTCAGCGGCCACAACGCGTTCCGCTTCGCCAAGGACCCGTTCTACTCGAACGGCTTCATCCCGACGGTGAAGCAGCTCGTCGAGCGCATCCTGACCGGCCGCTGACCGGTCGGGAGCGCGGCCATGCGCCTTCTGCTGATCAACCCCAACATCACCGAGGCCACGACCGCGGCCATGGTCGAGGAGGCGCGCCGCCACGCCTCCCCCGGCACCGAGATCGTCGCGGTCAGCGCCGCCTTCGGGACGCAATACGTGGAGAACCGCGCGGAGGCGGCGATCGCCGCCCACGCGGTGCTGCAGGCGTTGGCCGAACACGCCGCCGGCTGCGACGGCGCGATCGTCTCGGCCTTCGGTGATCCCGGCCTCGCCGCGGCGCGCGAGTTTGCCGACGTCCCGGTGTTCGGCATCGCCGAATCCGCCATGCTCACCGGCTGGACGCTGGCGCGCCGTTACGCGATCGTCGGCCTGACCCAGCGGCTGCGGCGCTGGTACATCGAGTGCGCCGAGGAGCACGGGCTGGCCGGCCGGCTCGTCTCGGTGCGGGCGCTCGACCTGCCGATCCCCGACATCACCCGCGCCAAGGAGCAGTTCCGCGACCGGTTGCTGGCCGAATGCCACGCAGCGGTCGCCGAGGACGGGGCGGAGGCGGTGATCCTGGGCGGCGGTCCGATCGCCGGCCTTGCGCGCGAAGTGGCCGCCGAACTGCCGGTCCCGGCGCTGGACGGCGTCGCCTGCGCCGTGCGCCTGGCCGAGGCGGTGGTCGGCCTGCACCCGCGCAAGCCCACGGCCGGCAGCTTCGTTCGACCCGCGCCCAAGCCTGCCAAGGGATTGGCACCGGCGCTGTTCGCTCGGATCACCGGTTCGGCCTGATCCGGCGCGTCACCGGCACACGGGAGCACGCAGCCGTCGGGCACCGGGCCTGTCCTGGCACGGAAGCGCCGAATCTACGGCGGCGGGCTTGCTCGCCCGTCATGGGGGCGAAGGGTGACGATGCACGACGGCATGAGGCACCGGCAGCCGTGGATGGCCGCCCTGCGGCGGCCATGACGCCGGAGGGCCGTGCGCGCCGCCCCACCGCCGCTCCACCGCCGCGCCACCGCCGCTTCACCGCCGCGCGACCGCCGCTCCACCGCCGTGCCGCGCCACCGCCACGTCGCGCCACCGCCACGTCGCGCCGCGCAACCGCCACGCCGCGCCGCCCCCGTGCCGCACCGCTCCGCTCGGCGATCAGTTGTATTTGAAGGTCGGCATCCCCGTGAGCACGTCCTTCGACGCATTCGGCAACACGACGTTGACGCTGTCGTTCTTCCGCTCGACCTGGAGCTCCTTGTAGGGCACCGCGACCAGCTTGTTGCCGATCCCCAGGAACCCGCCGACGGAGATCACGGCGACCACGACCTGGTCCCCGTTCTCGTTCAGCAGCAGGTCGTCGATCGTCCCGACCTGCTGGTTCTGGCCGTTATGCACCGCGGCGCCAACGATCCGACCGACCCGGTAGCCCTGGCGCATGCGCACGGTGTCGACCGCGAGCGGCGCATCTTCCTTGGTGGGCATGCTCTGCACCGGGGCGGGAGCAGGCGTCTGGGTGGCCGGAGGCGCCGATCCCTGCGCGAATGCGGGCGAAACCATGAGCGTCAGCAGCGCGGCGGTCGTCTTCTTCATGTCCGTGAGCCTTCCACAAACCTTACGGATCAAGACAACGCCCGTCTCGTCGCCGCGTATCGCTTGTGCTCGGTCACGTTCACGTCCCCCGCCTGCCGCGCCGCGCGCCCCTGTCGCACGGCCCGACCGCACGGCTCCACGATCGCACGACCTATCGATCGCAGGTTCCACGAGGGCCGGTGGGCAAGGCCGCGGTGCGCGGTCAGGCCTGGGGGAGGGTGACCCCGATCATGTCGCCCTCACGCACGATGGCGGCCAGGCGATCCTCGTCCCAGCCCTCGGTCCCGGCCGGGCGCCGCGGCAGCACCATCCAGCGGTAATCCGCCGTCGAGTCGACCACGCGCAGCTTCACCTGCGGCGGGATCACGGTCTGCCATTCCTCTTCCAGCATCTTCCGCGGGTCGCGCACCGCGCGGGCGCGGTAGGCGGCGGATTTGTACCAGAACGGCGGATAGCCCAGCACGGCGCGGGGGTAGCAGCTGCACAGGGTGCAGACGACCAGGTTGTGCAGCTCCGCCGTGTTCTCCAGCACACCCAGCGGCGGCATGCCGCGCATGGGGATGCCGATGGCTTCGGCTGCCTTCGCGCCATCCTCCAGCATCAGGGCGCGATAGGCCGGGTCGGTCCAGGCCTTCGCCACCATTCGCGCGCCCTGGCCGGGGCTCGCGCGGTCGGTGATCGCGATGCGCTCGCTGATCTCGGACGGGGAGGCGATGCCCTTCTGTGCCAGCAGGCTGCGCACCGCGGCCAGCAGCCGCTCGCTCTCGGTCTCCAGCAGGTCGCTCATGCGGGCTCCAGCCAATGTTCGTAGAGTTCGACCAGCAGCTCGTCCCCGGGGTGATCTTCCGGCCAGACGGAGCCCTGCGCGAACAGCACGTGATACAGCGCCCGCTTCTCGGCAGGGCGCGCGAAGGCGAGGTCCTCGGGGTTGGGGAAGTCGCCGAGATGGCGCACCACCGTGCCCGTGTGCCCGCGCAGGTACCAGGGCGTGCGGATATGCACGGGCCCGCGCGTCTCCGGCCAGTCGAAGCGGACGCGTACGGCGCTGCCGGGGGCGAGCATCATGCGCCCCCCAGCGCGGCGCGCAGTTCCGCCTCGGTGATGACGCCCTTGCGCAGCAGGTTGTCGGTGATGGAGCGGATCCAGCGCCGGTAGTAGCTGAGCCGGTGGTAGTCCGCCTCGGGGATCGACTCGATCCCGCGCCGCAGCTCGTCGACCGACATCACCCGCTTGGCGCCCAGGATCTGGCGGATCGCGTCGACCTCCTTGTCGAAGTCGGTCAGCGCATGCGGCTCCACGTCCACCGGCTCGCAGAGGAACTTGGGGACGCCGCCCAGGTCGTGATGGGCGCGGGGCAGTTCGTCGTTGTCCATGAAGCGGAGCCTAGCGCACCGGCCGCCGATCGGGGAAGCGCCCGGCGCCGGCGGGGCGCGTCTCCCGATCGGCCGTCACCCGAGCTCGAACAGTGCGTTGATGCGCGCGTGCAGTTCCTGCCCCGTGACGGGCTTCTGCAGCAGCGCGATCGGCGGCGTGACGGCGTCGGTCATCTCGCCGCTGCCCGCCCTCGGGTCGCCGCTCAGCAGGATCGCCGGCAGCCCGGGAACCAGCCGGCGCGCGGCCTCGATCGTCGCGACGCCGTTCATCCCCGGCATCGCGAAGTCGCTGACCATCAGGTCGGCCCGCTGGCCGCGCGCCAGCCACGCCAGCGCCTCGCCGCCGGACGCGACCGCGGTGACCGCGAATCCCATGGCGGCAAGCTCGCCGGTCAGCACCTCCCGCACCGGCGGGTCGTCCTCCACCAGCAGGATCGCGCGGCCCGCCGCCGACGGGGCGCGGGCGGCGGCCGGTTCCGCATCCGCGGCCGGCGCACAGGCGGGAAGGAACAGGGCGATGCGGGTCCCCTCGTCGGGCGCGCTCTCGATCCGCAGGAGCCCGCCCGAGGCCGAGGCGAAGCCCTGCACCATCGACAAGCCGAGGCCCGTGCCCTGGCCGGGCGGCTTCGTGGTGAAGAACGGGTCGGCGGCGCGGGCGAGGGTTCGCGCGTCCATCCCGCACCCGGTGTCGACCACCGACAGGCGGACGTAGCGGCCGGGCGTGATTTCCATCCCGTCCGCCGGCGCGACGGTCACGCCCTCGGCGGAGATGCGGAGCCGCCCGCCCTCCGGCATCGCGTCCTGCGCGTTCACCACGAGGTTCACCAGCGCCGTCTCCAGCTCCGCTCGGTCGACGAAGATCCAGGGAAGGTCGGGCGGCAGCGCCACGGTCAGCGCGATGTTCGCGCGCAGCGTGTGGGTGATGATCTCCCGCAGGTCGGCCAGCGCCGCGCCGGTGTCGAGGGGCGCGGGCGAGAGGTCGCGGCGGCGGGCGAACATCAGCAGGCGTCGCGTGATCGCCGCGCCGCGCTCCGCCGCATCCATCGCCAGGCGCCCGAACCGCTCCACGCGCTCCCGCCGGTCCGGCTCACGCAACAGCAGGCCCAGCGCCCCGGCGATCGACTGCAGGACGTTGTTGAAGTCGTGCGCGACCCCGCCGGCCAGCTGGCCCAGCGCACTGACCTTCTCGCTGTGCCGCAGGCGCTCCTGCGCGGCCTCGCGTGCCGCCACCTCGGCCTCCACCCGCGCTTCCAGGTCGGCGTTGGCCGCTTCCAGCGCGCGCTGCGCCTCCTCGAGCCGCCCGCGCGCCGCGGCTTCGCGCGCCTCGCGCCGCTGCAGTTCCGCCGCCATGTGGTTGAACACGGTGGACAGGGCGCGGAACTCCGTCGGGCCACGGCCGGCGGGGACGCGGGTGTGCAGCGCACCCTCGGCCAGCCGCGCGGCCGCGGCCGCCAGCCGCTCGAGCGGGCGACGGACCAGCCGGTTGCCGACCGCGCGGGCGAGGGACAGCGAGGCGATCAGCCCGACCAGGATCACGCCGCCGCCCCAGACGGCGATCGTCCGGACCGGTGCCATCACCGTCTCCGGATACAATCCCACGCTCACCACCAATCCGCTCGGACTTGCCGCGGGCGGGATGAAGCCGCTCAACCGCACGCGGCCGTCATACCCGGTGGTCTGGTGCACGTCCGGCCGCGTGGCCGCCACGATCCACATGTTCTCGGGCAGGAATTTCTGCCCGATCCAGCGCTCGTTGTCGGGGGAGCGGGCCAGCACGGTGCCGGTGCGGTCCGCGATCACGACCGTGCTGAACGCCGGCCGTTCCAGCGCCTCGATCTGCCGCCCCAGCCAGGCAAGGTCGAGGGCCACGACGATGAACCCCGCGGCCGCCCCGGCCGGACCCGGCAGCGGCTGCACGAGCGGCAGGAAGCTCGCGGCGGACGAGGCGCCCCGCACATAGGTCCCGACCTCGAAGCGTTCGGCGCGACCTGCCGCGCCCAGCCAGGACCGGTCCTGCTGCACCCCGATCGACTCGGGTCGCGAGGTGCATCGCAGCGCGCCGTCGGCGTCGAACACGCTCACGAACCGGTATTTCGGCAGCCCCGCCTGGATCTCGCGCAAGGTCGGGGCGCAATCCCCGGTCGCGTCCGCGACCGCCGGAACGTGCGACAGCGTAAGGGTGAGCTGTCGCGCCGCCTCGACGATCGTGACGATGCTCTGGTGCATGAGCTGCGCCTGCTGCATCGCCTCGCGCGCGATCTCGCGTTCCTGCGTCTCGCGCAGGCCGATCAGGAAGGCGGTCTCGACCAGGACGGCCGGCAGGAGCGCGACGAGCACGAGCACCTGCAGGCGGCCTCGCAACCCCCGCGCCCACATGGCGACCCTGGTCGTGAACGAGCTGATGACGCGGCCCCCCGAGGCACGCCGATACGCTTCTGAGGGCGTTACGATACAGGAGCGCCCAGGGCACGTGACCGCGAGAAGTTCTCACGATTACGTCATGGTTCGGTTCGGAATCGTTCGTTCTTCCGGATGATTCGTAGTGTCGGTGAAGGCGGGGTGTCGTGTCGCGAGACGCGGGCCGCCGGTCGGAACGCCACCCCGTCCGGCGGGACGGCGTGGGGCTCAGCGGACCATGGTTTCCTGCAGGTGGCGCCAGGCAGGGATCGCGCCGGCCCCGTGGTCCAGCATCAGCACGGTGCTCAGCCGGACGGTGACGCCGCCGCCCAGATGCTGGCGTTCCGTGTAGGTCATCAGCGCGAAGCCCGGCCCCGCATGGACCAGCCTCTCGTTGCCGATCTCCATCACGAGCCCTGGCCGGCTTCCCCACATCGAGGGCAGGCCGGCGCGGAACGCCGCCAGCGTAACCATCGTCCCCGTGACCGTAATCATGGTGTAGTCGGGGGCGAAGTGGCTGAGCACGAGCGCCGGGTCCTGCTCTCCCTCGGCGCGGAACCAGCGTT
This sequence comes from Rhodospirillales bacterium 69-11, assembly GCA_001898425.1. Lineage (GTDB taxonomy): Bacteria > Pseudomonadota > Alphaproteobacteria > Acetobacterales > Acetobacteraceae > Rhodopila. The sequence goes on from MKTV01000038.1 coordinate 295,166, forward strand.
GCAGGACGCGGTGCAGCCCGTCGATCTCGGCCAGCGCGCGGTCGGTGAAGCTCATGGCTGCCTCGTCAGGTCCGGTCTCGCGCGGGGATGGGGCCGATGGGCTCGCGCCCCCGGGATGGGCGCAGTCCACCATGACGATGCACGAAAGCACCGACGACGGCACCATGCGCCCGCCCACGACCCTCGGCGGGCGGCACGCGGCAGTGCATCCCGGCGGGCGACGTCACGCCCCCGGCCACCGTCAGGGGGTGACCGCCTCGCCGGGCTTGGTGCCCCAGAACTGGCTGCGCTTGAGGTAGCCGCGATAGTCGCCGGCCTGCACGCGGCACCATTCGGCCGCCGCGGCGCAGGAGCGGATGCGCCCGATCACGCCCGGCTCCAGGATCGCCACCGCGGCGCTGGCGTCGTTCGCCTCCCGCCGCATCGTGGCTTCGCCGCCGGTGACGATGAAGGTGCGGCGGCCGGTCAGGCTTGCGGCGCCCACCCAGCCGCGTGCGCCGTCGGGGGCGCGGATCAGGCGCCAGATGTCGAACTCCCGCTCGATCTCCACGGGCAGGTCGCGGCGCTTGTAGACCCAGTCGATCGGGTAGCGCGGGCCGGGCCCGACGCGCAGGTTCACCTCGTCGAAGCGCAGCGCGGCGAAGCGCGGGACCGGCAGCTTGCCGGGTTTCTCCGCCTCCACCGGCTTGGCCGGCGTGGGTTCGGCCGGCGTCGCGGGCACCGGGACCGGCACGGCGGCGGGCGCGGCCGGCGCGTCGGTCTTGGTGGCCGTCGTGCTGGCCGGCTTCGCCCCCGCCTTGGCCTGGGCCGCGGTGGGCTTCTGGCCGTGCGTCGGGCCATGCGCCTGCACCACCGGCGGATGCTTGGCCGCTTGCGCATGGCCGGGCGCGACCTGCTGCACCGGCTGGCGCGGCGCCGCGGCGGGCGGCTTGGGCGGCGCCTCCGGCGTCTTCTGCGCCGGCACCTGCAGCGTCCCGCTCTGCGCCCATGCGGAAGCGGCCGGGGAGAGCGACAGCCCCAGCGACAGCAGCAGCCGGCCGATCGGGACCGCTTGGAGGAAACGCATGACGCATGCCTGCCAATTCGCGACGAATCGGGTCAAGCGCTCGGGAGCGATGTTCCGCCTGCCAGGCGATCAGATCGAGATGATCTGGCCCGCGCCCGCGGCCGAGAGGAATGTCGCGACCCCGGCCACCTCCACCTGCGGCAGCAGGCGCGCGGGGTCGAGGCCCTCGGCCCGAAGCCCCGCCTCGCACGCGATCAGGCGGACGCCCAGCTCCAGGCTCGCCTCCCGCAGCGTGTCGAGCCCGGCCACGCCCGTGGCCTGGATGCGCGCGTCGCGTGCGGCATCGGTCAGGTCCGACCAGTCGGTGAACAGCGCGCGGCAGCCCTGGTTGGTCGCGAACAGCACCACCGACCGCCCGATCGCCGCGGCGCCGGCGGCCAGCACGAAGGCGTAATGCGCGCGCTCATGCGTGCCGGACAGCAGCAGCAGGCCGAGTGGCTCAGCGGGCACAGGTGGGACCGGCCGGGGTGCCGTGCGCGGACAGGTCGTGGATCGTCGCCGCCGGCCCGCACAGCGCGCAATGCGGATCGGGCCGCAGCTTCACCGTGCGGAAGCGGGTCGCGAGCGCGTCCCAGACCAGCAGGCGGCCGGACAGCGTGTCGCCGATGCCCAGGATCTCCTTCAGCACCTCGGTCGCCTGCAGCGTGCCCATCACGCCGGTGACCGCGCCCAGCACGCCCGCCTCGCTGCAACTCGGCACGACGCCCGGCGGCGGCGGTTCGGGGTAGAGGCAGCGGTAGCAGGGGCCGCCCTCATGCGGCTTGAACACCGAGAGCTGGCCCTCGAAGCGCAGCACCGCGGCCGAGACCAGGGTGCGCTTGGCAAGCACGCAGGCATCCGCCACCAGGAAGCGGGTGGCGAAATTGTCCGTCCCGTCGCACACGAGGTCGTAGCGCCCGATCAGCTCCAGCGCGTTCTCGGCCGAGAGCCGCATCGCATGCGGCTCGAGCTTGATGCCGGGATTGATCGCCAGCGCCGCTTCGGCCGCCGAGACCGCCTTGCCGGTGCCGATCCGCGCCGTGGTATGCGCGACCTGGCGCTGCAGGTTGGAGATCTCGACCGTGTCGTCGTCGACGATGCCGATCGTGCCGATCCCCGCCGCCGCGAGATACAGCGCGAGCGGCGAGCCCAGGCCGCCGGCGCCCACCAGCAGCACCCGCGCGGCCTTCAGCTTCGCCTGGCCGGTCCCGCCCACTTCCTTGAGCAGGATGTGGCGCGAATAGCGATGGATGTCTTCTTCGCTGAATTCGAGGTCCATGACCGGAATCATATGGGGTGGGCGCGTCCGTTGCGAGATGGGGTGCGCCGGATGCCGCGGGGTGCGGCCGGCCGTGCCGGCTGCAAAGGCGCCGCGTCCGAGCGCGTGCGCCGGGTGCTGGCCTCTCGCGAGGGCCGGCCGCGCATGGCATGATCGCCGCATGCCCGCCGCTCCGCCCCTCCAATCCAGCGACGACCGCGCCCTCGTGCTGTTCTCCGGCGGGCAGGATTCCGCGACCTGCCTCGCCTGGGCCCTAGCGCGCTATCCGCATGTGGAGACGGTGGGGTTCCGCTATGGCCAGCGCCACGCGGTCGAGCTCGACTGCCGCGCGCCCTTGCGCGACAGGATGGGATCGGCGCGGCTGGGCCCCGACCACATGGTGGACCTGACCGCGACGCTGTCGGGCCTCGGCCAGACCGCGATGACCGCCGAGATCGAGATCACGACGACCGAGGAAGGCCTTCCCAACACCTTCGTCCCCGGCCGCAACCTGCTGTTCCTGACCTGCGCCGCGGCGATCGCCTGGCGGCGCGGGCTGCGGCGCATCGTGGCCGGCATGTGCGAGACGGACTACTCGGGCTATCCCGACTGCCGCGACGACACGATCAAGGCGATGCAGCTCGCGCTGAACCTGGGGCTGGCGCGGCGTTTCGTGCTGGAGACGCCGCTGATGTGGCGCGACAAGGCCGCGACCTGGGCCCTGGCGCACGATCTGGGCGGCGATGCGCTGGTCGAGGTGATCCGCGAGCACAGCCACACCTGCTATCTCGGCGACCGCACCCATCGCCACGCCTGGGGCTACGGCTGCGGCACCTGCCCGGCCTGCGAGCTGCGCGCGGCCGGCTGGACGCGGTGGCGGGCTTCCCAATCCTGACCGGAGATCGACGCATGAAGAGCCTGGCCGTCCTCGCCGCGCTGGCGGTTGCCGCATCGCTCGCCGCCACGCCGCTGGTCGCGGCCGCCGCGGCGGAGCCGATCAACCTGAACGCCCGCAGCTCGCGCGACCTGGCGGAGCTGTGCGCCGCGAACCCGAAGGAGGCGGGGGCGGACGCGAAGATCAATTTCTGCCACGGCTTCGCGCAGGGGGCGGTGGACGTCTACCTGCAGAATGCAGGGTCGAAGAAGGCGTTCTGCTTCCCCAGCCCGGCGCCGCGGCGGACGCAGACCATGAACGAGTTCGTCGCCTGGGTGCGCGCGCTGCCGGAGCATCAGAAGCTGGGCGCGACGCAGGGGCTGTTCCAGTTCCTGGGCGAGCGGTTCCCCTGCAAGGGGTGAGGGTCTGGGCCGAGCGCCGGCCTCCCGTGTCATGGCCGGCCCCCCGTGCCGTCGCCGGCCTCCCGTGCCGTGGCCGGTCCCCGTGTCATGGCCGGCCTTGTGCCGGCCATCCACGACTGCCGGTGCCGCTTGACGTCGCGGATGGCCGCCCTGCGGCGGCCATGACACGGGGGGCGCGTGAAGTCGTGGATGGCCGCCCTGCGGCGGCCATGACACGGGGGGCGCGGTGTGTGCCTCGCGATTGCCCCCTCGCCCCGACCCTCTCCCGCGAGGGGAGAGGGCGCGGACGTGCGCTGCCTAGGCCGCCGCTTCCACCGTGAAGCCGGCCTCGCGCATCGCGCCGGCCAGCGCGTCGGGGGCGGCGGTGCTGGCGACCGTGACGCGCTTCGTCTCCAGGTCCGCATCCAGCGTGGCGCCGGCGTCCACGTCCTTCACCGCCGCGGTCAGCGCGCGGACGCAGCCCCCGCAGGTCATGTCGGTCACTCGGAATGCGGGCATCGCGCCCTCCTTCACTCGTTCAGAATCGCCACGGCGCGGGTCCAGCCGGCAGAGCCGCGATGCACCTTCACCGGGAAACAGATGACCTCGAACCCGTCCCCCGGCAAGGCTTCCAGGTTGTGCAGCTTCTCGAGATGGGAGTAGCCGATCTCCCGCCCCGCGCGGTGCCCCTCCCAGATCAGCCCGGCATCCCCCGTCTCCGCCACCCGCTTGCGGGTGTGGGAGAACGGCGCGTCCCAGCTCCAGGCATCCGTGCCGACCAGCCGCACGCCGCGCTCCAGCAGCCACATGGTCGCCGCCTTCCCCATGCCGCAGCCGGAATCGACGTAGTCGTCCTGCCCGTATTTCGCGCCGGCCGAGGTGTTCACCACCACGATCTCCAGCGGCCGCAGCGTGTGGCCGAGGCGCTTCAGCTCCGCCTCCACGTCCCCCGGCGTCGCCACGTAGCCGTCGGGCATGTGGCGGAAGTCGAGCTTCACCGCCGGCTGGAAGCACCACTCCAGCGGCACCTCGTCGATCCGCCAGGACGGCTCGCCGCCCGGCTTCAGCGCGTGGTTCATGGTGGAGAAGTAGTGATACGGCGCGTCCAGATGCGTGCCGTTATGCGTGCTGATCCGCACCTGCTCGACCGCGGCATACTCGCCGTCGGGCAGGGCGCTGACCGGCACCCCCATGTACTCGGCCATCGCGGGCGCGGTCATGTGGTGGTCGAGATACGTGATCTCCGGCAGCATGTGCGGCGGGTCACTCCGGATCCCGGCCTTGAGCGGGGAGGAGATGTCGATCAGGCGGCGTGGCATGCGCGCGTCTCCTATTGCGCCGCCGGCATCAGCGCGGCGGGATCGGCGCCGACGCGACCGCTCTCACCCTCGGCCGCGCGGGCCAGGCGGAAATCGTAGCGCACCGCCTGCAGGCCGGGGATCGGGCTGTCCGGATCGTCCTTCGCCTGCACCACGAGCGAGGCGGACACGCCGAACACCGTGTCGGACTCGATGTTCGGGTCGTCGCCGAAATACAGCGCCGTGACCAGCTCCCGATGCCCCGGCGCGCTGATCAGGATGTGGATGTGCGACGGCCGGAACCCATGCCGGTTCTGCTGCTGCACGAGCTCGCCCACGGGCCCGTCCATCGGGATCGAGTAGCCCAGCGGGCGCACCGTGCGGAAATGGAAATTCCCCTGATCGTCGCAGCAGAAATTGCCGCGCATGTCCATCGCCTCGCCGCCATGCTGCTGCAGGTCGTAGAGCCCGTGCTCGTTGGTCTGCCACACCTGAACGCGCGCGCCGGGGATCGGCGTGCCGTCATTGTCGGTCACCCGCCCATACAGCGTGATCTGCGGCGCCGTCGTCGTCTCGAGGATGCAGGCGCCCAGCGGCAGCTCCGGCGCGCCCTCCCGGTAGAAGGGCCCGAGAAGGGAGGATTGGGTGCCGAGTTCGCGGGCCTTCTTGTCGTGCAGCGCGTTCACGACGGCGGAGAGCCCCAGGATGTCGGACAGCAGGATGAACTCCTGCCGGATCGGCGTGCAGGCCTGGCCGACCTTCGTGAGATAGCCGATGCCGGTCAGCCATTCCTCGGGCGTGAGGTCCACCTCGCGGGCGAAGGCGTGCAGGTGACGGACCGCGGCCTCCATGATCTGCTTGAGGCGCGGGTTCGGCGTGTTCGCCATCTGCGCCAGCGCGGCGTCCGTCGCCGTGTTCTCGTCGAGATCCTGCATGGCGTTCCTCCTGTTCTCCGGCGCGGACGTTAGGACAGGAGGCAGGCCGGCGGCGAGGGGGAACTGTGCCGGGTCCGCGGCGGCCGCGGCGCGGCCGCGGCGCCCGCCACGCGCGCAGGATCGCCGCGCGCCGCTTCCCAGCGCGCGCCCGTCTCCCCTAGGATCGCCGCAACGAAATCCTGGGAGGGAAAACGATGCGGTCGAAACGACTCGTCGGCCTGTTCGCGACCTGCGCGCTGCTGCTGGCCGCGGCGGTGACGGCGACACCGAACCCCGCCATGGCGCAGGCGTCGCAGACCCCCATCACCATCGGCTTCGGCATGGCCCTGACCGGCGGGCTCGCGCCCAACGGCAAGGCGGCGCTGCTCGCGATGCAGATCTGGGAAGAGGACGTGAACGCCCATGGCGGCCTGCTGGGGCGTCCGGTCAAGCTCGTCTACTACGACGACCAGTCGAACCCCGCGACGGTGCCGGGCATCTATACGAAGCTGCTGGACGTGGACAAGGTCGACCTCGTGGTCAGCGGCTACGCGACCAACATGGTCGCGCCCGCGTTGCCGGTCGTGATGCAGCACAAGCGCACCTTCCTCGGCCTTCTCGGCCTGTCGGTGAACAGCGAGTTCAACTACCCGAACTACTTCTCCATCGCGCCGACCGGCGGGGCGAAGCCGAAGCAGGCCTTCTCGAAGGGCTTCTTCGAGGTCGCGATGGCGCAGACCCCGAAGCCGAAGACGCTGGCGATCGTCGGCGCCGATGCCGAGTTCCCGCGCAACGCGATCGACGGCGCGCGCGAACTCGCCAAGGAAGCCGGCCTGAAGATCGTCTACGACCGCACCTATCCGCCCACCACGGCCGACTTCACGCCGATCGTGCGCGCGATCGGCGCGACCAGTCCCGACCTGGTGTTCGTCGCCTCCTATCCGCCGGACAGCGTCGGCATGATCCGCGCCGCGCACGAGGTCGGGCTGAAGGCCAAGCTGTTCGGCGGCGGGATGGTCGGGCTGCAGGCGACCGCCATTAAGACGCAGTTGGGCCCGCTGCTGAACGGCATCGTCGACTACGATTTCTGGCTGCCCGTCGGATTCTACGCGACGCAAGAGGCGCTGGAATTTCTGAAGCGCTACCAGGCGAAAGCGCCCGCAGCCGGCGTGGACGCGCTGGGCTTCTACCTGCCGCCTTTCGCCTATGCCGACCTGCAGGTGCTGCAGCAGGCGGTGGAGGGCACCAAGAGCCTCGATCAGCAGAAGCTCGCAGACTACCTGCGCAGCCATACGTTCAAGACCGTTGCAGGTGACATCAAGTTTGGCCCGAATGGCGAGTGGACCGAGTCCCGCGTGATGGAGGTGCAGTTCCAGAACGTGAACGGCAACGACGTCGAGCAGTTCAAGGACCCGAAGGTGGAAGTGGTGCTCTGGCCGCCCTCGCTGAAGACGGGCGACGTGATCTACCCCTACACTGACGCCCAGAAGTAGGAGCGCTGCCCGTGCCCGACCTGTTCGAGATCCTCCACACCACGCGTGCCATGCGCCGGCTGAAGCCGGACCCGGTGCCGGACGAGCTGATCCGCAAGATCCTGGAAGCCGGCGCCGCCGCGGCGAACGGCGGCAACTTCCAGCGCTGGCGCTTCCTGGTGGTAAAGGATCCCGCGATCAAGCAGGCGGTGCAGGTCTGGTACAAGAAGGCGTTCGACGAAGTGGTTGGGCCGCGCTACGCGCGCAGCGCGCCGCCGCCTGGCGTCACGCAGGAGCGGTATGCGCGCCAGCACGCGGCGGTCGAATACCTGACCGAGCACTTCCATGAAGCGCCGGTCTGGATCGTCGCGTGTTTGGAGGAGGGGACGGCCGCGCCCAACCGCTGGTCCGGCGCTTCCATCTACCCCGCCGTGCAGAACATGCTGCTGGCGGCACGCGCCTTGGGCCTGGGCAGCACGCTCACCACGCGCCACCTGCTCTACGAGAAGGAAGCGGAGGCCGCGCTGGGCCTGCCCCCCGGCGTGCACTCCTACGCCATCCTGCCGATCGGTTGGCCGATGGGAAACTTCGGTCCGGTCGGGCGCGGGGACCTCTCGCAGATCGTATTCCAGGATCGCTGGGGAGAGGCCTATCCGGCCGTCGCGGCGGAGTAGAAGCGCCGGCCGGCTCCTCGGTCTCAGATCCGCGCGACGAGCCGCACACCGCCCAGCGACCCGCCGTCGTACAGCCGCGCGATAACGGTGTAGAACAGTTCCTGCGCGTCATACGCGCCGTCCCCATGCACGGCGGCATAGGCGGCGCGCCCGTGCTTCCACGCCGCGAGCCGCGCATGGGCGAACGGCGCCCAGTCGGGCGTGAGATCGGTCGCCTCCACGTCGCGGAAACCGGCCGCCTGCAGGTCGTCGACATAGGCCGCGATGGTGCTGACGGAGCGGCCATGCACCACGTCGCGCAGGTCCACGGCGTCCTCACCCTGGAACGGCGCATGGGCGCACAGATCCTCCACGTAGCATCCGCCGCCCGCCCGCAGCGCGGTGGCGGCCCGCTCGAACAGGCGGCGCCGGTCGGGGATGTGGACGATGGCGAGCCAGCTGACGACGGCATCGAACGCACCCGCCGGCAGCTCGACGGTCAGCGCGTCGCCGCAGAGATGGGTGACGTGATCCGCAAGGCCGCATCGCCGCGTCAGGTCGGCGCCGAGATCGTTCAGGTCGGGCTGCAACTCCACCGCGGTGACATGGCAGCCGGTGGTGTGCGCGAGATAGCGCGCGGGGCCGCCGATGCCGCTGCCGATCTCCAGCACGCTGCTCTGCGGCCCGAGGCCGAGACGCTCCGCGGCCGTGGCCACCGCCTCGGTGCCGTGATAGTGCCATTGATCGAGCGGGAAGAGCTGTTCGGGGCGGATCGGATCGCCGGGTGCGACGCCCTGCGCCGCGAGGCCCCGCTCGATGCGTTCGAGATGGGTATAGAGCGGCATCGCCCCGATCGGCGCGCCGGCTTCGGTGGTCATGGCGGCATCTCCGTCGCGCTGCGCCTTTGTCTCCGTGTCATGGCCGGCCTTGTGCAGCCCCGGTGTCATGACCGGCCTCGTGCCACCCCCGTGTCATGGCCGGCCTTGTGCCGCCCCCGCGTCATGGCCGGCGTTTGCCGGCCATCCACGACTTCCTGCGGCACGAGACGTCGTGGATGGCCGCGACAAGCGCGGCCATGACACGGGGCGCGACAAGCGCGGCCATGACACCAGGGGCGGGACAAGCGTGGCCTCGACCCGCTACGCCCGTCCGGAGATCAGATCCCCGAACAGCGTCCAGTGCTCGCCCTCGACACGTGACAGCATGACCGAATCGATCGGATAGAAATCCGTCGGGCTGGTGTTCAGCGTGATGCCGGGCAGCAGCATCGGCACCTTCACGTCGTGCAGGTTGGCGGCCTGGCGCATGATGTTCTCGCGCGACAGGTCGTCCCCGCACTGCTTCAGCACCTGCACGATGGAGAAGGCCGCGGCATAGCCCGTGGTGGTGGTGGTGTCGCCCGGCACCGCGGTGGGCGCGTATTTCTCGGTCCAGGCGTGCCAGTCCTTGTAGTCGGGCTCGTTGAACCAGCGCGGGTCGGTGGCGTCCTTCACGTATTGCGCCGTGATGATGCCCTGCGCATTGTCGAAGCCGGCCGGCTTGATCACGTTGCCGATCGAGGCCGCGACGTTGACGATGTAATGCGCGGGCTTCCAGCCGATCTCCGCCGCCTTCTTGATCGCCTGCGCCGCGAATTTCGGCGTGGTGATGTTGTAGAAGACGTTCGCACCCGAGTTCTTCAGCTGCAGGATCTGCGAGTCCACGGTCGGGTCCGTGACCTCGTAGGTTACATCGGCAACGATCAGCTTGCTGGCATCGCCCCCCAGCGCGCCCTTGAAACCGTGCACCGTCTCGCGGAAGCCTTCCACGTAGTCGGCACCCATGTCGTCGTTCTGGCGCAGGATTCCGATCTTCGGCTCCTTGACCGTCTGCAGGATGTGCTTGGCGTAGATCACGCCCTCGGTCTTGTAGTCGGGCTGCCACCCCATCGTCCATGGGAAGTGCTTCGGATCACCCCATTTGGACGCGCCGGTCGCCACGAACAGCTGCGGCACCTTCTTCTGGTTCATGTATTTGTGGATCGCGGTGTTGCACTGCGTGCCGAGGGGCGCGAACAGGAACAGCACCTGGTCGCGCTCCACCAGCTGGCGCGTCAGCTCCACGGTCTTCGGCGGGCTGTACCCGTCGTCCAGCGAGATCAGGTTGATCTTGCGCCCGTTGATCCCGCCCTGGTCGTTGATCATGCGGAAATACGCCGCGTGCGCGCGTCCGTTCACGCCGTAGGCCGAGGCGTTGCCGCTGTACGGCATCGTCTGGCCGATCTTGATTTCCGTGTCCGTGACACCGGGCGGGTTCTTCTTCTGCGCGATCGCCGGCCGTGCCAGCAAGGTGGCCGCGCCGGCGGCGATCGCCTGTCGTCGTCCGATCATGTTGTCCGTCGTCCTCCGTGGTGGTGCGCGCCGCTTTCAGGCGACGTCGCGTGATTGCAGCTCTCCGAACAGCACCCAATGGTCCGTCTCGAAGCGCGCGAGGCGCACCGACTGGATCGGGTAGAAATCCGTCGGGCTGGTGTTGAGCTTGATGCCGGGCAGCAGCATCGGGATCTCGAGCTGATGCATCGACGCGGCCTGCTTCATGACGTTCTCCCGCGTCAGCTCGTCGCCGCACTGCTTCAGGACGTGCACCAGGGTGATGGCGCTGGCATAGCCCGTGACGCTGGACCCCTCGAACGGGTTGATCGTGGGGTTCCACGTGTCCATGAACGACTTCCAGGTCTTGTAGTCCGGCGCGTCGGCCCAGCCGGGATCGGACACGTCCTTCACGTATTGCGCGGTGACGATGCCCTGCGCGTTCTCGAACCCGGCCGGTCGCAGCACGGCGCCCACCGAGGCTGACACGCTCATGAGGTGGTGCTTCGGCTTCCAGCCGATCTCGGCCGCCTTCTTGATCGCCTGCGCGGCGAATTTCGGTGTCGTGACGTTCAGGAACGCGGTTGCCCCGGCGTTGCGGATCTGCAGGATCTGCGAATCGACCGTCGGATCCGTGACCTCGTAGGTCACATCCGCGACCACCCGCTTCCAGCCATCCGGGCCCAGCCCCTCCTTGATGCCGTCGAGGTAGTCGTTCCCCATGTCGTCGTTCTGCCGCAGGATGCCGATCTTTGCATCCGGCAGCGCGGAGAGGATGGCGCGGGCATGGATCGCGCCCTCGGTGTGGTAGTCGGGCGACCAGCCCATCGTCCAGGGAAACGCCTTCGGATTGCCCCATTTGGAGGCGCCGGTCGCGACGAAGAGCTGCGGCACCTTCTTCTGGTTCATGTATTTGTGGATCGCCGTGTTGGTCTGCGTTCCCAGCGAGTAGAACATCAGCAGCACCTGGTCGCGCTCCACCAGCTGCCGCGTGAGCTCCACCGTCTTGGGCGGGCTGTAGCCATCGTCCAGCGAGATGAAGTTGATCTTGCGTCCGTTGATCCCGCCCTGGTCGTTGATCATCCGGAAGAACGCCGCCTGCGTGCGTCCCGCGACGCCGTAGGCCGAGGCGTTTCCGCTATAGGGCATGGTCTGGCCGATCTTGATTTCCGTATCGGTGACGCCCGGGCTGTATTTCGATGCGGCGCGGACGCGTCGCGCGCCGCCCGCCAGACCCATCGTCGCGGCGCCGAGAAGTGCGGTTCTCCTGTTCATGCGCATGGTTTCGCCCCCTGTCAGGCGGCGGGAGTGGTTTCTCCCGCCGTCTTCCCGGGGCGCACCACGGTCGAGCTGGGCGCGTTCACCCGGGTCGTCCGCCGGCCTGAGATCTTCTGGCGCAGTGCGGTGATGCCGCCCATGACGCCGGTCGGCATCACGTACATCAGCAGGAGCAGCAGCACGCCGTAGATCGCCCAGGCCGGCACGTCGTAGCGCAGCGCGAAGGTCGTCTTCATCCAGTCGGAGATCGACTGCGCGGAGTTCTGCACCAGCACGATGAACGCCCCGCCGATCAGGCATCCCGGCAGCGAGGCGAGACCGCCCACCACCAGCCCGACCAGGAAGGAGATCGCGAGCTGCAGCGTGAAACTGTCCGGCGCGACATAGGCGATGGTGATGGCGGAGAGGCCGCCGGCGACGCCGGTGATGCCGGCGCTGATGCCGAACGTCACGGTCTTGTACAGCGCCGTGTCCACGCCCATCGTGCCGGCGGCCATCGCGTGGTCGCGGATCGCCATCATCGCGAGTCCGCTGCGGCTGCGCAGCAGGTTGAACACCAGCCAGAACATCAGGATCGCGACGATCAGGCACAGGTAATACAGATACTGGTCGACGCTGAGCCCCAGCCACTCGGGCGGCTCCGGCTTGTCCAGCAGCACGCCGCCGACGCCGCCGGTCCAGGGTGCGATCGGCTTGTATTTCAGCAGCTGCGGCACCGCGATCGCCAGGGTGAAGGTGGCGAGCGCCAGGTAGTGGCCTTCCAGCTTCAGCGCGGGGAAGCCGAACAGGAATCCGGCGCCGAAGCAGACCGCGCCGGCGACCGGCAGCGTGGCCCAGAACGGCCAGCCGCCGAACGTCATCAGGATCGCGGCGGTGTACGCACCCAACGCGAAAAACGCAGAGTGGCCCAGCGAAATTTGCCCGTTGAAGCCGATCAGCAGGTTCAAGCCGAGCACGGCGATGGCATAGATCAGCATCGACTGACCCATGAACATGTAATACTCGAAGCTCGGATCCTCCGTGATCAGCCCGACCATCGGCAGCAGGGCCAGGACGATCCAGAAGATGATGGCGACGAGTCCGAAACCCTTCTTCATCGCCCAGCCGTTCACGATCGCTGCCATGGGTCAGACTCGCTTCACGATGACGCGGCCGAAGATGCCGGCGGGTTTCAGCAGCAGCACGCCGATCACCACGATCAGCGCGAAGGTGAGTTTCAGCTCGTTGCCGATCACGTAGCTGCCGACCAGGTTTTCCAGGACGCCCACGATGAACCCGCCGGCCACGGCGCCCATCGGGTTGCCGATGCCCCCGACCAGCGCGCCGGCGAAGCCGTAGACCAGGATGCCGGTCATCATGTTCGGATCGAGGAAGACGATGGGAGCGACGAGCA
>MKTV01000038.1:308124-317591 GCA_001898425.1 Rhodospirillales bacterium 69-11
GGCGAGTCCCCAGCCCAGCGCCAGCATCCAGGACACGCGCACGCCCATCAGCCGCGCGGAGGTGGCGTTCTGCGCCGCGGCGCGCATCGCGAGTCCCAGCGTGGTGTAGCGGAAGAACACGGTGAGCGCGCCCAGCATGATGAGCGTGACGGCGACGACACCGAGTTGCTGCACGCTGACGAGGCCGTTGCCGAAGATGTCGCGTGCGGGGAAGGGGCTGGGGAACTGCTTGATCGTGTAGCTCCAGATCATCCCGGCGAGTGCGTTGAAGATCGACAGCAGGGCGATGAAGCAGACCACGAGCGCAAGGACGGGTGCGTTCTCCAGCGGTTTGAGCACGACGCGCTGGATGAACAGGCCGCCGCCGAAGGCGATCGCGACCGTCAGGCCGAAGGCGACCCAGTACGGCAGGCCCGCGTCGATCATCGCCCAGGCGAGGTAGGTGGCGAACATCGCCATCTCGCCCTGGGCGAAGTTGATGTGGTCGGTCGAGACGTAGATCATCACCAGGCCGAGGGCGACGCAGGCGTAGATGGCGCCGCTGGTGAGGCCGGCCGCGATCTGCTGCACGAAGAAATCCATGCGCGGCGTTTCCTTCAGTAGCCGAGATAGGCTTTGCGCAGCGTCTCGTCGTTCTGCACCATCGCCGACGGGCCGGAGGTGACGACCGAGCCGGTCTCCAGCAGGTAGACGTGATCGGCGAGATCGAGTGCGAGCGCCGCGTTCTGCTCGACGATCAGCATGGAGACGTGCTCCTCCGCGTTGATGCGGCGGAGGATGCGGAAGATCTCCTGCACCACCAGGGGGGCGAGACCGAAGGACGGCTCGTCCAGCAGCATCAGGCGCGGGCGGATCATCAGCGCGCGGGCGATCGCCAGCATCTGCTGCTCGCCGCCCGAGAGCGTGCCGGCCTGCTGCCGGATGCGCTCCTTCAGCCGCGGGAAGTACTCGAACACGAGGTCCATGTCGCGCCGCGCCTCGGCGTGGTCGCGGCGGATGTGGAAGGCGAGCTTCAGGTTCTCCTCGACCGTCAGCGCGACGAAGGTGCCGCGGCCTTCGGGCACGTGGGCGACGCCCATGCGCACGATGTCCTCGGTGGAGCGGCGGGTGATGTCGGTGCCGTCCAGTATCGTGTTGCCGCTGCGGCGGATCATGTTGCAGATCGCGCGCAGCGTCGTCGTCTTGCCCGCGCCGTTGGCGCCCAGCAGCGCGGTGACGCCGCCCTTCTCGATCGACAGGTCGAGCTCGTACAGGGCGCGGATCGCGCCGTACCACGCGCTCATGCCCTTCACCTGCAGCAGCGCGCTCATGCGGCTTCGGCTCCGAGATAGGCGCGGATCACTTCCGGGTCGCGGCGCACCTCGGCGGGCGTGCCTTCGGCGATCTTGCGGCCGAAATTGATCGTCACGACCTTGTCGGAAACCGACATGACCAGGCTCATGTGATGCTCGACCAGCAGCACGGTCACGCCCTGCACGTCGCGCACGCGACGGATCTGCTGTTCCAGCGTGTGGACCTCGTCGTGGTTCAGGCCGGCCGCCGGTTCGTCCAGCAGCAGGAGCTTCGGTTCGGCCGCGAGGGCGCGGGCGAGTTCGACGCGCTTGCGGATGGGGAAGGGCAGGCCGCCGGCGGGCCAGTGCACGACGTGGCGCAGATCCATGAAGTCGATCAGCTCCTCCGCCCGTTCGCGTGCGGCGCGGAATTCGCGCGCCGCGGTGGGCAGGCGCAGCGCGGTTGCGGCGAAGCTGGCGCCGGTGCGGCTGTGGCGTCCGACCATGACGTTTTCCAGCACGGTCAGCCGGTCGAACAGCGCGACGTTCTGGAAGGTGCGACCGATGCCGAGTGCTGCGATCTTGTGGCGGGGCGTGGCGAGGACGGAAATGCCCTCGAACAGGATTTCCCCGCTGCTGGGGGTGTAGAGGCGGCTCAGGCAGTTGAACAATGTCGTTTTGCCTGCGCCATTTGGTCCGATCAACCCGGCGATCTGTCCGGGCTGCACGTCGAACGTCACGTCGTCCAGGGCGACGACGCCGCCGAACCGGACCGAGACGCCGCGGACGCTGAGCAGCGCCGCCGCTTCCTGGGGCATTCGTTTGTCTCCCTCGGCAGCAGGGTCCTTTGTCGGCGGACCTCGAGCGCTACCGGAAGGTAGACTGCGTTAACCCAGGGGTTCGATGCAATGGGGGAGTACGGCGAAACGGCTCAGGCGAGCGCGTATTCCACTTCGGGCGTGTAGACCGACGCTTCCTTGCCGAGTTGCGAGCTGAACAGAGTGAAGTGCTCGACCGGCATCGGTTCGGCGCGGAACAGGTTGTGCGCCTGCACGAACGCGGCGAGCTTCGCTTCCGCAACGTTGTCGAGCCGCGCGAGGGTCACGTGCGGCTGGAAGCGGCGTCGTTCCGGCTCCAGTCCGCAGCGTTGCAGCGCGGTTTCGATCTTGTTCTGCAGGTGGTCGAGTTGCGGGTTGCGCTCCACGCCCACCCACAGGGCGGTGCTGCGGCCGGCCTTGGTGAAGGTGCCGACGCCGGCGAGCGTGAGGGCGAAGCCGCGCGCGCGGATGTTGGCGAGCGCGAGGTCGATGTCCTCCGCGCGATGGCCCTGGGTCTCGCCGATGAAGCGCAGGGTGAGGTGGTAGTTCTCGGGCGGGACCCAGCGCGCGCCGGGGATGCCGGCGCCGCTGAGCGTGGCGAGCTGCTGGCGGAGTGGCCAGGGCAGGTCGAGTGCGACGAAGAGCCTCATGACGGCAGCCTCATGCGATCGGGCTCCTGCCGGCCGGGTCCGAACCGATTGCGCCTCATGCCGGCCGCGCCTCGGCGAGGAGCTTCTCGACCAGCGGCAGGATGCGGGCGACGATCCGGCGCACACCCTCGGCGTTCGGGTGCAGCCCGTCCGCCTGGTTCAGCTCCGGCACGGTGGCGACGCCTTCCAGGAAGAACGGATCGTAGATCACCCCGGGGCGGCGTCCCAGCGTGTCGAACACGGCGCGGAAGGCGCGCTGGTAGTCGGGGCCGAGATTGGGCGGCGCGTACATCCCGCTCAGCAGGACCGGGATGTGCTTGGCCGCGAGCGCGTCCAGGATCGCGGTCAGGTTGGCCTGCATCTCCTTGGGGTCGAGGCCGCGCAGCCCGTCATTGGCGCCGAGTTCGACCAGCGCCGCGTCGGCGCCGTCCCCCAGCACCCAGTCGAGCCGCGCGCGGCCGCCGGCCGAGGTGTCGCCCGAGACCGCCCCGTCGATGATGGTGACGTCGTGCCCGCGGGCGGCGAGCGCGGCCTGCAACTGCCGCTCGAACGCATCCTGGTGCGGCAGGCCGTAGCCGGCGGCGAGGCTGTCGCCCAGCACCAGCAGGCGGATCGGCGCAGCGCGTGCGGCGCGGGGGCGAAGCAGGGCGGCCGCGGCGGCCGCGAGCACAACCCGGCGGGGGGCGGGGTTATTCCCTGCGGCGGGAACGCCATATGGTGCCGCCATGGATGCCACTCCGCCGTCATCGGACCCGCTTCGCGTCGACACGCGGGGCCCACTTCATGTGGAGACGCGGGACCCACGTTCCGTCGATACGCAGGACCCCCATCGCGTGGATCACTGCGCGGTGCAGGTCCGGAACCTCCAGCTGACCGTGCCTTCGGCGGCTGGGCCGGTCAACATCCTCCGTGGAGTCGATCTCGACATTGGCACCGGCGAGGCCGTGGGGCTGGTCGGGCCGTCCGGGTCGGGGAAGACCAGCCTGCTGATGGTGCTGGCCGGGCTGGAACGCGCCTCCGCCGGCTCCGTGCGCCTGGGTAGCGAGGAGATCACCGGGCTCGACGAAGACTCGCTGGCGCGGCTGCGGCGGGACCGGGTGGGCATCGTGTTCCAGGCCTTCCACCTGATCCCGACCATGACCGCGCTCGAGAACGTGGCGGTGCCCCTGGAGCTGGCCGGCCGAGCGGATGCGTTTTCGCGGGCGCGCGCTGCGCTGGATGCAGTGGGCCTCGGGCATCGGCTGGAGCACCTGCCGGGGCAGCTCTCGGGCGGCGAGCAGCAGCGGGTCGCGCTGGCCCGCGCCTTCGCGCCCGAACCTGCGCTGCTGCTGGCGGACGAGCCGACCGGCAACCTGGACCACGCGACCGGCGCGGTGGTGATGGACCTGCTGTTCGCGCTGCGGGCGCGGGCGGGCACGACCCTGCTGCTGATCACGCACGACCCGGCCCTGGCCGCGCGCTGCGACCGCCAGATCCACATGGCCGACGGGCTGCTGACATGAGCCGCCCCCCGCTTCCCCCTCTCCCCTCGCGGGAGAGGGCCGGGGTGAGGGGGCGGCCGGGGTGAGCGCATCGTCGATGCCACCCTCCGGCACCCCCGCCCCCCAACCCCCTCCCGCAAGGGGAGGGGGGGCGTCGGTCGGGCTCGCGTTCCGGCTCGCGCGGCGGGAGCTGCGGGGCGGCGTGCGCGGCCTCTGGATCGTCCTGCTCTGCCTCGCCCTCGGCGTCGGCATCATCGCCGCGGTCGGCACGCTGCGCGCCGCCGTGGATGCGGGCCTCACCGCGGACGGACGGCGGCTGCTGGGCGGCGACATCGCGATCGAGGGCGGCAACCAGCCGTTGCCCGATACACTCCGCACCTGGCTCCGGGACCGCGGCGCGCGGATCTCCGACGTGACCCAGATGCGCTCGATGCTGGTCGCCCAAAACGGCGAGCGGCAATTGATCGAGCTGAAGGCGGTCGACCCCGCCTGGCCGCTGGTCGGCGCGCCCACGCTCGACCCGCCGCAGCCGCTCGCCCAGGCGCTCGCGCCGCGCGACGGACACCCCGGCCTGCTCGCCCAACCCGTCATCCTCGACCGGCTCGGCGTCCACCCCGGCGACCTCGTACGGATCGGCGAGACGAGCTTCCGCGTCGCCGGCGCCCTGACCGCGGAGCCCGACCAGGTCGCCACCCCCGCCCTGTTCGGGCCGCGCGTGCTGATCGCCGCCGCCGACCTGCCGGGCACCGGCCTGCTCGCGCCCGGCGCCATGGTCCGCCACGAGCTGCGTGCCACCCTGCCGAAGCCCGTTCCCGCCGCGGTGCTGGCGCCGCAGCTGCGCGACGCGTTCGGTGAGCATGGCTGGCGGGTGCGCGACCCGTCCGACGCCGCGCCCAGCGTGCGCCGGTTCATCGAGCAGATCGGGCTGTTCCTGACGCTGGTCGGGCTGACCTCCCTGCTGGTGGGGGGGATCGGGGTGGCCAACGGCGTCCGCGCCTGGCTCGACGCCCGCACCCGGTCGATCGCGACGCTGCGCTGCCTCGGCGCGCCGGCGGGGCTGATCTTCGCGCTCTGCCTGATCCAGGTGATGGCGCTGGCGGCGGTCGGGATCGTGGTCGGGCTGGCGGTGGGCACGACGCTGCCGCTCGCCGGATCGGCCCTGCTGCGCGACGTGCTGCCGGTGCCGCCGGTGCTGGGCGTCTATCCGGGTCCGTTGCTGGCGGCGGCGGGCTACGGCCTGCTCACCGCGCTCGCCTTCGCGCTGTGGCCGCTGGGCCGCGCCGCCCGCATCCCCGGCGCCGCGCTGTTCCGCGACGCGCTGGTGCCGTCGCGCACCCGCCCCTCCGGTACGCTGGTGGGGGCGACGGTGGCGGCTGGCCTGGCCCTGGTCGGGCTGACCGTCGCGACCTCCGCCGACCGGGTGTTCGCGTTGTATTTCTGTGCCGCCGCGCTGCTGACGCTGGCGCTGTTCCGGGTCGGCGCCGGCGCGCTGATGGCCGCCGCCCGCCGGCTTCCACGCCTGCCGACCCCCTGGGCGCGGCTGGGGCTCGCGAACCTGCACCGGCCGGGCAGCGCCACGCCGATGCTGATGCTGTCGGTGGGCCTGGGCCTGTCCACCCTCGCGGCCGTCGCGCTCATCCAGGGCAACATGCGGCACGAGATCGCCGGCCAGATGCCGGCCAATGCGCCCAGCTTCTTCTTCGTCGACATCCAGAGCGACCAGGTGGCGCGCTTCGAATCCCTCGTGCGCGCCCAGCCCGACGTGGAGGAGCTGCGGGCGGTGCCGTCGCTGCGGGCGCGGATCGTCGCGGTGAACGGCGTCCCGGCGGAGCAGGTCAAGGCGACGCCGGAGACCGCCTGGGCGCTGCGCGGCGATCGCGGCCTGACCTATGCCACGGCGCCGCCCGAGGGCAGCACGGTGGTGGACGGCAAATGGTGGCCGGCAGACTACGACGGGCCGCCGCTCGTGTCGTTCGACGCGGGGCTGGCCAAGGGCTGGGGCGTCGGGGTGGGCGACACGATCCGGGTCAACGTGCTGGGGCGCGACATCGACCTGAAGATCGCCAACCTGCGCCGGATCGCCTGGCAGAGCCTGGGCATCAATTTCGCCATGGTGGCGAGCCCCGGCCTGCTGTCCCATGCCCCGCACACCTTCATCGCCACGGTCCGGATGCCGGAGGCGGGGCAGGGCGCGCTGCTCCGCCGGGTGACCGACGCGCTGCCGAACGTGACCGGGATCCGCGTGGCCGACGTGCTGTCGGCGATCGCGGGCCTGCTGGACCAGGTGGCCGCCGCACTGACCGCGACCGGGCTGCTGACGCTCGCCGCCGGGTCGCTGGTGCTGGTGGGCGCAGTGGCGGCGGGGCAGCGGCGGCGCACCCAGGAGGCGGTGGTGCTGAAGACTATCGGCGCCACGCGCGCCCAGATCCGCGGCGCCTGGCTGGTGGAGTTCGGCACACTCGGCCTCGCCGCCGGCGTGCTGGCGGGGGGCGTCGGGATGGCGGCGAGCTGGGGCGTTGCGCATTACATTTTGCACACGCGCTGGGTTTTCTTGCCCGGTTCGCTTATTCTGACTCTCGTGGGTGCGCTCGCGTTGATGCTGATTTTCGGATATGTCGGAACGGCTTCTGCGCTGCGCACCAAACCGGCGCCGCTGTTGCGCAACGAGTGAGACTCCGATCGAGAGCCCGATTCGACCCGCAGCGCTGTCCCATCAACTTGAACCGCCCCGGTCGATCTCCAAAATGAGAGGGCGACGCGGGCATAGTGCCCGAGAGGAACAGGGAAAATGGCCTTCAGTCCCGAAACCCGAACGTACCCGCGCGCATCCGCCGCCACGACGGCCGCCGTCATGGACGCCGGCCTTCGGGCCTACATGCTGCGCGTCTACAACTGGATGGCGTCCGGCCTGCTGGTCACCGGCGTGGTCGCCTACGCGATCGCGCATACCAGCCTGATCAACGCCTTCTATCCGATGGTTCAGACGCCGTACGGCATGACGCACACCGCGTCGCCGCTGGCGATGATCGCGATGTTCGCGCCACTCGGCTTCGTGCTGGTGTTGAGCCTGGGGGTGAACAAGCTCTCCACCACGGCGGCGCAGGCGCTGTTCTGGGCGTTCTGCGCGACCATGGGCGCGAGCTTGACGAACATCTTCCTGATCTACACCAGCGAGTCGATCGTCCGGGTGTTCTTCATCACGGCCGGCACGTTCGGCGCGATGAGCCTGTGGGGCTACACGACCAAGACTGACCTGAGCCGCTTCGGCAGCTTCCTGATGATGGGCTTGATCGGCATCATCATCGCCGGCCTGGTGAACATCTTCCTGGCCAGCAGCGCGCTGCAGTTCGCGATCAGCATCATCGGCGTCGTGGTCTTCACCGGCCTGACCGCCTACGACACGCAGCGGATCAAGGCGGACTACGTCCAGTACGCCTATGCCGCCGGCCCGGAAATGGCCACGAAGCGCAGCGTCTACGACGCGCTGAGCCTCTACCTGAACTTCATCAACCTGTTCATGCTGCTGCTGCAGCTCCTCGGCAACCGCAACAGCAACTGACGCGGTCCGACAGGACGAACGGTTCGCCCCGGGGTGCAAACCCCGGGGTTTTTCTTTGCCCATGCGCCAGCACGCGCCGCCCCGGCGGGAGCGGCCGGTCCACGCCCGCCCGTTCACCCCATGGCCGCCAGCTCCGTCACCAGCCCCGCGAGCGTGTCGCGTGCCGTCTCGATATGCGGCCAAGGCACCTTGCCCAGCGGATAGTGCCCGGCGATCACCACCGTCAGCACGCCGTTGAGCCGCCCGAGCGGCTCGAGAGCGGGGGCGCCGGCGCGGTGGCGGGCGATCAGGGTGTCGCGCAGCGTCGACAGCGCCATGATGGCGGCCGAGAAGTCCGGCCCGTCCTTCACCGGCCGGTCGCGCAGCAACTGGTCCACCGCCCGCAACGCCGTCTCGCCCCGGTCCGCGAGCTCACTGGCCATGCGCCGATCCTCCCGGATGGGCGAGCCGCCCCTTGCGCAGCGCGCAGGTGAACGCCTTGGTCGAGTGGATCGAGGTGTTCGCGTCCCCGTACATGCACAGCAGCACGTTGGCGATGTCCCCATTGGCGTAGCCGCCCCAGCCGAACACCCAGGGCATGCCGATCTGGTAGACGCGCCGCCCGCCGATCTCGAACGGCACCAGACGTTCGGTGACCATCGCGCGCACCTCCACCTCCCCGCGCTTGGTGGACAGCACCACCCAGTCGCGCGACCGCACGTCCAGATCGGCCGCGAGTTCGGGTGGGATCTCCACGAAGGCCTCGGGCTGCAGCTCCGCCGTGTGCGGCATCACCCTTGTGGCGATGCCGCCGCAATGCAGTTCGGTCAGCCGGAACGTGGTCAGCACGTGGGGGAAGGCCGGGTCCGCGGCGTCGTGGTACTCGTTGCCGGGCTGGCGCCACAGCTTGGTCGCCGGGTTGAACTGCTGCTTGTAGAACGGGTTGTGCACCGGGCTCTCGACCGGCTCGTAATGTGCCGGCAGCGGCCCGTCCTTCAGCCCCGTGGGCACGAACAGCAGGCTCCGCCCGCCGGGGATCATGATGAACGGGTCGGCGCCGCTCAGCGCCTCCATCCCGCGCGGGCGCTTGCTCCAATCGGGACGGTAGCCGGGCGGTTTGGTCGCCTCGAAATCCGGCACGTCGTTGCCGGTCCATTTCTGCTCCGCCTCGTCCCACCACAGCAGGCGCTTGCGCTCCGACCACGGCTTGCCCTCGGGGTCGGCCGAGGCGCGGTTGTACATCTCGCGCCGGTTGGACGGCCAGGCGAAGGCCCAGCCATGATGCCCGCCGCTGCCGTCCGGCCCATCCGGAATGCGGGAGCGTGCCTGGTTGTGCGTCTCGTCCGGGAACACCCCGGCATAGAGCCAGCCGCCGCAGGCGGTGGATCCGTCATCCTTCAGCGCCTGGAAGCTGGCGATCTGCTTGCGGTCGGCGACCGTGTAGCCGTTGATCTCCTTCAGCACGGTGGCGGCGTCGATCTCGCCCTTGTCGTCCACCTCCGGATAGTCCCAGGTGAGCGCCTGCAGCGCCGCGTCCCGCCGGCTCGTGCTGCCGGCATAGAGGCGCTTCAGCCGCGTCGCGAGGTGGTGGATGAACCAGGCATCCGACCGGGAGTCGCCCGGCGCGTCGCACACCTTGTCATGCCACTGGATCAGCCGGTTGGTGTTGGTGACGGTGCCCGCCTTCTCCGGCCCGATGGCGGAGGGCA
>MKTV01000038.1:317632-317924 GCA_001898425.1 Rhodospirillales bacterium 69-11
CCGCGCTGCACCAGGCGGCCCTTCTGCCAGAACTCCGCCGTCTCGGTCATGGCGAAGTCGCGCACCACCATCCAGTCGAGCTTCGACAGCGCGCGCTCGACCAGGTCGGAGTTGACGTTGCCCACCACCGGGTTCTGGCCGAGGACGAACAGCCCTTTCACCGCGCCATGGTTCATCAGCAGCGACATCGGTTGCTGGGAATGGTCGCCGGTGATCTTCGGCAGCAGGTCGAAGCCGAAATTGTTGTCCAGCTGCGCGTGCTCGCCGTACCAGGCCTTCAGCAGCGAGACGA
>MKTV01000039.1:0-744 GCA_001898425.1 Rhodospirillales bacterium 69-11
GCCCTGGGCGTTTTGACGGAAAGACCTACCTGACGCGCAGCACAATGGCGATGTATGTTTTTGCAATTCGATCGATTGGGCTGGCCGTCTAGAAGGTTTGAACATCATTTGCGAACGTGATGGGACCTCCATAGATTCCTCTGATTGCGGCGCGGGCCGCAGGGATGTCTTTGAGCAATAGAGCGTCATGGGTGAGCACCAGCTTGCGGGCCGCACAGTGCTTAGCTAGAAGCCCGACGTCGATAGGTGAAAGGTGTTCTTTGGTGAAATGCGCCATCATGATCGCTTTTTGGGACGTCGACATGCGTTGAAGCTGAGGATAGCGTCGCAGCTGCGCTGTTATGTCCGGGATTGACCAACTGATCTCGCTGACCAACAAGTCCACGTCGCGGCACAACCGCTCGACCTTTACGCTGGGGCCTGTATCGCCTGTAAAGCATATTGATCGGGTAGGCGTGTTAAACCGATAGGACAATGATATCGGCTTATCCTTGGTTGGCCCAGAATATTTCAAAGTGGCGTAGTGGGTGTTCTCAGCGGCAATTATCGAGATTTGGCCGACAGCAAATTTCGACCCGGCAGCGACCTCGACGACTTTGATATTATCCAGCGCTGCTGCGCTGGATCTGGACCGCCGGCCGACCGTTTCTATACCAGGTTTCATCGCTGCAATCAGGCGATCAATTGTCGTCTTGGTTCCACTGGGACCATAGATGGTCAGCAGTTTGGAGTCGTCTTGGCTTT
>MKTV01000039.1:778-6897 GCA_001898425.1 Rhodospirillales bacterium 69-11
GATATGATCGAAGTGAAGATGGCTAAGCACTATTGTATGGATTTCGCGAAGCTTTATGCCGGCCTTGGCGAGCTCGACGCTGACACCATCGCCAGCATCAACGAGTACAATCTCTCCGCCAAACTGCACCACGTTCGCCGGTTCTGATCGATGGGGAGATGGTATGGGGCCTGCATTTGTCCCCAAGGTTATGAAAGTCAATTTTGGTGCAGTGAATGCTGGCGAAGAGAACGCGAGAAGCGCGGCAAATGAGTATGCAACCGTCTTCCTAAATGTAGTCATGTTCGCTACCTTTGCGTTCGTCGATGAATGGGCGTTTGGCATGTAGCACCCCAACATGGGCGCGTGAGACTCGATCTTGCGTGTTCCACCATTGCTGCAAGCGCGCGGAAACATGCTGATGGGAGACTTTGAGCGTTGCGCAATGATCTATGGCACTCTTCGATGAAAGTTCGCCAACCGGATATATTCGTGGAGGCATTCTGGATTGGCCATTCCGGCAGGATCGATTACCTGTTGGGGTGGTGAGCCTTCAAACAGGCGTTTGATCGGAAGCTCCAGTCTCTTTGATGACAAAGTTCTGGGGACGGCCGTCACGCCAACCACGCGGTCGGGAATGAAGCGCGGAGACAATGAAGTACGGATGGCTTCGCGGATGCGAGCAACAAATTCATCGGAAACCCGCTGGCCAGAGGATGGAACCACAAAGAGGATTAGTTCGCTATCCGTGTCTCCTACGCGAACGTCGACAACGAGAGAGTCGACCACATCGCTAAGTTGCTCTATCGCGTCATAAATCTCGCTCGTCCCAATGCGATGACCGCCACGGTTGATTGTTGCATCACTCCGTCCGTAGATTTCACAGGTGCCTTCGGTGTCGATCTTTAGCCAGTCGCCATGTCGCCACACTCCAGAGTAATGTTCGAAGTAGGAGGCCATGTACCGTGTTCCCCCTACATCACCCCAGAGGAAGAGGGGCATATTGGGAAGTGGCTTGGTGCAGACGAGTTCCCCAACTTTACCGACCACTGCGTGTCCATGCTCATCCCAGGCCTCGACCGCTGCGCCCAGTTGACGGCACTGAAGTTTTCCTGGCGTTTCGGGAAGTTCGGGGTTACCAGTGCAGAATGCTCCACAAATGTCGGTCCCGCCTGAACTATTGAACCACCAGATCTGCTGCGCTCCAGCGTCTGACAGGCGCTCCGAGATTCCAGTTTGAACAGTCGCTGGAAGCGGCGATGCCGTGCTGCCGAGAGTCCTCAACGATGACAAGTCGCCAACCGATGAAAGGTCGATCGACTGCTTTTCGCAGGTCGCGTAGAATTGAGCACCTGCGCCAAAGAAAGTTACGCGATTTCTTGATGCGAACCTCCACAACGTGCACAAGTCCGGGGCATCTCGTGGCCCCATCGGGCTTCCATCGAAAATGCAGATGGTTGTGCCCCCCAACAAACCGCCAACCTGCGAGTTCCACATCATCCATCCGGTCGAACTGAACCAGTGAAAGCGTTCGCCAAATGTGCGCGCATCGTAGCTGGTGCCAAGATCCGAATGGAGCCGGGCTACTGCTGACCCGAGCAGAACTCCACCATGACCATGCACCAGCGCTTTTGGCTTTCCTGTTGTGCCACTGGAGTAGACGATCCATAGTGGATGATCAAAGGGAAGCCACTCGGGCTCGAATGTCTCGAGAGCTGTCCCGTCGAGCGACACCAGCGCCTGAAAGTCTAACGCATTCGCAATCTCGCCAGAACTATATCCCGAGCGTACGAGCACAAGCGTTTCAACAGTCGATAACGCTTCGCGCAATTGGCTAACAACGCCGACTCGGTCGATCACCTTGCCTGCATAGTGCACGCCATCCGTAGCAATTAGAACGCGTGGCTTAATTTGCTGAAATCGATCCAAAATCGCTGGTACGCCCATGTCAGGCGCACACACTGCCCAGATTGCGCCGATAGAAGCGGACGCCAGAAAGCCGATAATGGCTTCGGGTCGATTCGGAAGGTAAGCGACCACGCGATCGCCCCGACTAACACCAAGTGCGCGAAGGGAGGTCGCAAATGAGGCGACCCTAGAGCGCAGTGTGGGCCAATCAATCGTCTCGACCGAGCCGCGTTCATCTTCGGCGATTATTGCGGGTTGGCCTGCAGCATGCGCCTTCTCGACGTGGCGCAGTATATGCCGCGTATAGTTCACTTGCACGCCTCCAAACCAGCGGGCGCCTGGCATTTGCACGGTATCAAGGGTCCACTCGGGGAGAGTTGGCGATTGAAGGCCATCGAATTTCCAGACGGATGGCCAAAATTCCGAGGGCACTTCCACAGACCAGCGATGGAGCGCCTCATAGTTGTCAAACTTTCGTCCTGTGTCCCTCGTAACTGCCTCGTGAAACTGGCGCATAAGCGATGGGGCGGCATTGCACTCGACCGCGAGGGGAATAGCGCTACTCGTCACGTGTATCTCCAGATGATCGATCGCCAACTCGCGCGGCAAGCTTTCGGCACTATAGAGAAAAAATCAATATTTTTTTCTCTAAAATAGTTTTCTTGTAAAATTGCATGTTCTCGTCATCACAATGGTGACGATCCGAAAGGCTGCGGAAATCGCCTTAGGGCAAGCCTCAAACTTTCGATGCTTCCAGAATGCCTCGGAATTTCGGGCCAATTTCTTGAGCTTTGGCCGCTGTCCCGCTCGTCAAGTGTGAACCAATCATTCACGAAGGTTCTGAACGAAGTCCGCGCTTGCAGGCGCGTACCACTGCCTGACAGCTTGCTTGTTCTCCCACATCCACCCGAGTCCGAGATCCTTCATGCGCTGTAAGTACGGCGCGAAGTCGGTGTCAGCAAGGGAATATGTCTGGCCAGCAAGCCATTCGGAATGCTCAACCAGAGAACATCTCGGCAAGGTCTCCGACCTCGGTGACTCGACGCACGCGCCGGTATGAACATCGAATGTGAACCCATGGTAGCCACAGACCAACCGGTTACCCTCAAGTCGGCCGCTTTCCATCGCTCACTCTGGATAAGCCATCCGTAGCTGTTAAATTTGTGGTTGAGGCTTTACTAGAATCTGAGCCTGAAAGGCTGCTAAATTAGTCGCCCTTTGTGTTTTGACCAAAGGCTTCAACAATCAGTTCTGTTGTTTTGCGAAGGTGTTTCACCATCGCTCCAACGAGTCCATCAGCGTCACGTTTAAGAGCAATCTCGACAATTTTGCGGTGCTCAACGTCAACATTTCTGTCAGACTCCAGATCGAACGTCAGCTGACGATATCTCTCAGATTGTTCATACAACTGTGCGTGAAGGGCGAGCAGTCTCGGGCTCTCGCATGCGCTGATAAGCGCCGCGTGGAATGCGGCGTGATTGCGCGTCCACTTGAGTCTTTGATCTTGCCCTCCAGTCGCGGCTGTCTTGCTTCGTAGTCGATGCTCAGCTGCAATGATGTTGGCTTCCCAATTTTCGTCTCCTCGTGCCAAGGACCGGCGGAGCGCAAGCGTCTCAATCTCGCAGCGCACATCTGTAAGGTCTTGGAGATCGGAGACTGACAAAGGGGCGACGACGAAGCCGCGCTGATCGCGTGAAACGACAAGCGCTTCTGGTACGAGCCGTGATAGTGCTTCCCGAACCGCACCTGGGCTAACACCCAGCTCTTCCACAAGCTCTTGGATTTTCAGCCTTTTTTCCGGAATATGCCGTCCATTCAGGATGTCTGAGCGGATAGCTTCATATGCCACCGTAGTCTGGCTACGCGGACTGCTCGTGTCAGCGGCCAAACCATCTTTAACCGACAGCATCATCGTTTTTTTCTCAAATCAAATTTTATCAGGCTTGACATTGCACAATGTTGCCAGCGATGCCAAGGCCTTCCCGGCCGTTGGGGGTGAATTGAGGCTCGAGCTGGTATCCTGTTCACTGGTCCCCGCATCGCGAAACCCTGCGAGACGACGCCACGATAGCCGACAAATTATAGTGTCCGTGCGGTCTCTTCCCTGGTCAACTTGGTGGGCAGATTGCCGAGAGCGGCTATCGCGGCGGAGTAAGTAGTGATCTCTAGACTCAGATGTTTCCGCGCCGACACATCACTTCAGTTTGTGGAATACGCCAAGTTCATTTGACGTGCCACTACCTAGTCACGAGACTTCACCTTGTTTTCGATCGCACCGATTCCGTCGACTTCGCAGCGAACGACATCTCCTGGCTGAAGAAAGCGCGGCGGAGTCATTGCCACGCCCACGCCGCTCGGCGTTCCAGTTGCCAAGATATCTCCAGAATCGAGCGTGAACGCAGTGGAGAGGTAAGATATCTGTTCCCAAATATTATAGATCAACTCGGCTGTATTGCTTTCTTGACGCAATTCTCCGTTAACATAACAGCGCAGCCCGAGCGTGTGCGGATCTGGAATTTCATCAGCCGTTACGATCCAAGGGCCGATCGGCCCGTGTGTGTCGAATGATTTTCCAACAGTAAATGTGGGCGCATGTGATTGCCAGTCGCGCGCAGAGACATCGTTGCAGACAAGATAGCCAAACACATGGTGCTTGGCTTCTTCAACGCTTACGCGTTTGGCCGGCTTACCAATGATGACTCCCAACTCTACCTCATAATCAAGCGCTTGGCTGACTCCAGGATCGGTGTCATCGAAAGGACCTGCGATGCAACTGGTTTGCTTGTTGAACCAATACTGATTGGTGGGAACAGGCGCGCCGATGCGCTTTGCTTCCTCCATGTGCTTGCGATAATTCATGCCTATCGCCAAAAATTTTCCTGGGCGCTCAATCGGTGCCAACAATCTGGTCTTCTCAAGGGGGGTAGTTCGGGCAGCAGAATCTAAGGCACTGTGTGCCATTCGGAGAGCTTCGTCGCCGCCTGCAATTAATGACAGCATTGTCGAATAGCGCGGGGCCACGGCGCCAAGCGAAACCACGCTTTGTCCGATGATCGCTCCGATCCGCGGCATGCCCCCATCGTCGAACCGAACTAGCCGCATATCTTGCTCCTCGTTTTCGCCGCTTGCGCGGTCAGCCCACTGCGATTTGAATAACAATCTTAAATGCGAAAAAAGAGATTTGACTACAGAAAAAATACTTTTATTGTAAGTTCTGCGTCTAAACTGAAAGCGGTGCGCAATTGCTTCGTGGTGTTTTGGGCAGACAGGCGAATTGCGTCCACAATTCAACCAAAGCGGAGGATAAACGTCATGGGACGATCAGCCGGAAAGCGATGATCGGCATAATCGAAGGAACTGACCCCGCGAGGAAAACCCTCGACATAACGTGGGAATCCTCGGGGTACATCTCGCCACAATGATTGGCCCGCCCGTCGCTATTGGGGGACGACCATTGACGACGGAAAGCCGGCAGAACGATTGCGTACACACAAGGCCCGGTCATGAGTGTCATTAAAATAGAAGATATTGCGTTCGTTCGCTTCCAAGCGCCGGATCTAGCAGTAATGCGTGGTTTCTTGGAGGAATTCGGACTGAACTGCTTCGAGCACCAAAATAGGCTTTATGGGCGCGGAGCCGATGGATCTCCCTTTGTGCATGTCACTGAACAAGGTGATCCCCAATTTGCAGGACTGGGGTTCAGAGCAGCGTCTCGTGCGGATCTGCTTGCATTGGCTGAGCACGATGGCGTCGCTGTGCAAGGCGCAGAAACGCCGGGCGGCGGGTTTGTCGTTCGTTTGCACGATCCTGATGGCAATGCAGTCGACGTGGTGGCCGAACAACTTTGGACCAACGCCGAAGACCTACCCATCAATATTCCGGTCAATTCAGCCAAGGAGCGGCGCCGATTCCGAAGTTCAGTTCGATTTCCGCCGGGCCCCTCTCATGTTTATCGGCTAGGTCATGCTGTCCTCAATGTCAGCGACTTTGCCGTTTCGGAAGCTTGGTACAAGGATCGCTTCGGCTTAATCACATCCGACCAGATCGAAATCGATATAGGAAAGCCATTCGGCGCTTTCCTTCGATGTGATCGCGGTACGATTCCCACCGACCATCATACAATATTCCTGCTGCAAGCTCCGACAGGACAAGGCTTCAATCATGCAGCATTCGAAGTCGTTAGTTTCGATGATCTCATGAAGGGTCATTCGTATCTCAAATCCTGCAGTCGA
>MKTV01000039.1:6934-8596 GCA_001898425.1 Rhodospirillales bacterium 69-11
GCCAAATCTTCGACTACTGGAAAGATCCTTGGGGCCATGAACTCGAGCATTGGACCGATGGAGACCTTTTTACGGCCGCAGACGCTTCAGGGATAGCTGGAATTGCTGAACTTCTCGGAACGCTTTGGGGACCGCAACACCCAGCTGCGTCGGGCGGCGCTTGAGCCTCGCGTTTCACTTCGTCGCCAACTGGATGGAAAGATCGCTGTCATAGCACACCGGCTCGCGAAAGGGTTGTTCCCGTGAAAAGGGGACTATTGCCCTGTTAAACGCACGAATGCTTCGATTATAGGGAGATTGTTATGGCCATAGAGGGGCGCGAGATACGTTCGACTGTCGGTGTCGATGGCGAACTCACACTGTCCATAGAGCGCGTTGTTATCCCTGATCCTGCTGATGATGAAGTGGTAGTTCGTATCGAGGCTGCCCCTATCAATCCAAGCGATCTTGGACTGCTCGTCGGTCCTGCTGACTTGTCGACGCTTCAGAAGAAAGAGGGTACGAAGCCCGGTCTGATATTCACAGTCCCGCCGGCTCGTCTGAAGGCGCTGGCGGGAAGGCTGGGCCAATCGCTACCAGTGGGAAATGAGGGCGCCGGTACCGTAGTTGCTGCAGGAAAACACGCTGAAGCGCTAAAGGGAAAGCTCGTCGGCATGGTCGCTGGCGCGATGTACGCGGACTACCGCAAAGTAAAGGCACGCGACGTCACGCCGCTTCCTGAAGGCGCAAGTGCGGCACAAGGTGCCTCAATGTTCGTGAATCCACTGACCGCGCTTGGGTTCGTCGAGACTGCGCGCTTAGAAGGTCATAACGCGATCATTCACATAGCTGGCGCGTCAAATCTTGGTCAGATGGTGCAAAAGATCTGTCTCATTGACGGCATTCCGCTCGTCAACATAGTCCGCTCGCAGGCACAAGTTGATCTTTTGCGAAGCATCGGCGCAAGGAATGTTCTCAACAGCGAGGAGGAACACTTTCACGAGCGGCTCGTTTCGGCGGTGGAAGAGACCGGCGCAATCATCGCCTTCGATCCAATCGGGGGCGGATCGATGGGGAGCGATGTTTTGCACGCTATGGAAGAGGCGGCCGTCCGCCGTATGCCGACCTATAGCCGCTATGGCTCCGATACTTTCAAGCAGCTCTATATCTACGGAACCCTCGACTTTGGGCCAACGATCCTTAACCGGCGCCCGATCGGCTATCAATGGAGCGTCTCCGGCTGGCTTCTCACGCCTTTTCTGAAGAGGGTAGGTCCCGAGGTGGAACAACGTTTGCGCAAGCGTGTCATCAAGGAACTGACCACGACCTTCGCTAGTAAGTACACGCGTGTGATCGGTCTTGCCGAAGCGCTGCAGCCAGACGTTCTGCGCGCCTATGAGCGTAAGGCGACAGGCGAAAAGTTTTTGATCGATCCAACACGCGGTTGAGCTACATCGCACGACACGTGTGCCCTTGCCTCATCGATGTCGGATCGGCACGACAGGGACAACGCAATGCTGCTCTACGACTATCACAAGGCGCCTAATCCACGCGTAGTTAGAATGTTTGCAGCCGAAAAAGGCATCGAAATTCCAACTTACCAACTCGACCTTCGCGGCGATGAAAATCGGCGCGCGCCCTATCGGACAGAAATCAACCGAACAGGCCAGGTGCCGACGCTGG
>MKTV01000039.1:8691-11871 GCA_001898425.1 Rhodospirillales bacterium 69-11
GAAGAGCGAGCCGAGGCGCGGATGTGGAGTCGATTCATTGATCTGCGATATGTCGAGCCTATGTCAGTGGTGTGCGTCACCGCAGAAGGCCCAATCAGAAACCACCACGCACCGCATGAGCATCTTTTGCCGTCGTCTGTCGCGATTCATCTTAAAGGGCTGGCACATCATTGGCTGACGTGGATCAATGCGGAGCTTGAAGGGCGGCATTTTGTATGCGGCGATCGATTCACCTTGGCTGATATTCATCTCTTCTGCTTCGTGGACTTTTTCGGGAAGGTCGGATTTGCCCATCCGCGGGGCCTCGCTTGGATCGATCGTCATTATAACGACATTGCGGCGCGAAAGAGCGCCGTTGCTTAGTGGGCGCCTAACGCAGCGTTCCGAAGGAGGAATATCCAAAATGGAGTTTGTGACCACGATCGAGATGAAGGATGGAGTGCTCAACGGTCCCTTCCGGCTTCCGCGGCAGATGCTTGCGGTGCAGGAATATGACGGCCACGCGTCAATCCATGACGACGCCACTGCTCAGAAATTGGGTTTCAAAGGTGGTACGATTGAGGGCCCCACCCACTTCAGTCAATTTGCTCCGTTGGGTTATGCGATATGGGGTGACCGATGGCTGTCGCATGGATGCATCTCAGCTCATTATCGTGCGCCTGTGTTTGAAGGCGAGGCCGTTCAGGCCTTTCTGCGTCGGTCCGGCGATACCTCGGCGGAGATCTGGATGCTGCGGGACGACGGCAGTGAGATTCTTCGCGGTACCGCCTCGGTAGGGTCGGATTTTGGAATGACGGCGCTCGACAAGCGACTCTCGCAACTTTCGCCGCTGGCCGATCCTGTGATCCTCGCTGACGTGAAAGTGGGTACGAGGCTCGCACGGACGGCGGTCCGGATGGATCCTGATCAGCACATGGGCGATCTTTATCCCTTCAGCCTGAACCAAAAGCTAGAAATGATCACCGAAACATCGTCCTATTATACGGCGCGAACCTCGCCGCTCGGTCGCGCGATTGTGCCGATGGAAATGATCAGCGTCCTCATGCAGTACACCTCCGGTAATGCAAGCTTTCATGTGCGCGGACCGGCAGTGGGCTTGTTCGCCGATCAGGAAATCCGCTTGTTGGACGGACCGGTGTTCGTTGGCGAGGCCTATGAGGTCGAGCGCGAGGTTGTGTTTCTTTCGGGTAGCCGGCGCACCGAGAGTTTGTGGGTGCGTTCGACCCTTTATTCGGCGGGGACGAACCATCGTATCGCGTCGATGCTCCTTAATCTGGCGTCCATGAAGGAGACATACGAGCCTTATCAGAAAGAGCACGCCTCGCTTTACAGCTAGGGCAGAGTAAAAAGACGACGAAGTTTAATTTATTGCGGCTTAGCGAGACCAATGTCTTCCGCGATCGCTTTGAACGCATTGTATCCGCAGGCTCCGTGGACGCCGCCGCCGGGAAAGGTGGACGCTCCACAGAGATAGAGCTGTCCGACCTCGGTTCGGTACTGCGCGGAACCCTCGCGCAGGCGGATGGAACGATCGTAGTGTTGGGGCGGCGCGAAAGTACCTGCCGTCACCGAAGCCTGTGAAATGTTTGGTGCATATTGCGCCCACGCATCGACGAAAGCCGAAACATAACTTCCTGCAACTGCGGCCCATGTGTCCATATCGAGCGCGTGTGGGCTTGGCATGAGCACGTCACCGCCGGCGACATGATGATCCGCGGGCGCTTGGCTCTTGTCCCACAGGCTGTTGACGCGAAGGGCCGCGGCGGGTTTGGGCAACAAGCCCTTGTCGATGGCGCAAAGATGCTCGACGGTGGAAGTCGCATCCTCGTAGCCCACCACCGTGCGGAAACAGCGGTTGATCGTCGGATCCCATCGCGCCGACTTGTAGTCGGGTGCTGTTTTCATTGCGAGAGCGAGCACGCCGAGACTGGAGCCGTTCTGCGCCGCATAAGCCTGGATATCAGCGCGTTCGCGTGGACTGAGCGCGGTCGCCGGGAGAAAGCCTATAAGGGTCTGAACAAGTCCTGCGCTGGACGCGATCACGCGACGCGCTAGCACCTCTCCGTGCCCCGCTACCACAACTGCGGATGCGCGTCCGCCACGGACGATGATCCGCTCGATCCGCGCATTGGTCCTCACATCCACGCCTTCGCGCTCGGCCGCTCGCGCCAGCGTGTTCGCATAAGCCTGCATGCCGCCAATAGGCAGTCGCCATTGTCCCACCAGCCACAAGGTGAAAGTGAGGAATCCGGATCCCGATCCTTCGGCCTCCAGCAGTAGCCCGGTTTCCGCCGCGAGTTGATAGAAAAGCGTCCGGACTTCATCCGTGCAGAACAGGTCGTCGATGACCGCCTTGGCGGATAGCGATTCCGTCGAACGGCCGTAGATCTTCGCAGCCGTCTCGATCTGTTTCATCGCCATCTCCCGACTTGAGGGCGAGTAGAGAGCGGCGCCCATGACGGTGTTGAGATGATTCACTGCCGCCTTTATTTCCACATAGGTCTTCGCGTCTGCTCTGGAATAGGCGCGCAGGCTATCGGCTGACCGCGCGAAGAGATCGTTGCGATGTAGAATCAACGGTGGACGGCCGTCAGCAAAGGCCAATCCGTGCTGGGCCTCCGGTGTCACGGTCACAAGTCCGATACCGGCGAGGTCAAAGTCGCGCTCCACCGGACTCACCGCGCCATAAGCCAGATAATTAGCGTGCGGATTGTGCTTGAATCCACGAGTCGGCATCTCATCGGTACGCGTCATGCCGCCGACGCAGTCCATCTGCTCGACCACCAGCGTCTTCAGGCCCGCGCGCTGGAGATAGAGCGAAAGCGCCAGTCCGTTGTGCCCCGCACCAACGACAATCGCATCGTACGCCGCGCGCACTTCGTTAGGCCGTCCGGCCGGCGTGGAAATGTTCGGGACGCACGGCTATGCAGCTATCCTCGAGCGACCCGACGAGTGCGAACTGCAGAGCGGCAACCGGCAGCATATGGGAGAAGTAGAAGCGACAGGTGATAAGCTTTCCCTCGTAAAACATGGTTTCCGATTTGCTCGTTGTCTTCGCTTGGGCCGCGACGACCGCCTGCTGTAGCCAAAGCCATCCCACGATCACGCGACCGGCAGCATCAAGATATATCGTAGCATTCGCAAGCGCGAGGACGCGGTCGGTGCAATGCGTGCTGGCTG
>MKTV01000039.1:11973-12737 GCA_001898425.1 Rhodospirillales bacterium 69-11
AGATCAGCGCCAGACCACGACCGCCGTATAGACGCACCTTGCGATCCAGCAGGTCCAGTCCCTGAATTCCGTAGGCGCCTTCATGGATGGGATTGAGCCGGTTGTCGCGATAGAATCGCTCTACCGGATGATCGCGAACATATCCCGCACCACCCAACACCTGAATCGCCAACTTGTTCGCTTCGAGACAATGTTCAGACGGCCACGATTTCGCGATCGGCGTCAGTACTTCGAGCATCAGATTGAGATCGGTGGCCTCGGCATGCGCCAGTACCGATGAGCGGTCGATCAATGTAGAGCAATACAGGATAAGGGAAAGTCCACCCTCGACCGCTGCTTTCTGCTGCAGAAGCATTCGCCGTACGTCGGCATGCTCGATGATCGGTGTTTGCGGTAAGTTGGGATCTTTCCGATTCGGCGACCGTCCTTGCAGGCGTTCGGATGCATAGTCGAGCGAATAGAGATAACCGGCGAGTGCCGATGACACCGCGCCGTGTCCAACGGAAATGCGAGCCTCGTTCATCATATGGAACATATACCGCAGCCCTTCATGCAGGTTACCGACGAGATAGCCGGTTGTCGGTCCTGCTTCGCCGAAATTCAGGAGGCAATTGGTCGTGCCCCGATGTCCCATCTTGTGGTTCAGGCCGATGAGCGTGACATTGTTGTAGCGCCCAGGCGCGCCGGAGGAATCCGGCAATCGCTTCGGCACGATGAACAGTGATATTCCCTTTACGCCCGAAGGACCGCCGGGTACCTTCGCG
>MKTV01000039.1:12817-13238 GCA_001898425.1 Rhodospirillales bacterium 69-11
GCCGTCAGCTCGAGGCTCTGCGCGCGTGGTGATGTCCGCCAAAGATGATCCGGCTTGCGGCTCGGAAAGGCACATGGTGCCAAACCAGCGGCCTTCGAGCATGCGGGGGAGATAAAGGTTTCGCTGGCTCTCGTCACCCCAGATCTCGAGCAGATGCGCTGCTGCTACGGTCAACATCGCATAGCCTGCCAGTGGCTGGTTAGCGGTGGAGAACATTCCATTTATGGCCATGCTCACCACATAGGGAAGTTGCAGACCGCCGACGCTTTGATCGAAGGTTTGTGCGAACAGACCGGCTTCTGCATACTTGCCAATTGCGTCGGCGACTCCTTCCGGCAGATGAACGCGGCCTTCTTCCATTGCCGGTTCATCGCGATCCATCTTTGCCGCCAATGGCAGGTACGCTTTTTCAGCTATTGCC
>MKTV01000039.1:13285-15651 GCA_001898425.1 Rhodospirillales bacterium 69-11
AAACCGTTGCTCATCGAACAGCGTTTCGACGCCGTGAACCTCGAACAGCAGAAAATCCAGATCGCGTCGATTGACGATCATCGCCATGGGATTTTCCTTCACACGTGGAGGCTAGCGTAAGTGACGCCGCCATCGACGGCGATGGTGATCCCGACAGCATAGTCGCCAGCGCGAGAGGCGAGGTAGATCGCCACACCTTGCATATCCTCGTCGCGGCCGATCCGCTTCGACGGAATATGACGGGCCAGTTCGACGCCTTGATCGCGGGCCACGAAGTTCATTTCCGAAGCGAAGGCTCCGGGAGCGATCGCAGTGACGCAAATATTGGCTTCGATAAGCTTGGCTGCCATCCGCCGCGTCAAATGGATCAGACCCGATTTGCTGGCCTGATAGGAATAGGTCTCCTGCGGATTGGGTCGAATG
The DNA here is from genome assembly GCA_001898425.1 of Rhodospirillales bacterium 69-11. Classification (GTDB taxonomy): domain Bacteria; phylum Pseudomonadota; class Alphaproteobacteria; order Acetobacterales; family Acetobacteraceae; genus Rhodopila. The sequence continues at coordinate 13,709 of MKTV01000039.1, forward strand.
CCGTCGATCGAGGCGATATTGATCACTTTGGCAGGCCGTTCGGCGTTAGCAGCGGCCTTCAACGCGCCATGCAGCGCCTGAGTCAAAAAGTACGGCGACTTCAGATTCAGATTCAGTACCTTATCCCAACCGTTCTCCGGGAAGGCATCGAATTCGGCCAGCCAGGCGGCGCCGGCATTGTTGACGAGTATGTCGAGTTTGGATTCTCGCTTGGCGAATGTTCCCGCGAGCGCTTTACAGCCCTCTACCGTTGAGATGTCCTGCGGCAAGGAAATACAGACGCCGCCCTTCGAGAGTTCGGCAGCGGTCGCATCGCAGGCGGCCTGTTTGCGCGACGAAACATAAACCTTCGCGCCCTGTGCAATGAAGCCTGCGGCGATCATCTTGCCGATCCCGCGCGAGCCGCCGGTGATCAGGGCGGTTCGCCCCTCCAGCGAAAAGAGATTTCTTGCCATTGTGTCTTCCTCAGGCATCTTTGGACCAAATATATATTCTATTTGCACAAAAGAATATTTTATGCCAGAAATCCAAAAGCTAGTCGCGCATAAAAGGACCGCTGGGGGCTATGTCCCGCGTCCAAAGCAGGGAGAGCAAGTAGATGCAGGCCCGCTTGGCTCAAGCGCCAGAACTCGCTCTCAACCTATTTGGTGACGAAAGTCTTCGTGATCCGTATGGCGATTACAAAGCCATACGGGACGCGGGGCCAGTTGTTCATTTGCGGCACCCCGATGTGTTCGCCATTGGGCGATTCGCCGATGTGCAAGCGGCGCTACGAGCGCCAGAGAAACTGATTAGCGGCAAAGGTGTTGGATTCAACGATATCTGGAACTCGGGTGGCGGCTCAAATGTACTGCAAATGGATGGTCAGCCGCACGCCAGACTGCGGGCGACGATAATGAGGCCATTGGCGCCGGCCAAGCTTCGCGAGGTGCGTCTGGATCTCAAGCAACTCATTGCAAGGCGCATTGATGCCTTGATCCGTTGCAATTGGTTCAATGCGATGACCGAACTCGCATCTTTTCTTCCTGTGCAAGCAGTGTCCCATCTTGTGGGGCTGCCGGAAGCCGGACGAGAGCGTATGCTCACATGGGCGGCGACAACCTTCAATCAAATTGGTCCGGACGTCGATCTAGACGAATTCGGTGTGTTGGCCGAGGCGCGCAGCTTCATGTCGAGTCTTAGTCCCGCCACGGTGCGGTCAGGAAGTTGGACCGGAGACCTGTTCAAGGCGGTCGACAGCGGCCGCCTTTCGCTGGCTGAGGCGATGGCCGCGATCAGCGCATACGTGATCCCTAGCCTGGACACGACCATACTTTCGAAGGGGCACTTGCTATACGACCTCGCGCAGAACCCTGACCAATGGACTAAGCTCAGGGAAAATCCCGAAAAAATTCCATTTGCGGTTTTGGAAGGCGTGCGCCGCAATGCAGTGGTTCGGTGGTTTTCCCGGTTCGCTGTCGAAGATTACGAGGTGGATGGCGCCCTGGTGCCAAAAGATTCGCGCGTTATGCTCCTCTATGGCAGTGCCAATCGTGACGAGCGGCGATATGCCAATCCGGACAGCTTCGATGTCGACCGTGACGCTCGTGACCAACTCTGCTGGGGCACCGGGACCCACATGTGTGCGGGGATGCATCTTGCCCGGCTCGAAATGGAAGTCATGTTGGAGGCGTTGGTTGAGGCCGATGTTGAGGTGACGGCGGGGCCGCCAACTGTGAGCCTTAACAGAGGTCTCTACGGCTACTCCGAACTTCCATTTCGGATCGAACGTCGCGATTCAGTTTCTCGTGCTCGCACCCAAGATGACGACAAGCGGCAATCTACCAAAATGCCACCTGTCCATAGAGCGGACTCACTCTAAGGCGGAAGAGGAGATGGGCAGATGGAGCCCGGGAAAGTGCATTCGTCAAAATCGTATGGCGGCGAGGATGCATATTTGCGAA
>MKTV01000039.1:15682-23822 GCA_001898425.1 Rhodospirillales bacterium 69-11
ACTGGTCGACGGGATACTGCCTCGTCGAATCGCGGGAGAGCCTGTCCTTCTTTATCGGCAGAAGAACGGCACGCCCGCAGCGATGTTCGACCGCTGTCCGCATCGGTTCGCCCCATTGAGCAGAGGGTGTATAGTCGGCGACTACATTCGGTGCGGCTATCATGGCCTTACCTTCGACGCGAAGGGCGGATGCATCGCGAATCCCCTCGGAGAGGGATACATCCCAGAAACCGCATCCGTGCGCGCATTTCCAACGGAAGAAAAGTTTGGTTTGGTTTGGATTTGGCGCGGCGACCATGAAAAGGCCGAACCGAAAAATATCCCCGATCTGAGCGCATTCGTTCCCGGGCCAACTGCGGAATTCAAGACAGCTTACATACACGTCCGTGCCGACTATCGGCTCGCAATCGACAATCTTATGGATTTGAGCCACTCGGTATTTCTGCATGCGGAGACTTTAGCTCCGGTGACGCCGGGCCTTCGAGATGCCGTGGTTCGGGTCAGTCGAAATGGAGAGCGAATCAAGGCGACAATCGAGATGAAAAATATTGATATCGGCGATGGAGAACGACGAGATCAGCAACTGGACACAGAATGGTTCGCGCCGGGTGTGGTCGCTCTAACATTCGCACAAGTTCCGCATGGTGAGTTGCTTGGCAATGAGGCGATACACGCCCTTCATATTATTACACCCGAAACTGAGCGCTCCTCACACTATCTTTTTGGTAGTACGGTTGATGGAAGGGAGGGAATGACGAGAGATCCGTTCGTTGACGAGGACGAACCAATGCTCGCGGCCTGCCAGGAACGCATGGGGGAAGAAGATTTTTGGTCCCTTCGCCCGGTTATTCTGCCCAATGATGCTGCTGCCATCCAGGTACGAAGGCAGTTGGAGAAGATGATCCGCAATGAGCAGGCGTCCCAATCGTTGGTCGCGAGTGCTCGATTGTTGAATGTGATCAATCAACGTTCGATCGAGTAAGACTTAGACAAAGCAGCCCTCGAGCGACAGGCAAGAAGAGGAATAGAAACATGAGTTCGGACATCTACGAATCCGCCGATCCTGCAGCAGTTGTGCCGGAATCACCGCCCTCTTTTCAATCTGGTCCGGTGCGACTGCCCCTGCCCGGAGCACTGCCCCCGCTGGTATCCAAGATCGATTACGAAGCTCTTCGCCAACGTCGCATGGCCGAAGTCGATGAAGAAACGCACCACATCAACCTTCCTTTCGGAATGCTACCTCCTGGTTTTAACCCGGCGCCGCCTGCGGATCCTCATGTTCTCGCGCCAGGGCTTAAGGCTTGGAACGTCGAAGTGCCTTGCCCCGCTGGTTCTCTACCGATGCGCATATACATGCCCGAGCGCCGCACTGGTCCGATTGGCCTGTATCTGCACACACATGGCGGTGGTTGGGCTGGTTTCGATGGTCTCGATGCTTGCGACACCGAAAACAGCGGCTATGCTTTGGCTTGGGGATGCGCGGTCGCGCAGCTTGACCATCGTGTTTCCTGGAAGGCGAAATTTCCTGCTCAGGTCGAGGACTGCTTCGCGGCTTACAAGTACATTCTCGATCAAGCTGGCGAACTGCAGATCGACAGAACAAAGATCGGTATTGGTGGCGGCTGCACAGGGGCGAATGTTGCAACCGTGGTGTCGCTGATGGCACGTGATGCGAACATTCAAAAACCAGCGGTACAATGGCTTTGGACGCCGGTATTCGACACGCGCAACAACACTCGGTCTTATGAGGAGTTCGCGAACTACAGCTTGACGCGTGACCTCGCGGAGCAGGCGACGCGGTTGTATCTAAGATCCAAGGAAGACACATGGGACTGGCGTGCCTCCCCGCTGCTGGTTCCGTCGGTCGAAGGGCTTTCACCGGCGATTATCTGGGCTGGCGAATGGGAGGTTTTGCGTGACGAATCTCGTGCCTATGCTGCTCGTCTCAAAGAGGCGGGTGTGGACGTCACCTATATCGAAGGGCCTCAGCAGCCGCATGCTGGCATTTACGCTCTCAATCGAGTGACCGGCCAACCCACGCGTTATTCTAGAGAAACGCTCCCAAAGATTAATGCGCTGATGAGGCATTACATTGGTCCCGATTCCTGACGCGTGTCGGAATATCTCACGAGGAATAGACGTAGAGACTTCGCGATGTCCAAGATTACTTGCCAGGTTCTGGTGGTGGGCCTTGGCCCTGTCGGAGCGACGCTGTCAGCACTGCTAGCAGACCTCGGGGTTGAGGTTCTCGCGATTGACAAGTCGTCCGACGTCTATCCGCTACCGCGAGCCGGACACTTCGATCACGAAATCATGCGGGTGTTTCAGCAGCTCGGCATTGCCGAGGCCATTTTATCACACACGCGCGTCGCGACCGGCTATGAATTTCGGAACGCCAAGGGAGAGGTTTTGTTCGGTATAGGTTCAGATGGAACTTTGGCGTCGAGCGGCTGGGCCCCGAGCTATATGTTCAATCAACCGGGCATGGAGCGCGTCCTCCGCGACAAACTCGTCCGCACCAGCTCCGTGAGACTGCAGATGAATGCCGAGTTCAAATCGCTGGAAACCTCGGCGAGAGGCGTTCAAGTCACCGTGAGTGCGCAGACCGGTGAATTTGTGGTTGATACACAATACGTCGTCGGCTGCGATGGTGCATGGAGCCCGGTTCGAGAAGCTCTGGGCATCAAGCTCGTCGACCTTCATTTTGATGAGCCTTGGCTGGTAGTTGATGCCTTGCCGAAACCAGGTTGCCGGCTTCCCACGATTAATCTTCAAATATGCGATCCTGCACGGCCGACAACTTGTCTGCCGTTGGGCCCCGGACGGCACCGCTGGGAATTTATGATGCGCCCTGGCGAGACCTCCGAGCAGGTATTAGAAGATTCTTTTATCCAGAAGCTTCTCGCACCGTGGAACGCGGATGTCGAGATTGATCGAAAGGCCGTCTATCGTTTTCACGGTCTGATCGCAGAACAATGGCGAAAAGGTCGGGTGTTAATCGCGGGCGATGCCGCCCATCAGACACCGCCATTTGCGGGTCAAGGCATGTGCGCTGGGATTCGGGACGCATCTAACTTGGCTTGGAAACTGGCGAGTGTTCTCAAGGGAGATGCCGCCGCGGACATTCTCGACACTTACCAAGTGGAACGCGAGCCCAACGTGCGATCATATATTGAACTTGCCATTGCGATGGGGCGAGTTGTATGTACATTGGATCCGGAAATTGCGCGTAAGCGCGATGAAGAGATGCTGAGAGCACGAGCCGCGGGGAAGCAGGCAATTCCTCTCATGGCACCGCCACCACTGATGGGGCGCGCGGTCCTCGCCAGCACATCTGCCAGCGGGGAGCCTTTTCCGCAGCCAATCCAGGGGCGGGGCGAGGAAACCGTCCGGCTGGATGACATCTTGGGCCCGGGACCTTGGTTGATTTCGCGTACGATGCCTAAAGATCTGTGCGGAGTTCGCGTTACCGCAGTCACGATCGATGATCGGCGCCTTGAGTTATTCCGAGCGACTCTCGACGAATGGCTGAGTGGCCATAACGCTGAAGCCGTCTTTGTACGCCCAGACCGCTATGTTTTTGGCGTTGGGCTGCCAGCGAATCTCATCGAAGCTTGGAGGCGAACACTGAGTTCGGATAACCATACCCGTGCCGAAACCATGACACCGATAATATCCTGAGACTCAAGAGTGAGTGCTTCAAGTCAATTAGAACAACTGGCGGTCTCGCAAGGGCCTTCACTGGTTGACGAAAAATGTGGTTCGGTGAGCTTGCACCGAAAGAGTCAACTTCAGAGTAGAGTGCTGGATTCGGGCAACGGCTTGCCCGCCAGCCACGCTCGCCCGAGTTTATATAGAGCCTCAACTTCCGGGCCGCGCGTCCCGGGAAGATTCGGAAATACTTCCATGCCAGCCTGGCGGAACATATATGCCATATGGCGATAGCCTTCTGGAAATGAGTTGAGCAAATCTGAATCCAACTCAACTCGACGACCTGGCTCAGTCGGGATCATTTGGTCCAATTCGTAGATCACATGACGCTGGTACAACAGCCAGCGGCCATCAACTTTTTTTATAAGATCGAAAAACCTGCCATAGCATGTAACATCCACTTCGGTCTCATGAACGTGGCCCCGCACCATGATCGCTACCTTTGTCTGCGCGAGGGCACGCGTTCCTGATAGCTCGATGCTTGAACCGCCTAGCATGTGGAGCGATTTCCCTCCCCGTTCAAACCCGGCCTTGCCGCGTGCAATAAATTCCGGTGCGGTCGCACGACACCAAGTTGTGGTTATTTCCCCCTGTGGATGCCAGAGACCTGCGAAGCGTTCAAAATCAGCCCCCGAGTCACGCCAGACTGCCCAGTTCTCGATCAACCGGCGGATTTCAAACTCGTCAAGAAATTGCTCGTGCACTTTTTCCAAGTTTATCGCTCCTTACACATGCCATGCATACCAACCCATCCTGCATGGCAAGATTCTGTGCGTGTGAGTATAATATTGTATTTGCATTATAATATTTTTTATGGAATAAGAAAGACGTAGACGACATGCGAGCCCATCCCACGAGTTTTCAATGGGAAAGGCTAAGTGGTTGGCGTTTCATTGCATTAGTCGACGGCTAATAGGCTGACGATGGACCGTCCGTTTGTTGAGGGAACTTGGTTCATGAATGTGGGCGGCTCCCCGTGCGCATTCAAACTTGCGACCCGAAGTCATTTGGCTTCGGGCGCTTTTTGTTTCCAAAAGTTGAAAAAACCTTTGTTCTAGGGCGTTTCGCGGCGGCTCAAGCGATGGGCGCGATCTTGGAGATCAGGAAAATTGGGTATCAGGTCGTTTCAAGGCCGCACAGAGAGTTTTGGCTTTGCGGCATTTGTCCCCCCAACACTAAGGACTCCGGGGCCTAAGGAGGCAATAAGTGGATGCATCCATGGGCGCGACCAAACTGATTGAGAAATACATTGCGGCGCTTTCGACCGGCTAACTTCGTCGACGGATCGCGAATGCTGCGAGCTTAGAAATGGAACTTATCGATCTTCGCTATTTTGCAGTTTGTGCGGATGCCGGAACATTTACCCAAGCGGCGGCCAGCTTGAACGTGGAGATCTCCACAATTAGCCGCCGTATCAGCAATCTGGAAAACGAATTGGGTCTGTCCCTGTTCGAGCGGCACCCGACCGGGATCCGTCTCACACGCGGCGGTCGGGCTGTCCGAGATCGCGTGCAGCGCATTCTAGCAGAATTGGAAACAGTTAAGCAGGTCGGCTTGCAATACGCGTCCGGTAGCGTTGGGGAAATTCGTCTTGGAGTGCGCCTCCCGCCGATTGGTGAACCAGCACGCAGTTTGCTCATAGGTTGGCGTAGGGCATATCCAGATGTGGCTTTAACCGTCACAGAAGGAAACGAACGTGAAATGGCTTTGGCGATTACGGAGCGCCATCTAGATGTTGCTCTGATTGGAGGACCTACCGTGTGGCCTTCAGTTTCGGTTCTTCCATTGTATCGCGAGCGTTTGCTCGCGGCGCTTCCTGCCGACCACGCTCTTACAAGCGATTCTTCGCTTCATTGGGCTGAATTGTCTCAAGAGACCATCCTCGTCGAAGGTTGGGACGACAATCAGGCACCACGCGAATTTTATGCCTGGTTGCTCGGCAACGGCTGCGACTTTCAGGTTCACGCGGCCGGCAAACAGACGATCCTTGCCCTTGTCGGCGCGGGGGCGGGAATTACGCTGGTCACACAAAGTCTCGCGGAAGCCACATGCCCCGGTGTAGTGTTCAAGCCAATCGACGAAGAGAATGCGTGGCTAGAGTTCGATTTGGTTTGGGCGTCCGAAGCGGAAGATCCATTGGTCGGCCGCTTCATCGCGTTCATGCGTGACGAGTCACGCGCCCGAGGGCTGATGTGAAGGTTTACTCCTGCGACGAGCGCGAGAAAACCCTCGATCACTGGCCATAAATCTTTCCAACATCGGCGCCATCAGTTTCTCTGGCGCCAAAGCTGGCTGACCTGTCTCGCGGGCGTGCGCTTCGGCATAAGCGACGAGATCACGGTGCACGACCGCTGGCAGTTCGATGGTGAGCTTTACAGGCTTGTCGCTTTCGATGATGCCCAATCGCAGTTTTGCCATGGAAGCCTCCGCTAGTTTCGATAAGGCTCGAGCACGAGATCGCGCGTCACGAGCACGTTCACCGGAAACCCCGGCCGGATCGTGATGGTCGGCTGGACATTGAGCGAGCGTCCTACGACCTGTTCGCCCGTCTGGTTAAAACTCTGACTCGCGCCTTCCCGGATCGCCTGGGCAAGATTGTTTTCGCTGTCGCTGGTGCCCGCTTCCGCGCCAACGCTGAGGACGGTCGACAGGATTGCAGCCTTGAAGAGCAGACCCCAATGGTCGTCGACTTCATCCTCAAGGCCGGCGTAGCCTTGCGTATCGGTGCCCGGCTCCCGTTCCAGGACGACAGATTTTCCGTTGGGCAGGATCAATCTGTTCCAAACCAACAGTGCGCGCGACTGACCGAATGTGACCTGCGCATCGTATTGGCCCACGAGCTTTGAGCCTTGCGGGATGAGCAGGATTTTGCCGGTCGGCGTATCGTAACAGTCCTGCGTGACCTGCGCGATGATCTCACCTGGAAGATCGGAGCGCAGACCGGTGATGAGCGCCGCGGGTATCACTGTTCCGGCTTGCAAGATGTCGGGACTGGATACGTCCTGAAGACGATCCGGACTTTGTGTCTGGCGATCGGCGGGCTGGTTCAGGAATGCGAGCTTGTGATCTCCAGACGCGTCGGAGGCTGCTCTCGGTTGTGTGTTGTCACCCGTTGTTGCCGGTGGTGCCGCCACGGATGCTGCCGAGCCTGCAACATTTGAAGTCGCGAACAGATGACTGGTGCGTGCGGCCTCCTGATCTTGCAGCGCGCGTTGCTGGTCGGGCGTCAGAGCCGCCGCGCCCGGCATGCCAGGCGGCGCAACGCCGGCGTTGAGCATCGGTTTGCCGAGATCGCCGGGAAGAGGTGGTCCAAGTTTCGGTGCGGTGTGGGGAAGGCCGGTATAGTCACGCGGAAGCACGGACAAGCCCTCCGGCGTGGAGCGGTTGGCAGTGTTGTAAAGCTCCGATCCATTGCCCTGCTGATGTGGCCGCAAGGCAAAGAACAGCGCGCCGGCAATGCCGACCGCCGCGACACCGCCAAGTGCCAGAAGCACCTTACGGGAGAGTCGTGTCACCGGCGGCCGGTCCGAGCGGAGGCGCATTTCGGACGCGGGTGGGTGGGGCGCTTGCGGTTCGGGATGCGCCGTGTCGTGGTCGTGTTCGCTCATGACGGCTTGCCATCGGTGCGAACAATGCGGACGACGGCTTGCGGATCGGCGCCGAGCTTGAATTCTGCCGCGGCGAACAGGCGATCCACGATCATGTAGTTGCCACGCACGCGATAGTTCACGAGCTGGCCTTCGCCCTGTGGGCCGATGACCCACAAGGGCGGCATCTCGCCTTGCGCGATGCCGGCGGGGAACTCGATGAAGACCTGCCGGCCGTCATCGAAAGCGCGCAGCGGCCGCCAGGCCGGATCATCGCCTTCGAGGCGATAGCGGAAGTTCAGCGTATTCACGTCGATGCCGGAGGCGACCGGCGTTGCCGCTTCGGCCGCAGCGTTCTGTCCGCGCAAGGCGATCAACGCATCTTGCGGGTAGGCCCAGGAGACCGAGGCCATGTAGGTGCGTTCATCGGACCGCAGTTCGAGATGATAGGTGTGCCGGTCGGTGTTGATGACGAGATTGGTGGTGAGGTTGGGCGCCGGCGGCTTGAGCAGGATGTGCGTGCGCGTTGCCGCACCCGTGCCGCTTTCGGTATCGCCGATCACCCAGCGCACGGTGTCGCCGGCCGCGACCGGACCAGAGCCCACCAGCTGCTCGCCGGGTTCGAGCGCGATGTCGGTGATTTCGCCGGGCGCGGCATAGACCTGATAAAGCGCGCCGTCCGAGAACGGATAGACCTGGATGGCGTTGAGATAACCCGCATGTGTGGGCTGCATCCGCGCCGCGGCATTTGCCGCTTCCACGCGCGATTTGGGATTCGGCGGTTCACGCGACACCGAGACCGCTGGCGGCAATGGCTTGAGTTGGCCAGGCAGTGGCAGGGG
>MKTV01000039.1:23915-28774 GCA_001898425.1 Rhodospirillales bacterium 69-11
GAAGGTCGAACAGGCGCCGAGAGATGCCGACGTCAGAAGGACAAGCGTGAGATTGCGCATTAGCCGAGCTCCTTGGACCAGTTGAGGGCGTGGATGTAGACGCCGAGCGGATTCTTTTTGAGCCGGTCGGCGTCGGTGGGTGTCTGGATGACGATGGTGAGGATGGCGCTCCAATGTTCGGTCGAGGCCAGCGCATCATCGACATAGCGGCGTTCGATCCATTCGACGCGGAAGCTATCGTCCGAGGCACGGATGACGCTCGACACATCGACGGATATCTGTTCCTTGCCGATCTTGGTGAAAGGATCGCTGGTGCGCGCAAAATCGTTCAGCGCCAGCGCACCTTTGTCGGTGACGTAGTTGTAGGCGTCGAGCCAGTTCTGGCGCAGCACGATGGGATCGGCCGGAATGCTGCGCACCTCCTGAATGAAGCGCGCGAGATGCCAGGCGATCTGCGGATCGGTGGGGCGGTAATCGGCGGTGGCGGGTGCAACGGCTTGTGCTTGGCCAAGACGATCGACCTGCACCACCCAGGGCGTGACGGTGCCGTGCAGCGATTGAAAGACCAGGCCGCTGGAGAGTGCCCCGCTCATCGCCAGTGATGCGAAGAAGGCGAGCCGCCAGTTCCTGGCCTGCACACGCGCCGAACCGATGCGCTCGTCCCAAGCCTGTCCGGCTTTTTGGTAGGAGGTTTCCGCTTGTGGCGTCGTGCCGTATCGCACGGTGGACCTTCGAAACATTTTTCACTCTCCTTCGGATAGATCGACGGAATGGCCACTGCCGCCTTGATCGCCCGAGCGCAGCGCGTTGCTGGCTGACTGCACGCCGTGGCTCATGGTTTGATGACGGCGCATGCGTGCAGCCCAGGGCGGCGGCGATCCGCCCGAGCCGCCCGGCGGCTGGGGGCCACCGCCGGGGGCTGGGCGTTGGGTCGCGGCCATGGCGCCAGCGTTGTAGCTGGCGCGCAGATTGGACGCGGCCCGGCGCAGTGGACTTACGGCCGCGGAGACACCGGCTTGTGTGACACCGGCAATGCCGCCGCTGCGATAGGCGGCGGATGCGCCGCCGGCGACCGTCGCGGTCGAATGAGCGATGCCGGATGCCGCACCGCCTGCTGCGCGCAGCGCGCCCATGCCACCGACCACACTGGCGGCACCGATGCCTGCCGCCGCGAGACCCGTGCCGACAGCCGCACCGGCGCCAAGTTGCGGACCACCTGCAATCAAGCCATTCGCGATGCCGGGTCCGAAGATGGAAAGGCCGAGCAAAGAGAGCGACGCAAGAATGAGCGTCAGGGCATCGCTGATGGTGGGCGGATTGTTGAAGCCGGAGGTGAACTGGCCAAAGATATTCTGGCCGATGCCGATGATGACGGCGAGCACCAGGATCTTGACACCGCTCGAGACGACATTGCCCAGAACCTTTTCGGCGAGAAATGCCGTGCGTCCAAGAAGGCCGAACGGGACCAGGACGAATCCGGCAAGCGTCGTCAGCTTGAACTCAATGAGACTGATGAAGAGCTGGATCGCGATGATGAAGAAGCTGAGCACGACGATCAGCCACGCGATAAGAAGGATCATGATCTGGACGAAGTTCTCGAAGAAGCTGGTGAAGCCCAGCATCTTGGTGATGGAGTCCAGAATGGGCTTGCCGGCGTCGATGCCGACTTGGGCGAAGTGACCGGGCTGCAGGAGCTGGGCCTGCGACAGCGACCCGCCGCCCGCCTTCAGTCCCAGCCCCGCGAACGAATTGAAAACGATTTCGGCGAGATGGTTGAAGTTGCCCAGAATGAAGGCGAAGACACCTATATATAATGTCTTTTTGATGAGGCGGGCGATGACGTCCTCGTCCGGGGCCATGGCCCAGAAGAGCCCGGCCAGGCAGATGTCGATGCCGATGAGGATACCGGCGAGCCAGCGCACATCGCCCTGAACCAGTCCGAAGCCGGAGTCGATGTACTGGGTGAAGGTGCCCAGGAAATTGTCGATGACCCCGGTGCCGGTCATGGGTGCGATCCCTTGTCAGGACTGTTGAAAAAGCGCCGCCGGTTCTCCGCCCAGGCCGCGATGCAGCCGGCGTCGTCCTCGGCGCGGCGGCCCAGCGATTGGCAGCGGACGAGTTCGCGCGTGAGCGCATCATCCGGCAGGATGCTCAAGCCTGTTGGCGTTGTGCTGCCGATATGATGCGCGCGGTGCGCCAGCGTGATCGCGCCGGCGACGATGCCCATGGCCACACTCAGATAAATGAGCGCGGGGCCGGCACAGCCCCAGTTGATGAACGACCCGCGCATCAGTGGAACATCTGCGCGTTGCCGGGCTGATAGCCCGCATAGTTGAGGAACTGGGCGTTCTGGGTGTTCACCTGTTCCTGGGTCTCGATGGCACGCGCGCCGTCGAGGCTTTGCGCGCGCGCGATCGCCGTCATCACGGCGGTGAGGTCCGCGAGCTGTTTTGTTAGGATCGCGAGCAGTTGGTTGCCGGACTGCGCGGCTTGCAATGTGCCAGCGGAGGACTGGCTGGCGTTCACCAGCGCATCAACTTGGGAATGTGTGCTCTGCAGGTTCTGGACAACACCCGCCTGCACGCGCATGGAGTCCTGATAGGCGGCCAACGCGTTCTGCCAGCGGGTTTGCGCATCGGTCAGAAGTTGCTGTGAGGACGTCGAACCGGAGTAGTTCACCGGATAGGTGGTTGTGAACGCGCTGTTGATCGCATTCACGTCATAGGAAACACGCTGCGCCTGGCCCAGCAGCGAGGTCGTCTGGCTGATCGACTGGTCGATAGCGCCGAGCGACGAGAAGTTCAGGTTCTGAAGATTGCGCGCTTGGTTGATCAGTGACGTCGCCTGGTTCTGCAGCATGGTGATTTCATTGGTCACCTGCTGCAGCTCGCGCGCGGCGGTCATCACGTTTTGCGCATAGTTGCTGGGATCGAAGACAGTCACGCCGCCGAACAGCTGCGCGTCGGCTGGTGCGGACAGCACGACGACAGCGATAAGCGCGACGCCGGCGATGAGTGTTGTGCGCATACGGGGATTACATTTGGTCATGTGGTGGTCTCCTTCTGAAAAAGCATCGGCAATGCCCAATCGAGGCCCTTGTGACGCAGCCATGCGGCGGCAAAGCCGGCGCGGCCGTGTTCGGCGAAGATCTGGGCAATGGCGGTCTGATCGGTCTTGGACGAGGCCGCGGTGAACGCGAGCGCGACTTCCGAAAGACCGAGCTCGAAGAGGCGGTTGCCCCGTCGCGACTGGCAGTAGTAATCGCGCTTGGGTGTCGCGCGGGAGAGAATCTCGATCTGCCGATCGTTGAGGCCGAAGCGGCGATAGATGGTGGTGATCTGCGGTTCGAGCGCGCGCTCGTTGGGGAGCAGGATGCGTGTTGGGCAGCTCTCGATGATGGCAGGTGCGATCGCCGCGCCGTCGATGTCGGCGAGCGACTGGGTGGCGAAGATCACGCTGGCGTTTTTCTTGCGCAGCGTCTTCAGCCACTCGCGCAATTGGTCCGCGAAGCCCTTGTCGTCGAGCGCAAGCCAGCCTTCGTCGATGATGAGCAGTGTGGGCCTGCCGTCGAGCCGGTCACCGATGCGATGGAAGAGGTACGAGAGTACCGCTGGCGCGGCGCCGGCGCCGATCAGGCCTTCGGTCTCGAAGGCTTGCACATCGGATTGGCCCAGATGTTCGAACTCGCCGTCGAGCAGCCGTCCCCAGGGACCGCCCACGGTGTAGGGCTGCAACGCCTGTTTCAGCGATTGGGACTGCAACAATACTGCAAGGCCAGTGAGCGTGCGTTCGGCGGCGGGCGCCGAGGCGAGCGAACTCAGCGCCGACCAGATGTGTTCCTTGAGCTCCGGCGTGACGGTGACGGATTCGCGGGCCAAGATGGCAGCGACCCATTCCGCCGCCCAGGCGCGTTCGCCCGGATCGTTCACCCGTTCGAGTGGCTGCAAAGAGACCGGCTCCGTCGCATCTTCGGATAGCGCGCCGCCCAGATCGTGCCAGTCGCCGCCCATGGCCAGCGCCGCGGCGCGGATCGATCCGCCGAAGTCGAAAGCAAACACTTGCGCGCCCGTATAGCGACGGAATTGCAGCGTCATCAGTGCGAGCAGCACACTCTTACCTGCGCCGGTCGGACCGACGATGAGGGTGTGTCCAACATCGCCGACATGCAGCGAGAAGCGGAACGGCGTCGAGCCTTCGGTGCGTGCGAAGAAGAGGGGTGGGGCGCCGAGATGATCGTCTTGCGACGGTCCGGCCCACACCGCCGAGAACGGCATCATATGCGCCAGGTTCAACGTCGAAACCGGCGGCTGCCGAACATTGGCATAGACATGACCAGGCAAGCTCCCAAGCCAGGCTTCGACCACGTTCACGCGTTCGCGCATGCAGGTGAAGTCGCGGCCCTGGATCGCTTTCTCGACCAGACGGAGCCGGTCTTCGGCAATGCGGGGGTCGTTGTCCCAGACCGTCACGGTCGCCGTGACGAAGACTTCGCCGACAAAATCCGAACCCAGCTCCTGAAGCGCAGCGTCGGCATCGAGCGCCTTGTTGGAGGCGTCGGAATCCATCAGTACCGAGGCTTCGTTGGTCATCACTTCTTTGAGGATCGCCATGATCGATTTGCGCTTGGCGAACCACTGGCGGCGGATTTTGGTGAGAACCTTGGTGGCGTCGGTCTTGTCGAGGCAGATGGCGCGCGTCACCCAGCGATAGGGGAAAGCGAGGCGGTTGAGGTCGTCGAGCAGTCCGGGCCAGGTCTGCGACGGAAAACCCATCACGGTAAGCGTGCGCAGATGCGCCTTGCCCAGCCGCGGCTCAAGCCCGCCCGCGAAATCCTCGTCGGTCAGAATGGCATCGAGATA
>MKTV01000039.1:28785-34289 GCA_001898425.1 Rhodospirillales bacterium 69-11
CGGGAACGCGCACGCGCTGGTGGCGCGTCGAAACACAGGAATGCAAATAGGTCAGCGTGCCGACATCATCGAGCCAGCCGGATTCCGGCGTGAAGCCTTCGATCAGTCCGAGGACGCGATCCGTGCGATCGACAAAGCCGATGAGCGCCGCGCGCCAGTCTGCGCCCTGGTTGGCGCGTCCTTCGTAGAGCCAGTTCTCGGCGCGCGCCGCATCTTCGGCCGGCGGCAGCCAGACCAGGGTGAGGAAGTACCGGCTCTCGAAATGCGATCCTTCTTCCTCGAACTGCGCGCGACGTTCTTCATCGACCAACCGCGAGACGGAATCGGGGAAAGCGCATTGCGGATAGCGATTGGCGGGATCGCGCTGCGCTTCGACGAAGATCGCCCAACCGGAGCCGAGCCGCCGCAGCGCGTTGTTGAGCCGCGCGGTGATGGCGACCAGCTCGGCCGGTGTTGCGGAATCCAGATCCGGCCCGCGAAACTTTGCGGTGCGCTGGAACGACCCGTCCTTGTTGAGGACGACGCCTTTTTCGATCAGCGCGGCCCATGGCAAAAAGTCGGCAAGGCGTTGGGCTTTGTGGCGGTATTCGGAGAGGTTCATCATGGTTTGAACCTCACGCGACCAGATGCGCGGGATAGCGCAGATGCCGGCGCACCACGTCCATGAATTCCGGATCGCGCTTGGCCGCCCAGACCGCCGCCAGATGGCCGATCAGCCAGAGGCCCAAGCCGACGATCCACAGGCGCAGTCCCAAACCGACCGCGGCGGCGAGCGTGCCGTTCAAGATCGCGACCGAGCGCGGCGCGCCACCCAGCAAAATCGCTTCGGTCAGCGCGCGGTGCACAGGCGCGTAGAAGCCGGGGACGGGTTCGTCGGTGAGCATCAGACGAGTGCTCCGCCGCCGAACTGGAAGAAGGTCAGGAAGAAGCTCGACGCGGCGAAGGCGATCGACAGACCGAAGACGATCTGGATCAGTCGCCGGAAGCCGCCGGAGGTTTCCCCGAAGGCGAGCGTCAGGCCCGTGACGATGATGATGATCACCGACACGACCTTCGCCACCGGGCCCTGGATCGAATCCAGAATCTGGGTAAGCGGCTGCTCCCACGGCATGTTGGTGCCTGCGGCATAGGCGGGCGCTGTCACCAGCGTTGCGAGGGCCAGCGTGGCGACGGGCGTAAGCGCGCTGGTGTTGAGCAGGCGCGCGCGCAAGTTTTTCAGTGACGGGTTCATGGGCATTCTCCAGCTTGGGTGAGGCGGTAATCGCCGGTGGGATCGAGCCCGCGCACGCTTGCGAGTTCGGCGAGATGGCGGGCGGCGCCGCGGCCCGCGAGGACGGCGATGATGTCGATGGTTTCGGCGATGAGGGTGCGCGGCACCGTGACCACGGCTTCCTGGATCAATTGCTCCAGCCGGCGCAGCGCACCGATGGCCGTACCCGCATGCAATGTGCCGACACCACCGGGATGACCGGTGCCCCAGGCTTTGAGAAGATCCAGCGCTTCGGCGCCGCGCACTTCGCCGATGGGAATGCGGTCGGGCCTCAGGCGCAGCGACGATCGAACGAGATCGGAAAGCGATGCCGCGCCGTCTTTGGTGCGCAGCGCCACGAGATTGCGCGAGGCGCATTGCAGCTCGCGCGTGTCTTCGATGAGGACGATGCGATCGGAAGTTTTGGCAATTTCCGCGAGCAGCGCATTGACCAGCGTGGTCTTGCCCGTCGAGGTGCCGCCGGCGACGAGGATGTTCTTGCGCGCTACGACGGCCGCACGGAGTTGATCGGCCTGCGCGGCCGTCATGATGCGGGCTTCGACATAGTCGTCGAGCGAGAACACCGCGACGGCGGGTCGGCGAATGGCGAAACATGGCGCCGTCACGACCGGTGGAACGAGGCCTTCAAACCGCTCGCCCGTCTCGGGCAATTCGGCGGAGACGCGTGGACTTCCCGCATGAACCTCGACACCGACATGATGCGCCACCAGACGCACGATGCGTTCGGCGTCGCCTGGCGGAATGCGGACACCGACATCTTCGAGACCGCCGGAGAGGCGATCGACCCAAACCCGTCCATCGGGATTGAGCATCACTTCGACGACGGTGCCGTCTTCCAGAAACCCCGCGATGGCTGGTCCAAGCGCGGTGCGCAGCATGCGTGTGCTGCGGGCTCTCGATTCGGACCGGAAGGTTTGCGTATTCACGCGGGACCCCAATTTGGCGACGCAAAACGCGTCTTCGATGGGGTCGAGTAGAAAGAGCGCTATTCGTGCGAGCGCAACAACGATCAATGATGAAGCGTGCGCCGTCGCAGAAAGACAAACACTCGACGGAATACACTTTCGAAATGCGATCAGCGTATTGCTCGCACCCCCTCTGTTTGGAGGCGAGTACGACACAGGCGCGGGTGAGGGACGATTGCGGTGGTCAGGAGTTCTTCGATGCCTTGGCGGCCTCGATTTCACGAGTGATGTCGTCGAGCAAGGTATCGCCGTGCGCGAGCCGGCGCCCCACCGCTTCGATGAATCCCGCATAGCGCTCGCGGCCTCGGGTCTGTGCGGCGGGTTCCGCCGTGTCGGGCAGCGGCGGGGTGTGGGTCAGCCAGAAACGGATGAACAGAGCGAGGGATTCGTTGGTGATGGTCGAATGCCGCTCCAGCCGTTCGATCGCGCGCGACATGCGATCGAGCCGCCGCGCGAGTGCCGCTTCCAGGCGATCCGCCGCGTCGGGCGACAGAAACGAGTCCAGCGCGATCTCCACGACCTTGACGCGGGGCACATGCTTGGCCGTCGCATAGTCATCGAGCCGCCGGGCGAGTTCATTGGGAAGGCGGAACGTATGCTTGCCACGCATTAGGCTACATGCCGAGACGATCGGCGGGATCGAGCGGCGTTTGCCGGATGGCATTGCCGGTCTGCAGATCCAAGGCCATTTGCGCCGGCGTCACGGCGTCATCGTCCGCATCGACCGGCTCGAACTCCTGCGCGCAGGATATCGGCTGCGGCGCGACCTCTTCATGCTCGGGCAAGTCCGGCTCGCGCCGGACACCGGCGTTGGCGGCATCGGATGCTTCGGGCACGGAAGTGACAATTGTGTTCATCCAAGTGTCGTTGTTTGGGCCAGGCGCTGAATCCGAGCGCGATGGCGCTAACTTCGGCGGCGGCAGGATGCGCCCCTGAAATTCTTTGTCCCGGAAGTATCGCATCTTCTTCGCACGAATAGGCGGACAGCCGGACACCAGAACGATCTCGTCGCTGGCCGGCAACTGCATGATCTCGCCTGCGGTCAAAAGCGGCCGCGCCGTCTCCTGCCGCGACACCATCAGATGACCGAGCCAGGGACTCAAGCGGTGCCCGGCATAGTTCTTCATCGCGCGGAGCTCTGTGGCGATACCCAACGCGTCAGAAACCCGTCGCGCGGTGCGCTCGTCGTTGGTGGCGAAGCTGACGCGCACATGGCAATTGTCGAGAATGGAGTTGTTTGGCCCGTAAGCCTTCTCGATCTGGTTGAGCGACTGCGCGATCAGGAACGACTTGATGCCATATCCGGCCATGAAGGCGAGCGTCGACTCGAAGAAATCCAAACGTCCGAGCGCGGGGAATTCGTCGAGCATGAGCAGGAGACGATGCTTGCGCCGCCTGGAGTCCAGCTCTTCGGTCAAACGGCGGCCTATCTGGTTGAGGATCAGCCGAATCAGCGGTTTGGTCCGGCTGATGTCGGAGGGCGGCACGACAAGGTAGAGCGTGGCGGATTGTTGGCCTTCGACCAGATCGGCGATGCGCCAGTCGCAGCATCGGGTGGTGTGCGCCACCACGGGATCGCGATAGAGACCCAGGAAGCTCATGGCCGTCGAGAGCACACCGGAACGTTCGTTCTCGCTTTTGTTGAGAAGCTCCCGCGCGGCGCTGGCAACCACGGGATGAACTCTTCCATTGCCCAGATGGGGTGTGTTCATCATCGCCCACAATGTCTTCTCGATGGGTCGGCGCGGATCGGAGAGGAAGTTGGCGACGCCCGCTAGCGTCTTGTCGGGCTCGGCGTAGAGGACATGCAGGATCGTGCCGACAAGCAACGAATGGCTGGTCTTTTCCCAGTGATTGCGTTTTTCCAGCGCGCCTTCGGGATCGACCAGAACGTCGGCGATGTTCTGTACGTCGCGGACCTCGAATTCGCCGGGCCGCACTTCCATCAACGGGTTGTAGGCGGCGCTGTCCTTGTTGGTCGGATCGAACAGCAGCACACGTCCGAAGCGTGCGCGCCATCCGGCCGTCAGCGTCCAATTCTCGCCCTTGATGTCGTGAACGATGGCGGAGTTGGGCCACGTCAACAAGGTGGGGATGACAAGGCCCACACCTTTGCCAGACCGGGTGGGCGCGAAACACAGAACATGTTCCGGTCCGTCGTGGCGCAGATGGCGGCCATGCCAAAGACCGAGCATCACGCCATCGGGATGGAAAAGCTCCGCACTTCGGATCTCCGGCAAGATGGCCCAGCGAGCCGATCCATAGGTGATCGCATGCTTGGCTTCGCGCGCCCGCCACAGCGACATCGCAACGGCAACCGCGAAGGCGGCGATACCGCCAGTTGCCGCGATGTAGCCGCCGTCCACAAAAATCTCGTGCGCGTAAGCGTCGAAGGAAAACCACCACCAGAAGAACAGGAAGGGGAAATAGACCGGACAGCCGAAGAACGTGAACCAGGGCGGCCCAAGCTCCGGCTGAAAGGCGAGTTGCCAAGCCGTCCATTCCGTGGCGCCCCAGATGAAGGCCAGCACCACGAAACAGACGATGATGATCTGACCCCAAAGAATTTTTGTCGCGGACATGTCCGTCCCTTCGGCGCAAAAGAGCGGGGAGGCAAGACCGCAAGCGCAAGTCGCTGACAATCGGATAGAGCGGCGCGCAAATCGGCCAATGCGGCCGATCAGTTCGGTCGGTCCCTGCGGTCGATCTCCGCTTTCAGCGCTTCGACTTCTCGCACCGCGGTGTCGTGATAGGCATAGAAGTTCATCCGGTCGCGGCTGCGCGCGAGGCCGGTCCGCAGCATCGGCAGGAACAACGCGACATCGTCGCAAGGCGGCTCTTGATATTTGAGCGCCCATTCGAGGCGGTGCTTCATGTGCATGGTCATGAAGGCCGCCGCGGCGTCATAGGCATTCCCGCCGCCCTTTTGGGCGGCGGCGACGATGATGTTGAGCGTGTCGGCATCAAAAGGCTGCAAGGGTTCGCGCAAGGGTAGCGCATAGACCGTCTGCAGGATCGAAAGCGTTTCCGCGCGCATGTTTGACACCCGGTTTGTATCGGGCGCTCCGCGTGAACGCTAGCATCGTGGTCGATGTTCGCGCCATGCTTTCCGCCAACATGGAACTGATGTCGGCAGCCGCGGTGCTCGCATCTTCCCCAAATTGGAGCACTGTGCCTCAAAGCCCCAATCCTCGCCTGCGCTCGAAGCTCCAGGCGATGGTTCCATTGGCGAGCGCCTTGCCGCGAACCTCGATTCCCAGTTGCTGTTC
>MKTV01000039.1:34344-47985 GCA_001898425.1 Rhodospirillales bacterium 69-11
ATACCGGCCACGGGTTGGCCTTCCACCAATGGCTGATAAGTCAGTCCTGTCCTGGCCGACAGTTTGGCTGCGGTCTCGTCGAGCTCGCGCTGCCGCAAGGTCGCCAGCAGATCGCGGGCGAACTGTACGCGCTGTCCCTGCCGTTGGGCCATCCCATCTTCGATGAGTTGTTTGGTGCGCGCCTTCATCGCGGCCCGCACCTCTTCGCCGAATCCCGCATGGGCGATCACCGGATCGCTCGCGAGCAGCTGTCGGTCCAGCCAAGTGACACCGCGCGCCTTGATCTGGGCTTCGATGGTCAAGTCCGAGCGGACGGCGAGGGACAGACGTTTGCGCCCCTTGTCGTCGTCATAAAGGCGAGTCTCAACAATGGCGCCGGATTTGGCATCCCCGGTCACATCCAGACCGGAAAACCGCACATGATGGGTGCGTCCATCTATGCCTTCGATCACGGCATAGGCCGTACCCTTCAGTTCATCATGCAGCCCGCGGGCAACGAGACGTCCAATCACAGGTTCGGCAGGCGCATTCGTGTGCAGCGCAAATCCGGTGACGTCCGGCTCGCGTCCGCTTCCACTCATGGCGCGATGCATGGTCTTGATGATGTCGCCCCGGATGGAAAGCTCGCGCAGGGTCCGCTCGAGGCTGGGCTTGAGCGTCCATTGGCCGACAGCGATCTGTTCGGCGAGGCCGAAACGCTCCAGCTTCATGGCGCGGCCGACCAGAAGCCGGCGCAACTCGCGATCGTCGTTGAGCGCGCCCGGTCTCAGATCGGCGATGCCGGCACCGTCGTCGGCTGCCTGGCGCAAAGCGCGGTCAAGGCTGGTCCAGCGCTCGGCGTCCACTTCCCGTTCGAGGGCGGATTTGATCTCCAGCTCGCTGCGCGGTCCAAGTTCCAATCCCACGCGCTCGGTGGCGCGGATGCGAAAGCCCTGGCTGATGTAGGCGCGGCTGATGACGAGATCTTGGCCATTGTCCAGCTTGCCGCGAACAAGCACATGGATATGCGGATTGTCGGTGTTCCAGTGGTCGACCGCCACCCAGTCGAGTTTGGTGCCAAGATCCCGTTCGGCCTGCCGCATCAGCTCGCGGGTGAAGCTGCGCAAGTTCGCCATTTGAGGCGCGTCCTCCGGCGAAACCGTGAACCGGAAATGATGCCGGTCGTCCTCGCAGCGTTCGGCGAAGGCCTTGGTGTCGGCGTTATCGGAGGTGGCATCGAACATCCGTGCATCCGCGCCGTCGCGCGTCACACCTTCGCGTTTGAGATAGCTGATGTGACGGGCAAGCGGCGCCGAGCGGAACTTGGTGCCTTTATGACGCACGACGCGTGCCTTCACCACGACGCGGCGGGTGGGCGAGGTCGCTGCCAGGGACAGCGCGATCTTGCGTCCGCGGCCGAAGGTCGAGCCGCGAGCACCTCTGGCTTTGCCGCCGAAGCGCGAACCTGTGTGCCCCGCCTTCTTCGCGGCCCGCATCACCTGGCCGACAAAGCTCTTGGGCTTGCGCGCGCCTTTGTTGCCATGCGCGATGCGTCCCGGGCGAACGCGCAGATCGTCGTCACGCGATGCCACGGGGAAAATCCGCGATCAATGAAATGTGGCTGGCGCTCAAGCGGTTGAAAGGCTTTCTTCTTCGTTCAAGGGAGCTGGCCGCTCGATGCGCGGAAACGTCAATTCTGTCATTCCAACCAACCACATGCCGCGATCGACGATCGAGGCTTTTATCTTGCGCTCCACAAATCGGTCCGTTGCGGTGGTGATATTTCCCGATGCTCTCGGACATAACGCGGTTGTTGGATGTGGTGCTGACGAACACAGCGGTCACCGCTGAGCGGTCGCGTCGACCGGAACGAACAATCCGTTCGACTGCGGTGCGAGTGCAAAGCTAAGCGCATTCGTCTCGCCGGCGGAGGCATGATCGACAGACACATCGTCCGGCTGCTGCGACACGGGCGACCTGTTCGCGAACAGTCCTGCAGCGCGCCAATTGGCGGCCGGCTTTCTGTTCGTGCCACCGCTGCCAATTCCAAGGTCCGGCAACATTTGCGTGAGCTTCGCCAGATAGCTCCGCGTGTCGTCGTTGAGCGGCCGAACGCCCGCCAGATAGTCTTCAAACCGTGTCGGACCGGCATTGTAAGCCGCCAGAAACCCCGCCGTGCCGAAGCGATCGAACAACTCGCGAAGATACGCCGTACCTGCGACGATGTTGTCATGCGGATCGAACGGATCGGCGCCGAGATGATAACGGACGCGCAGCTGCGTCCAGGTTTCGGGCATGAGCTGCATGAGCCCCATCGCGCCCTTGGATGACACGGCTTGCGCATCGCCGGCACTCTCCACGCGGATGACCGCCTGTATCCAGGACGACGGCAGCCCAAAGCGGCTGGATGCCTCCTGAACAAATCTCTCATAGCCACCGGAGTGGCTGGCGGCGCGTGCGGTGGGAGCCGTGTGTGCCGCGCTCGAAAGCTGAGCGGCTGCAGAGTCAGCGCCCTGTGCGGTGCAGAGCATTGCATAAAGAACTGCGACCACCCTGCGGGTGTCGGCGCCTCGCATCCTCTGGCTTGGGAAAGCGCGGAGTCGTTTGAAAATGCGTGGTGGGAACCTTCGCGATTGCGTGGTCATTGTCCGGCCTCCGTCCAAAATGGTGTTGCGCGGGCGGTGACCGTCCGGCCGGACAACACCCCGAAATACCGGCTGTCGAAGGAGTCTGGCGCGACGTTCAGCAGGAACACGTCGCCGGCACGCAGCTGGTGACAGCCATGCCAAACGGGCAACGGACGGCCACGCGAGTCGCCCGCCCGGGCGATCGCGCGCGAGCGTCCGTCGATGGTAACAGCGACCCCTTTGCGGCAGACCGTCTGTCCGCCGAGCGCCGCGATGTGTTTCAGAAGCAGCACACCGCGCGGCACATAATCGCGTGAAGCCATGAACGCGGCGAGGGAAGGCGGTGGCGCGACGCTCACGAGCTCGCCGACATGAAGCGGACGCGCGGCGTGCAGAACATAAAGTCCACGCGGAACGCTGGCACTTGCGTTCCAGAGCAGGAGCTTCGGTGCGCCACCTCGGGCGAGTTGCAGCAGAGCAGCAACAACCGTGAAAGCGGCGAGCGTAATGCGCACGGTCATGGCGACAGCGCCCTGCGCGCACGCCAGACCGCATGACGCTCGCGCGTGTAGCCGCGCGGTTCCTGATTGGCGCTGAAGCGGTTGTGAATGTGGCGCCAATGATCCGGGCAGATGTCGGCCGGATCGAAGCCGGCACGTTCAATGGCGTCGATCTGGTTTAGCACAAGTTGCACTTTCGGCCAGCTCGCCATGCGCAGGAGGATTTCGCCACCGGGACGCAAGAAACCGATGCTGGTCATCGCTTCGTGCGGTTCAAGCGCGCGCAGGATGTCGATGCGCGACAGCACGGTGCCGTAGTCGTTGGCCTGCCAGCGCACGAAGGCGAAGATGCTGTCCGGCGCGAAGGACACAACGCGCCGCCAGCCGTCGACGATCCGGTCGTCGACGGGATGACCGAAACGAATCCAGCGCTCGATCTGGCCTTCCTGAAAGATCAGTTCGACCTCGGTGAGATTGAGCAGTGGCTGTTCGAACGGCGCGGAAGCGCATGGCTTTGCCGTCGCGTCAGCGCTCGCCATGTCGGCCTTCTGCGCATTGAGGTGCAGTGAAGCGGTCATAATGGCTGCCTCAACGCCGCGCTTTGACGGCATAAGCGGGCGCAACGGCAGCGTGACGCTTCGCCGGCAGCACGGTGCCATGACCGGGATCGGAGGTGGAGGTCTTGAGACCGCGGTTCGCCCATTCCTGCAGATCGTCCAGGCTATAGACGACGCGTCCGCCGAGCTTGGAATAGCGCGGGCCGGTGCCATAGGTGCGATGCTTTTCGAGCGTGCGCGGCGACAGTCCGAGGAAGCGCGCGGCTTCCTGGGTGCGCAGATAGCGCGGCGGCAGTGAAGAGTTCTGATCGGCCATAAGACGTCCTCGTCGTCGGAAAAGCGCCGGATAGCGGCGACTGTCGTGACGCAGACTGGCGAAGGGATTGGCCGGAAGGGATGGCGATGTGAGCGGAGCTCGAGATCGCCACCCTCCGAATGCATTTGGAGAGCGATGGCGCGTCGTGGCGCCGTCGCGGCTAATAGAGCCGTTGCCGATAGGGATGCAGCAGGAGCTGGCGGTATCCGCCTTCCATCAGATGGACGCCAAATTTGCACAAGCGGATGGTGCGGTCGCGCAGGTCATGCGTCTTCCAGCCGCGGTCCGGCAGGCGATGCGCACCGAACAGAGCCGCGGCGATTGCGCGGTAGCTGGCACCGTCGAGCCGCCCGTCGAGCGCGCGCAATCCCATCACCAGGCGGTCGCGCTGGGTCTTTGACAGAGCCGCCGGATCGGGTCCGGGATTGCGGCCGTTGGCGGCGAGCCACAACCGCCGTGCCACCTTCAGCCGGACATCGAACAACGCATCAAGCGGCAGGATGATGTTGGCCGCTTGTGCATCGACGATGCCCAAATCATGCACGCGAAACACCGATCCATCGCAGAGGACCTGCAATTCGTCGTCCTGTTGCGCGACGATCCAGCTGCGCCGGAATTTCACAGGATGGCTGCGGGAGAGGTCGAGTTCGATGGGAGCGGATGTTAACGGCACGACGCTCGGCAGTGCCGTCATCGTCCACAGGATCGTCGGATGTTCGGCGTCGCGTATGGACTTCGCGAAATCGCACCCCCCAGCGGCGCGCGTAAGCTTCGCGCATGTGCCGCGTGATCGTGCCGCGCTTCAGATGGCCTTCGAGACGGCGAGTGTCGCGAACGAAGGACCGGTTGCGGCGCAGATACTCGAACGCATATCCCGGCGGATCGAGCGCACGCTTATCGTCATAGGCAGCGTCGGACTGCCAATTGCCCTGCGGCATGCTTTCGGTCTCCGGGACCAGCCCCCGCCGCGCGGAGTCCACAATGTCGCAAAGTCTGGGGATAACAAAGACCGCAGTTGTGCAAAAGGAGTTGCAGTCAAAGCAAAGAACGGCGGCTCAATCTGGTGCGCGGCCTTTGAGCAAGAACTTGTAACCTTGCTCCGTCATCCAGCGCGCGCGGGCGAGGTGGGTTTCCCAAGCCTTGTGCGCGCGTTCGGGTTCCTTGTCCGGGTCGATCTTGAGCACGATGCGCGCCACTTCCCGCCAGTCCGCGTGCTCGGCCTCGGCGTCGAGAAGGCGGAGATAGATGACGTGGTGCTGCTCGTCATAGCCGGTCAACACGGGGTCGGTGGGCGCCGTATCGGCCACAAGCGGTTCGGAGTTCCCTGCTGACATTCTGTTGTCTCCGAATGGGGCAGACATCGCCAGTCCAGCACTCAATCGTGCGTCTGTGAAGCACGTGGGGCGCGCATCGCCGATATGGGCTTGGCGCGACCTTCGCTTCCATCAGTGCGCGACGTCGAGCGGTCGCAATAGCTAACTCATGTTATATAGCGTGGCAATATAGAGCGAGTTGTATGTCCATCCTGCGGATGGATATACGCAAAGTTTTCGGCCTCAATATGCGCCGGTTGCGGCTCCCAACCGGCCTCAGCCAGGAAGCGGCCGCGGACCTCATGAAGCTGGGACGAGCGCATGTCAGCAGCATCGAGCGCGGTCAGGGCAACGTCACGCTGGTGACGGTGGCCGCCGTCGCCAAGGTTCTGCGCTGCGAATGGGCCGATCTGTTCGACGTAACATCCGCCCGCGAATTTGCTGCGAGCGCCACGACCAAGGCGCCGCGCATCAAGCCGTCACGGCGATAGTAACCGATTCAACGCTCACGTTTTCCGAACAAGAAAAACCCCGCCCGGCGGACCGGACGGGGCTTGGGAGGATAAGGCTCAGTTGCCGTTGCGCTTGCCGGCCCGGCGCGACCAGATCGCACTGTAGGTCTCGCCATCCTTGTCCTTGACCAGATTGGCATAGACCGGAGCGGTGAAGCTGGGATCGTCGAGCTTGAGCGAATGATATTCTTCGTTCTTCTCCGAGGACTTGGCCCACGCTGCGCCGATCTCCGCGCGGCCCAGAAAAACGCGATGCGAAGGGGCATCGTCGTTGGCGCGGTTGGATTCGGCCACGATGCGCACCCCTTTTGCCTGCAGCGCCAGCATTGCGAACTCGCCTTCGAACCCGTTTGCGACCTTCTTGAATGTACCGATGATAGCCATGTGTGTTCTCCATTTGCTGTTTCGAGCCCGCGACCATCGCGGCCTCGATGGCGATCGGAAGGCCGAAGGCGATTGCTGACGCACCCGTTTTGCGGGCTTGAGGGAGGACGGCCGACTTTCTTGCCTCGCGAGGAATGGGCGAAGCCCAGGGGAAGAAAGTCGGACGGCCCCCTTGCGTCGAGGCGATCGAGGCGACAGCCGGTCTTTGGCCCGATCAAAGCCAAGAGAGGCGGCATGGCCTCGCGTGCCAAACAGCATCCCGGAGAATTCATGGCGATTGAGCAGCGACACAAACAAGCCCGCAAACGCGCGGATCGAAGAAAGACAGGCGCTGGCGCGGAAACGGAAAGCGCACGCATATCGGCAAACCGCGCAGGAGGAGATCCATCGCTTGATGTTGGGGTGCGCGGGGACGGTGCCGAAGCGTGGCGACGAGGATGTCTGAAGAATTCGCGCGCCAGCACGATCCCTCCGCTCCAGGGCAGACAGATCAGGGCCGGTGGCGAGCGTGCGCTCTAGTTCCGCGCCGGAGACGATAACGGTGGCGCGGCGGCACCATCCGATATGCGCGGTTCGGCGGGCGGAAGAACGCTGGCCATGCGCAACCAAGCCGTGGCGCCCACCAGCAGCGCGCCGATATAGGCGAGCGTGGTGCTCAACAGATCGTGGGGCAGGGCGATATGCGCGATGCCCAGCGTCGCATGATAGCCCGCGACGGCGGCGGGAATCGCGAACACAAGCGCGATGAAGAAGCGCAAGAGCGGCATCCGCACCCGGGCGAACAAAATTTGGCCTATGACGACGGTGAGCGTGCCCGCGACGACGCCGATGACACCGGATTCGAACACGCCGTAGCCGTGGTGATAGGCTGCGAACGCGGCGGTCATGCCGACAAAGCAGGGCAGGGCGTAGACGGCGAGCGCGAACAGAAGCCAGCAGAAGAAGCCGATGGCGAAAACGCTGAGGACGATACCGAGAATAATCATGGTGGCGGACTCCGTGCAAAGATCGACGGGTTCGCGCCTCCACCTGCCGCCACGGCGCGGTCGCAGATTACCAGATTGCGCGTTTGAGGGAATGCGCGGATGCGCGTTGCGCCGACGTTTGCGCGCATCGCAACGAGCATTGCAGACTCCGCAATACCATCTGAGGGGCGGAGCCGGTGAGGATCGGTGTGCTGGACGGTCGCGCAGGTCATCGAAAGAAACCGCCGCGCCCGCGTGCGGGCGCGGCGGCGGTTCTCATGGGATTGCGGGGAAGGCCATCCAGCCGGGGCACCATGCGGGGACTTCGGCGGCGGCCTTGGCGAGCGCGGCCTTGTTATCCTTGAGCTTGGCCGTCACCAGCGTGTCGGCCAACTTCTTGCCCGCGACGTCCGCCAGCATGGCGTTGACGCTCTGCCGGTTGCGCAGCAGTTCAAAGAAAGCCGCATCCGGTGTCCAGTGATCGCGGGTCTTGACCTTGGCATGGGTACCGAAGCCGTCGACCACGCTGCTGCCGGATTGCAGCGTCTCCGCCATCGCGAAGGCCGCGATGCGCAGCACATCCGCATCGCGCAACTTCAACAACCGGTGGAAGACACGCAGGGTCAACGCGTCGTCGTTGCGATTTCCGCACACGCGCGCCGCACCCTCGTCATCGTCGCGTTCCATGCCTTTGAAGGCTGGGGCGAGCAGTGCGCGCACCTTTTTGGCCTCTGCGGCGAAGGCCGCTTGCGCCGGACTGGCCGCGAGGCTTTCGCGCACTGTGTTGCTGTCGGCGCGTTGCGCATCGAGCTTGACGTTCCAATTGCCGCTGGCGGCCACCGCATGGGCGATCAGAAGCCGCAGCGCATCCTTGGGATGCTTCAACACCGCCAGCCGCACGACCGCATGACGATGCAGGTCCAGATAATTGCGCATCGCATTGGTGATGGGCGAGCGGACTTCGCCAGCCTCGTCCTTTCCGTTCTTCGCCTTGGCTTTCGCTTTCTGCGCCTGTTTCTCGGCCTGCCGCACTTCGCGTTGGGTGAGGTAGCCTTCATGGAAGCGCACTTCGCCGGTATGGGTCGGCTCGATATAGACGCGCCCGCCCTCCTTCTTGCTCGCCTTCACGAAATCCCATTGCGGGAATTGCTTGCCGCGTTCGAGGATCACGACTTCGCACCATTTGGCCGCGAGATAGGTGTCGCGCCGCTTGGCGATTTCCGCGTCCTGTGCGGTCCAGAAGTCCTGCGGGTGCTGGAAGTAACGCTCCTTGCTGAACAGGTCGCCCACGATCTTGTCCTTGAACGGGGCTAGATCGAACAACGCATAGTCGGCACGGATGGCGATACCGCCGAACAACCAGTGTTTCAGGTCACTGTGGGTCGGCGCGTCGTTGTCATCCCATAGCTTCAACCAGTCGCGCTGCTGCGTCTTGGTCGCCATCGTCAAAAGCTGCAAATCGCTCCCGTCCAGCTGCTCATCGCGATACAGGTCACGGATGCGCGGCAACAGGTTGGCGATGGCAAGACATTGGGTAATCTCGCGATCCTTCTTGCCGAACAGCCGCGCGATTTCGCCAACATTGCGGCCCTGCCGGATCAACGCCGAATAGGTCTCATAACAGGTGAGTTCGTCGGCATCTTCGCGCGCCACGTTCTCGATCAGGGAGATTTCGATGGCGGCGGCATCGTCAATGCCATCGCGTACATCGCATTCGACTGGCGGAAACGCGCCGGTCTCATTCTCGATCACGCGCGCCGCATAGTAGCGCCGCCGTCCGGCGAGAATTTCCATGCCGTCCGCGTTGGGCCGCACGATCAAGGCGGTCTGAATGCCTTTCTCGCGGATGGTGGGTAGAATATTAGCCGCGATCACGGCCATGCGTTTGAGCGATGGCTCTTTCTTCTCGGCGCGCATATTGAGCGGCGAGACATGGAGGCGTCTTAGGTCGATCTGTTGGGTTTGCATGGTAGTCTCCTTGGGTTGTGCGGGCATAAAGGCGCGCATCAGGCTGCCCGCGTGGCCTGAGCGGTGAAGGCGAGAAGAAAGTCGGATGCCTTGGAAGCATGGGACGCGGCGCTGACGATGGCGCGGGCGTCGTTCTTCAAAACGGTGAGCCAGGTCGCGATGTAATCGGCGTGGCGCACGGTCGGGGTGATGCCGAGCGAAGCACAGAGGAAGGCGCTGCCGATCTCCGCGACCAGTTCTTCGCGCGCGTAAGCTTCGCTCCCGAAGCGACCCGTGAAGTCGCGGTTCAGCCGATGCTTCGCGCCGCTCCAATGGGTGAGTTCGTGTAGCGCCGTGCGATAGAAATTGACCGGCGCGAAGAACTGGTTCTGTTCGGGAATGCGAATGCTGTCGCTGGCCGGATGATAGAAGGCCTGTTCGCCGCCGCGCGCGATGCTTGCGCCGCTCGCGATAAGCAGTTCTTCCGCTGCCGCGATGGGTTCAAGCCGCGAGACCGGTGCGACGGGTGCGACAAGCTCCGGCGCTAGCCCATCGCATTGCGCGACGTTGAACAGGGTGAAGCGCTTCAGAAACGGGACGCTGCGCGCGTCTTCGTCATTGCTTGCGGCGTCGGCTTCGCGTTTGGGAATGAAGCGGTCGGCATAAACGCAGGTGGCGCCACGTTCTCCTTTGCGCACGGATGCGCCCAGCGCCAGCGCTTGCTTGAAGGTGAGCCAGAGATTGCGGTCGTAACCGTGGGTGAACAGCGCATCCCACAACAGCAAAATATTGACACCGGAATAGCCGCGCGTGGTGCTGGCATTCTTGGGCAGAGACAGCACCGCCCCACCCGCCCATGGGTGCACCCATGGCAAAGCGCCCGCCTCGATCTGGGCGACGATCTTGTCCGTGATCTCCTGATAAAGGCTCGGTCTCGATGCCGATGAAGTCTGTTTGCCGGTTGAACGCATGGCCGCTGCTCCGCTCCGTTTCCGTCACGCACCTGCCCCCGGAAGGAGGGGTGGGCGGCGGAACACGCGGCCTTTTGCGGCCCCGTCCGGACGCGAACCGCGCCGCCATGACGGCGCGGCCGGAACGTGAGTGGAGGACCCGTCATGGGCGGGAGGGGAATCGCCCGGCCTGCACGGAGCGCAGCGAAGGAAGGTTGGGGAGACCCACCCATGACGGGTTTCGCCAGGCCGGCGAGGTCGCATAAAAGGACGCGAGCCGCCCATCCCGCCGTTCCGGGAGGCTGGCCTTCAACAAAGCGCGCCGCGGCAGCGGCGCTCGGCCACAAACTTTCGCCAATCGGAACGTTCGCGAGAGGGAATTCGACCTTTCAATCGTCTTTAGACATGCCGAGCACTCGGCGAAGTGTTCCTATGAAGATGCGGCGCCGAGTCCATGACCGTCCCGGAATGTCCGCAATCGCACCGCCTGCACGTCGTTGTCGCGTTCAATGATATCGCGCGCATCCTCGATCGCTTGGTCGTGAACGCATTCGCGGTTGAACGCTTATCGTTTCGACAAGGACGAAGAAGGGGCGTGCTGGTTCTAGATATCGCCGGTCACGACACGGAGAAGCTGGAAGGATTGCGGCAGCGGTTCGTGCAGATGCCCGCCGTGCGCCGCGCGAGGTTGGAAGTATCCGCGCCTTGCGATTGCAAAACAGGGACATGGATCGTCGCGTGAAGGATCGTCACCGCAAGGCCGAGCCAGCGCGCTGGCTCGGTGGCGCAACCGCGCCATAGAGCCTGTCCCGAAGGGCACGCCAAAGCCAGTCAACACGATCCTAGCACGCGGCCCAAAGTACATAGACAATCGATGCCGGAAATTCCCTAAAGGCTTGTCCTTGCGACGCTTATTCGATCGGGACTGTTAAGATCAGACGACAATTTCCTTGCAGTTGGCGCTACGCGGCGTCTGCTTGCCGCATGCGAGGGTTAGCGCTCTGGCCCGGGCCCTTCTGTGGGGCGCGCAAAAATTGATGTTAGGCGAAAAAGCATAGCTTGTTGGCTTACTTCGTAACGCGCGGCCAATGCAGCAATCTCTTCGCTATCGTCAAAATCGACCAACCCGCTGCGAAGCTCAGTTCGCAACCATGTTGCGGGCATCAGCAAATTGGCGGCAAAAGCGTTCGCTTCGATTTCTTCGACGTCTGTGCCGCGGGCGGAGTCGGGATCGCGAAGGTTGACCCGAAAATTATGATCGACGTGGACGGGCGTGCCGCGGTGCAGCGCGAGATGGCCGATTTCGTGGGCGATGGTGAAGCGCTGCCGCGTGGCCAGCTGCTTGTCGTTTACGACGATGATCTTACGGTCATCTTGCCGATAGAGAATTCCAGATACGTCTTCTTCCAAGGAAAAGTGTCGGATTTCGGCGCCGAGCGCAGCGGTAATGGAAAGCAGGTCGACCGGAGGCCGCCGCTGGCCAGCCAGCAATTCCTGCGCACGTCTGCGGACGCGCGCGTAATTGATCGCGACAGCGTTCACGCGTCTTTCTTCGTCTCGCTCTTCAGTATCTCAACGACACGGGCAACATCTTCGCGCAACGGCTGCGATGCTTGCCCATTGTCCGCCGGCATCAAGTCCTGGGGCTTGGCGTCCAAAGCCGCAGCGATATCCACCAGCTGGTGCAACAAAATGCGCTGACGGCCTTTTTCGATGTTCGTGATGGACGTCCGGGAAAGATCGACCCGGCGGGCCAGCTCCTCTTGGGTGACGTTTTTTTCCTCGCGCAGTTCGCGCACGCGATTCCCAAAAAGTTGGTAGAGGGGCTTTTCCATGAGAGAATTTTCGCAAGTTCCAAGGCAAGGGTAGGCGCAAGGCGGACATTTGGCAAGGAAAATGTTTGTAACAGCAACGGTTTACGATACTGTCAGAACAATACGTTTGTATTGTTGACATCTGGAACCGGCTATGAGATACCGCTCCCGTGAATTCTGAAGGAGCCGTCCATGACCAGCCAAGACCTCGAAGTCGTCTTCGCCCTTGAGGGCGAACGTAACCCCCGCAGCCTGAAAGCCCACCCCGATTCGAGCGTGGCGGACTTCATCGCCTTGGTGGTCAAAGACACCGGCCGCGAAGAATTCGTCGAAGTTCTGATTGAAGACGAAGAGGTCGTGGTGCCCGGCGAGAAGCCCATTCGTGAACTGTTCGAAGCGGACTTTAAGCTCATCCACGTCGCGACCAAGGGCGAGATCAAGGTCACGGTCCAGTACAGCACGCGTGCAGTCAGCCACCACTTCCGCCCCAGCGCGACGATGGAAAAGATTATCCGCTGGGCGATTTCGCCGAAGGAGCTCAACCTCGAAGGCGGTCCGGAAGATTTCCAGTTGAAGGACGGGAATGACGTGCTGCCGGCGGACGTGCATCTAGGCCAGGTGGCCAAGGGCCACAAACACGTCACGCTCACGCTGGTCTTCAAGGTCAAGCCGCAGGGGTAACGCATGGCGCCGGACGAAGAACAGCTGCGTGCCGATTTGGCCTCCTGCAGGTTCAAGGTCGGCGAGCTCAAGCAGAAGTGGAAGTTGGTGCAGCTCGACTTTCCCACCGTCCACTTCCGGATTCGTCCGGCGCGCATTCAAGACGGACCCGAGTGGTTTCTTCTTCGCACCGACTGTTCGGGGTATCCAG
Organism: Rhodospirillales bacterium 69-11; assembly: GCA_001898425.1. Taxonomy (GTDB): domain Bacteria; phylum Pseudomonadota; class Alphaproteobacteria; order Acetobacterales; family Acetobacteraceae; genus Rhodopila. The sequence continues at coordinate 47,080 of MKTV01000039.1, forward strand.
GTCAGGCTCCGACGGGGCAACTTTGGAGTGGCATCACCAACGCCGCACTACCGGTCGAGGAACGTCCACACGGCCGCAACGGGGTGCTCATCGCGTTCTCGCCTTGGAATGCGTGCCTCTACCATCCTGTCGATCGCATGGCCCGGGGACACTGGCCAAATCAGCACGCAGAACTCGCGTGGGGTCCCAACAAGGACATCACATTCTTTCTGGAGACCGTCTATGGGCTTCTTCACGACCCTCAGTACATTGTTTCGAAAGCCAAAACCGCCGCGGCTTTCCTGCCCGGCGAAGCTTTGGAAAAGCATTCTGCTTGATCTGCGCCGTCGTGGCCGCGGCAAAATCGAAAGCGGCGGCTTTTTGCTCGGCGTCAAGCGCGGCGAACACCGCGTTGTGCGCGCCTTTCTGGCTTACGACGATGTTGATCCGAACGCACTACAGGGCGCAATCCTCTTCGATGGTTCGCGGATGGACATTGTCTGGCAACGCTGCCGGGACAAAGGTCTTGAAGTGGTGGCCGACGTGCACACACATCCGGCGGGCTTCGGCCAAAGCAGCATCGATCGAGCCAATCCCATGATCCCCGAACGCGGCCACCTGGCACTGATCGTACCAAACTTTGCCGACCGGACGTACAAGCCCGGCGAGATCGGCATATATGAATTTCTTGGGAAGCGCGAAGGTTGGGCCAATCACAGTCGCGCGGGTCGGTCCTTTTTCGCCGTGGGATGGTTCGCATGAGTTTGCGCATCGAAGACGACCGGGCATCGCAGCTGGTTCTCGCGGTGGACAAGTCGCTGTCGTATGACGAGGCGCGAAGTCGACTCGAACTCGCCAGTTTGTACGTGACGGTTTCGGATCCATCCGAACCATGGGCCCAAGCCGCGCTTCTCGCAATTGCCGCAA
>MKTV01000039.1:48023-50684 GCA_001898425.1 Rhodospirillales bacterium 69-11
GAGACGGTTTCGATACCCCTGTTGGTGGGCGCACAGTGGCGCACACCGCTTGGTCGCGCTATGCGAACGGCGGGATGTCGGGCAGAGCTGGCGCCGTCCAACGCTATGCACCTTCACGTGGGTCCATCGAAAGAGACCGACAGTTCGCATCTTTATTGTTGGGCGGATGGCTGGCACGCGCATACGGCACCGAAAGCGGGTTTTGCCTCGACGAACGGGTCCAACGTGCTTGCTGGCGTCGTCGCCGGAGCGATGGCAGTGGCCGAAGCCTTCCGGCGCGCGGTTCTGAACGATGTGCTGGCATGCCGGCGTCATCAAAGTTTCGATCTGTGGCCCGGCGCGAAATCGCCAGTGCTGGCTTATCTACCGAAGGAGCTGTGGTTCCTCGGCTTGGGAAATCTGGGACAAGCCGCGCTTTTTGCCTTGAGCCTTCTTCCTTATGCAGATCCTGCGGCCGTGACGCTGCAATTGCAGGACGACGATGTGGTTGGAAAAGAGAATCTGTCCGTGCAGGTTCTCACGACCGACAATTGGGTTGGCCAGCAAAAGGCCCGCGCCGTCGCTGATTGGGCGGAACGGAGCGGCTTTGCTGCGCGAATTTGCGAACGCCGCTTCAACGCGGGCGACCGCGTTCACACAGGAGAACCCCGGGTTGCGATTGTTGGTGTCGACAATCTCGATGCGCGCCGCGCCGCAGTGGATGCCGGATTTGATTTTCTGGTCGACGCGGGCTTGGGCGCGACCGGCAGCGAAGCGTTTGACATTCGCATCCACGCCTTTCCTGGCGCTCGCAATGGGAAAACGATTTGGCCCGATGTCCCGCCTGCAGGCGAGCAAGCGCTGCCACAAGCCTATCAGGAACTGGTGGATGAGGGACGGTTGGATCAATGTGGGGCTATCACGATCGCGGGAAAGAGTGTCGGCGTGCCATGTACCGCGTTGGCTGCGGGCGCGATACAGCTGACCCAAGTCTGCCGCGCGATCGCGGATGGCAACTATGCCGACCGCATAGATCTCAGCCTTCGCGACACGTCGCGGGCCATGTCGTCGACGTTCTCAGAGCCGGCCACGAGGCGCATAGCATTTGTGCCAAGCGCGTAGCTCATGAGGCTTCGCGTAGGCGACCGCAATAAGGTGTCTCGTCAGGGAAAATCTCGGCGGTCTCGACGAACTCGATATGATCGCGCTTGTCTGCTGGCGGATTGATATCGCGGTTGATCAGGACATGCGGCAGATGCGCCATCAGCAAATCGTTGTTCGGGTCTGTGCTGCTCGTCGCATTCACCACCATGTGTCCAACGAGCTGTCGGGGGCCGTTGCTCGATATTTGCGCCGACGTGGGATCCATTAGCTCGGTGACCCAGACGAAATGGGGCAGTTGCCGGGTCATGAGTTCGGCTTTGATGGGCGCGGACAAGCTGCTTTTTGCCAGGTGATGTCGATAACGGCCAGCACTCGTCAAATAGGTGCGACGAATGAGTTTTTCGTCCCGGACCTTCGCATAAAAGTCCGCTATTGCGGCCTTTGCCGCGGCATCGCTCGCCTCGTTGGCGAGTTTCTCGCCAAAGCCCGCAGCGGCTTGAAGTGTCAAGAAGTCCGCGGCGACGATATCTGCGCGCTCCGCGCGCAGGAACACCCTAGGGGGTAGCGGAACGAACATGTGTGAGACGATTTCGTCGACGACGAGAACTTTTTCGGCTTCCATCAACAGACGATCGCGCGGCAGATGATCGATATCGTCTGCGGTAAGCGGAATGAGTCGATACGGGCCACGCTGGTCATCATGCACAATCAAGGCGCGGACAAACGAATCGTAAGTCGTTCCTGGGCGGACAACGCCACCGGCTACCTCGACATATCCCACTGCTGCAATTGCATGCGCGATGTCGCCGGCGTCGCTAGTCATGCCGAGGACGACCGGCAAGCCGGAATCGAGATATCGCAAGATGATCTCGCTCGCCGGTGTCGACTTCGGTTTGCCGTCCGCATCCCGAAAATAGTGGTGCAGGGGCTGGTGTCCCATCGCTTTGAGCGCACGGATGATGTGCATCGGGTTCAAGCCCGCAGAGCCCGCCGGTAGTTCTTGGCTGACTTCCGCGTCGGTCGGTGTCGTTGCCATCCGGGTGATTTCTGCGATCGAATGCCACGCGGTGCGTTTATGCCTCATATGCATGGGCCGGGCAGCCATCCAGATCGCGGCCTGCGCGCAGGCGCCAATGCGGCGATCCTGTTGGATGAAGGGTGCGGACGTGACCGAGAGTTTCTTGCCGTACAAATGAATCTCGGACGGGGCCCGCGCTGCCATGCGTGCGGTGAGTCCTTTGCCGAGATTGGGAAACCGCAGAAGCGTTCGCCCAATCGGCCCCTGCCGAATCGGACGCACGACGACAAATCCGAGATAGCTGGAGTCGATCGATTTATCGCTGGCTTGATCGGCGAGCGATTTTGCAAACCAGCCGCTGATATCTTCGGTGAAGAGATGGACGCGGCGGGTATACCGAAGGTGGTCTTTGAACGCCGACGCATAAAAGTTGAGGTAGTCGGAACTGTAATCTTGGTCGGTGTAGGGCTCTTCGAGGACGGCAAATTTCGCACCGATATCCGTCGCGTGCGCCACCAACGCCTCCGCGCAGGGGCTTGATCTGTCGCCGGCAAGGATTT
>MKTV01000040.1:0-210 GCA_001898425.1 Rhodospirillales bacterium 69-11
TTCACCGGTAATTCGAACGCGTATCGCGCCCGCACCGGTGTTGTCGGCCTGACCGTTCCGGAAGGTTCGACTGCCCGCAAGGTGTTGGCAGAGGTAGCGCGTAACCAGGGCGCGCAGTTCTACGCGAATTCGCTCGATCATGCCTCCGACGCCGAGATGATGGACGCAATCTACTATTGCGTATTTCCCAATTTCGAGCCCTGGGGCGGG
>MKTV01000040.1:253-5884 GCA_001898425.1 Rhodospirillales bacterium 69-11
AGGACAACACGCTGATGGAAGTGCGTATCCTGACGCCGGTTCCCGAGGGGCAGTCGATACCGCGTGCTGTTCCGATGAAATTTCTGAAGGACGGCGAGCCTTGGTCGTCTTCTCCTGAAATCGGGCCGTCATTGGGCCAGGTGCTGGACCAGGATGTCGCGAATATCGAGCAGGTGCAGGCCGGTTTGAAGGTCTCCAAAAACGGCAAACTGCAGCTTGGAGACTACATGGAAATTCGCATGCGCCAATTTCATGAAACCTTGGACAAGTATCTGGCCGGTTGAGTCCGGGAAAGCGCGATGGATATCGATCTTTACAGCCCCGACGCACTGAAAAGCCCGTGGCCCACCGTTGAACGGATTAGGGAGGAGGGTCCGGTTGTCTATAATGATCAGATGCAGCGCTGGATGATCACGCCTGATCGTCTGGTGCGCCGTGTTCTCATGAATTACGAGCGGTTCACGGTGGAAAAGAAGCGTGAAGAAGGGCCGTCTTTATTCGGCCCTGACGCTTTCATCGGGATAGACGACAAGGAGCGCCATGATGCCTTGCGTGGTGTCTGGTCGATCGCGTTTCAGCGGGCATCGCTGGAGCGCTTGCGCGGTGTGATTACGGAGATCGCCGATCGTATGTTGAATACGATGGAGGCGCGGTTGCGTGACGGGGAAACTGTCGATTCAATTCGAGAATTGTGCCGCGATCTGCCGGCGTATGTGATTGCACATATGCTTGGCGTGCCGTCGGATATGCGCCCCAAGATCGTTGAATGGAGCGATTTGATGGGGGCGGCAGTGGGCTTTCCGCCCAGTGAGTGGCGCCCGGAAAACCCGGCCTGGGTGGCGGCGGAAACCGCAAGGCAAAACATCGCTAAATATATCCTGGAGCAAATCGACTATCGCCGGCGCAACCCCGGTGACGATTTGATCAGTCAGATCGTGCATTCAGAGATCGGCAAGACATTGACTGATCAGGCGATCATGGAGAATTCACGCCAACTTCTGTTCGCCGGTAATGAGACGACGGCGAAATGGCTCGGCCATTGTATGGTGGTTCTGGCCCAGCATCCGGATGTCCGTGAGGAAGTGCGCCTTGATCGCGAGTTGCTTCCCGTGGCGGTCGAGGAGATCATGCGCTGGGAGCCGGTGGTAGGAACCACCTTCCGCTCTGTTCGTGGCGGCGATATCGAGGTCGAGGGTACGCTGTTGCGCGATGGCGACCGGATGATGGTCATGACGGGCGCAGCCAATCGCGATTCTGAGCGCTATGTGGATCCGGGAAAGTTCAATATCCATCGTGAATTCAAGGCAAATCTTGGATTCGGTTATGGCATGCACAGTTGTCTCGGTGTGACGCTGGCGCGCCTTGAAACCCAGATCACGATCGGCCGTGTGCTCGACCGCATTCCGAATTTCGCGTTGGCCGGTGAGGTGACCTACAGCAGCTTTCAACTGCGTGGTCCGCAAACCGTTCCGATCAGACTTCAATAGATCGATTCAGATAGGGGTAGTGGCATGGAACCATTCCGCGATATCGGAAAACGGCTTTCCAATTGGGGGCGCTGGGGCAAGGACGACAGGCTGGGTACGCTCAACCACATCACGCCGGAGCGTGTGGCCGCGGCCGCCCGTCTGGTGAAGACGGGGAAAATCCTCAATATGGGGCTTTCTGTGGGCGCCAACGGCATTCAACCCGCCGGATCGCGCGTGAATCCGGTTCATTTGATGAACATCACTTCGCTCGATCAGCCGCTCCCCAACGTCATTGTTGCCGACGACTATATTTTCATGCCGCTGCAGTCCGTGACCCAATGGGATGGACTGGCGCATGTCGGATATGACGGGCGGCTCTACAACGACGTGCCGGCGGAAACGGTCACCACCATGAACGGCTCGACCGTGATCTCGATCGAACAGATTGCCGAAAAAGGTGTCGCCGGCCGTGGTGTGCTACTCGATATCACTGCGCTCAACGGCGTTGACCGTCTGAAACGCGGCTATGCGATTGAGCCAGCCGAACTCGAAGCCGCCGAAAAGAAGCAAGGCGTGAAAGTTGGACCCGGCGATATCCTCATCGTGCGCACCGGCTGGATACGGCACTTCCTGATCGATAAATCCGTGCCGGCTTATTGGGATGGTGAACCGGGCCTCAGCCTCGCCTGCGGGGAATGGCTCCATAAGCGTGAAGTTGCAGCTGTGTGTTCAGACAATTGGGGTGTTGAAGTTGTCGATCCGCCCAAGCGCGGCGCCGATCCGCTTCCGCTCCATTGTGTCCTGATCCGCGACATGGGGATGACGCTGGGCGAGGTATTCGATCTGGAAGCGTTGGCGAAAGATTGTGCCGCGGATAATGTGTGGGAGTTTTTGTTCACAGCTCCTCCGCTCAAGGTGATCGGTGGCGTCGGAACGCCGATTACGCCACTGGCTCTGAAATAATCCATGGTCGCATTCGGATATCGCCTGCGCGGGTCACCACCCATCAGTGTTGAAGATTATCGTCAGCTTGCACGCAAACGCCTGCCGGACATGGCGTGGGCGTATGTGGATGGGGGGGCGGACGGGCTTGTTACGCTCACGGATAATCGCGAAGCTTTTCGCCGCTGGCGGTTGCGCCAGCGTATTTTGACCGGCATCACGAAGCCTGTTCTGTCCACGACGATGGCGCAGACCGGAATTGATTTGCCGATTGCGCTTGCGCCCACGGGTATTATCGGCATTGCACATTGGCGGGCCGACATTGCAGCGGCGCGTGGTGCGGAAGCCGCGGGCACACGCCACGTTCTCAGCACCGGCTCCTCTTACACGCTGGAGGAGGTTGGTGAGGCGACTGAGCAGAACCACTGGTTTCAGCTTTATCCCTATGGTGATCGGCAGAAGGTTGGCGAATTGCTCGACCGGGCGGCGGCCGCGGGTTTCACCGCCTTGTTTGTGACGGTGGATGTGCCCGTACGTGGCAATCGCGAGGGTGAACGCCATGCGGGCATGGAGGTACCACCGACTCTGACGCCAAAACGCGTTCTGGATGTCGCAGCCCATCCGGCATGGTGGTGGAATCTGTTGCGCCACAAGCGCGTATCTCCGATCCACTATGGCGTGGGCAAACGCTCGCTCTCTACTGCTGTCGAGGCCGTGCGTCAGCAAGACCGCTACATGCAGAGCGATCTCAATTGGGACGATTTGGCCTGGATGCGCGATCACTGGAAAGGGCCGCTCTATGTCAAGGGCGTGCTGGACCCAGAAGATGCCGTGCGTGCGGTCGTGGGTATCGGTGCCGATGGCGTGGTGGTGTCCAATCACGGTGGGCGGCAATTGGACAGCGCGCTCGGCACGCTCGATGCGCTTCCGGCCATCGTGGAGACGCTTGGCGGCCGGGGCGAAGTTCTGCTCGATGGCGGAATACGGCGCGGGACGGATGTGCTCATTGCACTTGCGCTGGGTGCCAAGGGTGTCTTTGTGGGCCGGCCTTATGCCTATGCTCTGGCTGCTGCAGGAGAGAGGGGCGTGACCGATGTTTTAAATATTCTGCGCGAGGATATGGTAAGATCCATGATCTTGATGGGGTGTCCCGATGTGGGCCAATTGGACCGGTCATGGGTATTGCCTGCGCCGGTTACGGTGTAAGCGATGCCACATCCGAGTTTCGAACGTGCGCTGAAAGCAGAGCGGCCCCTGATCGGGGGCTGGGTCACGCTGGCTGCCGAGCCGGTCATCGAAGCATTTTTCAATCTTCCCTACGATTATATCGGTATCGATACGCAGCATACGTTGCTGGATGTCGCGACAGCCGCGCGGCTGCTGCATTGCGTGCCGAGGGGCGGCCCTGCTGCCCTGGTGCGGGTACCGTCCAACAACGCGGCGGATATTGGCAAGGTGCTGGATGCGGGTGGCGATGGCGTGATCGTGCCCATGGTCAACACGGCCGCGGAAGCGGCCGCCGCGGTAGCGGCATGCCGCTATGGCCCCGAAGGTATACGGAGTTTTGGGCCGATGCGCTCGGGCATGCCATACGACGTTGCCGGACTAACCGCGCGTACCGCCTGTTTCGTCATGGTTGAAACGCGCGAGGCGGTGAACAACATCGATGCGATCTGCGCCACGCCCGGCGTTACAGGTATTTATGTTGGACCTGGCGATCTTGCTGTCACGCTCGGCCACGCGGTTGCGATGCACCCCATGCCGGCTTCGCTCGAATCCGCTGTTGTGGCGGTTGGCCGGGCCTGTGCGCGTGCCGGTGTGATTGCCGCCGGTCATTTCCCACTTGCCCAGGTGGGGCAGGCGGCAAGGTTCGGCTTCCGTATGGTCACGGTCGGTGCGGATCGTGGTTATATGGCCATTGGTGCAGCGAACGATATCGCAACGGCCCGCGCACAATCGGCTGCGAAGGCGGAATAACGCTGATGCAAGGCGCCGAAAAGACGAGACGACGACAATTCAACATATAAAACGGGGCCGAACGGTGGCTCGGGCCGATAAAGAAAAATCGTCCGTCGGTATGCTGGACGGCAACAAGGCTGCAACAGAAATCTCCGCCCGCAGTGCGAGCGAGGAATTGCTGAGTGCGGCTAGTGCCCTGATGAATAGCCGCGATTCTCTCGATTTTTCTCTGAACGAAATCGCCGCGATGGCAGGTGTCAATTCGGCCCTGGTGAAATATCACTTCGGCAATAAACATGGCCTGCTGGTGGCCGTGATTGATCGCGCTGTCGGTAATACGATGGCGCAGCTTCAGGAAGTCGTAGACACCGGAATGTCTGCGACAGAAAAATTGAGCCGGCATATCGCGGGTCTGATCAGCCTCTATTTCCGCTATCGTTATCTCAATACGTTGCTACGGGTCGTCATGCGGGACAGTAGCTCGGAACAGGCGAAAGATATTTCCGATCGTCTGATCGAGCCGGCTGTGACCGCGCAACGGGAGATTCTTGCGCAGGGCCTTGCGTCAGGAGAATTCCGCGCGGTGGACCCGATGATGTTCTATATGACTCTGATCGGCGCGTGCGACGTTTTCTTTTCGTCGGATTTCCCAATCCGGGCGCTCTTCAAGCGTGACAGCCGCGACGATACGGTGCGCAAGGAATTTATCAGGCACACAACAGAGATTCTGGTCCGCGGAATCGCCGCCGAGAAACCTGGTCCGCCTACTTGAGGGCCTCGAGGCTCTTCGCCATATGGCGGCAGAAATGCGCGGCGTCGGCGCCGTTGATGACGCGGTGGTCATAGCTGAGGCTCAAAGGCAGAATTTTCCGCCATTCAAGGCATTTGCCGGAGCGGACAGGCCGTTCCTGCGTGGACGACACGCCCAAAATCGCGACTTCGGGTGCGTTGATGATCGGCGTGAAACCTGTTCCGCCGATGCTGCCGAGCGATGAGATCGAGAAGCAGCCGCCAGTCATTTCCTGGTAGCTCAAACCTTTTTCGCGGGCTTTCCTGGCGAGAGCGCCGATTTCCGCTGTCAGTGTCTTGTGGTCCTTGCTTTCGCAATTCCGCACCACTGCCACCAAAAGGCCGCGCGGCGTGTCCACGGCGATGCCGATGTTAAAATATTTCTTGAGGATCAGGCTGGCACCGTCATCACTCAATGATGCATTGAATTTCGGAAAGACCTTCAGTGCTTCGACCGTTGCTCCGATAAGAC
>MKTV01000040.1:5908-13279 GCA_001898425.1 Rhodospirillales bacterium 69-11
CTGGACTGCGGCTGCTCCTGGCTGCTTCAAGCGCCGTGATATCGGCTTCATCATGATGAGTGACATGCGGAATCTTGGTCCAATTCTGTGTCAGATTGCGTGCGGCAATGCTCTGCCAGCGCGAAAGAAGAACGGATTCCGTTTCGCCGAAGCTGGCATATTCGGCATCTGCCATTGGCATTTCTCATCGATCTCAGGGGCTGGACGTATTTCCTTAGCCTATTCCGGCTGCGCGTTTCCCCTCAAAACTATCAGTTTTTTTACTCTTGACAGTGGGCAAGATGCCCGCCGCGCGCAATTGAATTGTTGTGGGAGTTTTCATGACGGTAGATGTCATTGTTCCGCAGTTCGGGATGGGAATGGCGGAAGGAACGTTGGTGCAGTGGCTGGCAGCAGACGGATCTGAAGTAACCGAAGGTTCGGCGCTTTACGAACTTGAGACGGAAAAATCGACACAGGAAGTCGAGGCACCGGCCAGCGGTCGCCTGCGGATCTTGAAAGAACCGAACCAGGTCTACGAAGTGGGTACGGTGCTGGCCATCATCGAATGATTTCAAGGCGGAAAATGTTGGGCAGGAAGACAGGATGAGCGGAAAAGCAGCAATATCCGGAACGCATGAGATGGCGAACACAATTCCGGGCGGAACGTTGTTGGAAGGTTATCGGCGGATGGTGCGCATCCGTCTGTTCGAAGAACGTTTGGCCGTGCTCTTGAAGCGCGGCGAAATGCATGGCGCCGCCCACACCAGCATTGGTCAGGAAGCAGCCGTCGTGGGGGCGCTTCTGGCCGCGGCGCCCGATGATTATATGACGGGCACCCATCGTTCGCACGGCCATCCGATCGGCAAGGGCTCCGATGTGGGCCATTTAATCGCGGAGCTGATGGCGCGCAAGACAGGCGTCTGCAAGGGCCGCGGCGGCTCGATGCATCTGGCGGATTTTGCGGTGGGCTCTCTTGGCGAATCCGGCATTGTCGCCTCGGCGATGCCCGTGGCCGTTGGTGCGGGATTGTCTTCTAAATTGCGCAAAACCGGGCAAGTCTGCATCTGCTTCTTTGGCGATGGCGCCTCTAACGAGGGCGCATTTCATGAATCGCTGAATCTCGCATCGGTGTGGAAATTGCCGGTGGTCTTTTTTTGCGAGAACAACGGCTATGCCATCACCACGCCGTCCAGCAGCACATTGGGCGTGGCCAATGTTTCGGAACGCGCTGCCGCCTACGGCATTCCGGGCGTAACGGTGGACGGCCAGGATTTCTTTGCAGTCTATGCGGCGACGGCAGAGGCGGCAGCGCGCGCCCGCAATGGCAACGGGCCCAGTATTGTCGAAGCGAAGACCTATCGCTTCGAAGAGCATGCGCTTGGCCTCGTCCTGAAGTACCGCCCGGACGAAGAGGTTGCGCAATGGCGCAAGCGCGACCCTATCGACCTGATGGGGGACCGTTTGGTCGCGCAGGAACATGCCAGCGCGGACGATCTTGCGACCATTCGCAAAGAGGAAGCGGAACGGTTGGAGGCAGCTGTGGAGGCTGCGCGCAAGGCGCCGCATCCGGAACCCGACGATGCTTTTGATGAGGTTTATGCAAAGCCATTTCCCATCCGCTTCGATGATCGCATGGTGGGAGGTTCCCGCGTATGAGCAAGCTCGTGACTTATCTCGATGCCATTCGCATTGCGCAGCACGAAGAGATGGAGCGCGATTCGTCCGTGATCGTGATGGGCGAGGATATTCGCCTGAATATGTACGGTTCGACCGGCGGATTGTTCGAGACCTTTGGCGGGGACCGGGTGCTCGACACACCGATGTCGGAAAACGGGTTCGTCGGCTGCGGTGTCGGGGCTGCCATGACGGGGCTGAGGCCGATCGTCGATATGGGTATGGCGAGCTTCCTTTTCTGCGCCGTGGATCAGCTGGTCTCACAGGCCTCCAAGAACCGGTACATGTTTGGTGGTCAACGCAACATTCCCGTCACCTATCGGGCTGCGCTTTTCTACAATCGCGGGGGTGCGGCGCATCATGCCGACCGGCCCTATCCTATGTTCATGGGCATACCGGGCCTGAAGGTTATCGTTCCGGCTTCACCGGCGGATGCCAAGGGGCTGCTCAAAACGGCGATCCGTGAAGACGATCCGGTGATGTGCTTCGAAGATTCCGCCTGCTGGCCGTTCCGGGAGGAAATACCGGAGGGCGATCATCTGGTGCCGTTCGGCAAGGGCCGTATCCGCCGCGAGGGCAGCGATGTCACCATTGTGGCCATTGCCGGTGCGGTGTGGCCTGCGATGGCGGCGGCCGACGAATTGGCCAAGGAGGGCATTTCAGCGGAGATTGTCGATCCCAGAACTCTCGTTCCGCTCGATCGTGACATGATCCTGAATTCTGTTGCGAAGACCGGGCGTTTGCTGGTGGCCGATCCGGCAGCACGCACGTGCGGTGCGGCGGCGGAGATTTCTGCCATCGTGGCAGAAGAAGCGTTTGACGCCCTCAAAAACCCGATCGTTCGGATCACCGCGCCGGACATCCCGATCCCTTTCAGCAAGGTGCTGGAAAGCCCGCTCTATCCCAACAAAGGGCGTATTCTGGCAGGTGTGCGCAGGATCATCGCCTAACATCGCAACGGTGAGGAGAGTTTGCCATGGACGAGGGCGCCAATGCACGCGCAGAACTCGACATCTGGAAATTGATTGCACGGCATGGCCGCGCCTCTGATCTTCACGATGCAGACATGTTCGCCGATTGCTTCACTGAAGACGGAGTGTTTGACCGTTTGGGCACGACCTTTAAGGGGCGTGCCGCGATCCGCGAAACATTGGGCGGTCCGGGCAGTTTCATCGGTCATCATTTTACCTGGTTACCGGATGTTCGGTTCACCAGTGACGACACCGCCGTTTGCACCACCTATGCTCAATATATTCAGTGGGACAAGGAAAACGGGGAGGTGTCTCAGCCCTTCTTCGTCGATTACCACGATGAATGCAGGCGGACATCAGAGGGGTGGCGCTTCACCAAGCGGTGTGTGAAAGAATCTTCTCGCGGTTGAGGCGTGGTGCGGGCGAAGCCCCGCCAGCATATATGGGTAGAGCGTGTCCTGAGTCCTGTGCCTGTCGTGTGGCCGGCTTTTGGCGCCGTGCTGAGACGTCCGCCAGAATGCAGCCTTACCTATCAATCGTGTGCCATCGGTTGAAGCGGTTCACGCAAGTCAGGCTATAGCGTTCCTGTTGCTCTGCTCCGGGGCGCACTCATGCGTGACCCAGAAGCTATTCGTCCCAAACCTTGCCTGCTATCCGCACGCCTGGCGTCCTCGCAGCTCTACCGGCGGCGAAGGCAGGGTCTCGGGCCATCCGATATCCGTCAGATCAAAACGTGTCGGCGAACCCATCGCGGAAGGTGAGTGGGCCCCCGCAGGCTTTCGTGGCCGCCGTCTGGAAAACAATAGTAACTATAGAAATATCATTGACAGAAAAAACTATTCATGAGTTATTTATCGAATGCGGGAGTCCAGAGGACGGCCCGCGCGACAGCCAAGCGGGTCAACGCGACGGCCAGGAATGTCGGTGGCGGGAGGTAACGCGATGGGGTGCAAGCGTGATACGCGCACACAGGGCCTTGTCTCTCCCGGATTGACGTTCTGAGTGATCGTCAACGGTGTAGGGAGCGGCAGGATGGAAGATTTTCGAAAAATTGGCCAAAAACTAAGCAATTGGGGCCGGTGGGGTGCGGATGATCGTCTGGGGACGCTCAATCATCTGACGCCGGAACGGCTCAAGGCTGCCGCGCAACTTGTCAAAACGGGAAAGCTTTTTGAGCTTGGGCTGGCAATCAGCAGCAACGGCATTCAGCCGCCGGGCGGCCCCCGCAACAATCCCGTTCACCTGATGAGCATCACGGATCTGGATAAGCTCAGCCCGGATGCGGTTTATACTGACGACTATATTTTCATGCCGCTTCAATCCGTAACGCAGTGGGATGGTCTCGCCCACGCTGGCTACGATGGCATGTTCTACAATGGTGTGCCTGCCGATACCGTCACGACGATGAATGGGTCGACGGTTCTTTCGATCCATCAGATCGCGCAGAAAGGCATTGCCGGACGTGGCGTACTGCTCGATATCGCGGCGTTGAATGGTGTCGATCGTCTGGCCCGTGGTCATGCCATACACCCGGCTGAACTTGAGGCTGCCGAGGCCAGGCAAGGGGTCAAGGTTGGGCCGGGCGACATCCTGCTCGTGCGAACCGGCTGGATTCGTGAATTCCTCGTCGACAAATCGCCGACGAGCTACTGGAACGGGGAGCCTGGGCTCGATCTCAGCTGCGCGCAGTGGCTCTACGACCGGGAGGTCGCGTCCGTGTGTTCGGACAATTGGGGCGTAGAAGTAAGAAACCCGGAAATACCCGGCGGGCTTCCGCTCCACAGTGTTGCGATTCGCGATATGGGCATGACGCTCGGGGAGATTTTCGATCTGGAAGCGCTGGCGCAGGACTGCGCCGCCGACAATGTGTGGGAATTTCTGTTCACCGCACCGCCTCTGAAAGTTATCGGCGGTGTCGGAACGCCTATCACACCACTCGCAATGAAATAACAGCCAATCGCGGCCGGTTCATGGCTGGTTGGCTGCAGCATTATCCCGGCAGGATTGCCGGCAAAAGGGGGATGGATCATGACGAGCAGGAAATGGGTTGGCCTTATTCCACAAGCAGCCGTTTCGGTGCTTTTGTGTTTGGTGTCTTACCCGGCCATCGCGCAAACCGAGGCGGCAGTGGGCGGTATCGAAAAGGTCATTGTAACGGCCGAAAAGCAGGAAGCGGATGTGCAGACCGTTCCGCTGACGGTTACGCCCATCAGCGGCGCCACCATCGAGCGTTTTCATATCGAAAGTCTGTCGGCGCTGGATGGCTCGGTGCCGAATCTTCAGGTCACCGTGAATTCCGGCGTTTCACTCGCGGCAGGTGTGGTGATCCGCGGTATCGGTGAGGTCAATAATCCCACGGCCTACGCGGGTAAAGAAGTCGCGATTGTTGTTGATGGTGTGGAGCAGAGCACCAATCAATTCGGCCTGACCAATCAGTTCGATGTGGAACGAATTGAGGTCCTTGCGGGCCCACAAGGGACGCTGTTCGGCGCCAATACAACCGGCGGCGTCATTAACATCGTTACGCGCCAGCCAACCGGTGAATTCGGTGTGAATGGCATCGTCTCGATGGGCAACTACAATACCCGCAATGCCCAGGTGGCTATCGATTTTCCGATTATCGATGATGTTCTGTCGGGAAAAATATCGGTTTCCCACGTCGGGCGGGATGGCTTCTATACCAACCTCTACAATGGTCAGAACCTTGGTGCGCTCGATAGCAATACCTATCGCGGTTATTTGCGGTGGACGCCTGTATCCAATCTCGATATTACACTGAAGAGCGAGATACAGAGCGTCAATACCGAGAACACCTATCTGCAGAATCTCTCGGTGCCGGGTGCAGTCTTCTACCGGCCGGATACAGCCCTCAATTTCACTATCTACGACAACATTCCCGGTGGAAATATTCTGCGGAGCCAGAGCCATACTCTGACGACGAATTGGAACGGCCCTGTCGGTGAAGTCACCGCGATTACCAATTACCAGCGTTATCACAGCACTGGCAACCTGGATGTGGGGGGTATTGATTGTTACTGCCTGGACCAGTTCGGACGGAATGAAGGCTGGCAGGCGTCGCAGGAAGTGCGCGATGTCTTCCATCCTCTTCCCAGCATAAACATGCTGGTCGGCGTGTTCGCCCAGACTTGGCAGGACAAAGGTAATGGTGTCTCCGTCGTTCCGTTCGCATCGCCTAATCTGGTGACGGTGGGCCTGACCAATCAGCGGAACTGGAGCGCATCTCTCTTCACGCAGAACTATTGGAATGTGACCGATCGACTGCGCCTGCAGGCCGGTTTGCGGTTGAGCTGGGACAGTGTGAGCCTGAGCGAGGCGGCACTGAGTTACGACCAACCGAACGGCACGAACGTTCTGCTGCTCCGGAATAATCTGATTGGCGCTACGTTGCTGCCCTATGCCCCCGGCAATCCGCCAAATTCGGGCACGAAGTCATGGACGAACTGGGGTGGAAAATTCGGTGCCGATTATCAGGTGACCGATGAGATGATGGTCTACGGATTTTATGCTCGCGGCTTCAAATCCGGTGGTTTCAACGGTCGCGTGACACGGGCAGAAGACATCGGTCCTTTCAACCCGGAGAACGTCAATTCATTCGAAGTTGGTGTCAAATCACAGTGGCTGGACAACCGTCTGCAGTTCAATGCGTCCCTGTTTCTCAACAAGTGGACGAATATGCAGGTGCAGCAGTCGGATTATGACGGTCCGACCATCGCATCCGTTATCTTGAATGCCGGTAAGGCGACGACGGAAGGGGTCGAGATCCAGGCCCAGGCAGCGCTGTTCGATGGCTTCCTGCTCGTCGGCAATCTCGGGTATCTGCAATCCCGCTACGATCAATTCTTCTCCACCACCAATCCGCCCTGTCCGCCGCTTCCCCAGCAACAGCCCGTCGGCTGCGCGATTAGTTACGCTGGACGGGCGCTTCCTTACGCGCCGAATTGGACTGCCGCGATCACCGGCAGCTATGACTTCGATGTGGCGGGGGGCGATGCCAGCGTACAGTTGCAGTACACCTACACATCCGGGAAATGGGGCAATTACACGCAAGCTGCGACTGAGCGGTTGCCTTCGGTTGGTCTGATAAACGCGAACATCTCCTGGGGCCCACGCGATTCACATTGGTCGATTGCACTGTGGGGACGGAACCTAGCGGATAAGACCTATGTTGCGACAGCTCTCGATGTGCCTCCCCTCTTCACGGAAGGTACGTTGGGCAACCCCCGGACCTGGGGCGCCGACCTCAAGTTCAACTTTTAAGGAGGCCGAGATGGTGCTGAAAGCCACGGACGAACTTCGTCACCCGAAGAATGACGACTACTATTTTCGCGAAAGCCTCTACTTCAACTTCAACGACGAGAAGAATGGCATCGGTGCCTGGTTCTATTATTGGGTGACGCCCAACAAGGAATCGCCCGCAGGCATGTTGGTCAGCCTCTATCATGGGCGGTGGACTGATATGAATGTGAATGACAAGGCGATGGCGTCGCCAGGCCATCTTCTTAAGGATGGGGACAAGTGGGTCTATTGTTTCAAAAAAGATGTCGACCATCAGCTCGAATCCGATTTCGACGATACAGAGCTGTGCGGTCTACGGTTGAAGCGCATCGAACCACTGAAGCGATACAAAATCCAATTTGATGATGGCGAGGGGAATTCGGCAGATATCGATGCGGAATTCATGATGGAGCCTTTCGATTACGCCGATGGTGTCAACCCCACGCCG
>MKTV01000041.1:0-5429 GCA_001898425.1 Rhodospirillales bacterium 69-11
TATCGGCTGAAGCACAATGCGTTGGCGGACATTTCCAATGTTGGGCCGAATGACAAGGTCGTTCAGCGTGACGATCCCCGTATTGTGAGCAACATCGCCAATCAATTGTGGCACAGCGACAGCTCTTTCCAGAAGCCGGCCGCCCGATATTCCATGTTATACGCCCTGGCCGTGCCGCCGCGCGGCGGCGATACACAGTTTGCCGACATGCGCGCGGCCTATGACCAGCTCGACGATGACCTGAAGATGGAGATTGCGGATTTCGAGGCGGAGCACTTCGCGCTTCATTCACGGATCATGCTTGGAGCGACAGGGTGGACGCCGGAGCAAGTCGCGGCGATGCCGCCAGTATCCTGGCCGCTTGTTCGCACGCATCCGCTGTCGGGACGAAAGCTTCTATTCATCGGCGCACACGCAACGCACATCCCCGGCCTGACGGTCTCGGAAGGTCGGATGCTCCTGCAGGGCTTGCTCGAACACGCCACTCAGCCGGCGTTCGTCTACACGCACAAGTGGCGCGTAAATGATCTCGTGATCTGGGACAATCGCGCCACGCTGCACCGTGGACGCCGCTTTGACTATCAGGTGCGCCGCGAGATGCGACGCAGTACGACAAGCGATGACTGCCCGCATGTCAGTCAGCCAGATGCCTGAATTGGCCGGGCCGGCGGACGAGCTGACACACATCGAGCAGAAGGCGTGTCACTTGTAAACTCCGCTCCGTTCAAGAATGAGCCGGAGGAACAAGGCTTGAGTATTTCGACGTTGAATCTGGGAATCGCCCAGAAGATGATCGCGTCCGCGCTGGCGCACGGCCGCTGCCTCTCGCTTGCGCCGTTGAGCGTGGCGGTGCTGGATGCCGGAGGACATTTGCTAGCCTTTGCACGCAGCGATGGTTCGTCGAGCATGCGTCCGCAGATCGCGATCGCCAAGGCATCAGGCGCGCTGGCACTGGGCGTGTCCTCGCGCAGGATCGGCGAGATGGCGGCCGAGCGCCCCCTCTTCGTTGGCGCGCTGAGCGGCATCTCGCAGGCGGGCATCGTTCCGGCTGCGGGCGGCGTGATCGTGCTGAATGGCGAGGGCTGGGCGGTTGGCGCGGTGGGTATCACCGGCGACACGTCTGACAATGACGAGGCCTGTGCTCTTCGCGCCGTTGCCGCCGCCGGGTTCAAGGCGAAGGCTTGACGGAAGCGGATCATGGCGCACTCAGAAACGATTGCCGGCCTCACGATTGCCGGCGCGTTGGCAGATTTTGTTCGTGACGAGGCGGTGAGAGGCACCGGCGTCGGCGCAACGGATTTCTGGAAGGGCGTGGCGGCGATATTCGCGCGCTTTGCGCCGCGCAATCGCGCTTTGCTGGAGCGGCGCGATACCATGCAGGCGCAGATCGATGCGTGGCACCAGGCGCGCGCCGGCCAGGAGCATAACGCAGAGTCCTACTGCGCCTTCTTGAACGAGATCGGCTATCTCGTCCCGGAGCCGCCGCCGTTCCGCATCGATACCCCCAGGCTCGACCCGGAGGTCGCCGAGGTCGCCGGCCCTCAGCTTGTCGTGCCGGTGCTCAACACCCGCTTCCTGCTCAATGCCGCCAATGCGCGCTGGGGCAGCCTTTACGACGCCTTCTACGGCACCGATGCGTTGCCGGGTGAGGTGCGTCCGGGCGGTTACGATACAGAGCGCGGTGCGCAGGTCATCGCCCGCTGCCGCGCGTTTCTTGATGACTCCGTGCCGCTTGCGTCCGGAAGCTGGACCGATGTCGAAGCCGTCATGCTGACGGGCGAGGGCAGCCTGTCGCTTGCGCTGCAAATGCCTGGCGGCGCGCGCACCGCGCTGGTGCAGCCTTCGGCGTTCGCCGGATATCGCGGCGAGGCGGGAACGCCCGGCGCCGTCCTGCTGCGGCACAATGGTTTGCATATCGAGATCGTCATCGACCGCGATCATCCGATCGGGCGCGGCGACCGCGCCGGTATCGCCGACGTCGTACTAGAATCGGCACTAACGACCATTGTCGATCTTGAAGACTCGATTGCCGCCGTCGATGCACAAGACAAGGCGGACGCCTATCGCGGCTGGCTCGGCCTGATGGCCGGCGGCCTCACCGCGACCTTCGCCAAGAACGGCAAGACGGTTCATCGTGCGCTCGAAGACGACCGGCACTACCGCGCGGCGGATGGCAGCGCCTTCACGCTTTCCGGGCGCTGCTTGCTGTTCGTGCGCAATGTCGGCCATCTGATGACGACGCCGGCCGTGCGCCTGCCGGACGGCAGCGAGGCGCCGGAGGGCATTCTCGACGCTGCCGTCACCAACCTCATCGCCCTGCACGATCTCAAGGGGCTGGGCCGTTACCGGAACAGCCGCGCGGGTTCGATCTACATCGTCAAGCCCAAGATGCACGGCCCCGACGAAGCCGCCTTCACCAATGACCTGTTCGACGCCGTAGAGGATTTGCTCGGTCTGGCGCGCCACACCATCAAGGTCGGCGTCATGGACGAGGAGCGGCGCACCTCCGCGAATCTCGCGGCCTGCATCGAGCAGGTGAAGGGCCGCATCGCGTTCATCAACACCGGCTTTCTCGATCGCACTGGAGACGAAATCCACACCTCGACACAGGCCGGGCCGATGATCACCAAGGCCGAGATGAAATCGTCGACCTGGCTGTCGGCCTACGAGAACCGCAACGTGCGCATTGCGCTGTCTTGTGGCTTCGCCGGACGGGCCCAGATCGGCAAGGGCATGTGGGCGGCGCCTGATCGCATGGCCGCCATGCTCGAAGAGAAGATCGCCCATCCCCGTTCGGGCGCAAACACGGCGTGGGTGCCGAGCCCGACGGCGGCGACATTGCATGCGCTGCATTATCACGCGGTGGACGTCAACGCGGTTCAGGCCAAACTCGAAGGCGAGGCGCCGGCGCCGCTTGGCGAGTTGCTAACCGTCCCGGTCACCCAACGCAGAAACTGGTCGCGTGAAGACATCGCGCGCGAACTCGACAACAACGCGCAAGGCATATTGGGCTATGTGGTGCGCTGGATCGATCAGGGTATCGGCTGCTCGAAAGTGCCGGACATCAACAATATCGGGCTGATGGAGGATCGCGCGACGCTGCGCATCTCTAGCCAGCACATGGTGAATTGGCTGTTGCACGGCGTCTGTTCCGAGGCTGAGGTGATCGCGGCGATGAAACGCATGGCGGCCAAGGTCGATAGTCAGAATGCGGACGATCCGCTCTACCGGCCGATGGCCGGCCGTTTCGATACCAGCCTGGCTTACAAGGCGGCGTTGGCACTGGTGTTCGAAGGTGGGGCACAGTCCAACGGCTATACCGAGCCCTTGCTCCACGCTTTCCGTCAGATGGTCAAAGCGCAGGCGGGTGAACGGTGATGTCGCTGCGCATGGCCACATGTTCTGAGTTTGGATGAGCAACATCGAATAACTGACGTTTAGTGCGGCGAGAAAATATCAGCCGCTGCCACGGAAGAACTAAATACCTATCGATCACGAACGACGAACAGATTGGAGAAGAGAGGGAAACCAGGGGGAGATTGTACAGGAGAAACATGCACCACATCTTTCAACGTTTTGTTGATGGCCTGAACGACAGCCATGATCCAAATGGCTTCAGATCAACCTTGGAAGAAGCCGCATTGGCGCTCGATCTGCCCTGTTTCGCCTATGCGCGTATGCCCGCGCAAATCGATGGCGCTGTATCGCTTATCGCGAGCTATCCATCTATATGGACCGATCATTATTTTGAATGCCACTATGAAGCTCTCGATCCAGTGATCCTAATGGCTCATCAGTCCGTTGAGCCGTTCGTATGGGGCGAGGAGTGGAATGAGTCCAATCTGACAGAGCGTCAGAAAGCATTTTTCGAAGAAGCGGCGGTGTTCGGAATTCGCTGTGGCTTCACCATCCCAATCAGGGACGGGGATGGTCCGATCGCCGCGGTGACATTTGCCAGTAGTGAAAAGCGCGAGAGCTTCGTTCGCTCGATCACGATGAACCGACGTGTGTTACAGTTGATGGCCATCTCGCTTCACTGCCACGCGCGCCGGAAGCTGTGGCCATCCAATATCGTCGCCGGCGTCCAACTCTCAGCTCGCGAGATGGAATGTCTTGTTTGGGCCACGCAAGGCAAAAGTGCCTGGGCCACCGCGAAGATCATCGGCGTGAGTGACGCCACAGTCAGATTTCATTTGGCGAATGTAAGAACCAAGCTTAGGGTCTGCTCGCTTCGCCAAGCAGTCGCGCTGTTGAATCGCGGCCAAACGTGCAACTCCTGAAAGCGTTGCAAACATCAGTCCTAGCAAACTTGCTAGGCTGACTATGATATGAACCGTCATGTTTTCTCTGCCGTCGTGTTCGATAGCGGAGAAATCTCATGCTCGTCCTTGTCACGCCTGATCGCTATGGCAGCTTCATCGATGAACTGACGCAAATGCATGCGCTGCGTTATCGCGTCTTCAAGAAAAGACTCGATTGGGAAGTCGAAACGGCGGCCGGCATGGAAGTCGATAGCTTTGACGCGCTTCAGCCAACCTATCTGCTGCGGCGCGACGGAGACGGTGCGGTCTCAGGCTGCGTCCGTCTGTTGCCTTCGCAAGGACCGAATATGCTCCGGAACACCTTTCCGGTGCTGCTCGATGGGCGGGAATGCCCGGCTGGACCTGATATCTGGGAAAGCAGCCGCTTTGCGCTCGACCAAGCACATCTGGGTCAGGTCGCGGGCATAGTGTCTTCTTCGACCTACGAACTCTTTGCCGGAATGGTCGAGTTCGGGCTTTCGCGAAACCTTTCGACGATCATCACCGTCACCGATGTCCGAGTGGAGCGCATATTGCGCCGGGCGCAATGGCCGCTCGCTCGTTTGGGCACAGCGAGGGCTTTGGGCAACACGAAGGCAGTCGCTGGCAGCTTGGAAATCTCCAGAACCGCGCTGATGCGTTTGCGCCATGCCGGAAATCTCCATGGCCCGGCGCTGTGGGTTCCTGTCATCGACGAAGCGGCCTGATTGCCCAACGAACGCTTCTTGAGGAGGAAGCCGTATGCGCGAAGACTCAGCACTAACGGATAAAGCGTGGCGCCAATCGTATGAGCACGTCTTCCAATTGCCGGGAGCGGGGTGCGCATGGGAGTTTCTCCGTCGCGACCCGGAGCTTATGGAGGGCTTCACCCGGTTGAAGCCAGACTGGCAAGAGCGGGAAGGCGATAGCAGCGTGAAGATAGTTCAGCTCCTGCAGGACGAGGCAGCCGACTGTTTGTGGTCCACATCGCCTGACCAAGATGCGAATTCTGCGACTGTGATTTGGAATTCAGCCACAACAGCACATGCCCTTAAAGTCGTGGCGTTGCCACCCAGACTCGCGTTTGGCGGCCAAGTGCTCGATCTCGATTTTATCACTGTCGAGAAGACGTTGCTGACGACACCGGCG
>MKTV01000041.1:5454-8949 GCA_001898425.1 Rhodospirillales bacterium 69-11
ATGGACCGCGAAGCCTCCAGCTCAATGTTAAAGGGGCTTCGGTCACAGAGCCGGTTGCCCTCTTTGTGGACACGGCAATCCCGGAAGGGCAGGCCGAACACAAGTTGCGGCTTTTGCGTTGCTTGCGCGCCTTGCGCGAAACCGGCGAACTCCTGCCCGAATTCTTCCCGCCGCATCCCTATACCAAACGGGCCGCGACGGTTCTGCTGGCGCTCGATGGCTATCTCGCGGGGATGAGCCATCGTGACATCGCGATCGCCATGGTCGGAGAGGAGCGGGTCGCGCGCGAATGGTCGGATGCAAGCGAGAACCTGCGCGATGCGGTGCGCCGTGCCATTGTGCGGGGCGTCGCCTTGATGAAGGGCGGCTATCGAACCTTTCTCCGCTAGTGGCGGATCAGATCCCAGAACCCTTGTTTCGACATCCAGCGGGCGCGCCTCAGATGGCTCTCCAACATCTTGCGCCCGCGTCCGGGTTCTTTCACAGGGTCGAGATTTAGCACGATCTCGATGATTTCCTCCGGATCGGCGCCCTCGTCGGTCGCGTCGAGGACACGCAGATAAATGTCGAAATGCGCCCGGTCGTAATCGTTGACATGGTCGGACCATGGCACTTCGTCGGCAATGCGGCGGCCCGCCTTGGGAGGCGACATCTTACCCTCCTGAAGACGTATAGGATCGATCAATCTTACAATGATAGGATCGATCAATCCTAGACGTTTCTTGGCGATTCTCGCCCCCATTGCGAAATGGGCTGGAAAGAAATTGTCGGAACCAATATCAGGCGGCAGCGGAAGGCGCTCGGTGCATCTCAGGAGCAACTGGCCGCTGAAGCTAAGATCGCCATGCGGCACTTAGGCTTTATCGAGCGTGGCCAGATCAATGCGTCCATTGAGGTCATTGGGCGGATCGCGGACGCACTGGACATCAGTCCTGGCAAGTTGTTCGAACCCACGAAGGGCAAGAGATAGCGAATCGGTTTGCATCGTCGCACTTTATCAGTGTTCTCCGTGCATTATAATACGTAGCGCCAAAATACGCAATTGCCTCCTATCCTGCGGATGGACATCCGCAAGGTTTTTGGGGCGAACGTGCGCCGCTACCGGCTGGCCGCCGGGCTCAGCCAGGAGGCTGTGGCCGAGCGCATGGGCGTCGACCGCGCTTATATCAGCAGCATTGAACGGGGCGGGCAGAACGCCACCCTGTTGACGATTTGGCAGGCCGCGCAGGCCCTGAAGACCATGCCGGCCGAGCTGCTTGCGCCGGGTACCGCCGCAGCCGAGTCCGGCCCGCTCATGCGGTCCCGTCCGAAGCCGACCGGGCCCAGAACGGGCAAAAGGAGCAGCCGTTCTTCCGGGCAGGCGTAGGCTGCTCGTGCTCGGATGGTTCGGAGTAGATAATGGGGACAAATTCGCCCCGCGGGACTATTTCTGGGGCTGAAGACGTCCCGAATCGCGGGGCGTGCGGGCGGCGTGGACCTCGCCCCGATAGCGGAGTTGGTGGACGGTGATCATTCGGCGGATGCAGGTGGAGGGCGGCTTTCTCGACGGGCTCGATCTGCGTTTCGAGCCGGGTCTGAATGTCCTGATCGGCGGCCGCGGCACCGGCAAGTCGTCCGTGATCGAGCTGATCCGCTATGCCTTGGACATCCGGGGCCAGTCCGACGACGAGGACGCCAAGCGATCCCGCGAACAGGCCCTCTCCGTGTTGCAGGATGGCCAGGTTACGCTGGCCTTGGACGACGACGCCAACGATCTTCTTGTATCACGTTCCGCCAACACAGAACCGGAAGGTCTTGAACGCGGCCTCAGCCGCCCGCTGATCTTTTCTCAGAAAGATGTTGAAGCGGTTGGCCTGAGTGTTCGCGGCCGGCTGAACATTGTCGATCTGTTTTCGCCCGATAGCACCGCGCAGCGTGCCGTTGAGCGCCGACGCGTCACGCAGGTCCAATCCCTCACCACGGAGATTCGGGGACTGCTGCGCGAAGCCGATGAAATCGCCGAGCGCCTTGGCGGAGCTGATAGTGTTCGCGCCGAGTTGACCCGCGCCGAGGCGCGCGCCGCCGAGATGTCCAAGACGTCCCAGCAGCTCGATCAAAAACAGAAGCAGCTCGACGAATTGGCGGCGCAAGGCGCCGTGTTGGCGGTCCGGGCCGACGCGTTGCGCCGGGCGCTGGAAGCGGCAACCGGTTATCGCGACGGCGTAGCCGAATCCCAACTCTTCGGCTTTGGCCTCGACGAGTGGCCGGCGACCGGCGGCACAACCGATTTGCTATCGCCAGCGCGCGCAAAGCTGACCCAGGCGGAAAAACACCTCGACGAAGCGCACACTCTTCTTACAGCCGCGATCGCCGACATCGAAACAGCCGTCAAGGCCGTGGAGCGGGAAAAAGCCCCGCTCGAAGAGCAAGCGCGGACCATTCGCCGGGACGTCGAAGGCCTGAAGGAAGGCGCTGGCGCCGCAGCGCGCCAATTGGCGAACCTGCGTGAACAGGTGACGCAATTGGACGCGCTCAAAGCCTTGCGCTTGCAGAAGATCGAACGTGCCGGGCGGGTCCAGAAACAACGCAGCACTGTATTGGACGAACTCGACCAGCAGCGGGAGGAACGATCTGCCGAGCGCCAGCGGGTCGCGCAAATGTTGACCAACAGCTTGGCGCCCTCCGTTCGGGTCAAGATTCGCCAAGCCGCGCAGCTTGGAGAATTCATCGCCGCGATCACCAACGCCTTGCGCGGCAGCGGTCTACGCTACAACGAGTTGGCGCCGGCTTTAGCCTCGACGATGACGCCACGCGAATTGGTCGAAGCCGTGGAGAATGCCAACACCGCGTTCATCAGCAAGACCGCCAAGATTTCGGGCGATCGCGCGCTGCGGATCGCCACGCAGCTTCGCACCGGTGGAACCGAAGCCCTCATTGGTATTGGCCTCGACGACCTTGCCGATTTCGAGCTTCTGGACCACGCCGATTTCAAGGCGATGGATGAGCTCTCTGTCGGGCAGCGCTGCACGGTTGTACTGTCCATCTTGCTGCAAAATCCGGATCGCATTCTCATCGTCGATCAGCCGGAAGACCATCTCGACAATGCCTTCATCGCCGGAACGCTCATCGGCGCCATTCGCAATCGTTCCAGCCAAGGCCAACTCATCTTCTCGACGCACAACGCCAACATCCCCGTTCTCGGCGAAGCGGCACGGGTCATTCGCCTTGAATCCAATGGCAAACGTGGCTTTGTCCTCCACGCCGAGCCCCTGGATCATCCCAAATCGGTAGCGGCGATCACCAGCATCATGGAAGGCGGTAATGAAGCGTTCCAAAAGCGGGCCAGCTTCTATCGGCGGTTCTCGAATGAATGACGCCTGAACAGTTCAAAGCTCTCGTCTCTTCTAAGCGCTCGGCCGACCGCCGTCTCGCGGGACGCGAGATTGCGAGCAATCCAACCCTCGTCGATCGGCTGATCGTCGAGGGCGCCTATTATCGCGAGACCGTGCCGCAGAT
>MKTV01000042.1:0-1822 GCA_001898425.1 Rhodospirillales bacterium 69-11
CCACCCCCACCGGCACCGTGCCACGGGAGCGACCGCTTCGACCGCCGCCACAACGGGGGAGGGCGCCAGCCCGCCTACGCGCGCACCACGTTGTTGGTGACCGCCCCGCCCGTCGCGGTGCGGCCGCCATCGACCACGTATTGCGCGCCCGTGACGTTGGAGGCGAGGTCGGACAGCAGGAAGATCACCGTGTTCGCCACCTCCTCGGCCGTGCCGTAGCGGCCGATCGGGATGTTCGACTGGTAGCGGGTGCCGACGGCGCCGGGATCGGTCGGGTCCAGCATGGATTCCAGCGAGTGGATCATGCGCGTGTCGATCGGCCCCGGGCAGACGGCGTTGACCCGCACGCCGCCCCGCGCGACCTCGCCCGCCGCGGTCTTGGTCAGCCCGATCACGGCGTGCTTGGAGGCGACATAGGCCGGCATGCCGGGCGAGGCGACCAGGCCGGCGACGGAGGCGGTGTTCACCACCGACCCACGCCCCTGCTGCAGCATGACCGGCAGCACGTGGCGCAGGCCGAGGAACACGCCCTTCACGTTCACCGCAATCACCCGGTCGAACATCTCCTCCTCATAGGAGGCGGTGGGCGCGACGGCGCCCTCGATCCCGGCGTTGTTGAAGAAGCAGTCGATCGCGCCGTAGGCGTCGAGCGTCGCCTTGACGTAGTCCTGCACGTCGGCGGAGCGGGTGACGTCGGCGGCAACGAAGCGAGCGTCTCCGCCGGCCTGACGCAGGATGCCGACCGTCGCCTCGCCGCCTGTCTGATCGCGGTCGACCACGACAACCTTCGCGCCGCGCTGGGTCAGGCCCAGGGCCGTGGCGCGGCCGATCCCGTTCCCCGCGCCGGTGATCAGCGCGACCTTGCCGGTGAAGTCCATCGTTTCCTCCGTTCGTGGTTGCCCCGACCTTAGCCGGGGACAGGCGGCGGAGGAACCGTGCGGGTCAGGTGGGAATCGCCAGCAGCTCCCGGCGCGCCTCTTCGAGGCATTCCCACACATAGGGGGCGAAGGAGCGCGCCACCTCGATGTGGAACGCATTGGCGTCGGTGCGCCAGAGCACGATCTCGGCCTGGCCGAACACGGTGCGGGTGGCGGTGCCGGGCGGGAACGCGGCGAGGTCGAGGTCGAGCGGGCAGGCGCCGTTCACGCACCAGGCGGCATACGGGCCGGCGAGTTCGATCGAGACGGAGCGATGCGAGACGTCGACGACGCTGCCCGGCAGGGAGCCGAGGGCGCGCGTCGCGCGGGCGGCGAGATCGTGGTCGGCTTCGGGCGCGAAGACCAGCCACTCGTCTGGGCCGATCCACAGCGCGGCGCGATCGGTCGCGACCACGACGCGATGCGGCGCGGTCCCCAGAAGCACGCCGAGTGCGCGCCCGATCGTGGTGGCGGCGGCGGTGTCCGCGCGCACGACGAGCCGCGTGGTGGGCGCGAGCGCCGTGAGCCGCGCATGGGCGCAGGGCGGAGAGGCGGCCGCGAGTGCCTGCAGCGGATGGGCGCGGCCGGTGCGGAGGGGTTGGGTGTCCGTGGGTTGCGCCTCTCCATCGTCATGGCCGGGCTCGACCGGGCCATCCGTCACGGCAGCGGTGCTGGTGGAGATGGCTGGGTCGGGTTCCGCCATGACGGTCGGGGCTCGAGCGACGGCCGGTGCGGGCGTGCCGTCGTGTTGGCCCGTGCCGTCCGGGTGGTCCGTGCCGATGGGGGTGGCCGGGTCGAGCCCGGCCATGACGGAGGGGGCGAGGGGCGCGCCGGACGGGGCAGGGCTTGTGCCGGAGGGGGCAGGGGCTGCGCCGGAGGGGGCAGGGGCAGTGCCGGAGGGGGCG
>MKTV01000042.1:1848-7996 GCA_001898425.1 Rhodospirillales bacterium 69-11
TGCGCCGGAGGGGGCAGGGGTTGCGCGGGACGGGGCGGGGGTTGCGCTAGACGGGGAGGGGCGCGCGCCGGAGGGGGCGAGGGGCGGGCCGGACGGAGCGTGGGCCTGGTCCGTGCCGACAGGGGTGGCCGGGTCAAGCTCGGCCATGACGGTTGACGACCGGGGGGGCGAACCGTTGGACGACTCGGAGTCGGTCAGCGCGCGGGGGGCGGCCGCGGCCGCCTTCTTTCCCCGGAACACGGGCGGCGTCACCGTCACCGGAACCGTCCGTCCGGACATCGACACGTAGAGCGTCTCGCCGATCCGCGTCCGTCCGCCGGCGACCAGCGCCAGGGCGATCGAGCGGTCCAGCGTCGCGCTGTGGTAGGCCGAGGTGACGTGTCCCAGCATCGCCGCCGGGATGCGTGGGGCGGCGTCGGCCACCAGCTGCGCGCCTTCCTCCAGCACCAGCGCCGGGTCGGCCGTCAGCAGGCCGACGAGCTGCTTGCGGTCGGCGCGCCGCATGTCCGCGCGCGTGAGCGAGCGCTTGCCGACGAAATCCGGCTTCTCCCGCGCGATCGCCCAGGCGAGGCCGAGGTCGTCGGGGGTGACCGTGCCGTCCGTCTCCTGCCCGATCAGGACGAACCCCATCTCGGCGCGGAGCACGTGCATCGCCTCCGTGCCGTATGGCGTTGCGCCGGCGCCGAGCAGTGCCTGCCAGACCTCGCCGGTGTGGGCGGCCGGGACGTTGACCTCGAAGCCCGGCTCGCCAGTGAAGCTCACGCGGGCGACGCGGGCGGGGACGCCGGCGATCCGGTTCTCCCGCACCGCCATGGGCGGCATCGCGGCGATGGCGATCCCCTCGGCCAGCGGCGCCAGCAGGTGCGCCGCCGCGGGACCCTGCACCGCGACCACCCCCCATTGCTCCGTCGTGCTGGTCAGCCAGACGCGCAGGTCGGGGAACTCGGTCTGGAGGTAGTCCTCCATCAGGTGCAGCACCCCGGCGGCCCCGCCGGTCGTGGTGGTGACGTGATAGCGGTCCTGGGCCAGCCGCGCGATCACGCCGTCGTCGCGGACGAACCCGTCCTCGCCCAGCAGCAGCGCGTAGCGGCACTGGCCGGGCGGCAGGGTGCTGAACCGGCCCGTGTAGAGCCGGTCGAGGAACACCCCGGAATCCGGCCCGACCACCTCGATCTTGCCCAGCGTGCTGGCGTCCAGGATGCCGACGGCGCTGCGCACGGCGCGGCACTCTCGCGCCACGGCCTGCGCGAGCGTCTCGCCGGCCGCCGGGAAGGCGCGGGCGCGGCGCCACGGGCCGACATCCTCGAACACGGCGCCCTGGGCGGCGGCCCAGCCATGGGTGGGCGGCAGGCGCAGCGGCGCGAAGAGCGGGCCGCGCGCGGTGCCGGCGAGCGCGCCGAAGGTGACCGGGGTGTAGGGCGGGCGGTAAGTGGTGAGCCCGATGGCGGCCGGACTCTCCCCGCGCAGGCTCGCGAGCGTGGCGAGCGTGTTCAGGTTGGCGGTCTTGCCCTGGTCGGTGGCCATGCCAGCCGTGGTGTAGCGCTTGACGTGCTCGATCGACCGGAACCCTTCCTGGGTCGCGATCGCCAGGTCCTTCGTGGTCACGTCGTTCTGCAGGTCCACGAACACGGCCGGGTGCGGGTGGGCCGGCGGTGGTTCGGGCATGAGCGGGGAGAGCGCGGGCAGGCCGGTCACCGCGAAGCCGCGGCGCGCGCCGCCGCCGCCGCGGGCCGCCGCCTCCCCGGCCGCATGGCCGGCCTCCAGGCAGGCGGCGAGGCCGAACGTGCCGGCGCAGCCGCCGGCCGCCTGCATGCCGGCGGGGGCGATGTCGGGCACCGGCGCCTGCAGCGCCGCGTCGAAGGCGAGCCGCCCGCCGGCCTGAGCGAACAGGTGCACCGACGGCGTCCAGCCGCCCGACACCAGCAGCGCGTCGCAGGGCACCACGCGCGGCTCTCCCGAGAGCTTGGTGCTGTGGATCCGCCGGCGGCCCTCCGTCCCGGTGATCTCGGTCCCGGCATGCAGCGGGATGCCGGCGGTCCGCAGCGCCGCGGCGAGCTCCGGCGGCGGCGTGGGGCGGCGATCCACCATGGCGACCACCCGCACGCCGGCCGCGTGCAGCGCGAGCGCGGTGCGGTACGCGCCGTCCTCGGCCGTGGCGACCACGACATGGTGGCCGGCGGCGACGCCGTAGCGCTGCAGGTAGGTCCAGCCGGCATCGGCCAGCATGATCCCCGGCCGGTCGTTGTTCGGGAACAGCAGGGGCCGCTGGATCGCACCCGCCGCGAGCACCACCTGGGAGGCGCGCACCTGCCACAGCCGCTCCCGCGGCAGGCCGTCCGGCGGATCGGCGAGGTGGTCCGTCACCCGCTGCACGAGGCCGATCAGGTTGTCCGGGTAGCAGCCGAACGCGGTCGTGCGGGAGAGCAGCGTGACCTGCGGCGCGAGCGTGGCGAGCGTCTCGTCGAGCCAGTCGGCGGCCGGCATGCCGTCGATCGTCGCGGTCGTCTCGGCGAGGAGGGAGCCGCCGAAGGCCGCCTGCTCGTCGCACAGGATCACGCGCGCCCCGGCCTCGGCGGCGGCGCGGGCGGCGGCGAGGCCGGTCGGGCCGCCGCCCACCACCAGCACGTCGCAATGGGCGAACTGCCGCGCGTAGCGGTCCGGATCGGGCGTGCGCGGGGCGCGTCCCAGCCCGGCCGCGCGCCGGATCGCGGGCTCGTAGAGGCGGCGCCAGAAGCCGGCGGGCCAGCGGAACGTCTTGTAGTAGAAGCCGGCGCCGAGAAGCGGGGCGGCGACGCCGGCCATGGCGCCGAGATCGTGGCGCAGGCTGGGGAAGCGGTTCTGGCTGTGCGCGGCCAGGCCCTCGTACAGCTCGATCGTGGTCGCGCGCAGGTTGGGCGTGATCCGGCCGGGCCCGCGATCGAGCGTGACCAGCGCGTTCGGCTCCTCCGCGCCGGCGGCGAACACGCCGCGCGGGCGGTGATATTTGAAGGAGCGGCCGACCAGGGCGATGCCGTTGGCGAGCAGGGCGGAGGCGAGCGTGTCCCCGGCGAAGCCGGTCAGCCGCTGTCCGTCGAACCGGAAGCCGAGAGGCTGGCCACGATCGATGCGTCCGCCGGTGGCGAGGCGGAAGGGCTGCGTCATGCCGGCGGCGCCTCGTTCGGCTTGTAGGTGGCGGCGATCCGGTCGGTGACGGTGTCGCGCACCGCGTTGAAGAACCGGCCGCAGCCATGCACGTGGCGCCAGCGCTCGGCATGCCGGCCCTTGGGGTTGTCGCGGACGTAGAGGAAGGCGGCCCAGGCATCGTCGTCGACGGCGGACGGGTCGGCGGGGCGGGCGACATGGGCCTGGCCGGCATGGCGGAACTCGAGTTCCGGCCGCTTGCCGCACCAGGGGCAGGGGATCAGCAGCATCAGTGCGCGACCGCCGCGGCGGCGGCCTCGTCGATCAGGTGTCCCGACCGGAACCGTTCGAGCCCGAACGGGGCCGCGAGCGGGTGCGGCGTGCCGGTCGCGATGGTGGCGGCGAAGACATGGCCGGAGCCCGGCGTCGCCTTGAACCCGCCGGTGCCCCAGCCGCAATTGACGAACAGGCCGGACACCGGGGTCGGGCCGATGATGGGCGAGCGGTCCGGCGTCACGTCGACGATGCCGCCCCAGCTGCGCAGCATCCGCAGGCGGCGGAAGCCGGGGAACAGCTCGCAGATCGCCTCCAGCGTGTGGGTGGAGACGTGCAGCGCGCCGCGCTGGGCGTAGGAGGGGTAGACGTCGGTGCCGCCGCCGATCACCAGCTCCCCCTTGTCCGACTGCGAGACGTAGCAATGCACGGTGTTGGACATGACGACGCAGGGCATGACCGGCTTGACCGGCTCGCTGACCAGCGCCTGGAGCGGGAAGGATTCCAGCGGAACGCGCATGCCCGCCATGCCCATCAGGACGGAGGTGTGTCCGGCCGCGACGATGCCGATGCGCGGCGCGGCGATCGGGCCGCGCGTGGTCTCGACCCCGGTGACGGCGCCGTCCCGGCCGCGGCGGATCGCGGTGACCTCGCAGTTCTCGACGATGTCGACGCCCTGGGCGGAGGCGGCGCGGGCATAGCCCCAGGCGACGGCATCGTGCCGCGCGACGCCGCCGCGCCGCTGCAGCGCCGCGCCCAGCACGGGATGGCGCGAAGCGGGGGAGATCTCGAGCGGCGGACAGAACGCCTTGGCCTGGTCGGGCGTCAGCCACTCGTTGTCGATGCCGTTCAGCCGGTTGGCGTGCACGTGGCGCTTGAGGCTGCGCACGTCATGCTCGTCATGCGCCAGCATCATGACGCCCCGCGCCGAATACATGACGTTGTAGTCGAGCGCCTCGGACAGCGTCTCCCACAGCTTCAGGGCGTGTTCGTAGAGCGCGGCGCTCTCGTCCTGGAGGTAGTTGGAGCGGATGATGGTGGTGTTGCGGCCGGTGTTGCCGCCGCCGATCCAACCCTTCTCGAGCACGGCGACCCTGCGGATGCCGTGTTCGGCCGCGAGGTAATGGGCGGTCGCGAGCCCGTGGCCGCCGCCGCCGACGATGATCACGTCATAGGCGGGCTGCGGGTCGGGGGAGCGCCACTGCGCCGGCCAGGGCTCCGCCAGCATCGCGCGACGGAGCAGCGACCAGAAGGAGAAGGCCGGACGGGGAAAGGTCGCGCGCGCTTGGGTCGGGCGATCGTACATCCGCCCGATGTTTGCCGGCCCGTCGGCGGGGGCGCAAGCTGAGTGGCGGGATCGTTCCGCTGCAGGCGGCCGCGCCTGCGGGCGGGGGCGCCCCGTGGCCGTCGGGGGTGCGCCGGGGCGCGCCGGGTGCGGGGGACGAATCGGTCGCGGACGCTTGACTCCCCCGAACCTCCCCACTAGGTTCCGCCGCCTCGGCCGACCCCAGGGTTCCTGATGGGCGGTCGTCGTTCGCAGGCATCGACGCACGCGGCGCCGCTCCCCGTCCCGGGGCAGCCTAGGCCGCCTGCCTCAAAGCACCCGCAGGCTGGGAGTGTTCCCGAGCCGGCGGGTTCGCCTGTTGAACGGCGTTCGCACGTGGAGCCGGCGGGTGGCCCGGACGGAGAAGAGAACGAGGTCCATGCCGACCATCAACCAGCTCATCGCCAAGGGGCGGGAGCCGCAGAAGACCCGGAACAAGGTTCCGGCCCTTCAAGGCTGTCCGCAGAAGCGTGGCGTCTGCACGCGCGTCTACACCACCACGCCGAAGAAGCCGAACTCGGCGCTTCGTAAGGTGGCCAAGGTGCGTTTGACCAACGGCTACGAGGTGGTGAGCTACATCCCGGGCGAAGGACACAACCTGCAGGAGCACTCGGTGGTGCTGATCCGCGGCGGGCGTGTGAAGGACCTTCCCGGCGTGCGCTACCACATCCTGCGCGGCGTGCTGGACACCCAGGGCATCGCGAAGCGTCGTCAGCGCCGGTCGCTGTATGGCGCGAAGCGGCCGAAGTAAGGAGACCGAGCGATGTCCCGCCGCCACCGCGCCGTCAAGCGCGAGATCCTGCCGGACGCCAAGTTCGGCGACATCGTCATCACGCGTTTCATGAACGTGCTGATGTACGACGGCAAGAAGTCCGCCGCCGAGGCGATCGTCTACAATGCGCTCGACGTGCTGAAGCGCCGTGGCGGCCAGCAGGCCGATCCGGTGCGGATGTTCCATGAGGCGCTGGACAACGTGAAGCCGGCGGTGGAGGTGCGGTCTCGCCGCGTCGGCGGCGCGACGTACCAGGTGCCGGTGGAAGTGCGGACGGAGCGGCGCCAGGCGCTGGCGATCCGCTGGATCATCGACGCCGCGCGCAAGCGGGGCGAGCACACGATGGAGGAGCGGCTGTCCAACGAGCTGCTCGATGCCGTGAACAACCGCGGCGCTGCGGTGAAGAAGCGCGAGGACACGCACCGGATGGCCGAGGCCAACAAGGCGTTCAGCCACTACCGCTGGTGACCGCGCGCTGGTAACCACGCAGCCCCGCAAGGGACCAAATTAGACCCCGGGCGGACCCAGCCGGGACTCAACGGAGAACACGACGATGGCCAAGGCGAAATTCGAGCGGAACAAGCCGCACTGCAACATCGGCACGATCGGCCATGTGGACCATGGCAAGACGTCGCTGACCGCTGCGATCACCAAGGTCC
>MKTV01000042.1:8123-19469 GCA_001898425.1 Rhodospirillales bacterium 69-11
CGCCGCCGACGGCCCGATGCCGCAGACCCGTGAGCACATCCTGCTCGCCCGCCAGGTCGGCGTGCCCGCGCTGGTCGTGTTCATGAACAAGGTCGACATGGTCGACGATCCGGAGCTGCTGGACCTGGTCGAGATGGAGGTGCGCGAGCTCCTCTCCTCCTACCAGTTCCCGGGCGACGACATCCCCATCATCAAGGGGTCGGCGCTGTGCGCGCTGGAAGATCGCGATCCCGAGAAGGGCCGCAACGCGATCCTCGAGCTGATGAAGGCGGTGGACGAGTACATCCCGCAGCCGGAGCGCCCGATCGACCGTCCGTTCCTGATGCCGATCGAGGACGTGTTCTCGATCTCCGGCCGCGGCACCGTGGTGACCGGCCGCGTCGAGCGCGGCATCGTCAAGGTGGGCGAAGAAGTCGAGATCGTCGGGATCAAGCCGACCGTGAAGACGGTCGTGACCGGCGTCGAGATGTTCCGCAAGCTGCTCGACCAGGGCCAGGCGGGCGACAACATCGGCGCGCTGCTGCGCGGCACGAAGCGTGAGGACGTGGAGCGCGGCCAGGTGCTGGCGAAGCCCGGCTCGATCACGCCGCACACCAAGTTCAAGGCCGAGGCCTACATCCTGACGAAGGAAGAGGGCGGCCGTCACACCCCGTTCTTCACCAACTACCGTCCGCAGTTCTACTTCCGCACGACCGACGTGACGGGCGTGGTGGAGCTGCCGGAAGGCACCGAGATGGTGATGCCGGGCGACAACGTGTCGATGGACGTGACGCTGATCGCACCGATCGCGATGGACGACGGGCTGCGCTTCGCGATCCGCGAGGGTGGCCGGACCGTCGGCGCCGGCGTGGTGGCGAAAATCACGGCCTGAATTTGACCGCGGCGCCGGCGCCCTGCCCAGGGTGATTTGTCTGGGCGGGGCGCCGGCCGTCGTTTCGGCGGGAAGATGTAAGAGCGAACGATGGACAACCAGAATATCCGCATCCGGCTGAAGGCCTACGATCACCGCGTGCTGGACAACAGCACGAAGGAGATCGTGAACACGGCCAAGCGCACGGGTGCGCGGGTTCGCGGACCGATCCCGCTGCCGACCCATATCGAGCGTTTCACCGTGAACCGCTCCCCGCACGTCGACAAGAAGAGCCGCGAGCAGTTCGAGATGCGCACGCATCGCCGCCTGCTCGACATCGTCGAGCCGACGCCGCAAACCGTGGACGCGCTGATGAAGCTCGACCTGGCGGCCGGCGTGGACGTCGAGATCAAGATCTGAGGTCGGGGGTTCGGAGAAACACGCCATGCGCACCGGATTGCTCGCCAAGAAGCTGGGGATGACCCGGCTGTTCAAGGATGACGGCACTCACGTGCCGGTCACCGTCCTGCATCTCGACCAGGTGCAGGTGGTCGCGGCCCGTACCGAGGAGACCGACGGCTATACCGCGGTCCAGCTGGGCTGGGGCCGCGCGAAGGTGAAGAACGTCTCGCAGCCGAATCGCGGCCATTTCGCCCGCGCGAAGGTGGAGCCGAAGGCGAAGATGGTGGAGTTCCGGGTCGCGGCGGATGCGCTGCTGGAGCCGGGCGCCACGCTGTCGGCAGCGCATTTCGCGGTCGGGCAGAAGGTCGACGTCTGCGGCACCTCGAAGGGCAAGGGGTTCGCCGGCGGCATGAAGCGCTGGAACTTCGCCGGTCTCGAGGCGAGCCACGGCGTGTCGATCAGCCATCGCAGCCTGGGGTCCACCGGTAACCGGCAGGATCCCGGCAAGACGTTCAAGAACAAGAAGATGGCCGGCCATCTCGGCGTCGAGCGGATCACCACCCTCAATCTCGAGGTGGCGGCGGTCGATGCGGAGCGCGGGTTGCTGATGATCAAGGGCGCCGTCCCCGGCGCGAAGAACGGCTGGGTGCTGGTGCGCGACGCGGTGAAGCATGCGCGTCCCGCGGATGCGCCCTATCCGGCCGCGCTGGTCGAGGCGCCGGCCGACGCGAACGCGACGGCGGGCTGAGGACGAGGTCGATGCAGATCGAGATCACCACCCTGGACAAGGGTTCGGCTGGCAGCGCGGAGCTGCCGGACGAGTTTTTCGCCGCGACGCCGCGTGCGGACGTGATGGCGCGCGTGGTGCACTGGCAGCTCGCCAGGCGCCGCGGCGGCACGCACAAGGTGAAGGGGATGGCGGAAGTCTCCGGCACCACGAAGAAGCCGTACAAGCAGAAGGGCACCGGCAACGCCCGCCAGGGCAGCCTGCGCGCGCCGCAGTTCCGCACCGGCGGCGTGGTGCACGGCCCGGTGGTCCGTTCGCACGAGTACAGCCTCAACAAGAAGGTCCGCCGGCTCGGCCTGATCTCGGCGCTGTCGCAGAAGGCGGCCGAGGGCAAGCTCGTAGTGCTGGACGCGGCCTCGGGCGCGACCAAGACGGGCGAGCTGGCGAAGAAGGTGAAGGCGCTGGGCTGGACCTCGGCGCTGATCGTGGACGGCGCGGTGGATGCGGGCTTCCTGCGGGCGGCGCGCAACATCCCCGGGCTCGACGTGCTGCCGACCATCGGCGCCAACGTCTACGACATCCTCAACCACGACGTGCTGGCGATCACCACCGCCGGCGTCGAAAGGCTGAAGCAGCGGCTGAGCGGCGCTGCCCCGGCCGCGGCAGGAGA
This sequence comes from Rhodospirillales bacterium 69-11, assembly GCA_001898425.1. Taxonomy (GTDB): domain Bacteria; phylum Pseudomonadota; class Alphaproteobacteria; order Acetobacterales; family Acetobacteraceae; genus Rhodopila. The sequence goes on from MKTV01000042.1 coordinate 10,773, forward strand.
GGCGGCATGAGCGAGACGGAAAAGGCGCCCAAGCGACAGAAGCAGCTCTCGCGCGAGGCGATGTACCAGGTCATCCGCGCGCCGCTGATCACCGAAAAGGCCACCACGATCTCCGAGACCGGCCAGTTCGCCTTCAAGGTGGCGATCGACGCGACGAAGCCGGAGATCAAGGCCGCGGTCGAGGGTCTGTTCGGCGTCAAGGTGCTGGGCGTGAACACGCTCGTGCAGAAGGGCAAGACCAAGCGCTTCAAGGGCCGCCCCGGCCAGCGCTCGGACGTCAAGAAGGCCTATGTGCGCCTGGCCGAGGGCCAGAGCATCGATTTCACCACCGGCCTGGCGTAAGGCGCGCGGACAATGGCACTGAGGCAATTCAACCCGGTCACGGCGAGCCTGCGCGGCACCGTGCTGATCGACCGCAGCGAGCTGTGGAAGGGCAAGCCCGTCAAGGGCCTGACCGAGGGCAAGCACTCCACCGGCGGGCGCAACAACCACGGCCGCATCACCAGCCGCTTCCGTGGCGGCGGGCACAAGCAGTCGTACCGCTACGTCGACTTCAAGCGGCGCAAGTTCGACGTGTCGGGGACCGTCGAGCGGCTGGAATACGATCCGAACCGGACCGCGTTCATCGCGTTGATCAAGTACGCGGACGGCGAGCTGGCCTACATCCTGGCGCCGCAGCGGCTGAAGGCGGGCGACACGGTGGTCGCCAGCGCGCGCGCCGACATCAAGCCGGGCAACGCGATGCCGCTGGCGGCGATCCCGGTCGGCACGATCGTGCACAACATCGAGCTGAAGCAGGGCGCCGGCGGCAAGGTCGCGCGGTCTGCCGGGACCTACGCGCAGCTGGTCGGCAAGGACTCCGGCTACGCGCAGATCAAGCTGATGTCCGGTGAGCTTCGCGTGGTGCGCGCCGAATGCATGGCGAGCATCGGCGCGGTGTCCAACCCGGACAACATGAACCAGAAGATCGGCAAGGCCGGTCGCATGCGCTGGCTGGGCTTCCGCCCGCACAACCGCGGCGTGGTCATGAACCCGGTCGACCATCCGCTGGGCGGCGGCGAGGGCCGCAGTTCGGGTGGTCGTCACCCGGTCACGCCGTGGGGCAAGCCGACCAAGGGTGCGAAGACGCGCAGCAACAAGCGGACGGACAAGCTGATCATCCGCCGCCGGAACAAGGGCAAGTAAGATGGCGCGTTCCGTCTGGAAGGGACCGTTCGTCGACGGTTATCTGCTGAACAAGGCCGACACGGCGCGCGCCTCGGGCCGCAACGAGATCATCAAGATCTGGTCGCGCCGCTCGACGATCCTGCCGCAGTTCGTGGGCCTGACCTTCGGCGTCTACAACGGCCACAAGTTCCTGCCCGTGCAGGTGAACGAGAACATGGTGGGCCACAAGTTCGGCGAATTCTCGCCGACGCGGACCTTCTCGGGTCACGCGGCCGACAAGAAGGCGAAGCGGGGCTGAGATGAGCAAGCCTAACCATCCGCGGGGTCTCGCGGACAACGAGGCGCAGGCGATCGTCAGCAACATCCGGGTCAGCCCGCGCAAGCTGAACCTGGTTGCTGGGATGATCCGGAACCTCCCCGCGCAGCAGGCGGTCGCGACGCTGACGTTCAGCAAGCGGCGCATTGCGCAGCAGGTGAAGAAGGCGCTCGAGAGCGCCATCGCCAACGCCGAGAACAACCACCAGCTCGACGTCGACCGCCTGGTCGTCTCGCGTGCCGAGGTCGGCCGGTCGGTGGTGATGCGGCGTTTTCACGCCCGTGGCCGTGGTCGCGCGGCGCGCGTGGAGAAGTGGTTCAGCCACCTGAAGATCGTCGTCGCCGAACGCGCCCAGGACTCGGAGGCCGCATAATGGGTCACAAAGTCAATCCGATCGGGCTCCGGCTCGGCATCAACCGCACCTGGGACAGTCGCTGGTTCGCCGGCAACGACTATTCCAAGCTGCTGCACGACGACCTGAAGCTGCGCGCGCACCTGCACAAGAAGCTGCGCGGCGCGGGCGTGTCCCGCGTGGTGATCGAGCGTCCGGCGAAGAAGCCGCGCGTCACGATCTATGCGGCGCGTCCGGGCGTGGTGATCGGCAAGAAGGGCCAGGACATCGAGGTCCTGAAGAAGGACCTGACGAAGATGGCCAAGGCGGAAGTCGCCTTGAACATCGTCGAGATCCGCAAGCCCGAGATCGACGCGACGCTGGTGGCCGAAAACATCGCCCAGCAGCTCGAGCGCCGCGTGGCGTTCCGCCGTGCGATGAAGCGGGCCGTGCAGTCGGCGATGCGGCTGGGCGCGCAGGGCATCCGGATCAATTGCGGTGGCCGGCTGGGCGGCGCGGAGATCGCGCGGGTCGAGTGGTATCGCGAGGGTCGCGTGCCCCTGCACACGCTGCGGGCGGACATCGACTACGGCATGGCGACCGCGAAGACGACCTACGGCACGTGCGGCGTGAAGGTCTGGGTGTTCAAGGGCGAGATCCTGGCGCACGACCCGATGGCGCAGGATCGCCGCGCGGCCGAACAGGCGCCGCAGCGGTAAGTGAAGCGGTAAACGAGGCGTAAGAGACATGCTGTCACCAAAGCGCACCAAGTACCGCAAGCAGCACAAGGGCCGCATCCACGGCGTCGCCAAGGGTGGGACCTCGCTGAACTTCGGGACCTATGGGCTGAAGGCGCTCGAGCCGGAGCGCATCACCGCGCGGCAGATCGAGTCCGCTCGTCGTGCGATCACGCGCGCCATGCGCCGTGCCGGTCGCGTGTGGATCCGGATCTTCCCGGACGTGCCGGTGTCGACCAAGCCGGCGGAAGTCCGCATGGGCTCCGGCAAGGGCTCGCCCGAGTATTGGGTGGCCCGCGTCGCTCCCGGCCGGATCATGTTCGAGATCGACGGCGTCTCGCCGGAGCTGGCGCGCGACGCGCTGGCGCTGGGCGCGGCGAAGCTGCCGATCAAGACCAAGTTCATCACGCGCGTGGGGGATGCCTGAGATGGCGAAGACGGCGCTGAGCAAGGCGAGCGACGTGCGCGCGAAGACGCCGGACGAGCTTGCGGGCACGCTGCTCGACCTGCGCAAGGAGCAGTTCAACCTGCGCTTCCAGCGGGCCACGGGCCAGCAGGAAGGCGTGGGGCGCGTGAAGCAGGTGCGGCGCGAGATCGCGCGCGTGAAGACCATTCTCGCGGAGAAGCAGCGTGCTGCCTCCGCGGGCCAGGCGTAAGGAGAGAGGGCGATGCCGAGGCGCGTCCTGACCGGCCGGGTGGTGAGCGACAAGATGGACAAGACCGTGACGGTCCTTGTCGAGCGTCGCGTCATGCATCCGCTGTACAAGAAGTTCATCCGCCGCTCGAAGAAGTATGCCGCGCACGACGAGGCGAACGTCTGCAAGGTGGGCGACACGGTGCGCATCATCGAGTGCCCGCCGATCAGCAAGCGGAAGACGTGGATGCTGATCGAGCGCAACGGCGAGATCGTCGGTGGCGCGTCCGAGGACGCGGTGGCGATCGCCGAGGCGCATCCCGCGCCGCCGGCGCCGGCACCTTCGGTCTGAGGGAGGCATCCGATGATTCATCCCGAGACCAACCTCGAGGTCGCCGACAATTCCGGTGCGCGCCGCGTGCAGTGCATCAAGGTGCTGGGCGGCTCCAAGCGGAAGACCGCCTCGGTGGGCGACGTGATCGTCGTCTCCGTGAAGGAGGCGATTCCGCGCGGCAAGGTGAAGAAGGGCGACGTCCACCAGGCGGTGATCGTGCGCACGGCCTTCCCGGTGCGCCGCGCCGACGGGTCGGCGATCCGCTTCGACCGCAATGCGGCGGTGCTGATCAACAAGCAGCAGGAGCCGATCGGCACCCGCATCTTCGGCCCGGTGGTGCGTGAGCTGCGCGGGCGGAAGTTCATGAAGATCATCTCGCTCGCGCCGGAGGTGCTGTGATGGCTGCGCGCATCCGCAAGGGCGACACGGTCGTCGTGATCTCGGGGGCCTCCAAGGGCCGTCGGGGCGAGGTGCTGCAGGTGTTCCCGGCGGCGAACCGCGCCACGGTGCAGGGCGTGAACATGGCGACGCGGCACATCAAGCCGCGCGGCATGCAGGAGCCCGGCGGCATCCGCCAGCAGGAAGCCCCGATCCACCTGTCCAACCTGATGCTGGTCGATCCGAAGAGCGAGAAGCCGACGAAGGTCGGGTTCCGCCTGCTGGATGACGGCCGCAAGGTCCGCGTCGCCAAGGCCACCGGCGACGTGATCGAGAGCTAGGACGCGAACGATGAGCGGAAGCAAGAACGCCCCGAAGGGCGGCGGGCGCGGCGCCCAGGGCGCTGCCCCTCCCAGCAAGGAAGCACGGCGCGCCGAGCGCAATGCGGAAACGGGCGGGATGGAGAATCCGTCGGCGTCTCCGGAGGAGATGCCGCGCCTGCAGAAGCGCTACCTCGACGAGGTGCGCAAGAAGCTGCAGGAGGAATTCGGCTACGCGAACCCGATGCAGGTTCCGAAGCTCGAGAAGATCGTCATCAACATGGGTGTCGGCGAGGCGACGGGCGACCAGAAGAAGCTCGACGCGGCGGTGGCCGAACTGATGGCGATCAGCGGGCAGAAGCCGGTGAAGACGGTGGCGAAGAAGGCGATCGCCGGCTTCAAGATCCGCAAGGGTCTGCCGATCGGCTGCAAGGTCACGCTGCGCAAGGCGCGCATGTACGAGTTCATGGACCGTCTGATCACCATCGCCATGCCGCGCGTGCGCGACTTCCGTGGGATCGGCGGCAAGGGCTTCGACGGGCGCGGCAACTTCGCCATGGGGCTGAAGGAGCAGATCGTGTTCCCCGAGATCAACTACGACCGGGTGGACCAGATCCGCGGCATGGACATCCAGTTCGTGACCACGGCGAAGACGGATGCCGAAGCGAAGGCCTTGCTGAAGGCGTTCGATCTGCCTTTCGCGAGCTAAACACCTTTTTTGGAAGACCCCCGGGGTATCCCGGCCGGTTCCGGAGGACGAAGACAGGATGGCCAAGCTTTCGAAGGTCAACCGCAACGCCGAACGGGAACGCATGGCGAAGCGTGACAAGGCGAAGCGCCAGGTGCTGAAGGATGTGGTGATGGACCGCACCCTGCCGGTCGAGGACCGGTTCAACGCGACGCTGAAGCTGGCGCAGCTGCCGCGCAACGGCGCGTCGGTGCGCGTGCGCCTGCGCTGTGAGCTGACCGGCCGCCCGCGCGGCAACTATCGCAAGTTCAAGCTGAGCCGCATGAAGCTGCGCGACCTCGCCAGCGCCGGGCAGATCCCCGGCATGGTGAAGGCGAGCTGGTAAGGGGACAGAGCAATGGCGGTTTCCGATCCCCTGGGCGACATGCTGACACGCATCCGGAACGCGCAGCGCGCGCGTCATTCGGTGTGCGTGGCGCCGGCATCCAAGCTGCGGGCCAACGTGCTGAACGTGCTGAAGCGTGAAGGCTTCATCCGCGGCTTCGAGGCGGAGGAGCTGCGGCCCGGCGTCGCGCAGCTCCGCATCGAGCTGAAGTACAACGAGGGCGAGCCGGTCATCAAGGAGATCCACCGGGTCTCCAAGCCGGGCCGGCGCGTCTACTCGAAGATCAAGGAACTGCCGCGGGTCTATGCGGGCCTCGGCATTTCGATCCTGTCCACGCCGCGTGGCGTGATGAGCGACGCGGAGGCGCGCGCTGCCAATGTTGGCGGCGAAGTCCTCTGCCGCGTGTTCTGAGGAGGCGCGGTCCATGTCCCGCGTAGGCAAGTATCCGGTCGACGTGCCGTCGGGCGTCCAGGTGGCGATCGCCGGCAACGTCCTGACCGCGAAAGGCAAGCTGGGCGAGCTCCGGCTGCCGCTCACCGACCTGGTCGACACCAAGGTCGAAGGCAACAAGGTCACGGTCGCGCCGAAGACCAACGAGACGCGGTCCCGCATGATGTGGGGCACCACGCGGGCGCTGATCGCCTGCATGGTGAAGGGCGTGTCCGAGGGTTACAGCAAGTCGCTGGAGATCACCGGCACGGGTTACCGCGCCGCGGTCCAGGGCAAGAACCTGGAGATCAACCTCGGCTTCTCGCACCCGGTGGTCTATCCGGTGCCCGAGGGCATCAAGATCACCTGCGAGCGTCCGACCTCGATCAAGGTCGAGGGGATCGACAAGCGGCTGGTCGGGCAGGTCGCCTCCGAGATCCGCGCGTTCCGCCCGCCGGAGCCCTACAAGGGCAAGGGTGCGCGGTATACGGACGAGGTCATCCGCCGCAAGGAAGGTAAGAAGAAGTGAGCGCCACTCAGGATCTGCGGGACCGGCGGCGCGAACGTCTTCGGTTCCAGCTTCGGCAGAAGGCGAACGGCCGTCCGCGGCTGTCGGTCTTCCGGTCGAGCAAGAACATCTATGCCCAGGTCATCGACGACGCGCAGGGCCGCACCCTGGCCGCGGCCTCGACGCTCGAGACGTCGCTGAAGGGGGCGCTGAAGACCGGCGCCGACAAGGCGGCGGCGGCGGCGGTCGGCAAGCTGGTGGCCGAACGGGCGCTGGCCGCGGGCGTGACCAAGGTCGTGTTCGACCGTGGTTCCTATCTGTATCACGGCCGCGTCAAGGCGTTGGCCGATGCCGCCCGCGAAGGCGGGCTGGACTTCTGAAGGATCGATAGCCCATGGCACGTGAACCCAGGGAAGGCGGACGGGGCCGCGAGCGTGAGCGCGATCGCGACGCCGATGACGGCATCATCGACAAGCTGGTCACCATCAACCGCGTGGCCAAGGTGGTGAAGGGCGGTCGCCGCTTCGCCTTCGCGGCCCTGGTCGTCGTGGGCGACCAGAAGGGCCGCGTCGGCTACGGCGCGGGCAAGGCGCGTGAGGTGCCGGAGGCCATCCGCAAGGCGACGGAGCGTGCCAAGCGCGGCATGATCCGGGTGCCGATGAAGGAAGGCCGCACGCTGCATCACGACGTGGTCGGCGAGTTCGGGGCGGGCACGGTGGTGCTGCGCTCCGCGACGCCGGGCACCGGCATCATCGCCGGCGGTCCGCTGCGCGCGGTGTTCGAGACGCTGGGCATCGGCGACGTCGTGGCCAAGAGCCTCGGCAGCCGCAACCCGCACAACATGGTCAAGGCGACTTTCGCGGCGCTGCAGAAGTGCTCGAGCCCGCGTTCCGTCGCCAACCGCCGCGGCAAGAAGGTGGCCGACCTGTTCGGTCGCCGTGACGCCGCGCCGGCGGGCCAGGCTCCGGAGGCGCAGGCCAATGGCTGAGGGCTCCGTGGGTAAGGTGAAGGTGACGCAGATCGGCTCACCGATCGGCCGCAAGCCCGGCCAGAAGGAGACTCTGACCGGGCTCGGCCTCAACAAGATCCGTGCGACGCGCGAGCTGGAGGACACTCCCTCCGTGCGTGGCATGATCCGCAAGGTTGCCCACCTGCTGAAGGTGGAGGAGCTGGGCTGATGAATCTGAACGAACTGCGCGACAATCCCGGCGCGCGCCTGAAGTCCAAGCGCCTCGGCCGCGGCATCGGCTCCGGCAAGGGCAAGACCTCGGGCAAGGGCGTGAAGGGTCAGAAGGCGCGTGAGGGCGTGTCGCTGAACGGGTTCGAGGGCGGCCAGCTCCCGATCTATCGGCGCCTGCCGAAGCGCGGCTTCCACAACCTGTTCCGCAAGGAATACGCGCCGGTCAACCTGGGCACGCTCGACGCGGCGATCTCGGCGGGCAAGCTCGATGGCGCCCAGCCGATCACCGAGGCGATGCTGATCGCGGCGGGTCTCGCCGACGGCAAGCTCGCCGGCGTGCGGCTGCTGGCGAACGGCACGATCTCCCGCGCGGTGACGATCACCGTCTCGGGCGCGTCGGCCGCGGCGAAGGCGGCGGTGGAGCAGGCCGGCGGGTCGGTGACGACCACGGTTGCGCCCAAGGCGCCGGCCGAAGGCGAAGCCTCGGCCTGACGCGTGGGCCCGGCAGGGTGACCTGAAGGCCGGTTGGGGCGAGAACGTCCCGGCCGGCTTTTGCGTGTGTCATGGTCCCCGGGTCATGGTTGGCGCGGGCCATGGCCGCGGGCCTGAGGCTCCGGAAGTCGTGGATGGCCGGCCTGCGCCGGCCATGACACGGGGGCCACCCAGCGAACGGCCATGACCAAAGGGCCGCGAAACAGGGCCACCACACGAACGGCCATGTCGCAGCGGCCCTTCCGTGACCTCATCTTCTTCGCCTTGCGCCGCATCGACCCGCGGCAGACAATGGACGTGCGACCAGCGAGGGACTCATCATGGCGTCGGCTGCCGAACAGCTCGCGGCAAACCTCAATCTCGGCGTCTTCTCGAAAGCCACCGAACTCAAGAAGCGCATCTGGTTCACCCTCGGTGCGCTGATCGTCTTCCGCATCGGCACCTACATTCCCGTGCCGGGCGTCGATGCCTCCGTCATGGGGGAGATGCTGCGCCAGCACGGCGGCGGCATCCTCGGCATGTTCGACATGTTCACCGGCGGTGCGCTCGGCCGCATGACCGTGTTCGCGCTGAACATCATGCCGTACATCAGCGCCAGCATCATCGTGCAGCTGATGTCGGCCGCCGTCCCCTCGCTCGAAGCCCTGAAGAAAGAGGGTGAGCAGGGGCGCAAGAAGCTCAACCAGTACACGCGCTACCTGACCGTGCTGATCGCGATGTTCCAGTCCTACGGAATCGCCGTCGGGCTCGAGAGCATGCATGGCAGCTTCGGCGCGGCGGTGATCGATCCGGGCTGGT
>MKTV01000042.1:19616-21249 GCA_001898425.1 Rhodospirillales bacterium 69-11
CCATCGCGGTCATCGTCTTCGTGGAGCGGGCGCAGCGGCGCATCCCCGTGCAGTACCCGAAGCGCCAGGTCGGCAACCGCATGTTCGGCGGCGACTCGACGCACATGCCGCTCAAGATCAACACGTCGGGCGTGATCCCGCCGATCTTCGCGAGCTCCATCCTGTTGATCCCCGCCACCATCGCCGGCTTCGCCAGCAATGGCCCGACCTGGCTGCAGGGAATCGCCGGTCAGCTCGCCCACGGGCAGCCGCTCTACATGTTCCTGTATGCGGCGATGATCATCTTCTTCTCCTATTTCTACACCGCGGTGGTGTTCAATCCGGAGGAGACGGCAGACAACCTGAAGAAGTACGGCGGCTTCATCCCAGGCATCCGGCCCGGCAGCGCGACGGCGGAGTATTTCGACAAGGTGCTCACCCGGCTGACCACGGTGGGCGGCATCTACCTGGTGCTGATCTGCCTGCTGCCGGAGATCCTGATCAGCGATTACGGCCTGCCGTTCTATTTCGGCGGCACCTCGATCCTGATCGTCGTCTCGGTTACGATGGACACGGTGACGCAGATCCAGTCACATCTGCTCGCACATCAATACGAGGGCCTGATTCGCAAGGCTCGGGTGAAGGGACGTCGGTGATGGCCGGATCCGGTCCGGCCATGACAAGAAAGGATCGGGCCGCCGCCCGAAAGTCGCAATGAACCTGATTCTTCTCGGCCCGCCGGGGGCGGGCAAGGGCACGCAGGCCAAACGCCTGCAGGACAAGTACGGCATCGCGCAAATCTCGACCGGCGACATGCTGCGCGCCGAGGTCGCGGCGGGCACGCCGATCGGGCGCGAGGCGAAGGCGGTGATGGAGGCGGGGCAGCTCGTCTCCGACGACATCCTGGTGCGCATGCTGGGCAGCCGGCTCGAGAAGCCCGATGCCGAGAAGGGCGTAATCCTGGACGGCTTCCCCCGCACGGTCCCGCAGGCCGAGGCGCTGGACCGGCTGCTGGCGGGTAAGGGACTGAAGCTCGATGCGGTGATCGAGCTGAAGGTGGACGACGCCGCGCTCGTGGAGCGGATTGGCGGTCGCTACACCTGCGCGAAATGCGGCGCCGGCTATCACGACACGTTCCAGAAGCCGGCGAAGGCCGGGATCTGCGACGTGTGCGGATCCCACGAATTCACCCGCCGTGCCGACGACAACCGGGAGACGGTGGCCGCGCGGCTGGAAGCGTATCATCGCCAGACCGCGCCGCTCCTGCCGTATTACCGCGCGCAGGGTGCGTTGCAGACGGTGGACGGCATGGCGGATATCGACGAGGTGACGCGCCAGATCGACGCGATCCTCGCGCCGGTGAGCTGACACCGCGCTCGGAACGAAGCGGCATGATCACGCAGAGTTGATCAGGTGTCGTTGACTCCCGAGCGCGGGAGACTATAGTCCCGCGCTCCGATGCGGCCCCATATGGGGCGGCGTCGCGTGCGCACATTCCCGACATGAGGATGGTCCCGAGTCCCGGGGCGGCCTCGTCCCGGGGGTGCGTCGCGGCGGGCAACCACCTGGACGGGCGAGCGGCCGTCCGGGGCAGACAGAGGGCCTGGCAGACGGTCAGGCGACAGGAGAGTCGAGCGTGGCGCGTATTGCCGGC
>MKTV01000042.1:21272-60689 GCA_001898425.1 Rhodospirillales bacterium 69-11
AGTGACGATCGGGCTTCGCTACATCTATGGCATCGGCCCCAGCAAGGCGGCCGAGATCTGCCAGAAGCTGAGCATCCCCGACGATCGCCGGGTCAACCAGCTCTCCGACGAGGAGGTGCTGCGCATCCGTGAGCTGATCGACCGCGACTATCGGGTGGAAGGCGATCTCCGGCGTGAGGTCGCGATGAACATCAAGCGGCTGATGGACCTGGGCTGCTATCGCGGCCTGCGGCATCGCCGTGGCCTGCCGGTCCGTGGCCAGCGCACGCATACGAATGCGCGCACCCGCAAGGGCAAGGCCGTGCCGATCGCCGGCAAGAAGAAGGTGACGAAGTAAGGCGTCCTGCGCCTCGGATTTGACTGACGACCGCGCTGGTGTGGAGCTCTGCTCCGCCGGCGCGGCGCTTGAATTGGAACGGGATCAACGATCATGGCGAAAGCCGCCAGCACCGCACGCCCTCGTCGCAAAGAGCGCAAGAACATCACCTCCGGCGTGGCGCATGTGGCCGCGACGTTCAACAACACGGTGATCACCATCACCGATGCGCAGGGCAATGCGATCGCGTGGTCGTCGTCCGGCAGCCAGGGCTTCAAGGGCAGCCGCAAGTCGACGCCCTATGCCGCGCAGGTGGCCGCCGAAGACGCGGGCCGCAAGGCGCGCGAGCACGGCATGGAGACGCTGGAGATCGAGGTGAGCGGCCCGGGTTCGGGACGTGAGAGCGCGCTGCGCGCCCTGCAGGCGGTCGGGTTCGCGGTCTCCGCCATCCGCGACATGACCCCGATCCCGCACAACGGCTGCCGCCCCCGGAAGCGTCGCCGCGTCTGACCCGCAGCCCGTCCGCCACGGGCTCCTCCTGGCGGAGTCGGCCGCGACGCCTGGCGCTTCTGCGCCGGCTCCGGTCCTCCAGGTGCCCGGCGGTGGCCCGACAAGGCGCACGCGCGGCGGCGGACAAGGCAAGGACGGGCGGCTCACGGGCTGCCCCAACACGGTGTCAGGGCAGGTTCAGGACAGGAACCGTCGGCTGTTCAGCGGTTCGAAAGGTGTAGTTGCATGAGGCAGAGCGCAGTCATCCAGAGAAACTGGCTCTCTCTGATCAAGCCAGAAAAGCTCGAGATCGAACCCGGCGCGGATCCCGCGAAGGTTGCGACCATCGTCGCCGAACCGCTGGAGCGCGGCTTCGGCATGACGCTCGGCAACGCGATCCGCCGCATCCTGCTCTCCTCGCTGCAGGGCGCCGCGGTCACCGCGGTGCAGATCGACGGCGTACTGCACGAGTTCAGCTCGATCCCCGGCGTGCGTGAGGACGTCACGGACATCGTGCTGAACGTCAAGCAGCTCGCGCTGCGGATGCACGGCGAGGGTCCGAAGCGGATGACGCTGACCGCGACCGGGCCCGGCGAAGTGCGCGCGGGCCAGATCTCGGCCGGCCACGACATCGAGATCATGAACCCCGACCTGGTGATCTGCACGCTGGACGACGGCGTGAAGCTCGGCATGGAGTTCACGGTCAACCTGGGCAAGGGCTACCAGCCCGCCAGCGTCAACCGGCCGGAAGACGCGCCGATCGGCCTGATCCCGGTCGACAGCATCTACTCCCCGGTCCGCCGCGTGTCCTATCGCGTCGATCCGACCCGCGTGGGTCAGGTCACCGATTACGACAAGCTGCTGCTGACCGTGGAAACCAATGGCGCGGTGACGCCCGAGGACGCGGTGGCGCTCGCCGCCCGCATCCTGCAGGACCAGCTTCAGCTCTTCATCAACTTCGACGAGCCGCAGCAGGTCCGCACGGAGGAGCCGCAGGACGACCTGCCGTTCAACCGCAACCTGCTCCGCAAGGTCGACGAGCTCGAGCTCTCGGTCCGCAGCGCGAACTGCCTGAAGAACGACAACATCGTCTATATCGGCGACCTGGTGCAGAAGTCCGAACAGGAGATGCTGCGCACGCCGAACTTCGGTCGGAAGTCGCTGAACGAGATCAAGGAGGTGCTGTCCTCCATGGGTCTCTCTCTGGGTATGACCGTCCCCGGCTGGCCGCCGGAGAACATCGAGGAACTGGCCAAGCGGCTCGAAGAGCCGTTCTGAGCCGAAGGGGATACCACCATGCGTCACGGCGTTGCCGGCCGAAAGCTCGGCGTCACCTCCACCCATCGCATCGCCATGTTCCGCAACATGGCGCATGCGCTGATCAAGCACGAGCAGATCACCACCACGCTGCCGAAGGCCAAGGAGCTGCGGCCGGTGGTCGAGAAGCTGATCACGCTGGGCAAGAAGGGCGGCCTGGCCAACCGGCGCCGCGCCTACGCCGAACTGCGTGACGACGTCATCGTCAACAAGCTGTTCGGCACGCTGGCGGAGCGCTACGCCGGTCGCGCAGGCGGCTACAGCCGCGTGCTGAAGGCGGGCATCCGCTACGGCGACGCGGCCGACATGGCGGTGATCGAGCTGGTGGATCGCGATCCGGGCGCGAAGGGCCTGGACAGCGGCCCGGTGCAGGAGCGGGAGACCGAGGAAGAAGCGGCGAGCTGAGCCGTACTCCTTCGGATCAGACACGACGAAAGGGCGGGTGCGAACCCGCCCTTTTTTTCTTGCCCCGGCTTCGGCCTTCCCGCCCCGCCGCTCGAGCGGGCAGGGGCGGTTGTGGCCCGTGATCGCAGGCGACCGGCCGGTTCAGACCGCGACGGCCGTCCGTTCGGTCGCGCCTACCGCGCCGACCGCCGGAAGCGAGACTGGCTTCCGGGCTCGAACAACACGCGGCTGCCCAGGGTGCGGCCGATCAGCAGCAGCCCGTCTCCCGCCTCGATGCGCAGTAACGGGTCGGGGCTGGTGATCGCCTCGCCCTCGCGGCGGTTCACCTGCACCACGAAGAACGCACCCTGCGCCTCCGCTTCCAGCTCGCCCACCGTCCGTCCGACCGCGGCGCTGCCCGTGGCGGCGGTCGCCACGTCCATGTCGAGCCCCATCCGCCGCAGCGTCTTCTCGAACTCGCGCATCCGTTCGGAGCCGCGGATGAAGCGCGCGGTGGGCTGATACAGGATCATCTCGGCGATACGCTCCGCCCCGATATGGGTCGGCAGCACCACCCGGTTCGCGCCGGCCTGCAGCAGCTTGCTTTCGGTGCTGGGTGCCTCGCCGCGCGCGATGATCTCGAGCCCGGGGTTCAGGCTGCGCGCGCTCAGCGTGATGAACACGTTCGCCGCGTCGTTCGGCAATACCGTCGCCAGCACGCGCGCCCGTTCGACGCCCGCCTCGCGCAGCGCCGCCTCGTCGGTCGCATCACCCTGTACACACAGATACCCCATGCCGCGGGCCTGCTCGAGCCGCGCCTCGTCCTGGTCGACGATGACGAAATCCGTCCCGCCCGCATCCAGATCCTTGGCCAGCATGAGGCCGATCCGGCCGAAGCCGCAGATGATGACGTGGCCGCCGAGCTTCTCGATCTGCGTGGTCATGCGTTTTAATCCGAGGACTGCGGTGAGCTGGTTCAGCGTGATGAACTGGACCAGCGCACCGGTGAGGAAGATGACGCCCGTGCATCCCAGCACGATCGTCGCCATGGTGATGCCCCGCAGCAGGGGCGTGTCGACCGGGCGCACTTCCTCGAACCCGACCGTGTAGACGGTGATCAGGACCATGTAGAGCGCATCCGGCAGCGGCCAGCCCGCGGCGACATAGGCCGTGGTCGCCGCGGTCATCACCACGGCGATGAAGAGCAGCCCGAAGATCAGGTTGCGCGCCGGAGACGCGAGGAAGCCTTCGCGCCCGTGTCCGAGATGGCGCAGCGTGAGCGGGCGGTCGCTCATCGCGCGGGGGCCTGCCGCGCGACCGCCGCCCTCGCCCCGTCCTGTTGCATCCGCTCCGCCGCCCCGCCGCTCGCCGCTGCGAGTTTCAGCGAAGCCATGTCGGTGCCGCAAGCACCACGGTCGGCGCTTGTGCGATGGGCGGCGGGCTGCTGTGCTGCGCCGGTCCTGTCAGGAGCCGACCTCGATGGCCTTCGCCTGCACCATCCCCGCGACACCCACCGTCCAGCGCGACGACGACGATTTGCGCATCACCCGCTGGGACTTCCCGGTCGGTGCCGTCACGGGCTGGCACACGCATGGCTGGCCGTATTTCGTGGTAATGCTCACCGAGGGCGTGCTGCGGGTCCACAACGGCACCGAAGTGTCGGAGACGCAGCTCGCGGAAGGGCAGGCCTACAACCGGCCCTCCGGGGTGCAGCACGACGTCATGAACGGCTCGCCGCACCCGATCGCGTTCGTGGAGATCGAGGTCAAGCGCCCGCAGGCGGTGCCGTTTCCTTGACCGCCTGCGGCGCGGCCCGTGTGCGGCCGCGCGCGGCGTGGACCACGTCGTGGACGAACCGCAGCTTCGCCACGACGCCGGGTGACAGCACGAACGGGTAGAGATCCGGCGAGCCCATCGCGCGGTTCAGGCTGTTGACCGCGAGCGTCAGCGGCACCCAGGCTTCGATGATCGGATCGAACGTCTCGCTCCGATAGGGATCGATGTCGATCTCGGCCGCCAGCGCGTCGTCGGCCGCGAGGCGTGGCTGCACGCGGATGCCGAACGCGCTCGCCATCTCCACCGTGTCGATGATGTGCAGGTAGTGCGCCCAGGTCTCGGCCCAGTCCTCCCACGGGTGGGAGGTCGCGTAGGCGCTGACGTAGTTCGCCTGCCAGTCGGGCGGCGGACCGTTCTGGTAATGCGCCTGCAGCGCCGCGCCGTAGTCCTGGCTGTCGTCGCCGAACACCGCGCGGCATTCCTCGAGCTTGCCCCCGTCGCGGATCAGCACGTCCCAGAAATAGTGCCCGACCTCGTGCCGGAAATGGCCGAGGAGGGAGCGGTAGGGTTCGTGCATCTGGGTGCGCCGCCGTTCGCGTTCCGCGTCGTCGGCCTCGGCGAGGGCGATGGTGATCAGGCCGTTGTCGTGGCCGGTCATCACCTTGGGCGCATCGTCCGCCGGCGGGTCGGCCAGGAAGTCGAAGGCGAGGCCGCCCTCGGGGTCCTCGACCCTGTTCGTGACCTGAAGTCCGAGCCGCAGGAGCGCGTAGAACAACCGGTGCTTGGCGATCTCGAGCTTCTGCCAGGCGAGCAGGTTTTCCGGCACGCCGAGGTCGGGGATGGTGCGGTTGTGCTGGCAGGCGACGCAGAGCGGCGAGGCGGCATCGGGGGCGACCAGCCAGTTGCAGGCGTCATGCGCCGCGTTGGCGCAGAAGCGCAGGGTCTTGCGGGACCGCAGGGGCTGCCAGAGGTCGCCTTTCGGGGTCAGGGCGGTGATGGTCATCGGGTCGGAGAGGAAGCCGAGGCGATGGCCGCAGCGTTCGCACGCGGTATTCTCGAAATAGACGATCTGACCGCAGTTCTGGCACTTGAACAGCCGCATGACGCACTCCTCGGGGCCGCACACAGCTTGGGAAGCGGCGCGCCGGAACCAGGGCCAAGGCGGTAACGATTGCGCGGGCCACGTCGAGATGTCCGCTCGTCGCGTTCGGCTTCGCGGCGGCTCCCTTCCGTCGCGGCTGGGAGGGGGGCGCCCCGCTACCTCGCCGCGGCCGCGCCCTGCATTGCCTCCCACACCCGCAGCGGCGTCGCGGGCATCTCGAAGTGGCGGACCCCCAGCGGGGCCAGCGCGTCGTTCAGCGCATTCATCGCCGCGGCCAGCGCGCCGACCGTGCCCGCCTCGCCCACGCCCTTGGCCCCCAGCGGGTTGGCAGCGGTCGGCACCTCCCGCGTCGCCAGCCGGAAATCCGGCTGCTCGGTCGCGCGCGGCATGTGGTAGTCCATGAACGAGGCCGTCAGCATCTGCCCCGAATCCGGGTCGTGCACGATCAGCTCGCCCAGGGCCTGGCCGATGCCCTGCACCACGCCGCCATGGATCTGGCCTGCGACCAGCAACGGGTTGAGGACGCGGCCCAGCTCCTCGACCGCGGCGTAGCGCACCACCTCGGCAAAGCCGGTGTCGCGGTCGATCTCCACCTCGCAGACATGGGTGCCGTTCGGGAAGGTCACCGCGGTCGGGGCGAACTCGCCGGATTCCGTCAGCCCGCCTTCCTCGCCCGGCATCACCGGGGCCGCGCGGGCGACCTCGGCCAGGCTCACGGAGCGGTCGGTGCCGGCGATGCGGAACCGGCCCTCCGACAGCTCCACATCCACCACCGCCGCCTCCAGCACCTCCGCCGCCAACTTCCGCGCCGCCTCGATCAGCGCATCGGCCGCGAGCGAGATCGCCGCGCCGCCGATGCACAGCGCGCCGGAGCCGCCATTCCCCTTCCCATGGCTCAGCAGGGCGGTATCGCCGCCCTGGAAGCGCACCTGCTCGAACGGGATGCCGAACCGGTCGGCGACGAGCTGGCTGAACGCGGTCTCCAGCCCCTGGCCCACCGACATGGACCCCGACCGCAGCAGCAGCGTGCCGTCGGGCGCGAGATGCAGCGTGGCGAGGTCCTTGGCCGGGCGGAGGAACGGGCCGCCCGCGACCTCGATGCAGTTGGCGACGCCGAGGCCGCGCAGCTTGCCGCGCGATGCCGCCTCCTGCCGGCGCGTCTCGAACCCGTCGACGTCCGCCATTTCGGCGGCCAGCTTCATGTTCCCCTCGAACTCGCCGCAGTCGTAGGTGAAGGTCAGGGCGGTCTTGTATGGCATCGCCTCGGGCGGGATCAGGTTCTGCCGGCGCAGCTCCCACGGCGAGACGCCGAGTTCCCGGGCGGCGACGTCGAGCAGGCGCTCGATCGTGTAGGTGGCCTCCGGCCGGCCGGCGCCGCGATAGGCGGCGGTGGGCACGGTGTGGGTCAGCACGCCGCACACCGTCCCGTCGATCGCCGGGATCTGGTAAACGCCCGCGATGCCGCCGAAATTGCCGACGCCCCAGCCGGAGCGTCCCGACACGTAGGCGCCCAGGTTCACGTCCCAGCGGACCCGCAGCGCGGTGATCCGGTGCTGCGCATCGAAGGCGATCGCACCGGCGATGCGCATCTCGCGCGCCTGCTCGTCGGTCAGGAACCCCTCGGTGCGGTCGGCCACCCAGCGCACCGGCCGCTGCAGCCGGCGAGCCGCCCAGGCGACCAGCGCCACTTCCTGGTGCACGCCCGACTTCATCCCGAAGGAGCCGCCGACATCCTCGGCCAGCACGCGGATGTCGGTCGGCGCCACGCCGAACGGCCCGCTGGCCAGCCCGTTGCGGAGCTGGTGCGGCGACTGGTGCGACGCATGCACCACCATGCGCCCGTCCGGCCCGATCTCGGCCCAGGCCCCGCGCGGCTCCATCGAGTTCGCGGTGACGCGGGAGACGCCGAAATCGAGCGTCGTGACATGCGCGGCGGCCGCGAACGCGGCGTCCACGGCGGCGGCGTCGCCGCGCCGCCAGAGGAAGCCGACATTGTCGGGCGCCTCATCCCAGACCGCGGGCGCATTTTGGGCGAGCGCCGCTGCGGTGTCGGTCACCACCGGCAGCGCGTCGTACTCGACCAGGATCGCCTCCGCCGCTTCCTGCGCGGCGGCGCGGGTCTCGCCCAGCACCACGGCAACCGGCTCGCCCACGAACCGCACGCGATCCGATGCGAGCAGCGTGCGGTCGGTCTTCGGCGCCGGGCTGCCGTCCGGCCGGGGGAAGTTGATGCCGCCGGGGATGGGACCGACATCGGTCAGGTCGGCGGCCGTGAACACGCCCACCACGCCCGGCATGGTCCGTGCGGACGCGGGGTCGATCGACAATACGCGCGCATGCGCATGCGGCGACCGCAGGAACACGGCGTTCAGCAGCCCCGCCGGGCGCGGGTCACCCACATAGGTCCCGCGGCCGGTGAGCAGGCGCGCGTCTTCCCGGCGCCGCACGGATTTCGCCTCGAAGCTGGCCATGCTCTCTCGTCCCCTCGTCGATCAGGGGAGTGTGGCACCGCCGGCGCCCCAGCGGGAGGGCGCGGCCGGATCACGGGACGGTTCGGCCACTGCACGGCTCCGTGGGACCCGTCGACGCCGCCCACCTCCGTGGTGCCGTTTGTGGCACATGGCTTGCTGGGCCAGACTGGCTGATCGCTCCGCTCGTCCTCGAGGAATGCTGCCGCATGCAGACCGACGCCTCCCTGCTTCAATCCCGCCCGCTGGCGCCCAGCTTCGGGGCAGAGCTGTCCGGCATGCCGATCCATGGCGACGTGTCCGACGACGACCTCCGCGCCTTCGTGGACGCTTTGCACCGGCATCGTGTGCTGCTGCTGCGTGTCCCTGGACTCGATCCGGCCGACCTCGTCGCGTTCTCGAAGCGCATGGGCCCGCTCGAGCTGCATGCGGCGGTCGAGGCACAGCATCCGGCGCATCCCGAGATCTTCTGCGTCGGCAATGTCGTGCGGGACGGCATCACCGCCAATTTCGCCCGCGGCATCGAGCAGTGGCACGCCGACAGCTCCTACCGCGAGACGCCGAGCGACGCGTCGCTGTTCTATGGGGAGGTGGTGCCGCCGGAAGGGGCGGAGACGATGTTCGCGGATGCGACCGGGGCCTGGGACGCCCTCGATCCCGCGATGCAGCGTCGGATCGAGGGGCTGCGGGCCATGCATTCGCTCGCCACGCTCTACGACTGGAACCGCCGGCACACGCCGGAGCGGCCGCCGCTGAGCGAGGCGAAGCGCGCGCTGTGGCCGCCGGTCAGCCAGCCGCTGGTGCGCACGCATCCGGTGACCGGGGTGAAGTCGCTCTATCTCTGCCCTGCGGTGATCAGCCACATCGAGGGCATGGACCCGGAGGAGAGCGCGGCCCTGCTCGATGAGCTGACCGCGCATGCGACCGCGCCGCACTTCGTCTACAGCCACCGCTGGCGGCATGGCGACCTGGTGGTCTGGGACAACCGCGCCGTGCTGCACACGGCGAGCCTGTTCGACCACACCCGCTACCAGCGCCTGATGTTCCGCACCACGCTGGCAGGCGGCGCGCTGGCCGCCTGATCCGGCGGGCCATCACGCGCGCGCTGGCCGCCAAGACCCGGGGTTGCCGCCTCAGGCGGCGGCGGTGAGCGCGCGGGCGGAGATCGCCGACAGGTCCGCGAGCCGCCGGAACAGCGTCTCGGCCGGGATGTTGGAGCCACCGACCTCCAGGCAGTCCGCGAACTTGTCGTAGAGCTGCTGGTCCGACAGGGGGCGGGACGGATGACCGGTCGCGCGCGCCACCGGCTCGCCCGCGATCGTCCGCCCATCGGTCAGCGTCACGGTCACGGTGTCGGCCGGCGCGGCGCCGGGCAGGTCCGGATCATAGGTCGTCGTGGTCACCGTCTTGACCTTGCGCATCAGCGCCTGGATGTCCGGCCGCTGCACGAACCCGTCGGTGAGCTCCCGCAAGCCCACGCGCTGCGCGACGATGCCGCTCGCCATCGCGAATTCGATCGAGAACTTGGCGGCGAGCCCGGTGTCCGGCTGGTGGTTGCGCAGCACGGTCGCGAAGTAGTCGCTGATCTCCACGGTGACCTTCGCGACCTGGTCCGCCGCGATCGGGGTGGTGGCCACGAGGTCGAGCATGCAGTCGATCGCGCGGTGCGTGCAGTAGCAGGTGGGGTATTTCTTGATGCCGAGCCCTTGGGTGAGGATGGCCCATTGGGTCCCGGCGAGCGGGGCGCCCTCGCGATCCTCGGTCCCGGTGGGGGAGATCGCGTGCAGGAACCCCTGCGGATGCTCCAGCGCGTCGGTGTTGGCGGTGAAGCCGGCCTTGGCGAGGCGCGCCGCCATGATGCCGGCATGCGCCGATTTCCCGGCGTGGAAGGGCTTCGTCATGGTGCCGAAATTCGACATCAGCCCCGCCGCCTGGGAGCCGCCGAGGGCGATCGCGATTGCGGATTTCTCCGCGTCGAGCTTGTGCAGCTTGGCGCAGGCCGCCGCCGCGCCGACGGCGCCATACAGCCCGGTCGGGTGCCAGCCCTTCTGGTGCAGCAGGCCGGAATCGCGGCGGAACAGCTCCGCCCAGGTCTCGTAGCCGGCGACGTAGGCGGTCAGCATGTCCGCGCCGGACGCATCCAGCGCCTCCGCCTCCGCCAGGATCGCCGGCACCAGCACCGTGCTCGGATGTCCCCGCAGCGCGACGTCGTCGTAGTCCAGCGCGTGGGCCGCCGTGCCGTTGATCCAGGCGGCCTCGGGCGCCGGGCTCTTGCGCGTGCCGAAGGTCAGCGTCGCGGGGCCGTCGGCGGGGGCCAGCGTCTCGGTCAGGATGCGGACGCTGTCCTCCTCCGCCCCGGCGATCATCGTGCCGATGCAGTCGATGAAGCCCATGCGGGCGACGCGGACCACCTCCTCCGGCAGGCGGTTGGGGGACAGGTCGGCGACGAACTGGCCGAGATGGCGGGTCAGGTCCATAGGCGGTTCCTCCAGGTTGGAGGAACTGTGCGCCATCCACGCCGGAGGGCAAGGCTTGCCGGCGCACCGGGCCGGTCGGACGACCGCGCGCGGCGATCGCCCCCCGGCTGCCCGCACGCGGTCACATGTTCAGCATCGCCCCCACCAGCGCGCCCTTGGCGGTCGCGCTCATCGGGTCCTTCGCGAGCGTCACGTCGCCCAGCGTGATCGGCAGCTCCGTCGCGCGCAGCGTCGCCTGAAGCTTGGGCAGGAAGTTGCGCGCGAGGGCCGTGCCGCCGGCGCACACCACCGGCACGGGGCCGGTGAAGCGCGGCAGCCGGCGCGTGTCCTGCAGCGCCGATTGCAGCGCGAGCGCCGCGGTCTCGATCGTGTCGCCGTAGTAGATCGACAGCGCGCGGTCGATCGCCGACCCGGCCGCCGCCTCCAGCCCGAACCCGGTCTCGGCCGCGTTCTCCTTGTGCAGCCGGACCGTGGTCGGCGTCTCGCCGGTCACCGAGGCCGCGCTCATGTCGATGTAGTCGCCGGCGCGCGTGGTCGCGATCGTCAGCACCGGCAGACCGAGATAGGCGAGGCACATGTTGCACATGCCGCCGCCGAAGCTCATGCCGATGCCGGTGAAGTTGGCGTCCTTCAGTTCGGCATAGACGACGGCCAGCCCCTCGTTCACCGGCTGCGCCTGGTACCCCAGCCGCTGGAAGATCGAGAGCATGGATTGCTCGTGGTAGATCAGGTCGGGGCTGCGCTCGGACGGCGCGCTGGGCACGCTGAGGCACACCTTCTCGCCCTTCGTCGCGCGGCCGCACAGGCTCTCGATCAGCGCCTCCATGATCTCCAGGTTCTTGGGCTCCGACGGATTGAGCAGGCCGCTCTGCATCGGGCGGCGCGCGTCACTCTCGAGGAACTTGGCGAATTCGTCCGCGCGATTGCCGTAAGCGTAGATGCGGTCCCCCTCGACGCGATGCAGGATGTTCTCCCGCAGCAGCATCTGCTCGGTCATCTTGCTGTAGGGCAGTTCGACGAACGCGTTGAGCTGCGTCTTGAGCGCGACGGTCTCGCCCTTCAACGTGGCGAGGACGATGCGGCTGGTGCCCAGGTCGACGCCCTTGAGGGCTTGCTGGGCGAGGGCGGCGGTGCTCATCGGGTGATCTCCTGGCTGTTTTGGCGCGGATGGATCGGTGCGGGCGGGACGGTTCGGTCGGCGGACTGAGGCGTCGGTCGGTTCGGCGATCGGGTGGTGCGTCGATCGGGTGGTGCGGCGATCGAGTGGTGCTTCGGACGGGTGGCGTGTCGATCAGCAGTCCGGGGCATCGAGATCGACGATCGTGCGATCGTCCCGCGTGCCGGGCGGCGCGCCCGAGGGCGTGCCGCGGCGCTGCTTCTCCAGCATCTGCAGGAGAGCCCCGAGAACGGGGCGCAGTTCGGATTGCAGCGCGTCCTGGACGAGGGCGGCGATGGCGGCCTGGTCCGCTGCGCGCGCCTCCGCCTCGGCCGCGGCGTCCGGCGCAGGGGCGGGTTCGGGCCGGCGTTCGGGGCGGCTCTGCATCTCCGCCAAGCGGTCGAGCAGCAGGCCGATGCGCTCGTTCAACCGCGCGTTCTCGGCAACGAGGCGGCGGTATTCCGCCGTGCGCAGCGCGGCGGCGTCAGTGAGGTCGGGGGCGGCCTCGAGGGCGGGCGCCGCGATCTCGGGCGCGGCCGGGACCACGCCGAGAGGGCTGGCGGCCGGCGCGCGATCGGCGGCCGGCGGGAAGGCCAGGAGGCGACTGGCGCCTCGCCGTGCCTCCCGCAGGGCGACCGCGATCTCCGTCACACTCGGCTCTCGATCGGGGTCGCTCACGGCGGCGCCGTTCACTCCGCGGAGGGGGGCCGGCAGCGGCCGGCGGCACGCGGGGTGCGTGCATGCGATAGTCTGGGCGGAGGGGATTAACGAACGGTTGACCGCTCGGCCGTTTCTGCCGGGTGCGGCCGCCAGGCGCCGTCAGCCTGCGCGGAGCAGGCGGTGGCTGTGGGCGCCTACAGACGTGCGGCCAGGCGCTTCATGCGAGTGCGGAAGCGGTGCGTGATCGCCTCTGCGCCTGGGTGATGGCCGTCGCGGATCACCCACCGGCCGCCGACCATCACGTGCCGCACCGGGGTCGGGTTGCCGGCGGTCAGCCACGCATCCAGCAGCGCGGCCGGCGGGCGTCCCACCAGCGTCGGGTGATCGGGATCGAGCACCACCAGGTCCGCGAAACGGCCCGGTGCGATCCGCCCGGCCGCGCGGCCCAGCGCCTGCGCCCCGCCCTCGGCCGCGTCCTGGAACAGGCCCAGCCCGATCGAGCTGCCGGGCGCGGCCGGCATCACCGCGCGGCGGCGCTGCAGCAGGCGATGGATGCCGTCGAGCCAGCGCAGCTCCTCGGCGGGCGAGGTCGTCAGGTTGGCGTCGCTGCCGATGCCGAACCGCCCGCCCGCCGCGCGCCACGCGGGCAGGGGGAAGATGCCGTCGCCCAGATTGGTCTCGGTGCTCGGGCACAGGCCGGCCGCCGCGCCGGTCGCGGCAAGGCGCGCCACCTCCTCCGGCGTGACGTGCGTCGCGTGCACCAGGCACCAGGCGGGATCGATGGCGGCATGGTCCAGCAGCCACGCCACCGGGCGCGTGCCGCTCCAGGCGAGGCAGTCCGCGACCTCCGCTTCCTGCTCCGCGACGTGGATGTGGCGCGGCGTGCCGGGGCCGAGGGCCGCGGCGAGCGCGTCGGCCGCTTGCAGTTCCTCGGGCGTGACGGCCCGCAGCGAGTGCGGCGCGACGCCCACTCGCGTCTGCGCGGCCATGCGCTGGCACAGCGCGGCGTGCGCCTCCAGGGAGAGCACGAAGCGCCGCTGCGCCTCGGTCGCGGGCCGGCCGCCGAAGCCGGCGCGGCGGTAGAGCACGGGGAGCAAGGTCAGGCCGATGCCGCTCTCGTCGGCCGCCGCCACGATGCGCTGCGAGAGTTCGGCCGGGTCGTCGTACGGCCGCCCGTCGGGTGCGTTGTGCAGGTAGTGGAACTCGGCGATCGCGGTGTAGCCCTGGCGCAGGCATTCGAGCTGGAGCTGGGCGGCAATCGCCTGCACGTCCTCGGGGTCGAGCAGCGCGAGGAAGCGGTACATCACGTCCCGCCAATGCCAGAACGTGTCGCCCTCGGGCCCGGCCCGTTCAGTGAGGCCCAGCATGGCGCGCTGAAAGGCGTGGCTGTGCAGGTTCGGCATGCCGGGCAGGACGAGGCCCTCGATCCGCTCCCCGGCCGGCGCCGTGCCGGGCGTGAGCGCGACGATGGTGCCGCCTGGATCGAGGCGGATCGTCACGTCGGCGGCGATGGCGCCGTCGACCAGGGCGTGGGCAGCGTGCAGCGTGGTCATGCGGCCGGGGTCCGTTGCGCGGGCCGGCACTATGCGGTCCGCGCCGCCGGACGCCAACGGGTGCGGTTGCCGCACGCGGCGGGAGCCGGTAGGGGCTGCGGATGACCGAGATCTACGTCGATGCCGATGCCTGCCCGGTGCGGGAGGAGATCTACCGCGTGGCCACCCGGCTGGGGGTGAAGGTGCACGTCGTGTCGAACGGCTCGCGCCCGATCCGCGCGCCCGGCTTGCCGAACGTGACGATGGTGGTGGTGGCGAGCGGGCCGGACGCGGCGGATGACTGGATCGCCGAACGGGTGGGGCCGGCCGACGTGTGTGCAACGGCGGACATTCCGCTGGCCTCCCGCTGCCTCGCGCGCGGGGCGCGCGCGGTTGCGTTCAACGGGCGGGAGTGGACGCAGGACAACATCGGATCGGCGCTGGCCGGGCGCGCGCTGAACCAGCATCTGCGGGAGACGGGGCTGATGACCGGCGGCCCCGCGGCGCTGACGGCCCGCGACCGGACCGCATTCCTGGAGGCGCTGGATCGGCTGGTCCAGGCCGCGCGGCGGGGCGGACCGCGGCGGGTGAGCCTGCGGTCGCCGGAGGCGGGGTAGGGGGCCGGGGCGCCCTTGGGCGGTGACGGCGCGGGGTCATTGGGGCCGCGATGACGTCGTGGATGGCCGGCCTGCGCCGGCCATGACACGGAATGAACGCCGCCGGCCATGACACGGGCGCCGGCCATGACACGGGACGCGCGCTGGTTGCGGTGACGCGGGACGTCAGAGCGGGCCGAGCTTGCCGAGTTCCATGGCCTTGATCTGCAGGGCGAGGTATTTCGAGTTGATGCGGCACTGCGCCAGGCCGCCGGCGATGAACCAGGCGCCCTGCTGCGGCGTGCGCTTGTACATGTTGGCGAGCTCGCCATCCGGGCCGAGGCCCCAGACCTGGCCGATGCGCTCCGCCATCTCCTGCCCCAGCGCGCGGCGCACCAGTTCGGCCTGCGGGTAGTAGCCGGTCGCCAGGATGATGATGTCGGCCGGCACCGTCGTGCCGTCCTTCAGCAGCGCGCCCGCGGGACCGAACCGCTCGATCCGGTCCCATTGCAGCAGGCCGATCTCGCCCTTCGCCATCAGCGCCGAACTGCCGGCATCCAGGTTGTACCCGCCGCCGCGGCGGAAATACTTCATCTGGTGGCCGCTGCCGTCCTCGCCCATGTCGTGCTTGAAGCCGATGCGCTGCAATCCCTCGATCAGCTCGCGGTCCAGCTCCACCATCCGCTTCGCCACCGACTTGTAGGCCTGCAGCACCAGCGGCGGCGGGGCGGAGGAGACGATCAGGTCGCAATCCTCCAGCCGCCCCCCTTCATCCCAGATCGCCTCGTTCAACCGCGCGCTCGGGTTGATCGAGACGACGGTGGTGGAGCCGCGCTGGATCAGCGTCGTGTGCACGCCGTGGCTGTGCAGGTCGAGCGCGATGTCGTTCGCGCTGCTGCCGGTGCCGAGGATCAGGGCGCGCTTGCCCTCCCACCCGGCGCCGCTGTCGAACCCCTCGGAATGCAGCACCGTGCCCTGGAAGTCGGCGAGGCCCGGCAGCTCCGGGATCATCGGATAGGAGCTGACGCCGTTGGCGAAGACGAGGTGCCGCGGGTGCAGCACGCGCTCGCTGCCGTCATCGCGGCGGACGTGGGCGGTCCAGCGCTTCGTGCCCTCGTCCCAGGTCGCGTTGGTGAATTCCGTGCCGGTCCAGCAGTTGATCTCCATGACCTCGGCGTAGAACTCGAACCACAATCCCAGCATGTCCTTGGGGATGTATTTCGGCCAGGTCGGCGGAAACTCCATGTAGGGCAGGTGATTGAGGTGGATGGAGTTGTGCAGCGCGAGCGAATGGTAGCGCTTGCGCCAACTGTCGCCGATGCGCGGCCACTTCTCGACCACCAGCGTGTCGACGCCGAGCTGATTGAGGCGGGCGGCGATGGAGAGGCCGGATTGCGCGCCGCCGATCACCAGCACGGCGGGGTCACGATCCTCGTACGCCACGGCCTTGCGGCGCATGTCGGCCCAGTTGTCGCCGCCGAAATTGCGCGAATAGGCCGCGCCGGTGGGGCGGTTGGCGCCGATCTTCTCCTCATGACCGGCGAGCTGGTCGAGCGTGGTGGAGAGCAGCCACGCCTTCATGACGCCGCCATCGGCCGCGTCGGGCGAGAGGCGGACCAGCCCGGCACCCTGCCCGTCGGCGGTGGTGAAGGCGAAGATCGCCTCGATGCTCGGGATGCCGAGACGCTTCACCTGACGGGGCGCGCGGCGGTCGGGCGGCAGATGGAACCCGCTCGCCTGGGTGCGCGCCTGTTCGGTGGCGAGGCGGTCGGCAATGGCGGCCGGACCGGCGACGGGGGTGATGTGCCAGGTGAAGGCGAGGACGTCGCGCCAATGGGAGTCGGCGTGGAAGAGGGAGGCGATCCGCGCGGGGTCGCGCGCGGCCAGGGCGGTCTCGAAGGCGGCGAGCCAGGATTCGGCGTCGCGGCGCGCCTGTTGCGCGGCCTGGAAGGCGAGGAGGTCCTGGTCGATATCGTTCATTCTCGGTCGCTCCGGAGGCGGCGGCTTGGTCTTTGGGTGCCGCGGTTACCGGCGAGTATGAGGGCGGGCAGAGTACGTGTCCAATCCCGCACGGCCGCTCTGGTTGATGTAGGGTAACCTATGTGTTACCATGTAG
The DNA here is from genome assembly GCA_001898425.1 of Rhodospirillales bacterium 69-11. Lineage (GTDB taxonomy): Bacteria > Pseudomonadota > Alphaproteobacteria > Acetobacterales > Acetobacteraceae > Rhodopila. Next base: position 37,662 of record MKTV01000042.1, read on the forward strand.
CGTGCTCGACATCCGCTACTATGTCACGCCCGAGAGCCGAAGCCCCTTTGAGGACTGGTTCGCATCCCTCGACCGCGCGGCGGCGGCGAAAGTCACCGTCGCCGTGGAACGTCTCGGGGCGGGGAACCTCTCAAACCTGAAGTCGGTCGGAGAGGGCGTGCTGGAGCATCGGATCGATTGGGGGCCGGGCTATCGCATGTATCTGGGTCGGGATGGCGATGTGCTGGTGATCTTATTGACCGGCGGCACCAAGAAGCGGCAGCAGCGGGACATCGAGGCCGCCCAGGCGATGTGGGCAGATTACAGGCGGCGGAAGCTGCGCGGACAATGAGAGGGAGCAGGACATGGTGCTGACCCGAAGCTTCAAGGATCTCGTGCAGAAGCGTGTCGGGGAGGATCCGGCGTTTGGGGCCGCCCTGCTGCGGGAGGGTGTCGACACGCTGCTGGCAGGGGATGTCGAAACCGGCAAGGCGATCCTGCGCGACTACATCAAGGCGACGGTCGGGTTCGAGAAACTGGGTGAAGCGGTGGGAACACAGCCGAAGAGCCTGATCCGCATGTTCGGTGCGCGGGGAAATCCGCAGGCGCGGAACCTGTTCGGCGTGTTGTCCTATCTGCAGCGGGAAGCCGGCGTGGAGCTGCATGTGGCCTCCACTCGTCAGTAGCGGACCGAAAGCGGCTGCATCGTGTCAGCGTAGGTCGTGAACACGAGCGGGCAGGGCCAGACGCTGTCCCAGGGAAGATCGAGCGCGTCCACGGTGCGCAACCGTGAGCCTGGTCGAAGGCAATGGCGTATGACTCCGGCGAGACCGCCGGGTTTAGTCTGCGGATTTGGATGGCACGCCGGCTGAGCGAAACAAGATCCTACGTCAACTAGCGATGACACTATCGACGAATGCGCTTAGGAGGAACATTGGATAGCTTGAATCTATGGTGCCGTAAGTATTCGACTTGGTTGTTACGAGAACCAGGCGCCGTATGGACTACGGCTTTAGGAATTCTCGTTACGGTGGTGCCACTTTGGTGGTTCCGGGGGGAACCGGCCTTCCGCATAGCGGGCATGGTGGACCAGCTCTTTGGGCTAGGCACCGTAGCCGTCGGCATCGGGAAAACACGGAGATTGTTCGGCAGGCCCAGTTTCCTCGCCCGGTTAGCGGGTTGGTGGCATCGTCGGCCCCGACGTAGACAGACCGTATCCGGCGGTCTCAACTCCATGCAGGGAGCTTCAACTCTAATCGGGGCTGGCGAAGTATGGTCTCCGACCAGCCCGCGGGACTACATCGAAGTCCGAGTTACCGCATTGGAGAAGAACCTAATCGAGGTGAGGGACCGTGTTCGTACTCTCGCGCAAGACACTCGAGAGGAGCTGGGAAGAAACAGCGACAAGATTGAACGAGAGCGTGAAGAGCGGAGCGCGGCTGATCGCGCCATAAGTTTGAGGCTGGAAGAAGCGGGCGCGGGAGGGTTAGACATTTCACTGATGGGAGTTGTCTGGCTCAGTTTCGGATTGATCATGAGCAGTCTCGCGCCCGAGTTGGCGAAGTTAGTAAGCCGCTGAGATCAGCCCCCCTTCGCCTCCCGCCGCCGCCGGTGAAGCACGAACTCCGTATACCCGTTCGGCTGCGCCCGTCCCTCGAACACCAGGTCGCACGCGGCGCGGAACGCCGGGCCGTCGAACCCCGGCGCCATCGAGCGGTACAGCGGATCGCCCTCATTCTGCCGGTCCACAACCGCCGCCATGCGCTTCATCGTCTCCATCACCTGCGCCTCGCTCGCCACCCCGTGGTGCAGCCAGTTGGCGATGTGCTGCGAGGAAATCCGCAGCGTCGCGCGGTCCTCCATCAGCCCCACGTCGTGGATGTCCGGCACCTTGGAGCAGCCGACGCCCTGGTCGATCCAGCGCACCACGTAGCCCAGGATGCCCTGGCAGTTGTTGTCCAGCTCCTGCTGCACGTCGTCGGGCTTCCAGTTCACGCCCTCGGCCACCGGGATGGTGAGCAGGTCGCTGAGCGGCGCGCGGGCGCGCTTCGCCAGTTCGGTCTGGCGGTCGGCCACGTTCACGTGATGGTAGTGCAGCGCATGCAGCGTCGCCGCGGTGGGGGAGGGGACCCAGGCGGTGTTGGCGCCCGCCATCGGGTGGCCGATCTTCTGCGCCAGCATGTCCGCCATCCGGTCCGGCGCGGCCCACATGCCCTTGCCGATCTGCGCGCGCCCACGCAGCCCGCAGGCGAGGCCAATGTCGACGTTCTGGTCCTCATACGCCTTGATCCAGGCGGTGCCGCGCATGTCGTTCTTGCGCACCATCGGGCCGGCCTCGATCGAGGTGTGGATCTCGTCGCCCGTGCGATCCAGGAAGCCGGTGTTGATGAACGCCACGCGCTCCCGCGCCGCGGCGATGCAGGCCTTCAAATTGGCCGAGGTCCGCCGCTCCTCGTCCATGATCCCCATCTTCAGCGTGTTGTGCGGCAGGCCCAGGATCGTCTCGACGCGCGCGAACAGCGCATCGGTCAGCGCGACCTCCTCCGGCCCGTGCATCTTCGGCTTCACGATGTAGACCGATCCGGTGCGGCTGTTGTGGATCGGCCCGCCGCCGCGCAGATCGTGCAGCGCGATCAGCGAGCTCACCGCGGCGTCGAGGAAGCCTTCCGGCACCTCCTTCCCGTCGGCGTCCAGCACGGCATCGGTGTACATGTGATGGCCGACGTTGCGCACCAGCATCAGGCTGCGGCCGGGCAGGGTCAGCCTGCCGCCGGCGGGCGTGTCGTAGACGCGGTCCGTGTGCAGGCGGCGCGTCATCGGCTTGCCGTTCTTCTCGAACGTGTCCTCCAGCGTGCCCTTCATCAGGCCGAGCCAATTGCGATAGGCGAGGATCTTGTCGGCGGCGTCGACGCAGGCGACGGAGTCCTCGCAATCCTGGATGGTGGTCAGGGCGGCTTCCAGCACGACGTCGGCGATGCCGGCCGGATCGGACTTGCCGATCGGGTGGCGGCGGTCGATCACGATCTCGGCGTGCAGGGCGTTGTGCCGCAGCAGGATCGCCGACAGGGCGGTGGCGTCGCCGCGGTAGCCGACCAGCCGCTCCGGATCGCGCAGCCCGGTGCGGGTGCCGCTGCGCAGGGTGACCATCAGCCGGTCGCCGTCCAGCGCGTAGCCCGTGGCGTCGGCGTGGGAGCCGGTGTTGAGCGGCGCGATCTCGTCCAGGAAGGCGCGGGCGCGGGCGATCACCTTTGCGCCACGGGCTTCGTTGTAGCCGGAGCCGCGGGTGGCGCCGTCCTCCTCGGGGATCGCGTCGGTGCCATACAGCGCATCGTACAGGCTGCCCCAGCGCGCGTTCGCGGCGTTCAGCGCGTAGCGGGCATTGGTGACCGGGACCACCAGCTGCGGGCCCGCGATCCGCGCGATTTCGGGGTCGACGTTCGCGGTGGTGACCTGCGCGTCGGCCGGTTCGGGCAGCAGGTAGCCGATCTGCCGGAGGAATGCCTGATAGGCGCCCGCATCGAACGGCTTGCCGCGGTTCGCCACGTGCCAGCCGTCGATCTGCGCCTGCAGCTCGTCGCGGCGGGCGAGCAGGGCGGCACAGCGGGGCGCGAGGTCGCGCAGCAGATGGGCGAAGCCGGTCCAGAACGCGTCCGCGGTGACGCCGGTCCCGGGGATCGCCTCCTTCGCGACGAAGTCGTACAGCGGCGTGGCGATGCGCAGGCCTGCGACGGCGGTCATGTCCATGCGGGGCGTTCCTCCTTCGATCCGGTGCGCGGTACGCGCGAGCTTGGGCGACTAGTGCCGCGACCGCGGCGCGGGATCAACGGGGGCCGCGCGCGCGCCGGCGAGGCCGGGCTTGACCGGCGCGCGGGGACACGCCACCCTTGTTCCGTGGTATCGATAACATGATGCCGCCTCTGCATGCCCAAGACATGCGGACGACCAAAGGCGGACGACAGAGGGAAGGAGGAGCGGCCTCATGCCGGATGACGTCGTGCCGGATCACGTCGAGCCGCGTTCCACGATCCGGAACGACACCTGCATCCGGTCGCCCTCCCGCGGCGGCTCGCCCGCCAGCCGGCGCAGCAGGAACGTGGCCGCCATGCGGCCGGCCTCGGCACCCTCCACGTGGACCGTGCTGAACGGCGGTTCGGCCGCCCCGCTCAGCTCGAAATTGCCGAAGCCGCAGACCGCCAACTGGTCGGGCACCGCCAGCCCGTGCAGCCGCGCCTCGGTCAGCGCCCCGAAGGCCAGCAGGTCGGAGCTGCAGAACAGCGCGGTGCGCTCCGTGATCATCGGCAGGATCTCGCGCATCGCGCGGCGACCGGCCTGGATCGTGGACGGCGCCTCGATCGCCCGCGTCGCGATGATCTGTCCGCCGGCACGCTGCGCCGCGTCCTGGAACCCCTCCGTCCGCTCGAGCGCGCGCGGGTCGTCGGCCGAGAGCGTGGCGAAGCGCGTATGCCCCTTGGCGCGGAAAAAGGCGGCGACGGCCGCGCCCACCTGGGTGTGGTCGAACCCGACCAGCATGTCGATCGGATCGTTGGAGACGTCCCAGATCTCGACGACGGGGATGTGCGCCTCGGTCAGCATCTGCCGCGCGGCCGCGTCGTGATCGGCGCCGGTGATCAGCAGCGCGTCGGGGCGACGGCCCAGCAGGGCGCGGATCAGGCCCGCCTGTTCGGGCTCGTCGTAGCCGCTGAGCGACAGCATGACCTGATAGCCGGCCTGGCGCAGCGCATCGGTGAAGGTCTGCACCAGCCCCGCGAACATCGGATGCGCGATGGTCGGCACGATCGCCGCCACCATCCGCGACCGGCGCGAGGACAGGCCACCCGCGATCAGGTTGGGCACGTAGCCCAGCCGCTCGATCGCCTCGCGCACGCGCGCGGCGGTTTCGGCCGACACGCGATCCGGCGTGTTGATGACGCGGGACACCGTCATGGGGGCGACACCGGCCGCGGCCGCGACATCGGTGATCTTGACGGGCGCACGCGCGTTTCGCGCCGGACCTGGCACTTCGGGTTCCTCCGTTGTCGTGTGTATGCGACGCAGCGTAGCGTGCCGCTTGCGCATCCGTCACCTGCAACGGACCAGATGCACCACGAAACGGGAGGATTTCCATGACGTTTGCAACGAGTCGCCGCACGGTCCTGGGCGGCATGGCGGGGCTGGCAGCCCTCGGCGGTGCGCGCGCCTATGCGGCCGGCGCGCCGCCGCTGCCCAGCAGCCCGGTGGCGCTGAACGTGATCGACGTCGCGGGGCAGCTTCAGCTCACGCAGCGCGCCATGGACGACTTCGCCAAGGCCAATCCGAAGCTGATTTCCCGGATGTCCTATTCGCAGGCGCCGGCGCCGGAGCTGCCGGGCAAGCTGAAGGCGCAGCAGGATGCCGGCCGGGTCGACATCGACCTCGTGCTGACCGGCACCGACGCGTTGTCCGCCGGCATCGACCAGAAGCTGTGGATCCCGGTGGCGTCGGAGTATGCCGGCGCGCTGCCCGACCTCAAGTCGATCTACCAGCCCGGCGCGCTGAAGATGCAGGGGCTCGCGATGGACCAGGCGGTGTGCGTCGTCTACTGCCCGGCCGGCCCGCTGCTGGAATACATGCCCGACGCGGTGAAGACGCCGCCGAAGACCGCGCAAGAACTGCTGGACTGGGCGAAGGCCCACCCGAAGCGCTTCCTCTACGCGCGCCCGGCGAATTCCGGCCCCGGCCGCACCTGGCTGCAGGGCCTGCCGTACCTGCTGAAGGATTCCGATCCCAAGGACCCGAAGGACGGCTGGTCCAAGACCTGGGACTACCTCGTCGAGCTCGGAAAGTACATCGAATATTATCCGACCGGCACCGGTGCGACGATGAAGGAGCTGGGCGAGGGATCCCGCGACATGATCGTCACCATGACCGGCTGGGACATCAATCCCCGCGTGCTGGGCGTCGTGCCGAAGGAAGCCGAGGTCGGCGTGCTGCAGGGATTCCACTGGGTCACCGACGCGCAGTACATGGCGGTCCCCAAGGGCGTGTCGAACGACAAGCTCGCCGTGCTGCTGAAGCTGATCGACCACGTGCTGACCCCGGCGGCGCAGGCGACCACGTACGACAAGGGCTATTTCTATCCCGGTCCGGCGGTGAAGGACGTCACCCTGTCGATGGCGCCGAAAGAGAGCCAGGACGCGATCAAGGAGTACAACCGTCCCTTCTACGACAAGCTGATCGCCGAGGTCCCCGCCGAGACGCCGCTGCCGGCCGATAAGCTGGTCTACGCGTTCCAGCGCTGGGACCAGCAGGTCGGCGCGCGCGTCGGCAAGTAGGACCGCATGGCCATCGCCTCACGCGACTTCCGCTCGCTGCGGCTCGACGGGATCAGCCGCGCCTTCGGGCATCTGAACGCCTTGCACGACGTGAGCCTGACGGTGCAGCGGGGCGAGTTCATCGCCCTGCTGGGCCCGTCGGGCTGCGGCAAGTCGACCGCGCTGAACTGCCTCGCCGGGCTTCTGCCGCTGACCGGCGGTGCGATCTGGCTGGACGAGAAGCGCATCGACACGCTGGGGCCGGAGGACCGGGGCTTCGGCATGGTGTTCCAGAACTACGCGCTCTTTCCGCACATGTCGGTGCGCAGGAACGTGGGGTTCGGGCTCACCACGCATCGCGTGCCGAAGGCCGAGATCACCCGCCGGGTGGACGAGGCGTTGGCCCTGGTGCGACTCACCGCGCAGGCGGAGAAGCTGCCCGGCCAGCTCTCGGGCGGGCAGCAGCAGCGTGTGGCGATCGCACGGGCGATCGTGGTGGAGCCGCCGCTCGTCCTGATGGACGAGCCGCTGTCCAACCTCGACGCGAAGCTCCGGCTCGAGATGCGGGCCGAGATCCGCCGCATCCATCAACTGCTGGGCTGCTCCACGATCTACGTCACGCACGACCAGGACGAGGCGTTGTCGCTCGCCGACCGCATCGTCGTGCTGCGCGACGGCAGCGTGCGGCAGATCGGCACGCCCGAGGAGCTGTACGCGCGCCCCGCCCATGCCGATGTCGCCGAGTTCATGGGCTACCGCAACCTGGTGCCCACCACCGCGATGCCGGCCGGCGAGGGGGTGCGCGTGCGGATCGGCGGGGCGGAGTTTCTGGCCGAACCGATGGAGCGCATCGACGGCCGCGCGGTGGCCGCGATCCGGCCGGAGGATCTGTCGCCCGCCCCGGACGGCGCGATCGAGCTCACCGTCGAGGCGGCCGAATATCGCGGCCGCGATTTCTACGGCTTCGGCCGGACGGCGGATGGCACGGAGCTGTTCTTCCGCGCCGAACACCGCGTCGGCGCCGGCGAGATGCTGCGCCTGTCGCCCGCCGCCGGAAGGGTGCTCGCCTATGCCGGCTGACCCGACCAGGGAGGGACCCCCCACCGCCCCCGCGGGAACGGGAGCGCCCCGCGCCGTCCCACCCAACGTCCCCTCTCCTCTCGCGGGAACGGGAGCACCCCGCGGCACCCCACCCAATGCCCCCTCTCCCCTCGCGGGAGAGGGCAGGGGTGAGGGGGCGCCCCACGCCAACCCCGTCCCCGGAACCGCCCGCACCCCCCCCGCCGCCCAACCCCCTCCCGCGAGGGGAGGGGGAGCGTCCCTGCGGTATGCGCCGTCCATGCGGACACGGCTGCGCAACCGCGGGCTCGATGGCGTGACGCTGCTGGTGATCCCCGGCGTGCTGTTCGTGGTCGCGCTGTTCGTCTACCCGTTCCTCTACGGCCTGCTGCTCTCCTTCGAGCCGAAGGAAGGTGGCTGGCTCGCCAACTACGTGACGTTCTTCTCCGACCCGTTCCTCTACGACACGATCGGGAAGACCCTGCTGATCGCGATCCCGGCGACCCTGCTGAACGTCGTGCTGTCGATCCCGGTCGCCATGCGCGTGCGGCTGATGCGGCACCAGAAGCTGCTGACGACGATCCTGGTGATCCCGATCACACTGGGGACCGTGCTGGTGGCCGAGGGGCTGCTGACCTATCTCGGCCCGCGCGGCTGGGTGAACCGCGTGCTGCTGGAATTCGGCCTCGCCGAACACCCGATCCGGCTCGTGCACAACTACTGGGGCGTGATGCTGTCGCTGATCATCAGCGGCTTCCCGTTCACCTTCCTGCTGACGCTCTCCTACGTCACCGGCATCGACCCGGCGCTCGAGAACGCGGGCGCCATGCTGGGGGCCCGCGCGCGGGAACGGTTCTTCCGCATCATCCTGCCGCTGCTGGTGCCCGGTCTCGCGATCACGCTCGCGCTCTCCTTCGTGCAGGCCTTCTCCGTCTTCCCCTCGGCCGTGCTGCTGGGCGCACCCGCCGGGCCGACGCGGGTGATCTCGATCGCCGCTTATACCGCGGCCTTCGAGCAGTACGACTACTCCATGGCCTCGGCCATCGCGATGATCATGGCGGCGGTGCAGGTGCTGATCGTCGTCGCCCTGCTGGGCGCACGCACGCTCGTCTTCCGCGGGCCGGCCAGTTCGGGGAAGGGCTGATGCGACGCGAAACCACGCTGGGCGCGCGGCTCTGGTCCACCCTGATCTGGGTGCTGGTCGCGTTCTTCATCCTCAACCTGCTGGCGATGATCGCGAGCGTGGTGGTGAACTCCTTCGGCACCCGCTGGTTCACCACCTGGCTGCCGGCGGGCTGGACCACCCGGTGGTACACGCTTGCCTGGGACGAGTTCCAGTTGCCGCAGATCCTGCTGGTGACGCTGGAGGTGGTGGGCGCGACGGTGATCCTGTCGGGATTGCTGGGCGTCCCCGCGGCCTACGCGATGGCGCGGCGCGACTTCCCCGGCAAGAGCCTCGTGCTGCTGCTGTTCCTGCTGCCGTTGATGGTGCCGCCGATCACCTACGGCATCCCGCTCGCGACCGTGCTCTACCAGGCCCATCTGGCCGGCACGATCTGGGGCGTGATCCTGGCGAACCTGGTGCCGACGGTGCCGTTCGTGGTGCTGATCATGATCCCGTTCGTGGAGCAGATCGACCCGCGGGTCGAGGCCGCGGCCCGCGTGTTCGGCGCCGGCACGCTGCGGCTGTTCGTGCAGGTGCTGGTGCCGCTGCTGACGCCCGGCATCCTGGCCGCGCTGCTGCTGGTGCTGGTGCGCACCGTCGCGATGTTCGAGCTGACCTTCCTGACCGCGGGCCCGACCAGCCAGACCCTGGTGGTCGCGCTGTACTACGCCGTCTTCGCCGCCGGCGTCCGGCCGGGTCAGTCGATCGACGCGATGGCCGTGGTCTACATGGTGACCACGCTGATCTGGCTGCTGATCGCGCTGCGCTTCGTCAACCCGACGCAGATCGTCGGCCGCGCCAAGCGGTAGCCGCACGCCGAGCGGTCGCGCTCGCCCGCACCGTTCGTCAGCCGCGTGGAACCGCCGACCGCGCCCGTTCGTGGATGCCCGGCCTCGTGCCGGGCATCCACGGCTTACGTCCTGCGATCCACTTATCCGCCCGCCTTCTATCCCGCGCGCGGCAACCCGCGCTTGGAACCGCACCCGCGAACCCGCCATGCTGGCCGCATGGACTCGGGCCAGACCGACCCCGTCGTGCACCTCGCCACCGCCCGCCGGCATGGCGCGGCCGAACCGCCCACGCGCGGCAGCCCGCATCGCGCCACGCCCGACGACGCTCTCGACCGGTTCTGCCGCGGCCTGCTCCGCCCGCTTCGCGGCCAACCGCGCCTGATGAAGCTCTTCGGTCAGCGGGCGCCAACCGAGATCGCCGCGCGCATCGTCTTGATGCACCTCAGCGCTCGGACGCCCGCGGCTCGCCCGACCTTCACCCGCGTGCAGCAGGCCTTGCCCAGCCCGCGCCGCACCGCCGCTTTCATCGGTCTGCTGCGCGCCCTCGGCCTGCTTACCGTCGAGCACGATCCGCAGGATCGCCGCCGCCGATACCTGATCCCGGGACCGCAGATCCTGGATGGGCTGCGCGGCTGGCTGCAGGTCCATCTGGCCTGCCTCGCGCTGCTCTCCCCGGCCGCCGTTCGGCATGTCCGCGCACTGCAGGACGATCCGGGGTTCTTCCGCGAACTCGTGCGCCACTGCGCCCCATGGCTCGAGCGCGCCAATCGCCCGATCACGCGCCAGCCTCTCCTCGCCTGGCTCGAGGAGCACGATGGCGGCCTCCATCTCGCGCTGGCGCTCCTGCTCGTTCGGCATACGGCCGATGCCGCGGGCTGGCTGCCGGTGAGCGCGGCGGCGCTCGCGCGGGAGCTGTGTCTGTCCCGCTCGCATGCCTGCAACCTGCTGAACGCGATGGAGGCGCGCGGCCTGCTGCACCACGACGCGGCGCGCCGCCGCATGCGGCTGGAGCCGGCCTTCGTCGATGCCGCCAGGACCTGGATGACCGCTCAGCTCGCCTGGTTCGGCGTCGCCGCGACCCGCGCCGAGATGGCGCGGGCCGCCGGCCGGGATCAGACCATCGCCACGGACCCGCTGCCGATATCGTAGACGCCGCCGACGACCTTCAGGGATTTTGCCGCCGCGCGCGGCGCCAGGATCGGTTGCGCGGACGACAGGACGCGCACCGTGTGGCGCACGTTCTCGGCGGTCGCCTCGGCCAGCAGGTCGGTCGGGTGCTTCGCCATCGCCGCCTGCACGCCTGGGCGCAATGCGTCCACGAGGCCAGGCAGATGTCCCGGCAGCGCCACCTTGTCGCGGATCACCTTGATGGTCGCGTCGATCGCGCCGCAGCCCGAATGGCCGAGCACCATGATCAACGGGATGCCCAGGAACTTCACGCCGTATTCCAGGCTGGCGAGCCCATCCGGGTTGACGAAATTGCCGGCGACACGGACCACGAACAGGTCGCCCGGTCCCTGGTCGAAGATCAGTTCGGGCGCGACGCGCGAATCGGCGCAGCTCACGATGGCCGCGAACGGGTACTGCGCCGCCGCCCGCGCCGCGCGGCCGGCCGAGAAATCCTTGTTGGTGGGCGTGTTCGCGGCATACCGCGCCGCCCCCTCCCGCAGCCGCTGCAGCGCCGCGTCCGGCGAGATCGACGGCGGCGCCGGATCGGCCGCGCGGGCAGGCCGCAGCGAGGCCCCCGCAGCGGCAATCGCCGCGGCCGCGCCGAACAGGCTGCGGCGGGACAGGCTGGTGGCGGGCTTGGAAACACAGCGGTCACACATGACAGTTCCTCCCTCGGATCGTTCCACTCTGCCCTGAATCGGCGCCGGGGGCGCGGCCAAAATCTGCATGGATCGGCCATCGCCCATGGTGTTCCGCGGGCGCGCGGGGCGGGTATGATGGCGCGTGTCCCGTAAACCCGGCTTCTCCGAACCACAGGACCTGTTCGGCCCGCCCCACGGCGACCCGGCCGCCGATGCCGCGCGCGGCGAAACCCGGGGCGCGCGGCCGCTCGCGGATCGTCTGCGCCCTCGCACGCTCGACGAGGTCGTCGGGCAGGATCACCTGCTGGGCGCCGAGGGCACGCTGACGCGCATGCTCGCCCGGGGCTCACTCGCCTCGCTGATCCTGTGGGGGCCCCCGGGCGTCGGGAAGACCACGATCGCGCGGCTGCTCGCCGTGCGGGCGGATCTGGCCTTCGTGCAGCTCTCGGCGGTGTTCTCGGGCGTGGCCGACCTCAAGCGCGCGTTCGAAGACGCAGGGAAGCGGCGACGGCTCGGCCAGGGCACGCTGCTGTTCGTCGACGAGATCCACCGCTTCAACCGCGCGCAGCAGGACGGCTTCCTGCCGGTGGTGGAGGACGGGACCATCACCCTGGTCGGCGCCACCACCGAGAACCCGTCCTTCGCGCTGAACGGTGCGCTGCTCTCACGATGCCAGGTGCTGGTGTTGCGCCGGCTCGACGACGCCGCGCTGGACCTGCTGCTGACGCGTGCGGAAGCGGAACTCGCGCGCCCGCTGCCGCTGACGGACGAAGGCCGCGCGGCGGTGCGGGCGATGGCCGACGGCGACGGGCGCTACCTGCTCAACATGGCGGAGCAGCTCGCCGCGCTGCCCGCCGACACCGCGCCGCTGGACCCGGCGGCGGTCGCCGACCTGCTCGCGAAACGGGCCGCGCTGTACGACAAGGACCGGGAGGAGCACTACAACCTCATCTCCGCGCTGCATAAGTCGCTGCGCGGATCGGACCCGGACGCCGCGCTGTACTGGTTCGCGCGCATGCTCGCGGGAGGTGAGGACCCACGCTACATCGCGCGCCGGCTGGTGCGTTTCGCGGCCGAGGATATCGGCATGGCGGACCCGCAGGCCCTGCCGTTGTCGCTGTCCGGATGGGAGACGTATGAGCGGCTGGGCTCGCCCGAGGGGGAGCTCGCGCTCGCGCAGGTGGTCGTCTATCTGGGCACGGCGCCGAAATCGAACGCGGTCTACACGGCGTTCGGCGCCGCGCGGGCGGCGGCGAAACAGACCGGCAGCCTGATGCCGCCGGCCCACATCCTCAACGCCCCGACGCGGCTGATGAAGGATCTGGGGTACGGCAGCGGCTATGCCTACGACCATGAGGCGGAGGACGCGTTCTCCGGCCAGAACTACTTCCCGGATGGGATGCCGCGCGCGCACTTCTATCGCCCGCGCGACCGCGGCTTCGAACGCGAGATCGCACGGCGGCTGGAGTACTGGGCGAAGTTGCGCGCCGAGCGGGAGGGGTAGCCGCCCCAGCGTCATGGCCCGCGCCCGCCCCCGTGTCATGGCCCCCGCCCGCCCCCGTGTCATGGCCCGCGCCGGCGGGGTTCTGTGTCATGGCCCGCGCAGGCGGGCCATCCACGACTTCACGAATGGCACGCAGTCGTGGATGGCCGCCCTTCGGCGGCCATGACACGGGACGGCCCGCGCCCGCCCGCGCCCGCCCCGCACACGGAACCGCCCGCGCCCGCCCCGCACACGGAACCGCCCGCGCCCGCCCCGCACACGGGACCGCCTTCGCCCAGCCCGCACACGGGACCGCTCGCGCCCGCCTCTGCCCGCCCGGCAACGGGGCCGGCTGCGGCCCTACGCCCAGCGCAAGCCCCACGGGTAGGGCGACGTGCCCTCCACCATCCCCGTCAGCGCCTTGCGATACGCCGTGTTGATCGTGAACTGCCCGAGCGGAGCGGTGGGGACGGTGTCGAAGGCCTGGGTCTGGATGGCGTCGGCCAGGCGCAGGCGGTCCTTCTCGTCCGCCGCGACCAGCCACTGCGCCGTCAGTGCCTCGATCTTCTCGTCGCTGAACCATCCGGCCCAGCCCTTCGCCCCCAGGCCGCGGATGATCGTGGACAGCGCCGGATTGGCGACCGAGGTGCCGATCCACCACGTGTGGAACACAGACCAGCCGCCCTGGTCCGGCGGGCCCTTGCTGTTGCGGCGCTGCACCAGCGTGCCCCAGTCCGTGTCCACGAACTCGACGTTGAAGCCCAGCTTGATGAAGTAGTCCCGCGTGACATGGCCGAACGGCGAGATCGAGGGCACGTCGGCGGGATTGAGGATCACCACCTTCTCGCCCGCATATCCCGCTGCCTTGATCTCGGCCCGCGCCTTGTCGAGATCGCCGGTCATCAGCGGCGCGCCGATCTCCTGCCCATACGGCAAGCCACACGTGAACAGCGCCTTGCAATGGCGGTAGTCGCTCGGGGCGCCGGTCGTCACCGACTGCATGTAGTCGTCCTGGTTGAGCCCGCGCAGCACCGCGCGCTTGATCGCCGGGTTGTTGAACGGCGCGTGCAGGCTGTTGAAGCGCATCACGCCGAAATAGCCGATCGGGTTGGTCGGCCCGACATTCAGGTCCTTGCGCTTGCGTAGCAGCGGCAGAAGGTCGGGCTGCACCTGCTCGAGCCAGTCGACCTCGCCCGCCTGCAGCGCCGCGGCCTGAGTCGAGGTGTCGGCGATCACGCGCCACTGGATACGCTCGATGTGCGCGATCTTGCCGCCCGAGGTCCAGTCCGGCTTCTCGGTGCGCGGCACGTAGCCGTCGAACTTCACGTATTCCGCGCCGCCGCCGGGAACGAACGCCTCCCTGACGAAGCGATAGGGGCCGGAGCCGACCACTTCGGTGATCTGCGCGTTCGGATCGGTCTTCGCGGCAATGCGCTCCGGCATGATGAACGGCACCATGCCGTTGGGTTTCCCGAGCGCGAAGGCGAGCAGGGGGAAGGGGGATTTGAGCGTGACCTTCACGATGCGATCGCCGTCGGTGCCCCATTCCTCGACGAAGGTCGCCGCGGTCTGGCCCAGCACGTCGCGCTGGCACCAGCGCTTCAGGCTTGCGGCGCAGTCGCGCGCCAGTACCGGCTCGCCATCGTGGAACTTCAGCCCCTCGCGCAGCTTGATCCGCCAGGTGCGCCCGTCCGCCGAGATCTCGTGCCCTTCTGCCATCTGCGGATGCACGCCCAGCCGCCCGTCGACGCCGTAGAGCGTGTCGAACACGTAGTAGCCGTGGCTCTGCACCGTCTGCGTCGTGGTCCAGATCGGATCGAGGGAGGAGAGGTCGGCGGTCGGGACGAAGACCAGTGGCTTCTGGGCTTTTTGCGCAATGGCGAAGCGCGGCAAGGCGGCTGCGCCGGCGGCCATGGCCGCTCCGCGCATCAGGTGGCGACGCTGCATCGGACTTTCCTCGGTTCTTGTCGTTTGTCACGCCATTGAACGGGCAAGGTCGCGACGTGGCAAGCCGCGCGGGCTTTCCCCGGCTGGCAAGGAATGTCGGGGGCGTGGCAGTGTGCGCGCGCTTCGTTCACGCCCGAGGATCCTGCCATGCGTCGTCGTACCCTCCTGCAAGCCGCCGCGCTCGCCCCGCTCGCACGACCGGCTCTCGCACAGCCCGCGAAAGCGGCGACGCTGCGGTTCATCCCCCAGGCCAATCTGAGCGCGCTCGACCCGATCTGGACGACCGCCACCGTCACGACGGGGCACGGCTACTACGTCTACGACACGCTCTACGCGGCGGACTCCAATCTCCGCCCGCACCCGCAGAGGGCGGAGGGGCACGAGGTCTCGGCCGACGGCCGCACCTGGCGCATCAAGCTGCGCGACGGCCTCGTGTTCCATGACGGGGAGCCGGTGCGCGCGCGCGACTGCATCGCCAGCCTGCAACGCTGGGGCAAGCGCGATTCGATGGGCCAGTTGCTCGCCGCCGTCGTCGCGGACTGGCGCGCACCCGACGACCGGACCATCGAGATCGTCCTGTCGCGTCCGTTCCCGCTGCTGCTGGATGCACTGGCCAAGCCCGATGCCTCGGTGCCCTTCATCATGCCGGAGCGGATCGCGTCGATGGACGCGATGAAGCCGATCACCGAGGTCGTCGGGTCCGGCCCCTATCGTTTCGTCAAGGACGAGTACGTCTCCGGCGCGCGGGTCGGATACGCGAAGTTCGACCGCTACAAGCCGCGCTCCGAACCGGCGAGCTGGGCCTCTGGCGGCAAGGTCGCGCATTTCGAGCGCGTGGAGTGGAACGTCATCCCCGACCCCAGCACCGCGGCTGCGGCCATGCAGCGCGGCGAGGCGGATTGGTGGGAGCGTCCGTTCAACGACCTGCTGCCCGTGCTGATGCGGGAATCCTCGCTGTCCAGCATGATCGCGGATCCGTCGGGCCGGCTCGCGATCATGCGGATGAACTGCCTGCAGCCGCCGTTCGACAACGAGAAGATCCGCCAGGTGGTGCGCGTCGCCGTCAATCAGGAAGACTACATGCGCGCCGCGATCGGCGACGACATCAAGCTCTGGCGCACCTGCCACTCGCTGTTCCCCTGCGGCTTGCCCTACGACGACGATGCGGCCGGCAAGAAGCTGATGCCGGCGAACCTGGAACTCGCGAAGAAGATGCTGGGCGAGTCAGGCTATGCCGGCCAGACCGTCGTCGTCATCAACCCCACCGACTACCCCGTGATCGGGCCGCTCGGGCAGATCACCGCCGACCTGCTGCAGAAGATCGGCTTCAAGGTGGACCTGCAGGAATCGGATTGGGGCACCGTCGTCCAGCGTCGCACCTCGCGTGAGCCGGTGGACAAGGGCGGCTGGAGCATCTTCCACACGACCGGCTCCGCCTCGGGCTGGAGCAATCCCGCCGTGGCGGAGACGGTGCGCGGCCGCGGCGCGAAGGGCTGGTTCGGCTGGTGGTCGAGCCCCGCGCAGGAGCAGCGCGTGCAGGAATGGCTCGCCGCACCGGACGAGGCGACACAGACGCGCATCGCCAAGGAGATCGCCACCGACGCGCTGCAGGACGTCGGCACCATACCGCTCGGCCAGTTCTTCATCCGCACGGTGTACAACAAGCGGATCACCGGCCTGCTGCAGGGGCCCTACCCGTATCCGTGGCACGTGCAGCCCGCCTGACGCATCGCCGCCACTCGCCTTCCGGAGCAGGCGCTGCCATGCTTCGTGCGCTTTGCCGGACGTCCTGGCGCGAATGATCAGGACGCCGGCCGCCGCAGAGGGAAGGAAACATCATGGCCAATCCGACGCGTCGTCAGGCGCTGTCCCTTGCCGCAGGCAGCCTGCTCGCGACCCCCGCGATCGCGCAGACCAAGCAGGCGCCCGGCGTCACCGCGACCGAAATCCTGATTGGGCAGACGATGCCCTATTCCGGCCCGGCCTCCTCCTACGCGCCGATCGGGCGGGTCGAAGTTGCCTATTGCGATTTCATCAACGCGCAAGGCGGGATCAACGGCCGCAAGATCAAGCTGATCTCGCTCGACGACGGCTACAGCCCGCCGAAGACGGTCGAGCAGACCCGCAGGCTGGTCGAGGCCGAAGGCGTCGCCCTGATCTTCAACCAGCTCGGGACGCCCTGCGCCACGGCCACGCGGAAATACCTGAACGCCAAGAAGGTGCCGCAGATCTTCGTTGCCTCCGGTGCGACGCAGTTCGGCGACCACGAGGCGTATCCATGGACCATGGGATGGCAGGTCAGCTACCAGATCGAGGGCCGCGTCTACGCGCGGTACGTGCTGGCGACCAAGCCGGATGCGAAGATCGGAATCCTGTATCAGAACGATGATTCCGGGAAGGATTTCGCCATGGGTTTCCGTGACGGACTGGGCGAGCGCGTCGGGCAGATCGTCGCGAGCACCAGCTACGAGGTCACCGACCCCACGGTCGACAGCCAGATCCTGCAGCTGCAGAGCGCCGGCGCGGATGCGGTGTTCATCCCGAGCGTGCCCAAGTTCACCGGCATGGCGCTGCGCAAGGTGCGGGACCTGAACTGGAACCCGCTTTACATCATCGCGAGCGTCGGGTCGTCGGTGTCGTCCGGCCTGGCGCCCGTCGGGCTCGACAAGGCGGTCGGGCTGGTGACGGGTGCGTACATGAAGGACCCGTCGGATCCGCAGTGGAAGGACACGCCGGCCTATCGCGACTGGCTGGCCTTCATGCAGAAATACCAGCCGAACGCCGACCTGACCGACATCAACAACGTCTATGGCTACAGCGCGGCGCAGACGCTGATGCCGGTCCTGCAGCAATGCGGCAACGACCTGTCACGCCAGAACATCATGAAGCAGGCGACGAACCTGGACATCCAGCTGCCGATGCTGCACGACGGGATCCGCTTCACGACCAGCCCCACCGACTACTACGGCATCAAGAAGTTGCGCCTGCAACGGTTCGATGGCCGCGCCTGGGTACCGTTCGGAGAGCCCGTGGGCGCCTAGCGCCCGCCGCGCCGCCCGTCTCCCTCATCATGGCCGGTGCAGGCCGGCCACCCACGACGTCATGCGGCACCCGAAGTCGTGGATGGCCGGCCTGCGCCGGCCAGGACGGAGGAGCGGTCCGCGCGCAGGCGCCGTGGGCGCCGTCAGCCGCGTTCGTACCAGCCGCGGCTCGCGCGCACGATGCGCACGACCGAGAGCATGACCGGCACCTCGATCAACACGCCGACCACGGTCGCGAGCGCGGCGCCGGACTGGAAGCCGAACAGCACGATGGCGGTGGCCACCGCCAGTTCGAAGAAGTTCGATGCCCCGATCAGCGCCGAGGGGCCGGCCACGCACCAGTCCACGCCGAGGCGCCGGTTGAGCCAGTAGGCGAGGCCGGCATTGAAGTAGACCTGGATCAGGATCGGCACCGCCAGCAGCAGGATCACCAGCGGCTGGCGCACGATCTGCTCCCCCTGCAGCGCGAACAGCAGCACCAGCGTGAGCAGCAGCGCGCACAGCGACAGCGGGGCGAGGCGCGACAACGTGCGTGACAGCGCGGCCGGACCGCCCTGCCGCAGCACGGCGGCGCGCCAGAGCTGCGCCGCGATCACGGGGACGACGATGTAGAGCACGACCGAGAGCACCAGCGTGTCCCAGGGCACGGTGATGGAGGAGAGACCCAGCAGCAGCGCCACGATCGGCGCGAACGCGATCACCATGATCGTGTCGTTCAGCGCCACCTGCGACAGGGTGAAGTGCGGCTCCCCGTCCACGAGGTTCGACCAGACGAACACCATCGCCGTGCAGGGGGCGGCGGCGAGCAGGATCAGCCCGGCGGTGTAGCTCGCGATCTGGTCCGGGGGCAGCAGGGGGCGGAACAGGTGCGCGATGAAGATCCAGGCGAGCAGCGCCATGGAGAAGGGCTTCACCAGCCAGTTCACCCCGACCGTCGCCGCGATGCCGCGCCAGTGCTGCCCGACCTCGCGGAGGGCGGCGAGGTCGATCTTCAGGAGCATCGGCACGATCATCAGCCAGACCAGCACGGCGACCGGGATGTTGACCTGCGCGACCGTGGCCTCTCCCAGGACGTGGAACACGCCGGGCAGGAGCTGGCCCAGCACGATGCCGGCGACGATGCACAGCGCCACCCACAGCGTGAGGAAGCGTTCGAAGACGCCCATGGCGGGGCGTTGCGGCGGGGCGTCGGCCGTGGTCGCGGCGTGACTCATTGCGGGGATCCTCCGGCGCCGCTGTTGGTGCCAACTGCCGCGTCCTGGACGGACGCGCCGCCCGGCTGAACGGGGAGGATGTCGCGAACCGTCTCGGACGGGCGGCACAGCTTCACCCCGCGCTCCGTCACGACGATTGGGCGGTTGATCAGGATGGGATGCGCCATCATCGCATCGAGCAGCGCATCGTCGCTCAGCGTCGGGTCGTCGAGCCCGAGGTCGTCATAGGGCGTGCCCTTGCGGCGCAGCACGTCGCGCACGGGAACGCCCATGCGCCGGATCAGATCGGCGAGGGTCGCGCGATCGGGCGGCGTCTTGAGGTATTCGATGACGACCGGCTCCTCGCCACTGTCGCGGATCAACGCGAGCGTGTTGCGTGACGTGCCGCAGGCCGGGTTGTGATAGATCGTGACGGTCATGCGAGGGTCTCCTCGGTCGTGCGATGGGTCGCCTTGTCCGGCGTGCAGCAGTTGCGGGGCGGCGGGGCCGGTTCGGCGGACCTGCAGCACGCGGTCGCGGCGTCCCGGATCACCGGCGTCGCGTTGCACACGCCCGTTTCCGGCAGGTCGAGCTCCACCCGCAGCGCGGCGTCCAGATCGCCCGTCAGCGCCGCGGCGATCGAGCGCACCTGCTCGTGGCCAGTCGCCAGCAGGAAGGTCGGCGCGCGGCCGTAGCTCTTCATCCCGGCGATGTAGAAGCCGGCATCGGGATGTGCGAGCTCGCGGGCGCCGTGCGGGCGGACCGTGCCGCAGCTGTGCAGGTTCGGATCGATCAGCGGCCCGAGCGCGGCGGCGCATTCGAGCCAGGGGTCGAGGGACAGGCGGATTTCCCGCAGGGCGGAGAGATCCGGCCGGAATCCGGTCGCGACGACGATTTCATCGGCAACGATCTCCGCCGTGGCGCCATCCTGCGCGCCGGTGATGCGCACGCGGCCGGCGGCGGGCGTGACCGCCTCGATGCGGAAGGGCGTGCGGACGGTGATGGCGCCGCGCTCGACCAGGGCGCGGGCACGGCT
This sequence comes from Rhodospirillales bacterium 69-11, assembly GCA_001898425.1. Taxonomy (GTDB): domain Bacteria; phylum Pseudomonadota; class Alphaproteobacteria; order Acetobacterales; family Acetobacteraceae; genus Rhodopila. The sequence goes on from MKTV01000042.1 coordinate 57,457, forward strand.
GCCGAGCGCGCCACGCTGCGCGAGGGCGTCGGCGGTCTCGCCCCCGAACGCCTCGGCGACGCGGGCCTTGCGCATGATCCAGACGATCTCCGTGCCAGGCGCGCTCTCCCGCAGGGTTGCGAGTTCCAGGAGCACGTTGATCGCGGAGTGGCCGCCGCCGACCACCGCGGTGGTGCGGCCGGCGTGGCGCGCGCGGGCCGAACCGAGGATGTCGGGGATGCCGGTCTGGATGCGATCGGCGACGGCCTCCTCGCCGATCGCGGGCAGGCCGTCGCTGCCCATCGGGTTGGGCGTGGCCCAGGTGCCCGAGGCGTCGATCACGGCGCGTGCCTGCAGCGTCCCGGTCCGGCCGTCCGGCCCGATGGTCCGCAGCACGAAGGGTTGGGCATCCCGGCCCGCGCTCTGCACCTTGTCGGTGTGCCGGCGGGTCACCGCGGTGACGCGTGTCCCGAACCGCACGATAGGGGCGAGCGCGGCGGCCAGCGGCTCCAGGTAGCGGGCGACGAGATCGGCGCCGGTCGGCACCGCCTCGGGCGGCGGTGCGGTCCAGCCGGTGGCGCGCAGCACTGCTTCGGCCACCGGGTCGATGCACCAGCGCCAGGGGGTGAACATGCCGACATGCCCCCATTGCCGCACCGCGTGGCCTGCGGCGGGGCCGGCTTCCAGCACCACCGCCTCGGCGCCGCGGGCGCGCAGATGGGCGGCGGCGGCAAGCCCGATCGGGCCGGCGCCGATGATCGCGACGGGCAGGGGGGTCATGCGGGTTCCTTTCGGGGTGCCGGCAGGCCGCAGGCGGCCGGATTGCCCTGGCAGCAGTTCTCGGTGAGGTACCCCAGCAGGGCGTTCATGCGGTGGTAGACGGCGGCGTAGATCAGGGAGCGGCCCTGGCGGGTGAAGGTCACCAGCCCGGCGTGTTTCAGCTCCTTCAGGTGGAAGGCGAGGGTCGCCGAGGGCAGTCCGAGGTGCTCGCCGATCTTGCCGGCGGGCAGGCCGGTGGCGCCGGCCGCGACCAGCAGGCGGAAGATTTCCAGCCGGGTTTCCTGCGCGAGGGCCGCGAGCGCGGCGACGGCGTCTTGTGTCTCCATATCTCCATTCATATGGAAATATAATGCGTCGTCAAGGGCGTGACCCGTCCCGTTTTCCCGCGGCGGCACGCCGGTAGTATATTGGAACTTGACGGCGCAGATGCTGGACGCGATCCTCCATCATCATGGAAGACGCCTCCACCCCCTCCGTCGAACGCCGACTCGCCGACCGGATCCGCACCCTTCGTACGGACCGTGGGTTGTCGCTCGACGAGCTGGCGCGGCTTTCCGGCGTATCCCGGTCCATGATCTCCCTGATCGAACGCGCCGAGAGCAGCCCGACCGCCAATATCCTGGACAAGCTGTCCGCGGCCTTCGGCGTCACCCTCGCCGCCCTGTTCGCCGAATCCGCCAGCCCCGATGCCGCCCCGCTCGCACGTCCCGCCGACCAGGCGACCTGGCAGGACCCGGCCACCGGGTATCGGCGGCGGAATCTCTCCCCGGCCGGCTTTCCGTCGCCGATCGAGCTGGTGGAGGTCCACCTGCCGCCGGCCGCGCGCGTCGCCTACGACACCGGCCCGCGATCCGCGGTGATCGACCAGCAGGTCTGGCTGATCGCCGGCGCCCTCCACCTCACCGTCGGCACCGTCACCCACGCGCTTGGCCCAGGCGACTGCCTGGCCATGCGGCTCGACGCGCCGGTCGTGTTCCACAACCCGGGCGAGACGGAGGCCCACTACCTCGTCGCCCTGACCAATCGTCCCGTCGGAGCTTCCGCATGGCCGTGATCCGTTCCCTCTCCGGGGAGGAGGCGCGCGATGCCGTCCCCGGCCTTGCCGACCTGCTGATCGACTGCGTGCATGGCGCCGCGTCGGTCAGCTTCATGGCGCCGCTTTCAGAAGCGCGAGCGGCGGCCTTCTGGTCCACCGTCGCGGACGGCGTCGTGGCCGGGGATCGCGTGCTGCTGGTCGCCGAGGCGCCCGGCGGTGCGCTGCTGGGCACCGTGCAGCTCGTCCTGGCGCAGCCCGAGAACCAGCCGCATCGCGCGGACCTCGCCAAGATGCTGGTTGCCTCCGGCGCGCGTCGCCAGGGGATCGGGGAGGCGCTGATGCGCGCGGCGGAGGAGGCCGGCCGCGCCGCCGGCAAGACGCTGCTGGTGCTGGACACCGTCACCGGCTCCCCCGCCGCCCGCCTCTACACGCGGCTTGGCTGGCGGGAGGCCGGCACGATCCCGAACTACGCGCTGATGCCGGATGGTGCGCCCTGCGCGACCACGTATTTCTACAAGGCGCTCTGACCATGCACGGCGCACTGGCCACGTGGCCGCTCCGCACGCCGCTCTGACCGATGTCGCCCGATCTCGCCGCGATCGTCGTGCCGCTGGCGCTCGCGAGCGCCTTCCTGCATGCCGCCTGGAATGCCGGGGTCAAGGCGGCGCGCGATCCGCAGGGGGCGATGGCGGCGCAGGTCGTCGCCTCCGGCCTGCTGTCGCTGCCGCTCCTGCTCTTCGTGCCGCTGCCGGCCGCCGGCGCGCTGCCGTGGCTGGCCGGGTCGGCGGTGTTCAACCTGCTGACGATGCTCGCCATGCTGCGCGGCTATGCGAGCGGGGGCGGGTTCGGGTTCGTCTACCCGCTGGCCCGCGCGATCTCTCCGCTGCTGGTCCTGCTGCTGGCCGGAGAGCGGGTCGGGACGCTGGCGGTCGGCGGCATCGCCCTGGTCTCGGGCGGGGTCGCGCTGTTCGCGGGTGGGGAGGGACGCCACCGGCCCGCCGCCCTGGGCTGGGCGCTGCTCGCGGGGGCGCTGTCGGCCGGCTACGCGCTCTGCGACGCGCACGGCGCCCGCGCCTCGGGCTCCATCGCGGGGTATGGGCTGGCCGTCTCGATGGTCAACGCGGTGTCGCTGGGCAGCTTCCACCGGCTGCGCAACCGCGTGCGGCTGCTGGATGCGCTCAGGGCCCATCCGCGCATGGCGACGGCCGGGTCGAGCGCGGCCATCGGGTCCTACCTGTTGATCCTATGGGTCTGGAGCCATGCCCCGATCGCGATCGGGGCGGCGCTGCGCGACACCAGCGTGGTGTTCGCGGCCCTGCTGGCGATCGCCCTGGGCGAGCGGCTGACGGCGCTGCGGCTCGCGGCGATCCTGCTGGCGACGGCGGGGACGGTGGTGATCCGCTTCGCGTGAGGTAACTCGGCATATCCGAGGAGCAGC
>MKTV01000042.1:60699-67753 GCA_001898425.1 Rhodospirillales bacterium 69-11
CTGTCGGACCTGCACCGCGCCATCGCAACCGCCTTGACCCGCACCCCGCGCCGGTCGCACCAAGCGCGGCCGCCCGCCGGAGTGCCCGTCTCGGAATGCCCCAGTCCCCGCTCGCCACCCTCATCGTCGCCACCACGCTGGTGCGGCTCGCCTTCGCCTGGGCGATCGGCCTCGGCGTGGACGAGAGCTACATGGTCACGGCCGGGCGCGTCCTGAGCCTCGGCTATTTCGACCATCCGCCCGCCTCCTGGTGGCTGTCCTGGGGTGCTGCGCATCTCGCCGGCACCGAGGCCGCCCTCGTGGTGCGGCTGCCGTTCATCCTCCTGTTCGCGCTCTCCACCTGGCTGGTGGCGCGGATCGGCACGCGGATCGCCGATGCGCGTGCCGGGTTCTGGGCGGCGGTCGCGCTGAACCTCTCCCCGGTGTTCGGGGTGACGACCGGAAGCTGGGTGCTGCCGGACGGACCGCTGGATGCCGCGCTGCTGGGCGCGGTGCTCTGCCTGCTGCACGCCTTGCCCGCGCGCCGCGGCTGGGGCTGGTGGATCGGCGCCGGCCTCTGCGCGGGCCTCGCACTCGGGTCCAAATACTCGGCCGTGCTCACCATCGGAGGGGCGGGGCTGTACCTGCTGACGGCCCCCGGTCATCGGCGCTGGCTGTTGCGCCCGCAGCCCTACATGGCCCTGCTGCTGGCCGCCGCGGTGTTCAGCCCCGTGATCATCTGGAACGCCACCCATGGCTGGGCCTCCTTCGCGTTCCAGGGCGACCGCGCCCTCGGCCTGCGCTTCCGCCCGCTCGAGCCCTTCACCGTGCTGGGCGGGGAGGCGCTGTTCGTGCTGCCCTGGATCTGGGCGCCGCTGCTCTACGCCGCGTGGCGGGCGCTGCGCCGCGGGCCGCGCGTCGCCGACGGGGGCTGGCGGGGGTGGCTGCTCTGCTGCGTCGCCGCGCCGCCCATCCTGGGCTTCGCATTGATCGCGGCCTGGTCGGACAAGCGGATCCTCTATCACTGGGCTGCGCCCGGCTACCTGATGCTGTTCCCGCTGCTGGGGCAGGAGATCGCGGCCCGCATCGGCCAGGCCTGGGTCCGGCGCACGCTGATCGGCACCGCGGCCCTGCTGCTGGCGACGCTGGCCGTGATCGGCACGCAGGAGCGGCTGGACTGGCTGGGCCCGCGCCTCGCCCCGCTGCTGCGCAAGGACCCGACGCCCGAGGGGCTGGACTGGACCAGCCTCCGCCCCGAACTGGACGCGCGCGGGCTGCTGCCCCCCGGCACCGTGGTGGGCGTGCCCAACTGGCGGGACGCGGGCAAGATCGGCCGTGCGCTGGGGCCCGGCGTGCCGATCGTGGTGCTGGACCGCGATGCGCGGCAGTTCGGCATCGTGCGTCCGGCGTCGGGGTTCGTGGGCCACGATCTCCTGGTGCTGGTGGTCGACCACCCCGCCCAGGTCGCCGCAACCCTGGCCCCGCGCTTCGGGACGCTGGCGCCGGTGCCGCCCGCGCCGGTCATGCTGCGCGAACGCACGCTGCTGGAGATCTCGGTGTTCCAAGGCCAGGATTTCCGCGGGCTGCCGTGACGGGGGAAGGGAATCGTCCTCTCCGGCTGGAACGGGACTTGCTATGACGGCTGCGACGGTGTGCCCTGGCCGAGCACTCGGTCCGTCGGCCGGGCACGAGACGAGCAGGAGTCTGCCGAATGGCCACGCTTTCCGATCGCGTGCTGAGCACGAGCGAACTCAAGGCGCTGCAGACCCGCTCGAACCTGCGGGGCGGGACGCGGCTCGCCTTCCATGTCGCGCTGCTGGCCGCCACCGGCTGGTGGGTCGCCGTCGCGCAGGGATGGTGGCTGTTGCCGGCGATGTTCGCCCTCGGCGTGGTGCAGGCCGCGCTGTTCGCGCCGGCGCACGAGACGATGCACCAGACCGCCTTCGCCTCGCGCCGCGCCAATGCGGTCGTCGGCTGGCTTGCCGCCTGCCCCTCGCTGCTGAACTGGCATTTCTACACGGCGTATCACCTGGCCCATCATCGCCACACCCAGATCCCGGGCCGTGATCCCGAACTGATGGCCCCCGACCCGTCCTCTCTCGGCATGTATGCGTGGCGCATCCTGGGCGTGCCGTTCTGGTCGCTGCGTCTCGCGGTGATCCGGGATGCGGGGCGGGGCGATCTCTCCGCCTACCCCTACATTCCTGCCACCGCCGCGCCGCTCATCATCCGCAGCGTCCGGGGCATGAGCCTCCTCATGGGCGGGGGCGCCATCCTGTCGGGGGTGCTGTTCGGCTGGACCACGCCCTTCATGTTCTGGATCGTGCCGCAGATCCTCGGCCAGATGCCGCTGCGCGCCTACCTGCTGGCCGAGCACACGGGCTGCACGCAGGATCGCAACGGGCTCACGAACACCCGCACCACCCTGACCAATGCGGCGGTCCGGCTGCTGATGTGGGACATGCCGTTCCACACCGAGCACCATCTCTACCCGTCGATCCCGTTCCACCGGCTGGGGGATGCGCACGTGCTGATCAGGACGAAGCTTGGTGCAGTGCAGCACGGCTATTTGCGCTGGCATGCCGGTTTCATTCGTCAACTTGCGGCTGCGAAGAACACGCAATGAACCGCATGGAGTGTCACACGAGGTTCATCACTGCGTGACACGCGCGAGGGTCGCGTGCAAAAAACCGCTCCGGTGCGCACTGTCTGCCCAGACCCCACAGAGTCTCGGGCGGAACCATGTCCATCCACGCACCCGGTTTCCATGCCGACAGCCGCGCGCTGGATGAGGTCGAGCGTCTGCGCGCCCTGGTGATGAACCTGCACGGGATGCTGCGCGGCACGCAGGCGGCGCATCTCGCGGCGAAGCCGATCGAGGCGATCCACCGCTCGCTCGACCGGCTGACCGAGGACATCACCCGGCGTGCGCCGCTGCCGGATGTCGGGCTCTCGCGCCGTCCATAGCGTCTCCACCCTGCGGTGAGCCAGCCGCCAGCCGCGAGACGGCTCACCCTCCCGCTGCAGGTCCGGCGGGCTACTCGGCGCGCTTCGGGTCCACGCAGGCCATCTCGATCTTCTGGGTCGCGAGCTGGCGGAAGGCCGTCCAGGTGCAGGCTCCGGTCGCGTCCGGCTTGCAGCCGGGCGGCGCCAGCACCGCGGCGGCCGGCGGCTGGGCCGCGGTGAGCGGCGTATCGTCGTGCAGTTGCTGGATGGTCTGCGCGTAGTAGACGAGCCGGATCAGCGGCGTCCGCCCGTGCTGCCACACCTCGAACGCCACCGCGCCTCCGGGGGGAACCTGGAACGGCGCGTAGCTCTCGAGCTGCCAGGACAGGTCCAGCATCCCGGCCACGTTCAGGATCAGGTCGTCATGGCTGGCGAAGAAGGTGAACGGGGCGCCCCGACCCTCGACCGCGGCCTGCAGCGCGCGGAGCACCGGATACAGCACCGGCGAGCCCTTCTTCCGCGCGGTGTATTCCGGCATGTAGCTCATGCGGTCGCTCGTCGCATGCACGGCGTTCACGTAGCCGATCGCCTCCGCCAGCGGCTTGCCGGTGACGTCCGGCAGGCGGCCCCACGCGACCTCGCCCGCCGCCAGTCCGCCGCCATACTGCATCAGGAACTGTTCGGCCGGCTGGGACGCGATGCCGATCGGGCCTCGGTTGGCGGCCGAGATCGGGATCGTGGCCAATGAACACTCCGCCGGTGCCCCGGCCGCCTTGCACGCCGCCGGTTTGAACCGCCCGAGGACCGAATCGAGCTCCGCCAGCGGCTCTTTCAGCGGCCCCTGCGCGAGGTCGACCCAGGAGCCGCCGGCCAGCGCCTGCGCCGCCTTGGCCGCCCGCGCCTCCTCGAAGCCGCAGGCCGGTCCTTCGTACAGCCTGGGCGTGATCTCCAGCCGGGACGGATTGCACCCTGGAAACATCCCGTCCGAGATCGCGCCGGCGGTCATCGTGGTGCGCTCCACGGCATCGGAGCGGAACGCGGTGGTGCCGGGGGCCGGGCAGCCCTGGGCCGGGAGCAGGCCCGCTTCGGCGTAGTGCGCGCGGTAGAACCGGCCCATCGTGACCACGCGATCGTAGCCAGACGCGGTCAGGTGGCCGGCGGACACGTCCAGATCCGGCCAGGGATCGTGCGCCACCGCGTCGAGGCAGCGGGTATCGTCCGGCCCGCTGCACCGGGTGGCCACGGTCGGCCCGCGCATGCCGTGCCGGCTCAGCAGCACGACGGCCTTCAGCGTCGCATCTTGCGGTGGCGATGGCAGGGCGGCCAACGCGGGCAGGCTGACCAGGCTCGCCACCGCGAACGCTGCGACCCGTTGTGGGCGCAGTGCCGACATTGCGGACAGGAGTCTGCCTCCGGAGGCGAGGGCGATCAGCCAGCCGGTGACCCTCGGCAGGGCCATGCGAACCGCGATCCGCCTGGCGCCTCGTCCGCTGGAGCGGATCTGCGGCGCGCGACGGTCGGCATGGCTCGGCAGGGGGACGGTCAGAGTGGTCACGTCGGGCCTCCTGCCCAGGTTCTCGTGGCGGAACGACGCAGCGTTCCTGTCCGATGTTCAGGACGCAAGACCCGTTCCGGTGTTCACCCGGGAGGCGTTTTCCCGGTGGCCGCCAGCCGACCGCGTCTTCCGGCCCTGCAGGGTCACCGCGGTGTGCTCATGAAAGGCATCGGCCCGGTCCTAGCTGCCGCGCGGCGCCTCGTCATCGGCGCACGTGGCCATGACCTCCGTGATCTCCTGGTCAGACAGCTTCCCGATCTCGGCGATGAACACCATCCGCGTCCGCGTCGTGCCCGGCGCGGGGGCGCCGCGGGGTGCGAGCGTCGCCCGCTGCCCGGCCAACTGGAAGACCATCTCCTCGCCGGGCCGCCCGGACGCCTCGAACAACCCCTTGGCCCGCGCGAGCTTCGGGGCCAGCCGGCCGATCGCCGCCTGCAGGCGCGGCAGCGACAGCGGCCGGTCGGAGGACCAGGTGAACGTCTCGAACCGCTCCGTTGCCGGCCGCCTCGGCGCGGTCTGGCGTCGCGGCGGCACGTGATCCGGGTCCGCCGGGAACAGCAGCGCCGCCGGCACCGCGCCGTGCGGCGCATCGACCGCGACCGCACCCGGGCGGATCGCCCGCGCGGCCGCGTGGACCTCGGCGAGCGCGGCGTCGTCGACCAGGTCGCACTTGCTGAACGCGACCACGTCGGCGGCGCGCAGCTGGGAGCGGAGCAGCGGATCCTGCAGCGTCGCGACCGGCGCCGTGGCGTCCACCACGCACAGCACCGTTTCCAGCGGCGCTTCCCGCCAGATCACCGGGTCCATCAGGTTGCGGACGATATCGGCCGGAGCGGCGACGCCGCTGGTCTCGATCACGATGACCTCCGGCCGCGGATCGCGCCGCAGCAGCGCCGCCAGGGTGCGCAGCAGGTCGCCCTCCAGGGAGCAGCAGATGCAGCCGTTGGCGAGGCTGACCACCCCGTCGCTGGCACCGGCGATGAGGTCGGCATCGATGTTGATCGCGCCGAAATCGTTGACCACCGCGGCGATCCGGCGTCCCTCGGCATGCGCCAGCAGGTGGTTGACGACGGTGGTCTTGCCCGCCCCCAGGAAGCCGGCCACCAGCAGGATCGGAACCGGCACGCCGGGTCAGGCGGCGTCGGCGACCGGACGGCGCACCGGCTGGCCGGGGCGCGCGGCGAGGTCCAGCTGGCCGTCGGCGATCACCGGCTGGCCGTTGACCAGCAGGTGCCGCACACCCTCGGACGGGCGGTTCATCGCCGTGAACTCGGCGCGGTCGGTCAGCGTATCGAGGTCGAACACCACAACGTCGGCGTCCGCATCCGGCGACAGGCGCCCCTTGGCGCGCATCGCGGGGGTGCTGGCGGACAGGATCTCGGCCGGGATCAGCGCGCATTTGCGCACGCCCTCCAGCAGTGAGACCGCCTGGCGCTCGCGCACCCAGCCGCGGATGAAGCGGGTGAAGCAACCGGCCGAACGCGGGTGGGACGTCGCATCCTCCGGCAGCGGCCAGGCGTCGCCCGTGTAGGTGCTGCCGTCCGCCAATGTCCACGGCATCGCGTCCGAGGCGATCGCGCCGCCGGGATAGAGCACCGACAGGTCCAGCAGGTCGCGGTGATGCGCGTTGTTCTCGGTATCCAGCACATGCCACAGCACCAGGGTGGACGGCTCCTCCGCCTGCGCGGCCAGCAGCTCCGCCCGATCGCGGAAGCGGCGTCCATCGGCAACGCGCTGCACGCTGTCGTAGCCGGTGCCGTGGCGGGCCTCGAAATTCGGCTCGCTGAAGAAGGCGGCGGCCAGCACGGTGGAGCCGGTGCCGTAGGGATAGGCCTCCAGCGTGACCGGCAGGCCTTGCTCCTGCGCCTTCTCGACCAGCTTCACGCAGCGGGCGACGTCCGTCTTGCTGGAGCTGTTGAAGTGGCAGATGTGCATGTGGCAGCCGGTCGCGCCGGCATAGCCGATCAGGCGGATATAGGCCTCGGCCGCGCTTTCCGGGTCGATCGCCGACATGTAGGCGACATGGGTGAAGGTCGGCACGTTGTGGGCGGCCGCGAGCTGGCACACCGCGGTCAGCTCCTGTACCCCGGCGCCGGGGGCGTAGGCGTTGAGGATGCCGATGCCGATCCCGCCCTCGTTCAGGCCAGCGGCGAGGCGGTCGAGGATGCCGCCCACCTCGGACTCGGTGGCGACGTTCTCCACCCACCGGGTGTCTCGCATGGCGCGCCCGAAGGCCTCCAGCGAGGATTCCTCGTTGGACCCGGTCATCGCGCCGATCCGGGCAAAGGCCCAGTTGGTGGAGGCGCCGTAGTTGAGCACGCGTCCCTGCCGCGCCTGGCGGCGATACCAGGACGCGACGGGCATCACGCCGGCTTCCAGGTCGAGCGAGGTGGTGACGCCGTCGAACGCCTGCATGCGGTCCGCCGGGATGGACTGGCCGTGCGCGTGCAGGTCGATGAAGCCGGGGGCGACCACCAGGCCGGTCGCGTCGATGACGCAGTCCGCGCCGCCGAGGCCGGTGCCAACGGCGGCGATCTTGCCGTCCATGATGGCGACGTCGCCCACCGCGTCCAT
>MKTV01000042.1:67764-73731 GCA_001898425.1 Rhodospirillales bacterium 69-11
GATCCACCACTCGCCCGCCGCTGATCACCAAGCCGCCCATGTCATCCCCTTCGCGTGCAGGATCCGCCAGGTTCTCCGGCCATCCTGCCGGTCAATAGAGGCAGATTCGCCTGGGCCCGCAACCGGGCGGGCCTGTGGGCACCTGCGGCCTCGGCGAGCGGGTGCGGGTCGCCGCGCGGGGCAATCGGCCCCGGCCCTCAGCGGACCGGACGCTGGAACCAGGTGGAGCTGATCCATGCGCCATTCTTGCGCGCGTACTCACGGAACGTGCCCACCTCCGTGAAGCCCATCCGCCGGTGCAGCGCGAGCGAGCCGGGATTGGGCAGCGCCACGGCGGCCACCGCCACGTGGACGTCCTGCTGCGCGAGAAGCTCAAACAGCGCGGTGTAGAGCCGCAGGCCGGTGCCGCGGCCGCGATGGTCCGGATGCAGGTAGATGCTGGTCTCGACGGTCGTCTCGAACGCCGGGGTCGGCCGATATGGGCTGCTGTAGGTGCAGCCCAGCACCTGGCCCTGCAGGGTCGCGACCAGCAACCGATGGCGGCCCGCGCCATAGCGCTCGAACCAGCGTCGCCGCGAGTCGACGGTGTAGGGCACCGTCTCAAACGTGACGTGGCCGTGCCGCACGTAATGATTGAAGATGTCGACCAGCCCCGGAAGGTCCTCCGGGCTGGCCGGCCGGATCAGCGCGTCCGTCATGCGGATCGGTTTCCCTGCCTGAGCAGCTGCATGCTAGCGATAGCGGTGCATAGGCACCTCGCCAGGAATCCGTCTCGAGGTATTCAGAAATGTATCGGCCGACCTTCGATTGGGACGATGCGCGCGTGTTCCTGGCCGTCGTCCGCGCCGGCTCGCTCCGTGCCGCCGCCCGCGCGCTCGGGCTCAGCCAGCCGACCGTCGGCCGGCGCATTGCGCGGTTCGAGGCGGACGCCGGGGGAGGACCGCTGTTCGACCGGCTGCCCGAAGGCCTGCGTCCGACCGCGGCGGGACGGGCGCTGCTGCCCTTGGCCGAACAGGTCGAAGCAGCGGCGGCGGCGCTGCAGGGGCAGCGCGCGGCCGCTCCCTCATCGACCCTGCGGGTGTCGGTCGGCGAATGGGCCGGCGCGTTCCTGGCAGGCTGCCTCGGACCGGGCGAGGGACCGGCGCCCCCGGACGGGCTTGCGTTCGAATTCGTCACCTCGGACCGGACGGTCAATCTCGGGCGGCGGGAGGCCGACCTCGCGGTGCGCCATGGCCGGCCGGAAACCGGCGGCGTGTATGTCTCGCGTCTCGGCACGATCGCCTGTGCGGCGTACCGCGCGCGCGGCGGCGCGGCTGGTGACTGGATCAGCTACACCGAGGAGCAGGCGCATTACGCGCAATCGCGGTGGATCGCGGCGCAGGTGGAGGCCGAGGGCGGCCGGATCGCCATGCGCGCCTCCGGCATGGAGCTGCAGGCGATCGCCGCCCGCGCAGGCGCCGGGCGCGTCATCCTGCCGTGCTGTGTCGGGGATCGCGATCCGGCGCTGGTCCGCGTGGGCGCGCGCATTCCGGCTCTGGATGCGCCGCATTGGCTGATCGTGCATCGCGATTTGCGGCGGGTGCCGGTGGTCCGCGCCGCGATGGAGTGGATCCGCCAGGTCTTCGCCGCGCACCGCGCCGTGCTGGAGGGGCGGGATGGCGCGTGAGTGCGGCGGGCCGGCGCGTGCCGACCCGCCGCGGACAGGTCGTCAGGCCTCGATCACCCGCTGGGTCTGCACGCCCAGCCCGTCGACCGACAGGCGCATCACGTCGCCCGCCTTCAGGAACACGGGCTCCGGCTTGATGCCGGACCCGACGCCCGGCGGCGTGCCGGTCGCGATCACGTCGCCGGGCTGCAGCGTGATGAAGTGGCTGACATAGCTGACGATCTTGGCGACGCCGAAAATCATGGTCTTCGTGCTGCCGTTCTGCATCTTCTTGCCGTTGACCTCGGTCCACAGCGTCAGCGCCTGCGGGTCCGGCACCTCGTCGCGGGTCACCATCCAGGGGCCGGTCGGGCCGAACGTGTCGCAGCCCTTGCCCTTGTCCCAGGTGCCGCCGCGCTCGAGCTGGTACTCGCGCTCGCTCACGTCGTTGCAGACGCAGTAGCCGGCGACATAGTCCTGCCAGGTGTTCTCGGACACGTAGCGGGCGGTCTTGCCGATGACGATGCCGAGTTCGACCTCCCAGTCGAGCTTCTTGGACCCGCGCGGCAGCTTCACGTCGTCGTTCGGACCGCTGAAGGCGGACAGCGACTTCAGGAAGATGATCGGCTCCTTCGGCACCGGCATGCCGGCCTCGGCCGCGTGGTCGGCATAGTTCAGGCCGATGCAGACATAGTTCAGCGGCCGGGCGACGCAGGACCCGATGCGCGGGTTGCCCTCGACCTTGGGGAGCGTGGTCGGGTCGATGCCACGCAGCATGGCGATCGCGGCGTCGGACAATGCGAACCCGTCGATGTCGCGCACGAGGCCCGACAGGCAGCGGATGGTCCCGTCGGCGTCGAGCATGGCCGGCTTCTCGGCGCCCACAGGGCCGTAGCGGAGCAGTTTCATCTGGATGATCCCCCCAAGGAAGTCAGGTCAGAGCGTGAGCCCGCCATCGATCACGACGGCCTGGCCGGTGACGAATTGCGCCGAGTCGGAGGCGAGGTAGACCGCGAGGTCGGCGATCTCTTCGGGCGTGCCAAGCCGGCCCATGGGCTGGCGGGCGACGAAGGCGGCGCGGGCGGCGTCCTCGGACCCGGCGGCGGCGGCGTTCGCCGCGATCCGCTCGTCCAGGCTGGGCGTGTGCACCGTGCCCGGGCAGATCGCGTTGCAGCGGATGCCGCGCGTGACGAAATCGGTCGCGACGGAGCGGGTCATGCCGATCACGGCGGCCTTGCTCGCGCTGTAGACGAAGCGGTTCGGCACGCCCTTCAGGCTGGAGGCGACGGAGGCCACGTTCAGGATCACGCCGCCGCCCTTGGCGAGCATCGCGGGCAGGAAGGCGCGCATCATCCGCATCATCGCCTTGCCGTTCAGGTCGAAGGCGAAATCCCACTCGGCGTCGGTCGCCTCGAGCAGGGAGCCCTGGTGTACCACGCCGGCGCAGTTGAACAGGATGTCGGTCGGGCCCGCGTCCGCCGCGGCGGATGCGATGGCGGCCGGGTCGAGCACGTCGAGCCGCGCGGTGCGGATGCCGTCGCCGGCGAGGCCGGCCAGCTTGGCCGCGTCGAGGTCGGTCGCGATCACCCGTGCGCCTTCCCGCGCGAAGGCCAGCGCCGTGGCGCGGCCGATTCCCTGACCTGCGGCGGTGACGAAAGCGGACTTACCAGCCAGACGTCCGGCCATGACGCATCCTTCGATGGGATCGGAACCAGGACGCCTCGATACGAGGTTTCGCGCGCAGCGGAAAGGCCGGGCGCCCGCCGCCGACCTCTGCGCTGGCCCCGACGCGTCGCGTTCGCGATATGATTGCGGCGTCTTCGCCGGTTCGGAACGCCGGGGGCGCAGGAGGTGGCATGGATCTGCGGAATGCGCGTGGACGCGGGGCTCGCCGCCTTCCCAGGCCGCGCCCGCGGCCCTGGGTGCTGCTGATGGCGCTGTTCGGCGGCGTGCTGGCTGCCTATGCCGCCACGTGCCTGCTCGTCCTGCGCGAGGACCCGGTGCAGGAGGCGACCTACAAGGCGGGCCCCACCGCCGTGCAGCCCGCCGTGTTCGTCTATGCCGAGGTCATGGCCGTCGATCCGGTCCGCTCGGCCATCGAGCTGCGCGTCGATTTCGGGGCGGGCGGCGGGCGGACCGGCCTGCATTTCCCGGTCGCCCCGGCGCGCGACATGATGGTCGAGATCGTCGACGGCGAGAGCGAGCAGGACATCGCCTTGCGCGCCGGCCAACCCAACCCGACGGAGACGCTGTTCCTGGGCCTGGGGGCGGGGCGCCTGCAAGCCTATCCTTTCGATCGCTACGAGGGCGAGATCGCGCTCAACGTGCATGACGGGCTGCGCCCCGACGGGCCCGTGCTGCCGTTCCGGGTGCTGGTGGCCGACAGCCTGGCGGCCTGGGAAGTGCACACGCGGGAAGTTCCCGTGGCGGACGGAGAGCCCGGGATCGCGCTGCGCTTCGAGGTGCGGCGTCCGCCGCTGCAGCGCCTGCTGGCGGTGACGCTCTATGCCGCGATCGGGGTGATGGCGCTGATCGCGGCCGCGGTCTCGACGCTGCTGACGCTGGGGGTGCGGCGGGCGGACACGACCTTCGCGTCGGTGCTGGCGGCGATGGTCTTCACCATCCCGGCGATCCGCAACACCATGCCGGGCGCGCCGCCCTTCGGCGTCGCCGCGGACATGCTGGTGTTCCTGTGGGCCGAGATCCTGGTTGTCCTGTCACTCGGGCTCGTGGTGCTGACCTGGGCGCGGCGAGGGGACGGGAAGTAGGGCCCTCCGTGTCATCGCCGCCGAAGGGCGGCCATTCACGACTTTCCTCGCCGCTCGAAGTCGTGGTTGGCCGGCACAAGGCCGGCCATGACACGGGGCGGTGGCGGTCATGACACGACCCGGTCTCCAGCCATGACCCCGGACCCCGCTACCCCACCAGCCGCTTCACCCAGTCCGCGACCGCATCGCCGCTGCCCATGTCGGGCTGCACCAGGCCGTCGATCATGAAGGTCGGCGAGACGTGGATGCCGTTCTGGCGCGCGTATTTGCAGTGCCACTTGATCTCCCGGTCCAGCGTCGGGATCGCGAACGCCGCGGCGAGCGAGAGGCCGCTATAGGCCTCGAGGCGGCGGATGATGTCGTTCGGCGTCGCATCCATGTTGGGGCCCCCGGCGTGGCGCGTGAACTCGAACTCCTCCCGATGCGCGGCGATCGCCGCCAGCACGGCGCGGGCCGACTCCTTGCCGCCCGGCAGGGTGGAGGCCGCGATGACGCAGCGCGTCACCACGCCGGAATACATGTGCCAGGGCTGTGACTGCAGCCGCAGCTTGATGGTGACGCGGTCGGGGCCGGCCGCCTCCAGCGTCTCGTCGAGCTTGCCGAAGGCGCGGACCGAAAACGGGCAGGTCGGCTCCAGGAACATCTCGAACACGCGCGGCCCGTGGCCCCAAGCCAGGGGATCGGCGGTCCAGTCCGGGGTCTGGCTCATGCGGTAGGTCCTTCGCTGCAGGCGCCGAGGCTGCGCGCGACCGGCGCCGCGGTCCAGGGCTGGTCAGCGGCGGTACGGGGCTTCAGTCTGACGCGACACGATGGAGTGCGACGGGACCGATGTGGTGCGGCTGCTTCCACTGCCTGCATGTGTTCGAGGCCGGCGAGGTGATCGATTGGACGGATGACGGCGACACGCCGCTCTGTCCCGAATGCGGCGTGGCCGCCGTGCTGGAGGGGGTGACGGACCTGCAGGAGCTGTGGCGGCTGCGGGCGCAGCGTTTCGGCGGCCAGCAGCCGGGGTGAGGCGCATGCACCCGGTGTGATGTCCGCTCGCCGGGCGCAGGCGGAGAGGCCGGCGCATGCCGGCCGGACGGGAAGGGGTGCGTCGTCGGCGCGCGGGCCGGCCCCGAACGCCTCAGCGCATGAACCGTGTGCCGGGGGGCGGCGGTTCCTCGGGCGGGCCGGCGAAGCATTGGGCGATCCGCATCCAGGCCGCCGCTGGTTCGCCGATGACGCGCAGCGACGTGTCGGCCACGTTGCGGACCTGCGTGACCACCTGGCAGAACTCGAGCGCGCTGCCGGAGACGCAATTCGCCGAATCGTCGGCGTTCCAGTCCCACACTGCGCCCGAGGGCGCGGTCAGCCGCACATGCGGCGCCGGACCGGGCACCGCCTGGCCGCGATTGGCGAAGGTCCAGCCATAGGTCCGCACGCCGATCTCGGCGATGTTGCGCAGCCGGTCGGTCGGCGCGCGCGACACGCCCATCAGGTCGTAGATCGCCTGGCCATGCGCCCAGGTCTCCATCTGCCGCGCGGTGGTGAACATGCGCACGCCCATGGCGG
>MKTV01000042.1:73746-81242 GCA_001898425.1 Rhodospirillales bacterium 69-11
GCCGCCGGTCGGCCGGCAACGCGCCCAGCGTGTCGGCGAGCGCGACCGCCGTTTCGTGCCACTGCGCCAGCAGCCGCCGACCCGTCAGATCGCCGAACCGGTGACGGGTTTCCTCCAGGCGGCTCATTCCGGCGGCGCGCAGGGCCGCGATCTCCGCGCGCATGCGGGCGAACGCATCCGGTCCCGCGATGGACGCGCCCGCCAGCAGGTCGCCGGCGTGCAGGTGCTGCACGACGTCGTTCACGGTCCACGCCTTGAACTGTGTCGCGCGCGGCCAGTCGGACGGGTCCAGCGTGACCAGCAGCGCCTGCAGCGCATCCGCCTCGGCGCGGAAGTCGATCGCCTGGGGGAGCATCACCGTGGTCAGTGGTTGTTGCGTGCCTCGCCGCGCGTCTCGATGACGTTCAGGTACAGCGTCGCGGGCTCCAAGCATGCGCCATGGCCCAGCTGGCCCACCATGGAACGGTAGATCTCCTCCCACGGCGTCTGGTTCACGAGCTTGGGCGGCGTCCAGGCGGCGCGGCGCTTCTCGAGCTCACCTTCCGGCAGCAGCACGTCGACCTTCTTCGTGTTCAGGTCAATGCGGATGCGATCGCCGGTCTGCAGCAGCGCGAGCCCGCCGCCGACCACCGCCTCGGGCGAGACGTTCAGGATGGAGGGGCTGCCCGACGTGCCGGACTGGCGCCCGTCGCCCATCGTCGGCAGCGTCATGACGCCCTGCTTCATCAGCGAAGCCGGGGGCTGCATGTTCACCACCTCGGCGCTGCCCGGATAGCCGACCGGGCCGCAGTTGCGGATGATGAGCACCGACTGTTCCTCGACGCCGAGATCGGGGTCCTCGATGCGGTGGTGGTAGTCCTCCGGCCCTTCAAACACGATCGCCTTGCCCTCGAACACGTTGGGGCGGGACGGGTCGGACAGGAAGCGCTTGCGGAAGTCCTGGTCGATCACGCTGATCTTCATCACCGCGCTGTCGAACAGGTTGCCGGACATGACGACGTAGCCGGCCGCTTCCTTCAGCGGGTTGCCGTAGCTGCGGATCACCTCGCGGTCGCCGTCGGGTACCTCGGCCAGGTCCTCTGCCAGCGTCTTGCCGGTGACGGTGCGCACGTCCGTATGCAGCTTGCCCGCGGCCAGCAGCTCCTTCATCACCGCGGGCACACCGCCGGCGCGATGGAACATCTCGCCCAGGAAGCGGCCCGCGGGCTGCAGGTCGACCAGCAGCGGGATCTCGGGGCCGAGGCGCTGCCAATCCTCCAGCGTGTGGTCGATGCCCATGTGCCGGGCGATCGCCACCATGTGGATCGGGCAGTTGGAGGAGGCCCCGAGCGCGGCGGCGGCGACGACGGCGTTCTCGAAGGCCTGCTTGGTCATGATGTCGGAGGGGCGCAGGTTCTCATGCACCATGCCGACGATGCGGCGGCCGGTCTCGTAGGCCATCCAGCCGCGCTCGCGATAGGGGGCGGGGATGGCGGCGCAGCCGGGCAGGGACATGCCCAGCGCCTCGGCCAGCGAGTTCATCGACGTCGCGGTGCCCATGGTGTTGCAGTGCCCGACCGAGGGGGCCGAGGACGACACCATCTGCATGAACTCGTCGTAGCCGATCTTGCCTTCGGCGAAGAGCTTGCGGCCCTCCCACACGATGGTGCCGGAGCCGGACAGGCGGCCCTGCCACCAGCCGTCCAGCATGGGGCCGCCGGACAGCACGATGGACGGGATGTTCACCGTGGCCGCGCCCATCAGGCAGGCGGGCGTGGTCTTGTCGCAGCCGGTCGTCAGCACGACGCCGTCGATCGGGTAGCCGTGCAGCACCTCGACCAGGGAGAGATAGGCGAGGTTGCGGTCGAGCGCCGCGGTCGGGCGCTTGCCCGTCTCCTGGATCGGATGGATCGGAAATTCGAGCGGCACGCCGCCGGCGGCGATGATGCCGTCGCGCACGCGCTTGGCGAGCTCGACGTGGTGGCGGTTGCAGGGGGAGAGGTCGGAGCCGGTCTGGGCGATGCCGATGATCGGCTTGCCGCCGCGCAGCTCCTCCGGCGTGATGCCGTAGTTCATGTAGCGCTCGAGATAGAGCGCGGTCATGGCGGGATCGGCGGGATCGTCGAACCAGCGGCGGGAGCGCAGGCGCTTGTCTCCGCCCTTGTCGTGTGCGGCCATGGTCCGGTTCCTCCCTGCTGCGTCGAGCGGGAGTGTTCGCGCTAACCCGGGGCGGGTGTCAACGGCGGCCGAACGGCGTTCCGCGCATCGGCGCTCCGCGAGGCGGCTTGGGGGACGCAACCGGCGTGGGCCGCGTCCCCCTGGCATCGGAAACGCCTCAGCGGCGCCACCAGCCCCGCTTCTTCTCGACCGGCGGCGCCTCCGGTCCACCGACCACGATCGGCTTCACCAGCGGTTCGGCCGCATCGTTCGCAGCGGCCGGTTCCGCGGAAGCCGGTTCCGTGGCGGCCGGCTCCATCGCGGCCGGTTCCGGTGCGACCGGTTCCGCCGTCGCCGGACTTGCTGCCGCCGGTTCCGCCCCCGCGGGGTGACCCGCCTGCGGGTCGGTCGCCTCCGCTCCAACCGAGTGCGCGGCGTCGCTTGCGTGCGGCGTCGCTTCGTCCGGGACCGTCTCGGCGGGGGACACGGACCCGGGCTCCCCGACCGGCGGCGTCGCCGCGGGGGCGATCGCATCACCCGGCGCGATGTCGGCCGAGGCGCGGGACGGTTCGCCCGCATCGGCGGCGGGAACCGCTGCCTCCCCGGCGGCGACGGCGTCACCGACGGACGCGGGCGGCATCTCCGGTTCGGCGACCGATCCGGCGGATCCGGAGGGTGCGCCTTCGACGGGGGTCTGGGCACCGGCCAGGCTCTCCGCCTCGCGCGGCGGCGCGGCGGCCTCCGGCATCGGTTCGGTCGCGCCGGGGTTGACGATGTCCGCCGCGTGCGCGTCGCGATCGGCCTGCGCACCGGGCTCGTCCCTGGCCGGGGCGCCACCAGCGGCAGCCTCGCGCTCGAACCCGGTGGGTTCCGGGGCGGGGGCTTCGACGACAGGGATCACGGTGCGGGCGGGCCGCCGCGCGGCCTGCTGCTCCGCCTGTTCCAGCACGTCGAAGATGTCGAAGGCCTGGCCGCCGAACGGGTTGGCCGGGGTCGGGCCGGCATAGGCCGGCGCGATGTCGGGCTGTTCGGCGCCGAGTTCGGCAACCGCGGGCAGCCCGGCCTCGTCCGCGTCGCGCCGCCGGCGCCGGCCGCCCCGGCGTCCACGCCGCCGGTTGCGTGCCTCGTCGTCGGCCGCGCCGCCATCGGCGTGTTCGGGGACGCCCTCGACATGCGTCTCGGACACCGTCGCGTCGCTCACTGCGGCCTCGGCTGCCCCGGCATGCGGGCTGGCGTCGTGGCCGCGCGGCGTCTCGTCGCGTGCCTCGCCGCTCGCCCAAGCGGTATCGCCTTCGGTCTCCGGCCGCATCTCGCCGGCTGCCGCGGCGTCGGCGAGCGGTGCATCCGCGCGTTCCTCCGCGGCGATGGCCGACTCGTCCGCCCCGTCACCCTGGGCATCGTCCGCCGCACCGGTCTCATCGCGGCGGCCGCCCCGGCGCCGCCGGCGGCGACGCTTGCGGCGGCGCTCGCTCTCTTCCGCGGTCTCCTCGCGGCCGGGTTCGCCCTCGGCGCGGGCCTCGTCGCGGTCGCCCTCCTCGTCCTCGGTCTCGTCCTCATCCGACTCGGCCTCCGCGACCGCGGCGGCGGGCGGCGGCAGGGCGGGTTGCGGCGCGTCGGGGGTGATCACCGGCAGCAATTCGCCCGCAATCTGCGGCTTCACCCGGTCGATCCGGAATTGCGAGGCAAGCTGGGATTCATCGGCGGCGATGATGACGCGCATCGCGTAGCGCGCCTCGATCTCGCGCAGCCGCTCCCGCTTGTGGTTGAGCAGGTACAGCGCGATCGGCGTCGCGACGTGCACCACGATCTCGGCGGCGCGGCGCTTGCCGCCTTCGTCCTCGACCCCGCGCAGGACGTGGATCGCCGCGCTCTCGGTCGACCGGACATGGCCTGTCCCGCCGCAATGCACGCAGGGGATGAAGCTCGTCTCGGCGAGCGAGGGCCGCAGCCGCTGCCGGCTCATCTCCAGCAGGCCGAAATGGCTGATATGGCCGATCTGGATGCGCGCGCGGTCGTTCTTCAGCGCCTCCTTCAGGCGGCGCTCGACCATCGCGTTGTGCTTCTTCGACTCCATGTCGATGAAGTCGATGACGATCAGCCCGGCGAGGTCACGCAGCCGGAGCTGCCGCGCCGCTTCCTCGGCCGCTTCGAGGTTGGTGCGCAGCGCCGTCTCCTCGACGTTCCGCTCCCGGGTGGAGCGGCCGGAGTTGACGTCGATCGCGACCAGCGCCTCGGTCTGGTTGATCACGAGGTAGCCGCCGGAGCGGAGCTGCACGGTCGGCTGCAGCATGCCGTCGAGCTGCGATTCCACCTGGTAGCGGGCGAACAGCGGCTGCCCGCCGTCGCGCCAGAACTGCACCTTCTTGGCGTGGGAGGGCATCAGCATGCGCATGAAGTCATGCGCGGCGCGCCAGCCATCCTCCCCGTCGACCTGGATCTCGTCGATGTCGCGGGAATAGACATCGCGGATCGCCCGCTTGATCAGGCTGGCCTCTTCGTAGATCAGCGCCGGGGCGACCGATTTCAGCGTGTGCTCGCGGATGTCGTCCCACAGCCGCAGCAGGTATTCGCAGTCGCGCTTGATCTCGGGCTTGGGCCGGTTGGCCCCGGCCGTGCGCACGATCAGCCCCATGCCGCGCGGGATCTCGAGTTCGGTCATCACCTCCTTGAGCCGCCGGCGGTCGGTGGCCGAGGTGATCTTGCGGGAAATCCCGCCGCCGCGCGGGGAGTTCGGCATCAGCACGGAGAACCGGCCGGCGAGCGAGAGATAGGTGGTCAGCGCCGCGCCCTTGGTGCCGCGCTCTTCCTTGACGACCTGCACCAGCATGATCTGCCGGCGGCGGATCACTTCCTGGATCTTGTAGTTGCGCAGGAAGCGGGGCGGGATGCGGCGCTCGCCCCGGTCCTCGCCGCCATCGGTGTCGCCGCCCATGGTCTCGGGGGGAGGGGCGTCGTGCGCCGGGTCCGCGCCGTCCTGTTCGTCGTGCCGCGCGCGGCGCGCGGACCGGCCGTTCGGCTGGTCGGTGTCCTCGGCGGACTCCTCGTCGCCGTCCTCGTCGGAGTCGGACCGGTCGGCATCGTCGGCGGTGGCCGGCGGTTCCCCGGCCACGGGCACCGGGTCGGCCATGATCGGCGGCATGTCCGCATCCGGCCCGTGGCCGGACGCCGCGACGCCGGCATCGGTCCCGGCGTCCGGCGCGCCCGCAGCGAAGTCCGTGCCGGCAGCGAGGTTTGTGAAGGACCCGGGCTCTTCGTCCGCCGGGGCGGAGAGCGCGGACGAAGCGGGAAGCCCCGATCCGGCCTCGAGGGCTTCGACGGGCCCGCTCAGCGATTCGGGTTCGATGGTGAGCGGCTGGGCAGGGGCGTGCCCGCTTTGCTGCGCGTCGGTCGGCTCCGCCGCGCCCGTCCCGCTGTCCGCCGTCTGCCCGAACGGCGCGGCGTCGTCAGGCCGCCCGTCGATCAGGCCTGGCGCGTCATCCCGTCCGCGCGCACGCCCGCCGTCCGAGGATGCGTCGTCGTCCGACTCGCGGTCGGCATCGCCGAGGGCGGCCTCGAGGTCCGCCTCTTCCTCCTCGCGACGGGCCTCCTCGGCTTCCATCTCGAGCAGGCGCTGCCGGTCGGCGATCGGGATCTGGTAATAGTCGGGGTGGATCTCGCTGAAGGCGAGGAAGCCGTGGCGGTTGCCGCCGTATTCGACGAAGGCGGCCTGGAGCGAGGGCTCCACCCGGACCACCTTGGCGAGATAGATGTTGCCCTTGAGCTGCCGCTTGGTCGACGTCTCGACGTCGAAATCTTCGAGCCGGTTACCGTCCAGCACCACCACGCGGGTCTCTTCCGCGTGGCTGGCGTCGATCAGCATGCGCTTTGTCATCTAGTCCTGAACTCCGAACTGCCGAACGGACGACGGCGGCGGTCCGGCGACGGAAGGGTCCGTCCGGGTCGCACGCGCGCGCGTGGCAGGAAAGGCTTGCGGGATGGGGCCCGCCCCTCGGCTCAGGAAGATGATGGTACGCGGCGCGCCGTCCAGCCGGAACCGGACCCGCGACGGGGCGCGGTGCCCTCGCGAATGGTCCCGGTCGGGATGGAGTGGCGTGGTGCGAAATGCCCATTGGGCGCGGTATCATTCCCTGGCGTCCGGTCGGCGCGCTCCAGGTCTGGAACGCCGCCCCGTGTGAAAGCGAGTGCCTGCCGCGTCCCGGAGCGTCGACTCTGGGGATACGGCCCCGGCGCGCCACGGATCGGGCGCAACACGGGCGATGACGCGGCTGCGGCGGTTCGGACCCTCCCCGGACGGTCGGCCAGGCTTTCGAGAGCGGGCTCATCCAGTCACGGACGGGCACACTGGCCGATCGAGGGGTCGCTTCGACCGCCGGTTCGAGCCGGAGGGCAGCGGAAACCCGCTTCCCCCGTTTGCGACACCGGAGCGTCGGGACCATGACCCAATCCGGCGCCCCTCGCAAGCCAATCGTGCTGGCCCCGCCATGAACTGGCCGTAATCAACGAGGAAGGTGCGTTTTCAAAACCGATGTGTTAAGAGGCAGGGCATGTCTGGGGCCGCTCCGGTGGACCGTCGCGTGCTGTTGCGCCGTCTCGGCCTTGGGGCCGGGGTCGTCGGCACCTTCCTGTTGCCCGGCCGCATGGAGGCCGCGCTCGCGGCCAGCACGCGGTCCAAGACCCAGGGCCATGCGGCCCCGCATCCGTCCGCACCCCCCAAAGCCGATCCGTCCCGGCCGCCGCCCGTGGTGATGCTCGACCCTGGCCATGGCGGGAAGGATCCCGGGGCGATCGGCGTGTCGGGTACGTATGAGAAGCACGTCTCGCTCGCGACCGCGCTCGAGCTCAAGCGGCTGCTGGAGGCCGGCGGGCGCTACCGCGTGGAGCTGACCCGCGCCCGCGACGTGTTCATCCCGCTGGACGACCGGGTCGCCCGCGCCCAGGCGCGCGGCGCGGCGCTGTTCGTCTCCATGCACGCCGATGCGCTGAACGACCACTCGGTGCGCGGCGCCTCGGTCTACACCCTCGCCAATACCGCCTCCGACGCGCAGACCGCCGCGCTCGCCAAGCGCGAGAACAGCGCCGACCGGTTCCTCGGCAAGGGCTGGCATGCGGGCTCCCCCGAGGTGGAGCGGATCCTCGCCAGCCTCGTCCGGCAGGAGACGCGGATCGGGTCCGCACGCCTCGCCCGCAAGCTGGTCGGCAGCCTGGACCAGGACCTGCCCATGCTGCCCAACCCGGAACGGCATGCCGGATTCGTCGTGCTGAAGGCGGCCGACATCCCCAGCGTGCTGGTGGAAATGGGCTTCATGTCCAACCCGCGCGACGAGGCGGCGCTGCGCCGGCCGGACCACCGGCGGGTCGTG
>MKTV01000042.1:81259-83500 GCA_001898425.1 Rhodospirillales bacterium 69-11
CGCGGTCGACGGGTGGTTCGCCGCCGCCGGGCGGATGGCGGCGCTCGATGGCGGCCCCCCGCCCGCCTGACACCCCCGCCTGCCCGATTTGTAATGGCCGGCGCGCGGCTTCTTTGGTGGCGAGCCGGCGGGAAAAGGCTCATATCGCGCACCCATGACCGGACCATTGACAGCAGGCGAGCCGCTCGCGCCCTCGAATCGGACGCCGCCGAACAAGCCGCCGCGCGGGCCGGAACGGAACAAGCGCTCCCCCGCGGCACCGCGGCGCCGACCCCTGGTCGTGCGCCTCGCGCGCGGGATGTTCGGCGCGATCCTCGGCATCGTCCTGCTGG
Organism: Rhodospirillales bacterium 69-11; assembly: GCA_001898425.1. Classification (GTDB taxonomy): domain Bacteria; phylum Pseudomonadota; class Alphaproteobacteria; order Acetobacterales; family Acetobacteraceae; genus Rhodopila. The sequence goes on from MKTV01000042.1 coordinate 81,592, forward strand.
TGGCCGTGGTGGGCGCCGCGGGCGGTTGGATGGCCTGGCAGCATTTCAGCGCCGGCTTGCCGGACGTCGACGGGCTGCGCAACTACCAGCCCCCGGTCATGAGCCGGGTCTACGCCGGCGATGCCCGCCTGCTCGCCGAACTCGCGACCGAACGGCGCATCTTCGTGCCCTTCTCGGCCATCCCCGACGTGGTGCGCCGCGCCTTCGTCTCGGCCGAGGACCAGAATTTCTGGACCCACGCCGGCGTCGATCCCATTGCGATCGCGCGCGCCGCGGTCACCGACCTGTCGCATCTGGGGCAGGGGCGCCGGCCGATCGGCGCCTCGACCATCACGCAGCAGGTCGCCAAGAACATGCTGCTCGACAACCAGGTCTCGATCTCCCGCAAGGTCAAGGAAGCGATTCTGGCGATGCGGATCGAGCAGACGCTCACCAAGGAGCGGATCCTCGAGCTCTATCTGAACGAGATCTATCTCGGTCTCGGCTCCTACGGCGTGGCGGCGGCGGCGCAGGCCTATTTCAACAAGCCGCTCGACCAGCTCACCATCGCCGAGGCGGCCTTCCTCGCCGCGCTGCCGAAGGCGCCCAACAACTACAACCCGTTCAAGTATCCCGACGCCGCGCGCGCGCGACGTGACTGGGTCATCGACCGCATGGCCGAGGACCGGGTGATCACCGCGCAGCAGGCCGCCCAGGCGAAGGCGGAGCCGATCGTGCCCTCCGAGTTCCGCCGGCCGCCGCCGATCCCCGGCGCCGAGTGGTTCACCGAGGAGGTGCGCCGCCAGCTCGTCTCCCAGTTCGGCCAGGATGCCACCACGCAAGGCGGGCTGATGGTCCGCACCAGCCTCAACCCGGCCTTGCAGACCTCCGCCGAGAAGGCGCTGCGCGACGGACTCATCTCCTACGACCGCAAGCGCGGCGGCTGGCGCGGCCCGGTCACCCACCTCGCCGGCGGCGCCGCGCTCGAGCGTGACTGGCAGACCGCGCTCGGTCAGGTCGCTCGTCCCCCCGGCATGCTGCCCGCCTGGCGGCTCGCGGTCGTTCTCGGCACCAGCGACGGGGAGGCGCGGATCGGCTGGATCGGCGACCAGGGCGACCAGCCGCACACCGGCACGATCCTGCTCTCCGACGTCACCTGGGCGCGCCCGTTGCGCGACGGCAACCTGGGCGCAACGCCGCGCCGCATCACCGACGTGATGCAGGTGGGCGACGTGGTGATGATCGAGCCGCCCGCCCAGGCGCCGCAGGCCCAGGCCGCTGCGGCGCCCGCCCCCGCCCGCGGCGCCCGGGCCGCTCCGCCACCCGCCGCCGCGCGGCCGGTGCTGCGCCAGATCCCGACGGTGCAGGGCGCGCTGGTCTCGCTCGATCCGAACAGCGGCCGCGTGCTCGCCATGGTCGGCGGCTGGAGCTACGAGCAGAGCCAGTTCAACCGCGCCACCCAGGCCCAGCGGCAGCCCGGCTCCAGCTTCAAGCCGATGGTCTACCTGACGGCCCTGGAGAAGGGCATCTCGCCCAGCCAGCGCTTCCTCGACGCGCCGATCGTGGTGGACACCGCGGATGGCCGCTGGCGGCCCGGCAACTACGAGGGCACGTTCAACGGCCCGGTGCCGCTGCGGATCGCGCTGGAGCACTCGCTGAACCTCGTGACGCTGCGCGTGGCGCAGCAGGTCGGGATGGACGCCGTGGCCGACACCGCCATTGCCTTCCACATGGCCGACTCCATGCCCCACGTCCTCCCGGCCGCGCTGGGCGCCGTGGTGACCACGGTGATGCGGGAAGCCGGCGCCTACGCGTCGCTCGCGACCGGCGGCCGCGAGGTGACCCCCACCCTGATCGACAGCGTGCAGGATCCGGACGGGCACGTGGTCTGGCGCGCGGGCGGGCTGGCGTGCCCGAGCTGCGAACAGGC
>MKTV01000042.1:83550-111096 GCA_001898425.1 Rhodospirillales bacterium 69-11
CCAGTGTGTTCCAGCTCGTCACCATGATGCAGGGCGTGACCACGCGCGGCACCGGCGTCAACGCGGCACGGGGCCTCAACCGGCCGATCGCGGGCAAGACCGGCACCAGCCAGGACTTCACCGACGCCTGGTTCGCGGGCTTCACCCCCGACCTCGTCACCGTGGTGTGGGTCGGCTACGACAACCCGGCCTCGCTGGGCAACGGCGAGACCGGCGGCAGCCTCGCGGCGCCCATCTGGCACGACTACATGGCGGATGCGCTGAAGAACCGGCCCGTGCTGACCTTCCCCGTCCCGCCCGGCGTCACCCTCGCCCAGTGGGATTCCGGCTCCGGCATGGTGACCGACGCGTTCAAGCCGGACCAGCAGCCCGGCGCCTCGGGCCCGGTCTTCGGCGGCTTCGTCGCGGCGCCCAGCGGGACGGACGCGACGGGCGCCGCCGCGCCGCCCGGATCGGTGCATGGCGGCGTCGACTCGTCGCTGGGCGGGCTGTACTAGCCGGCCCTCCGGGCGCCCGCCCTCTCGTCGTCTGCCGGGCGGGCCGCACCGACCCGCCCTCTCGACGTTCCCGCGGGCGGGTTGTATTAGCCGGCCCCTCCGACCTTCCCCAGGGTGCTGCGCAAGCGCGCCCGCCTCGAGACGGGTGTGAGACCATGTCCGCCGAATCCGACGCCCTCAACGAACAGATCAAGCAGTCCGTCGCGCTGCTGAGGAGGCATCTTTGACTGGGATGTCGCCCAGGACCGCCTCGCGGAACTGAATCACCGCGCCGAAGACCCGGCGCTCTGGAACGACTCCGCCGCCGCGCAGAAGCTCATGCGGGAGCGCAACCAGCTCGCCGCCGCGGTCGAAGGCGTAACGCGCCTCGAATCCGACGTGCGCGACACGCTGGACCTGCTGGAAATGGCCGAAGCCGACGGGGACGAGGCGATGGCCGCCGATGCCATCGCCCAGCTCCGTGCCCTGGCCGAGGAGGCGAAGCGCCGTGAGATCGAGAGCCTGCTGTCCGGCGAGGCCGATGCCAACGACTGCTACGTCGAGCTGAACGCCGGCGCCGGCGGGACCGAGGCGCAGGACTGGGCCGAGATGCTGATGCGCATGTACATGCGCTGGGCCGAACAGCACGGCTACAAGGTCCAGGTGCTGGAAGAGAGCGAGGGCGAGCAGGCGGGCATCAAGTCCGCCACGCTGCAGGTCACCGGCCCGAACGCCTATGGCTGGCTGAAGACGGAGGCCGGCGTGCACCGGCTGGTGCGGATCAGCCCGTTCGACGCGAACGCGCGGCGGCAGACCAGCTTCGCCAGCGTCTGGGTCTATCCGGTGGTGGACGACAACATCGAGATCGAGATCGACCCCAGCGACCTGAAGGTCGACACGTATCGCGCCTCGGGCGCGGGCGGGCAGCACGTCAACAAGACGGAAAGCGCGATCCGCATCACCCACATCCCGTCCGGCATCATCGTCGCCTGCCAGACCGACCGCAGCCAGCACCGCAACCGCGCGACGGCGATGGCCATGCTGAAGGCGCGGCTGTACGAGGCCGAACTGCAGAAGCGGGAAGCCGTGGCGCAGGCGCAGGAGAACGCCAAGACCGACATCGGCTGGGGCCACCAGATCCGCAACTACGTGCTCGCGCCCTACCAGCTCGTGAAGGACCTGCGGACGGGGGTGGAGAAGGGCAACCCCGACGCGGTGCTCGACGGCGATCTGGATGGCTTCATGGCGGCGGCCCTGGCCGCGCGGGCCGGCGCCACCCGGTCGGAGGCGAGCGCGCAGGCGCGGTGACGAAGCACGCCCGGCGGATTGCGCGGGGCGCGGCGCTTCCCTAGAATGCGCCTCCGCCGCAACCCGGCCGGATGCGGGTGTAGTTCAATGGTAGAACGGCAGCTTCCCAAGCTGCATACGAGGGTTCGATTCCCTTCACCCGCTCCAACACCGCCCCCGTTCTGTCCTCAACCGAAATTGACGGCGCTTTGCTCGGTGGGGTCTGGTCCCATCCGTCCTCCTCGCGCATGGTTCGCGGCCCATGAACCGTATCCCCACCCAGAGGAGTCGCCTGGTGCGTCGGATCTCCCGTGGCGGGCGATGACGACATGCACCCGGAACGCAAAGTCCAGCAGGCAGAGACCCGCCTTCGCCTGCTCGTGGATTCGCTCAGCGATTCCGCCATCACGATGTTCGACCGGGATGGCTTCGTGCTCGCGTGGAACCGCGGCACGCGCCTGCTGAACGGGTTCTCCGAACAGGACCGGTTCGGCCTGCATTTCTCCCGCTTCTTCGGCCCCGATGACCGCGCCGCCGGCATGCCGGTGGAAATCCTGGCGCGGGCGCGCAAGGACGGGCATGTCGAGTGGGACGGCTGGCGGGTCCGGCGGGACGGGACCCGCTACTGGGCGCACGTCGTCATCGAGCCGGTTTTCGAGGACGACGGCGCCTTCGTCGGCTTCACCGAGATCACCCGCGACGTCACCCGCCGGCGCGAAGCCGAACTCGCGCTGAAGGAAAGCGAGCGCCGCTTCCGTCTGCTGGTCCAGGGCGTGGTCGACTACTCCATGTTCATGCTGGACCCGAGCGGGCTGGTGGTGAACTGGAATCAGGGGGCGGAGCGGATCAAGGGATATCGGGCCGAGGAGATCGTCGGCCGCCACTTCAGCACCTTCTACACGAAGGAGGACCGTGCCTCGGGCCTGCCGTTCCGCGCGCTGGAGACGGCGGGACGGGAAGGGCGGTTCGAGGGCGAAGGCTGGCGGGTCCGCAAGGATGGCAGCCGGTTCTGGGCCTCGGTCGTGCTGGATGCGATCCACGACGAGACCGGCGCCCTGATCGGCTTCGCCAAGATCACCCGCGACATCACGGAACGCATCGCCGCCCAGAATGCGCTCCGCGACAGCGAGCGGCAGTTCCGCCTGCTGATCGGCGGCGTGGTCGACTACGCGCTGATCATGCTCGATCCGAACGGGGTGGTGACGAGCTGGAATTCGGGCGCGGAGCGGATCAAGGGCTACCGCCCGCCGGAGATCATCGGCCAGCACTTCTCGCGCTTCTACACCGATCAGGATCGCGCGGCCGGGGTGCCCGCCGCGGCGCTCTACACGGCGACGACCGAGGGGCGCTACGAGGCCGAGGGCTGGCGGGTCCGCAAGGACGGCAACCTGTTCTGGGCCTCCGTCGTCGTGGACGCGATCCGTGACGATTCGGGCGTCCTGGTCGGCTTCGCCAAGATCACCCGGGACATCACCGAACGGCGGGAAGCGCAGCGCGCGCTGCAGGAGGCCAACGAGCGGCTCGCGCATTCGCAGAAGATGGACGCGCTGGGCCAGCTCACGGGCGGCATCGCGCACGACTTCAACAACCTGCTGACCATCATCAGCGGCCAGGCGCAGATCATGCGGCGCCATGCGCGCGAGAATCCCGGCGCGCTGCGGGCCGCCGAGGCGATCGAGAAGGCCGCGGCGCGCGGCGAGGCGCTGACCCGCCGGCTGCTCGCCTTCTCCCGCTCGCAGCACCTGCAGCCCGAAGTGGTCGACGTGGCGGCGATCGGCGCCTCGCTTGAGACGATCCTGTCCGGCGCGCTGACCGGCACGATCGAGCTCGAGGTCTCGGTGGAGCCGGACGTCTGGCCGGTGATGGTCGATGCCGCGGAGTTCGAGCTCGCGCTGGTGAACCTCGCGATCAACGCCCGCGACGCCATGCCGAAGGGCGGCCGGCTCTCGCTGACCGCGCAGAACGCCACATTGGTGCGTGGCGACCACGGGCTCGGGCTGGCAGGCGAGTTCGTGGCGGTCACCATGGCCGATACCGGCATCGGCATCCCGGCCGACCTGCTGCCCAAGGTGTTCGAGCCGTTCTTCACCACCAAGCCCCCCGGAAAGGGCACCGGCCTCGGCCTCGCGCAGACATACGGGTTCGCCCATCAGTCGGGCGGGGCCGTGACGCTCGCGAGCGACATCGGCCACGGCACGCGTGTGACGCTCTATCTGCCGCGCGCCGGCGCGCCGGCGGAGTCGGCAGCGGAGCCGGCCGTGATGTCGGGAAGCGCCCGCGTGCTGGTGGTGGAGGACAACCCCGACGTCGCGGTCGTCTCCGCCCGCATGCTCGAGGAACTCGGCCACCGGGTCCATGTGGTCCATAGCGGCGAGGCGGCGCTGGTCGCGCTCGACGGCGAACATCCGTTCGACCTCGTGTTCACCGACGTGGTGATGGCGGGGATGGACGGGATCGCGCTGGCGAACGCGGTGCGCGACCGGCATCCGTCGATGCCGATCCTGCTGACCAGCGGCTACACGAGGTCCGAGACACAGCCGCGGGAGAACTGGCCGATCCTGCGCAAGCCGATCGGTCTTGCGGAACTCGCCCGCGCGGTGACCCGACTGCTCAGCCCGCCCGTCGAGGGCGCGTCCGGAACGCTGGTCGACCTGGCGGCGGTGAAGAAGGCGCGCGCGCCACAGCGGGATCAGGCGGAGAGCTGAGCCCCCGCCGGCCTCTCCACGCGTGGGGATCGCGCCGGCTCGCACGGTGCGGGTCGGGATGCGGCCATCCCGGGTGGCTGCGTAACGGGAGGCGACCCTCCCGGCGGGTGAAGGCGTAGGCTCAGTCCTGCGCCGGCCGCAGTTGCTGCCCGCCTCGGCTCAGCGTCACCAGCCGGCCGGGGAATTCCTGCAATGCCGCGTCGTAGATCGCAGTCGCGAGGGCCAGGCTCGCCGCCTGACCGAGGATACGCGTCACCCCGCGATGCGGCGGATCCCACAACTCGACGCTGTATGGCAGCGACTCGTCGTGCATCGACGCTTTCGGCAGCGACACGACCCGAGGTCCGTCTTCCTGCGCTCGGGGCTTCAAGGGCGCTGCGCCGTCCTGCTGCCGCGGGGCGCGCCTCTTGTTGCGGTCAGTCGGCGTCAATTTGCAAGAGGATCCCATCGGCTGACGAAGCGCCCCTTGTGGCGCAGGCTGACCAGGCGTTCCGGATATTCGCGCGACGCAGCATAGAACGCGGCGTAGCCGATGCTCGCGCTGGCGGTGACCGCCAGCACGATCTCCACGCCCTGTCGATCCTGCTGCCACAGTTCGACCCGGTAGGGCAGGTCCTCACTCGGATCCGGCGCCGGAATGCCCGGCAGTCCGCCCGCGGCCTGACCGTTGGACGGATCATCGGAACCCTGCAGCCGATGGACGCTCGACAACACCAGCTTTTCTCCTTGGGACCGCGGGCCGCGCCACGCAGATCCTCGCCCGAGCCCCCCGTCGTGGGGTTAGAATGCAAGCACCACACCATCCAATGCAAGTCTCGGACATCACCATCCACAGCCCCGCGGCTCACATCGGCGGTGCGATCCCGTGCCTGCCGACCGTGATGCGGGCGGCGTGCAGCTTGCCGTCCGATCCCGGCGTCGCGCTCAGGAAGACCGGGGCTTTCGGCTTCAGGTCGGCGCGGTCGGCCGGCGCCAGCGTCACCACCGGCGTGTCCGAGGGCACGCGCACGGTCTGGCTGCCGTCCTTGTAGGTCACGGTGACCTCCCGGTCGTCCGCACTCTCCACGGCGCCGGTGACCGTGCCGTTGGTCATCATGCTGCCGGGCTCGAGGTCCCAGGGCCGGTGCCCCTCTCCGGCGCCGCGCATCTCCTCGGGAAACACCAGCACCTCCAGCGCCTCCAGCGAGCCGTCCGGCAGGCGGCGCGTGGCCGTGCCCACGAAGCTGCCGGGCTTGATGTCCGCCATCCGGAGGGGCTTCACCGTGGAGACCGTGAGATCCCGGTCGAGCACGACCGCCTGTCGCTGGCCGTCACGGCCGAGGATCGTCAGCGTGTCTCCGTCCACCGAGGCGATGGTGCCGCGGATCCGTGTCGGCCCGCTCTGCGCGGCGGCCGGAAGGGCGAGGGTGAGGGCGGCGAGAAGGGCGAACCAGAAGCGCATGCAGGACATTTCCCGATCAATCGTCATGAGCGGCCAGCCTAGCACGCGCTTGTATGGGATCGTCGAAGTGGGCCCGACGCGGCGGGGCGGTGCCCGCCGCATGCCCGTCCTGCCGGTCGGTCACCAGACCCAGCGCAACCCGCCCGCGACCTCCTGCGCGTTGCTGTTGTTGCGGAAGGCGCCGCGATAGCCGAGGTGCAGCGAGAGCTGGGAGGCGAACTGCAATTCCACCCCCGCCCCCACGATCGCCGCGTCACGTCCGGTGTTCGGCGTTCCGACGGCGAACCCGACGCCCGGCGCGCTGACGAAAGCGGCCGTCATGGTCGCGTTCTGGTCGGCATATTCATGCGCCCAGCCCACGCGCGCCGTGGGCACGAGCCGCGCCCCGTTCGACAGGGCATAGGTGCGGCTCGCCCCGATTCCGACCTGGGTCTGCACGCTGGCCAGGCTCGCCTGTCCGACCGACAGCGCGAGCGGGCCCGCCTGGGTTTCGGTGAAGCCGCCCTGGGTCAATCCGACGCCGGCGAGCCGGACGGAGGGCTCGATCTGCCACCCGAGTGCCGGGAGGCGCAGCCCGACGCGGACCGACCCGCCCCCACCGCCGCCGCCCGTGTCGCCGCGCGCCTGCACGCCCCAGGCGCCGAGGGTGCGGGTGCCGTCGCCCTCCATGGCGAAGCCGCCGGCCTCGGCCTCGGCGAACATCCGGTCCTGCTGCCAGGCGCCGTAGACGCGGACGTGCAACGCATCGCCCGAGGCCTGGGCGCCGACATCGTTGCTGGTCTGCAGGTTGAGGTAGCCGATCGCGACGCCGGCGCTCCAATTCTCATGCAGCCGCATGTCGACGCCGGCGAGCACGCCGGCGGTGGTCGCGCTGTACCCGACCGCGCCGTTGCTGCCGGTGTTGCCGAAATCGGCGAGGCTGGTGACCCAGACGCTGTGGCTGCCGACGGGCAGCGTGGTGCGGGTGGCGGCGAGGTGCTGGCCGATGGCGTCCGTGACGGTGTACCAGCCATCGCGCGCCGTCATGAGCGCGCTGCCGTAGACGCTGGGACCCAGCTGGTCGAGCGTCGCCGGGATGGCGCTGCCGGGCAGCATGTAGAGCGGGCCGTAGAGCGCGCTCTGAGTCGTGGTGAGGGCGACGCCGGCGGCCGGCCGGCTCGCGTCGATCGCGCGGCCCACCGCGGCCTGGCCGGCGCTTTCGGACAGGCCGGACAGGCCGAGGTTGCCGTAGCTCGCCGGCGTGACGACCAGCGTCACGGCGGTGTTGCCGTAGAGCACGTCGAACCGGCTGCCGGGGGCCATGCCGCTGCCGGGCTGGGTGAGGGCATCGAAGCTGCCCGTCACGCCGCCCTGCGCCTGCACGATGGTGAAGGCCTGGCCGATCGGCGGGGTGTAGGAGTTGGTGGCGTCGCCGGTGATGCCGCGGAGCGAGGGCTCCAGCGTGCCGGCGGCGGTGAAGCCGTTGCCGGCGCCCTGCACGAGCACGCGGTCGTAATTGCCGGGCCCGTTGCCCGTCCCCGTCCCGTCGATGTCGATCGCGAGCTTGGATCCGGGAAGCTGGGTGACCGGCGCGAGGAAGGTGATCGTGCCGGGCGAGTTGCCGGGCGCGAGCGTGCCGGCGATCGCGGTGGGCGCGGCGATCGTGCCGGTGCCGCCCAGCGTGCCGCCGCTGGCGACGGCCAGCGAACTCGCGCTGAGCGTGCCGTTGCTCACGAACGTGCCCTGCTGCACCACGTGGGCGCCGGCGATCAGCAGATCTCCGGCCACCTGGACGTTGCCGATCGTGGTCAGCGCGGCGTTGCCCGACAGCGAGCCGTTGATCGTGACCTGATAGCCGCCGGCGTTGATCACGTCGGACGTGCCGGCGAGCGTCAGCGCCCCGCCATAGGTGATCGTGCCGAGAGCGAGCAGCGCGGCGTTGGTGAGGGTGAGGCTGCTGCCGGCGAGGGCGCCGGTGCCGACGGCGAGCGTGGTCGCGGTGACCGAGGTCGGCCCGGCGTAGCTGTTGACGCCGGTCAGCGTGACGGTGCCGCCGCCACCGATCGCGAGCCCGCCGGTGCCGGTGATCGGCCCGGAGAGCGCGACCGCGTTGCCGTTGGTGGCGATCGCGTTGCTGCCGGTGAGCGCGATCGGCCGCGCCGAGGACAGCGGCGCGAGCGCGCCCACGGTGCCGCTGTTGAGGAACAGCCCGCCGGAGGGATCGCCGAACGCGCTGTCGGCAGGCACCGAGACGGTGCCGCCGTTGATCGTGGTTCCGCCGAAATAGGTATTCGCGCCGGTGACGGTCGCGCTGCCGCCGGCATAGGTCAGCCCGCCGGTGCCCGAGATGACGCCCGCGAAGGTCGCCGATCCGGCGAGGGCGAGGGTGGTGGGCGTGCCCGCCTGGTTGTTGCTGGTGAGGTAGAGCGGGAAGGTGGTGGTGAACCCGTCGGCGATGGCGAAGGTGCCCTGCAGGGCGATCCCCGGCGTCTGCGTGCCGTACTCGTTGGCCACCTTCCCGTTCCATTGGAAGCCGACGAAGCCGTTGTCGTAGTCGTAGAAGTAATTGAAGCCGTTTAGGAAGTTGAACGTCGTGTTGACGTAGGTGTTGACGTTGGGGGTGTCCACGGAGATATCGAGCGGGGCGAGCAGGTTGCCCGGCTGCAGCGTCCCGCCCGGCCCGAGGGTAAAGTTGTAGCTGGCGATGGGCGTCGTCTGGCCCGGCATGATCACCTGGATGGCGGTGTTCGCCGCGGCGCAGGAGGTCTTGCACCCCAGTGCGAGATTGGTGTTCGTCTGCACGATCGCGTCCGGCGGTGCGGTCAGGAACATGCCGGGGACGCCGGTGTCCATCAGCATCGTCCCATTGCCGACCGCACCGTTCACCACGATGGAGGCCGGGGCGCGCATCCAGTCGGGCCGGTTCGGCAAGGTGGAGACGAAGGCGTTCGGCGACCCGGGCGCATACGTGGAGGCGGTCGTTGAGGGCGCGAGCTTCACCATCGCGAAGCCCTGCGTATTGTTGGGCGTGAGCCCGATCTGGATGCCCGCCGTGTCCAGCACGTAGCCATGCGAGGGCATGCCGTCGCCGCTGAGTCCGGTGATGTTGAGCAGCGGGTTGTTCGCGGGCACGCCTTGCGGCTGCTGCGCCGGCTCCTGCCCGAAGCCGATGCCGAACATCGCCACGCCGGACGGGGTGGAGCCCGCGACGATGGTGCAGTTCCGCGCGTGGGGCAGGCAGGTCTGGGAGTTCACCAGCAGGACCGGCACATTCGCGGTCGCGAGGACGGCGCCGCTATTGGGGTCATGGATCGCGACGTCGGTGATGTACCAGGTGCCGGTGCTCTTGATGCCGGTGCTGTTGTAGATCTGGGTCCCGGCGCCGTTGCTGATCGCGTTGGCGGGTGGCGTGAATATGTCGGGGGAGACGATGATGCCGGTGGAGCCGGTGTCCATCGTCATCGGTTGGGCGGTGCCATCGTTCAGGCTGATGCTGAGATGCGGCAGGCCGACCAGCCGGTTGCCGCTAGGCGAGGAGCCGAGGGCGAAGGGGACGAAGACGCTCGACGGGTTCTGATAGAGATTGAGCGTCTGCGCCTCTGCCGCCTGTCTTGGCGCGAACGCGGCAATGATTCCAAGCGGCACGCTCATGAGAAGTGCCTGTCGATACGAGACCATGAGCTGCCTTTTTCTGATGACGGCGCGATATGTCCGGATACGACATTGTGAGTAGGTGCCGTCAATTCGCATCCGGTCAGGAAGGGCAGGTCTCGCGCGGGCGTGGCTTCCGCGCACCAGTCTCGATGCCGAAACGCCATCGCTGAAGGCTGGGTGCGGGTCGTGCGAGCGGGTGCTGAGGGGCGGAGCGGGCGTTCGGGCTGGCGTCGCCCCCCCGCTCCCGTCATGGCCGGGCTTGACCTGGCCACCACCGCCTGACGACAGCCCCTCCGTCGCGGAGGCACCCGCGTCAGGGTGCCGGCGGGGCGCGCCGGGTCAGACCCGGCAATGACGGTGGGCGGCGGTCGTCAGACCACCGGGTGTTCCGCGATGTGGGTGCGGTAGGCGGGACGCTCGCAGAGCCGGTCGTACCAGGCCCGCAGCCCCGGGATCTCGGGCCGGTCGAAGTCGATGTTGAACCAGCGATGCGCGTGCACGCCCCAGGGCACGTCGGCCAGGGTGAACGTCTCCGCCGCGATGTAGGGCGAGCGTTGCAGCTGGGCCGCGATCAACCCGTAAGCACGGGCCGCGCCCTGGATCCCCTGGGCGATCGCCGCCATGTCGCGCTTCTCCGGCGGCGTGCGGACCAGGCCCCAGAACACCGCCGTCATGGGCGCACCCAGCACCGTCTGCTGCGCGTCCATCCAGCGGTCGACATTGGCCCGTGCCCGCGCCTCCTGCGGCCAGAGCTTGCTGTCCGGCGCGTGCGCCTGGCACAGGTAGCGACAGATCGCGTTGCTCTCCCACAGCGTGAACCCGTCTTCCTGCAGCGTCGGCACGAGGCCGGTCGGGTTCATCGCGCGATATTCCGGCGTGTCGGTCTTGCCGAACGAGCCGCCCACGTCGCGCCGCTCGAACGGCAGGCCCAACTCGTCCAGCGTCCACAGCACCTTCATGACGTTGCTCGACGACGCGCGCCCCCAGACGATGCGCTGCATGGCCTTCTCTCCCCGCGATGGCGACGATCGGACCCTAGGCGGGCGGGGGGCGGGTCGCAACCGGGACGCTTGCGTCCATCGCCGGCGCGAGGCACATGACCTGCATGCCGATCCGCATCGTTGCCTCGTGCAGTGCGCTCCTTGCCGCCGCGGCGGTCGGCATCGCGCTCGCGCTCGAACAGTGGGAGGGGCTGGCCCCCTGCGCCCTATGCCTGCTGGAGCGCTGGCCCTACCGGATCGTCATCGGCCTTGGGGTGCTCGCCCTGCTGGTGGGCGGCCGCGCGGGGCGGATCGTCATGTGGCTGGCGGTGCTGGCGCTGGCGGCCGATGCGGCGGTCGCGTTCGTGCATGTGGGCGTGGAGCAGGGGTGGTGGCCGAGCCCGCTGCCGGAATGCCAGGCGCCGACATTCTCGGGCGGCTCGATCGCGGAGCGGCTGGCGAGCATGCCTGCCCATCCTGCAAAACCCTGCGACGCTCCCAGTTATCTGTGGCCGGCAATCCCGGTCTCCCTGGCGCTGCTGAACCTCGTGTTCGCGCTGGGGTTCACCTGCGTGCTGGCCGGGGCGCTCGCGATGCTCCCGGCCGGCCCGAGACGGAGGCGGAGGCGATGAGCGAGACGGCACGACGGCTACCCGGCGATCGGACGACCCGTGAGGCGGTGGAGCGGATCATCCGCGTCGACCATGCGGGCGAGTATGGCGCGGCGCGGATCTACGCCGGCCAGCTCGCGGTGCTCGGACGCGGCGAGAAGGGCGACATGCTGCGCCACATGCAGGCGCAGGAGCAGGTGCATCTCGAAACCTTCGGGGAGCTGATCCGCAAGCGCCGGGTGCGCCCGACCGCGCTGCTGCCCTTCTGGCACGCCGCGGGGTTCGCGCTGGGCGCGGTGACCGCGGCGATGGGCGAGAAGGCGGCGATGGCCTGTACCGTCGCGGTCGAGGAAGCGATCGACGAGCACTATGCCGCCCAGCTCGACACGCTCGCCGACGACGAGGCGGGGCTGAAGAACACGATCGGCAAGTTCCGCGCCGAGGAGCTGGAGCATCGCGACATCGGCCTCGCCCACGGGGCCGAGCAGGCGCCTGGCTATCGGCTGTTGAGCGCGGCGATCAAGGCGGGCTGCAAGGTGGCGATCCGGCTCAGCGAGCGGGTGTAGCCGGGGGGCTCACGCCCCCTCCCGCACCACCGGGTTGCGCAGCGTGCCGATGCCCTCGATCTCGATCTCGCACACGTCGCCGTGCTTCATGTTCTTCGTCGCGCCCTCGGTTCCCATCCAGACCACGTCGCCGGGATGCAGCGTGACGTAGCGGGTCATGCGGACCAGGAAATCCACGACGCCGAAGACCATCTCGTTGGTGCGGAAGGCGATCAGCTCCTCGCCGTTCAGGCGCACGCGGGTGACCAGCTTCTCGAGGTCGACATCGGTCTCGATCCATGGCCCCATCGGCTTGAAGGTGTCGGTGTTCTTGCCGCGCCAGAGCGTGCGGTCGCCCTTCTGCCAGGTGCGTTCGCTGACGTCGTTGCCGATCGTGTAGCCCAGCACGGCGGACAGCGCGTCCTCGCGCGTCAGGTTCTTGCAGCGGCGGCCGATCACGGCGACCAGCTCGCCCTCGTACTGCACCTGCTCCCCGGCATCCTCCGGGATCACGATCGCCTCGCCATCCGCGATCAGCGCGTTGTTGGCGCGGTAGCCGATATCCGCCTGGGGCGGCAGGTTGGGCGGCTGGCCGACCTTGGCCGCGACTTCGCGTACGTGTTCCGCGTAGTTGAGGCCGGCGGCGTAGAAGGTGGGCGGGATCACCGGGACCAGCAGCTTCACCTCGGCGAGCGGCCGCGCCGGCCCGCCGCGCTCGTAATCGCCGAACGGGGTGCCGCGCACCGGGACGATCCGGTCGCCCTCCACCAGGCCGTAGGTCGGCGTGCCGTCCAGCTCGAAGCGTGCCCAGCGCATGGCGTCTCTCCCCCGATATCGTTCGCGGGAGCATAGCAGGCTGGTTCCGGGAGGCCATCCGGCCGCCGGCGGGGAGCGGGGCGGCGTGGGTGCGCGCGGCGGCTTCGCGCGGGGTCAGGGCAGCGCGGCGCGCAGCTCCGCGAGACCGCGCAACGCGGTGCCGCCGGCATCGAAGTTGGATGCGTCGAGCCAGGCCAGCAGCGCGTCGCGGCAGCGCGGCCACTCGTCCTCGATGATGCTGTACCAGTCGGTGTCGCGCTGGCGGCCCTTGACCACCATGTGCTGGCGGTGCCGGCCTTCGTAGGTGAAGCCCAGCCGTCCGGCCGCGCGTTGCGAGGGCGCGTTCAGCGCGTTGCACTTCCAGACCAGCCGGCGGTAGCCCAGATCGTCGGCAGCGAGGCGCAGCAGCAGGAAGATCGCCTCGGTCGCGGCGCGGGTGCGCTGCATGCGGGGCGCGAACCAGACATTGCCGATCTCGATGGCCGCATGCTTCGCCTGGATGTCCATCAGCGCGAGCCAGCCGGAGACGACCCCCGTGGCGACCGGGCGCACGGCCCAGACCATCGGGTCGTGCTGGGCGGCGAACTCCGCGACGTAGCGCGCCATGGCCTCGGCGGTCGGGAAGGGGCCCTGGCCGAGATAGGTCCAGCTCTCGTCGGCCCCTTGCGCCGCCTGCCACAGCTCCGCGGCGTGCCGGCGATGCAGCGGCTCGAGCACCGCGTGCTGGCCACGGATCGTCACGCGCGCGGGCAGCGGGCGTGGAGTGGGGTCGATCTCGGGGCCGATCGGCAGGGTGCTCATACCGGCGCGCTCAACGTTTGACCCGCATGCAGATCACCTCGGCGCGCGGTATCGTCTTGGTTCAGGCGTGGCCGCCCCACTAACCCCACGCCGTGATACCGATGAGCGAAAAGGCTCATCGGTATCATTCGGCCGCCATCGCGGGCCGCAACGCGAGTTGGCGCAAGGCGCGGTCGATCCACTGCGCGGTCAGCTTCTCCTGCGTGCCGTTCTGCAGCAGCCGGTCGTGCAGCGCGGGGAAGTCGACGCGATCCAGCGCCTGGTCCTGGTTGAAGCAGGAGAACACGATCGTCCGCTCGCCGGTCGCGGCATCGATCTGCGGCTGCAGGCACTGCGCGCAGACTTCCTTCATCATGCACTGCATCGGCGAGTTGATGGAGCCGATCGCGGTGTGGTCCGCGTGCAGGTAGGGCTGCAGCACGCCATGCCGCGCGACGCCGACCGCCTGCATCATCCGGTCGGAGCCGATCGCGATGATGTGGCGCGCGGTGTTCAGCGGCACGGCCTGCTCGCCCAGCCGGCCGCCGCCATAGGCCGCCATCGCCTGGACGATGTTGCCGACGAAGCTGCGGTCCTGCGGGCGCGCGGGATTGGGGGGGAAGCCCGGCGCCTCGTCGCAGCACCAGACGATCACGTCGGCCGCGCGCTCGATCTCCTCGACCTTGTAGCGGTCGCGCAGCGCCTTGTAGCCGGCGAAGTAGACCACCTTCGACCCGGCCGCGCGCAGCGCCGCGCCGATCGAGAACAGCACGGCGTTGCCGAGGCCGCCGCCGACCAGCGCGACGATGGTGTCCGGGTGGATTTCGGTCGGCGTGCCGGTCGGCCCCATCAGGACCACGGGCTCACCCGGTTGCAGCATGGCGCAGAGATCGGAGCTGCCGCCCATCTCGAGCGCGATCACGCTGACCAGGCCGCGTTCCTTGTCGGTCCAGGCCCCGGTCATCGCGAGGCCTTCCATGTTCAGCACGGTGGTCCCGATCCCGTCCTCGGACAGGCGCGGCGCGAGGACCTCGTAGTTCTGCAGCCGGTAGAACTGGCCGGGCTGGAACGCCTCCGCCGCGGCGGGCGCGCGCAGCACGACCTCCACGATCGTGGGCGTCAGGCGGTTGACCGCGTGCACGCGCGCCTGCAGCCGGTCGCGGCAGGCCTCGATCACCGCGGGGCCGGTCGTCTCCGAGGCGGGGAGGGCGGCGAGCGCGCGCGACACGACGGGGTAGCCCCGCTTCGCCCCGCCCATCGCCTTCACCACGTTCCCGAAGAAGCTCGGGTGCAGATCGCCGAAGAAGCTGATCAGCCGTCTGTTTTCCGCGCGGTGCATCAGCACGTGCGCGGCGTCGGGCTTGGCGAGGCCGCGCACCGGGGTCACCGGCGCGCCGGTTTCGTCGATCGCCTGGAAGTAGCGCCCGTCGAGCTGGATGCGCCCGTCCTCCCGCGCCAGCACGGTGTTGGGCTGGGTGCCGGCGGCTACCAGGATGGCGCGGGCGGGGAGCACCTTCTCGGATCCATCGGCGTGCTTCACGCGCAGGCCGGCGGCATGGCCGTGGGCGTCGACCTCGACGGCGACGGGCGTCAGGCCCTCGGCGAAGCGCACCGCCTCCTCCATCGCCTTCGCCACTTCCTCGTGGTTCAGCGTGTAGGACGGGCTGTCGATCAGCCGGCGGCGATAGGCGAGCGTCGCGCCGCCCCAGGTGTCGAGCAGTTGCGCAAGCCGTGGCGCACGTCCCTCGGCCGCGGCCGTGTCGCGTTCGGCGCGGATCGCGGCGGCATGGCCGAGGAACTCGTCCGCGACCTCGGTCTCCTCCGCGGTCCAGCGGGCGCGCACCGCCTGCTCGCCGCGTTCGGCGACGAGGGTGCGATAGCGCAGCGCGAATTTCTCCACCTGGCGGACATAGTAGGCGAGGCTCTCGGTCGCGGTGTCGATCGCGGTCAGCCCGCCGCCGATCACCACGACGGGCAGGCGCACCTGCAGGTTGGCGATGGAGGAGAACTTCGCCGCGCCGGTGAGCTGCAGCGCCATCAGGAAGTCGGACGCCTGGCGCACGCCGCGCGCGAGCCCGTTCGGGATGTCGAGCACGGTGGGACGGCCGGCGCCCATGCACAGCGCGATGTGGTCGAAGCCCATCGCCCAGGCGTCGTCGATCGACAGCGTGGCGCCGCCGCCGAAGCGGATGCCGCCGAAATGCGCGAAGGCGTCCCGCCGCTCGAGCAGCAGGCGCACGAGCTTCAGGTAGTTCTTGTTCCAGCGCACCGTGATGCCGTACTCGGCGACGCCGCCGAACCCGGCCATCACGCGGTCGTCCAGGTTCTCGTACAGCGTCTCGACGTCACGCACCGGCGCCGTCGGGTCGATCCGCAGCGGCTCGATCTTGAGCCCGTCGATCGCGACTACCGTGTGGCCGTCGTTCATCAGGTGATGCGCGAGCGTGAAGCCCGCGGGCCCCAGCCCGACGATCAGCACCTTGCGTCCGCTATCCGGCCGGGGCAGGGGACGGCGAAGGTCGAGCGGGTTCCAGCGCGTCAGCAGCGCGTAGATCTCGAACCCCCAGGGGAGCCCCAGCACGTCCTTCAGGACGGAGGTCTCGGCCTGCGGGATGTCGACCGCTTCCTGCTTCTGGTAGATGCAGGCCTTCATGCAGTCGTTGCAGATGCGGTGGCCGGTCGCCGCCATCATCGGGTTGTCGATGGCGATCGTGGCGAAGGCGCCCAGCACGCTGCCCTGGGCACGCAGCGTGTGCATCTCGCTGATTTTCTCATCCAGCGGGCAGCCGTTCAGCGTGACTCCGAAGGTCGACTTCTGGAACTGGCCGGTCTTGCGGTCCTTCAGCCCCTTGCTGCAGCTATCCTTGCCCTGCGTGTGGCACCAGATGCAGTAGTTCATCTGGTCCAGCGCCTGCTGCGTGTTCATGCCGGCATCGGTCAGCGCGAACCCGTCGCGCTGACGCCAGTCATGCTCCGGCAGCCGCATCATGGTGACGCCGTCGCGCTCGATCGTCTCGACCGGCACGAGGTGGTTCGGATCGACGCGATGCGGCACCCGGAACAGCGTGCCGCCGGCATGGGCGGCGCGGCCGGCCTCGGTCAGCGTGGCCCAGGCGGCGTAGCGCAGCGCCTCGTCCAGCGCCTCCGCGGCCCCCTCGGTCTCCCAGGCGGTCACGGCGGTGGCGAAGCCGAGTTCCGTCAGCGGCGCGCCCATCCGCGCTTCCAACGCGGCGCGCAGGGCCGGGCCGTCGAACCCGGACGGGTCGGCGTGCTTCTTCACCGCCTGGCGCTGCACGAACAGACGCTTGCAGGCATGGATCGGGTCGAGTCGCGCAGTCTCCCGCGCCAGGGCGTCCGTCTCCGCCGTCACGCCGAACAGCGCTGCGACGAACCCGTCCAGATGCGGGCCCAGGGCGACGATCAGGTCGCTCTCTTCCTTGTCGGCCAGCGCATCGGGGGCCGCGCGGGCGGCGAGCAGGCGGGCATGCAGGTCGGCATCCGCCTCGGCCAGCACCTGCAGGAACATGCGGTCCAGGCGGATTAGGCCGTCGCGGGTCGCCAGGTCGGCGAAGGTGACGCCGAAGCCCAGCGAGGTCTCGCCGGCATGCGGCTGGTCGGCCGAGGGGAGCAGGTCCATCACGGGTTCAAACCATCTTCTGCAGAAGAGCGATCAGGGTTCGGCGCTCTTCGTCCGACAACGGCGCCAGCGCGGTGTCATGGGCGCGGCGCGCGCATGCCACGGCGGCGCCCACCAGGGCAAGCCCGGCCTCGGTGGGCGCGAGGACCGCGGTGCGGCGATCCATCGGGTCGTGGGTGCGCGCGATCAGCCCGCGCGCGGTCAGGCGGCGCACCACGCCCTGGATGGTCGCCGGGTCCATGGCGACCAGTCGCCCCAGCAGGTTCTGCGTGACTCGTCCCAGCTCCACCGTCTTCGCGAGCGCGGCGAACTGCGTCGGCGTGAGCCCCACCTCCGTGGCGGCATCGAGGAAGATCGCCGCGTGCCGCTGGTGCGCACGGCGGAGCAGGAAGCCGATATGTGCCTCGAGCGTGAACGGCTCCGCGGCGGACAGCAGGGTTTCCGGCACCAGGCGTCGTCCTCTCCATGGATGGGCACACCGGGGAAGGGCGGTCGACCCATGGCTGCGCCTTCGATCGTTCGGATACGAACAATTCATGCACAATGCAAGTTTTCGACCACCGAATACATGCATGGCAGCAAGGAGCGGAGCGGCGCGCCGACCAGCCCGCGCGTTGAGGAATGCTTAGGCGCATCGCGTCATCCTGTCCGCCATGCCACAGCCAATGCGGCCCGAGGATGCAGCCGCGCGTCGGACCGCCCGGGGCCGCGCATCCCAGGCGCGCGGCGTGCGGGCGGAGGACGCCGCGATCGCGGCGCTCGAGGCCGAGGGATGGGCACTGCGGGCCCGCCGGCAGCGCACCGCGGCCGGCGAGATCGACCTGGTCGCCGAACGCGACGGGCTGCTCGCCTTCGTCGAGGTGAAAGCCCGGCGATGCCTCGCCGAGGCGGCCATGGCGCTCGGTCCACGCCAGCAGGCGAGGCTGCTGGCCGCGGCGGAGATCCTGCTTGCGGACCATCCGGACTGGGGCGCGGCCGGTGTGCGGTTCGACCTGATCGTGGTGGACGCGACCGGGCGCGTGCGCCGCATCGCGGACGCGTTCCGGTGGGAGGAAACGGGCGGGTGACCGGGTTGCCACGAGCGGCGTGCATCCCCGGCGGTCGCCTTGTCCGGACCGTGACGCTCGTTGCGGGCGCCGCGTTCCGTCCGGCCCCGATCCGCTCTACCTTCGCGGAATGGGAACGTCCGTCGCCGCGCCAAGCCTCTCCGCCGCCGCGCGCCGCCACGCCATCATCTGCGTCCTGAGCGCCTCCGCCACGTTCTCGTTCGGTGCGGCCGTGGTGAAGGCGCTCACCGAGAGCGTGCCTATCCTGGAGATCGTCGTCGCGCGCAGCCTGGTCGGGTTCCTCGCCATGCTGCCCGTGCTCTGGCGACAGGGGGGACTCGGCGCGCTCGCCACCCGGCGCCCCGGCGGCCACGTCCTGCGCACCCTCTACGGGTTCGTCGGCACGGTGACGACGATCTACGGCTACACCGTCCTGCCGCTCGCGACCGTCACCGCCCTCGGCTTCGCCATGCCCTTGTGCCTCACCGCCCTGTCGGTCCCCCTGCTGGGGGAGCGCGTGGGGTGGCGCCGCGCGTCGGCCGTGCTGGTGGGGTTCGCCGGCGTGATGATCATGCTGCGGCCCTGGCGCAGCGGTGCGGACTCGCTTCCGGCGTTCGCCGTCGCTGCCGTGCTGGCCGGCGTCGTGGCGTGGGCGCTCGCGATGATCAGCATCCGCCGCATGGGCGAGGCGGGGGAGAAGAACGTCACCATCGTCGCCTGGTACAGCCTCGGCACCGCCCTGCTCGCGCTGGTCGGTGCGGTCCCGGTCTGGGTGACGCCCAGCCTGGGCCAGCTCGCGGCGCTGGTGCTCGCGGGTGTGCTGTCGGGCACCGCGCAGCTCCTGATGACCGAGGGCTACCGCGCCGGGGAGGCGACCCTCGTCGCGCCCTTCGAATACGGCGCCATCATCTACGCCACGCTTCTCGGCCTCGTCTTCTGGGGCGAGTGGCCCGACCAGTGGAGCCTGCTGGGCGTCGTGGTCCTGGTCGGCGCCGGCCTCTACATCTGGCGTCGCGAGGTCACGCTCGGCCTGCGCCGCTGAGCCGGTCCGCCACGGTCCTCCCCCGGCGGTCGCCCCGACGGCGCCGATCCGGCGCCCGCCCGCCTCCTCACGCGCCCGTCGGTTGCGAGCAGAAGCAGGATGGGCAAATCACCTCGATGACCTCGTTCGATCTCATCGCGATCCTGCTCACCCTGGCTGCCATCCTGGGATGCGTGAACTACTTCGTGTTCCGCCTGCCCAGTACGATCGGGCTGATGGCCGGCGCGCTGATCGTCTCCGTCGTGGTGCTCGCGATCGACCGGTTCTATCCCACGCTGAACCTGCGGGAGCGATGGCAGGCGGTGGTGGCCATCACCGACCTTCCCCACGTCTTCCTCGACGGCGTGCTCGCCTTCATGCTGTTCGCGGGCGCGCTGCACGTCGACATGCAGGCCCTGCGCGACAACAAATGGGCCGTACTCGCGCTGGCCACCTTCGGCACCCTGCTGTCGACCGCGCTGCTGGGTGGGGGCATGGCCTGGGCGCTGGGCGGCGCGCTTCCGCTCACCTGGTGCATCGTGCTCGCCAGCATCCTCGCCCCCACGGATCCGATCGCGGTCGCCGGCCTGCTGCAGCGCGTCGGGCTGCCGTCCGGCCTGCAGGCGATCATCGCCGGGGAGAGCCTGTTCAACGATGGCGTCGCCGTCGTGGTGTTCTCCCTCGCCCTCTCGGTCGCGGGCGGACACAGCGTCAGCGCCACCGACGTGGCGGTGCAGTTCCTGGAGGAAGCGGTGGGCGGCGTCCTGCTGGGGCTGGTCACCGGCTATCTCGCCTACCGGCTGATGCGGCTGATCGACGAGTACCGGCTGGAGCTGACGATCTCGCTCGCCCTCGTCACGGGCACCTACAGCCTGGCGCACCAGATCGGGGTGTCCGGCCCGATCTCGGTCGTGGTGACCGGGCTGCTGATCGGGCATCGCGCCCGCCGCCATGCCTGGAGCGAGCAGACCCAGATGCAGGTGAACACGTTCTGGTCGCTGGTGGACGAGCTGCTGAACGCGGTGCTGTTCCTGCTGCTGGGATTCGCCCTGCTCTCGGTGGAGGCGGACCGCCCGGGGCTGACGGCCGCGGCGATCGGGGTTGGGCTCGCGGTGGTGGTGCGGATGATCAGCGTGTCCGTGCCCGTCGCGTTCCTGCACCTGCGCCGGATGCAGAAGGCGCGCGGGATCGTGGTGCTGACCTGGGGCGGGCTGCGCGGCGGCATCTCGGTCGCGCTCGCGCTCAGTCTCCCGCCCTCGCCCTGGCGGCGGGAGATCCTCACGGTGGTCTACGCGGTGGTGGTGTTCACCATCCTGATCCAGGGGCTGAGCATCCCCTGGCTGGTCCGGCGCCTGTACGGCAAGGGCGGCGGATCAGATCAGGCCGGCCACGAGCACGGTCAGCAGGCCTAGCACCAGGTTGATCGCGATCGCGGTCCGGATGGAGGCGATCGCCCCGGCCTTGGCCTCGGCGTGTTCGGTCCGGCGGAAGCTGCGGTACGGACCGAACACCACCCAGAGGAACACCACGGTCATCAGCAGGCCGAGCGCCAGCATGGCATGCACGTTCCAGGGCACGCCGGCCATGCCGCCCAGCATGCTGAGCATCCAGAAGCCGGTGATCAGCAGCAGCGGCATCGCGTGCCAGATCACCAGGAAGAAGCGCTTGTAGACCTGCCCGTGCAGCGCGATCCGCTGCGGCCCGTCCAGCACCGCCACGCTGGGCCGCAAGACGAGCCAGGCGAAGCCGAGGCCGCCCACCCAGAGCACCGCGGCGATCAGGTGGATCGCCTTCAGCCACGAATACAGCGTCATGAGGTCATCCCGAGTAGTTCATGGAGCAGCGCCCGCAATTCGGCCGCCGCGGTGGAACGTGGGGCGGCTTCGCTGACGCCCAAGCCCTCGGCGAACGCGCTCGCGAAGCCGGTGCGGTTGCCGATCCCGGCCGCGAGCACCGGCAGCTCGCGGCGGGCGAGATCGGCGGCGATGGTGTCGCGAAGCCGGGACGCCGGGGGCACGCGGTTCAGCACGATCGCCGCCGGCCGCTTTTCGTCCCGCGCGAGCTTCAGCGTGCCCTCGGCCGCCCAGACGTCCGGCGCGCTGGGCTGCACCGGCACGAGCACCAGCGTGGCGCCGCGGATCGCGAGCTTCGCATCGGTGTCGACCTGCGGCGGGCTGTCCACCAGCACCACGTCGTGGCTGCGTCCCAGCCGGTCCAGTTCGGCGGTGAGGCGCCAACCCGCGACGTCGGAGAAGGTGAGGGCGGCGGCCGGGGTGGGGCGGGCGCTGCGCAGCTCGTGCCAGCGCGTGAGGCTGCGTTGCGGGTCGATGTCGAGCAGGGCGACCCGCCGGTCCTTGGCGAGTGCGGCCGCGAGATTCGCCGCGAGCGTGGTCTTGCCGGTGCCGCCCTTCTGCTGGGCGACGGTGATGACGATCGCCATGGGTTGCGACTCCGTCCGGTCCGCCCCCATCAAGCGCAGAACGGCGCCGTGCGCGCCAGCCCGCTGCAGTGCAGCATGGACGATGCGGCGGCGCGGCGGTCAGCCGGCCGCGCCGAAGGCGTTGAAGGTGATCAGCGTGTAGGTGTCCTTCACGCCGGGGAGGCGCTGGATCTTCTCGGTCACGAAGAGGCCGGTGTCCTGGCCCTCCTGCAGGTAGAACTTGCCCAGCAGGTCGTACTGGCCGGAGGTGGAGAACAGCTCCGACATCTCCTCGATCGTGTCGGAGGCTTCCTGGGCGACCTTGTACGCCTGTCCCATCTCGCATTTGATCATGACGAAGATCGGTCGCATGGGCTGGCCCCTCGGGCGGTTGCGGGGGCGGCATGCAAGCCGATCCGCCCGCCGATGTCGAGGCGACGGATCGGCGTGCCCCCGGCGTCCCGGCGCGCCGGGACCGCACGAAGAGCCGGGTCAGCTCGTATGCACCGTCAGCGGCAGGTCGTGGCTGCCATGCGTGGTGGCGAGCGTGACATAGGCGCCGGCGCCCGTTCCGGCCTGGCTGGCGTAGAGCGCCGCGACGCCGCTCGCCGTCAGGTCCGCGACCTCGGTCGTGCCGTCGTAGAGCAGCACCTCCGCCATGTGGCCCGCCACCTCGCGGATCACCTCGCTGGTCGCATGCAGGCCCAGCACGGTGATGTCGCTCTTGGCGTCGAGCGTGATCGGCGAGAGGAACGTCATGCCGGCCGGCTGCCCGAGCGGCCCGCCGATCGCGAGATGGGAGGCGTGGAGCTGGATCGTGTCGCTGGTCGCGGCACTCTGGATCGTCAGGCTCGATCCCGTCGCCGCCATGATCCCGCTGCCGCTGAGCGCGCCGACCTGCAGCGCCGATCCGTCCACCGTCATGCGCCCGTCGTTTTCGAGCGGGCCGTAGACGGGCGCGGGCGCGCGATAGGCGCCGATCAGGGTCAGCGTCGCCCCGTCGGTCAGGTGGCTGTCGCCCGTGACCACCACGGTGCCCGTCTGCGTGCTGACCGAAATCCTGGACCCGCTGGCCTCGATCGTCGGGGTGACGATCCTGGCGGTGGATTGCGGCGCGAGGCCCGATCCACCGTCGATGGAGCGGGTCAGTGGCCCCAGCTCCACCGTGGCCTGGCTGCCGGCGGCGTCGAACACCCAGAGGGCGCCGGTGAGCGGATTGGTGCTCGTGCCGGTGCCGGGCGACCAGGCGTCGCCGGGGGCGGCCTTGCTCCACCACAGATGGTCGGCGTTTTCCTGCCAGATGCGGCCGTTCACGTAGGCGATCTCGGTCACGCGCGCGGTGGTCGGATCGGCGACGCCGTTCACCGCGACCTGGCCGCCCGCGATCGACCAGCTCGCGCCATGCGCATCGATCAGCGTGCCGCTCGGCAGGCCGGGGACGGCGGAGGCGCCGGTCACGCTCCGGTCGGGGGACATGGTCTCCACGGGATAGGGCGTCGTTGCGGTGCCGGCGGGCGGGCCCCAGGCGGCGGCCGGGGACGATTTCGCCCACCACAGGCCGTCCTGGTTCTGCTGCCAGACCTGCCCGTCGACATAGGCGAGCGCGACGACGTTGGCCGTCGTCGTGTCCACCGCGCCGTTCACCACGACGTGCCCGCTGGCGATGACCCAGTCGTTGCCGCTTGCATCGGTGATGATCGCGCCTTCGCCGCGGGCCATGATGTCGTTGGCGCTCACGCCCGGGATCGGCACCGGCGGCGTTGCGGTGCCGTAGGACGGCGACCACGCGGCGGTCGGGGAGGTCTTGCCCCACCAGAGGTTCTGCGTGTTCTCCTGCCAGACCACGCCCTGCGCGTAGGCGAGGTGGGTCACGTTGGCCGTGCTCGTGTCGACGACCCCGTCGACCGTCACGCGCCCCTGCGCATCGATGCTCCAGACATGGCCGCCTGCATCGGTGATGGCACCGCCGCGCCCGACCAGCGCGTTCTCGAGTGACTGCATGATGGGTCCCTGCGATGTGGCTGGATGTCGGTGCATCTTAGGGTCGACTTGGGTCGTTGGCGCGGCTGGTCAGTCCTCAACTTGCAGTGTCGGCGAATTCTCAACGACCTCGTTGAGAATTCGCCAGTATTCGCGCGGTTCGTCCCGGGTCAGTGCGCGCCGCCACCACCGCCCCCGCTCGCACGGCGCATCAGCGCGACGGCCGCCAGCGCCAGCAGCAGCGCGGCTCCCATCAGGTAGAACGCGTCGCCATAGGCCAGGAAGTAGGACTGCGCCCGCACCGTGCGGCCGACCTGCACGACCGCCTCGTGCCAGGCGCTCGCCGGATCGGCGTCGCCCAGCGACAGGAACCGCTGCTGCAGGGCGGCGAGCCGCTCCCGCGTCGCCGGGTCGAGCAGCGAGACATGGCTCATGATCACGGTGGAATGGAACTGCTCGCGCTTGGTCACGAACGTCTCCAGCGTCGCGATGCCCACCGATCCGCCGAGATTGCGCATCATGTTGAACATGGCGGAGGCGGAACCCGCGTTCTCCCGCTCGATCCCGCCCGTCGCGAGCACGGAGAGCGGCGCCATCAGCATCGCCTGCCCCACGGCGCGCACCAGGTTCGGCACCAGCAATTGCGGGCCCGCATAGTCGGCATAGAGGCCGAGGTTCATGAAGCAGCTCGTCGCGAACAGCGCGAGGCCGGTGCCGACCAGCACGCGCGTGTCGATCCAGCGCATCAGGAACGGCACGCAGGGGATCAGCACGAGCTGCGGCAGGCCGGTCCAGGCCAGCACCATCCCCACCTGCTCGGAGTTGTAGCCCTGCATCTGCGAGAGATAGACGGGCAGCAGGTAGACCGATCCGTACAGCGCCATGCCCACGATCACGTTGGCCACGCTGCCCAGCCCGAAATTCCGCCGCTTGAGCAGTCGCAGATTGAGCAGTGGCGCCGGGGAGGTGAGCTCGATCCACAGGAACAGCCCGAGTGAGATCGTGGCCACGACGGTGAGGCGAACGATGAAGGCGGAGCCGAGCCAATCGTCCTTGTTGCCCTCCTCCAGCACCGTCTGCAGGGAGGCGAGGCCGATCGCGAGCGTCGCGATGCCGGGCCAGTCGCCCTGCGCGAGCAGGCTGAGGTTCATCGGCGCCTTGGGCAGCGACGGCCACAGCGTCAGGATCATCACCGCGCCGGGCACCAGGTTCACGTAGAAGATGTATTCCCAGCCATAGGTCTCGGTGAGCCAGCCGCCGATCGTCGGGCCGATCGCCGGTGCGAACGTCGCCGACAGGGCGAACATCGCCATGCCGACCGGCTGCTTGGAGCGCGGCAGCATGGTCAGCGTGATGGTGAAGGCGAGCGGGATCAGCACGCCACCGAAGAACCCCTGCAGGGCGCGCAGGATGATCATCTGCCCCAGGTTCTGCGCGAAGGCGCAGGCCACGGACATCACCAGGAACATGATGGTGTTGCCCAGCAGGTAGCGGCGCAGCGAGAACACGGGCGCGAGGAAGCCGGTGAGCGGGATCACCACGATCTCGGCCACCAGGTAGGCGGTGGAGATCCAGCCGCCCTCGTCGATCCCGGCGCCGATCGCGCCCTGGATGTTCGGCAGCGAGGCGTTGGTGATCTGGATGTTCAGCACGGCGATGAACGCGCCGATGATGGAGCCGCAGACCGCCATCCAGGTCTTCGCATCCACCCGATCGGATTGCGTCGGGAGCGAGGGATCACTCATGGGAGCTCTCCGTCCGGCCGAACGGCCGGCGCAGCGTATGGGCAGGCGTAGCGTTTGGTCGTGTCGGCCGGCGCAGCGTGAAGGCGCGGCGCGGCGGGAGGGGGCGGCGCAGCGTGCAGGCCGGCGTCAGGGCGCCGGCCGGCTCGTGACGCGGGTGTCGATCACCGGCTCCACCGACATGCCGGGTCGCAGCAGGTGCGCCGCATCCACCCCGGGCGTGTGGTCCAGCACGATCTTCACCGGCAGGCGCTGCACGATCTTGGTGAAGTTGCCGGTCGCGTTGTCGGGCGGCAGCAGCGCGAACTGCAGCCCCGTGGCCGGCGCGATGCTGTCCACGTGGCCCCGGATCTCCATGTCGGGGAAGGTGTCGACGCTGATCTCCACCTTCTGGCCGGGCCGCACGTCGGTGAGCTGCGTCTCCTTGTAGTTCGCCACCACGTAGACGCCGTCCAGCGGCACCACCGCCATCAACTGCGTGCCGGCCTGCACGTATTGCCCGACGCGCAGGGAGCGTGCGCCGACCACGCCGTCCACCGGCGCGGTGATCGTGGTGTAGCCGAGGTTGAGCCGCGCCTGGTCTTCGGCCGCCTTGTAGTGCTCGAGCTGTGCCACCGCCTTCACGCGGCCGGCCTGCAGCACCGCGAGCTGCTGCTGCGCGCTGGCCGCCGAGGCCCGTGCCTGGGCCAGCCCCGCCTGGCGCTGCAGCAACAGCGATTCCGTCTGCTGCTGCTGCTGCACCGAACCGGCCCCGGTGCGCGCGAGGGTGTCGTACCGCGACTGGTCCTGCCGGGCGAAGCGCAGCGCGGCTTCCGCGGATTCGACCTGGGCCGCGCCTTCCTGGATCAGCGAGGCCTGCCGTTCGATCTGCGCGTCGATCGACCGGATCTCGCTCTCGGCCGTGGCGCGGTCGGCGGCCGCCTGGTGCAGCGCGGTCTGGAAGTCGCGCGGGTCGATCCGCGCGAGCACCTGGCCGGCCTTGACCTGCTGGTTGTCGCTGACGAGCACCTGGCTGATGTACCCCGAGACGCGCGGCGCGATCAGCGTGTTGTCGGCCTGCACGTAGGCGTCGTCGGTGGCCACCAGGAAGCGCCCGTTCTGCCAGTAGTCGAGGCCGAAATGCGCCGCGGCGGCGACGCCCAGCACCACGGCCGCGCCGATCGCCAGCCGCTTGGCGCCGAAGCGCCGGGGCCGGGTCGGGGAGGCGAGGCGCGGGTCCTCGGCGCGCGGTCCGCCCCGCGCCTCGCCGCGCATATCCCTGTCGCTCGCGTTCCGCTCGAGGGTCGCGGCGTTCGATACGGTCTGGTCCATGGGCTCCACCCTTCGCGCCATGCCGGCGCATTTCCGCGACAGAATGTAGCGATATGCCGCGTCTCTGCGAGGGGAAGCTCCGCCCCTGGCGCGCAGGGCAGATATGCGACAGAGTGTCGCGAAATTGGGTTGCCCCGCGTCCGCGCCGCCGGGAGACACCCCATCTTGAGGGGCGACAGGAACAGGAGGTCGTGCCGTGTCCGCCGTGTCATCCGCTGTTCGCCCGCGTCCGGCGCCGGCCCATCGTATGCCGGGGCGGCCGCGCTGCGACGTGACCCACAAGGCCGTGCTGGACGCCGCCTACGCGCTGCTGGCGGAGGACGGGATCGGCCGGTTCACCATCGAGCGCGTCGCCACGCGTTCGGGCGTCGCGCGCTCGACCATCTACCGGTGGTGGCCGACCAAGGGGGCGCTGGCGATGGAGGGGTTCCTGGCCGCCGTCGCGCCCGAGATCGCGGTCCCGGCCAGCGGATCGGCGGCGGGCGATCTGCGGGAACAGGTGAAGCGCTTCGCGCGGCTGCTGCGCGGCACGGTCGGGCGCATCATCCGTGGGATCATCGCCGAGGGGCAGAGCGACCCGGAGACGATCGCGACCTTCGTGGATGGGTTCGTCACGCCACGCCGTGCCGAGGGCGGCGCGATCCTGCGACGGGGCATCGAGAGCGGAGAGCTGCGAACCGATCTCGAAGTGGATCTCGTGCTCGCCGGCCTCTACGCGCCGCTCTACGTCTGGATGCTGCTGAACGAGTCGCTCGACGACGAGAAGGTCGAGCGGCTCACGCAAAGCGTGCTGGCCGGGTGCATGGCGGCGCAGCCCGTCGCGGACCCCGTGGGCTGACACCCGCCTCCGGCCCCGTTCGAGGGCACCGGGAGGGCAGGGTCGCCGCACGCGGGTCCGACGGCCGGCCGCCGTGCGGCGCGCGGGAGACGCCGCGGGTCAGGCGGCGAGTTTCGCGGGCGGCTCGCTCGTCGCCGAAAGCCGGTGCGCGGCCACGCCCAACCGGATCAGCATCTCGGGCACGGACGGCGCGGCGGGCACGGGGCCACCCTTGGCGAACGCGGTCCAGGCGGCCCACTCGGACACGTCCAGGTCCAGCAGCGCCCGCCGCTCTCCGA
>MKTV01000042.1:111171-114589 GCA_001898425.1 Rhodospirillales bacterium 69-11
AGGTCGGGTTCTGCAGCATACCGCACTCCTCGGTGTTCGGTTCCGAAGCCGAATGTTGGAGACGGTCGAGGCGGGATTCTGGGCGAACCGTGGTCGATTTGTGGCGGCAACGACACCGGCCCGTGAGCGTCGTTCACGAGCCCGCAAGCACCGGTCCCCAGGTGACGGACGGGCGACGACGCCTGTATCGTGCGCCGATCGGTCAGGGGGACGAACGGCATGGAACTGGCACAGGCGCGCCGGTCGCGGATCACGCCGCGGCTGGGCGGGCACATTCTCGCGGATGCACTGGTCGCGCAGGGAATCGACCACGTGTTCGAAGTGCCGGGGGAGAGCTTCCTCGACACGCTCGACGGGCTGTATGCCGCGAGCAAGAAGCTGAAGCTCGTCACCTGCCGCTTCGAGGCGGGCGCGGTGAACATGGCCGAAGCCTACGGCAAGCTCACCGGCCGTCCCGCCGCCGCCTTCGTCACGCGCGGCCCCGGCGCCTGCCACGGCGCGATCGGCGTGCACGTCGCCTTCCAGGACAGCACGCCCATGCTGCTGTTCGTCGGCCAGATCCCGCATGAGGACACCGGCCGCGACGCGTTCCAGGAAGTCGACTACCGCCAGATGTTCGCGCCCCTCGCGAAATGGGTGACGCAGATCGACCACGCCCACCGCATCCCGGAAGTCGTCGCGCACGCCGTCGACGTCGCGACCTCCGGCCGGCCCGGACCGGTGGTGATCGCGCTGTCGGAGGAGATGCAGAAGGCCACCGCCGAAGTCCCCGACCTGCCGCGCATTCCCCGCTCCGTCGCGTTCCCCGATCCGGCCGCGCTGCAGCACATGCGCGCGCTGCTCGCTAAGGCGAAGAAGCCGGTCGCCGTGGTCGGCGGCTCCTGCTGGAGCGCCGAGGGCCGCGCCGCGCTGCAAGCCTTCCTGACCGCCAACGACATCCCCGTCACCGTCGGCTTCCGCCGGCAGGCGCATTACGACGGCACGCAGGACAACTTCGCAGGCGACCTCGGCGTCGGCTCCGATCCCGGCCTGATCGGCAAGGTGAAGGACGCCGACCTCATCCTCGCGATCGGCTCCCGTCTCGGCGATGCCGTCACCCAGGGCTACACGCTGCTCGACATGGCCGGTCGCGTGCCGATCATCCAGGTCCTTCCCGACGGCGCCGAGATCGGCCGCGTCTTCCGCCCCGCGCTCGGCATCGTCTCCGACCTCAACGCCTTCGCGATCGCGGCGGCCGCGCTCGACCCGCTGCAACCCGGCTGGTCGCGCTGGACGCGCGAGCTCCGCTCCCTGCGCGAGGCACAGCGCGCCGTGCCGAACTACGACGGCGCGCTGAACCTCGGCACCTGCATGCGGGAGCTCGAGACGCTGCTCGCGCCGGATGCGATCGTGACGACCGATGCCGGCAACTTCGCCGGCTGGGCGACGCGCTTCCTGAACTTCGGGGAAGGGCAGCGCTACATCGGCCCGACCAACGGCGCGATGGGCTACTCGGTCCCGGCGGCGATCGGCGCCAAGATCACCTTTCCCGACCGCATGGTCGTCTCCATGGTCGGCGATGGCGGGTTCATGATGACGGGGCAGGAGATCGCGACCGCCTTCCACCACGGCGTCGCGCCGATCGTGCTTGTGTTCAACAACCAGATGTACGGCACGATCCGCATGCACCAGGAGCGCGCCTATCCCTGGCGCGTCTCCGGCACCGCGCTGACCAACCCCGATTTCGCGCGCTACATCGAGGCGTTCGGCGGCCATGGCGAAGTGGTGTCCGAAACCGCGGAGTTCGGCCCCGCCTTCCGCCGCGCGGTCGACAGCGGCAAGCCCGCGCTGATCGAGCTGCGCATGAACCCGGAGCAGATCACCACGCGCGCGACGATCGCCGATCTGCGCGCCGGCAAGACGCCGCCCAAGCCCGCCGCCAAGCCCAAGCGGGCCGCCGCGGCGAAACACCCGAAGCCGGCGCGCAGCCCCGCGGCGAAGAAGCGGAGCTGAGCCGCTCGCCATGACGCAGTCGCCCCCGCCCGACGAGCTGCTCGCCGAGGCGGGGCGGCTGTTCCATGCTGGGCAGGAGCCGGCGGCCGCCGCGCGCTGCCGCGCCCTCCTCGACCAGCACCCCGCCCATGTCGAGGCGCGGCACCTGCTCGGCGTCATCGCCGTCCGCCGCGGCGATTTCGCGGACGCGGTCAGCCATCTCGAGCGCGCCGCCGCGCTGCGGCCGGAAGATGCGCGGATCGCCGGCAATCTGGGGCGCGCCTGGATGGGCCTGCACGCGCCGGACCGCGCCGTGGCCGCGCATCGGGCGGCGCTGGCGACGGGGCCGGCGACGGCGGACGGGCTGAACGAGCTCGCCACCGCGCTGGGCGAAGCGGGCGAACGCGCGGCGGCCGAGGCCGCCTACCGCCATGCGCTGAGCCTCGCGCCCGGCCATGCGCCGGCCCGCTACAATCTCGGCCGGCTGCTCGCGGCGGAGGCGCGCACCGAGGAGGCGCTCGAGGCGCTGCATGCCGTGCTGGCGGTCCTGCCCCCGGACTCGCCGCGTCGGGACGACGTGCTGGCCGCGCTGGTCACGGCGCTGGCCGACGCCGACCGCATGGAGGAGGTGGTGGCGCTCTGCCGCCGCGAACGGGCGCGCGGCGGCGCGCGACCCGCCGCTGCCTGGAACGAATCGCTCGCCCTGCTCTGCCTCGGACGCTGGCGCGAGGCGTGGCCGCTCTACGAATCGCGCTGGGACGTGCCGGCGCACGAGCGGCCCGATCGTCCGACGACGGTGCTCGACCTCGCTGCCGTGCAGAACCGCCACGTGCTGATCCTGGGGGAGCAGGGACGCGGCGACGTGCTGCAGTTCGCCCGCTACGCGCCCCTGGTGGCCGCTCGCGGCGCGCGCGTGACGCTGCAGGTCTATCCCGATCTGGTGCCGGTGCTGCACGGCTTGCCGGGCGTGCGGGTGCTGTCGACCGAGGCAGCGGCGCCGGTGGCGGATGTCGTCACCCCGCTGCTGAGCCTGCCGCTCGCCTTCGGCACGACGCCGGAGACGATCCCGGCGCCGGTGCCGTATCTGCACGTCCCGGCCGACCGCCGAACCGCGTGGCGGGGGCGGGTCGGGCGGCGCCGGCAATGGCGCATCGGGCTCGCCTGGCGCGGCCTGCAGCACATCCCGGAGCGCACCTTGCCCGTGACGGCGCTGGCGCCGCTGCTGAGGGTCGAGGGCTGCAGCTTCCACGTGCTGCAGAAGGACGTGTCCGACGAGGACGCGACCTGGCTCGATGCCAGCGGCGTCGTTCTGCACGACGACGACCTCGTGGATTTCGCCGACACCGCCGCGCTCGCCGAACGCATGGACCGGGTGGTCACGATCGACACGTCGGTCGCGCATCTTGCCGGCGGGTTGGGCCTTCCGGGGTGGGTGCTGCTGCCGGCG
>MKTV01000042.1:114625-129026 GCA_001898425.1 Rhodospirillales bacterium 69-11
TCTCCGTGGTACCCCACCCTCCGCCTCGCCCGGCAGCCGGCGCGCGGGGATTGGGCGCCCGCCGTGGCGGCCGTCGCGGCCGCCTTGCGCGCCGAAATCCACCACGCGCCGGCGGGACCGGTCGGCGCCGCCTAGGGCACTTCCGGCCCACTTGCGCTTACCGGAAGTGCTCTCGTGCGCCGCTTGGTCACGCGATCCACGGCTCCGGCGAGTGCGCCACCGCCGATCGTGCCTCCGCCGATCGTGCTCCTGGCGCTTGCGATCCCGTCCCCGGCGTCACCGGCCGGACATGCGCCGGCCGGTCCGCGCTCAGGCGTCCGCGTGTGGCCGCGCGCAGGTGTTGATGCCGAGGAGGGAGTAAAGCGGGCAGAACCCGATCAGCGCGGATCCCAGCGGGATCAGGCCGATCCAGCCCCACGGCGTCTCGGGCCCGACGAACACCAGCGCGATCAGCACCAGCCCGACGATCACCCGCAGCACCCGATCGATCGAACCGACGTTGCGTGTCATGTCACGATCCTCCTTCGCCCGGCCGGGGGGATGTCGCGGGGCCGGTATCCGCGTCGCTGCGCCCCATTCGCCGTCGGGGCGCGACGTCAGGCGATGCCCGCCAGTCCGCGCAGCGCGAGCGCGGCGAGCAGGGCGGCGTTGAGCAGCAGCAGCGCGGGCGAGACGCGCGCGACGGTGGCCTGCCAGCGCCCCCCTGCGGCCTGGCCGGCGAGACCGATCAGCATCAGCGTGGGCGCGGTGCCGAGCCCGAAGGCGAGCATCGCGGTCGCGCCGAGGGCAGCGGACCCCGCGCCGGCCACGGCGATCAGCGCGGCGTAGAGCATGCCGCAGGGCAGGAAGCCCAGCAGGACGCCGAGTGCGTAGCCGCCGCGCGGGCGGCCGCGATCGATCCGCCCCGCGGCGCGCGCGAGCAGCCGGCTCCAGCCGGAGGGTGCGCGGTCGAGGGACGGGATCGCCGCGCCGATCCGCGGCGCGAGCCGGCGGAGCGCATGCAGCAGGAACAGTGCGGCGCCGCAGAGCAGGAGCAGCGCGGAGAGCCGGCCGAACCAGGGGAGTTGCATCAGCGCCCCGCCGCCGGCACCGGCCAGCGCGCCCAGCAGAACGTAGGTGGTGAGGCGGCCGAGATGGTACGGCAGGAGAAGGCCGGCCCGCACGCGCCGCCACTCGCAGAAGCGGGCGACCGGGAGCACGGCCATGCGGTCCGCGACCTGGCCCAGCACGAACCCGCCGCACATCGGCCCGCAATGCATCGGGGCGCCGGCGAGGCCGGCCACGGCGAGGGTCGCCAGGATGCCGCCGCCGGTCGGGACGGCACCACACCACGCCATCAGACTCTGGAACCCTGTGCTCACCCCGCCACCATGTGGACCGGCTCTGTCCGGAGCATTGATCTGCGTCAATGCTGGCGTAACCCCGCCTCTCCAATTTGCAACGAAGCGCGCCGAGTCCCGGCCGCCGTGCCCCTAGCGTGCACCTTCACCGGAGTTGCAGATGGACATCGAGGCAAGCGACCTCATCGTCGGAATCATGATGGCCGTGTTCGGGCTGATCGGCCTGATCATGGCCGCGGGCGCGACCGACAACGAAATCTACGTGTTCGGCCTGTCCCTCCTCGGGTTCGCGGTCGTGTTCGACTTCGGTCTGATCCGCCGCCACTTCGACAAGGCGGAGGCGCGGCAGAAGGTGCTGCGGGGGGAGGCGGACCATGTCTGACGTCGCCATCGGCGCGGCGATGCCGATGGTGCACGCGCCGGTTCGGCCCGCCATCGCCTACAACGAGGCGGTGGTGCGCAAGTTCGTCATCGCCTCGGTGTTCTGGGCGGTGGTGGCCTTCCTGGTCGGCGTGGTGATCGCAGCCCAGCTCGCCTGGCCGCAGCTCAACCTCGGCCTGTCCTTCACCAATTTCGGCCGCCTCCGCCCGGTGCACACCTCGGCCGCGATCTTCGCTTTCGGCGGATCGGCGCTGTTCGGGACGTCACTCTACGTCGTGCAGCGCACCTGCCGCGCGCGGCTGTTCGGCGGGGAGGCGCTCGCGAACTTCCTGTTCTGGAGCTACCAGTTCTTCATCGTCATGGCCGCGCTGTCCTATGTGATGGGGTTCAGCCAGGGCCAGGAATACGCCGAACCCGAGTGGCATCTCGACCTGTGGCTGACCGTCGTGTGGGTGCTCTATGCCGTGGTGTTCATCGGCACGCTGCTGAAGCGTGAAGAGCCGCACATCTACGTCGCCAATTGGTTCTATCTGGCGTTCATCCTGACGGTCGCGATCCTGCACCTGGGCAACAACGTCGCGCTGCCGGTCTCGATCTACACCGCCAAGAGCTACAACTTCGCCTCCGGCGTGCAGAACGCCATGATCCAGTGGTGGTACGGCCACAACGCGGTGGGCTTCTTCCTGACCGCGGGCTTCCTGGGCATGATGTACTACTTCATCCCCAAGGCAGCGGGGCGGCCGGTCTACTCCTACCGGCTGTCGATCGTGCATTTCTGGTCGCTGATCTTCATGTACATGTGGGCGGGTCCGCACCACCTGCACTGGACCGCGCTGCCCGACTGGACCCAGACGCTGGGCATGGCGTTCTCGGTCATGCTGTGGATGCCCTCCTGGGGCGGCATGATCAATGGCATCATGACCCTGTCGGGTGCCTGGGATAAGCTCCGCACCGATCCCGGCCTGCGCTTCTCGGTGACCGCCGTCGGCTTCTACGGCATGTCCACCTTCGAAGGCCCGGTGATGTCGATCCGGGACGTGAACTCCCTGTCGCACTACACCGACTGGGGCATCGGCCACGTGCATTCCGGCGCGCTGGGCTGGGTCGCGTTCATCACCTTCGGCGCGATCTACTACCTGGTCCCGGTGCTGTGGAAGCGCGAGCGCCTGTACTCGACGAAGCTCGTGTCCTGGCACTACTGGATCGCGACGCTGGGCATCGTCTTCTACATCACCTCGATGTGGGTGGCGGGCATCATGCAGGGCCTGATGTGGCGCGCCTACGACCAGTTCGGGTTCCTGCAGTATTCCTTCGCGGAATCCGTCAATGCGGTGCACCCGTACTACGTGATCCGGCTGATCGGCGGCGTGTTCTTCCTGAGCGGCGCGCTGATCATGGTCTACAACCTGATCCAGACCGTCCGCAGCCCCTCGACCGCGCGTCGTGAGGCGCTGCCGGCCGGCCTGGCCGTGGCGGGGGAGTGAGACGATGTTCCGCCACGAAATCATCGAGAAGAACGCCATCCTGATGCTGGTGCTGACGCTGCTCACGGTGGCGATCGGCGGCATCGTCGAGGTGGTGCCGTTGTTTACGATCGAAACCACCGTCGAGCACGTGAAGGGCGTCCGCCCCTACTCGCCGCTCGAGGCGCGGGGCCGCGACATCTACGTGCGGGAAGGCTGCTACACCTGCCACAGCCAGATGGTCCGCGCGCTGCGTGACGAGGTGGAGCGCTACGGCCATTACTCGATCGCCGCCGAGAGCATGTATGACCACCCGTTCCAGTGGGGCTCCAAGCGCATCGGGCCGGATCTCGCCCGCGTCGGCGGCAAGTATTCGAGCGACTGGCACTACGCCCACCTGATCAACGCGCAGAGCGTGGTGCCGGAATCGCTGATGCCGCACTACGCCTTCCTGGCCGACACGCCGCTCGAGGTGGAGGACGTGGTGGCCCGCATGAAGGCGCAGCGGGCGGTGGGCGTGCCCTACTCCGACGAGGACATCGCCAACGCCGCGGCCGACCTGCGCGCGCAGGCCGATCCGGCCGCCGACAACACCGACCTGCTGAAGCGCTACCCGAAGGCGGTCACGGTGCCCGGCAACGGCCAGCAGCCGACCGAGATGGACGCGCTCGTCGCCTACCTCCAGGTGCTGGGAACGATGGTCGACTTCGCCGATCCGGCGAACGAGAAGCCGCGGCAGTAGGGAGGCAGGACGATGGACATCATGCCGATCCTGCTCTGGATGCAGCACCACTCGATCCTGTGGATGTTCGCGGTCTTCCTGCTGATCGTCGCCGTGACCTTCTGGCCCGGCCGGCGCCGCACCTTCGACCAGATCAGCCGCATCCCTCTCGAAGACGACCGCTGAAGGAGTTTCCTCGTGCCAACCAAGATCGAAAAGGACTCCGTCACCGGTCACACCACGACCGGTCACGAGTGGGACGGGCTGAAGGAGCTGAACCGGCCCCTGCCCAAATGGTGGCTGTACACGATGTACGCCACCATCGCCTGGGCCGCCGTGTGGTTCGTGCTCTACCCGTCCTGGCCCGGCATCGGCGGCTATTTCCACGGCACGCTGGGCTACTCCCAGCGTGACAAGGTGGAGGCCGACGTCGCCGCGGTGGCCAAGCAGCGCGCGGGCGCGATGGACCAGATCGCCGCCCTGCCGTTCGACCAGATCCGCAAGGACCCGCAGCTGATGGCGATGGCCGAGACCGCGGGCCGCATCACCTTCGCCAACAACTGCCAGCCCTGCCACGGCGCGGGCGGCGGCGGCAATCCGGGCTACCCGGCGCTCGCCGCGGGCAACTGGCTGTGGGGCGGCACGCTGCCCGAGATCCAGCAGACGATCACCTACGGCATCCGCAGCGGCGACGCGGACGCGCGCAACAGCCAGATGCCCCGCTTCGGCGCCGACGGCATCCTGAAGCCCGAGGAGATCCAGCAGGTCGCGACCTACGTCGCCACGCTCTACGGCAGGCCGGAGACGGGCAAGGACGTCGAGGCCGGCAAGAAGATCTTCGCCGAGAACTGCGCCGTCTGCCACGGCGATGTCGGACAGGGCAATCGCGAGATGGGCGCGCCGAAGCTCGCGGCACGCACGCATCTCTACGGTGACGACCGCGCCGCCATCATCGCGCAGATCACCAACCCGAAGATGGGCGTGATGCCCGCCTGGCACAGCCGCCTGGACACCGCGACCATCAAGAGCCTTGCCATCTACGTCCATTCGCTGGGCGGCGGCGAGTAAGCAACGGAGGCACGCGTGTCCCGGATCAGCAAGACCGACCGCAAACTGCAGGTGGAGCAGGAAGAGGCCGGCCAGCACCTCTACGCCAATCGCGTGCGGGTCTACCCGAAATCCGTGCGCGGCCCGGTTCGCCGGTTCAAGTGGGCGGTGCTGGCGTTCTGCCTCGCCGTCTACTACCTGCTGCCCTGGCTGCGCTGGTCCCGCGCGCCGAACCAGCCGGACCAGGCGGTGCTGCTGGACCTGTGGCACGAGCGCTTCTACTTCTTCAATCTCGAGTTCTGGCCGCAGGACATCTACTACCTGACCGGCCTGCTGATCATGGGCGCGGTCGGGCTGTTCCTGGTGACCAGCCTCGTGGGCCGCGTCTGGTGCGGCTACACCTGCCCGCAGACGGTCTGGACCGACCTGTTCATGTGGATCGAGCGCGTCATCGAGGGTGACCGCAACGAACGCATGAAGCGCGATGCCGGCCCGATCACCGCCGACGTCGTCTGGCGCAAGTCGCTCAAGCACGTGCTGTGGCTCGGGATCGCGTTCTGGACCGGCGGCGCGTGGATCATGTACTACGTCGACGCGCCCACGGTGACGGTGGAGTTCTGGACCGGCACCGCGTCGAAGGAAGTGTATTTCTTCACCTTCCTCTTCACCGCGACCACCTACCTGCTCGCCGGCTGGGCGCGCGAACAGGTCTGCACCTACATGTGCCCCTGGCCGCGCTTCCAGTCCGCGATGCTGGACGAGCAGAGCCTGACCGTGACCTACCAGGCCTGGCGCGGCGAACCGCGGACGCGCGGCAAGCGGACCGAGGCGGCACCGGCGGCCGCCTCCGGCGCCGCCGTCGCGCGGGGTGGCCAGGTGGGCGACTGCGTCGATTGCGGCGCCTGCGTCACCGCCTGCCCCACGGGCATCGACATCCGCGACGGCATCCAGCTCGAATGCATCAATTGCGGCCTGTGCATCGATGCCTGCAACCACGTGATGCAGAAGACCGGCAAGCCGGGCTGGCTGATCACCTGGGACACGCTGGCCGACCAGGCGGCGAAGGCGGCCGGCACCCATGCCGGGTTCCGCTTCTTCCGCCCGCGCACGATCATCTACCTCTCCGCGCTCTGCCTCGCCGCCGTGGTGATGGTGGTGGCGCTCGCGATGCGGCCCACGATCGACCTCTCGGTGCAGCACGACCGCGCCCCGCTCTTCGTCAAGCTGGTCGATGGGTCCCTGCGCAACGGCTACACGATCAAGGTCAGCAACAAGGCACAGGTCCCGGTCACGTTCGAACTCACGATCGACGGCGTCCAGGGCGCGATGCTGACGGAGGCGGACGAGGCGCTGGGTCCGGCCTCGGCCCTCGGCCTGCCGGTGGGTGCCGACCGGGTCGGCACGTTCCGCGTGCTGGTCACCGGCACGCCCACCGCGCTGGTCGACGGTTCGCAGCCGATCGACTTCAAGCTGCGCAACACCGTCACAGGCGAGCAGACGGTCTACCACTCGGTCTTCATGGGCCCCAACGCACAGGGGCGGAGGTAACGACGATGCGTCTCCAGGATGGCATGCGTGCGCGTGGGCCGCAGCGCTCGGCATGGCGCTTCTTCCCCGCCGCGATCATCGGCGGAATGCTGGTTGTGGTCGGCGTGAACGGCGGGATGATCTACGCCGCCCTCGGCACCTTCCCCGGCAAGGCCGGCACGGACGGGTTCGACCTGTCCAACCACTACAACACGGTGATCGCCGACAAGGAGCGGCAGACCGCCCTGGGCTGGACCCTGCAGGCCGATGCCGATGCGAGCCGGCACCCCGTGCTGGTGCTGACCGACCGCACCGGCGCGCCGCTCGCGGATGCGACCGTCACGGCCGTGGCCGAACGCCCCGTCGGCGCGGCCCAGACCACGCGCATGGCGTTCCAGCAGGTCGCCCCCGGCCACTACGTGGGCGATGCGCCGCTGGTCGCGCCCGGCCAGTGGGATCTCAATCTGGCGGCGACGGCCGCCGGGCAGGAGGTCGCGGTGACCCGCCGCATCCTGGTGCGCTGAACGAGCGCCGCATGACCGCCATCACCGCCGACCGTCTCCTGCCTGCCGCATCGGACCACGCTGCCGAAGATGCCGCCTGCGCCCATTGCGGCCAGCCGATCCCGGGCGGCGGCGGATCGGCCGATGCGGGCAAGCGCTTCTGCTGTTCGGGTTGCAGCGCCGCCTACGCGACGATCCAGGGCCTCGGTCTCGGCCGCTACTACCAGCAGCGTCTGCTCGACCCGGCGCTGCGCGCGCCGCGGCCCGAAACCGGGGAGCGCTGGGACCTCGATCGCGCGGTGACGGTCAACGCGGACGGCACCTGCGAACTCTCGATGGCGATCGACGGGCTGCAATGCGGCGCCTGCGTCTGGCTGATCGAGAGCGTGCTGGGCCGCGAGCCCGCCGTGGTGGCCGGCCGCGTCAACATGACGAGCCGTCGCCTCCGCCTCGTCTGGCGCGGCGTCGCCGCCGATGGCGAACCCCTGGTCGGCCGGATCGAGGCGCTGGGCTACCGCCTCGTCCCATTCGACGCCGCCGCGCTGAAGGCGGCGCAGGACCAGACCGGCCGCGCCCTGATGCGGGCGCTCGCCGTCGCGGGCTTCGCGGCCGGCAACGTCATGTTCATCTCGATCGGCATCTGGGCCGGGGAGGCGGCAGGCTGGCTCGACGGAATGGGGCCGGCGACGCGCGACCTGCTGCACTGGTTCTCGGCGCTGATCGCGCTGCCGGCGATCGCCTATGCCGGCATGCCGTTCTTCCGCTCCGCCGCCTCGGCCCTGCGCCAGGGCCGCAGCAACATGGACCTGCCGATCAGCATCGGCGTGCTGCTGGTGACCGCGATGAGCCTGGTGGAGAGCTTCCGCCATGGCGAGCACACCTATTTCGACAGCGCCGTCTCGCTGCTGTTCTTCCTGCTGATCGGCCGCGTCCTCGACCATCGCGCCCGCGGCGTCGCCCGCGCCACGGCCGAACAGCTCCTGACGCTGCGCGCGAGCGACGTCGCCGTGCTGCAGCCGGACGGCTCCACCCTCCGCCGCTCCCAGCATGCAATCGCACCCGGCGACCGCATCCTCGTCGGGCTCGGAGAACGCATCGGCGTCGACGGCGTGGTCGAGCGCGGGAGCTCGGCGCTGGACGCCAGCCTCGTGACCGGCGAGAGCCTGCCGGTGCAGGCGGGACCCGGCACGCAGGTCTTCGCCGGGACGCTCAACCTGGGCGAGCCGCTGACCGTGCGCGCGACCGCCACCGGCGGCGCGACATTGCTTGCAGAATGCGTGCGCCTGATCGAGGCGGCGGAGGCGCGCCGGTCCCGCTTCGTGGTGCTCGCCGACCGCGTCGCCCGTCGCTACGCGCCCACCGTCCACCTCGCGGCGCTGCTGACCTTCCTCTACTGGTACCTGGTGGGCGGCCTGGCGCTCGCCCCGGCGCTGCTGATCGCGAGCGCCGTCCTGATCATCACCTGCCCCTGCGCGCTGGCGCTCGCCGTCCCGGCGGTGCAGGTGATCGCCACCAGCCGGCTGTTCCAGTCGGGCGTGCTGCTGAAATCCGCCACCGCGCTCGAGCGTCTTGCGGAAGTCGACACGGTCGTGTTCGACAAGACCGGGACGCTGACCGAACCGACGCTGGGCCTCGCGGAGGCGGCGGATCCCGAGACGCTGCGCCTCGCCGCCTCGCTGGCCGCGAGCAGCCGGCATCCGCTCGCCCGCTCGCTGCTCGCCGCGGCGGGGCCGGTGCCCGCCGCGACCGGCGTCGTCGAGCATCCCGGCCAGGGCTTGAGCCTGGGCGAAACCCGCCTCGGCAGCCGCGCCTTCTGCGGCGATCCGGACGCCCCGGCCTCTGACCGGCCGGAGCTTTGGCTGGCGCGCGCCGGCCATGCGCCCGTCCGGTTCGTCTTCGACGAGCGGCTGCGCCCCGATGCCGCCGCCGTCATCGCGCGGCTGCGCCGCATGGGCACCGATATCCGCCTGATGTCCGGCGATCGCCCAGGCCCGGTGCAGCACGTCGCCGAGACGCTGGGCATCGCCACCTGGCAGGCCGGATGCTCCCCGGTCGGGAAGGTCGCGGCGATCGAGGCGCTCGCCGCCGCCGGGCGCCGCGTGCTGATGGTGGGCGACGGGCTGAACGACGGGCCGTCGCTGGCGGCGGCGCATGTCTCCGCTTCCCCCGCGACTGCCGCGGATATCAGCCAGACCGTGGCGGACGTGGTGTTCCAGGGCCACGACCTCGCGCCCGTGGCGGCGATCCTCGACACCGCCCGCCGAGCACGGGCGACGATGCGGGAGAACTTGGCGCTGTCGATCGGCTACAACGTGCTGATGGTGCCGCTGGCAGTGGCCGGCCTGGTCACGCCCTGGCTCGCGGCGGCGGCGATGTCGAGCTCGTCGCTGCTCGTGATCCTGAACAGTTTCCGCCTGAAGCGGGGAGGGGGGAGATGAGCGTCATCCTGTATCTGCTCGCGGGCAGCCTGGTCCTGGGCGGCGGCGGGCTCGCGGTCTTCCTGTGGGCGCTCCGGTCGGGGCAGTACGACGACCTGGAAGGCGCGGCCAACCGCATCCTGTTCGACGACGACCGCAGCTGAGCGCCGCCCGCGCCGACCGCAGCTGAGCGTCGCGCGCGCCGACGGCATCTGCGCGGCGCCGGTCGCCGACGGCACCTGCAGGGCTACGTGCAGGGGTGCACGGCCGGCGTGCCTGCCCGGGGTCGCCGCGGTCAGCCCACCAGGGGTCAGCCCCCCAGGAGTCAGCCCCCCAGGGTGGCCGCCAACCCCTCGCGCTCCTGCGCGCTCAGCCGCAGCCCCAGCTTGCTGCGGCGCCACAGCACGTCCTCGGCGGTTTGCGCCCATTCGTTCCGGACCAGCCAGTCGACCTCGCGCGCCGTGAGCCCGCCGCCGAACCAGCGGCCGAGATCGTCCCAGCCCTGGGCCTCGCCCAGCACCTCCGTCGCGTCTGTGCCGTACGCCCGCACGAGCCGCCGCGCGGTCTTGTCCGGCAGGAACGCGTAGCGTCGCGTCAGCTCCGCCTGCAGCGTCGCCGCGCCGTCCCACGGGAAATCGCCGCCGGGCAGCGGCGCGCGCGCCGTCCAGGCGTTCGGCAGGCCGGGGAAGAAGGGCGCCAGCTTCGCCATCGCCGACTCCGCCAGGCGGCGATAGGTGGTGATCTTGCCGCCGAACACGCTCAGCACCGGCGGCGTGCCCGCCAGCTCCAGCACGTAGTCGCGCGTCGCCTCCTGCGCCTTGCTGGCGCCGTCGTCGCGCAGCGGACGCACGCCCGCGTAGCGCCACACGATGCTGGCGGGATCGACCGGCTCGCGGAGATAGGCGCTGACCGCCGCGCAGAGATACGCCTCGTCCGCCGGCGTGCAGGCGACGGTGCGCGGGTCGCCCTCCACCTCCTCGTCGGTGGTGCCGATCAGCGTGAAGTCGTCCTGATAGGGGATCGCGAAGCAGATGCGCTGGTCGGCGTTCTGGAAGATGTAGCAGCGGTCGTGATCGAACAGGCGCGGCACCACGATGTGCGCGCCCTTCACCAGCCGTACCCGCGTGGGTGCATTCGCCCCCACCACGTTCGCCAGCACCTGCGAGACCCAGGGGCCGGCGGCGTTCACCAGCACGCGCGCTCGTCTCTCCGTCCCGTCGCCCAGCGTGAGCGACCAGGTCCCGTCCACCACGCGGGCGCCGACGCAAGCCGTGCGGGTGCGGATCTCGGCGCCGC
Organism: Rhodospirillales bacterium 69-11; assembly: GCA_001898425.1. Classification (GTDB taxonomy): domain Bacteria; phylum Pseudomonadota; class Alphaproteobacteria; order Acetobacterales; family Acetobacteraceae; genus Rhodopila. The sequence continues at coordinate 125,321 of MKTV01000042.1, forward strand.
GCCGCGCGGCATCGCGGGCGTTCAGCACCACCAGCCGTGCGTCGTCCACCCAGCAATCGGAATACTCGAACCCGCGGGTGAAGTCGGGCCGCAGCGGGGCACCGGCGGGATCGCTGCGCAGGTCCAGCACGCGCGTCGGCGGCAGGATGCGCCGCCCGCCCAGGTGGTCGTAGAGGAACAGGCCGGTGCGGACCATCCACCAGGGCCGCAGCCCCGCATGATGCGGCAGCACGAAGCGCAGCGGCCAGGCGATGTGCGGCGCCGCCTGCAGCAGCACCTCCCGTTCCGTCAGCGCTTCCCGCACCAGGCGGAACTCGTGATGCTCGAGGTAGCGCAGCCCGCCATGGATCAGCTTGGTCGAGGCCGAGGACGTCGCGCCGGCCAGATCGGCCTGCTCGAGCAGCAGCACAGACAGCCCACGCCCCACCGCGTCGCGCGCGATGCCGACCCCGTTGATGCCGCCACCGATGACGGCGAGGTCGTGGACGCCGCTCACGCCTTCTCGTCAGGCGCTTCGATCACCGTGCCCGAATAGGGCTCGACGAAGACGAGGTGGTCACGCACGGACTTCACCCCCGGAACGTTCTCGGCCAGCACGCAGATCGCGCGGCGCTCGTCGTCGTTGGTGATGGTGCCCCAGACGTCCACCACGCCGTCCACCACCGTGACGTTCAGCGTGGTCATCGGCGCCCAGGATTGCTTGTCGAGCGCATCCAGGATCGCCGCGCGCACCGACCGGTCGTCCGCGCTGACCGGCGGTTCGGTGCGGGCGCGGGTGACCAGCGCGCGCAGCAGGTCGGCGCGGCTGACCACGCCCACGACGCGGCCGTCCTGTGTCACCGGCACGCGCTTGATCCGATGCCGCTCCATCAGGTCGACCACTTCCTCCAGCTCCGCGTCATGCGGCACGGAGATCACCGACTCCGTCATCACGTCGCTGACCCGTCGGCCATGCGTGCGGGTGAAGTCCGCCGCCTGCCGGCCGGGCGAGACGATCAGGCGGAGCCACCACGGGCGGTGGCGCTGCGTTCCGATCTCGTCCCGGCGCAGCAGGTCGCCTTCGGTCACGACGCCGACCAGGTCGCCCTTCTGATCCACCACGAACAGGCCGGAGATGCCGCGCTCCAGCATCGTCGCCGCGGCCTCCTCGACCGTGCTGTCGGGGGCCACGGACAGGGCATGGCGGGTCATGACGTCGGCGACGATCATCGAAACGGTCCTCGGTTTCTGCTGCACGCGAGATTACACCAACTCGTCGCGGCGACGTTACCGCCGTCGCCGACGATCGGCCGTGCGCTGCGTGCAGCCTCGACGCTCGATGCGCTCAGCCCACCGCGAAGCGGTCCAGCAGCCGCGCATGCGATCGGATGCCGTGATGGAAGCAGCGCTCCTCGAACTTCTCGTTCGGGCTGTGGACCTGGTCGTCGTCCAGCCCGAACCCCATCAGCAGCGAGTCGATCTCCAGCACCTTGCGCAGCGACGTGACCACCGGGATCGACCCCCCGCTGCCGATCAGCACGGCCGGCCGTCCATACTCGGCGGCCAGCACCTCCTCCGCCGCCCGCACCCAGGGGCTGTCGGTGGCGACCTCGATGCCCGGTGTCGCCGACCCGCCCTCGAAGGAGACGCTCGCACCCGCCGGCAGCCGCTCCTCCACGAAGCGCTTGAACTGCCCCGCAACCGCGTCGTGGTCCTGGCCGGGGACCAGCCGGAAGGTCACCTTGGCCGAGGCCTCCGACGGGATCACCGTCTTGCTGCCCGCCCCGGTATAGCCGCCCCAGATGCCGTTGACGTCGGCGGTCGGCCGCGCCCACAGCCGTTCGAGCGCGCCGTAGCCCCGCTCGCCGATCGGCGCGGTCAGCCCGATCGAGCCGAGGAAGGCGGCCTCGTCGAAGCCGAGGGACTCCCATTGCGCCCGCTGCGCGTTGCCGATCGGCGCGATGCCCTCATAGAAGCCGGGCAGCTGGATCCGGCCGTCGGCGTCGTGCAGCTCGCCCAGGATCCTGGTCAGCGCGTTGATCGGGTTGAGCGCCGACCCGCCGTACAGGCCGGAATGCAGGTCGCGGTTGGCCGCCTTCAGCGTCACCTGCACGTAGCACATGCCCCGCAGCCGCGTGGTGATCGCGGGCGTGTCGACGTCCCACATGCCGGTGTCGCTGATCAGGGCGAGGTCGGCCGACAGCTCGTCCTTGTGCGCCGCCAGGAACGGTTCGAGGTTCTTGGAGCCGACCTCCTCCTCCCCCTCGATCAGGACGGTGATCCGCGCGGGGATGCCGCCGCCGGCCTCTTTCCAGGCGCGCAGGGCCTCGATGAACATCATCGTCTGGCCCTTGTCGTCCACCGCCCCGCGGGCGACGAAGCGCTTGCCGCGCGGCCCGTCGACATATTGCGGATCGAACGGCGCGCTGTGCCACAGCTCCAGCGGGTCCACCGGCTGGACGTCGTAATGCCCGTAGAACAGCACGTGCGGTCCCGCGTAGCCGGCCGGGCCGGGATGGTGCGCGACCACCACCGGGTGACCCGGTGTCGGCCGTACCTCGGCGGTGAAGCCCAATCCGGCGAGCTGGTCGCGGCACCATGCCGCGGCGCGGGCGCAATCGGCGGCATGGTCGGGCTGCGCGCTGATCGACGGGATGCGCAGCAGCTCGAACAGCCGCGCGCGGGACTGGTCGAGCGCGCCGTCCACGTGGCGGAGCACGGACTCGATCGTTGAAGACATTGGGCTGCTCTCCTGCTGGGGGCCGCTGTCCTGCCGCGCGCGGCTCAGGCCGCGACGTCGCGTGCGCCGTAGGTGGCCAGGAACATCGCGACGGCGCCCTGGACGATCCGCTCCAGATCCTCCTCGGGCGGATCGGGGAGGAGACCGAGCCGCCGGCGGAGGACGAGGACGGTCTGGCTCATCGCGAAGAACTGTTCGGCGGCGAACTCCGGATCGGAGACGGAAAGCCGTCCCCTTCGCGCCTCCTCCCCCAGCCAGTCCGCCATGAAGCGCACGGCGCGGTCGGGGCCGGCGGCGAAGAAGGTGCGCGCGAGGTCGGGGAACTTCGCCGCCTCCGCGATCATCACGCGATAGATCGTGAGGCCGACCGGCGACAGCATCATCTGCATCATGCGCCGGCCGATGCGGTGCAGGACCGCCGCCGGCTCACCGTCGTGATCCGCCGCGTCGAACACGTGCGCGAGATAGCGATCGCATTGATCCTGCACGAAGGCGGTGAACAGCGCCGCCTTGCTGGGGAAATAGTTGTAGAGCGTCCCTTTCGAGACCCCTGCCACCGTCGCGATCCGCGCCATGCTGGCGCCCTCGTATCCGTCGGCCGCGAAGACCTCGGACGCGCCGCGCAGGATTTGGGCATGCTTCTCGGGGGATAAGGCGTCCGTCATATCCATGTTGGGTCCACCATCGGGCCTCTCTGCCGTGTTGACAACTGCAGCAGGCGATCCACCTCTGTCCAGCATTGACCGAACGGTTTGGTCATCGAGATGTGATCGGACCCCGGGCGGAGGCAAGATGGACGACCAGACGCACGAACCGGCCCGCCAGCCTGGCGAGGACGACGCGGCGATGTCACGCCGCGACTCCCCCGCCCGCTCGGACCGCCCGTCCCGCGACGATGCCGCCGAAAGGTCCCGCGGCGATGCCGCAGAAAAATCCCGCGGCGATGCCGCCGACAAATCCCGCGGCGATGCCGCCGACAAATCCCGC
>MKTV01000042.1:129060-142544 GCA_001898425.1 Rhodospirillales bacterium 69-11
TGGCGCCGCCGCCTGCTGGTGATCGGCGGCGCGGTCTTCGCCGTGCTGCTGGTGGGCGGCGGCGTCCTCTACTGGCTGCACGCCCGCAATTTCGTCAGCACCGATGACGCGTTCGTCGACGCGAACACGACCCAGATGGCGCCCCAGGTGGCCGGCCGCGTGACCGAACTCGCCATCACCGACAACCAGCACGTGACCGCGGGCCAGTTGCTGCTGCGGATCGATCCGCGCGACTACCAGGCGAAGCTGGACCAGGCGAAGGCCCAGCAGGCCAATGCCCGCGCGGGGCTGGAACAGGCGCGGGCGCAGGTCACCATGCAGCAGGCCAATGTCGACCAGGCCGAAGCGAATGTCCGCGTGAACGAGGCCGACCTGGTCCAGGCGCGGCAGGATTACGAGCGGTATCACAAGATCGACCCGCATGCCGTGACCCGCCAGCAGGTCGACACCGCCACGGCGAACTTCCATGCCTCGGAGGCCAAGCTCGACGCCTCCCGCCAGGCGGTGGGCGGCGCGCGTGCGCAGCTCGAGGCCGCGCGGGCCCAGGTCCTCGCCGCCGAGGCGCAGGTGCAGCAGGCGGACGCGAACGTGGCGGCTGCCGCGCTCCAGCTCTCCTACTGCACGATCAACGCACCGGTGGCGGGAACCATCGCCAGCCGCAAGGTCGACGTCGGCAACTACGTCAATCCCGGCCAGGCGCTGTTCGCCATCGTCCAGGACGGCCGCTGGGTCACCGCGAACTTCAAGGAGACGCAGCTCGCCCATCTGCGTCCTGGCCAGCCGGCGGATCTTTCGGTCGACGCCGTGCCGTCCGTCACCTTCCACGGCCGGGTCGACAGCTTCCAGTCGGGCACCGGGTCGGCGTTCAGCGTCCTGCCGGCCGAGAACGCCACCGGCAACTACGTGAAGGTGGTGCAGCGCCTGCCGGTCAAGATCGTGTTCGACGACGACCGGATGAAGGACTTCCGCCTCGCGCCCGGCATGTCGGTCGTGCCCTCGATCCGGATCCGCTGAGCATGGCCGATCCGGCGCTGCCACGCTCCGCGGCGGGCGACCGCAACCCGTGGCTGATCGCCGTCGTGGTTTCGATCGCAACCTTCATGGAGGTGCTCGACACCACCATCGCGAACGTCGCGCTGCGGCACATCGCCGGAAGCCTCGCCGCCAGCCAGGACGAGGCGACCTGGATCCTGACGAGCTACCTCGTCTCCAACGCGATCGTCCTGCCGATCAGCGGCTGGCTCGCCAGCGTGATCGGGCGCAAGCGGTTCTACATGATCTGCGTGGCCCTGTTCACCGCGGCGTCCGTGATGTGCGCCCTGTCCACCTCCCTCGGGATGATGCTAATCGCGCGGGTGATCCAGGGGATCGGCGGCGGCGGGATGGCGCCCACCGAACAGTCGATGTTCGCCGACACGTTCCCGGCGGAGAAGCGCGCCCAGGCCTTCGCGCTCTATGGCCTGACCGTGGTCAGCGCCCCGGCGATCGGGCCGGTGCTGGGCGGGTGGCTGACCGACCACGCGTCCTGGCATTGGGTGTTCCTGATCAACCTGCCGGTCGGGCTGCTGTCGCTGTTCCTGGTGCAATGGCTCGTCGTCGAGCCCAAGGCGCTGCAGGAGGACCGGCGGAAGCTGCTGGCGGGCGGGCTGAAGATCGACGTCGTCGGCGTGATCCTGGTCGTGCTTGGCTTCGGCGCGCTGCAGATCATGCTGGACCGGTATGAACAGGACGATGGCTTCTCCTCCGACTTCATCACCGTCCTCGGCCTGACCGCGGCGGCGTGCCTCATCGGGCTCGTGATCTGGGAGCTGCTGCAGGATCATCCGGCCGTGAACGTGAAGCTGCTGCGGGTGCCGGCCTTCGCGATCTCCTGCACGATGATGTTCGCCGTCGGCTTCATCCTGATCAGCACGACCCAGTTGCTGCCGCAGCTCGCCCAGAGCCTGCTGGGCTACGACGCCACCACGGCGGGCGAGACGCTGGGGCTGGGCGGCGTCGCCTCGCTCGTGCTCATGCCGGTGGCGGGGATCGTGACGGGACGGCTGATCCAGCCGAAATGGCTGATCCTCATGGCCATCCTGGGCACCGGCTGGTCGATGATGAGCGCCGCGTATCTCAACCTCGACATGTCGTTCTGGAACATCTCGTTCACGCGGATCACGCAGGTGATCTGGCTGCCGTTCCTGTTCATTCCGCTCAGCGCGGTCTCCTATGTCGGCGTGCCGCCGGACCGCAGCAACGACGCCTCGGCGCTGATCAACCTGATGCGCAATCTCGGCGGCAGCGTCGGCGTATCGTTCACCACGACGATGCTGGCGGAACGCACCCAGTTCCACCATGCGCGGCTGGCGGAACACATCACCGCGTACAATGGCTACGACTGGTCCACGCCGCTTGCGCCGATCAATCGGATCATCGAGGCGCAAGCGTCGATCATGAGCTACCTGGACATCTTCTGGGCGCTGGGCATCGTGGCTTTCCTGATCTGGCCGCTCGTGCTGCTCTTGCCGCGCGTGCCGAAGGGAACGGCAGCGGCGCATTGACGATGAGCTTCTCTTCCAACGGCGGGATTCGATGTTCGGCATGACTTTCCTCAAGCGCGGGACGGCGTTGGCGTCCGCCTCGCTTCTCGCGGCACTCCTGCCGCTGGGCGGCTGCACGGTCGGTCCCGATTTCTCGCCGCCCGCCTGGATCTCGCCGGCCTCGTGGTTCGGCGGCAAGCAGGAGCCGCCGCCCCAGCCGAAGCTCAGCTACGCGGTGGCCGAACCGATCAACCCCGACTGGTGGCGGCTGTTCGAGGACGGGCACCTGACGGAACTGGAGGAACGCGTCGCGGCGGAGAACCTGGACGTGCGGATCGCCGCCATCCGCTTCGCCGAATCCCGCGCCCAGCTCGCCAGCATCCGCTCCTCGGAATTCCCGAGCCTGAATGCCAACGCGTCGTATGAGCGGCAGAAGCCCAGCAACAACGGCGTGTTCGCCGCGGCCCCGAACGCGGTGGGCGCGAACGGCGCGTTCGGCAACACGACGGGCGGCGTCTCGGGACGCAACATCTCGGCCTTCGACGTCTACCAGGCGGGGTTCGACGCGTCGTGGGAAGTCGACCTGTGGGGGCGCGTGCGCCGATCCGTCGAATCGGCGACCGCGAGCGAGCAGGCGGCGGAGGAGGCGCAGCGCGCCACCCTCTTGAGCAACCTCGCCGAGGTCGCGCGTGACTACATCCAGCTGCGCGGCACGCAGGAGCAGTTGCGGATCGCGCGCGAGAACCTGCGGACGGCGCGGCAGAGCCTGCGCCTGACGCAGCAGCGCGCCGCCGGGGGCGTCACGACGGACCTCGACGTGGCGAACGCCTCCGCCCAGCTTCGCACCACGGCCGCGCAGATCCCGGCGCTGGAACAGCGGGAGGCGGCGCTGATCAACGCGCTGAGCCTGCTGCTGGGGCAGCCGCCCAACGCGCTGCGGGCCAAGTTGCAGACGCCGCTGCCGGTGCCGCCGGTGCCGCCGACCGTGCCGGTCGGGCTGCCCTCGGAACTCGCGCGCCGGCGTCCCGACATCCGCCAGGCGGAAGCGCAACTGCATGCGGCGACCGCGGATATCGGCGTCGCCGTCGCGGATTTCTATCCGTCGCTCACGCTGAACGGCAGCGTCGGGCTGCAGGCGCTGCAATTCTCGCACGCGTTCGACCTGAACTCCCGCAACTACGCGCTGGGACCGGGCCTGACCGTCCCGCTGTTCCGCGGCGGCCAGCTGCGCGCGCAACTGCAGTTGCGGGAGGCGCAGCAGCAGGAAGCCGCGATCAACTACCAGAAGACGGTGCTGCAGGCCTGGCACGAGGTGGACAACGCGCTGACCGCCTATCGCACCGAACAGGAGCGGCGGGTGCAGCTGCAGCAGGCGGTCGCCGAGAACCAGCGTGCGGTGTCGCTGGCACAGAGCCGCTACCAGCAGGGGGTTGCCGACTTCCTGACCGTGCTGGACGCCGAACGGAGCCTGCTGTCCTCGCAGCAGGCGCTCGCCGACAGCACGACCAACGTCTCGGCGAACCTGGTCGCCCTGTACAAGGCCCTGGGCGGCGGCTGGGAAACGAACATGCCGCTTCGCCAGCAGACCGCTCGGAAATAGGCACGGCGGCGTCGCACCACGGGACCGATGGGCCGGCCGGTCGGTCGTTAACGCGATGGTAGGCGTGCGGCCTCATCCTTTGCCGCATGCGGACAAGACGGACGCAGGCATGGCGGGCGGCGGTCGCGGGCGCGACGATGGCGTTCAGCGTCTTCGCGGCGGCGCGGGCGGGGGCACAGGCGATCGCGACGCTGTTCCCCGAGGGTGTGCCGGGGTTCGACGTGAGTCCCGGCGTCACGGTCCGGTCCCGCCTGCGCCCTGGGCTCGAGCCGCCCGGGCTGCGGATCGGCAGCCTGATCGTGCGTCCCGCGGTGGAAACCAGCGTCGGCTATGACGGCAACCCCTCGGGGACCGTCCCCGCGGAGGGGAGCTGGCTCGTCCGGACGCAGCCCTCGGTGCTGTTCGGCACCGATTGGTCCCGCCACGCGCTGGGCGGCTTCGTCTCGCTCACCGACACGCGCTATCTCGACACGCCGGCGCAGAGCCGGACCGATGGCAGTGCGCTCCTGGGCGGGGCCGTCGATCTCGGGCGCGACCGCTGGTCGCTCGCCGTCGCGCATCTCGCCCAGCATCAGGACGCGAGCCAAGTCGGCGCGCTGCCGACCGACCGGCCGGTGTCCTTCACGATCGACACCGCGCGGACCAGCTACGCCGCCTCGTTCGGCCGCTGGACGCTGACCCCGGCGGCCGAGATCGCCCGATGGCGCTTCGATGCGGCGAGCGTCGCCGGTGCCACGGTCAGCCAGGCCTATCGCGACCGCCTCGTCTCCCAGGGCGGCGTGACCCTGCGCTACGCGCTCGCGCCCCGGCGGGAGCTGGTCGCGGTCGGGCGAGTGGTGGGCCAGGGCTATCCCGACACCCCGATCGGCCAACCGTCGCAAGCTTCGCTCGCCACCCAGTTGCTCGTGGGGATCGACTACGAGGCTGACGCGCTCTGGCGCCTGCGCCTGCTGGTGGGCGGGGAAACGCGACGCTTTGCCGCCTATCGCAGCCACGACGCGCTGATCGCGGAGGCGGAGGTCGCCTGGATGCCCTCCGGCCTGACCACGATCCGCGGCACGTTGGGGCGCAGCGTGGAGGACGCGGCGCAGGAGGGCGTGTCGGGCTACACCTACACGTCGGGGCGCCTGACGATCGACCACGAATACATGCGCGAACTCGTGCTGAGCGCGTCGGCCGGGTTGCAGCACGCCGCCTTCCTGCAGGGCGGGTCGCAGACCGGCTACACGATCGGCCTTGGTGCGACCTGGATGGTGAACCGGCTGATGCGGGTGTCCGCGACCTACGATCTGCGCGGGTTGAGCGGCGGGCACGCAGGGACGCAGGCGACGGCCGGGCCGAGCACACACAGCCTCGCCCTGCTCACGGTCCGCTTCGGCCTGTGATGCCGGTCAGCCCCTCCGCCCGTCGGCACAACCCATGGGGCCGGCGCGAGGAGCGCGCCCCGTGACCGTCGCCCCATGACCGTCCGCCCCATGACCGTCCAACCCGTGACCGTCCCGCTGCTCGGGCTCGACTGCGCGGCGATGGATGCCCCGGCGGCCGCGGCGTGGCTGGCCGCACGTCCGGCCGATGCCCCGTTCGGATACGTGGTGACGCCGAACGCGGACCATTTCGTGCGGCTGGCGGGCGATCCGGGTCTCGCTGCGATCTATCGCGGTGCCTTGCTGCGGCTGCTCGACTCGCGCGTGGTCGCGCGCGCCGCGCGGCTCTTGGGACTGGCGGTGCCGCCGGTCGCACCCGGCAGCGACCTCACGGAATGCCTGCTGGCCGCGCATGTGCGGCCCGAGGATCCGGTCACCGTGATCGGGCTGACGGACCCGACGGTGCGGCGTGTCGCGCAGCGTTTCGGCCTGTGCATGCCGGCGCATCATGTGCCCCCGATGGGACTGGCGCAGCGACCGGAGGCGATGCAGGCGGCCGTCGACTTCGTGCTCGCCCATCCCGCCCGCTTCGTCTTCCTGGCGGTGGGATCGCCGCAGCAGGAGCAGCTTGCGGCGGCGATCGCCGCGACGGGGCGGGCACGCGGGGTCGGGCTGTGCATCGGGGCGAGCCTCTCCTTCCTTGCGGGCACCGAACGCCGCGCGCCACGCTGGATGCAGTGGATCGGGGCGGAGTGGGCCTTCCGGCTGCTGCGCGCGCCGCGCCGCCTCTCCCGCCGATACCTGTGGGACAGCCCGCGCGTGTTCGCGCTGCTGTGGCGAGTTCGGATCACGCGGCGCTGACCCGCCGGCGCTGCGCGGCGGGGGGAGCCATGCGATCGGACGGACGCTCCCAGAGGGAGAAGAGGGCGGGCGCCGGGGCTGTCGGTGTGGAGGGCGCGGGCAGGGGGGCCAGGAGTTCCTGGCGGATCCGCCGGTACCATGCGCCGCGCGGCGCGCGATCCACGGCCTGCAGATAGCTTCGGACATCGTCGGGCAGCCGACGCGCCGGCGCGGGCAGCGGCATGCGCGCCGCATCGGCGATCGCACGGCGGGTTTCGGGCAGCAGGCCGTTGCGCCAGCCCTTGGCGAGGTAGGCGGCGATCCGGGGCGAGAGGGACAGCCAGTCGACGCCGATCTTGCGGGCGATGTAGAGCCGATTGCGGACGTGATGGTACCATCGGGCATCCGACCAGCGTACCCGCTGCTCTCCGCTGACCTTGTGCGTGACCACGAGGTCGCCGTGGTAGCGGACCGTCCACCCGGCCGCGAGCAGGCGGAGTGAGAGGTCGAACTCTTCCCAGCAGAAGAACAGGGCCGGGTCGTAGCCGCCGGCCTCGTTCCAGGCGGTGCGCCGGATGACGTGGCCCGCGCCCACGAAGGTCGCGGCATCGAACCGCGCCGCGGCGCGCGGCAGCAGCGCGGCGGGGTAGCCCCAGGAGGAGAGGTCGTCGGTGTCGCGCCCATGGGCGAGGATGCGGCAGCCCAGCGCCCCGATGCGGGTCTGGGCCGCGAGATCCGCGCGGGCGCGTGCCAGCGTGTTGGGGGCTGCGAATTCCGCATCGTTGTCGAGGCCGGCGATCAGGTCTCCATGCCCGAACGCGGCCGCGCGGTTGCGCCCGGCGGGGACGCCCAGGTTGCGGTCGAGGCCCAGGAAGGTGACGCCGGACCGCCCCTGCACGAAGCGCGCGATCCGCGCCCGTGCCGGCGGGGCGGAGCCCTGGTCCAGCACCGTCACATGCCGGCTGACACCCTGCTGTGCCAGGGCGGAGGCGATGGCGGCGCAGGTCTCCTCCGCGCGGTCGAGCGCCAGGATCGTCACGTCCACGTCGTAGCGGCCGTCCGGCGGCCGGGTGGCTCCGGCGAGATGGCGCATCAGAGCACCCCTCCCATCGGGCGGATTCCGAGATAGGCCATCCGCTTGAGTTCCTTTCGCCCGCGCGAGAGCGCGTCCAGCACGAGCCCACAGGTCAGCGCCAGGAAGGAGAGCAGCACGAGCCCGGTCGCGAGCAGTGCGGTCGGCAGGCGCGGCACGAGGCCGGTGCCGACGAATTCCCACACCACCGGCAGACCGAGACCGAGCCCGGCGACCAGCATCGCGAGCGCGGTCAGGCCGAAGGAGAGCAGCGGCCGCTCGTGCTCGATCAGGTGCAGGATGGTGCGCAGGATGCGCCAGCCGTCGATCAGCGTCCGCAGCTTGGAGCTCGAGCCCGCGCCCCGGCCGCGATAGGGGGCCGAAACCTCCTGCATCGGCATCCGCAGCTCGAGCGCGTGGACGGTGAACTCGGTCTCGATCTCGAACCCGGCGGACAGGGCGGGGAAGGATTTCACGAAGCGCCGGCTGAACACGCGGTAGCCCGAGAGCATGTCGCTGACGCCGCAGCCGAAGGCGTGGCGCACGAAGCCGCTGAGCAGGGTGTTGCCGATGCGATGAAAGCGGCGATAGGCCAGTTCCGCCTCATCCGACACGCGGGCCGCGGAAACCATGTCGAGCTGCTGCTCGTGCATCAGCCGCAGCATCGCCGGGGCCGCTGCGGCGTCGTAGGTGTCGTCACCGTCCACCAGCACGAAGGCGTCCGCGTCGATGTCGGCGAACATGCGACGGACCACGTGGCCCTTGCCCTGCAGCCGCTCGTTGCGGACCAGCGCGCCGGCCGCGCGCGCGGTGAGCACGGTGCGGTCGGTCGAGTTGTTGTCGTAGACGTAGATCGTCGCCTGGGGCAGCGCGGCCTGGAAATCGGCCACGACCTTGCCGATCGCCGCTTCCTCATTGCAGCAGGGGATCAGCACCGCGACGCGCGGGGCCTGGATGAACCGGTCCGCGGACGGCAGGGCGGGCGCGGAGCATTGCTGTGCCAGCACGTCCTGGCCCGCACCCTCCCGCGCGAGGGGCTTGGCGGGCGACGGCCGTTCGGGCCAGCCGCGCGGCCGGACGAACTCTGCCGTCGGGCGCTGGGGGGGCGCCGTCTGTCGCTTGGGGGAGGCGAGCCGGGGCGGGGCGACGTCGTCACAGAGGATGGTGTCGGGCATGGCGCACGCTCCTCAATAGGCGTTGCGCATGCCGAGAACGCTGACGAGCGTACGGCAGAGGATCAGGACGTCGAGTAGCAGCGACCAGGTGGCGATGTATTCGAGGTCGCAATCGATGCGGCGGAGGAGCTTCTCCTCCGTGTCGGTCTCGCCGCGCCAGCCGCGCACCTGCGCCAGGCCGGTGATGCCGGGGCGAACGGCATGACGGGCGGCGTAGTGGGGTGCCACGTCCTCGAACGGGCGGCCGCCGGCGCAGGTGCCGGGCGTATGGGGCCGGGGCCCGACCATCGACATCTCGCCGCGGAGCACGTTGACCAGCTGCGGCAGCTCGTCGAGGGAGGTGCAGCGCAACCAGTGGCCGACCCGGGTGATGCGCGGATCGCCGCGCGTCGCCTGCCGGCAATCGCCCGCGGACGGTACGTGGTCGTACATCGTGCGGAACTTGAGCAGGCCGAAATGCCGCTGCTGCAGGCCGATGCGGCGTTGGCGGAACAGGGCGGGGCCGGGACTGTCGAGCCGGATCGCGATCGCGACCAGCAGCATGAGCGGGGCGAGCACCGCCAGCATCACGGTGGCAAGGGTGAGGTCCAACGCCCGCTTCGTCGCAGCTGTGGCCGGGTTGTGCCCCACGCGCCGCATGGCGGGCGGGGAGCGTGCGGCCAGCGACTGGCGATAGGAGATCGGCTCGAGGAGCAGATCCGACTCTCGGGCGGGAAGGCGCGCGAGGGCGTGGCCGGCATAGTCGAACATGGTCTTGCCCTTCGTCGGTTTTCCGACGGGCAAGTCATGGCGCTGGAGAGGTCAGCGCGCGGTTAACGCCGCATGCGGCGGTAGTGACGCATGAAGATTTTTCTCACGCGCCGCTCAAACGCTCCTCGCGTGCCGCCCGCTTGCGGTGCCGACGGCCGGGACGCCTGCGCGTCGGGGGCACCTCAGCGGAACACCAGCCGGCGGGAGAGGCTGAAATTGACGAACATCCCGGCGACCGCGCCGGCGGAGGTGGCGATCACCGGCTGGCGCGCGGCGAGCGGGATGAAGGCGACGCACAGCACGTAGGTGCCCCGGTTCAGCACGAACCCCACCAGGTTGGCGGCGATGAAGCGGGCCCATTGGTGGTGCGCGGGGCCGCTGCCTTGGCCGCGAAAGGTCCAGATCCGGTTGAGCAGCCAGGTGGTGGTGGCGGCCGTGCCATAGGCGGCGAGGCCGGCGCCGTAGAGGCCGAGGGAACCGCGCAGGGCGTAGACGGTGGCCGTGTCGACCACCAGGCCGGCCAGGCCCACGGTGCCGAACTGGGTGAACTGGACCAGGGTTCGCAGCCGGTCCTGGGTGGCGTGCCGCGCGAGCGGGGGCGGCAGGCGGCGGGCGAGGCGGCGCAGCAGGGCGTGCATCGCGGGCGCTTACCCGTTCGGGGCCGGCCCGGCAATGCCGCGGGCCAACCCCGGACGGGCATGCGCATCACATCAGAGCGCGAGGCGCAGGTAGCCGCCGATCTCGCCGATGATGCCGCGGCGGAAGGCGAGCACGCAGACCATGAAGATCACGCCCTGGGTCACGGTCACCCAGGCGCCGAACTGCGCCAGGTAGTTTTCCATGCTGACCAGCACCGTGGCGCCCATGATCGGACCGAACACCGTTCCCAACCCGCCCAGCAGGGTCATCAGCACGACCTCGCCCGAGGTCGCATAGTGCACGTCGGTCAGCGTAGCGATGCCGAACACCAGCGCCTTGGTGCCGCCGGCGACGCCCGCGATCAGGCAGGACAGCACGAAGGCGATCAGCTTGTAGTCGTCGGTGCGATAGCCCAGCGAGATTGCCCGCGGCTCGTTCTCGCGGATGCCCTTCAGCACCTGCCCGAACGGGGAGTGGATGATCCGGTGCACCATCAGGAAGCCGAGGATGAAGATGATCGCGACGACCCAGTACATCGTCATGTCGTTCGACAGGTCGAAGATGCCGAACAGGTTGCCGCGGGGCACCTGCTGGATGCCGTCCTCGCCGCCGGTGAACGGCGCCTCGAGGCAGAAGAAGTAGACCATCTGCGCGAGTGCCAAGGTGATCATGGCGAAGTAGATGCCCGAGCGGCGGATCGCCAGGTAGCCGAGGACGAGGCCGAGGGCCGCGCCGGTGAGGCCGCCGAGGGCGATCGCGACCACCGCGTCGATGTGCCAGTGCTTCATGGTCCAGGCGGCGATGTAGCTGCCCATGCCGAAGAAGGCGGCGTGGCCGAAGGACAGCAGCCCGACATAGCCGATCATCAGGTTGAACGCGCAGGCGAACAGCGCCATGCACAGGATCCGCATCAGGAAGACCGGATACAGCACGTAGGGGCAGATCACGATCAGCGCGATCATCACCAGGAAGGCGATGGACTGGGCGCGGGAGAAACCGAACATCCTCAGGCGGCCTTTCCGAACAGGCCACGCGGCCGGGTCAACAGGACGATCACCATCACCAGGAATACGACGGTGGCGGAAGCCTGGGGATAGAAGACCTTGGTCAGACCCTCGATCACGCCGAGGGCGAAGCCGGTGACGATGGACCCCATGATCGAGCCCATGCCGCCGATCACCACCACCGCGAAGACGGTGTTGATGAAGTTCGTCCCCATGTTCGGGTTCACCGAGTAGATCGGCGCGGCCAGCACGCCCGCGAAGGCCGCGAGGGCGACGCCGCCGGCGTAGGTCAGGGTGATCAGCCGCGGCACGTCGACGCCGAAGGCCTGCACCATGGGCGCGTTCTCGGTCGCCGCGCGCAGGGTGGCGCCCAGCGAGGTCTTCTCGATGATCGCCCAGGTGGAGAGGCACACGACCAGGGCCGCCAGCACCACCCAGCCGCGGTAGTTCGGCATGAACATGAAGCCGAGGTTGGTCGCGCCCTGCAGCACGGCCGGGATGCGGTAGGGCATGCCGGAGGAGCCGTAGGCGTTACGGAACAGGCCCTCGATCACCAGGGCGAGGCCGAAGGTGAGCAGCAGGCCGTACAGGTGGTCGAGCTTGTAGAGCCGGCTGATGATCGTCTTCTCGAGCAGCAGCCCGAAGATGCCGACGATCAGCGGGGCCAGGATCAGGCTGGGGAAGTAGCCGATTCCGGCGTAGTTCAGCAGCATCCAGGAGACGAAGGCCCCCATCATGAACAGCGCCCCATGGGCGAAGTTGATGATGTTGAGCATGCCGAAGATCACCGCCAGCCCCAGCGAGAGCATGGCGTAGAACGCACCGTTGATGAGCCCGAGCAGGAGCTGCCCGAAGAGCAGCGGGCCGGGAATGCCGAAGATCATGAACATGGAGATTTCCCGGCCGCGCCGTTCCCTTCGTTCTTAGGACTTGATGAAGTAGCAGTGACCATCGGCCAGCGGGCGGAACGCCTCGTCGCCGGGGGTCATCGCCACCTGCTTGTAGTAGTCCCACGGACCCTTGCTCTCGGAGGGCTTCTTCACCTCGAAGAGGTAGGCGGGGACGAGGTTGCGGCCGTCCTCACGGATCTTGGTCTTGCCGAAGCAGTCGTCCTCGACCGGCATCGCCTTCATGCGGTTGACGGTGGCGACGCCATCCTTCTTGGCCTCGGCGGCGCCCATGTCGGCGACGGTCTTCAGGTAGTGCAGGGTCGCCGAGTAGCAGCCGGCATGGATCATGTTCGGCCAGTTGTTCGGCGTCTTCGGCTTCACGCGGTTGGTCCAGGCGCGCGTGCGGTCGTTCAGGTCCCAGTAGAAGCTCTCGGTCAGGTTCAGCCCCTTGGCGACGTCGAGCCCGAGGGCGTGCACGTCGGTGATGAACATCAGCATCGCCGCGATCTTCATCGACTGGTTCAGGCCGAACTCGTTGGCCTGCTTGATCGAGTTCACCGTGTCGCCGCCCGCGTTGCACAGGCCGAGGACCTGCGCGCCGGAGGCCTGCGCCTGCACCAGGAAGGAGGAGAAGTCGGTCGTGCCCGGGAAGGGATAGGCGGAGGAGCCCATCACCTTGCCGCCGGCCGCGTTCACCAGGGCCGAGGTGTCGGACTGCAGCTGCTTGCCGAACGCGTAGTCGGCGGTGAGGAAGTACCAGTTCTTGCCACCGGCCTTCACCATGGCGCCGCCGGTCGACTTCGCCAGCATGTAGGTGTCGTAGGTCCAGTGGATGAAGTTGGGCGAGCACTGCTCCCCGGTCAGCGCGGCGGAGGCGGCGCCGGAGTTCAGGTAGACCTTGTTCTTCTCCTTCACCACGCCCTGCACGGCGAGCGCGACCGAGGAGGTCGGCACGTCGAGCAGCATGTCGACGCCGTCGCGGTCGAACCACTGGCGCACGATGGAGACGGCGAGGTCGGGCTTGTTCTGGTGGTCGGCCGAGATGACCTCCACGTTGAAGCCCTTGCTGCCGAATTCCTCGACCGCCTGCTTCGTGCAGATCACCGAGGTGACGCCGCCGGTGTTGGTGTAGGGGCCCGACTGGTCGTTCAGCACGCCGATCTTGATGGTCGGCGTGCCTTGCGCGCGGGCGCGGACGAGCGGGAACGCCGATGAGGCGGCCGCGGCGGATAGCAGGGTACGGCGTGAGATGGTCATTGGGCGCTCCTTGGTCGTCAGGTCGTCACCAGCGGGCAGACACCCCCGCCGCCCGGGCGGATCGCCGGATCGGCTGGGGTGGCGGCCTGTGGCTCGTCGTCGTTCCACGCTTCCTTGCCGTCGAAGGGCGTTCCGCCCCCGTGGAGATGGAACGGCTGGATCTTGCGTCCGTCGGTGCGGATGGCGCTGGCGGGGACGCCACGGCCGATCCGGATCGTCGCCGTCGCCGTCCCCATCGCCGTCTCCGCCGTCTGCACGCGCGCACGCGCCGCGGACCCGGCGGCCACGGCCGTGGGGCAGGCGATCAGGGCGCGGTGGGAGAGACGCATTGGCGGTTTCCTCTGGTCACCATTGTCTCGGCGGCGAAGCTC
>MKTV01000042.1:142565-161387 GCA_001898425.1 Rhodospirillales bacterium 69-11
GTGGTGGTCGTGGCCGTTGGCGTGGGTGGCGTGGTGTGCGGTGGCGTCGTGTGCGTGGCGGTGATGTCGGGGGCGGGCCGGGACGTTTCCCGTGGAACGACCGGGTGCGGCCGGTCAGACGCCCAGGTATTCGTGCAGCTTGTCCATGCTCGATTCGAGCTGGTGGTTCGGGATCATGTCGACGACCTTGCCGTGCTCCATGACGTAGTGGCGGTCGGCGACGGTCTGGGCGAAGCGGAAGTTCTGCTCCACCAGCAGGACGGTGAAGCCGCGCTTCTTGATTTCGCGGATGGTCCGGCCGATCTGCTGCACGATGACCGGCGCGAGGCCTTCGGTCGGCTCGTCCAGCAGCAGCATCTTGGCGCCGGTGCGCAGGATGCGGGCGATCGCCAGCATCTGCTGCTCACCGCCCGACAGCCGGGTGCCGTGCGCGGTGCGGGCGCGTTCCTTCAGGTTGGGGAAGAGCTGGTAGATCGTGTCGATGTCCAGTCCGCCCGGTGCGACCACCGGGGGCAGCATCAGGTTCTCGGTGACCGAGAGGGAGCCGAAGATGCCGCGCTCCTCGGGGCAGATCGCGATGCCCGCCTTGGCGACGTGGTTCGGCATCATCTTGATCGTCTCGGCGCCGCGGAAGCGGATGCTGCCTTCGCGCCGGGGCACCAGGCCCATGATCGACTTCATGGTCGTGGTCTTGCCGGCACCGTTGCGGCCCAGCAGCGTCACGACCTCGCCCTCGCGGACCTCGAGGTCCACGCCGTGCAGGATGTGGCTCTCGCCGTACCAGGCGTTGAGTCCCTTGATCTCAAGCATGCTCGCTTCCCAGGTAGGCGGCGACGACCTCGGGGTTCTTCGAGACCGAGGCGTAGTCGCCTTCGGCGAGCACCTTGCCGCGGGTCAGGACGGTGATGGTGTCGCACAGGCCTTCCACCACCGAGAGGTTGTGCTCGACCATCAGGATCGTGCGGTTCGCGCGAATGCGGCGGATCAGCTGCACGATCAGGTCGACGTCGCTGTGCGTCATGCCGGCGGTGGGCTCGTCGAGCAGCATCATCTCGGGATCGAGCGCGAGCGTGGTCGCGATCTCGAGCGCGCGCTTGCGACCGTAGGGGAGCTGCGTGACCGTGGTCTCGGCGTAGCCCGACAGCCCGACGTCGTAGAGCAGCTCGTGCGCGCGGTCGTTGTAGACGTGCAGCGCGCGTTCCGACCGCCAGAAGTCGAAGCTCGTGCCGCGCGCGCGCTGCAGCGCGAGCCGGACGTTCTCGAGCGCGGTCAGGTGTGGGAACACCGCCGAGATCTGGAAGCTGCGCACGAGGCCGAGCCGCGCGACCTGGGCCGGCTTGAGACCGGTGATGTCGCGGCCCTTGAAGCGGATCTTCCCGCGCGTCGGCTGCAGGAACTTGGTCAGCAGGTTGAAGCAGGTGGTCTTCCCGGCCCCGTTCGGGCCGATCAGCGCATGGATCGTGCCGGTCCGGACGCGCAGGTCCACCCCGTCGACTGCGACGAAGCCGCTGAATTCGCGGGTCATGCCCGCGGTCTCCAGGATGGTGTCGTTCACCCCCGGACGTCTCCCATGAAAACGGATTGATCCCTGTGGGGCGGGTGATTTGCATATCGTGGCGCGGGGCGCAAGATTGTTTCAGACGAAGGCAAGCCGGTGAGCGGCGTTCCCGCTGCGATCCGGAGGCTGGCCAGAGCCCATGTGACCGCGGCTGCCGTACCACGAACCCGTGCTTCACGGGCGATCGGCGGTCGAACCCCTTGCACCGGCCACGAATGATGCCCCGTGCGGTCGGAGCCTTGCCTCCGCGCGCGTTCTTCGTGCCCGGCCATGCCTCGATGGGATACACGCTGGACATAGACCCGTTACACGCGGATGGGACGAGCTCCATCGTGCCCGTCGCTCCGCCCGTCTCCTCGATCCGATCCTGCCGGCCGGCCCTCCGCCGTCCAGGTGGAGCCATGAGCGCCGGGAGGGCGCACCGACCGTGCCGCGACACCGCATCCATCCGACCTCCCTCGACCGTGCCCAGGCCCTGGCCTCGGGCGACGCACGTGGCCCATCCCGTGACCACGCGCCCGCCCACGCTCGGCGTCATCCCTGGGGCCACCCCTGGGGCCATTCCGGGGGCCATGTCCCCGGGGCGGCGATCCGTCCCGCCGCCCGCATGAACGCGATGTCATCTTCCCCGCCGCGCGCCCCGGCCGGCGCTTCGCCCGTCACCGGCCTGGGGCGGGTCGCGGCGCGTCTCGCCCTGGTGGCGGTGGCCGCGGGCCTGCTCGCCGGGTGCAGCCTCGGCCCGGACTACCGGCGGCCGGACCAGGAAATCCCGGCCGCCTACCGCGCGAGCGCCGCGACCGAGGCCCAGGCCTGGCCCTCGCCCGAATGGTGGCGCGGCTTCCGCTCGCCGGAGCTGGACCGGCTCATCGCCGAGGCGCGGGCGGCCAATTTCGACATCGCCGCCGCGATCGCGCGGGTGCGGCAGGCGGACGCCCAGCTCCGCATCGCCGGCGCCGGCCTGCTGCCCACGCTGGACGCGACCGGCAGCGCGCAATGGCAGCGGACCGGGCTGCGCACCGGCTCCAACCGGCTCACCAGCTCCTCCGGCAACAGCGCGATCGAGACGCGCAGCTACGCGGTCGGCCTCAACGCCGCCTACGACATCGATTTCTGGGGCAGCGCGCGGGCGACCCGGTCCAGCGCCGCCGCGCTCGCGCTGTTCAGCCGGTTCGACCAGGAGACGGTGGCGCTCACCGTGGTGAGCAACGTCGCCACGACCTGGTTCACCGCGCTCGCCTATGCCGACCGGCTGGCGGTCGCGCGGCGCAACCTGGCGGATGCCGAACAGACGCTGGCGGTCATCCGCGGCCGGTTCGCGGCCGGCACCGCCAACGCGCTGGACGTCGCGCAGCAGGAATCGCAGGTCGCGATCGAGCGGGCCGTCATCCCCAACCTGCAGAACCAGATGGAACAGCAGGTGATCGGCCTCGGCATCCTGATCGGGCGGCCGCCCGAGGCGGTGACGGTCCAGCCCGGCACGCTGGACACGCTGGCCCTCCCGGAGGTCGCGCCCGGCCTGCCGTCCACGCTGCTCGAGCGGCGGCCCGACATCGCCTCCGCCGAGGCGCAGCTCGTCGCCCAGAACTTCAACATCCAGGTGGCACGCGCCGCGTTCTTCCCGACGATCCAGCTCACCAGTTCGGCGGGATACCAGGCCGCGGCGCTGAACCAGCTCGTCGGGCCGGGCGGCATGCTGCTCTCGCTGGCGGCGGGGTTGACGCAGCCGATCTTCGACGGCGGGACCCTCCGGGGCCAGCTCGACCTCAGCAAGGCGGAATATGCCGAATACCTCGCCAACTATCGCAAGGCGGTGGTGCAGGCCTTCACCGACGTGGACCTGGCGCTGACCGCCTGGCGGTTCACCTCCGAACAGGAGAAGCTGCAGCGGGAGGCGGTCGCCCGCGCGCAGCGGGCCGCCGATATCGCGCGGGCGCAGCTCCAGGCCGGGACGGTGGACATCACCACGGTGCTGACCGCCGAGACCACCCTGTTCAACGCCGAGGACACGCTGGTGCAGGTGCGCCTCTCGCGGTTCCAGGCGCTGCTCTCCCTCTACAAGGCCCTGGGCGGCGGGTGGGAGCGCCCGGCCGGCGCGATCCCCGACCTGGTGCCGCCGCTCGATCCCGGCCAGGTGCTGGGCGGGGTGGCGCTGCCCGTCGGAGGCAACCTGCGATGACCAGGAACCGCTCGGTTTCGTCACGGGGGCGCCAGCCCGACGAGGAGCACGACCGCCGGCCCGACGGCGCGCAGGGCCGCCGGCGGAATCGGGCGACCGGCCATTGGCACCTCGCCCCCGTGTCCCGATATCGCGTCCAGCCCCGGAAGGACCGACATGGATAGCCTGACCCGAGACCCGGTGGAGCTGCGTCAGCGCGCGCGCGTGCGGCGGTGGCCCATGCTGCTGCTGTGCCTGCTCGCCATCGCGGCGATCATCGGCGCGGTGTGGTTCTGGCCGTCCGGGTCCGGCGGGCCGGCCAGCCGCAACCGGGTCAGCGGCCAGCCCATCCCCGTCCTCGCCGCCCCCGCCGCAATCCGCGACATGCCCATCTTCCTCGACGGGCTCGGCACCGTGCAGGCCTTCTACACGGTCACGGTGAAACCCATGGTCGACGGCCCGCTGCTGTCGGTGAACTTCACCGAGGGGCAGGACGTGAAGAAGGGCGACGTGCTGGCGCGCATCGACCCGCGCACCTACCAGGCCGCGCTCGACCAGGCGGTGGCCAAGAAGGCGCAGGACGAGGCGCTGCTCGCCAACGCCCGGTCCGACTATGCGCGCTACCAGAAGCTGGTGGCGAACAACTACACCTCCGCCCAGCAGGCCGACACCGCCAAGTCCCTGGTCGCGCAATACGAGGCGCAGGTGCGCCAGGATCAGGCGCAGATCGAGACCGCGCAGACCAACCTCAGCTACACCACCATCACCTCCCCGATCGACGGCCGGACCGGGATCCGACAGGTCGATCCGGGGAACATCGTGCATGCCTCCGACGCGACCGGCATCGTCGTGATCACGCAGCTCCAGCCGATCTCGGTGGTGTTCACCCTGCCGCAGCAGGAGCTGCCGGCCGTCGCCAAGGCGCTGCGCGCGGGACAGCCCAAGGTGCTCGCCTATGCGGAAGGCTCGAATGGCGGCGCGGCGACGCTGCTCGACACCGGGACGCTCGCGGTGCTGGACAACCAGGTCGACTCGACCACGGGCACGATCAAGCTGAAGGCGACCTTCCCGAACCCGGACCACACGCTGTGGCCCGGCGGGTTCGTGCGCGTGCAACTCCAGGTGGACACGGCGCATGGCGCGGTGGTCGTCCCCCCCGCCGCGGTGCAGCGCGGGCCCCGCGGCCCCTACGTCTTCGTCATCGACGGCGAGACGGTGAAGCGCCAGGCGATCACCACCGGCTACGAGGACGAGCACGCCTCGATCGTCACCAGCGGCCTGAAAGGGGGCGAGAAGCTGGTGACCGACGGCGCGTCCCGCCTGTCGGACGGCAGCAAGGTGGCCGTCGTGCCGCCCGCCGGAGCCGCCCAGGCGCCGGGACCGGACCAGGTGAGCCCGCCCGGCGCCCGCCGGCCGCGCAACGCCGGCGCACCCGGGTGACACCGATGGGCCTCTTCGCTCGTCGGTATCATGGACTGGGGTTGGTGGGGCAGCCGGCGCCATGAACATCTCCGCCCCGTTCATCAGCCGGCCGATCGCGACCTGGCTGCTGGCGATCGCGATCCTGCTCGCGGGCGGCCTCGGCTACCGCGCACTGCCGGTCTCGGCGCTGCCGGAAGTCGACTTCCCCACGATCCAGGTCGTGACGCAGCTTCCGGGTGCGTCGCCCGAGACGGTGGAGGTGCTGCTCACCGCGTCGCTCGAGCGCCAGTTCGGCCAGATCCCCGGCCTGCTGAACATGACGTCGCAGAGTTCCGAGGGGACCAGCCAGATCACGCTGCAGTTCGACCTGAACCGCTCGATGGATTCGGCGGCGCAGGACGTGCAGGCGGCGATCAACGCGGCGGCGGGCACGCTGCCCGCGAACCTTCCCTATCCGCCCACCTATTCGAAGGTGAACCCGGCCGACGCGCCGATCCTGACCATCGCGCTCACCTCCGACAGCCTGCCCATCGACGTGGTCAGCGACGCGGCGGACACGCTGCTGCAGCCGAAGCTCGCGCAGATCGACGGCGTGGGCCGCGTGACCGTGCAGGGCGGCATGCGCCCGGCGGTGCGGGTGCGGGTCGATCCCGCGCGGCTCGCCGCCTACGGGCTGTCGATGGAGGACGTGCGCACCGCCGTCTCCCAGTCCACCGTGAACGGTGCCAAGGGCGGGTTCGACGGCCCGCGGCTCGCCTTCGCCCTCGGCGCGAACGACCAGCTCGTGGATGCGGCCGCCTACCGGAACCTGGTGATCGCCTGGCGCAACGGCGCCCCGGTGCGGCTGTCGGCCGTGGGCAGCGTGATCAGCGGGGTGGAGAACGACCGCGTCGCGGCCAGCTGGAACGGCACGCCCGCCGTGGTGCTGGACGTGCAGCGCCAGCCCGGCGCCAACATCGTGCAGACCGTACAGGCGGTGAAGGCCCAGCTCCCGGTCCTGGAGCGGGCCATGCCGTCCGGCATCAGGCTGACCATCGCGAGCGACCGCACCGAGACGATCCGCGCCTCGGTGGCCGACGTGCAGTTCACGCTGGTGCTGGCCGTGGGACTGGTGGTGCTGGTGATCTTCGCCTTCCTCCGCTCCTGGCGCGCCACCTTCATCCCCGCCGTCGCGCTGCCGCTGTCGCTGATCGGCACGTTCGGGGTGATGCACCTGCTGGGCTACGCGCTCGACAACCTCTCGCTGATGGCGCTGACGGTCGCGACCGGCTTCGTGGTCGACGACGCGATCGTCATGATCGAGAACGTGGTCCGCTTCATCGAGGAGGGCGTCTCGCCGCTGCAGGCCGCCTATCGCGGCGCGGCGCAGATCGGCTTCACCATCGTCTCGCTCACCGTCTCGCTGATCGCGGTCTTCATCCCGCTGCTGTTCATGACGGGCGTGGTCGGGCGCCTGTTCCAGGAATTCGCGGTCACCCTGTCGGTCGCGGTGGTGGTCTCGGCCGTGGTCTCGCTGACGCTCACCCCCATGATGTGCGGCCGGTTCCTGCGGCCGGCCCGTGAAACGCCGCCCGGCCGCCTCTCGCGCTGGAGCGAGGGCGCCTTCGAGCGGCTGCTGGGCGCCTATCGCCGCTCGCTGGACTGGAGCTTCGGGCACCAGACCCTGGTGCTGGTCGTCGCGGTGCTGACCCTGGTGGGCACGGTGGTGCTCTACGTCGTGGTGCCCAAGGGCTTCCTGCCGCAGCAGGACACCGGCGTGCTGCTCGCGGTGACCGAGGCGTCCCAGAGCGTCTCCATCCCCCGGCTGGTCGAGCTGCAGGACCAAGTTGCCGCGAAGGTGCAGGCCGACCCCGCCGTGAGCGGCGTCGTCTCCTTCGTCGGCGCCGGCACGATCAACGCCACGCCGAATGTCGGGCGCCTGACCATCTCGCTGAAGCCGCTGCGGGAGCGGGACGGCGCGCCCGCGGTGATCGCGCGGCTGCAGGCGGCGATCGCGGGCATCCCCGGCATCACCGCGTTCTTCCAGCCGGTTCAGGACATCCAGATCGGCACGCGGGTCAGCCGCACGCAATACCAGTATACGCTGATGGACACCGATCCGGCGGAACTCGCGACCTGGGCGCCGAAGCTGCGCGCGGCGCTGGCCGCGCTGCCGGAGCTGCGCAACGTCGCCTCCGACCAGCAGAACGAGGGCTTCCGCACCTTCGTCACGGTCGACCGCGCGGCGGCGATGCGGCTGGGTGTCACGATGCAGGCGGTACAGGACGTGCTGTACGACGCGTTCGGCCAGCGCCAGATCGCCACGATCTTCGGCCAGGCCAATCAGTACCGCGTCGTGCTGGAGGCCGATCCGTCCTGGCAGGCCGATCCCACGTCGCTGCGCCTGCTGCGCGTGCCCGGCACCGACGGCGCGCAGGTGCCGCTGACCGCGATCGCGACGCTGCACCAGGGAATCGCGCCGCTGGTCATGACGCATCAGGCGCAGTTCCCCGCCGTGACGCTGAGCTTCGACCTCGCGCCCGGCGCCTCGCTGGGCCACGCGGTGGACGCGATTGCCGCGGCCGAACGCCAGATCGGCATGCCGGACACGATCAGCGGCACCTATGCCGGCGACGCGGCGGAGTTCCAGCGCTCGCTCGCCGCCGAACCCTGGCTGATCCTGGCCGCGGTGGTGGTGATCTACATCGTGCTGGGCGTGCTGTACGAGAGCTGGATCCACCCGATCACCATCCTGTCCACGCTGCCCTCGGCCGGCATCGGGGCCCTGCTGGCGCTGATGCTGTGCGGCGCCGACCTGTCGCTGGTGGCGCTGGTCGGCATCGTGCTGCTGATGGGCATCGTGAAGAAGAACGCCATCATGATGGTGGATTTCGCGATCGAGGCGGAACGCGAAGCCGGCGCCGCCCCGCTGGCCGCGATCCGCGAGGCCTGCCTGCTGCGCTTCCGCCCGATCATGATGACGACGATGGCGGCGCTTCTCGGGGCCTTGCCGCTGGTGCTGGAGCACGGCTCCGGCTCCGAACTCCGCTGGCCGCTGGGTGTCACCATCATTGGCGGGCTGCTGCTGTCGCAACTGCTGACGCTCTACACGACGCCGGCGATCTACCTGGCGTTCGAGCGCCTCCGCCTCCGCTACGGCGGCACCCCGGCCCCGGTGCCGGCGGAATGAGCGGCACCGTCGCGTGGACGGCCGTGCGCGCCGTGTGGTGGCCGGCCGTGCGCCCCCTGTCGTGGGCGGTCGCGCAGGTCCCCGTGTCATGGCCGCGCGCGCCCTTCGTGTCATGGCCGGCCTTGTGCCGGCCATCCACGACTTCGCCACGTGCGGAAAGGAAAGCCGTGGATGGCCGCGACAAGCGCGGCCATGACACGAGGGCGGTCGACAAGCGCGGCCACGACACGGGGCGCGCAGGCCGCCACGACACGGCGCGCGCAGGCCACCATGACACGGGGGGGCACCCCTGATGCCGCTCCCGAAATTCTCCGGCTTCTCCGGCATCTTCATCGCGCGGCCCGTCGCGACGATCCTGCTCTCGATCGGCCTGCTGCTCGCGGGCGCCGTGGCCTACCGGTTCCTGCCGGTCGCGGCGTTGCCCAGCGTCGATATCCCCACCATCGTCGTGATGGCATCACGTCCCGGCGCCGACCCCGAGACGATGGCGAACTCCATCGCGGCACCGCTCGAGCGGCGCCTCGGCGAGATCCCCGGCGTGACGGAGATCACCTCGACCTCCTCGATCGGCAACACCTCGATTGTCATCCAGTTCGAACTCGACCGCGACATCAACGGCGCGGCGCATGACGTGCAGGCGGCGATCAACGCCGCGACGACGGACCTGCCTGGCGACCTGCCGACCAGGCCGTACTACCGGAAGTTCAACCCGGCGGACACGCCGATCCTGACGATCGCGCTCTCCTCCGACATCCTGTCCACGGCGCAGATCTACGATGCGGCCGACACGATCCTGGCGCAGCGCCTCTCGCAGGCCGAGGGCGTGGCGCAGGTCTCGGTGAACGGCGCGGAGAAGCCGGCCGTGCGCGTCCGCCTCGATCCGCAGCGGCTCGCCGCCACCGGCCTGTCCAGCCAGGACGTGTACACCGCGCTCCGCAACGCCAACGTGCTGCAGCCGACCGGCGGGTTCCAGGGACCCGCGCGGGCCGAGACGATCGGCGTGAACGGGCAGATGTCGCAGGCCGACCAGTACGCGGGTCTCGTGCTGAAGGCGGGACCCGACACCGTGCTGCGGCTGTCGGACGTCGCGACCGTGGTCAACGCGACCTCGAACGCGCGGCTCGCCGCCTGGAACGGCAAGCAGCCGGCGATCCTGCTCACCATCACCAAGGCGGCGGGCGCCAACGTCATCGAGACCGCCGACCACGTGCGCGCCCTGCTGCCGCAGCTCATGTCCTGGCTGCCGCCCGACATCAAGGTCACCGTGATCAGCGACCGCACCGCGACGATCCGCGCGAGCGTCGCGGACGTGCAATGGACGCTGCTGCTGACCGTCGTCCTGGTGCTGATGGTCGTGCTGGTGTTCATGCGCCGGCTGGTGCCGACGGTCGCGGCGGCGGTGACGGTCCCGCTGTCGATCGCCGGCACGCTCGCCGGCATGTGGTTCCTGGACTACTCGCTCGACAATTTCTCGCTGATGGCGCTGACGATCTCGGTCGGCTTCGTGGTCGACGACGCGATCGTCATGATCGAGAACATCGTCCGCCACCAGGAGCAGGGCTACCCACCGCTGGAAGCCGCCGTGCGCGGCGCGAAGCAGATCGGCTTCACCGTGCTGTCGATCAGCATCTCGCTGGTCGCGGTGTTCATTCCGCTGATCTTCATGGGCGGCGTGATGGGGCGGCTGTTCCACGAATTCGCGATGACGCTGACGCTCGCGATCGTCGTCTCCGCCGCCGTCTCGCTTACGCTCACCCCGATGATCTGCGGCCGGTGGATGCGGCCCGAAGCGCCGCGGGAGTCGCACGGGCTGGTATGGCGCGGCATCGACCGGGCGATGCGCGGCACGCAGCGCTTCTACGCCCGCACACTCGACTGGGCCCTCGCGCACCGCGCCTTCATGCTGCTGATCACCCTGCTCACCGTGATCGTCACCGTCCGGCTCTACGGCACCGTGCCGAAGGGGTTCCTGCCGCTGCAGGACACCGGCATCGTCATGGGCTCCACGCTCGCCGACCCCAACATCTCCTTCCAGAGCATGGTGCAGCGCCAGAAGCAGGTCGTCGACGTGCTGCTGAGCGACCCCGCGGTGGTCAGCGTCGGCTCCACCGTGGGCGTGTCCAGTGGCTGGGCGTCGCAGAACCGCGGCCAGCTCACGCTCGCGCTGAAGCCGGTGTCTGAGCGCGACGCGACGTCCGAGGAGGTGATCGCGCGCCTGCGTCCCAAGCTCGCGCGGGTCGGCGGCGTGCAGACCTTCCTGTTCTCGGCCCAGGATCTGCGCGGCGGCGGCCGCTCCGGCGGTGCGCAATACCAGTTCGCGGTGATCGCACCCGACCTCGCGGAGCTGCGGCGCTGGGCGCTGGCGCTCGAGGAGAAGCTGAAACAGACGCAAGGCATCGTCGACGTGACGTCAGACCAGGACCGCGCCGGTCCGCAGGCGGACGTGGTGATCGACCGCGACGCGGCCGCGCGGCTGCAGGTGAGCGTCAGTGCGATCGACGCGGCGCTGAACAACGCCTTCTCGCAGCGCCAGGTCTCCACGATCTACGCGCAGCGCAACCAGTACAAGGTGGTGCTGGAGGTGGATCCGAAGCTGCAGACGGATCCGTCCATGCTCGACCGGATCTATGTCGGCGCGAGCAACGGCACGCAGGTGCCGCTGTCGGCGGTCGCGCATTTCGAGCGCGGCACGGCCCCGCTCGCGGTGCGCCACCAGGGCCAGTTCCCCGCCGCCACGCTCAGCTTCAATCTCGCGCCCGGCATGGCGCTGGGCGATGCGGAGGAAGCGGTGCAGCGGGCCGCCCTGGAGCTGCGCATGCCCGAGGACGTCCGCACCGAGTTCGCCGGCAACGCGCGATGGCTGCAGCAATCGCTGTCCAGCCAGCCCCTGCTGATCGCCGCCGCGCTGATCGCGATCTACATCGTGCTGGGCGTGCTGTACGAGAGCCTGCTGCACCCGCTGACGATCCTGAGCACCCTTCCATCCGCGGGCTTGGGCGCGCTGCTCGCGACGCTGATCACCGGCGTGGACCTGTCGATCATGAGCATCATCGGCATCATCCTGCTGATGGGCATCGTGAAGAAGAACGCGATCATGATGGTGGATTTCGCCCTGGAGGCGGAGCGGGAGCGCGGGCTGTCCGCCTTCGAGGCGATCCACGAGGCGTGTCTGGAGCGGTTCCGTCCGATCATGATGACGACGCTGGCCGCGCTGCTGGGCGCGCTGCCGCTGGCCTGCGCGTTCGGCACGGGCGCGGAGCTGCGCCGGCCGCTCGGGATCGCGATCGTGGGCGGCCTGATCGTCTCGCAGATGCTGACGCTCTACACGACGCCGGTGGTCTACCTGGCACTGGAACGCCTCGCCGGCCGCCGCCGCGCCATCCCGAAGCCGGCCCCGGCGGAATGAGAGGTCGCGGAGGCGCTTCGAGATGGTGGCCGAGCGTTCCTTGCGCGACGTCTGTGCGTCCCCTGCGCGACGTCTGTGCGCGCCGCTGGAGCTGCGATTCAGCACAGAGTTGAGGCGAGGGGAGGCGAGCCACAGAGGGGCCGCAGCGGCCCGGATCGTCCGGGGGATTTCCGCATCGGAACCGCGCATCCCTCCGCGCGAAGCGCAATGATTTAGGATGAGTTGAGTCTTTGTCGCCATCTCGGTGAGCCCGGACGCGGGCGGCGGGCGCGACGATGCGGTCTCCTCGTGCCCCTACGTCCAGCCATCGATCGGCCTGTCCCCGGATCTCTCCCGGGTCCGGCGCCCTCTGTGGCTCGTCTCAACTCGCCTCAACTCTGTGCTGAATCAAAGCTCGTGCCGCCAGCACGGACGCAGCCGCCCGGACGCACCGCCACAACCCGCTCAACCCTCCACCCCAGGACCGCTCGGCCCCCACCCCCGGGACCACCCGGCCCTCCAGCCCGAAGAACCTCCCGTCCTCCCTCCCTCCCGTCCTCCCTCCCTCCCGCCCTCCCTCCCGCTGGCCAAGCTCCCGGAATCGCGATAGCCCTGGCGGATTCGCGAGGGGAGACCGCTGCATGAACGGCGCCGAAAGCCTGGTCCACACGCTGCTCAAGAGCGGCGTCGACACGTGTTTCTCCAATCCCGGCACGTCCGAAATGCACTTCGTCGCCGCGCTCGACCGGATCCCCGGCATGCGCTGCGTCCTCGGCCTGTTCGAGGGCGTGGTCACCGGCGCCGCCGACGGCTACGCGCGGATGGCCGGCAAGCCCGCCGCGACGCTGCTGCATTGCGGCCCCGGCCTCGCCAACGGCCTCGCCAACCTGCACAACGCGCGGCGCGCCCACACGCCGATCGTCAACATCGTCGGCGACCACGCGACCTATCACCGCCCGCTCGACGCCCCGCTCACCGCCGACACCGAAGGCTGGGCGCGCGGCGTCTCCGGCTGGGTGCGCACCGCGATGGACGTGAAGACGGTCGGCGCCGATGCCGCGGGCGCGGTGCAGGCTGCCATGACCTCCCCCGGCCAGATCGCGACGCTGATCCTGCCGTCCGACACGTCCTGGAACCCCGGCGGCATCGTCGCCGAGGCGCTGCCGCGCGTGCCGGCCCCGCTGTCCTCGCCCAACCAGATCGACGAAGCCGCCGCCGTCCTGCGCCGCGGCGGCGACGGCATCCTCCTGCTGCTCGGGGGCAAGGCGCTGGGCGAGGCAGGCCTTGCGCTCGCGAACCGCATCAGCGCCGCGACCGGCTGCCGCCTGATGGCCGAGGGCTCGAACGCCCGCGTCGCCCGCGGCCGCGGGCGGGTCGCGGTGGATCGCGTGCCCTACGTGGTCGACGCCGCGGTGAAGGCGCTGTCCGGCACGACGCAGCTCATCCTCGCCGGCGCGCGCAAGCCGGTCACGTTCTTCGCCTATCCGAACAAGCCGCAGACCTCGGTGCCCGAGGGGGCGGAACTGCATGTGCTCGCCCGGGTCGAGCAGGATCCGGTCGAGGCGCTCGCCCGTCTCGCCGACGCACTCGGTGTCCCCGACGCCGCCGCGCCGGATTACGGACCGGCGCCGGAGGCGGGGCGCGGCAAGCTGACGCCCGAGAGCGTCGCCGCGACCGTGGGCGCGCTGATGCCGGAAGGCGCGGTGATCGCCGACGAGTCGGTGACGTACGGCCGCGGCTTCTTCCCGCTCACCCGCAGCGCCGCGCCGCATGACTGGCTGAACGTGCTGGGCGGCGCCATCGGCGGCGGTCCGCCCATGGCGACCGGCGCGGCGCTGGGTGCGCCCGGCCGGCGCGTGATCAACCTGCAGGCCGACGGGTCCGCGATGTACACGGTGCAGGCGCTGTGGACCCAGGCGCGCGAGAAGCTCGACGTCACGACCGTCATCTTCTCGAACCGCAAGTACCAGATCCTGCTGGGCGAGCTCGCCAACGTGGGCGCCAATCCGGGGCGCACGGCGCTCGACATGATGGACCTGGGCAATCCCGACATCGACTGGCCGAAGCTGTCCGCGTCGATGGGCGTGGAAGGCGCGACCGCCGATACCGCGGAGGGCTTCGCCGACCTCCTCGCGCATTCGCTGAAGCGGCCCGGCCCGTTCCTGATCGAGCTGCTGGTGTAGCGGCGCCCGCCGCGCCACGAGCCGGCGCGCCGCTGCATCCGCGGCGCGCCGTTCCCGATTCCCAAGGCCGCCGCGCCAGCCTCCCCGCGCGGGCGTTCCGGTTTCCCCGCTGCGCCGCTACATCTTTCCAGGTGCGAGGAAGCGGTCGATGCGCCGGTGCTGGAACAGCCACCGGCCGCCCTGGCGCACCACCACGTCGAAATACGCGCCGCCCGATCCGATCGCCGGACCCTCGGGCGTGTTCTGCACCAACGTCCAGTTCGACTGCACCTCGGCGCGATCGCCCTGAAGGCTGATCACGATGTTCGTGGTCTGGTGCACGCGGCGGGGCCGGGGGCCGGTGCCGGCGATGCTGCGGGCCTGTTCCACGATCCCGGCATGGCCGTGACCGGAGCCGAACGCGGTCTCCCAGACCCCATCCGCGGTGAAGAGCTGGGCCATCTCCTCGAACCGCCCCGCATCCAGGTGGAAGCAGTAGATTGCGAGGAGCTCGCGGATCGCCTCCCGGTCGGCCAGTGTGTCGCTCATGTTCGCGCCTCCATGATCCCGTCGATCTCGGCATCGTCGTAGCCCGCCTCGCGCAGGATCTCGCGCGTGTGCTCGCCCTGCCGCGGCCAGAGCCGGCGCACCGAGGCCGGCGTGCGCGAGAACCAGGCCGGCGCGGCGGGGACCACGACCTTGCCCTCCACCGGGTGCTCCATCCGCTGGAAGAAGCCGGTCTCGCGCAGGTACGGCTCCTCGAACAGATCCTCCAGCCGGTTCGCCGGACCGCACGGGATGTCGGCCGGCCGCAGCTCCGCGATCCATTCGGCCGTGGTGCGCTGGCGCATGCCCTCGGTCAGCGTCGCATAGAGCGCGTCCACGTTCTTGGCGCGCGCCGCGACGGAGCAGAAGCGCGGATCCTCGATCAGGTGACCGACGCCCATGCTGTCGAACAGCTTGCGCCACTGCGCGTCGCTGACCGCGATCACGCTGATATGGCCGTCCTTCGTCTCGTAGGGGCGGCGGTGCGGGGTCAGCATCCTGGGATAGCCCATGCCGTTCTCCGGCTCGTCCAGCGTGCCGGCCCAGAGATGCTCGACCAGCATGAAGGAGAGGATCGTCTCCATCATCGGCACGTTCAGCTCCTGACCCTCGCCGGTGCGCTCCCGATGGAACAGCGCCATGCCGATCATGGACGCCAGAACGGTGCCGGTCAGCTTGTCCACCACCACGGTCGGGAAGTAGCGCGGCGCGCCGTCCGGTCCGGCGTTCAGCGAGGCGAGCCCCGACACGCCCTGGATCAGGTCGTCATAGGCCGGGAACTCCTGCAGCGAGCTGCCCTTCCGGAACCCGCTCGCGGACGCGTAGATCAGCCGCGGGTTGCGGGCGGCCAGCGTCGCGTAGTCGAGCCCGAGTCGCTGCGCCGCGCCGATCCGCATGTTGTGGACGAACACGTCGGCGGTCTCGACCAGCTTCAGCAGCGCCTCCCGCGCGGCGGGCCGCTTTAGATCCAGCACGAGGCTGCGCTTGTTGCGGTTCAGCGTCGCGAAGTAGCTGCCCATGCCGGGCGTGCGGGACGGCCCGATGTTGCGCGTGGTGTCGCCGTCCTTCGTCTCCACCTTGATCACGTCGGCGCCCATGTCCCCCAGCACCTGGGAGGCGTAGGGGCCGAGAACGACCGTCGTCACGTCGATCACGCGAATGCCGGCCAGCGGGCCGGAGGCCTTCTGCACGTCGTCCTCCATCTCGATTGCGTGCAGCGTCGCCGACGCTCGTCGGGTTGGCAATGTCGGTTGCCGTCTCTAGGATTCTTCGCATCGGCGATCGCGGGATGGGACCATGGATCTGGCAGGCGCACACATGACCCATGGCTGAGCGGCGCCCCAATCCTCGCACCGTGCTGCTGATCGTCGCCTCCGCGATGTTCATGGAACAGCTCGACGGGACGGTGCTCGCGACCGCGCTGCCGACCATGGCCCGCAGCTTCGGCGCCGATCCGCTGCGCATGAACGTGGCGCTGACCGCCTACCTGCTGACGCTCGCGATGTTCATTCCCGCCAGCGGGCGCATCGCCGACCGGTTCGGCTCCCGCACCACGTTCCGCTTCGCCATCGGCCTGTTCACGCTGGGCTCGATCGCCTGCGCGCAGGCGCCCACGCTCTGGACGCTGGTGGCGGCGCGCATGCTGCAGGGCGCGGGCGGGGCGATGATGTCGCCGGTCGGACGGCTGGTGATGCTGCGGGTCGTCTCCAAGAGCGAGCTGGTGCGCTCGATGGCCTGGCTGATGATCCCCGCCACCATCGGTCCGATCGTCGGCCCGCCGCTGGGTGGTTTCATCGTCACCTACCTGTCCTGGCACTGGATCTTCTACATCAACGTGCCGATCGGCATCATCGGCATCGTGCTCGTCACGATCTTCATCGACGAGATGCGGGAGCCGCGGCGCCAGCCCTTCGACGTGCTGGGGCTGGTGCTGTCCGGCACCGCGCTCGCCTGCCTGATGTTCGGGATCGAGATCGCCAGCCGCGGCGTCGGGGCGTGGTGGATCGTGGCGCTGCTGCTGGGGATCGGAGGCACCGCCGCCGCGCTGTACTGGCGCCACGCGAAGCGGCACGCCCGGCCGATGCTCGATTTCGCGCTGATGCGCATCGAGACCTTCCGGCTGTCGGTCTATTGCGGCACGCTGTCGCGCATCGCGGTGGGCGCCATGCCCTTCCTGCTGCCGATGATGCTGCAACTCGGCTTCGGCATGTCGGCGGTGCAGAGCGGCGCGATCACCTTCGTGGGCTCGATCGGCTCGCTCGCCATGCGCGTCTGCGCCCCCTGGTTCCTCCGCCAGCTCGGATTCCGCAACGTGCTGATGTGGATCGGCGCGCTCGCGACCGTGCTGCTGGGCACCACCGCCGCCTTCCGGCCGGCCTGGCCCATCTGGGCGATCTACGGCGTGCTGCTGGCGAACGGGTTTTTCCAGTCGCTGCAGTTCATGGCCTACAACACGATCGCCTATGCCGACGTGCCGCGCACGGACATGAGCGCCGCGACCAGCTTCTACACCACGTTCCAGCAGATGTCGCTCACGCTGGGGATCGCGATCTCGGCCGCGGCGCTCGCCGGATCGGTCGCGCTGACCGGACATGGCTCGCCGCATCTCGGGGATTTCTCCGCGGCGTTCCTGTTCGTCGCCACGGTCTCGATGATGGCGCCGCTGCTGGCGACGCGGCTTGCGCCGGGGGCAGGGGCCGAACTCTCGGGCCATCGGGACACGCCGGGTCGGCGGAGTTCGGATTTCTCCGCGGCTCCGGCCGCCGTTGCGGTGCCCGTTCCGAGCGGGAAGGATGGGGAGGCGCGCTGAGCCTGTGCAGGGTCGGTGTCTGAAGTGGTTTCACC
The DNA here is from genome assembly GCA_001898425.1 of Rhodospirillales bacterium 69-11. GTDB lineage: Bacteria > Pseudomonadota > Alphaproteobacteria > Acetobacterales > Acetobacteraceae > Rhodopila. Next base: position 159,807 of record MKTV01000042.1, read on the forward strand.
ACGGAGGAAGCAGGAGGGCCACGGAGGGCCACGGAGGATGATTTCGCTGCGCGGTGCGGCGCGCGGCGGAGTGCTTCCAGGCGCAGCGTCCAGGGACGTCGCGAAGCGCACAGCGGATATAGATGAAGCGTGCAGGTGATGAGGCGATCAGGCGACGAAGGCGAAGCGTCACGTGCCGCATGCGGCGGCTCCACTCGACGAGACCGACGACGCGACGAGACGAGGCCGACGCATCTATGCGGCCAACCCGAAGCCTCGAAGCGGCACAGCCAGAGCGTGCATCCGGCGCAGGCGAAGCATCCACTCGGCGCGCAGCGCCCCGAATCGACCCGGCGGTTGCGCGTGACCCGCGGTGTCGCCCTGGTCCGACCTCCCGTGGCCCTCCGTGGCCCTCCGTCTCCTCCGTGGTGAACCGCCACGGCCGCCCACCGCAGCGGCCTCCCGGCGTACCCCCGGACGCAAGCTACCCGAGCGTGAGCACCGCGATGCTCACGAGCCCGACAAACCCGCAGTAATATGCGAACGGATTCAGCGCCCAGGAATCATGGCTGCGGAAGTAGCGCATGAGAAACGCCGTGCTGGCATAGGCGGTGACACCTGCGACGACCGCCGCCAGCAGCGACATCTGCAGCACGCCCGGCGCGACGCCCTGGTGCATCAGCTTCGGCACTTCCAGCACCGTCGCGCCCAGGATGATCGGAGTCGCGATCAGGAAGGAGAAATGCGCCGCCCCCTCATGGTCGATCCCGCGCAGCAGGCCGCCCACGATCGTCGCACCGGAGCGGGAGATGCCGGGGATCAGCGCGGTGCATTGCCAGCACCCGATCAGCAGCGCGTCCTTCGGCGTCAGGCTCGACAGCGGCCGATGCCCGCCGCGGCCGCGCAGCTGCTCGCCGAACAGCAGCAGCCCGCCATTGACGATCAGGAAGAACGCCGCGACCAGCGGCGAGCCGAACAGGCCGCGCACGAATTTCTCGAGCAGGAAGCCCAGGATCACGGCCGGGATCGTGGCGAGCACGATCAGCATGAACACGCGGCGGCTCTCGCCCACCTGGTGCGTATCGCCGATGCCCAGCACGCCGGTCCCCAGCGCCCACCAGTCGCGCCAGAAGAACAGCAGCAGCGCGGCGGCGGTGCCCAGATGGAGCATGACGAGGAAGGGCAGGAACTCGTGCGCGCGCTGGTCGATTCCCCAGCCGAGGACGGCGGGAAGGACCACGGCATGCCCGAGGCTGCTGACCGGGAAGAGTTCCGTCGCGCCCTGCAGGATGGCGATCAGGATCGAGTGGATGGCGTCCATGCCGGGTTCCTGTGTGACGCGGCGCGAGTCGGCGAATCGTATGCGCGTCATAACGGCGCGGAACGGGAAGACCAACCCCGCACGCCATCCACAGCGCGTGAGGTTTCAGTCGTTCAGCGGATACGCCGACATCAGCCGCTTCTGCAGCCGCCAGTGCCGCCACATGTCGCGCAGCCCCGACGGGCGCGCGCCCCGCGCCCGGTTGGCCGCGCCGATGCGGAACGCCGCGCCGTAGTGGAAGAATTGCGCGCGCCATGCCTCGCGCAGCGTGGTGCGGCGGT
>MKTV01000042.1:161414-168401 GCA_001898425.1 Rhodospirillales bacterium 69-11
TCCCGTTGATTTCGATCACGGTGAAGTCACCGCGCACCAGGGACGGCACCGACTCGTACCGCACGTCGATGCGGCCGAAATGGAAGTCGGGCAGCGCGCGGGCCAGGCGCTCGACCGCCGCGACCAGCCCGGGCGTGGCGAGGTGCCGGCCGTCCTCGAAGATCGAGCCCTTGCAGTGGTTGCCGACGAACACGAGCCGGACGGTCTCGCCCTGCCGCGGGACCTCGTGCAGCCGGTGGCGCAGCCGCTCGAGATAGAGATGCGAGACCTTGCCCGCGCGGGTGTCCGCGAGGATGAGCTGGTGCAGCGTCGACCGGCCGTCGCCGGTCACGGTGGGCGCGTGCTTGAGCGTGATCGAAGTGACGCGGCCCTCCGCCTCCCCCGGCAGGCGGACGTAGAAGAGGCCGGCTTCGAGCGGCGCTTCCACGAATTCCTGCAGCACCATGCGCGTATCGCGCGGATAGGCGCTCACGTAGCGGCGCAGGTCGCCGGCACCGCGCAGCAGCCGCACGCCCGTGCCGTTGCAGCCGATATCGGGCTTGCCCACCACCGGCCAGGCGAGGCCCGCCGCCGCCATCGCCGCCTCCGCGGCCGCCACGTCGGCATCGCCGCTCCAGTGATGGGTGGTGATGCCGGTGGTGCGGGCCAGCAGGTCGCGCGCCGCCGGCCCGACCTGGTCGAGGATGTCGAGCTTCGACTCCCCGCACAGCCCGCCGGTCGGGATGTTCGGATTGGCCGCGGTCGGCAGGCTCATATCCCCGTACCACAGGCCGAGGCCGATCCAGTGCGCGACGACCGGGGTGTAGAACAGCCAGTCGGGCCAGAACTCGAAATAGGAGAGCGGACCTTCGCCTCGGGCCGACTCGCGGGCGAAGCGCAGCGCGGTCTCGAGCTTCATCGCCGTGCCGCCTGCAGCCCGGCCGCCGCGGCGCGGCCGGCGATGATGACGAACACGACGAAGCCTGCCGCGCCGGCCCAGCGCCACGCGCCCAAATGGTCCATCAGGAAGCGTCCGACATGAAGGGAAACGGCGAACAGCAGCGTGGTCCATGCCGACGTCGCGATGACGGCGGCCGCGGCGAACTGCCGGAGATTGGCGCCCACGAAGCCGCAGGTGGTGTAGGTCGGCAAGCGGAGGCCCGGAAGGAACCGGCTGACCAGCACGACGCGGAACACGCGGCCTTCGAGCCAGGCGCGCACGGCCTCGTGCCGCTGCGGCGGCAGGTGGCGCGCGATCCAGGGCACATGGGCGGCGGCGCGGCCCAGCCCGTAGAGACCGAGGTCCCCGAGGACGATCCCGACATAGAGCGAGCCGAGGGCGAGCGGGATCGGAATGCTGCCGTCCTGCGCCTGCATCGCAGCACCGACCGTGGCGGCATCTTCGAGGATGAAGGTTCCGAGGATGATGGCCGTGGCCTGGAGGACGGGGGATGTACCGGCCCAGAGCAGCAGCGAGGCGATCGAGGTACCAAACATGATCGTCCGCGAACGGCCCTTTGCTTGGGATGGCGGTCGGCGAGACATGGGGCCGGCCCGTAGCCCGTGAGAATCACCTATGGGTGAGGGTTCACGGGACGCGTGCCGGAGGCTGTGGCATAGTCCAACAACATGAGCACGTCACGCTGTGATCACGAATCTGTGAGCAACCCAGGCCTGCGCCATGCCTCTGGACAGGTTCGTTCCGGGTCCGGCGGGAATGAGCCTGCTGCGGGCGATCGCAATCGCATGGCCGACACCACTCGCAACGGCCGCCTCCCGCTTGGCGAGGCGACACACGATCACACCGGGGACGCGCGGGCCGAGCGAGGGCCGGGTGAGCACGCTCATGCCGGGCACGGGCATGCCGGGGACGCGAATGCCGGGGACGGGCACGACCATGGCGGGCACGACCACGCCGGGCACGAGCATGCCGAGCAGGGGCATGCCGAGCAGGGGCATGTCCACGGGGGCGGCGGCCACCACCATCACCATCATGGTCCGCCCGTGGGCAATGACCGCGCCTTCGCGATCGCCGCGGCTGCGAACACCGGCTTCGTGGTGGCCGAGATCGGCTTCGGCATCGCGGCGAACTCCGTCGCCCTGGTCGCCGACGCCGTGCACAACCTGGGCGACGTGCTCGCGCTGCTCCTCGGTTGGGGTGCCGCATGGCTGGGGCGGCGCCCACCGCGGGGGCGACGCACCTACGGGTGGGGACGCAGCTCGATCCTGGCCGCCCTGCTGAACGCGGCGATCCTGCTGGTGGGCGTGGGGGCGATCGCGGTCGAAGCGGTGCAGCGCCTGTTCGATCCGCAGCCGGTCGCCGAGATGACGGTGATGATCGTCGCGGGGCTGGGGATCCTGGTGAACGGCGGCACCGCGCTGCTGTTCATGGCCGGCCGGGAGAAGGACCTGAACGTCAAGGCGCAGTTCCTCCATCTGGGCGGGGATGCGCTGATCTCGCTGGGCGTGGTGGTTGCGGCGCTGGCGATCCAGGTGACCGGCCTCGCCTGGATCGATCCGCTCGCCAGCATCGGCATTGCGATCGCGATCGCCGTCGGCACCTGGGGGCTGCTGCGCGAATCGGTCGATCTGGCGATGGACGCCGTCCCGCAGCAGGTCGAGCAGGCGGCGGTGGAGGGCTGGCTCGCCTCCCTGCCGGGCGTGGTGGAGGTGCATGACCTCCACATCTGGGGCCTCAGCACGACCGAGACCGCGCTGACGGCGCATCTCGTCTGCACCGGGGAGCCGGAGGACCGGCGCCCGCACGAGGTGGCCGCGCAATTGCGCCAGCGCTTCGGCATCGGCCACGCGACGCTGCAGATCGAGAGCGCGGACGATGCGGCCCTGTGCCGCCTCCGCCCGAACGAGATCGTCTGACCCGCTAAGCGTTCCGGCGTGGGGAGCGGTCGTCGAGGTGATGGCTGCGGGGGAGGGCCTTTGTGTCGCGGCCGATGAAGGCCCACGGTGTCATGGCCGACGGGGCCGGGGCAGTACAGCGGGCCGGGACATGACACCGGGCCGACGCACGAAAAAAGAAAGGCGGTGCCGGGTTCGGCACCGCCAAGTTTGGGGAGGAGTCCAAGAGAGGAGCGACCGAGAAGATCTCGTCCGCTTCTCGAGGCTCACCATGCCGTGAGCCGCGCCGGCCGCCATTGATCTGGATCAAAGCCAGCGATTTTTCGTGGCACCACGAGCCACGCCGCGCCTTCGGCGACCCGGATGCCGCTCTCACGCCGACGCGGCGGCGATCCGGACCAGCGCTTCGTCGCGGCCCAGCGCGGCCAGAGTCGCATCGATCCCGGGGCTCACCGTACTGCCCGTCAGCGCCGCGCGCAGCGGTTGCGCCACCTGGCCCAGCTTCCGCTCCGTCGCCTCCGCGAAGGCGCGCAACGCCGCGTCCAGCGCCGCGACGGAGAAATCCGTCTGCGCCAGGGCCGGCGCGAGGTCGCGCAGCATCAGTTTCGCCTCGGGCGTCAGCGCCGCCGCGGCCTTCGGCTCGAAGGGCAGGGGGACGACGCGCGCGAGGAAGGCGGCCGCGTCCGCCAGCTCCACCACCGTCTTCGCCCGCTCCTTGAGCGCCGGCATCAGCGCGAGGATGCGTCCCGCGGCGATCGCGCCCAGCGACAGGTCGTGGCGGTGCGCGAGCCGCTGCAGCACCTCCCTCGTCAGCCGCTCGTCATCGGCCTGGCGGATGTACATGCCGTTCAGGTGGGTCAGCTTGGCGTAATCCATCCGCGCCGCGCCGCGGTTGACGTCGACGATGTCGAACAGCCGGACCGCCTCCTCCATCGGCACGAACTCGAGGTCGCCATGCGACCACCCGAGCCGGAGGAGGTAGTTGCAGACGGCTTCGGGGAGGAAGCCCTGCTCGCGGAACTCGAGCACCGAGACGGCGCCATGCCGCTTCGACAGCTTCGCGCCGTCGGCGCCGTGGATCAGCGGGATGTGGGCGAAGGCCGGCGTCTCCCAGCCCATGGCCTGGTAGATCTGCACCTGGCGGAACGTGTTGGTCAGGTGATCGTCGCCACGGATGACGTGGGTGATGCCCATGTCGTGGTCGTCCACCACGACGGCGTGCAGGTAGGTGGGCGTGCCGTCGCTGCGCAGGATGATCATGTCGTCCAGCTCGCCATTCGCGACGCGGACGGTGCCCTGCACCAGGTCCTCGACCACGGTCTCGCCCTCGCGCGGCGCCTTCAGGCGGATGGCGGGGGAGACGCCCTCCGGCGCCTCGGAGGGGTCGCGGTCGCGCCAACGCCCGTCGTAGCGGGGGGAGCGGCCCTCGGCGATCGCCTGCTCGCGCATCTGCTTGAGCTCGTCCGCCGTGCAGTAGCAGCGATAGGCGCGGCCGGCCTCCAGCAACTGGTGCGCGACCTCCGCATGGCGGGCGCTGCGGGTCGACTGGAACACGGTCTGGCCGTCATGCTTGAGGCCCAGCCAGTCGAGGCCTTCCAGGATCACCTGGGTTGCCGCGTCGGTGGAGCGTTCGCGGTCCGTGTCTTCGATCCGCAGCAGGAACTCGCCGCCGGTGTGGCGGCTGTAGAGATAGTTGAACAGCGCGGTGCGGGCGCCGCCGATATGCAGCAGGCCGGTGGGGCTGGGGGCGAAGCGGGTGCGGACGGTCATGCGCAGCAGATAGTGCAGAACGGCGCTGGGTGGAACGCCCGGCGGCCGGGCGCGTGGACGGTGGGGATCATGGCTGCTTCGCAGGCCGGGGGCGATGGCGGCTCCTGGAGCGGGGCTCCGCTGTTGCTGATCCACGGCCTGTTCTGTGCCGTAGGCATTCACCCGCTGGTGAGAGGTGCGGGCGCACATTCGCCCGCATGGATGCCCCGCTCATCGCACCTCCCCGCCGGGGCTTCGGCTGGCTTGCCGCCTGGCAGGAGGCGGAGGCGGGGCGCTTCGCGCTGTGGCTGCCGGTGTGCATGGCGGCGGGAGTGGTCGCCTACTTCCAGCTCCGCGCCGAACCGCCGCTCTGGTGGGGGTTCGCGGCGGGCCCGCTGCTCGTGGCGGCGTGGCTGCTGCGTCCCTGGCCCGCGATGGCCGGCACGGCTGGGGGGCTGGCGGCATTCGCGGCGGGGTTCCTGGCGGCGCAGATCGCGGCGGCGCGGGCGTTGCCCTTCGACCCGGTGCCCAGTCGGGCGGCGATCGTCACCGGCTGGGTCTACGGCGTTGAGATGCTGCCCGGCGGCCGGCGGATCACGCTGATGGATGCGGTGCTGGAGGGGGCGGCCGCGCCGTTCGGCCGCGCGGTGCGCATCCGGCTGCGGGCCGGGGACCCGGCGGAGGTCGCCAGCGGCGATCGGGTGCGCGTGCGCGCGCTGCTGCACCCGCCGATGCCGCCCGCCTATCCCGGCGCCTGGGACATGCAGCGGGACGCGTTCTTCTCGGGCCTGTCCGCCGTCGGGACCGCGCTGGCGCCGGTGACGATCGTCGGGGAGGCGCCGAACGGTCCGCTCGTGGCGATCGCGCGGTGGCGGGAGGCGATCAATGCGCGGCTGGATGCGCTGTTGCCGCCGGGGCAGGCCGCGCTTGCGCAGGCGCTGCTGACCGGCACGCAGACGGCGATCTCGCGGCCCGATATCGAGGCGTTCCGCGACTCCGGGCTCGCGCATCTGCTGTCGGTGTCGGGCCTGCACATCGCGATCGTCATCGGCATCGCCGCGGTCGGCGTGCGCCGCGGCCTCGCGCTCTGGCCGTGGGCCGCGCTGCACTGGCCGTTGAAGATGCTGGGCCTTGCGGCGGGGCTGGTGGCGGGCGGGTTCTACATGGTGCTGACCGGCACCCAGGTGCCGATGGTGCGCAGCTTCCTGATGGCGGCGCTGTTCGCCGTGGCGAGCCTGACCGGCCGGCGGGTGCTGTCGCTGCGCAGCCTGGGCTTGGCCGCATCGCTGCTGATCGCGCTCGACCCGGTGCAGGTGGTCGGCGCCTCCATGCAGATGAGCTTCTTCGCGGTGACGGCGCTGCTGGCCGGCGCGGAGGTGACCGGGGCCTGGCTGCGCCGGCTGGGATGCCGCGGCTGGGCGGGGTGGGGTGCGGCGGCGGCCGGTGGCGCGGTGCTGACCAGCCTTCTCGCCGGCGGCGCGACGCTGCCCTTCTCGGCCTATCATTTCGGCCGGGTGCAGAGCTGGTTCGTGCTGGCCAATCTGGCGGCGGTGCCCCTGACCGGCATCCTGGTCATGCCGGCGGGCATGCTGGCGTTGTGCCTGATGCCGTTCGGCCTGGACGCCTGGCCGGTGTGGGCGATGGGGTGGGGGATCGAGGCCACGCTTTGGATCGCGCGCGCGGTGGCCGCGCTGCCGGGGGCGAGCTTCGGGGTTCCGCACCTGCCGGGCTGGGGGTTCGCTCTGCTCTGCCTCGGCCTGCTGTGGTGCGGATTATGGCGCTCCCGCCTGCGATGGGGCGGCGCCGCGCTGCTGGCGGCGGGACTGGGCTCCGTGGCGGTGACGCGGCCCCCCGACCTGCTGGTGAGCGCGGATGCGCGGGTGATCGCGGTGCACCTGGCCGGCGAGATGTTCGTGCAGGTGACGCATGGCGGCGGGCGCTTCACCGAGGCGGCCTGGCAGCACCTGTGGAACACCGGACCGCCGTTCCACCTGCCGCATGAGGGGCGGGGCGTCGATGGCGCGGTGCTGTGCGAGAGGTCGGGCTGCACGCTGCGGCCCAGGCCGGATGCCGGGGCGGCGCGGCTGGTGCGGGAGGCGGAGCGGATCGGCGATTGCGGCGGGATCGCGGTGCTGGTCTCCGCCGAACCGGCGCGCGGCCTGTGCGCGAAGCCGTGGCCGGCGCTGGTGGACCGGTTCACGGTGTGGCGGGAGGGGGCGACGGCGATCTGGCTGGAGCCGACGGGGGTGCGCCTGCTGACCGACCGCGCGGATCGGGGCACGCGGCCCTGGGTGCCGCCGGTGCCCCAGCCGCATGCACGCCCCCCGCGCTCCACGTTGCTGCCGGCGCTTGAGGACAAATGAGGACGCGTGGGGGCAGGGGCGGGTCGAGCGGAGATGGAGG
>MKTV01000042.1:168428-190354 GCA_001898425.1 Rhodospirillales bacterium 69-11
CATGGACGGGCTTGTTCCGGCCAACGTCCGCCCCGCCTCATCGTGACCGGGCCTCTTCCGGCCACCCTCCGAATTCCTCGTCATGGCCGGGCTTGTCCCGGCCATCCCAAGCGGCACCCTGCCTCGGGGATGGCCGGCCAAGACGCCGGGCCCCCGCAACGACGCGAACGCCTTCAGTCGACCGAGAAGCTCGTCCCGCAGCCGCAGGCCGACTTGGCGTTCGGGTTGCGCACCGCGAAGTGGCTGCCCATCAGCGCGTCCGTGAAGTCGAGCTCCGCGCCCGCGAGCAGATCGAGGCTCGCGCTGTCCACCAGCACGCGCGCGGCGCCGCGCTCGATCACGAGGTCGTCCTCCTGCTTCGTGTCATCCAGCTCGAAGCGGTACTGGAACCCGCTGCAGCCGCCGGCCAGCACGGCGACGCGCAACGCTGCGTCCCGGCCCTCCGCGGCCACGATCTCGGCAATCCGCGCTGCCGCGCGGTCGGTCACGGCAAACTGGCTCATGCTCGCGAAGATAGGGTCGGAGCGCGTGGAATTGAAGCGGCACGCTGCGCGGTGTAAGGCCGGAGGGGATGACGCTCGCCCCCTACGCGGTCCAGGCCGCCACCGCCCGCGGCCGGCTCCACCCGGAGCCGGAGGCGCCGACGCGTTCCCCCTGGCAGCGCGATCGCGACCGGATCATCCACAGCTCCGCCTTCCGCAAGCTGCAGTACAAGACCCAGGTCTTCGTCAACCACGAGGGCGATTTCTATCGCACGCGCCTGACCCATTCGATCGAGGTCGCGCAGATCGCCCGCTCCGTCGCCCGCGCCCTCGGCCTCGACGAGGACCTGACGGAGGCGCTGGCGCTCGCCCATGACCTGGGCCATCCACCCTTCGGCCATGCGGGGGAGGAGGCGCTGAACCTCACCATGAAGCCGTTCGGCGGCTTCGACCACAACGCCCAGAGCCTGCGCGTCGTCACCCTGCTCGAGAGCCGCTATGCCGGCTGGGACGGGCTGAACCTGACCTGGGAGACGCTGGAAGGGCTCGCCAAGCACAACGGCCCGCTGCGCAATCCGCCCCCCTACATCGCCGACTACAACGACCGGCACCGGCTGGACCTCGGCACCCATGCCTCGGCCGAGGCGCAGGTCGCGGCGATGGCCGACGACATCGCCTATCATAGCCACGACCTGGACGATGGGCTGCGCGCGCGGCTGTTCGGCCCCGACGACATCGCGCACCTGCCGATCGTGAAGGACGCGCTGGGCGCGGCCCGCCGCTCCAGCCTCGACGTGCCGCCGCCCCGGTTGCGGCACGAGACGATCCGCCGCGTGATCGATGCGCTGGTGTCCGACCTGATCGGGGAGACGCAGCGGCGGCTTGCCAGGCTCGAGCCCAAGGATGCGGACGCGATCCGGAAGGCGCGGCAGCGCGTGGTGTCGTTCAGCGCGCCGATGGCGGAGGCGAACCAGGTCATCAAGGACTTCCTGTTCGCCCGCATGTACCGCCACTGGCGGGTCAACCGCATGACCCGCAAGGCCCGCTCGCTGACCGAGGAGGTGTTCCGCCTGCTGCATGCCGACCCGTCCCTTCTGCCCGACGACTGGCGCGGGCGGGCAGGAGAGGGCGGCACGCAGCGTGCGGCGGTGGTCGTCGGCGACTACGTGGCAGGCATGACCGACCGCTACGCGATGGACGAGCACCGAAGGCTGACGGATATCTCGGTCAGCGGCTGAGGGCCTGCTGCAGCTCCGCCTTGCTCATGTGTGAGCGCCCTTCGACGCCGCGGCGCCGCGCCATCGCGTAGAGTTCCGCGCGGGTCTTCTCGCGACCGCGGCTGGCCGTCTTGCGGGCCGCGCCGGCCGACGTCTTGCGCGCGCTGCCGGCCCGCTTGGGGGACGTGCTCGCCGACGGTCGCGCGGTGCTCGTGTCTTTCCGCGCGCTGGATGCGGTCTTGCGGGAGCTGCCCGTCGTGCTGCGGGCGGAGCTTGCGGCCTTCCGCGCGCCGCCTGTCGTCTTGCGCGCAGGGGCCGTCGCTTTCCGCGCGCCGTTGGTCGTCTTGTCCGCGCTGCGGCTCGCCGCCTTGCGCGGTGTGGACTTCGCCGTGGTCTTGCGCGCGCTGCCGCCGGTGCCGTTGGGTGCACTGCCGCTCTTGCGCGTGGACGCACGACGCGCGCTTCCGCGATTGATCGCGGTGCGGCCTTCCTTCTCCTGCTGGGCGGTCTCGCCGCGGCGCTCCTTCGACTTGGTGCGCGCGAGGGATTGGCGATTCCGCTTCGGGCTCTCCTGGTTGGACGCGCCCGCCTCCCGCAGCCCGATGGCGATCGCCTGACGCGGGTTCTTCACCTTGCGGCCGCCGGCCGCCTCCAACTCGCCATGCTTGAACTCGTGCATGACGCGCCCGACGGTCTTCTTCTGTTCGGTCGATTCCTTGGCCATTCCGTTGCTCCGGTCCGATATCCAATCGGACCGGGAACGAGGCCTGCACGCAGCGGTTGTTGCCGCTTAGCGCAACATTCCGTGTGCGGCGTCAGCGCGCGGTTTCCGGCTGTCCGCCTGGATCGCCTGGGGTCAGGCCGTCTTGCGCTCGATGTTCCACATGATCGGCAGGCCGAAATCGATGACGCCACTGAGTTCCCGGCGCCAAGCGGCGGGGCTGGAGAACTGGCCGGCGATCGGGAAGGTGGCGGCCTCGAAGGCGGCCTTCTGGATGGAGGCGGCGATGCCCTGCCGCTTGGCCGGATCGCCCTCGGCCTCGAATTGCGCGATCAGCGGTGTCAGGTCCGCGCTGCAGTAGTTGTAGGGCTGGTTGCCGGTGCAGTTGTAGCCCACGCCGGGATTGCTCAGCGGATTGGCCATGTCGAAGCCGGGATACACGACGGGCACCAGCGACCAGCCGCCCGCATCCAGCGGCGCGCGGCCGATCCAGCGCTGCGCGATGCTGGACCAGTCCTGCGTCTGGACATCCAGGTTGAAGCCGGCGCGCTTGAGCTGGTCGGACATCACCAACCCGATCGGGTTGAGCAGCGCCGAGTCGCCGGGCAGCAGGAACACCACGCGTTCGCCCTTGTAGCCTGACGTCTTCAGCAATTCGCGTGCGTGCGCGATGGAGGAGCCGGTCAGGTCCTTGCCGGCATCGGATGCGTAGAAGGTGCCGGCCATGAACAGCGAGGCCTGGGCCGGATCGGCGAGGCCGTGCGGAAGGCCGAGCCCATCCAGCACCTCCGATCGGATCATCGCCGCTTCCGCCGCGCGGCGGATCAGCACGTTGTCGAACGGCGGCTGGAGGTGGTTGATGCTGAGCGCGGCCATCATCAGCGCCGGGCCGCCCGCCTTGGCGACGACGATGTCCTTGTTGGTCATGAAACCGGACAGGAAGTCGAACGGCGCGTATTCCAGGTAGTCGACCTCGTTGGTCTGCAGCGCCGCGGCGCGCGTCGCGAGTTCCGGCATGGTCAGCAGTTCGGCACGTTCGACCTTCACCACCTTGCCGCCGGCGAGCCCGTCCGCGGGTTCGTTGCGCGGCACGTAGTCGGGATTGCGGCGGAAGGTGGCACGCTCACCGGGCACCCACTCCTCGCGGTTGAATAGATAAGGGCCGGAGCCGACGATCTCCTTCACCGGCGTGGTCGGCGGTGCGGAGTTGGCGATGCGCGCCGGCATGATGAACGGCACCTGCACGCTGGGCTTGCCCAGCGCGTCGAGGACGAGCCCGAACGGACGCGACAATTCCAGCACGAAATTGCGCTCATCGACCTGGCGCAGTTCCTTGGTGGCCGCCATCAGGCGGCGGCCCAGCGCGTCGCGGGCACCCCAGCGCTTGAGGGAGGCGATGCAGTCCTCGGACGTGACGGGCTGCCCGTCGCTGAACTTCAGGCCGGGGCGCAGCGTGAAGGTGTAGACCATTCCGCCATCGGTGATCTTCCAGCCTTCCAGCATCTGCGGGCGGAACTGGCCCTTGCTGTCCATCGAGATCAGCGTGTCATAAACCATGTAGGCGAAGTTGCGCGTCACGAAGGACGGGCCGGCGATCGGATCCAGCGTCTGCAGGCCGACATTCAGCACCAGCTTCAGCGGACGGTCGGAGCTGGCGGCGCGGGCGCGCCCGACATGAATGGCCGGCAGCGCGAGCCCGGCGGCGACAAGCGTTCGACGTGACAGAGGGAGAGCCATGGCGAGACCTTTCAGGCGAGGTAGTCAGGCCGATCGCGACGGCATCCGAAGTCCACGCGATACGAGCAGCGGCAGGACCCCGTCGGTGAACCGATCGAGGCCATCGACGAAATCGACCCAGGTCAGCAGCACGCCATCCAGGCCGGCATCCGACAGGATCTGCAGGCGCTCCGCGATGTCCCCGGCCGTGCCGACCAGACCGGAGCCCCCGGCGCCGGCCGCGAAGCGCTGACGAAACGCACGCACAGCCTCGGGCGAGGTCAGGATCTTCGTCTGCGATCCCACACCCGCGCTCCACGCATCCAGGCTCGGTCCGTCTTCCATCTCGACCGAGAAGTGATGCAAGTAGCGTTCCGCTTCCTCGCGCGTCTCCCGCTGCACGCAGTAGGCATAGGTCCAGACCTGCACGGTCCGCCCGAACCGATCCAATGCCATCCGCTTGTAGGCGGCGATCTGGCGGGCGATGTCCGCAGGCTCTTCCGATCGCAGGATCAGGAAGCAGATATCGGCGAATTCGCAGGCAAATGCCTGGCCGCGATCCGATCCGCCGGCATTGACGATCGGCGGACGCGGCTGCTGCAGCGGCTTCGGCATGGAGGAGCCGCGGACGACGTGGAAGAAGCGGCCTTCGTGGTCGAACTCCTCGGGTTCGACCCACAGGCGCTGCACGATCTCCAACCACTCCTGAAGGTGGTCATAGCGCGCATCATGTTCGGCCATGGGCGCGTCGAACATCGCGAGCTCCGGCCCGTTCCAGCCACCCACCACGTTCAGCGCCATGCGCCCGCCGGAGATGATGTCGATGGTCGCGCACTGCTTGGCCGCGGCGATCGGATGCAGCGTCGGCGCATGCACGGTGGGGATCACCGCGACCTGCCGCGTCGCCTGGGCGATGGCGGCGCACCAGGTGAACGGATCGAGCGTGATGCCGCTGGCGTGGTCTGGCCGGCCGGCGATGTAGCCCTTCCAGCGGGCATAGGCGAGGATCGCCTCGAACCCCGCCGCATCGGCAAGCTGCGCAGTCTTGACCGAGGCCGGCCAGGTCGGCCGATACGCTTCCGGCACCAGCGTCTGGGCGGCGCCTTTCCCGTTCGTGCCGAAGATTCCCAGCTTGAGCCGGTTGGCATTGAACAGGGGATTGCCGCCCATCGCCGGTGCCGCGGTCATGCGACGACCGGCGTGACGGTGTTCCGCACCCAACCAGCGATCGCTGCCAGCGTCGCGTCGGTGTGCATCTGTCCGATCACCTGCACGCCGACCGGCAGCTCGCCGATCGCCATCAGCGGCAGCGTGATGGTGGGCGAACCGAGCACCGAGGTGGGCGCGTTGAAGTTTGGCAGGCCCGTGGTGTGGGTGATGCCGCTGTCCTTCGCGCTGTTGTTCATCGGCGGCGCGGGACCGACGGAGCTGACGCTGATGAGCCCGTCCGCAAGACCAGCGATCGCGGCGAAGGCATCGCGTGCCTGCTGACGCAGCAACAGCACCTTGCGGTAGTCGTCCAGGCTCATGCCGCGGGCCAGTGTCAGGCGCGACATCATGCTGTCGCTCAGGCCGGTGGGGAAACGCTCGACCAGGTTCTCCAGCGTCCAGCGCAGCTCGTAGCCGCACACGTCGCGGCAGATCGCCAGGCTGTCGGAGATCGCCGCTTCGAACTGCTCGATCAGCGGGCTGTCGCTGCGGCGCAGGATCGTGACCCCCGCTTTCTCGAGCTGGGTCAGCACCTGGGCGAACGCCTCGCCCACGCGCGGCTCCATCAAGGGCCAGCCTTCGCTCTCCATGACGATGAGGCGGGCGGGCTTCAGTGGTGCGCGCAGCGTGGCCTCGCCATACAGGCCCGGATGACCCGGATCGCCGCCGGAGCGCTGCCCCATTTCCCACAGCACGTTCCACATGTCGGCCAGGTCGCCGGCATGCACGCCGATATGGCTCTGGCTGAACGCGAGCCGCTCCCCGCGATGCAGCGCGCCCAAGGTGGGCTTGATCGCCGTGTTCGCGCAGAACCCGGCGGGACGGATCACCGATCCCACGACCTGCGTGCCCAGTGTCGCGGGCACCATGCCGGCGCCCACGGCGGCGGCGGACCCCGAGGACGACCCACCCGGCGTGTGGTCCGGATTGAACGGGTTGGTGGTGGGGCCCGGATGCGACATGCCCAGTTCGGTGGTGACCGTCTTGCCCAGGATGATCGCACCCGCCTGGCGCAGCGCGAGCACGCTGGCGGAATCCATCCGGGTCTGCGCGCCCTTGAATAACGGCGTGCCCTGTTCGGTAGGCATGTCCTTGGTCTGCAGCAGGTCCTTGATGCCGACCGGCATGCCGTCGATGGAGGAAAGCGCGCGCCCAGCCTTGTAGCGCGCGGTTGCCGCGTCGGCGGCGGCGCGGGCGCCGGCCTCGTTCAGCGTGACCCACGCCTTCACCGCCGGCTCCCGCGTCGCGATGGTGTCCAGGCAACGCTCCAGATAGGCACGCGGCGTATCGGTGCCGTCACGGAAAGCCGGCACCGCATCGTGGAAGGTCAGCGGCCGGAACGTCGCCGGATCGTAGGTCGATGAGGTCATGGGATCGGGCTTTCCGGTTCAGGCGTTCTCGTGATGCGCGGCCCAGGCCTCGGCGACTTCCGAACCGGTGGCGAACCAGACGTTCGGGAAGCGCTGGATCCAGGCGATCATCTCGCGCAGCAGGGCGATGCGGCTGGGCCGGCCGGTCACCTGCGGGTGCATCACCAGGTTGTACAGTCCGCCCCAGCGATACAGTTCGCGGAACTCGTCCTGGAACACCTGCAGGATGTGGCTGTTGGGGAAGATCGGCCGCGGCGACTTGATGGCGAACAGCGCATGCGGCGCGTCGTCGGTGCTCCAATGCCAGGGGAGTTCGATCGGGCCGCGGCTTCCGTCCGGCAGTTCCATTCGATACGGCACGACGTCGTCGAGCAGGGAGCTGTCGTAGAGGAAGTCGTGCTTCTGCAGCAGGCGGATCAGGTTGTCGCTGGTCTCGCCGGCGGGGGAGCGATAGCCGCGCGGCACCACGCCTATGGTGCGCTTCAGCGCCTCCAGGCCGCGCTCCATCTCCTCGACCTCCTGGTCGGGATGATCGGGATGCACCCATTTGTGGGAGTAGCTGTGATGCGCGACCTCGTGGCCGGCGCGGACGATCATTTCGGCCCGGTCCGTGTACTTCTCGGCGGTCCAGCCAGGCACGAAGAACGTGCCCTTCAGGCCGTACTCGTCCAGCACCTCCAGGATCTTCGGCACGCCCACCTTGGCGCCGTAGACCCCCTGGCTGAGCGTTCCGGGGCGGCGTGCGTTTTCCGGATCGCGCGACAGCCAGAGCGTCTCCGCGTCGAAATCGAATGTCAGCATGACCGCGATCTGGGCCCCGTTGGGCCATTTCACCTTCTTGTCGATCATCTGGGTGTCCTTCCTCATGGCCAGCCGGCGCCGTCCGGCGGCGGGTGTCGCGCGGCCAGCCAGCCGCCATCGACCGCCAGCACCTGGCCGGTGATGAACGACGCATCGTCCGACGCCAGGAACGTGATGGCGGCGGCGATTTCCTCGGGCTTTCCCGATCGGCGCAGCGGCGCGGGGTCGAGCACGGCACGGCGGTAATACGGGTTCTTCAGGTGGTTCTCGGTCATCTGCGTCTCGATCACGCCGGGGGCTACCGCGTTGACCAGGATGCCGTCGGGCCCGACCTCACCGGCGAGCTGGCGGGTGAACTGTGCGACGCCCGCCTTGGCGACCGCATAGGCGGTGGTGCCGGGCCAGCCGGCGAGGCCCAGCGTGGAGGAGGTGTTGACGATGCGCCCGCCGGGGCGCGTGAGATGCGGCAGCACGCCGCGGGTGATGCGCAGCACGGCCTTTAGGTTGGTGTCGATGAACCGGTCGATCAGCGCGTCGTCGGAATCGGCCAGCCGCTTGGACCCGCCGATGCCGGCGTTGTTCACCAGGATGTCGATCCGGCCGAACGCGTCCAGCGCGGCTTGCGCCAACGCCTCCCCGGCACCTGTGGCGGTGACGTCGAGCTGGTGGGCGACGGCGCCGATCGCGGCGGCGCGGCCCGCGACGGCCGCGCTGCGGTCGGCCAGCAGCACCTGGGCGCCCTCGGCGGCGAAGCGCGCGGCGGTGGCGGCGCCGATGCCGTCGGCGGCCCCGGTGACGATCGCGACCTTTCCCTTGAAACGATCCGGATCAGGCAAGCCGGCCTCCATCGACGGGGAGCGCGGCGCCGGTGATGAACGAGGCGGCGTCGCTCAGCAGGAACACGACTGCCTCCGTCACCTCGCGGGTTTCGCCGAAGCGTCCGAGCGGGTGGCGGGCGCGGAATTCGGCTTCTCGGGCGGCGCGGAGTTCGGGGGTGGGGGCGCCGGCGAAGGTCGCCTCGAGCATCGGCGTCTGGATCGAACCGGGGCAGACGCAGTTCATCCGGATGCCTTCCGCGGCATGGCCGCGCGCGACGGAGCGGGTCATGCTGATCACGGCGGCCTTGGTCGCGGCGTAGGCCGGCATCGCGGGGGAGGCGACCAGGCCGGCCGCCGAGGCGAAGGCGACGATGGAGCCGCCGCCCGCGTCGCGCATCACCGGCAGCACGGCCTTCAGCGTGAGCCACGTGCCTTTCACGTTGACCGCGAACAGCCGGTCCCAATCGGCTTCCTCGACCTCGGGCAGCGGCTTCGTGGGGCCGATCAGCCCGGCGGCGGTGGCGAGCAGCGTCAGCTTGCCGAGGCCTGCCGCCGCCGCGACGGCGCGGGTGATGTCGGCTGCGACGGTGACGTCACCTGCGACCACGACCGAACCCGGGCAGGCGGCCTCGGTCGTGCGCAAGCCCGCTTCGTCGCGATCGAACAGCACGACACGCGCGCCCTGGCTGGCCAGGCGTTCCGCGGTGCCACGACCGAGGCCTGAGGCCGCGCCGGTGACGAGCGCGACCTTGCCTGTGAAGGAGGTGGCGGACTCAGGCATGAGGGCACACGAGGTTCATCTGCACACCGCCGCATCTCTACCGTTGTGTCGACGCGAGCGTATTGCTATGCGATACGACCGCATCGGAAATCAATCGTAGGGACCGGATCTCCAGGATGTCAAACCCCAAGACGCGTGACGACGCGTCCGTCGACCCGCGGCTGTTCCTGCAGACGGTGGCGCGGACCATGCGGGTGCTGGAGGGGTTCGGAAGAAAGCAGGGGCCGCAATCGCTGGCCGAACTCGCCGCGGCCGCGGAGATCGACAAGTCGGCCGCGCAGCGCATCTGCTACACGCTGCAAACCCTGGGCTACCTCGAGCGGGACGCGGCGACCGGCGGGCTGCGGCCGGGCCTCAAGGTGCTCGACCGCACCTTCGACTTCCTGCGCATGCACCCGCTGATCGAGCGGGCGGTCCCGGTGCTGGCGGAGCTGCGGGCGATGACCGGCCAGCGCGTCGATCTCAGCCTACTGGACGACCTGTCGATCATCTACGCGCAGCGGCTGCAGAACCGTCGGGAGACGTTCGTCGCCTCGCTGGTCGGTCGGCGCCTGCCGACCTGGTGCAGTTCGGGGGGGCGCGCGATGCTGGCCTCGCTGCCGGATGCCGAGGTGGACTCGATCCTGCACCGGTCCGATCGCCGCCGTTTCACGCCGCACACGGTCACGGATCTTGCCGCCATCTGGGACAAGATCCGCGCGGCTCGGCGCGACGGCTTCGCCTTCACGGAGCAGGAGTGGATCATGGGCGAGATGGTGGTGGCCGCGGCGGTGACCGACGCGGCGGAGCGCCCGGTCGCCGCGATCCATATCGCGGGATCGCTGGCGGAGTGGGACGCGCGCGGCTTCCAGCTTCGCATGGGGCCGCCGGTGATCGAGGCGGCGCGTTCGATCAGCGCCTGAGCGGCGGCGCGCGAGGGGGTTCGCAGTCCGGCCGGTCAGCCCCCCGCGCGATCAGCGCCTTACCGCGTCGGGCGCGGCGGGTTCTGCGAGTAGTCGTAGAAGCCGCGGCCGGTCTTGCGCCCGAGCCAGCCGGCTTCGACGTATTTCACCAGCAGCGGGCAGGGGCGGTACTTGCTGTCGGACAGCCCGTCATACAGCACCTGCATGATCGACAGGCAGGTATCCAGCCCGATGAAATCCGCGAGTTCCAGCGGCCCCATCGGGTGATTGGCGCCCAGCTTCATTGAGGTGTCGATGCCGGAGACGGAGCCGACGCCTTCGTAGAGGGCGTAGACCGCCTCGTTGATCATCGGCACCAGGATGCGGTTGACGATGAAGGCGGGGAAGTCCTCGGCCACCGCGGGGATCTTGCCCAGCTTGATCGCCAGCGCCTGCACCGCCTGGAAGGTCGGCTCGTCGGTGGCGATGCCGCGGATGATCTCCACCAGCTTCATGACCGGCACCGGGTTCATAAAGTGCATGCCGATGAATTTCTCGGGCCGGTCGGTCGCCGCGCCCAGCCGGGTGATCGAGATCGAGGAGGTGTTGGACGCGACCAGGCAGGACGGCTTCAGCGCGGGCGTCAGCGTCTTGTAGATCGCGCGCTTCACCTCCTCCTTCTCCGTCGCCGCCTCGATGACGAGGTCGACGTCGGCGAAGGCGGCGTAGTCGGTGGAGGTCGTGATGCGGCCCAGCGCGGCGTCGCGATCCTCGGCCGAGACGATGGACCGGTTGACCTGCCGGTCCATGTTGCGGCCGATCGTGGACAGCGCCTTGCTCAGCGCCTCCGGCTTGACGTCGAGCAGCGTCACCGGAACCCCGGCCAGCGCGGTGACGTGCGCGATGCCGTTGCCCATCTGCCCTGCGCCGATCACGCCCACGCGGGCGATCTCGGGCACGGCGGTATCGACGGGGAGGGTGGCCGGTGACGGCCTGACGTCAACGTTCATTCAGGAGCGCTCCAGTTCCGTTGCCAGTTCGGGCAACGCGTTGAACAGATCCGCGACCAGGCCGTAATCGGCGACCTGGAAGATGGGCGCTTCCTCGGCCTTGTTGATCGCCACGATGACCTTGCTGGCCTTCATCCCGGCGAGGTGCTGAATGGCCCCCGAGATGCCGACCGCGACGTAGAGGTCCGGGGCGACGATCTTGCCCGTCTGACCGACCTGGTATTCGTTCGGCACGAACCCGGCGTCGACCGCTGCGCGCGAGGCGCCGACGGCGGCACCCAGCTTATCAGCGATCGGTTCGATGAGCTTGAAGTTTTCGCCGTTCTGCATGCCACGGCCGCCGGAGATCACGACGCGCGCCGCGGTCAGTTCCGGCCGCTCGCTCTTGGACAGTTCGGCCGAGACGAAGCGGGAGATGCCGGGCATGTCGCCCACGTTCACGGTCTCGGTCGGCGCGTTGCCGCCCTCGGCCGCGACCGGGTCGAAGCTCGCCGCGCGCACGGTGGCGATCTTCTTTCCGTCGGACGACTTCACCGTCGCCATGCCGTTGCCGGCGTAGATCGGGCGCACGAACGTGTCGGCATCGACCACGGCGGCGATGTCGCTGATCGGCTGCACGTCGAGCAGGGCTGCGACGCGCGGCAGCACGTTCTTCCCGACCGCGGTGGTGGCGGCCAGGATGTGGCTGTACGCGGGCGCGAGCTCCACCAGCAGCGCGGCCGTCGGCTCCGCCAGCAGGTGGTCGAGCGCCGGGTTGTCGGCGACCAGCACCTTGGCGACGCCGGGCAGCTTGGCGGCGGCGGCGGCGCCCGCCTGCAGGCCGGCCCCGGCCCCGGCGACCAGCGCATGGACCTCGCCCAGCTGGGCGGCGGCTGCGAGGGCGGAGCGGGAGGGCTGCTTGATGCCGGCGTCGTCGAATTCGAGCAGGACGAGGGACGTCATCGTCAGATCACCTTCGCTTCGGTCTTGAGTTTCTGGACGAGTTCGGCAACCGATCCCACCTTCACGCCGGCCTTGCGCTTCGGCGGCTCGCTGACCTTGATCGTGGTCAGCCGCGGCGCCGGGTCGACGCCGAGATCGGCCGGCTTCTTGGTCTCGATCGGCTTCTTGCGCGCCTTCATGATGTTCGGCAGCGACGCGTAGCGCGGCTCGTTCAGGCGCAGGTCGGTGGTGATGATCGCGGGCAGGTTCAGCGCCACCGTCTCCAGGCCGCCATCGACCTCACGGGTCACGGTGATCGTATCGCCCTCGACCGCGAGCTTGCTGGCGAAGGTGCCCTGGGGCCAGCCCAGCAGGGCGGCGAGCATCTGGCCGGTCGCGCTCATGTCGTCGTCGATCGCCTGCTTGCCCAGGATGATCAGCTTGGGCTGCTCCTGCTCCGCGATCGCCTTCAGCAGCTTGGCGACCGCCAGCGGCTGCAGGTCCGCATCGGTCTCGACCAGGATGCCGCGATCGGCGCCCATCGCGAGCGCGGTGCGGATCGTTTCCTGGCATTGCGCGACGCCCAGGGAGACGGCCACGATCTCGGTCGCGACCCCCTTCTCCTTCAGGCGGACCGCTTCCTCGACCGCGATTTCGTCGAACGGGTTCATGGACATCTTCACGCCGGCGGTCTCGACGCCGGACCCGTCCGCCTTGACGCGGACCTTCACGTTGTAATCGACGACGCGCTTGACGGGGACCAGGATTTTCATGGGGAAAGAGCCGCTTTCCTGAAGCTGAGGTGGCTGGGGTGCCGGGATTCCGAGCGGGGTCGGGTGGTATTGTCGTACGAGTGCGGGGCGAGCGCCCGGACCCTGGGACCCCGCCTGTTCGCACCTGCAATAGGGGGCCGGACCTTATGCACGCCGCCCCTGCCTGTCAAACGGGGCATACCGGCCGGTAGCCGCCCCGGTCTTCGCTTGGTCAGGGCCGGAGCAGGCTCATCATGATCGCGAGCAGCACCAGCGCCGCGCCCTGCAGGATCACCCGCCAGCGCATCAACTGATTGGACCGCTGCGGGTCGCCGCCCCGCACCATGCCGACCATCCCCGCGACCAGGACGCCGAGGGTGGCCAGCATCACCACGCCGACGAGGACAGTGAGGAATGCATGCATGATGGAAGAATAGGCATCGCGGCCGGATTGTCAGCCCCGCCCACGCCGGCGATCGCGCGTCAGGCGCTCGAGCTGGCCTTTCCCGGTCGTCATCGCGGTCCCCGTCGCTCGCCGCGACACCGTCCCGGTCGCTCCTCGCGACACCGTCCCCGTCGCCTGCCGCAAGGCAGGACTGCGCCACGTCCGCGTGGGCCGCACCGCTTCCTGTTGACCGGCGCGCGGCGTTCGTGGTCGTACCCCCGCCCATGATGCGCCGGACCGTTCTGCTCCTCTGCTGCCTCCTGCTGGCCTGCCTCGTCGCCACCGGCGCCGTGCGGGCCCAGCCGAAACCGGCCGCCCAGCCACCCGCCACGGCGCAGATCAGCGCCGACCAGGCGCGGACGGCGCTGGAGATGCTGAACGATCCGAAGAAGCGGGCGGCGCTGGCCGCGACGCTGGAGGCGGTCGTCCGAGCGCAATCCCAGGCCGTTGCGCAGGCGGCCCCGAACGGGGCGGCCGGGCAAGCCGCGGGCACGACCGCACCGGCCGCCGCCGGAAAGGCGCAGAACGGCACCCCGCCGGCCAACGGCACCGAACCCGCGGCGGAAACCCAGCCCGCGGACGCAGCGGCGGCGGATGCGAAGACGCACACCACGGTGGAGGGGATCTCGATCCCGCTCGCCCCGGACAGCCTCGGCGCCCAGGTCCTGGTGACCGCGTCGGACTTCGTGAACCGTGCCGGGCTCCAGGCGATGGACGCGCTGCGCACGGTGCAGAGCGTGCCGCTGCTCTGGGGCTGGGCGGTGGTGATGGTCACCAACCCGTGGGCGCACGACCTGCTGATCGACGTCGCGTGGCGACTGGCCATCGCGCTCGCCGCGGCGCTGGCCGCCGAATGGGTGCTGCGCCGCCTGCTGCGCCGGCCGATCGCCTCGCTCGAGGCGCTGGCGCCGAACGGGCGCGGCCGGCATGCCCATGCAGAGCTGCACGACCCGGCCGATCCGGACCATGAGACGGCCGCGCTCGATGCGGAGGACGAGGCGCTGGAGCATGAGGCGCTCGAGCCGGCCCCCGCCGCCGCGGTCCCGGCGGGCGCCCCGGCGGTCTCGCTGGCGGACGAGCAGGTCGCGCGAGCCGAGGCGGGCGAGACCGAACCCCAACCGCCCCGCGTGCGACGCCGCCCGTCGCCCTGGACGCTGCTCCGCCGCGTGCCCCTCGTCCTCGGGCGGCTGGTGCTCGACCTGATCCCGGTCGTGGCGCTCGCCCTGGTCGGGCACCTGATCGCCGGCTCGACCCTGGGCGGCACCACCGTCACGCGGCTCGTCATCCTGGCCGTGATCGACGCCGTGGCGTTCAGCTCCGCGCTGCTCTGCGTCGCCCGCATGATGCTCTCCCCCGGCACGGCGCGGCTCCGCCTGTTCCACCTGCCGGATGCGCGGGCGCATTACGCGATGCGCTGGGTGCGGCGGCTGGTGCTGATCGCGGTCTGCGGCTACGCGGTCAGCGAGGTCGGGCTGCTCCTCGGCCTGTCGGACGTGGCGCACGATGCGCTGCAGAAGGCGGTCGGCTTCGCGCTGCACGTCTGTCTCGCCATCATCGTCATCCAGCAGCGCCGCCGGGTCCGCGCCTGGCTGCGCGCGCCCGAGGGCGCGACCGGCACGATGGCCGCCCTGCGCAACCGGCTGGCGGCGATCTGGCACTGGATCGCGCTGTTCTTCCTGGCCGCGGTCTGGCTGGTCTACGCGGTGGAGGTGCCGCACGGCTTCACCGCCGTCGTCCGCTATTTCGGCCTCACCGCGCTGGTGCTGATCCTCGGCCGCCTCACGCTGCTGCTGGTCATGGGCTTCGTCGACCGCGCGCTGCGCATCGGGCCGACGACGGCGGAGCGGTATCCCGGAATGGAGGCGCGGCTGCGGCTCTATCACCCGGCGGCCACCAGCCTGACCCGCGCCGCGATCTACGTGCTGATCGTCCTCTCGCTGCTGCAGGTCTACGGGCTGGGCACGCTGTCCTGGCTGGTGACCTCGCTCCTGGGCCAGCGCATCCTTTCCTCGCTGGTGACGCTGCTGGTCACCATCCTGCTCGCGCTCGCCGCGTGGGAGGGGGTGAACGCCGCGATCCAGAGCCATCTCGCGCGGCTGCAGCGCGAGGCGCAGCTCGCTCGGTCCGCGCGGTTGCGCACGCTGCTGCCGCTGCTGCGCACGACCCTGCTGATCACCATCCTGCTGGTCGCCGGGCTGATGGTGCTGAGCGAGATCGGCGTGAACATCGCGCCCCTGCTGGCCGGCGCCGGCATCGTCGGCGTCGCCATCGGCTTCGGCTCGCAGAAGCTGGTGCAGGACCTGATCACCGGCATCTTCCTGCTGCTGGAGAACGCGATGCAGGTCGGCGACGTGGTCAATGTCGGCGGCCAGGGCGGCGTGGTGGAGAGCCTGTCGGTCCGCACCATCCGCCTCCGCTCCGAGGACGGGTCGGTCCACGTCATCCCGTTCAGTTCGGTCACCAACGTCACCAACATGACGCGCGACTACAGCCGCGCCGTGATCAACGCCGGCGTCGCCTACAAGGAAGACTACGACCACGTCGTCGAGGTGCTGCGCGCCCTCGCCAAGGAGATGCGAGCCGACGACGCCTGGAAGAACATCATCCTGGACGACCTGGAAGTGTGGGGATTGGACCAGTTCGGCGATTCCGCGGTGGTGATAAAGTGCCGCATCATGTGCACGCCGTTCGGACGCTGGTCCGTCATGCGGGAGTTCAACCGCCGGATGAAGAAGCGCTTCGACGAGCTCGGCATCGAGATCCCGTTCCCGTACCGCAAGCTGGTGATCGACCAGCCGCTGACGGTGAGCGGTTCCGCCATCGAGGAGTCGCCGCATGAACAACCCCGCATCGCCGGCTGAGGCGCTTCGCGCCGAGGGCTTCGCCTTCGTGCCCGCGCCCGAGATGCGCGCGGCGCTGGAGGCGGAGGGTCCCCTGGGCGATTGGGACGCCTTCGTCGCGAGCTGGAACGACCTCGGGCTCGACACCTACATGGCCGATGGCGGCCGCTACCGGAAACGCCGCCATGCGGTGTTCGCCGTCGGCGAGGCCGGCATCGAGCGGCAGCCGCGCCAGCCGCACTACCAGAGCCGCGACTACAACGCGCTGAATGGCGGGATCGAGCGGTGGTTCGACCCGGTGCTGCCCGAGATCGCCGAGGGCGCCACCATGCGCGCCGTGCTGGGCTTCTGCCACCGGCTGTTCGGCGGGCTGAAACCGTCCCCGCGCTGGAAGGTGGAGGTCCATCAGTTCCGCATCGAGGCGCGCCGAGGGGAGGCTGGCCAGCCGACGCCCGAGGGCATGCATCGCGACGGCGTCGACTACGTGCTGGTGCTTCTGGTCCGGCGGACGAACATCCAGAGCGGCGAGACGTCGATCCACGCGCTGGACGGCCGCACCCTGGGCAGCTTCACGCTGACCCATCCGTGCGACGCGGCCCTGGTGGATGATGGCCGCGTGATGCACGGCGTGACCGCGGTCGAGCCGCAGGACCCCGCGCAGCCGGGCGCGCGAGACGTGCTGGTGGTGACGTTCAAGGCGGAGGGGTAGGGGGCGGGCGCCCCTCACCGTCATCGCCGGACTCCGTCTCCTCAACCGTCATCGCCGGGCCCCGACCCGGCGACCCCCACTGGCAGGAACGGTGCGCATAAGGATCCGCGGGTCGAGGCCAGCGGATGACGGAGGGGGGCCGTCGTGCGAGGCCCCCGCACGCGTCATCGCCGGGCCTCGACCCGGCGACCCCCGCCCCGAGGACCGTGCCCGTGGGGATCCGCGGGTCGAGGCCCGCGGATGACGGAGGGGGGGCGCCGCGCGCAGCCCCCACCCGCACCGCCAGGGCCTCGGCCCGGCGCGGTTCACGCCATCCAGGACGGCACCGGCAGGCCCTTCTCCCGCAGGAAGCCCGGGTTGAACAGTTTCGACTGATACCGACTGCCGCCGTCGCACAGCACAGTGACGATCGTGTGCCCCGGCCCCAGGCCGCGCGCGACCCGGATCGCGGCCGCGATGTTGATCCCGGCGGACGTGCCGACCGACAGGCCCTCGTGGATCAGCACGTCGTAGATCTGCTCTAACGCCTCGGCATCCGGGATGCGCACCGCAACGTCGATCGGCGCGCCCTCCAGGTTGGCGGGCACCCGCGACTGCCCGATGCCCTCGGTGATCGAGCTGCCCGACACGGACAGGTCGCCATTCTTCACCCAGCCATACAGGCCGCTGCCATGCGGGTCGGCGAGCACGATCCTCACCTCGGGCTTCTCCGCCTTCAGCGCCATCGCCACCCCGGCGAGCGTGCCGCCCGTGCCGCAGGCGCAGGTGAAGGCGTCGATCTTGCCGCCGGTCTGGCGCCAGATCTCCGGGCCCATGGCGGTGCGATGCCCCTCCCGGTTCGCCAGGTTGTCGAACTGGTTGGCCCAGACGGCGCCCGTCTCCTCCGCCAGGCGGCGTGACACGTGCACGTAGTTGCCGGGGTCGCGAAACGGCTTCGCCGGCACCAGCCGGAGGTCGGCGCCGATCATGCGCAGGAAGTCGATCTTCTCCTTGCTCTGCGTCTCCGGCATCACGATCACGGTGCGGTAGCCCCGCGCATTGCCGACCAGCGTGAGGCCAATCCCGGTGTTGCCCGCCGTGCCCTCGACCACTGTGCCGCCGGGCTGCAGCACGCCGCGGCGTTCGGCGTCGAGGATGATGGCAAGGCCGGCGCGGTCCTTCACCGACCCGCCGGGGTTCATGAACTCCGCCTTGCCCAGGATGGTGCAGCCCGTCGTCTCCGACGCGCGCCGGAGCTTGATCAGCGGGGTCTGACCGATCGCCGCCCCCAGGTCGTCCTGCCAGGCGGAGCCGTGATACAACTCGGTCATCGCGTCCTCATGCTGCGGAGTAGTTGACTCATATGGTCGAGAATGTCTCCCCGACGGCCACCTGGGAAGCCCTGAAGGCCGACCCGCAGGCCCAGCTCGTCGACGTGCGCACCGACGTGGAGTGGAACTTCGTGGGCGTGCCCGACCTGGCCGAGGCCGGCAAGCAGGCGGTGCTGATCCCCTGGCAGACCTATCCCACGATGCAGCGGAACGCTGCGTTCGAGGAGCAGTTGCAGAAGGTCGGCTTCACCCCCGACCACCACATCTACTTCCTGTGCCGGAGTGGCGCACGGAGCATGGCCGCGGCGCAAGCGGCCCGCGAGGCCGGGTTCGCGCACGTGTTCAACGTGGCGGACGGGTTCGAGGGACCGCTGGACGGGGAAGGCCATCGCGGTGCGGCCGGTGGATGGAAGGCCGAGGGCCTGCCCTGGCGCCAGAGGTGAGCGGCGGGCCGCGATCGGTGGCGGCTTGCGCGCGAACGCACGGTGCCCCGGTCACGGCAGTGACGTGGGGTTGATCCGGCGACCCAGGCGCGTCGGACTTCTTCGAGCGGCGGAAACGCCGCGTGCAGGGCCTGCATGGCAAACGCGGAAAGGGTCGAAGTGGAGTTGCCGCCGGATTTGGCGCAGTTCGTGCGTTCGCGCGTGGGTTGGGATTCCCTCGCGTCAGATGCCGAGGTCGGGCGTGAGTTGGTGCGCCAGGCAGCGCAGCACGATGCCATTCGGGACGAAATGCGCCGTGAGATCGCGTCTGGTGCCGCGTCCTTGCGTGCGGGCGACGCGGTGGATGGGGACGCCTTCATGGCCGAACTCGAAGTTCTGGCCCGTGTTTTCATTCCCGGTCGTGTACGACCCCGCCGCGCAGCCCATTGGCACCGCGCGCGTGCTGCACGGGAGCCGTGATCTGGCGGCCCTCTTTACGGCGCGGCCGCCTCGCGCATGAGGACAGACGGAAACGCCGCCACTCACCACGGGACCGGCGTCCCGTCCCAGGCGAAGAACCCGCCGGTGTCCGCGGGCGTCAGCCGGTCCATCACCGCGAGCAGCGCCGCCGCCGCGCGGCCCGGCGCGAGCAGGTCCGGCACGCCCGCCTGGAAGGGCTGGCTGAGCGCCGTGTCGACCGTGCCCGGATGCAGCGCCACGCACACGCCAAGAGGCCGCGTCCGCGCATGCTCGATTGCCAGCGTGCGGATCAGCATGTTCAGCGCGGCCTTCGAGGTCCGGTAGCCGTACCAGCCGCCCAGCCGGTTGTCCCCGATGCTGCCCACCCGCGCCGACAGCGCCGCGAAGACGCTGGGCCGGTCCCGCGGCGTGAGCGGCAGCAGGTGCTTGGCGACCAGCGCCGGTCCCGCCGCATTGACCGCGAACAGCTCCGTCAGTGCCTCCACGGACAAGGCCCTCATCGCCTTCTCGGGCATCAGTCCGGTTCGGTGCAGCCGCCCGGTGGCCACCACGATCCGCTCCGGCGCGCCGATCCCGGCAATGGCCTGCGCCGCCATGGCCAGGGTGCGCTCGTCCAGGATGTCGGCCGGGAGCCAGTCGCCCGCCCATCCCTCCGGCCGTCGACGGGAGAGGGCCACCACGCGCGCGAAGCCGGGATCGGCGGTGAGCCGGTCGGCGAGGGCACGCCCGATCCCGCCCGCGGCCCCGACCACCACGGCGATCCGTGTCACGGCAGCACCGCCGCACCGGCCAGCAGGCCGATCACCGCACCGGCCGTCAGCACCGACCGCAACCGCGGATACCACGCCGGCAGTTCGGAGGACGTGACGTCCCACACCCAGTGCAGGCCCAGCGCCACCGCGAGCCCGAGCAACTGCACCGTCCGGTCCGGCACCACCAGCACCCCCAGCCCCACAACGCTGGGCAGCATCGCCAGCGACACGGTCGACGCCGAGGGCCTGGGCGCGCCGACCGCGAACCCCCAGCGCGCCCCGCCCAGGAACGAGAGGATCAGCGCGCCGTAGAGCGCCAGCACCTGCCCCGCGAACCCGCTCCAGCCAGGCGCGAGCCACGGCGCCAGCGGCGGCGCGAGGAAAGGGATCAGGCCGGCCGCACCATAGGCCGCCACGACGAAGGGAGGCGTTCGGGTCATGCGCACACGCAAGCAGGCCCGCACCCCATTGCGCGGGTTCGCGGCGCAGATGGGGCCGATGCGCGGCGCGGCAAGCCGTCGGCCACCGGGGGCGGCCGGCCAGGGGCAGCCGAATAGAGGCAGCCGGGCCGGGGCAGCCGAACGCGGCGAGCGGATGGGCTCGCCGCCGCCCGCCTGCGCCCCGACCGGAGCCGAGGCTAGAGGGTGATGACCATGCGCCCGTCGACCTTGCCCGACTTCAGGTCACCGAAGATCCCGTTGATGTCATCCAGCTTGGCCGAATGGTAGTGCACCTTGACCTTGCCCTCGGCGGCGAAGGCGATCGCCTCGGCCAGGTCCTTCCGCGTGCCGACGATGGAGCCGCGGATGGTGATCCGCTTCAGCACCACGTCGAAGATCGGCGTCTGGAAGTCGCCCGGCGGCAGTCCGACCAGGCTGATCGTGCCGTGCCGGCGTGTCAGGTCAATCGCCTGGCGGAACGCCGGCGGAGAGACGGCGGTCACCAGCACGCCATGCGCGCCGCCCGAGGTCTTCGCCACCACCTGCGCCACCGCATCCGGATCGCGCGCGTTCACCGTGGCGTCGGCGCCCAGGGTGCGGGCGAGCGCCAGCTTGTCCTCGGTCACGTCCAACGCGACCACGTGCAGTCCCATGGCCTTGGCGTATTGCACCGCGACGTGGCCGAGCCCGCCGATGCCGGAGATGGCGACCCATTCGCCGGGCCGCGCCTCGGTCTCCTTCAGGCCCTTGTAGGTGGTGACGCCGGCGCACAGGATAGGCGCGAGGGCGGCGAAGTCCGGGTTGGCGGGCAAGCGGCCGACATAGTCCGCGGCGCCGATCGCGTATTCGGCGAAGCTGCCGTTCACGCTGTAGCCGCTGTCGTTCTGCTTCTCGCACAACGTTTCCCAGCCGGTCATGCAGTGCTCGCAGCGGCCGCAGGCGTCGTGCAGCCAGGCGATACCGACCGGGTCGCCTTCCTTCAGGCCGACCACGCCGGGGCCGAGGGCGGCGACGATGCCGGCGCCTTCGTGGCCGGGGATGAACGGGGCGGTGGGCTTGACGGGCCAGTCGCCGTCGGCGGCGTGCAGGTCGGTGTGGCAGACGCCGGTGGCGACGATCTTGACCAGCACCTCACCGAAGCCGGGGGTCGGGACGGGCACGTCCTCGATGCTCAGTGGGGCGCCGAGGCGGCGGACCACCGCGGCCTTCATCATCTTCGTCATCGCTCGCTCCTGTCTTGCGCGAGCGTGATCTAGCGGCCGGCGCGGTCACCCGGCATTGAGGTCGATCAATCGCGTGCCGTCCTGTCGTGCCACGGGGCGAGCGGGGGCGTGCGGCCTGTTCCAGGCGACAGGCTGCGGCGCGAGCGGGATGACGCGCAGCACCACGAACCAGGGATAGCGCGTGTCCAGCACGAGCCCGTCCGGGGTCGCGAGCCGGCCCTCCGCCGTGACCGGCACGTGCTTGAGCGTCACCGCGTCCCCCACATTGCCGCCCACGACGCTGATCTGGCCGGCGATCGGCAGGGAGACGACGATATCGCAGTGCGCGGGAAACGGGTCGCCGGTCGGGAGGTCGTCGAACCGCATGGTGGCGGCCGGACCGCGCCCGACGCAGATCAGGTCGCCGGGGCGCGGGGCGTACGCTTCGGGGCGTTTGGCGTTGACCACCCATCGCGTGCTGGCGTTGCCCGTCATGCGGGCAGCGGCGTTGATGTAGGCGGCATGGTCGGCGGCGTAGGGGAAGTAGGGGCCCGCACCGGCGATCCGCATCACGTAGGAGACGAACGCCGCCGACCAGGCGAAGGCGCCGTCCCGGCTCGCGGGGAACACCCGGCCGCCGGCATCGT
>MKTV01000042.1:190363-190893 GCA_001898425.1 Rhodospirillales bacterium 69-11
TCCAGCCACTCTCGGGGGAGCCGGCATCGAGTCCCAGCCACCAGTACTCGCCGACGCGCTGCCAGTATCCGGACTGCCGCTCCGGTTTCTCGTCCGGCGCTGGGGGCGGACGCGAGCCCGGTGGGTCGTCGTCCACCAGCTGACCCCACAGGCGCCACTCGCGTAGTGCAATCGACACCACAGATGTTGTGGAGAACGGCTCATACGGCTTGGTCGCGAACGGGGGCACGTGCGCATCGGGCGCGATCCGTGCCGGAGCGCAGCCGGCAAGTCCGAGTCCGCACGCCGATACGATCGCAAGCGCAGGCAGGCCATTGCGAGACCAGAACGCCACGGACCTGCGGCGAGCCGGGGCGCACATGGCCGGCCGGTCAGGCCCGTTCGGGGAACAGGGCCCGCAGGCCGTCGGGCGAGGCGTCGCAGCGACCGCGCTCCGTGATCAGGCCGGTGACCAACCGAGCGGGTGTGACGTCGAAGGCCGGGTTTGCCGCGGGGCTGTCCGCCGCCGCCACCCGCACCGTCGCGATCCG
>MKTV01000042.1:190979-196228 GCA_001898425.1 Rhodospirillales bacterium 69-11
GCCAGTCGATGGTCGAGGAGGGCAGCGCCACCCAGAATGGAATGCCGTTGTCCCGCGCCGCCAAGGCCTTGAGATACGTGCCGATCTTGTTGGCCACGTCGCCGGTCCGGGTCACCCGGTCGGTGCCGACGATCGCGAGGTCGACCATGCCGTGCTGCATCAGGTGACCACCGGCATTGTCCGCCACCACCGTGTGGGGCACGCCGTGCTTGCCCAGCTCCCACGCGGTCAGCGCGGCGCCCTGGTTGCGGGGACGGGTCTCGTCCACCCAGACATGCACGTGCAGCCCGGCGTCATGTGCCATGTAGATCGGCGACAGCGCCGTGCCCCAGTCCACGGTCGCGAGCCAGCCCGCATTGCAATGCGTCAGCACGTTGACGCGGCCCCGCGCCTCCGCGACTTCCCGCAGCAGCGGCAGGCCGTGCCGGCCGATCGCCTCGTTCTGCGCCGCATCCTCGTCCGCGATCGCGGCGGATTCGGCCCACGCAACCGCCACCCGCTCCGAAACCGGCGTGTTGCGCAGCCGCGTCAACATCCGCTCCAGCGCCCAGCGCAGGTTGATCGCGGTCGGACGCGTCTCGGCCAGCAGGGCGGCGTCCCGCTCCATCGCCTCGGTCGAGGCATCGGCCCGCAGCGCCAGGCACAGCCCGTACGCGGCCACCGCCCCGATCAGCGGCGCCCCGCGCACCTGCATGGTCCGGATCGCATGCGCGACCTCGTCGCGCCGCGTGAGCCGCAGGATCTCCAACGCCCAGGGCAGTTTGGTCTGATCGATGATGCAGAGGACACCCGGGTCGGATGAGTCCACCCACACGCTGCGATAGGGAACGCCGTCGATCTTCACCGGGCCGACACCCGCTGGTGCAGCACGCAGACCAGCGTGAACAGCCGGCGCGCGGTGTCGAAGTCGATCTCGATCTTGCCGGCGAGCCGTTGCCGCATCAGCTCCGCTCCCTCGTTGTGCAGGCCGCGCCGGCCCATGTCGATCGCCTGGATGCGCGCCTCACGACCTTCTTCGACCGCCAAGATGTGGCTGTCCACCAGCAATTGGTAGTCCTTCACCAGCCGGCGAAATGGGGTGAGCACCAGACCAATCGCCGTGACGGGCACGCCCGTCCGGTCGCGGATATCGAAGATCAGGCGGCCGTCGCGGATCGCCAGATGCAGCTCGTAGGGGCCGGCCACCTGCGCGCGGGTCAGCGGCGCGAAATGGCTTGCCGCGGCCAAGTCGGTGACCGCCTGCTCGCGATCGGCTTCGATGAACGGGGACAGGCTGGCCTGGCTCTCCCCCTCCAGCACCACGCGCGCCAGCCGGGCGCCTTCCGTCTCGGTCGTGCTGGTCATGGGGCGTCGGCGTGCGGCTTGAGCAGGTTCAGCGCCAGCATCAGCCCGACCATCGCACCCTTGATCGGCCGCAGCAGCGCCAACGCAATGACCAGCGTGAGCGGCACGAAGATCGCCGCCATCACCCAGTCGGGCGGCTGTTCCGCCCGTTCGAGCAGCAGCATCAGCGGCACCACGATGTGGCCGGTGACCAGGATCGTGAAATAGGGCGGCGCGTCGTCGGCCCGCGCCAGACCGACCGGGGCGTGGCAGTTGGCACAGGCATCGCGAACCCGCAGGAAGCCGGCGAACAGCGGCGCCTGCCCGCAGACCGGGCACCGCCCCCGCAGGCCACGGGCCATCGCGGTCGCGATCGTCGGCATCGGACCGGTTCCCAATGCGGGAGGAGCGGCCGAGCGGTCGGGCTGCCAGCTCGTGGACGGCATCGTGGTCCTCAATTGCCTCTCGCGCACAGATGGCGTCCGATATGCTGCGCTGCAACATCCCTTATCGCGCGTCTTGCCCGGCAACGCCAGCGGTCCGACACTGCATGCATGGCCCGCATCCTGGTGATCAACCCCAATTCGTCGCGCCCCTGCTCCGACGGGATCGACGACGCGCTCGCCCCATTCCGATTTCCCCGCGGCCCCAGCTTCGACGTGGTCACGCTGGCCGAGGGACCGCCGGGGATCTACTCCTGGCAGGACTGGCACGCGGTGGTGGATCCGCTCTGCCGCTTCGTCGCGCGCGAGACGGCCGACGTCGTGGTGATCGCCTGCGCCTCCGACCCCGGCATCGAGGCGGTGCGCGCCGTCACCCCCGTCCCCGTGCTGGGCGTGTTCCGCTGCGCGGTGGCGGCCGCGGTGGCCCGCACCGAACGCTTCGGGGTGATCGCCCTGGTGGATGCCTCGAAAGCCCGGCACCTGGCCGCGCTGCGGACGATGGGGCTGGAGCAGCGCCTGGCGGCAGAGATCGCCATGAACGTCTCGATCGACACGCTGCTCGATCCCGATGCGGCGCGGGAGCATCTGGTCGCGACCGCCCGCGACCTGGTGGCCCAGGGCGCCGGCGCGGTGATCCTGGGCTGCACCGGCATGGCGCATCATCGCGCGGCGATTGAAGCGGCGTGTGGCGTGCCGGTGATCGAGCCCTGCCAGGCCGCCGCCGCACAGGCACTCGGGACCGTCCTGGCGCGCTGACGCGGTTCGGGGGCGGGGAGGGCCGGTGCGCGCCGAGATCAGCCGCCCAGGATCAGCCGCCCGGGTTTCAGCCGCCCAGGATCAGCCGCCGGGGATCATCCGCCGGTGCCGGCTGCGAGCCGCCGGCTGAGCGCGGCCGACAGCTCCTCCCGCCGTGCCCAGAGCGACCGGTACCATGCGATGCGGTCCGCCACCTGGTACGCCAGCATGCGGTTTCCGGCCACGTAGCGCCGCGCGGCCTCGCCGATCGCCAGCGCCCGTTCCGGCAGGGCCAGCAGCCGCAGCAGATGGCCGCGCAGCTCCTCCGCGTCGCGGAACAGCAGGCCGGTCTCCCCGTCGACGATGCTGTCGGCATACACGATCGGGCTCGCCACCGAGACCACCCGGCATGCGCCGGCCTCGATGAACTTCAGGTCGGACTTGGAGCGGTTGAACGTCGTGTCGCCCAGCGGCATCAGCGAAATCTCGCTGCCGCCCAGCAGGGACATGTAGGTCTCGTAGTCGCAGGTGGGGGTGAAGCGCTTGTGCGGCGTCTCCAGCGCCTCGAAGAACAGCCGGTCGTGCACGACCTCGAAGCGCAGCCGCTCTCCGGCGCCGCGCGCCACCTCGTTCAGCACCGGCATCAGCGGCTGCCAGTCCGGCTCCCGGTTCAGCGCGCCGAAGAACAGCGTGAGCCGCCCGAAATCGGCGAAATTGCGCGGCTCCGGCAACGCGGTGAGCGCGTTCGGGAACACCGCGACCTCGGGGTTGCGCTGGCGCAGCACCGCGGCCAGCGTCGGGGTGCTGGTCTGCACCGCGTGAACGCCGCGGAAGGTCAGGTGCCCGCCGTCGCGCAGCGCCGGGAAGTGGTCGGGATGGTCGTCGAATTCGGTGACCACGAGCCAGTTGTTGGAGATCAGCGCCTGCAGGATCCCGACCCCGCGCTCCCCGCTCAAGGCCGGGCGGTGCAGGACGAAGATGCGCGGCGTGGTGTCGCCCGCCGGCGTCTCCTCGATCGCCGTCATCACCTGCGTCGTCACGCTCGGATCCGTCCCCAGCGCGGCCAGCGGGTGGACGACGCGGACGTGCGAAACCCCGCCCACCGGCTCGAGCATGTTGCCGCCGACGATCAGGCGCTGGCGCGGCGTCTTGCGCGCCCGCCAGACATATTGCAGCGGCAGGGCACGGCGCAGGTACTGGTCCTGGTCGATCCCGAGGGCCGCGAGCGCGGGGGCGATCGCGGCGGTGAAGCGGCGGGCGGCGTCGGGGGCGAACACGCGCGGATGCACGTCGCAGGGTGCGAGCCCGAGTTCCAGCAGGTCCTGGCGCATGGTGTCGACGGTGAACCAGCGCAGATGGGTGCGGTCGAACAGCCCGGACTGTTCATACGCCCAGGTGCCGCGGAGCAGGCGTTCCGCGAAGCTCCAATGCTCGAGATTGGGCACGCAGATCAGCACCATGCCGTCGTCGTCGAGCTGGGCGAGATGCCGCTGCAGCACGGATTTCGGATCGCGCAGGCGCTGCAGCGCATCGCCGTAGACCAGGCAGTCGATCCCGTCCGGCAGGCCGAAGGGCAGGGGGGCGGCCTCGATATCGATGCAGGCGGCTCCGTCCATCCAGCGTTCGGCCTCGGCGATCGCGCCGGGATCGCCGTCCACGCCGTACCAGCGCACGTTCGGGTTGACCAGGCGGTACGCGGCGGCGAGCGCGCCGTCGCCGCAGCCGATTTCCACCACCACGCGCGCGGTGAGCGGGATTCGGCTCAGCAGGTCGGGGTTCGGCTGGCTGCGATGGGTCGGCATCGATGTGTCCGGCTGGGTGGCGGCGAATGGCTGACGCCCCGCGTGACGGCCCGGGAGTGACGCCCAGGGCGCGATCCCGGAAGACGCGTCCAGAACGCCCCTGGCGTGACGCCGCCCGAGCCACGCCACCGGTGAGACGCGGGTGGCCGCCGGTGAGGCGCCTCAGCCGATCAGGCCGGGGTGGTAGGCGGATTCACCCATGAGATGCAAGCGGTCAGGCACGGAGGCCGGGGCCGGGCGCCGCGGCGCGAGGAGCGGTGCGCGCAGGGCCGGATGCGCCAATGCGTCGAGGCGGGTCATCATGCGGTCCTGGCAGCTTGCGAGCGCGGCGTCGGCGGAGAGCTGCGGTGCCTCCCGCGCGACCGCGGCCAGGGCGGCGGCGGCGCGGCTGACGAACCCCGTCGATCCCATGCTGCGCAGCCGGTCCGCATGGCGGCACAGCAGGCGGCGCCCCGCATGGTAGCGCGCCAGGCCGGAGATCTGCGCCCGCTCCAGCAGCGTGGAAGGCGGCAGGGTGCGGAAGGCGAGGCGCAGCCCCAGCGTGTCGGCCCAGTCATGCCACTTGGCGCGATGGATCGGCGCGAGCGGCCGGATGGCGATCCAGGGGACGCGTAGCGCGTCCGCCACGATCGCCCCGTGCATGGCCTCGGTCACCAGGATGCGGCAGGCGCCGATCGCCTCCACGATCGCGGCGGGATCGCCACGCGGATCGATGAAGCCGATCCCGGCGAGGCTGGCGGCGGCATGCCAGGCGCCGCGCGCCGCGCTTTCGAAATGCGGCATGAAGCCGATGGGGGCCGGAGCCTTCGCGCGCTCCGCCTCGGCTGGCGGGCCCGCGACGTCGTGGGGCGCCTGCATGCGGGGGTGCGCCGGGGCACGCCGCGCCGATCCGGAGCAGACGAGCGGCAGCAGCGCGGCGGGGTCGCCGAGACCCAGGCGGGCGGGC
>MKTV01000042.1:196234-197461 GCA_001898425.1 Rhodospirillales bacterium 69-11
ATCCGCCGTGCCGTGTGCGGACCACGCACCCACAGGATGCGCCAGGTGTGGTCGAGCTCGGGCGGCGGCTCGTAGCCGCCATAGCCGGAGCCGGCCACGATCTTCAGCCGGTCGGCCGGGTGCCGGCGGTCGAGCACCGATCCGATCCCCAGGAACCGCGCCGAGGGCTCGTCGTCGAAGAAGCCGGGCAACAGATGCGGCCAGAGCAGCGTGTTCAGCTCGTCCCCGAAATTGCGGGCCGCGCCTTGCCAGCGATACAGGATCATGCCGGGTCGGAGAGCGCGGCGGCAGGCGTGCGCTGGACGGGGCGCGCGACCGCCTGGCGCGCGGCGGCCCGGCCGGGCTTCCAGCCGAGGGCGGCACGGACGAAGCCCAGCGCATAGGCGAAGCGCCAGCGGGCCGCGATCAACCGGGTGGAGTCGGCCGGCAGCAGCGCGGCCGGGGCGCAGAGCGCCAGCACCAGCATGCGCCGCGGCAGTGCGCGCCACACGGCGCCGGCCTGCCCCAGCATGCGCCGCGTCACGACGG
Organism: Rhodospirillales bacterium 69-11; assembly: GCA_001898425.1. Lineage (GTDB taxonomy): Bacteria > Pseudomonadota > Alphaproteobacteria > Acetobacterales > Acetobacteraceae > Rhodopila. Next base: position 196,763 of record MKTV01000042.1, read on the forward strand.
TGGAGGCGCCCTGCCAGAACAGCCGGTTCAGCAGCCAGCGGGGCGTCAGCCGCTGGGCCTGGATCTGGTGGTGGACGGTGATCCGCGAGTCGTAGCGGACCGCGTGGCCGGCATCCTGCAACTTCCAGGCGACCTGTACTTCCTCGTCCGAGAGCAACGCGCCGCCATGGCGGCCGAGATCCGCGCCGAAGCCGCCCACCGCGAGCAGCGAGAGGACGTGCACGACCATGTTCGCGGCATACGGCTCGAGCCCCCGCGGCACCGCGCGGGTGCGATATTCGCCCTGGCCCTCCACCTCGATGATGGACAGCACGCCGCGAAGCGAAGGCGGCCACCAGGCCGGCAGCGGCGCCTCCCACGACGGGAGGATGCGGCCGCCGATCAGGGCCGGCGGGCGGCTGCCCCGCAGCGCCTGGCGGATGCAAGCGATCCAGTCCGGGTCGGGGATCGCATCGTCGTCGAGATAGGCGATGTACGGGGTGCGTGCCGCCCACGCGCCGGCGTTGCGGGCCAGGCTGACGCCGGGGTGGTCGAGCCGCACCAGCCGCGCGCCGGGATGCGCGGCGACTAGCTCCGCGAGTGCGTCGCGCGTGGCGGGCGAGGAGCCGCTGTCGACCACGAGCACCGCGAAGCCGTCGGCGGGTTCGGTCTGCCGCCGGAGCCCGTCCAGGCAATCCCGCACGTAGCGCGGCCGGTCAT
>MKTV01000042.1:197509-197720 GCA_001898425.1 Rhodospirillales bacterium 69-11
CAGCCTAGCGGGCATGGCTTGCGGAACTCTTAACCGCGGTGGCGATCGGGCCGCCCCTCTTCGGCTGCGGGCGCCGACTCGCGGGTCTCGGTTGGCGGGGACGGTGCGGGTGGGGGTCGCCGGGTCGGGGCCCGGCGATGACGGTGGGGGTGGGGATGGTGCGGTGGGCGGGGGTCGCCGGGTCGGGGCCCGGCGATGACGGTCGAGGCGG
>MKTV01000043.1 GCA_001898425.1 Rhodospirillales bacterium 69-11
CGAGTGCAACCATTGCCGCCAGCACCGCGAGCACGGCATTGGCACCGGCCTGCTGTGCCAGCACCCAGACCAGCCACACCGCGGCGCCATACATCGGGAAGGCGAGAAGCTGGCGCAGGCGCAACATCCAGGCACCGGGTTTGGGCAGGACGCGCAGCAGGCGCGGGCTGATGCCGATCAGCGCAAAGGGCGCGGCAAAGCCGAGGCCGAGTGCGAGGAAAACGGCCAGCGCAATAGCAGCAGGTTGTGTCAGCGCGAAGCCAAGCGCGGCGGCCATGAACGGCGCAGTGCAGGGCGCGGCCACCGCCACCGCCAGCACGCCGGTGAAGAAGGCGCCCGCGGTGCCGCCCTTGCGGGTCAGCTCCTCCCCCGCCGTGAGGCCCGCAATCTCGAACACGCCGGAGAGGTTGAGCCCGACCGCGAACATCAGAAGCGCGAAGCCCGCGACCACCACCGGCTGTTGCAACTGAAAGCCCCAGCCAATCGCCTCCCCGCCCGCGCGCAAGGCGACGAGCAAACCGCCCAACGCCACCATGCTGAGCACGGCACCGATGCTGTAGGCGAAACCTTCGCGCGCCGTTTGCCGCGGATGAGCACCGGCGGCCGAGGACAGCGCCACCGCCTTCATCGCGAGAATGGGCAGCACACAGGGCATCAGATTGAGGATGAGGCCGCCCACGAACGCGAACAGGAGCGCGAGCAGCAGGCCGAAACCGGCGCGGGTGGCGGTGTCTTCAAACCGGGCGGGCGGCACCGCGCCGGGGGATGCTTTCACATCGAGGGCCTGAACCGAACCGTCTTTCGAGGTCAGCACCAGCACACCGGAGAGCGGCGGGTGCGCGGCATTGGCGGCGAATTTCGCCGCCGGTGCCATGCGCAGCACGATGCCATCTTTCGCGAGGCCGAGGGTTTGCGGCTCGGCGCCGCGAATCTGCCCCTCCGTCAGCGGGAAGAAATCGGCTTTCGCAGGCCGGGCGGCAGCAAGCGCGGGCGCGCGCAGATAGAGATCGAGCCGGTCCGGTGTGGCGGCATAAACCATCGGCCAGGGCGAGGCCTGCGGAAGTTTGGCGCGCGCGGCGGCGAAGGCCGCTTTGATCGCGGACGAAGGCGGCGCGGGATTGGCGGCGACGGTCAGCGGCAATTCGACCGCGCCATCTTCGGGCACACACACCTCTTTACAGACGAGCCAGGAGCCGGTGGCGCGCAAGGTGACGCGCGTGCCGGGTGCCGCATCGGCAGGCGCGTGCACGGCGGTGAGAAGCCAGACCTGCCCCTCATAGCCGTAATCCATCAACGGGCCGACCGGCAGATGTTTCGGGTAAGGCCATGCAATCGCATCGGTGGTCCAGCCGGGCGGCAGTTGCCAGGCGAGCGCGGTGGGGGCGCCAGCCTCCCCCGGGTTTTGCCAATAGGTGTGCCAGCCGGGGCGGATTTTCTGTTCGAACGCGATCGCCAGCCTGCCGCCGGGGGCGATTTCGCCACCTTCGCCCACCAGACGGGCATGAACCTTGGGCAGCCGGTCGATCTGGGCCGAGGCCGACAAGGGGCCG
>MKTV01000044.1:0-165 GCA_001898425.1 Rhodospirillales bacterium 69-11
CCCTCCGTAGCGGATGCGCGGATTGGCCACGCCGTAGAGCAGGTCGGCACCCAGGTTGGCCAGGCAGTAGACCGCGGTCAGCACCAGGATCGCCGCCTGCATCAGCGGCAGGTCCTGCCGCTCCAGCGAGAAGATCAGCAGGCGGCGCAGTCCGGGATAGGCGAA
>MKTV01000044.1:331-13356 GCA_001898425.1 Rhodospirillales bacterium 69-11
ACCATAGAGGACCGCGTGAGGCGCGAGACATGCGCGAGCAGCGTGAGGGTGAGCGTCACCACCGGCAGCACGAGATGCGCCACCATGGTGCCGAACCCGTCGGCGAGGGTCGCGGCGCCGGAGGTGGGGAAGATGTGGAACGTGCTGCCGAACACCAGGATCAGCACGAGGCCCCAGTAGAACTCGGGGACCGAGATGCCGAGATAGGCGAAGACCGAGACGCCGTGATCGGGCCATCGCCCGCGCCAGACCGCCGCGACGATGCCCATCGCGATCCCGACGGTGGAAACCACGGCCATGGTGCAGCCGGCGAGCAGGGCCGAACGGCCGAATGCGTCCCAGAGCATGGGAGCGACCGGGCGTTCCATCACCAGCGAGGCGCCGAGGTCGCCCTGGAACAGCGCGCTGGCCCAGCGCCAGTATTGCACCGTGAGCGGCAGGTCGAGGCCCAGCCTGTGCTCGAGCGCGGCGCGGGTTTCCGGCGTGGAGTACTGGCCGAGGATCAGCGCGGCGGTGTTGGACGGCAGCGCATGGGTGGAGAGGAACACGAGGAGCGACATCACCGCGAGCGTGGCGAACACGGCTCCCAGACGACGCAGGACATAGATCGCCATCCAGCCTCCCGCTTGTCGCGCTGCCTTGCCGGCGCTTGCCGGCGGCGGTCCGCGGTGAGCGGACGCTCCTTTCCCGAACCCCGCGTGGCGGCATCATTCGGCCTCCACCACTGGCGCCGCTTGGGCGGCTGCCGTTGCCGACGAAGTCAGCAACATGCGTGCCAAAGATGCGGGCATGCCGCGCCCATGGGCTCGGATGCGCCGTGAACTGATGCACCGACAGGCACTTGGCGCCGAACGTTGGAGGGGACTGGTTCGGGAGCCCGATACGGCGGCGAGTGATGCGATCGGAAGCAGAACGTCTGGACCTGTCGGCGATCGAGCAGCAGCTGCACGCGATGGACGCGTCATCTGCGACATTTTTGGACATCTGCGGGATCGTGTGCCTCGGCGGCGCGTCTGGCCTGCTTCTTCATTCGGCACATCGTTTGCATCTGCGGCAGTGGAGGCGCCTGGTGGAGCAACCGTCCGGAGGCGCCGAAAGGTGGGGATCCGCGGCTGCCTCACGCGCAGGCCGCCGCGCAGAGAGGAGCAACGCATGCCGGCACGCCCGTTCCATCTCGGTTGGTTCCTGCAGGGATCGAGCGTCCAGGCCTGGGGCGAACCCTGGACCGGGCATATCGGCAAGACCTGGATGAAGCCGGAGCTGTTCCTCGACATGGCGCGCAGCCTGGAACGCGCCTGCTTCGACTACATCCTGCTCGAAGACAGCTCCTATGTCGGCGAGAGCTATCAGGGGTCGACCAAGATCTATCTCGAGAACGCCATCGCCGTGCCGCGGCAGGATCCGTCCGTGGTAGCATCCCTGATGACGGCGGTGACGTCGCGCATCGGCATCGTGCCGACGTTCGGCACCTTCGCCTATCCGCCGTATCTGCTCGCCCGCCTCGTCGCAACGCTCGACCAGGTCTCCGACGGCCGCATCGGCTGGAACGCGGTCACCGGCAGCTCCGACTACGCGGCGATGAACTTCGGCATGAAGGGCATGCCGGAACACGACCTCCGCTACGACATGGCCGACGAATACATGCAGGTCGTGCGTGGATTGTGGAACTCGTGGGAGCCCGGGGCCATCGTCGCCGACACCGACAGCGGCATCCTGGTGGATGCGAGCAAGGTCCATGCGGTCAACCATGAAGGCCGGTTCTTCAAGACGCGCGGGCCATTGAACTCCGGTCCGGCGCCGCAGGGCCAGCCGGTGATCGCGCAAGCCGGCGGCTCCCCGCGCGGGCGGCAGTTCGCCGCGCAGCATGCCGACACGATCGTCGCGCACGTGAAGGGCATAACCGCGATGAAGGCCTATCGCGACGACGTGCGTGCGCGCATGACGGCCTGCGGCCGCGACCCGGATACGTGCAAGGTGCTCTATCTGGCGCATCCGATCATCGGCCTCACGGACGCCGAAGCGCAGGAGAAGCGCGAGCAGCGCCTCGCCGCCGCGCGCCAGCAGATCCCGCAGCGGCTCGCGCATCTCGGCAAGGTCACCAACATCGATTTCGGCCGGTTCGACCTCGATGCGCCGCTGGGGTCGCTCACCACCAACGGGCATCAGCAGACGCTCGACATGTTCCGCGCCGCCGGCAACGACAAGACGTTGCGCGAGCTGATGGAGGTCTACAACACGACCGCGCTGTCGGTGGAACTCTGCGGCTCCCCGGAGACGGTCGCGGCGCAGATGGCCGAGGCGATGGAGGAGGTCGGCGGCGACGGGTTCCTGTTCTCGATGCCCAATGTCAGCCGCCGCGTGCTGGCCGAGATCGAGGATGGCCTGATCCCCGCGCTGCAGAAGCGCGGGCTGACGCGCAGCGCCTACGCGCACGCACAGTTCCGCGACAACCTGCTCGAATTCTGAGCGCCCGCTTTCAGCTTCCGGAGTCCGCGACCATGAGTCTCTCGCGCCGCCATCTGCTCGCCCTCTCCGCTGCCAGCCTCGCGAGCTGGCGGGCGCTCGCGCAGGATGCGCCCCTGCCGGAGATCGCTTCCGTGCCCGCGGCGCTGAAGGGAAGTGGCGAGGTGCGTGTCGTCGGCTATGGCGGCACGATGCAGACGGCACAGCGCAAGGCCTACAACGATCCGTTCGAGCAGCTGACCGGCATCAAGGTGCGTGACTTCGCGGGCGCCGACCTGAACAAGGTCAAGGCGATGGTGGACACCGGCAACGTCGAGTGGGACGTGGTCCAGCTCAGCCGCGGCAGCGTGAAGAACCTGCTGAAGCGCGGCGACTATTTCGAGAAGATCGACTACGAGCTGGTGGACGTCGCCAACATCGATCCGGCGTATCGCTTCGAGTATGCGCTCGACATGCTCGTCTGGGCGGAGGTGCTGGGCTATCGCACCGATGCGTTCAAGGGCGCCGTGCCCGTCGGCTGGAAGGATTTCTGGGACCTGAAGAAGTTCCCGGGGGATCGGTCCCTGATCGGGGCGGGCGGATCCTCCAATCCCGAGCTCGAATTTGCCGTGATGGCCGCGGGCGTGTCGCCCGACAAGGTCTATCCGATCGACGTGGACAAGGCGTTCGCCGCGCTCGACACGATCAAGCCCAGCATCGTGAAATGGTGGGAGACCGGTGCCGTGCCGGTGCAGATGCTGACGGACAAGGAGGTCGTGATGACCTCCGTCTGGAACGGCCGCATGGCCGCGCTGCAGGCGGCCGGCGTGCCCGCCGCGATCAGTTGGCCGCAGGGGCTGCTGAAGCGCGATGCCTGGGCGGTACCGAAGAACTCCCCCAACAAGGCGAACGCGATGAAGTACATCGCCTTCACCACCATGGCGGCGCCGATGGCGCGGCTCGCCTCGCTGATTCCCTATGGCTCCGTCAACGACAAGTCGAACGCGCTGATCGCCCCGGCGCAGCTTGCGAAACTTCCGAGCGCACCGGGGATCAAGGAGAAGCTGGTGCCGTATGACTACGAGTGGTGGGCGGCGAACCGCGATGCCGTGCTGGATCGCTGGAACAAGTGGGTCCTCGCCTGAGCATGGATGGCGGTCTCTCCCCGATCGCCGCCACGCGTCTCGGCCGTGGTGCCAGCGTGTCGCTGGTGGATCTGGAGAAGCGGTTCGAGGGCGTGGGCGCCGTGCGCGGCATCTCCCTCGAGATCGCTTCCGGTGAATTCCTCACGCTGCTCGGTCCCAGCGGTTCGGGGAAGACGACGACGCTGATGATGATTGCGGGGTTCGAAACGCCGAGTGGCGGGGACATTGCGATCGATCGGGCGTCGGTGGTGGGGGTGCCGCCGCATCGGCGGAACATCGGCATGGTGTTCCAGAACTACGCGCTGTTCCCGCATCTGACCGTGGCCGAGAACATCGCGTTTCCCTTGAAACAACGCGGGGTCGATCGCGGAACCCGCGCGGTGCGCGTGAAAGAGGCGCTCGCCCTGGTGCGGCTGCCCGGTTACGAAGCGCGCTACCCGCGCCAGCTCTCGGGCGGGCAGCAGCAGCGGGTGGCCCTGGCGCGGGCCATCGTGTTCCAGCCTCGCCTGCTGCTGATGGACGAGCCGCTGGGGGCGCTCGACAAGCAGCTGCGCGAGAGCCTGCAACTGGAGATGCGCCGGCTGCACGCCGATCTCGGCATCACCTTCGTCTACGTCACGCACGACCAGGAGGAGGCGCTGACGATGTCCGACCGCATCGCCGTCGTCAATGAAGGCCGTATCGCCCAGCTTGGTGCGCCCGAGGCGCTGTACGACCGGCCATGCGACCGTTTCGTCGCATCCTTCCTGGGTGAGTCGAACTTCCTGACCGGGACCGTCCGCGGCATGGAGACGGGGGTCGTGGTGGCCGAGTGCGCCGGTGCGGTGCTGCGCGGCGTGGCGCCTCAGGCGCTGGCGGCGGGTGCGGCTGTGACGTTGAGCACGCGGCCGGAACGGATGCGCTTCGCGGACGCACTGCCTGCCGCCCCCGGCAACCGGCTACGCGCGACGGTGACCGAGGCGGTGTTCGCCGGCGAGCGCTGCCGCTACCTGTTGCGCGCCGAGGACGGCACGATGCTGGTGGTGAAGGAACCCTCGAGCGCCACGACCCGCCGGCGCGCGGTCGGGGAGGTCGCGGAACTCGCATGGCCCGTCGCCGACACGGTGGTGGTGTGAGGGGGATCGCGCGGGTGTCGTGGCCTTCCGTGTCGTGGTGGGCGCCGGCCGCGTGCCCCGGGCCATGGCCCTCGTTGTCGTGGTGGGCGAAGGCCGTGCCCCCTGTGTCATGGCCGGCGAAGGCCGGCCATCCATGACTTCGTCCGGGACCACCAAAGTCGTGGATGGCCGGCCTCCGCCGGCCGTGACACGAGGGGCACAGCCTCCGCCGGCCATGACACGGAGGGCGCCTCCGTCTTTCATGACACAGGCGGCGTCAGCACCCGTCCTCCTCGTCGGCCCGCTTCTCCTGTTCATGGCGGCATTCTACGCGTTCCCCGTACTCGCCATGCTCGCGCGCAGCGTCACCGATCCGCATCCGACGCTCGCCAACTTCGCCCATCTCGCCGGAGACGGCGTGTTCCTACACGTGTTCGGCACCACGCTGCGCACCGCGTTCATCGTGACCGCAGGCACGCTTTTCCTCGGCTATCCCGTCGCGCTCGCGCTCTCGCGCATGCGGCCCACCGCCGCCACGATCACGCTGGTCATCGTGCTGCTGCCCTTCTGGACCTCCGTCCTCGTCCGCTCCTACGCATGGATGGTGTTGCTCGGCCGCCGCGGACTGATCAACGAGGCACTGCGTGCGCTCGACCTGATCGACGCACCGCTCCGGCTGCTGAACACGCCGCTCGCCGTGAACCTCGCGATGATCCACATCCTGCTGCCCTACATGATCCTGCCGATCGCCAGCGTGCTGCGGCAGATCGATCCCTCCCTGCCGCGCGCCGCCGCGGGGATGGGTGCGACACCCTGGGGCGCGTTCCGCCAGGTGGTGCTGCCGCTCTCCATGCCCGGCGCGCTGGCCGGCACGCTGCTCGTCTTCGTGCTGTCGCTGGGCTTCTACATCACGCCCGCGCTGGTCGGCGGTCCGCGCGACCTGATGCTGTCGCAGCTCATCGCGCAGCAGGTGGATCTGCTGAACTGGCCCTACGCCGCCTGCCTCTCGGTGACGCTTCTCGCCGCGACGCTCGTTCTGCTCGGCGCGACGCAGGTGCTGCCTGGCGTGCGGGGCGCGTTCCGGCTGGGGACGCGATGAGGAACCGTCCGCCACTGCTGCTGCTCACCTCGCTCGTGCTGCTGTTCCTCGCGCTGCCGATCGTGCTGATCGCCGCGGTGTCGTTCTCCTCCGCCGCCTATCTGACCTTCCCGCCGCCGGCGTTTGGGCTGCGGTGGTATCGTGCGTATCTCGGCAGCGCCGACTGGCTCGCCTCCACCTGGCTCAGCATCGGCGTCGCCGCCGCAACCGTCGCGCTTGCAACCAGCCTCGGCACGCTGGCGGCCCTCGCCCTCGGGCGCCTGCCGCGCGCCGCGCGAACCGCGGCCGCCGCGCTGATCCTCTCTCCGCTGATCGTGCCGGGGATCGTCGTGGCGATCGGCATCTACTACGCGTTCTCGCGCTGGGGCCTGATCGGCTCGCCGGTCGGACTGGTGCTTGCGCATACCTGCCTCGCCGTGCCCTTCGTGGTCACCAGCGTCGGCGCCTCGCTCGCCAATTTCGACCGCAGGCTGGAACAGGCCGCCCGCAGCCTGGGCGCGACACCGTGGGGTGCGTTCCGCCAGGTCACGCTGCCGCTGATCCGGCCCGGCGTGCTGGTCGGGGCGCTGTTCGCCTTCATCACCTCGTTCGATGAGCTGATCGTCGCGCTGTTCCTGTCGGGCTCCGGTGCGGTGACGCTGCCACGGCGCATGTGGGACGACCTGCGCTTCGCGATCGACCCGACCATCGCGGCCGTCGCAACGCTGACGATCGCGTTCACGGCCCTGCTGCTGGGCGGCGCGCATCTGCTGCGCCAGCGCGCCCTCCGCTGAGCGCGGCGGGGCGTCGAGCCCGCAAGCGAGGCGCCTTGATCTCGATCAAGGTGCCTCGGGTCGGAGGCCCTATCCTTCCTTCAACGTTCATCGTTTGGAGGAGGCCGACATGGCCGCAGACGTCCGGATCTCGTTCCGGGGCATGGAAAGTTCGCCGGCGGTCGAGGCGCAGGTGCAGCGCCGGCTGGCCGAGCTGGAGCAGGTGTCGGAGCGGATTTCGGTGTGCCGGGTGACGCTGGAGATGGGCCATCGCCACCATCGGCACGGCAACATCTACCACGTGCATCTGGATCTCTCCCTGCCCGGCAAGCAGATCGTGGTGAACCGTGAGCCGGGCCGCGACCACGCGCACGAGGACATCTACGTCGCCATCCGGGACGCGTTCGACGCCGCGCGCCGCCAGCTGCAGGAACACAGGGACCGCGCGTCCGACTAGGGGACGGGAGAGGTCGGGCGGCCGGCATCGTGCTGGCCTGGCATTGAACTTGCTTGGTCCACACCAGACACGGGGGTGGACCATGCATGTCGCTGCCGATCCCTATCCGTTCACGTTCGACCTCGCGCGCACGGCGCTGCTCATCATCGACATGCAGCGCGACTTTCTGGAGCCGGGCGGGTTCGGTGCCGCCCTTGGCAACGACGTCGCGCTGCTTCGCCGCTGCATCGCCCCGAACCAGATGGTGCTCGCGGCGTGGCGCGCCGCCGGCGGCCTCGTCATCCACACGCGGGAAGGCCACCGCACCGACCTCGCCGACCTGCATCCCGCCAAATGGCGCCGCGCCGCCGGCGGCCCGCGGATCGGCGACGAGGGGCCGATGGGCCGCATCCTAGTGCGCGGCGAACCCGGCCACGCGATCATCCCCGACCTGGCACCGCGGCCGGGCGAGCCGGTGATCGACAAGCCCGGCAAGGGCGCCTTCTACGCGACCGACCTGCACGCGATCCTGTCCGCCCGCGGCGTCGCGCGGCTGGTCGTCACCGGCGTGACCACCGAGGTCTGCGTCAGCACCACCGTGCGGGAGGCGAACGACCGGGGCTACGACTGCCTGGTCCTGGAGGATTGCTGCGGGTCCTACTTCCCCGCATTCCATACGGCGGCGCTGCAGATGATCGCAGCGCAGAGCGGCATCTTCGGCTGGACCGGCCATTCCGCCGCGCTGATCGACGCGCTCGGCGGCGCAGACGCGATCACCGCGGGAGATCGGTCATGAGCGCCGCCACCGCTTTCCGTCCGCGCCTGTGGGTGCCCGGCGACTGGAACGCGCTGTTCGGCTTCGGCACCAACATCCTGGTCAACGTGCTGGTGCTGACCGGGCTGCTGCGCTTCGTGCTGCAGATGCCGGACGCCCTCGTGTTCGGCCGCATCCTCCCGGCGCTCGGCGTCATGCTGTGCCTGAGCACCTGCTACTACGCGTTCCTCGCCTGGCGGCTCGCGCGGGAGACCGGCCGCACCGACGTCTGCGCCCTGCCGTCGGGCGTCAGCGTGCCGCACATGTTCGTCGTGACCTTCGTGGTCATGCTGCCGATCAAGGTCGCGACGGGCGACCCGGTGCAGGCCTGGGAGGCGGGCCTCACCTGGGTGTTCGTGCAGAGCTTCGTGCTGATGGCGGGCGGCTTCGTGGGGCCGGCGATCCGCCGGATCACGCCGCGCGCCGCCCTGCTGGGGTCCCTCGCCGGCATCTCGATCACCTTCATCTCCATGAGCCCGGCCGCACAGGTCTTCTCGACCCCGGTGATCGGGGTGGTGTGCTTCGCGGTGATCCTGGCGAGCTGGTTCGGCGGCGTGCGCTATTATGGCGGAGTGCCGGGCGGGCTGGTCGCGATCGCGGTGGGCACGGCGATCGCGTGGGCGTCGACCGCGCTGGGTCTCGGCTATGGCGGGCTGAGCGCGGACAAGCTGCTGGGATCGGTCGCGAATTTCGGCATCACGTTGCCGACGCCGGCGATCGTCCACACGTTCGGCGGCTTCAAGTGGCTGGGCGTGATCCTGGTCACCGCGATCCCGTTCGGCCTCTACGACCTGATCGAGGCGCTGGACAACGTCGAGAGCGCCGCGGCGGCGGGTGATTCCTTTCCGACCACGCGCGTGCTGACCGCCGACGGCGTGATCAGCCTGGCCGGCTGCCTGCTGGGCAATCCGTTCATCAACGCGGTCTATATCGGTCACCCCGGCTGGAAGGCGATGGGCGGGCGAATCGGCTACTCGGCGGTGACCGGGATCGTCGTGCTGCTGCTGACCTGCTTCGGCGTGATCGCACTGATGAGCGCGCTGATCCCGGTGGTCGCGATCCTGCCCATTCTGCTCTACATCGGCATGCTGATTGGCTCCCAGGCGTTCCAGGAATCGCCGCACCGGCATGCCCCGGCAATCGTGCTGGCCATGCTGCCGCAGATCGCGGCCTGGGGGAAAACGCAGATCGACAACGCGCTGGGGGCTGCGGGTACCAGCGCGCAGGCGATCGGCCTCGGCAAGCTGGCACAGGTGGGCGTGCTGTATCAGGGGCTCGAGACGCTGGGGGGCGGCGCCACGCTGGCCGGCATCGTGCTGGGGGCGATCACCGTGTTCATCATCGACCGCGCCTTCACCCGCGCGGCGGCGTTTGCGGTGGCGGGCGCGGTGCTGACGTTCTTCGGCTTCATGCACGGGGAGGGGATCGGCATCGGCCATTCCCCCACCGTCGCGGTGGCCTATCTCGGGGTCGCTGCCATCCTGTTCGGCTGCGCCCGAGGCGCGGAAGTGCCGGCGGTCACGTTGGCCCCGGAGCCGGCCGAGGCGGATTGAGGGGCGCTGAAAGGCAGGGGCCCCGCGCCCGACGTGTGGTGGCCGACGGAAGGCCCGTTCGGAAGCCCACGCCCCCCGTGTCATGGCCGGCGCAGGTCGAACCCGTGTCATGGCCGGCGCAGGCCGGCCATCCATGACTTCCCTGCGCTCGTGAGAGAAAAGTCGTGGTTGGCCGGCCTGCGCCGGCTATGACACTGAACCGCCTGCGCCGGTCATGACACGGGGCCGGCCATGACGCTGGAGGCAGGCGTCAGTCGGCGGCGGCGTCGGTCGGCGCGGCACCGGTGTAGAGGTGGGGCCAGCGCCGCTTCACCAGCGGGCCGTCCGCCGCATAGGCGAGGCACGTGTTCAGGATCTTCGGCGCGCCACCCATCTTCTCGGTGACCCGCTCGTCCATCTGGTCGGTGCCCGGTTGCAGCCGCCGCCCCTCCTGGTCGATCTCCCGCTTGGCGCGCGCCGGGTTGATCGTCTGGAAGGCCGTCGTCGCCATCTGCTGCAGCAGCTCCCGCAGATGCGTGCACCCGACGGTGCCGCCGACGCGATGGTTCACCTCGCGCAGGAACCCCGCCTTGATCTGCAGGCCGACGAGCCGCTCGAAGTTCGGGGCGGCCGCGGGGCACATGTCGTAGGGGGTGAAGTCGCTGACCGCCTCGCATGCGACGATGTGCATGGTCTCATCGACGGTGAGGCGCATCCACATGCCGTGGATCGGCTCCCCGGCTTCGATGGTGCCGCGGTCGAAATTCGGGGACGCGTAGGACTTGGTGTCGGTCAGCTGCGCCTCGATGTCGTAGAGACCGTCGGCCCGACGATACCCGTTGATCTCGATCGCGCGCTTGTGGAGTGGCTCGCGCGCCACGGGTGGGCTCAGCGGCATGGACGGACTCCTGATCTTGTTGCGCTGCAACAGAACCATATGTCACCGCCCCCCGCCGAGGCCAAGGCCCGCGGCCGCATGGCAGGGCTCCGCCCTGGCCCGCCAGGGGCTCTGCCCCTGGACCCCGCTAAGGGCCAGCGGCCCTTAGGATCCCATCTGTTGGGGGTCTTGGGGGAGGGCCGACCCGGTCCTTGGCATGGTCTGCGTAGGCCCTCCCCCAAGACCCCCAACCGAGCGGTTCCAAGGGGCGTCGCCCCTTGGTGGGGGTGCAGGTGGCAAAGCCCCCGCCGGGGTCGGGGGCGAAGCCCCGTGCTAGGGCCCGCAGCCCTCGTCGCGGAGGAGGTCGGTGACCGCCTCCGGCGGCACATCGCGGCTGGTGAAGGCCTGGCCGATGCCGCGGGCGAGCACGAACTGCAGTGCCCCGTCGCGCACCTTCTTGTCCCGGCGCATGTGCCCGATCAGCGTCTCGGTCGAGAAGCGCCGGTTCAGCATGGACAGCTCCGCCGGCAACCCGACCGAGGCGATGTGCCCGATCACGCGATCCGCATCCGCCTGCGGGCAGAGGCCCAGCCGCGCCGACAGCTTGAACGCCAGCCCCAGCCCGACCGCCACGCCTTCCCCGTGCAGCAGCCCGCCCGTGTAGCCGTATTCCGCCTCGAGCGCATGGCCGAACGTATGGCCGAGATTGAGCAACGCCCGGCCGTCATTGGGCTTCTCCTCCCGCTCGTCGTCGCCGACCACGGCGGCCTTGAACGCGCAGGCGCGCTTGATCGCCTCGGCCTGGGCGTCATGGTCGCCGCCCACCACGGCGGAGCCGAATCGCTCGCACCAGTCGAAAAACGCCGCGTCGCCGATCAGCCCGGCCTTGGCGATCTCGGCGTACCCGGCGCGGAGCTCGCGCGCCGGCAGGGTGGCGAGCGTGCTGGTGTCGGCGAGCACCATGCGCGGCTGGTAGAATGCGCCGACCAGGTTCTTGCCGCGGCGCGTGTTGACCCCGGTCTTGCCGCCGACGGAGCTGTCCACCTGGGAGAGCAGGGTGGTCGGGATCTGGATGAACGGCAGGCCGCGCAGGGTGGTCGCCGCCGCGAACCCGGCCAGGTCGCCCACCACGCCGCCGCCCAGCGCGATGACCGCGGTCCGGCGCTCGACCCGCTGCTCCAGGAGTTGGTCGACGACGGAGAGATAGGTGTCGAGGTTCTTCGTCGCCTCGCCGTTCGGCACGACGATGGTCGTGCACTCCACGGCGGTTTCCGCGAGCCCCGCCTGCAGCGTCGGCAGGTGCAGCGGCGCCACCGCCGAGTCGGTGATCACCACCGCCCGTTTCTGCGGCAGCCGAGGCGCGAGCAATGCGCCGGCGCGCGCGAGGAGGTTGTCGCCGATCACCACGTCGTAGCTGGTCGACGGCAGCACCACCGACAGCCGCCGCGCCGGTTTCCAGGTCAGCAGGCGGTCGAGCACCTGGGCCGTGGTGTGATCCGCGCTCTCGTCGCCGCAATCGACGATGACGTCCGCCTCCGCGTAGACCGGATAACGCACCTCCATCAGCCGGCGCAGCGTCTCCTCCCGGTCGCCGTTCGCGAGCAGGGGCCGGTTGTCCCGGCTCGCGACCCGGCGCACCAGCACCGGCAGCGGGCAGCGCAGCCACACGGACACCGCCTCGGCCCGAGTCGCCGCCCGCGTCTCCGCGTCCATGAAGGCGCCGCCGCCATAGGCGAGCACCATCGGATCGCCCGCGAGCAGGCGGCGGATCACCCGCCGCTCTCCATCGCGGAACGCGGGCTCGCCGTAGCGGGCGAAGAGTTCGGGGATGGTGCAGCCCGCGGCCAGCTCGATCTCGGCGTCGGCATCACGGAAGGGCAGCCCGAGCCGAGCGGCGAGGCGGCGGCCGATGGAGGTCTTTCCGGCTCCCATCAGCCCGACCAGCACGATGCTTCGGCCCGTGATCGTGTCCGGCAGCGGAATCGTCTCCCGCAGGGCGGTGTTGCGTGTCATGGTCCGAAGAGGCTAGCACACGCGCCCACGAGCGGGCCATGTCGGTCGCCCGCGGAGCAGGCCAGACGAAGGCCAAACGGGGTTCGGCCACGGGCGGATCCCGGACGGCCGGCGGCAAAGTGGCAGGAGCGACGAACCACAAGATGATCCGTATCTTCTTGGCTGTGGTGCTGGTCGGGATCGTGCTCCTGGGCGCCGGCGTCGTGTACCTGGGCGCGTTCCCCCCCGCGCCGCATCCGCAGCCGGTCGAGAAGGTGCTGCCGAACGACAAGTTCCAGGGGCACTGAGTGGCCGGCCTCGACCGTCATGTCGAGGCGTTCCTGGAGATGCTGGCCGCCGAACGCGGCGCCGCGCGCAACACCCTGCTCGCCTACGAACGCGACCTCACGGACTTCGCGGCCTTCGCCGCCGCGCGCGGACAGGCGGTTGCCGCCGCCGACGGGGCGACCCTGCAGGCCTACATGGCCGGGCTGCAGGCCGAGGGCCTGTCGGCCCGCACCGCCGCACGCCGCCTCTCGGCGCTCCGCCAGTTCCACCGGTTCCTGCTGCGGGAGGAGGTGCGGCGCGACGACCCGACCGCGCTGCTCGACACCCCGCGCCTGCCCGCCGCGCTGCCGAAATATCTGAGCGAATCGGAGGTCGACGCGCTGCTCGCCGCCGCCGTCGAACGGCCGGGGCGCCCCGGCCTCGTGGCACGCGCCGCGCTCGAGATCCTCTACGCCACCGGCCTGCGCGTCTCCGAACTGCTCGGACTGCCCCGCGCGGCGCTGGCGGGGGACGCCGCCCTGCTGCTGGTGCGCGGCAAGGGCGGGCGGGAGCGG
>MKTV01000044.1:13404-30274 GCA_001898425.1 Rhodospirillales bacterium 69-11
GCCGAGTCGGCGACGAGCCGCTGGCTGTTCCCCGGCCGCGACCCCCGCCAGCCGCTCACCCGTCAGGCCTTCTTCGTGCTGTTGAAGCAGGTGGCGCTGGCGGCGGGACTCGACCCGGCCCGCGTCTCGCCGCATGTGCTTCGGCACTCCTTCGCCTCCCACCTGCTGGCCCGTGGCGCCGATCTCCGCAGCCTGCAGATGCTCCTCGGCCACGCCGATATCGCGACGACGCAGATCTACACGCACGTGCTCGCCGAACGCCTGCAGCGCCTCGTCGAGGCCCATCACCCGCTGGCCCGCGTCGCCGCCGGCTGAGGCGCCAGGGTGAGGGTGGGCTGACGTCCCGGGAGTGACGGTCCAGGAGTGATGGCTGGTCACCGACGGACGCATCGGGATGCGCGCGCATTCAGCGCCTGTTCATTCCCTGCGGCGACACTGGGGCGATGCCGGACGATCTCGCCCCGCCCACCGTGCCGATCGAGGAAGACCCGCGGGCGCTCTACGTCCTCGGCCTGGTCGGGCTGCGCGCCGGCCACCTGGACGAGGCGATCCACCTGCTGCGCGAGGCGTTGTGGCGCGACCCGGCGCATGAGGGCGCGCAGCGCAACCTGGTCCGCGCTCTGCTCGCCGCCGCCCAGTACGCGGAAACCCTTGCCGCCGCCGACTCCGCGCTCGGGATGCTGCCCGAATGCGCCGAACTGCACTTCGCCCGCGGCACCGCGCTCAATGCACTGCATCGGCCGGCCCCCGCGCGGGCGGCGTTGGAACGGTCGGTCGCGCTCGACCCGGATTTTGCGCCCGCCTGGCTGAACCTCGGCAATGCCTGCGCCGATCTGGACGATTGGACGGCGGCGGAGGGGCATGTGCGCCGAGCGCTCGCGCTCGATCCGTCGCTGGCCGAGGCGCAGGCGAGCCTCGGCTACCTGCTCACGGTACAGGGGCGACTCGCCGAAGCGGATGCCGCCTGCGCCGCGGCGATCGCGCTGCGGCCGGACTTCGTGCAGGCGCATTGGAACTGCGCCGTCGCCGCGCTGCTTTCCGGCGACCTGCCGCGCGGCTTCGCCGGCTACGAGTGGCGCAAGCAGCACGACCGGTTCCGGCACGACTTCATCGGCCTGCCGGGACCGGTCTGGGACGGCGGCGATCCCGCGGGTCGGACGATCCTGGTGCATGCCGAACAGGGGTTCGGCGACACGATCCAGTTCGCGCGCTACCTCCCGCTGATCGCGGCGCGGGGCGGGCGGCCCGTGCTCGCCTGCGATCCCGCGCTGCTGCCGCTGTTCGCCGGCATGCCCGCGCTGCGGGTGGTCGCGCGGGGGATGCCGCTGCCGCCCTACGACGCGTGGATCGACCAGATGAGCCTGCCCCTGCGCTTCGGCACCACGCTGGAGACGATCCCGCTGGCCACCCGATACCTGGAGGCCGATCCGCTGCGGATCGCGACCTGGGACTCGGTGCTGCCACCGGGTCGCCGCGTCGGCATCGCCTGGGCGGGCAACCCGCTCCACACCAACGACCGCCGTCGCTCCCTTCCTCCCGCCCTGCTGCCCGTGCTCCTCGGGGTGCCGGGGGTGACGTTCGTCAGCCTGCAGGTCGGCCCCAGCGCCCGCGCCGTGCCGGGGCTGCGGGACCTGTCGCCGCTGCTGGTCGACTACGCGGAGACGGCGGCGCTGGTCGCGTGCCTGGACCTCGTGATCGCGGTCGACACCTCGGTCGTTCACGTCGCCGGGGCGCTGGGCGTCCCCGCCTGGGTCCTGCTGCCGCACGCCCCCGATTGGCGCTGGCTGCTCGGGCGCCAGGACAGCCCCTGGTATCGCTCGCTGCGGCTGTTCCGGCAGCCCGCGCCGGGGGATTGGTCCTCGGTCGTGGCAGCGGTCGCCGAGGCATTGCGGACGGGCGAGGCCGCTGAACGCACGTGGTGACGGCCGCCGCCGCGGTTCGGCCCCGCGTCAGCCCTTCCGCACCACCAGCGTCGTCCAATTCCCCTGCCGCACCATGCGCTCCAACCGGAGCCCGTGGCGGCGGTGAGCGGAGAGGACCCAGCGCGCCTGCGTGTGCAGCAGCCCGGCCAGGATCGCCGTGCCGCCGGGGGCCAACGCCGCCGCGAGATCCTTCGCCATCAGGCAGAGCGGACGGGCCAGGATGTTCGCGAAGACGAGGTCGTACGGGCCGCCGCCGCGCACCGCGGGGTGCTGCCAGCCATTCGCCAGCAACGGACGGATCAGCGGACGGATCCGGTTCAGCGCCGCGTTCCGTCCGGTGACGCGCACCGACCACGGCTCGATATCGGTCGCCAGCACCGGACGGTGCAGCAGCCGGATCGCCGCCATCGCCAGGATCCCCGATCCGGTGCCCAGGTCCAGGATCCGCCGCGGCCGTCGCCGCGCCACGGTCTCGAACGCGATCAGGCAGCCGCGCGTGGACCCGTGCTCGCCCGACCCGAACGCCACCCCGGCATCGAGCGTCAGCGTGATCCGTCCCGGGGTGGTGGGTCCGTCCAGATGCGTCCCGCGGACGGCGAAGCGATGCCCGATCGCCTGTTCGGGGAAGGAGGCGTAGGTGCGGGCGAGCCACCCCTCCGCCTCGGTGGCGGCGCGGTCCGCGGCCACGGTCACGCCGGTCAGGGCGGCGGCCAGGGCGAGCGCTGCCGCGAGTTCCGGCTCATGCGTGCCCACCGGCTTCACGCCTTCGACGCGCCAGTCGCCCGTGCGCTCGTCGCGGAAGAACCCGACCGTGTCGCAGACCGAGTCGAGTGCCGCCTCATAGGCCTCGAGGGCGGTTTCCGGCACCGTGACGGCGACGGTCTCGAGCGGCGTGGTGTGGCGTGGCGGCATGCAGCAACGGTCCAGTCAGAATCCCCCTCTCCCCATGCGGGAGAGGGATGGGGTGAGGGGGCAGTGGGGGCATTCGTGGGAACTCACGGGCTGCCGCCTCCCCCTGGCCCCCTCCCGCCAGGGGAGGGGGTAGGTTCCTGCGGGCGCACGGGTCGCCGCCTCCCGCGAGGGGAGGGGAGGTTCGTGCGTCACCGTCACGCCCGCTCGACGAAGCGGTCGAGCACGCGCTTGGCGCCCGCCTTGTCGAACGAGATGTCCAGCTTCTCGTCCTCGGCGGCGGTCACCGTCCCGTAGCCGAACTTCTGGTGGAAGACCCGCGCGCCCACCGGGATCGCGTCCGAACGGGCGGGGCGCGCCGGCTGCTCCCACGCCTCCACGGTGCGCGTGCGGCGTGCCACCAGCGGGAATTGTCCGCCGAAACTCGGCAGCGCCGCGACCCGCGCATCCCGCGCCAGCGCCGCCGATCCCGCCAGCTCCACCTGCTCCTCCGGCAGTTCCTCCAGAAATCGGCTGGGGATCGAGCTCTGCCAGTTCGCGTAGATCCGCCGGTTCGCCGCATGGCTCACGATCGCCCGCCGCCGCGCGCGGGTCAGGCCGACATAGGCGAGCCGCCGCTCCTCCTCGAGCCCCTTGGCGCCCGACTCGTCCATGGTGCGCTGGCTGGGGAACAGGCCTTCCTCCCAGCCGGGCAGGAACACCGTGTCGAACTCCAGGCCTTTCGCGCCGTGCAGCGTCATCAGGGAGACGCGGTCGCCCTCGGCGTTCTCCTCGTTCTCCATCACCAGCGAGACGTGGTCGAGGAACCCGCCGAGGGTCTCGAAGTCGGCCAGGGCGCGCACGAGCTCCTTCAGGTTCTCGAGCCGGCCGGGCGCCTCGGGCGACTTGTCCTGCTTCCACATCTCCGTGTAGCCGCTCTCGTCCAGAAGCGTGGCGACCGTGACCACGTGGCCATCGCGCTCCAGCATCTCCCGCCAGCGCAGGAAGCCCTGCAGCAGGGTGCCCAGGCTCTCCTTCACCTTGCCCTTGACCCCGCCGGTCTGCACCAGCTTCGCCGCGGCGAGCGAGAGCGGGATCTGGTCGGTCCGCGCCGTGTCGTGCATGGCGCGCAAGGCGACTTCCCCGATGCCGCGGCGCGGCACGTTGACGATGCGCTCGAAGGCCAGGTCGTCGGCGGGCTGCACGGTGGCGCGCATGTAGGCGATCGCATCGCGGATCTCGGCGCGCTCGTAGAAGCGCAGGCCGCCGACCACGCGATACGGGATGCCCAGCGTGATCAGCCGCTCCTCGAAGGCGCGGGTCTGGAAGCCGGCGCGCACCAGCACCGCCATCTCGGCGAGCGCGTTTCCGTCGCGGCGCAGCGCCTCGATCCGGTCGCCGACCATGCGTGCTTCCTCGTCGGAATCCCACACGCCGATCACCTGCACCTTCTCGCCCTGCTGGGCGTCGGCGCGGCCGGGATGCAGCGTCTTGCCCAGGCGGCCTTCGTTGTGGGCGATCAGCGCGGAGGCGGCGGCGAGGATGGGCGCCGTGGAGCGGTAGTTCGCTTCCAGCCGGACGATGTGCGCGCCCTCGAAATCCTTCTCGAAGCGGAGGATGTTCTCCACCTCCGCGCCGCGCCAGGAGTAGATCGACTGGTCGTCGTCACCGACGCAGCAGATGTTGCGATGGCCCTGGGCGAGCAGGCGCAGCCAGAGGTACTGCACCAGGTTCGTGTCCTGGTACTCGTCCACCAGGATGTAGCGGAACATGCGGTGGTATTGCGCGAGCACGTCGGGATGGCCGCGCAGGATTTCCGTCATGTGCAGCATCAGGTCGCCGAAATCCGCGGCGTTCAGGGCGCGCAGCCGGTCCTGGTAGGCGGTGTAGATGGCGCGGGCGCGGCCATTGGCGAAGTCGGTGTCTTCCGCGGGCGTGACGCGGGCGGGTGTCAGGCCGCGATCTTTCCAGCGCTGGATCACCGCCATCATGGCGGGCGGCGCCCAGCGCTTGGTGTCGATGCGGTCCGCCTCCATGACCTGCTTGAGCAGGCGCTGCTGGTCGTCGCCGTCGAGGATGGTGAAGCCCGAGGTCAGTCCGACCAGGTCGGCATGCCGGCGCAGCATGCGGGCGCACAGCGCGTGGAAGGTGCCGAGCCAGAGGCCCTCGGCGGGGCGGCCGAGGATGGCGGCGACGCGCTCGCGCATTTCGCGCGCGGCCTTGTTGGTGAAGGTGACGGCGAGCACCTGGGAGGGGTAGGCGCGGCCGGTCAGCAGGATGTGGGCGAAGCGCGTGGTGAGGACGCGCGTCTTGCCCGTCCCGGCGCCGGCGAGAACGAGCAGCGGGCCGTCGAGCGTTTCCACGGCCTGCCGCTGGGCCGGGTTGAGGCGATCGAGATGACTGGTCATACGGCGGCGGCCCTGGGATGCGACGGTCCTGGCATCCGCCGCATATAGAACGTCGTGCGAACGCGGCCAACCGGGTGGCCGGCCGCTTCCGGGCGGCGGGGGCGATCGGCATGACGCACCGTGTCATGACCGGCGACGGTCATCCACGGCGTCACGTGCGGCACGAAGCCGTGGATGGCCGCCCTGCGGCGGCCATGAAACGGGGTGGAGAGGCGGCCATGACACGTGGCGGGGAGGCGGCCATGACACGTGGTGGGGAGGCGGCCGTTACACCGGGCACGCATGGCGCTGGTGGGTCAGTGCCGTGACCCGGGGCCGCCGGACGCCGGCTCAGGCCAGCTTGCGCAGCGGGCGGACCCCCAGGATGTGGGCGATGGCGTAGGTCAGGTCGGGGCGGTTCAACGTATAGAAGTGGAACTCGTCCACGCCATTGGCCTGCAGCACGCGCACCTGTTCGGCCGCGACCACGGCGGCGACCATGCGGCGGATCTCCGCGTCGTCTTCCGTGCCCTCGAACATCTGGCCGAGCCAGGGGGGGATGGAGGCGCCGCACATGGCGGAGAACTTGGCGGCCTGGGCGAAGTTCGACACCGGCATGATCCCGGGCACGATCGGCGCGGAGATGCCGGCGGCCAGGCAGCGCTCCAGGAAGCGCAGGTAGACCGAGGTGTCGAAGAAATACTGGGTGATGGCGCGTGTCGCGCCCGCGTCGAGCTTGCGCTTGAGGTTGTCGAGATCGGCGTCGGGGCTCTGGGCCGAGGGATGCGTCTCGGGGTAGGCCGCGACCGAGATCTCGAAATCGGCGATGCGCTTGAGCCCGGCGACGAGGTCGGCGGCGTAGGGGTAGCCGCCGGGGTGCGGCGCGTATTCGGTGCCGGGCGGCGGATCGCCGCGCAGCGCGACGATGTGGCGCACGCCGGCATCCCAGTAGGCGCGGGCGACGTCATCCACCTCCTCCCGCGTGGCGCCGACGCAGGTGAGGTGCGCCGCGGGCACCAGGCTGGTCTCCTGCACGAGGCGGGCGACGGTGGCGTGCGTGCGCGCCTGGGTCGACCCGCCGGCGCCGTACGTCACGGAGACGAATCGGGGCGCGAGCGGTTCCAGCCGCCGGATGCAGGTCCAGAGCTGTTGCTCCAAAGCCTCGGTCCGCGGAGGAAAGAACTCGAACGACAGTTTCGGCGGCGCCTGTTCGGCGCTGCGGACGGGCAGGGGACCCACCCTCTCCCCGCTCAGCCAGCGGCGAAGGATCGGCTTCGGATCTTCCAACGTTGCGTCGCTCATGCCTCTGCAATTCCCGGTTTCGCCCATCGATGCAAGGACTTTGCGCGCTCGGTGACGTTTGCGCAGATCACGGCCCGTTGCGCGTCCGCTTTGTTGCACCTGGATGCGCGCATGCTACAACCAGCGCCGGTTCGCGCGGAACGTCGGCACGCGGGTGGTGGCGAACGGCGCGGTCCACCCCAAATGACCGTTCCGTCTGATCTCTCTCCCCTTGCGGTTCGGCTCTCCGCCGCACCACAGCCTCGCCCGAGGAACCCCCGAGGAAGCCGATGCCCGCCGTGTTCCGCTCGCCCAACCCGCTGTCCCGGATTTGGCATCAGGTCGCCGTGGCCGGATTGCTCGCGCTGTCGCTCGCAGCCTGCGCGACGCCGCCGCCCGCCGACGATCCGGAAGCGGTCGCCGACTTCAAGGCGACCAATGATCCGCTGGAGCCGACCAACCGCGTCTTCTACGCGGTCAACAACGGGCTCGACACCGTCATCCTGCGCCCTGCCGCGCAGGCATACCGCTTCGTCGTGCCCGGCAAGGTGCGGGAAGGCATCCACAACGTGCTCTCGAACCTGGGCACGCCGGTCCAGTTGTCGAACGACATGCTGGAAGGCAAGCCGCGGCGCGCCGGCGATACGACGATGCGCTTCCTGATCAACAGCACGGTCGGTGTGCTGGGCATCTTCGACGTGGCGAAGGAGTGGGGCTACCCGAACCACGATGCCGATTTCGGCATGACGCTGGCGAGCTGGGGCGTGCCGGAAGGCCCGTTCCTGTTCCTGCCCGTCCTCGGCCCGTCCGATCCGCGCGATGCGGTGGGCTTCGGCGTCGACATCGTACAGGATCCGTTCACCTGGGTCGGGCAAGGCGCCGCCGTCACCGCGCTGGGCTGGAGCCGCTTCGCACTGAGTGCGGTCGACGCTCGCGAGCGCGTGCTCGACTCGCTGGACCAGATCAAGAAGACGGCACTGGACCCCTACGCGACATTCCGCAGCTTGTATCGCCAGCACCGCCACGCACAGATCGAGGCGCTGCGGAACGACAACCGCGCCACGATCCCCGTCTGGTTCCCGCAGCAGGCGGGTCCGACGGGGAACGGCCCCTGACAGCGGAGAACCACGCCGAATGCTGCATCGTCGCCAAGTCCTGACTCTCGCCGCGGCCGCCGCGGCTTTCGTGGCGTTGCCCGGCGCGGCCCGCGTCGCCCTGGCGCAGGCGAGCGGCGATCGCGCGACGGCCTTCGTGAAGGCCACCGGCGACAAGCTCGTCGCGGTGGTCAACGGGCCCGGCTCCGCCGCCCAGAAGCGCGAGGAGCTGACGCGGATCATCGACCAGACCGTGGACGTCGACGGCGTCGGCCGCTTCTGCCTGGGCCGGTTCTGGCGCACCGCCACGCCGGACCAGCAGAAGCGCTACCTCGCTTTGTTCCACCAGGTTCTGGTGACCAGCATCACCTCGAAACTCGGTGAGTATCAGGGCGTGCGCTTCACCGTGGGCCGCAGCCGCAGCCAGGACGAGGAGGAGGTCGTCTCGACCGTGGTCGAGCGGCCGAACAATCCGCCGGCAAACGTGGATTGGGTGATCGCCAACCCGAACAGCGCGCCCAAGATCGTGGACGTGATCGCCGAAGGCACGTCCCTGCGCCTGACCCAACGCAGCGACTACGCGTCCTTCCTTGCTCATAACAGCAGCAACGTGGACGCGCTGATCAACGCGATGCAGCAGCAGGTCGCCTCCGCCGGCTGATCCCGAGGCCGGCCCCGACGCGCGGCGGCCTGCGGGTCGCCCGCGGCCTGGGGCAGCATCGCGGGTCGCTGCCGGTCGTTCGTGCCGGTGGGTCGCTGAGGGCGGGCGGCGCCATCTGAACGGTGCCGTCTGGTCCCCGTCGGCGCATCCGTGAGGCGAGTCGGGTGCTGAGGGGCCTACCGGCCTCGCGGGGACGGCTCCCCGGCGACGTGCGGGTCCGATGCGCGCCGGCCTTGCACCCGGATGCAGGGCGTGCAACGTTATACAGTAACATGGTTGACCCGCTCGCCCCCACCGCCGGCGTCATCGCCCGCTTCGGCCTCGCCGCGGCCCTGATCGCCGCGGTCTGGCTCGTCGTGGTCTGGGCGCTGTGATCGCGCCCCCGCCGCTGCGGCTCGAGCAGGTCACCCTCCGGCACGGGGGGCAGGTCGCCGTGCATGACCTGTCCGGCAGCTTCGAGCCCGGAAGCCTCACCGCGCTGGTCGGACCCAACGGCGCAGGAAAGACGACGCTGCTGCGCGCCCTGGTCGGGCTGCACAAGCTCGCAGCCGGGCATGTCGACCGCGGCGGGCTGGTCCCGGCCGACATCGCCCTGCTGCCGCAGAGCAGCCAGCTCGACCGGCATTTCCCGATCACCTGCGCCGACGTCGTGGCGCTGGGCGTCGCCGGGCGGTGCGGCGCGTTCCGCCCCATCGCCACCAGCGTGCGGACCGCCGCGCGCGAGGCACTGGCCACGGTCGGCCTTCCGGACCATGCGGACCGGCCGATCGCGGCCCTGTCCACCGGCCAGTTCCAGCGCGTGCTGTTCGCCCGCCTGATCCTGCAGGACGCGCCGGTCCTGCTGCTGGACGAACCCTTCGCCGCCGTCGATGCCACCACCGAAGACGTGCTGCTGGGCCTGATCGAGGCCTGGCATGCGGAAGGACGGACGATCGTCACCGTCCTGCATGACCTCGACCTCGTGCGCGCGGTCTTCCCCGACACCCTGCTGCTGTCCGGCGCCCCGATCGCCTGGGGACCGACCGATCGCGCGCTGAGCGAGGCGAACCGTCGTCGCGCCGGGCTGCTGCGTACCCGCCCCGTCCGCCTGCCCCGCGCCGCCGCCTGAGCCATGCACGACCTGCTGCTGGCGCCCTTCGGCCTGGGCTTCATGCGCCGCGCCCTCGCCGGCTGCATCGCCCTCTCCGTCGCCGCCCCGCCGCTTGGCGTGTTCCTGGTCATCCGCCGCATGAGCCTGATGAGCGACGTGCTGCAGCACGGCGTCCTGCCCGGCCTCGCGGTTGGCGCCGCGGTGGCCGGCCTGTCGGTCTGGGCCATGGGGCTGGGCGGCGTGATCGCCGGCCTCGCCGTGGCTCTGCTGGCCGGCGCGCTCGCACGCCGCACCGGCGCGCGGGAGGACAGCCAACTGGCCGGCGTCTACCTGCTGGCCCTGGCGCTGGGCGTCGTGCTGGTTTCGGCGCAGCGCGGCATCGACCTGACGCACCTGCTGTTCGGCAGCGTGCTGGCGGTCGACGACACCGCGCTGTTCGGCATGGCGGGCGTGGCGACCGTCACTCTCCTCGGCCTCGCGGTGATCTGGCGGCCGCTGATCCTGGAGAGCCTGGACCCCGGCTTCCTCGCGGTCACGACCGGCGGCGGCGCGATCTGGCATCTCGGCTTCATGGCCCTCGTCGTCCTCTGCGTCGTCGCAGGCTTCGTCGCGCTCGGAACGCTCATGTCTGTTGGATTGATGATGTTGCCCGCGATTGCCGCGCGGCATTGGTCCAATTCCGTGGGCGGTCAGGCACGCGCGTCGGTCGCCCTGGCGCTGCTGGCCTCGGTGATCGGCCTGCTCGTGTCGTACCACCTCGACGTGCCGGCCGGTCCGGCGATCGTCCTGAGCGCCGGAGGCACCTGGGTGCTGAGCCTGCTCGCCGGCCCGCGCGAGAGCCTGCTGCGTTCGGGCGAAATCGGCTAGTCTCCGCGCCCGTTCGCGTGAGGACCCGATCATGAGCATCCGCAGGCTGCAACCCGAAGGCCGGCTGTCCGGCGCCGTCGTGCATGGCAACACCGTTTACCTGGCCGGGCAGGTCGCCGACGACCCGACCCAGGACACAGAGGCGCAGACCGCCGACATCCTGCGCCAGATCGACGCCCTGCTGGCCGAGGCCGGCACGGACAAGTCGAAGCTGCTCTCGGCGCAGGTGTTCCTGGTGGACATTGCCGACGCGCCGGCGATGAACCGCGCCTGGGACGCGTGGCTGGACACCGCCAACCCGCCGGCGCGGGCGACGGTGCAGGCGCATCTCGTGGATCCGCGCTGGCGCGTCGAGATCACCGCCATCGCGGCACTGGCCTGATCGGGGGCCGGCTGGCCCGGCCACCCCTGTCTCAACCCACCTTGCCCGGCCACAACCGTGCTCGAACGCCCCTCGCCTGAACCCGCCCGTGTCTGACCCGGCACTGGAGTCGCCGCCGACCGATCGCCCGCCCGCCACGGTGGCGGAGGTGCAGG
Organism: Rhodospirillales bacterium 69-11; assembly: GCA_001898425.1. Classification (GTDB taxonomy): domain Bacteria; phylum Pseudomonadota; class Alphaproteobacteria; order Acetobacterales; family Acetobacteraceae; genus Rhodopila. The sequence continues at coordinate 24,132 of MKTV01000044.1, forward strand.
GATCACGCGCGCCGAACGGCCGCGGGCCCGGCACCGCCGCGTCCGGCGCGCGGGTCAGCCCCCGTCGCCGGTCGAACCGGTCGCGGCGGGAGCCGCCGCGCCTCGACGAACACTGGCTGCGCTCGCTCCTCTTCACGGTCGGGCTGGTCGGGCTTGTCGCCACGGCGGCGGGGGCCGACTGGTCCGTCACCGTAGGCGCGGTGTCGACCTGCTGCCTGGGCTTCGGGTTCTTCTACCTGCTGTTCCCCGGCGGGGCGCATTTCGGCATGACGGTCGCGAACTTCCTGGCCATCTATGCCTGCCAGTTCGAGTTCTTCCGCAGCGCCAACTTCAACACCGCCCCGCGCGGACTGACGCTGCTCGCCCTCGCGCTGCCCGTGCTGGCGTTCCTCGTCGGCTGCCTGCTGCACCGCCGCCAGGTCTTCGGGATCATCCGCGCGCGCCGCCTGCGCGAGCTCGAGCATCTGCCGCGGCTCAGTCGCTGGTTCCTGGGCACGCTGCTGGTTGGCGCGTCCTCGTTCCTGCTGCCGCGCCTTGCGCTGGAGCCGGTGTCGCTGGGCCTCGCGCTGATCGGCTACATGGCGGTGATCGCCGTCTTCGTCCTGCTGTCGGTGCGCGACGTCGTCCTGGTGATGATGGATGTCGCCATGGTGTTCGAGAGCGTCACGGCCCGCCTCGACCGGCTGATCATGCCGATGATGGCCTTCCTGACCTTCTACTCGCTGATCCTGGTGGTCTTCGCCTGCCTGTACCGGATCGCCGACCTCACCACGCCCGACGCGCAGTTCGCGGTGCATGGTGAACCGACGCGCATCACCTTCGTCGACGCGCTGTATTACAGCGTGGTCACCATGGCCACGGTCGGTTATGGCGACATCGCACCGGCTTCGATGCTGGTCCGCGCGCTGACCGGGGCCGAGGTGGTCTGCGGCCTGTTGATGCTGCTGTTCGGGTTCAGCGAGATCATGCGCAGCGCCGGACCCGACAGCCGCATGCGGCATTTCATGCGAGGATCGGCAACGACCCCCGAGCGCGACGATTCGAGCGGAAATTCCGCATGAAGTTGCCATTTTGCGACGTCACGATGCCGGCAGTCGCGATGAGGAGTTGACATGGACTGGACGGGCCGCAGGGTGCTGGTGACCGGCGGGGCCGGTTTCCTGGGCGCCAATCTCTGCCACGCGCTGGCCGCACGCGGCGCGCGGGTGGTTGCGCTGGACGGGTTCCTCTTCGGCGGCGGCGCGAACCCGAAGAACCTGGAAGACTCGGGGGTGGAGCTGGTCCGCGGCGACATTCGCGACATCGACCTGCGGCCGCTCTGCGAGGGCGCCTGGGCCATCTTCAACCTCGCCGCGCAGACCAGCCACATGGGCGGCCAGGCCGATCCGCTGGCCGACATCGCGGTCAACGCCGTGGCACAGGTGCGCCTGATCCAGGCGGCGCGGGAAGCGGCCCCCGACGCGATCGTGGTGCACGCCTCCACCCGCCAGTTCTACGGACGCGTGCAGAAACTGCCGGTGGACGAGAACCAGCCGGTGGCGCCGCCCGATGCGAACGGCGTGTCGAAGTTCGCGGGCGAGCAGTACTGGATGCTGGAGCACCGCGTGCGCGGCCGCCCCGTCGTCTCGCTGCGCCTGACCAACTGCTACGGCCCGCGCCTGCGGATCCGGGATGCGCGCCAGACCTTCCTGGGCATCTGGATCCGCTGCGTGCTGGAGGGCCGGCCGTTCGAGGTTTGGGGCGGATCGCAGCTTCGCGACATGACCTATGTGGACGACGTGACCGAGGCCTTCATCCGCGCCGCCGAGGCGCCGGCCTGCCATGGCGGGATCTTCAACATCGGCGGCTCGCCCCCGGCCTCCCTGCTGGACCTGGCCGAGATGACGGTGCGGCTGGCCGGCCCGCCCGCACGGTTCGAGGTGCGGGAGTTCCCGGCCGACCGCGCGCGGATCGACATCGGCAGCTACCATGCGGACGACAGCGCATTCCGCCGCGCCGCCGGTTGGGAACCGCGCGTGTCGCTGGAGGAGGGGCTCCGTCGCACGCTCGATTGGTATCGTCCCCGGCTCGCCGATTACCTGTGATCGCCTGCGTCGTCACCCGGCGATCGCCCGCCCCGGCGGGCTGTCACCGTCCGTCCGGCGCGCCCCTGTGAGAGAATTGGTATGACCGCTTCCCCACCGCCCATCACCGTCCCTCAGGCCAATCCCGGCGCTGGCTATCGCGCCCTCCAGGCCGAGATCGACGCGGCCGTCGCCCGCACGCTCGCTTCCGGCTGGTACATCCTCGGGCAGGAACTGCGCGCGTTCGAGGCCGAGTTCGCCACCTGGCTGGGCCTTCCCGCCGCGGCCGGCTGCGGCAACGGCACGGATGCGATCGCGCTCGCCCTGCGCGCGATGGGGATCGGGCCGGGAAGCGCGGTGGCGACCGTATCCCATACCGCGGTGGCCAGCGTCGCCGCGATCGAGATGGTCGGCGCCACGCCGGTGCTGGTCGATATCGACCCGCTGCACTACACGATGGACCCGGCCGACCTTGCCGCTGTGCTCGCCGATCCGCCCGCGGGCCTGCCGCCGATCCGCGCCGTGCTGGCCGTGCACCTCTATGGGCAGCCCGCGGATCTGGATGCCATCCTGCCGCTGTGCCAGCGCCATGGAATCGCGCTGATCGAGGATTGCGCGCAGGCTCATGGCGCGGCCTTGCACGGGCGTCGCGTGGGCGGCTTCGGCCAGGCGGCGACGTTCAGCTTCTACCCCACGAAGAACCTTGGCGCGCTCGGGGACGGCGGCGCCGTTGCCAGCCAGGACGCCGGCCTGGTGACGAAGGTCGCCGCGCTGCGCCAATACGGCTGGCGAACCCACTACATCAGCGACGACATCGGCGTGAACAGCCGCCTGGACGAAATCCAGGCCGCGATCCTGCGGGTCCGGCTGGCCCACCTGGACGCCCAGAACGCGCGACGCCGTGCCATCGCGGCGGCCTACGACGAGGCGCTTTCGGGCACGTCCCTCCAGCCGCCCGCCCGCCGAGCGGATGCCGACCACGTCTTCCACCTGTATGTGGTTCGGGCGAAGGCCCGCGCCGCAATGCAGGCCCGCTTGCGGGAGGCGGGAATCGGGACCGGGATTCACTATCCCCAGCCGGTGCACCTGCAACCGGCCTATCGCGATCGCGTCGCGATGGGACCCGCGCGCTGCGTGGCCACCGAACGGGCGGCGGAGGAGGTGCTCAGCCTGCCGCTCTATCCGGAGCTGACCGACGCGCAGGTCGACCAGGTCTGCAGCGCCCTCCGCACCCTGGGGTAACCGACCGGAGGTGAGCCAGCCCACGCGGTGACCACGCCGGGGCGACCACCCGTGAGCCGAACGACTCTCGGGTGAGCAACCTCGGGGCGATCGGCTCCGGTCGCGCTACTTGGGCACCACGTTCGACTTCCCGTCAGCCGTTCCCGGGGGCGGAATCACCGGCATCGTCCCCGCCGTGCTTGGTGGCTGGCGCGTGATCCCCGGATCGACCGGGGGCGGCTTCAGCGTGCCATGCGTATCCGACAGATGGTCGCTGAGCGTCCCCTGGCCTCGCGGCGCGACCTTTTCCGGCGGCGTGGTGGTGGGACCGGGCTGAACGCTGGGCGGCGGCACGGCCGGCACGGGCGGTCGGGCCTGCGGGCTCTGCACCGTCTGCGCGGCGGCGGTCGCAATGCCGAATCCGCCGAACGGAACCATCAATCCGGCGCCGAAGAGGGTGGCCAGACCGAAGGGAATGGCGAGACGTCGGGACGATCGAGTCATGAGCGTCGCTTTCTCCGCAGGAAACTCCCCAGATCAACGTCCCCGGTTGTTTGACGTTCCATCCACCCCCGTCTGCGCATAGGCGGCGGCGACCGTCTCCAGGTGGTCGAAGAACCCGTCGATCGCGTCCCGCACCCGATCCACCGTCGGGTCCGGATGAGCGTCCAACGCCGCGAGCGCGAGCGTCTTGCGGGTTGCCACCCACCGCGGCGGATCGTCGGCCCGCACGGCGAGATGGGTCATCAACTGCCGCGTCACGGTTTCGAGCGCAGTCAGCCGCGCCAAGATGGCGTCCAGCTCGGACATGGCAGGCTCCAGCATGGATTGGGGGGTGCGAGTAGTCTAACGCCCCCCAGCGGCTGTCGCTGCCGTGATTGGTAGGGTTCTCTGGATTGTGAGGCAGGGATTCAGGCAGACCAATCCGGCCAGCTCGCGTCACGCGCGTCGATCACTGCCGGGCGGTGCGGCCAGTCGATGTCGAATGCCGGGTCGTTCCAGCGGACACCACGCCCCTGGCCGGGCACGTGCAGCCGACCCATCAGGTAGAGCACGTCGGTGTCCGGCTCGAGCGTCAGGAACCCGTGCGCGCAACCTTCGGGGATGAACAGTGCGCCCATCCCCACGGCGTCCAACTCCACCCCCGTCCAGCACCGGAAGCTCGGACTCTCCGTCCGGAGATCCAGCGCCACGTCGAAGATCCGGCCGCGGGTCACACGCACCAGCTTCGCCTCCGCATACGGTGGGTCCTGCAGGTGCAAGCCGCGCAAGGTGAGCGCCGTCGGATTGCGCGAGAGGTTCATCTGTACGGGCGCGAAGTGCGGCAATCCGGCCGCTTCCCATGCGCGCGGACAGAACAGCCGCGCGAACAGGCCACGGGCGTCGTGATGCGGTTCGGTCTCGATCCGCACCACGTCGGCGAGCGCGGTCGGCAGGAACCTCACAGCGCGCGCAGGCCGGGCGCGATGGTCCAGAACCGCGTTCCCTGCGCGCGCAACGGCTGCATGTCCCGCGTGATCTCCCGGGCGATGTTCCACGGCAGGACCAGCAGGTCGTCAGGCCGTGCGGCCACGAGCGCTTCGGGGGTGACGACGGGCACGTGGCTGCCGGGCAGCAGCTTGCCCTGCTTGGTCGGGTTGCGGTCGGCGACGCAGATTACGTCCGCATCCGTCAGCCCCGCGCAGTTCAGCAGCGTGTTGCCCTTCGCGGCGGCGCCGTAAGCCGCGAGCCTCCGGCCCTGGGAGTGACAGGATTCCGCGAAGTCGCGCAGCTCCTCGAGCACGGCCGCGACCCTGCGGGAGAAGCCGTGATACCGCTCGATGCGATCGAGTTCGGCCTCCGCCTCCATGCGGCGCAGCGCGGCCACGGACGCCGCCTGCGCATGATGCGCGGCGAGATGGCACGCATACACCCGCAAGGAGCCGCCATGCGTGTCGAGCTGCTCGACGTCGAACACCCGCAGCCCCACCGACAGCAGCAGCCGTTCCACCACGAGCAGCGATAAGTAGGCGTAGTGCTCGTGGTAGATCGTGTCGAACTGCACCCGCGCGAGCAGGTGGAGCAGATGCGGAAACTCGAAGGTCGCGACGCCCTGCGGCTGCAGCAGGATCGGGAAACCGGCGGCGAAATCGAGCATGTCGGGCACGTGCGCGAGCACGTTGTTCGCGACGATCTGGTCCGCGTGCCCGTGGCGGTCGACCAGCGCCTGTGCCGTAGCGCGGCCGAAGAATGCGACCTCGGTGGGAATCCCGATCGCCCGGGCGGCGGCCGCGACGTTGGCCGCCGGCTCCACGCCCAGCACGGGGATGCCGGCCGCCTGGAAATGCTGCAGCAGGTAGCCGTCGTTCGATGCGACCTCCACCACGAGCGACGAGGCGCCGAGGGCGAAGCGGTGCGTCATCGCCTCGGCGTAGCGCGCCGCATGTGCCACCCAGCTCGAGGAGTAGGAGGAGAAATACGCGTAGTCGGAGAAGATGTGGTCCGCCGGCACGACGGGGTCGACCTGCACGAGCAGGCAGTGCTCGCAGACCCGCGCATGCAGAGGATACGCACGATCCAGGCCGCGTGCCGCCTGTTCGGCGGTGACGAAGCCATTCGCGAGTGGCGTTGCGCCGAGGTCGACCAGCGAATGGCGCAGCGTCGCCGCGCAGAGCCGGCATCTTGGTTCGGTCATGACAAGGCCTCGTAGGCGGCGATCTGCCTCAGGGTGAGCGCGCCCATGTCGGGCTCCCCGTCGGCCCAGGCGCGGTACCAGTCCGCCGTGGCTTCCACCGCGAGGCGGGGCGACATCCGGTCGCGCCAGCCGAGGACCGCGCGGGCCTGGGTGGAATCGAGTGCGAGCGCGTGCGTTTCCGGCGG
>MKTV01000044.1:30299-38723 GCA_001898425.1 Rhodospirillales bacterium 69-11
GATGCGGCGGCGCCCAACGCCTCCTGCACGGCGCTGGCGAGCGTGGCGACCGTGACGGGCGTGCTTGCGGGGGACGGGCCGAAGTTCAACGCGGCCGGCACGGGATCGCGTTCGGCGAGGGCCGCGAGGTAGGCGAGATAGCCGCTCAGGCAGTCGAGCACGTGCTGCCAGGGGCGCGTCGCGTGCGGGTTGCGCAGCGCGAGCGGCACCCCGGCAAGCGCGGCACGCACCGCATCCGGCACGAGGCGGCCGAACGCGAAGTCGCCGCCGCCGATCACGTTGCCGCCGCGCGCGGTGGCGACGGCCACTCCGCGCGGTGCGAGGTAGGTGCGCGCCATCGCGGCCGTGGCGAACTCGCATGCGGCTTTGGAGGCGGCATAGGGTTCGTGCCCGCCGAGCCGATCGGCTTCGCGGTGTGGCGTGCCGTCCGGCGCGGGCAGGTAGACCTTGTCGGTGGTCACGATCAGCACGGCACGCAGGCCGTCCACGCTGCGCAGCGCCTCCAGCAGATGCACGGTGCCCAGCAGGTTGGTTGCGAACGTATCGACCGGATGGTGGTGCGCGGTCGGTACCAGGGCCTGGGCCCCCAGATGCAGTACGAGTTCGGGGTGACATGCCCGCACCACGTCGGCGACTGCGGCCGGATCACGCAGATCGGCGTGGTGGCCGAACACGAGTCGCTCGATACCGGCGGACCCGCACAGGGTCAGCCCCTCGGGCGGCAGCGCGAGGCCGGTGACCCTGGCACCCAGCCGGTGGAGCCAGAGCGCCGCCCAGCCCCCCTTGAAGCCGGTATGGCCGGTCAGCAGGACGCGCTTGCCGGCCCAGAAGCGTGGGTCGAGGCCGCGCGGCGGAGGGTGGCTCACCCGTGCCAAACCTTCCACGGTGCCTCCCCCGAGGACCACAGCGCCTCCAGCGACTGGCGGTCGCGCAGCGTGTCCATCGCCTGCCAGAAGCCGCGATGGTGGAAGGCGCGCAACTGTCCGTCACGGGCGAGACTTTCGAGCGGACTGGTCTCCCACGGCGTCTCGTCGTCGGCGATGCGGTCCAATACCGCCGGGTGCAGCACGAAATACCCGCCGTTGATCAGGCCATTGTCGCCGGGCGGCTTCTCGGTGAACGCGACGACGCGGTCCTGGTCCATCAGCAACGCGCCATAGCGACCGGGTGGGGTGACGGCGGTGACGGTGGCGAGCCGGCCGTGGCGGCGGTGGAAGTCGATCAGGGCGGAGATGTCGATATCCGCGACCCCGTCGCCGTATGTCATGCAGAAGCACTCGTCCGGGTTGAGATAGCGGCTGACCCGGCGGAGGCGACCGCCGGTCATGGTGGAAAGGCCGGTGTCCACCAGCGTGATCCGCCAGGGTTCGGCGTAGTTGCGGTGATACGTCACCTCGCCGCTGCGCGCGTCCACCGTGACGTCGGAGGCGTGCAGCATGTAGTTGGCGAAGTATTCCTTGATCATGTGCCCGCGATAGCCGAGGCAGATCACGAAGTCCGTCACGCCATGGACGGTGTAGATGTTCATGATGTGCCACAGGAGCGGCCGGCCGCCGATCTCGATCATCGGCTTGGGCCGGAGATGCGACTCCTCCGAGATGCGTGTGCCGAGGCCGCCCGCCAGAATCACCGCCTTCACGGCCGCCGCCGCAGGAAGCTCTTGGGCCAGTAGGTGACGCGATTGCGCACCCGGCCTTCATTGAAGGCGAAAGCCGGCTCCTCCAGCGAGAAGGCGGGGTTGTGCTCGAGGAACGCCTCGACCGCGGAGATCGGGTTGTTCCAGCTCCAGTCGGGCTGAGTGCGTGGAGCACCGGCGACCTGCGCCATGATCCCGTCGCAGGCGACGATGTAGGAGCCGGGGGAGACGAGGGGTGCGTAGGCCTCGAGCTCTGCGGCGACGTGGTCGCGGCTGTGATTGCTGTCGAGGATCACGAGGACGGTTTCGTCCGGCCCGATCGCCGCTTCGACGGTCGCGATGTTGCGCGGATCGGTCGAGCTGCCTTCGACCAACGTGATATGTGGCGCGAGCGGATGCGCTTCGATCGCGGCGCGGTTGTGGGGGCGGATCTCCACGTCGATCCCGATGACGCGGCCGCAGCCCATGGCGGCGCAGACGCTGGCGTAGAAGACGAGCGAACCGCCATGGGCGACACCGGTCTCGACGATGACGTCCGGGCGCAGGCGCCAGATCACCTCCTGGATGCGGATCATGTCCTCGGGCAACTGGATGATCGGGCGGCCCATCCAGGTGAAGCTGTAGACGTATTTCGTGTCCCAGCCGCAGCGCAGCCAGGCCGCGGACACGGCTTCGAACGCGGCGGGCGTGTCGAGCGCATGGACGGCGTGCGTGCCGTCCGCCTGCTGGAGGATCACACGGCCACCGGCCTCGTCGATGGTGAGCATCGGACCTCCTGTCCTGTCGCGGCCAGGGTAGGGAGATCGTCTAAAAGACCCCTTAACGACGGGGCGAATTCCGTCCGCAGGCGGCTGATGTCGATCGGGGGGAAGCGGATCGCCGGTGCGCCGGGCGCGAACCGGATGGTCCAGCCCCGGGTGCGCAGCACCGCGGCGATCGCGTCGTGCCGGACGTTGCGGCCGGCCGCGACGTTGTACAGCCGCTGGCGTCCCTCGCACGCGATCCGCGGCAGAAGCGCGACGACGTCCGCCAGACTGACGTAGTCCTTCTCCGACCGCGGCGCCTGGCCGATCAGCACGCGTCCCGAGCGACGCCCTTCCGTGAGGAGCTGGCCGAGGAACGTGTCGGGGGCGTCTCCGCCATAGACGTTGGCGAGGCGCGCCACCCGCACGGAGGGGCGCGGGTCGGCAAGACACAGCGCCTCCCCGGCGAGCTTGGTGAGGTTGTACAGGTCGGAGGGATCGCTGCTGAGGCAGGGCAGCGGTGTCGTCTCCTGCGTTGTCCGCGCGCGGGCGTAGACGCGGGTGGAGGAGAGGAACAGGAACGAGTCGAAGAGCAGGGCGCCGAGCGCGGCGGCGGTGACGCCGACATGGGCCTCGGCGGTGGCGTGCGGGCGTTGGCGGAAATCGCCGGTCAGGCCGATGCAATCGATCACGTGGCCGGCCGGCACTTCGGAGGCGAGCGCGGCAGCGAGCGAGTCGCGCGTGACGCGGGTCACGTCGCGTCCCGCTGCCTCCAGCGCGTCTGCGAGCGCGCGGCCGATCGTGCCGCCGGCCCCCAGGATGGTGAAACGGGCCGTCACGGCGACTTGCGCCAGCCGCGGATCACGGCGGGCTGCCCCCAGGCGCGACAGAAGGGCGGCAGCGTGCCGCGCACCAGGGAGCCCGCGCCGATCACCGCGCCGGATCCGATGCATGTGCCGTCCAGCAGCACGCAATTGGCACCGATCCAGACGTCGTCGCCGATTTCGATCCCGCCGCGGCTGGGTTGGAAGCCTTGCGTGCGGATCGGGCGGTCCGGATCCGCGGTTTCGTGGTTCGTCGGGGCCAGCGTGCAGTTGGCCGCAATCAGCACGTTCCGTCCGATGCGGATGCCGTTTCCCGTGTAGAGCACGCAGCCCGCGTTGATCACCGTTCCCGCGCCGATCACCACGTTCCCAGATCCGCCCGCGGGCTTGATCTTCACGAATGAGTCGATGACCGCCTCCGCCCCGATCTCGATGCGGGTGCCGCGTGCGGACTCCTCGATATCGGCCAGCGGGGAGATGCGCGCGGTGCTGCTGGCGACGATCACGACCTACTCCGCGGCGATCGGAACGGCGCGGGATGCGTGCCATTCCTCGGTCAGGGTGCGGTAGGTGCGCTCCAGATGGCGCGCGAGATCCGCGGCATCGCACAGGGCGGAGGCGCGGACGCGCGCGCGCAATCCGGCGCGAAGATCGGACAGCGCGTCGGGATCGGCTGCCGCCGCGACCGCGCGGGCCACATAGGCGTCCGGATCGGACGCGATCCAGTGGTCGAGCCCGATCGTGCGGAGGATGCTTGCGCCGAAGCGCCCGACCGGCGGACGGTCCGCGAGGGTCAGGACCGGCACGCCCTGCCACAATGCCTCGATCGTCGTCGTGCCCGCGTTGTGGGGAAACGGGTCGAGCGCGACGTCGATGCGCCCATACGCCTCCCATGTGCGTGGCTGGGGGTGCGTGTAGGTGAGGTCGAGCCGATCGGGCGTGATGCCTTCCGCGGCGAAGCGGGTACGGAACAGGTCCTGAAACGCCGGCTCGAAGAAGGGGCGGCTGTTGAGCATCAGCCGTGCCGTCGGTTCGGCGCGAAGGATGCGGGCCCAGGTCGCGATCACCCGCGGGGTCAGGCGTTCGGGGCGGCCGAAATGCCCGAAGGTGACATGGCCTGCGGTCCGTGCGGGCGGTGGCGCGGCGGGCGGCATGTCCTCGGGCGGGCGGTACGCGATGGGGATGCGGGGCAGGCGGATCAGGCGCTCGCTGAACAGCGCGTCGGCTTCGGGGGGGGCGAGGGTCTCGTCCGCGACGAAGGCGTCCATCGCTCCGAGGCCAGACGTGCTGCCATGGCCTAGGATGTATTCGACCTGGATCGGGGCGGGCTTGCGCGCGAAGACGAGCAGGCGGCTGCCGGCTGTGTGGCCGGCGAGGTCCACCAACACGTCGATGCGATCGGCGCGGATCTGGTCCGCCACGGCTTCGTCGTCGCGGCCGACGGTGGAGCGCCAATGGTCCGCGCGGGCGCGGATGCGGGCCGTCACGTCGTCCTCCACCGCCACCTCGGCGTAGCAGAACACCTCCACGACGGCGGGATCGTGCGCGGCGAGCATCGGTTCGGCGAACAGCGACACGGCGTGGCGGCGGAAGTCGGGGGAGACGTATCCGATCCGCAACCGTCGTCCGTGCGGCGGCTCGAGATCGTCATGCGCGTGCGCGCGGGCGCCGAACGCTGCCGCGTGCCGCGCATCCCAGCCGCGGAAGGCGGCGAAGATCGCCTCAGCGCTCAGATCGTCCCGGTAGTTCAGGGAGAACAGCAGGTTGCTGTGGGCAGGGGCATAGTCCGGGCGCATGGCGAGCGCCTCCTGGAAAGAGGCTTCGGCCTCCACGTGCCGCCCCTGGGTCTGCAGGAGGACTGCGAGGTTGCCCAGGCAGCGATGCCGATCGCGGATGCGGGGCAGGGCAGCGCGGTGATGCTGTTCGGCTTCAATCGTGCGGCCGTTCTGCCCCAGCAGGGCGGCAAGGGTCTCATGAAGGTCGGGATCGTCGGGAACATGACGAAGGCCGCGGCGGAGAAGCGGCTCCGCAGCGGCCGGTTCCGCCCGTGCGAGCGCCACGAGCGCGCGACCCCGCAGCAGCCAGGGCTGATCGGGGCCGGCCGTGAGCGCGGTGTCGAATGCCGCCTCAGCTTCGGCCAGCCGATGCTGGTCGAGCAGCAGGTTCCCGAGATTGCCCTGGGCATGGACGTGGCCGGGCGCGAGCGCGAGAGCGGCGCGATAGCTCTTTTCGGCCTCCGCCGCGCGCCCGGTCATGCGCAGGATGACGCCGCGATCGGTGAGAATGTCGGGTGTGGGGCGTGCGCGCGCGAGCAGGTCGATCGCCCGCGCAGGCTCGTGGCGGCGGAGCGCCTGCATGGCGAGCATATGCAGTGCGTCCGGCTGCCCTGGGTCGGCCGCGAGCATGCGCCCTGCCTCTTCCTGCAACGCCGCGTCCTGCTCGGCGGCGAAGAGGTCATGGAGGCGGGTCGCCTCCGCGCGGCCGGTGCGCCATGTCTCCCACAAGGTGCGATAGGCGGCTTCGACGGCGTGGGCGAGGCCGGCGGGATCGCCGAGTGGCCCGGCGGTGACGCGGTCGCGCAGCGTGGCTCGTACCGCGGACAGTGCGTCGAGATCGGTGGCGGCCGTGATCGCGCGTGCGACATAGGCGTCCGTGTCGGCAGTGACCCAGTCGTCCAGGCCGACGGCACCGAGGATTGCCGCACCGAACCGGCCCAGCGTGGGGCGTCCTGCCAGGGTCACGACGGGTACGCCCTGGTGCAGCGCCTCGATCGTCGTGGTGCCGGCATTGTGGGGGAACGGATCGAGCGCAATGTCGATGCGCCCGTAGGCGGCCCAGGTGACGGGCTGCGGGGCGGTGAAGATGAGCTCGAGGCGATCGCGACCGATGTCGAACGCGGCGAACCGAGTGGCACACGCGTCCCGGCCGGCGGCTTCGCTGAAGGGGGCACTGTTGAGCACGAGGCGCGCGCCGGGAACGCCGTGCAGGATGCGCGCCCAGGTGGCGATGACGGCATCGGTCAGGCGGACCGTCCGGCCGAAATAGCCGAACGTGACATGCCCGGCTGCGCGAGCGGGCAGGGGCGAAACGGGCGGCATGTCGGCGGGCGGGAGATAGGCCAGCGGGATCCGGGGCAGGCGGATCAGCCGTTCGCTGAACAGGGCTTCGGCGCCAGGGGGCGCGAGTGCCGTATCCGCCAGGAATGCGTCCATGGCCGACAGGCCGGACGTGTAGCCATGCCCCAGCATGTACTCGATCTGCACCGGAGCGGGCTTGCGCGCGAAGGCGAGCAGGCGGTTCCCGGCAGTATGGCCGGCGAGATCGATCAGCACGTCGATCCGGTCGGCTCGGATCATGTCCGCCACCGCCTCGTCGGTGCGTCCCACCGTCGACCGCCAGTGGTCGGCAAGGGCGCGGAACCGTGCGGTCGTTTCATCGGGCACGGGGACTTCGGCGTAGCAGAAAAGCTCGACCTGGGTGCGATCGTGGGCGGCGAGGAGCGGTTCGGCAAACAGCGCCACGGCGTGTCGCCGGAAATCGGGCGAGACGTAGCCGACCCGGAGCCGGCGGCCGGGCGTGCGGTCGAGGTCGAAGTCCGGGCGGTCCGGGCGGAGCGGGACGGCATGCCGCCGGTCCCACGCGCGGTATTCGGCAAACAGCGTCTCTGGAGTGAGATCGTCCCGGTAGTTCAGGCAGAACAGGATGTTGCTGTGCGGCAGGACGAAGTCGGGCTGGAGCGCGAGGGCCTTCCGAAGCGCGTCTTCCGCGTCCCTCAGGCGGCTCTGGCGCATCAGGGCGAGCCCGAGGTTGTTGTGGCCGTTCGCGTTGCGCGGGTCGTGCGTGATCGCGGCGCGCGCGGCTCGTTCGCTCTCCCGTGCCTGGCCGGTGAGCGAGTAGACCCAGGCGAGGTTCGCCCAGGCGTCGGCAAAGCTGGGTACAGCTGCGAGCGCGGCCTGAAATGCGGCGATCGCCTCCGGGTAGCGGCCGAGATCGCGGAGGATGTTGCCGAGGTTGTTGAGGCTTTCCGGACGGTTGGGCGCGAGAGCGAGGGCGACGCGGGCCGCCTGCTCCGCTTCTTCGAGCCGGCCCAGGCCGCGGAGGATAGCCGCATGGTTCGCATGGGCCTCGACGTCGGCCGGTGCGTATTTGCGTGTGATCGCGAGCGATCGGTCCGCGTCGTTCAGGCGCTTTTCCCGATAGGCGACCAGGCCGGCAACATGACACGCCATCGGGTCGTTGGGATCGTCACGCAGCAGGTCGCCGGCAAGGCGATTGGCGCCGGCGAGGTCACCCGCGGTGAAGAGGGCACGAAGCGTCGCGTGGTGATCCTCCACCGGGGCGGGCGCGTGCTGGTTTCGCGCGGCATCGGTGCGGACGTGCGTCGGCGCGGAATGCGGGTGCGCGGGCGTGACCTGGCTCAGCAGTTCGGCGAAAGCGGCCTCGAACTGCTGCGCAAGGTCCTTTGCGTCGGCGAGGGGGGACGCGAGGAAGCGTGCGCGCAATCCGTGCCTGATGCGGGCGAGTTCGTCCGTGTTCTGGGCGGCTTGCGCGGCGCGCGCGACGTAGGCGTCCTGCGTGGATGTGACCCAGTCGTCGAGCCCCACCGCGTGCAGGATACTCGCGCCGAACCGGCCGACCGTGGGACGCTCGGCCAGGCTGACGACCGGGACACCCTGATACAGCGCCTCGATCGTCGTCGTGCCGGCGTTGTGCGGAAACGGGTCGAGCGCGATGTCGAGTCCGGCGTACGCGGCCCATGTCCGCGGCTGCGGCGTTGTGTAGATGAGGTCGATCCGGTCGGTGCCGATCCCGTGGGCATCGAAGCGCGCCAGGAACATGCGGCAGAACGCGGGCTCCTGGAAATTGCGGTTGTTCAGCACGAGCCGCGAGCCAGGCACCGTGCGAAGCAGACGCGCCCAGGTCGCCACGACACGGTCCGTCAGTCGCTCCGGGCGACCGAAATACCCGAAGGTGACGTAGCCATTCCGGCTTGCTGGCAGCGGGCCCACGTTCGGCATGTCCGCGGGTGCGCGGTAGGCGAGGGGAATTCGGGGCAGTCGGAGCACTCGTTCGGAGAACAGCGCGTCGGTGCCGTCGGGCGCGAGCCGATGGTCCGCGAAGAAGACGTCCATCGCGGAGAGGCCGGACGTGTAGCCGTGCCCCAGGATATACTCGACCTGCAGCGGGGCGGGCTTGCGGGCGAAGACGAGCAGGCGGTTCC
>MKTV01000044.1:38746-59837 GCA_001898425.1 Rhodospirillales bacterium 69-11
ACCAGGACGTCGATGCCATCGGCGCGGATCATGTCCGCGACCTGCTCGTCCGAGAGACCCAGTGTCGGACGCCAGTGATCGGCCATCGCACGGAAGCGACGCGTCGTCTCGTCCTCCAAGACGAGTTCGGCGTAACAGAACAGCTCCACGCGAGAGCGGTCGTGCGCCGCCAACAGCGGTTCGGAGAAAAGCGCGACGGCATGTTGACGAAAGTCCGCCGACACGTAGCCGACTCGCATGCGGCGCCCGAGTGGGGAGGGCGGGGCGGACGCGGCTGGCGGAGTGGACGCGGCAGGTGGAATGCGCCCGGCAGGTGGAGTGGGCGTGGCAGGTGTGGAATCACCGGGACGCAGGGGGCGGGCATGTCGCGCGTCCCAGTCCCGATACTCCGAGAAGATCGCGTGCGGGGAGAGATCGTCCCGGTAATTCAGGGCGAACAGCAGGTTGCCGTGTCCGCCCGCGTAGTCGGGTCGCACCGACAGGGCACGACGGTACTCCGCTTCCGCCTCGACGTGCCTGACCTGCATCTGCAGGGCGCCGGCGAGATTGCTGATCCAGCGGTGTTCCGCTGGCGCCAGGGCCAATGCGCGCCGGGTCGCCTCCTCCGCCGCAATGGGGAAGCCGCTGCGCAACAGAAGTGCGCCGAGGTTCCCGAAGGCGGGGGCGTGCGTCGGATCGAGTTCGACGGCGTGGCGCAGAACGCGTTCGGCCGCGTGGTGCTGCTCGAGACCGAGGAGAGTGACGCCGAGATTGCCGTGCGGCTCCACCCAGCGGGGCGCGTGCCGCATCGCGGTGCGGAACGCTGGTTCGGCCTCGGCGAGACGACCCTGGCGCTGCCGGATCACACCAAGGGCGTTCCATGCGTCGGGATAAGCGGGATTGGCGGCGACGGCAGAGGCGTAGGCGGCTGCGGCCTCCTCCAGCCTGTCGCCGTCGGCAAGCAGATTGCCGAGGTTGTGGTGTGCGGGTGCGAAGGACGGATCGATCCGGATGGCCTGGCGGTAGGCGGCCTCTGCGGCGGAGCGGTCGCCAGCGGCGCGCAGGACCGCGCCCAGGTTGGAGTGGTCCGCGGCAGTCTGGGCGCCCTGGCGCAGGATCGGCAGCACGTCCCGCGGCGAGGCCGATCCCATGTGCCAGGCGCGGAGGGCAGAGTCCGCGTGGGCTCGAACCCTCCTGACCTCGGAAGCGCGCGATGCGCCGGCGTTCATGCGGTGCTCAGCTCCCGTCCTAGACCTCGAGGAACTTGCTTGCATCGTAGGTCCAGGGTGTCGTGCCATTCGTCGTGATGACCCCGACCAGGGTTCCGCCGCCGGAGAAGGCGCCGCTACCGCTATAGTACAGCTCCCCGGTATCCTGCTGGTAAACGAAGCCGCCCGTGCCGCCGGTCGAGAGTGTCGTGCCGAGGCGCGCCGCAGCGTTCACCACCTTCGTGATGTTCGTGCCGTCCGCCAGGGCCGCTCCACCCAGATTGTAGGTGTCCGTCGACAGCGTGGTGTTGCCGGTCACGTCGAGACCGATCATGTCGCCGTTCGAGACGCTGAAGTTCATCACCGTGCTGTAGTTGCCGGCACTCGCCTGGTCGAAGACGAACGTGTCCGCGCCGGTGCCGCCGGTGATGAAGTTGATGCCGCCGCCGCCCACCACCGTTGCCGCCACGCTGCCCGAGAGAACGATCGTATCGTTCGCACTCCCCCCCGAGACGGTTTCGGTGTTGCCGATCGTCAACCGGTTCGTCTGATTGGCCAGTTGCAGGCTGTCGGACCCGCCGCCCAGCTCGATCGACCCGTTGAAGATCGCGCTTCCCAGGGTGACCGTGTCGGCACCGCTGCTGCCAGCGATGGTCCCCACGTTGCTGACGGTGCCCGTGTTGCCGGCGGATGCAGCGAGCGTGAGCAGGTTGTTGCCTGCGCCGAGATCCACCGCCATGCCGGTCGTCAGAGAAGACGCGAGCGAGACGGTGTCGTTGCCGCTGCCGCCGGTGAGCGTCTCGACGTTCGAGAGAGATGCGCGGTTGGTGAAGTTGCCCAGCGTCAGCGTGTCGGAGCCGGTTCCCAGATCGATGCTGGCATTGGTGACGAAGGTCCCCAGGGTGATCGTGTCGTCCGCGGTGCCGCCGGTGGTCGTCTCCACGTTGCTGATGCTGCCGGTGTTCGCGACGTTGGCGAGCGTCAGGAGGTCGTTCCCCGCGCCGAGATCGACGGACATCCCCGTGGTCAGCGCCGTGGAGAGCGTGATCAGGTCGACCACGCTTCCTCCGACCACCGTCTCGGTGTTCGCGATCGTGCCCGTGTTGGCGAAGTTGCCGAAGGTGACGCGGTCGTACGAACTGCCCAGGTCGACGCTGACGTTGCTCGCGATGCCTTTGATGACGATCGTGTTGGGGCCCGTCGAACCGGTGATCGTCTCCACGTTCGCGATGGTCGCGGTATTCGCGCCGGTGGCGAGGGCGAGACTGTCGGATCCGGCGCCCAGGTCCAGGCTGGCGTTTGCGACGGTGGCGCCGAGCGTGATGGTGTCGACCCCGGCGCTGCCGATCGTGGTCTCGACGTTGCTGATTGTGCCCGTGTTGCCGGCCGCCGCGCCGAGCGTCAGGAGGTCGTTGCCGGCGCCGAGATCGACGGTCATGCCGGTGGTCAGGGCACCTGCGAGCGTGACCGTGTCGGCGAGCGAGCCGCCCGTCAGCGTCTCCACGTTGGAGACGGATGCCTTGTTGACGGTGTTCGCCAGGGTGAGGCTGTCGGAGCCCCCGCCCAGGTCGATGCTGGCGTTTGTTGCCGTGGTGCCGAGTGTCACCGTATCCGCCGCGGCCACGCCGACCAGCGTTTCGACGTTGCTGACGGACCCGCTGTTGGTCACGTTGGACAAGGTGAGCGTGTCACTGCCGGCGGCGAGGTCGAGCGACATCCCGGTCGTCAGCGCCGTGGACAGGGTCAGCGTGTCGGCAGTCGATCCGCCGACGACCGTCTCCACGTTAGACAGGCTGGCAGTATTCGCAAAGGCGCCGAACGTCAGCTTGTCCGACCCGGAGCCGAGATCGATGCTGGCGTTGCTGGCCCTGCCCGCGATCGTCACGGTGTTCGGGCCCGTGCTCCCCGTCAGCACCTCCACGTTGGAGATCGTCGCTCGGTTCGACCCGGAGGCGAGGACCAGCGTGTCGGTCCCTCCGCCCAGATCGATGCTGGCGTTGGTGACCGTCACGCCGAGGGTGATCGCGTCCGTCCCGGCTGCCCCGAGGACCGTCTCCACGTTGGCGACCGTGCCGGTGTTGCCGGCCGCGGCGCCCAGCGTGAGCTTGTCGTTGCCGGTTCCGAGGTCGAGCGTCATGTCGGTGGTGAGCGCACCGCTCAACGTCACGGTGTCCGCGGCGGTCCCGCCCGTCAGGGTCTCGACGTTCGCGAGGGAGAGCGTGTTCGCGACGTTGGCGAGGGAGAGCGTGTCGGACCCGGCGGCAAGATCGAGGGAGACCTTGTTCGCCGCCATCAAGGTGACCGTATCCGCACCCGAACCACCGGTGATCGTCTCGACGTTCGCCGCGGTCAGGCTGTTGCCGCCAGCTGCCAGGGTCAGATTGTCGGACCCGGCGGCGAGATCGGCGGACGCGTTCGCGACGGTGCTGGAGAAGGTGACGGTATCGGTCCCGGCACCGCCGATCAGGGTGTTCACGTTGCTGACGCTGCCTGTCCCACTCGTGGCGGCAAGCGTGAGCTTGTTGGACCCGCTGCCGAGGTCGATCGACATGGCGGTCGTGAGGCTGCCTTTCAGCGTGACGGTGTCGTTCCCGCTGCCGCCGGTGGTCGTCTCGACGTTGTTGATCGTGACGGTGTTGGTGGCGCTGGCGAGGGTCAGCGTGTCGCTGACGCCGCCCAGGTCGATGCTGCCGTTCGTCACGCCGCCGGCCAGGGTGACCGTGTCCGCGCCGCTTGCGCCCACGAGGGTTTCGGTATTCGCGACGGAACCGGTGTTGCCGGCGGACGCGGCGAGCGTCAGCTTGTCCGATCCGCTTCCGAGATCCAGCGTCATGTCCGTGGTCAGGGCGGAGCTCAGGGTCAGGGTGTCGGCGCCGGTTCCGCCGGTGACGGTCTCGACGTTGGAGGCGCTGAGCGCGTTGGTGGCATTGGCAAGCGTCAGCGTGTCGGAGCCGCCGCCCAGGTCGATGCTCGCGTTGCTTGCGCCGCGCCCGAGGGTCAGCGCGTCGTCCCCGCTTCCGGAGATCACGGTCTCCACGTTCTGCACGCTGCCGGTGTTGCCGGCATTGCCCATCGTCAGGCTGTCGTTCCCAGCGCCAAGGTCGACCGTCATGCCCGTAGTCTGGGCCGAATTGAGGACGACGGTATCCGCCGCGGTGCCGCCGACCAGGGTTTCGACGCCTGCGACCGAGATGGTGTTGGCCGCCCTTCCGAGGGTCAGGGCGTCGGACCCGGTCCCCAGGTCGACCGAAGCGTTCGTCACGCCGCCGACGAGGGTCAGCGTGTCATCCCCCGACCCGCCGGTCGTGGTCTCCACGTTCGCGGTGCTGAGCCGGTTCGTGTAGTCGTCGAGCGTGAGGCTGTCGGACCCGGCACCGAGGTCGATGCTGCCACCGGTGATGCCACCGCCCAGGGTAAGGGTGTCGACCCCGGCTGCACCGACGACCGTCTCGATGTTGGTGACGGATCCGGTGTTGCCCGCCACGTCCGCCATCGTCAACTTGTCGTTGCCGGCGCCGAGATCGAGCGTCATGTCCGTGGTCAGGGCCGACGACAGCGTCACCGTGTCCGCCGCGGTGCCGCCGGTGAGGGTCTCCACGTTGCTCAGCGACAGGGTGGCGGCCGTGTTGCCGAGTGTGACCACGTCACTGCCGGCAGCGAGATCGACCGAGATCCTGTTCGCCACAGTGAAGGTGAGAACGTCGGCGCCGGAGTCGCCGGTGACCGTCTCCACGTTGGCGAAGGTGGCGCTGTTGCCGCCGCTGGCCAGGGTGACCGCGTCGGAGCCGGTCGCCAGGTCGACGCTGCCGTTGGAGAGAGCGGTGTCGAAGGTGACCACGTCGGCCGACGAGCCGCCGACCAGGGTCCCGACATTGCTCACGCTGCCGGTCCCGCCGCCGTTCGCCAGGGTCAGCTTGTTCGCGCCGGTCCCGAGGTCGATGGAGAGCGCGGTGGTGAGCCCGGTGGTGAGGACGACCGTGTCGCCCCCGGTCCCGCCGGTCAGGGTCTCCACGTTTCCGACCGAGGCGCTGTTGGTCCCGTTCGCGAGGGTCAGCGTGTCGGAACCGGCCGCCAGATCGAAGCTCGCGCTGGTGACGGCGGCGCCCAGGGTGACGTCATCGGCCCCCGATCCACCGATGATGGTCTCGGTATTGGTGACGGACCCCGTGTTGCCGCCGCCGCCCAAGGTGAGCTTGTCGTTGCCGCTGCCAAGGTCGAGCGTCATGTCGGTGGCCAGGCCGCTGGCCAGCGTCAACGTGTCGATGCCGGTGCCGCCGGTGACCGTCTCCACGTTTGACAGGGTGGCGGTGTTCGACGCGGCGCCGAAGGTGAGCGCATCGGAGCCGGCCGCAAGATCGATGCTGGCGTTGTTCGCGAGGCTGGTCAGCGTCACGTCGTCGTCGGCCGAGCCGCCGGCGAGCGTCTCCACGTTGGCGACGCTTCCCGTTCCGGCTGCATTCGCCAGCGTGAGCCTGTCGTTTCCGGCACCGAGATCCACCGTCATGCCGGTGGTCAGCGCCGAGTCCAGCGTCAGCTGGTCGGCGGCCGTGCCGCCCAGCAGCGTCTCCGCGTTCGCGGCGGTGAGGACGTTCGCGGCATTCGCGAGCACCAGCTTGTCGGATCCGCCGCCGAGGTCCATCGACCCGTTGGCCGACACCGAACTCAGTGTGATCACGTCGTTGGCCGAACCGCCGGTCACCGTCTCCACGTTGGAGGCAGTCGCCGTGTTGTTGGCGTTCCCGAGGGTCACGTCGTCGGAGCCGCTGCCGAGATCGATGCTGCCGGACGCGATCCCGGCCGAGAAGGTCAGCACGTCCGCGCCGGTGTTGCCGACGATGGTCTCCGCGTTCGTGACCGAACCGGTGTTGCCCCCGCTCGCCAGGGTGAGCTTGTCGTTCCCGGCGCCGAGATCCACCGTCATTCCGGTGGTCAGGCCGCTGGACAGGGTGACGATGTCGTTCGCCGTGCCGCCGGTGAGCGTCTCGACGTTGCTGGCGCTCAGCGTGTTGGCGGAGTTGCTCATCGTGAGCACGTCGGAGCCGCCACCGAGGTCGATCGAGCCGTTC
Source organism: Rhodospirillales bacterium 69-11 (assembly GCA_001898425.1). GTDB lineage: Bacteria > Pseudomonadota > Alphaproteobacteria > Acetobacterales > Acetobacteraceae > Rhodopila. The sequence goes on from MKTV01000044.1 coordinate 45,000, forward strand.
GCGGCAGCGGCACTCAGCGTGATGGTGTCATCGCCGGTGTTGCCGACCGTCGTCTCGACGTTCGCGACGCTGAGCGTGTTCGTGCCGCTGGCCAGCGTCAGCCTGTCGTTGCCCGCGGCCAGGTCGACCGTGGCGCCGGTCAGCGCCGCGCCCAGCGTGACGTTGTCGGCCGCGGTGCCGCCGATCAGGGTGTCGACGTTGCTGACCGTGCCCGTTCCGGCAAGGTTCGCCAGGGTCAGCTTGTCGTTCCCGGTGCCGAGGTCGATCTGCTGACCCGTCGTCAGGGCGCTGCCCAGCGTCAGGGTGTCGTCCGAGGTGCCGCCGGTCAGGGTCTCCACGTTGCTCACGGTCATCGTGTTGACCGTGTCGTCCAGCACCAGCGTGTCCGATCCGGCGGCGAGATCGGCGCTCGCCCCGCTGATCGCCGCGGCGATCGTCATCGTGTCGGCGCCGGACCCGCCCACCAGCGTCTCGACATGGGTCATGGTGCCGGTGTTGCCGCCGGCCGCCAAAGTGAGGGTGTCGCTGCCGGCGCCCAGGTCCACCGTCATGTCGGTGGTCAGGCCGCTGCTCAGCGTCAGCGTGTCCGTTCCGGTGCCGCCGGTGATCGTCTCCACGTTGCCCAGCGACGCGGAATTGGTCGCGTTGGCGAAGGTCAGGGTGTCGCTGCCGCCCGCGAGGTCGAGGCTGGCGTTGGTCGTGCCGCTGCCCAGGGTGATGGTGTCGGCGCCGCTGCTGCCGACCGTGGTCTCGACGTTCTTGATGCTGCCGGTGTTGCCCGCCCCGGCCGCCAGGGTGAGCGTGTCGTTGCCGGTGCCGAGATCCACCGTCATGCCGGTGGTCAGGGCCCCCGACAGCGTGACCGCGTCCGCCGCCGTGCCGCCGGTCAGCGTCTCCGTCCCCGAGACGGACAGCGTGTTGGCAGCGTTTGCCAGCGTGAGCGTGTCGGCGCCGGCCGCCAGGTCCATGGAGCCGCTCGACGCCGCGCTGGTCAGGGTGATGGTGTCGGCCGCGGTGCCGCCGGTGACCGTCTCGACGTTCGCGATGCTCGCGCTGTTCACCGTGTCGTCGAAGGTGACCGAGTCGCTGCCGCCGGCCAGATCGATGCTGCCGCCCGAGAGCGCCGCGACCAGGGTGAGCGTGTCCGCGCCGGCGGCGCCCACCAGGGTCTCCACGTGGGTGACCGATCCGGTGTTGCCGGCGGCGGCCGAGAGGGTGAGCGTGTCGTTACCGGCCGCGAGATCGACGGTCATTCCCGTGGTCAGCGCGCTCGAGAGGGTGAGCGTGTCCGCACCGGTGCCACCGGTGACGGTCTCGACGTTCGCGCCGGTCAGCGTGTTACTGCCGTTCGCCAGGGTGAGCACGTCGGAGCCTGCGCCCAGGTCGATGCTGCCGTTCGAACTCGTGGTCTGCAGCGTCAGCGTATCCGCGCCGGTGCCGCCGGTGATCGTCTCCACGTTGCCGGCGCTGACCGAGTTGGTGCCGTTCGCCAGCGTCAGCGCGTCGGAGCCGGCGCCGAGGTCCACGCTCTCGTTCGTGACCGCGCCGACCAGGGTGACCGTATCCGCCCCGGTGCCGCCGGTGATCGTCTCGACCCCGGTCACCGACCCGGTATTGCCGCCATTCGCCAGGACCAGCGTGTCGTTGCCGGCGGCGAGGTCGATGGTGCCGCTCGTGCTCAGGGCGGTCGTGAGCGTGACCGCGTCAACCCCGGTCCCGCCGGTCAGCGTCTCGACATTGCCGATGCTGGCGGTATTGCCGGCGTTCGCCAGGGTCAGCGTGTCCGATCCGCCGCCCAGGTCGGCGCTTGCGTTGCTCACCGCGCCGACCACGGTGATCACGTCCGCGCCGGCGGCGCCGACCAGCGTTTCCACCCCCGTCACCGACCCGGTGTTGCCGGAGGCATAGGCCAGGGTCAGGGTATCGCTGCCGGTTCCGAGATCCACCGTGCCGCCGGTGGTGAGTGCGGTCGTCAGGGCGATCGCGTCCGCGGCGGTGCCGCCGGTGACCGTCTCGACGTTCGCCACGCTGGCCGTGTTGGCGCCGTTCCCGAATGTCAGGGCGTCGGAGCCGCCGGCGAGGTCGATGCTGGCGTTGGAAGCGGCCGAGGCGAGGGTGATCGTGTCGGCGGCGGATCCGCCGATGACCGTTTCGGTGTTGGCGATCGAGACCGTGTTCGCGGTGTTGTCCAGATTGACGGTGTCGGACCCGGCGCCCAGGTCGACGCTGACGTTGCTCAGCGCGCCCTTCAGGGTGACCGTGTCGACGCCGGCCCCGCCGGTGACCGTCTCGACATTGGTGACCGACAGGGTGGTGGGACCGGCCCCCAGGTTCAGCGTGTCGTTGCCGGCGGCCAGGTCGATGCTGGTGCCGCTGACCGTCCCGCTGAGGGTCAGCGCATCGGCACCGGTGCCGCCCGTCACCGTCTCCACGTTCGTGGTGCTCAGGACGTTGGCGCCATTCGCCAGGGTGACCGTATCGGCGGCGCCGGCCAGGTCCAGGCTGCCATTGGTGAGCACGCCGACCATGGTGAGCGCATCGACGCCGGCCGCACCGACCAGCGTCTCCACCCCCGTCACCGACCCGGTGTTGCCGGCGGCGCTTCCCAGCGTCAGCGTGTCGCTGCCGGCGGCGAGGTCGACCGTCATCGCGGTCGTGAGCGCGGCGGCCAGGGTGACCGTGTCGGCCCCGGTGCCGCCCGTCACCGTCTCGACGTTGCCGGCGGTCAGCGTGTTCGTGCCGTTCGACAGGGTCAGCGTGTCGGACCCGGCGGCCAGATCGAGGCTGGCGCCGGCGACCGCGCCCGAGAGGGTGATCGTGTCCGCGGCGGACCCGCCGGTGACCGTCTCGGCATTGGCGATCGAGACCGTGTTGGCGGTGTTGTCCAGGTTGACGATGTCGGACCCGGCGCCGAGGTCGATGCTGACGTTGCTCAGCGCGCCCTTCATGGTGACGGTGTCGACGCCGGCGCCGCCCGTGACCGTCTCGACATTCGCGACGGAGAGGGTGCTGGGCCCGGCGCCCAGGTCCAGCATGTCGTTGCCGGCGGCGAGGTCGACGCTGGTGCTGCTGACCGAACCGCTCAGGGTGACGGTGTCGACGCCGGTGCCGCCCGTCAGCGTCTCCACGTTCGCGGCGGTCAGCACGTTGGCGCCGTTCGCCAGCGTCAGCGTGTCGCCGGCGCCGCCCAGGTCCGTGCTGGCGTTGGTCAGCACGCCCACCACCGTGATCGCGTCGACGCCGCTCGACCCGGCGAGCGTTTCGACACCCGTGACAGATCCGGTGTTGGCGGCGCTGCCCAGGGTCAGCATGTCGCTGCCGGTGCCGAGATCCACCGTCATGGACGTCGTGAGGGAGGTGCCGAGGGTGAGGGTGTCGGTGCCGGTGCCACCGGTGATCGTCTCGACGTTCTTCACCGACAGCGAGTTCGTGGCATTCGCCAGCGTCAGCACGTCGGAGCCGCCGGCGAGGTCGAGGCTCGCGCTGGTCAGCCCACCGGTGAAGGTGATGCTGTCGTCGGTGGCGCCCGAGGTGAGCGTGTCCACCGTGCTGAAGGTATAGGTGTTCGAGCCGAGGTTGATGACGACGGACACGGTGGCAGCTCCCTGAACGGGCGATGCCAGGGTGCGGTCATTTTGCCCCTCGACCTGGCGTGATGTGCGATCTTCGCGGCATCACCCATAGGGCCGAAAAGTGAAGGAACGGTTCAGGCCGGTTGCAGGCGCAGGTCGCCGAGGATGATCGTTCCCGGCCGCAGCGCGTCCGACCAGGTGACCGACCCGGCTTCCAGCGCGATCCCGTGCGCCGCAAGGGCGGGAGCCAGCAAGGATGCGGGCGCGGCGGACGCCCAGGCGAGCGCTTGCGCCGGGGTGGCGAGCCCCCACCCGACCACGTTGCGCACGGCCTGATCGAGCCGCAGCCCCGACCCCGCCAGCGTTCGCCCGCCGGGAACGCGTACCGACCCGTCCGCCGCGTGCTCGATCGTCATGCCGGCAAAGCCGTAAAGGCCGGGGGGCGCGGCTGCGGCGGCGGTGGCATCGGTCACCAGCACCACCCGGTCGGCGCCCTTGGCGCGCGTCATCACCCGCAGCGCATGGACGGGCACATGGATGCCGTCGGCGATGACGCTGGCGTGCAACCGGTCCTCGGCTAGCTGGGCCATCAATGGATTCAGGAACTTGGGAAGCAGGTGCGGCAGGCCGTTGCCCAGGTGGGTGGACAGCCGCACCCCCGCCGCGGCCGCGCGCGTCACCGTATCGAGGTCGGCCGCGGTATGCCCCATCGCCAGCAGCACGCCGCGCCCGCGCGCCCAGGCGAGCACGGCGGCGGCGTCCGGCCGTTCGGGGGCCAGGGTCAGCAGCAGGATGGGGCGGCGGAGGTCGCGTGCCAGGCGGTCCAGCAGGCGGGGATCCGGCGCGTGCATGGCCTCGGGCGGGTGGCAGCCCGCCGTGCCCTCGCCGGGGTTCAGGAACGGACCCTCCAGGTGGTAGCCGGGCACCATCGCCGCGCCCAGCCGGCTGTCCGCCACCGCGCGATCCAGCGCCGCGAAGCGGGCGCCCAGCGTGGCCTCGTCGGCGGTGATCAGGGTGGGAAGGCAGCGCGTGACGCCCGCGGCGAGCATCGCCTCCAGCGCATGGTCCATCGCCGCCGCGGTCAGGCCGGGGTCGTTGAAATCGACCCCCGCATAGCCGTTCACCTGGAGATCGAGGAGCCCGTCCGAGCGCATAGCGGTGCTTGGGGCCGGGGCGATGCGCTTGTCAACGCCGGGGCGCGTGGCATGTTGGCGGGCCGCCGCTGCAGGAGACCGGATTGCCCGCCCCCAGGACCAAGCTGCCCTCCTTCATCTGGCTGATCTTCCTCGGTCTTTTCCTCGTCACCGCGCTCGGCCTGTTCGGCGGCGGATCGGGCGGGGGCGTGACCGCGATCCCTTATAGCCAGTTCCAGACCTATCTCGAGCAGGGGAAGGTCAAGCAGGTCACGGTCTCGGGGGACACGATCCGTGGCACCCTGACCGAGGCGATGTCGGACGGGCATACCGGTTTCACCACGGTGCAGGTGCCGCCCGACCTCGCGGCGACGCTGTCCAAGTACAAGGTGGAGTATGGCGCGGTCAGCACGGGCGGGCCGCTTGCGACGCTGCTGTCCTGGGTGCTGCCGCCCCTGCTGTTCGTAGGCGTCTGGATGCTCGCCTCCCGCGCCATGACGGGCGGTGGTTTCGGCGGCGGCCGCGGCGGGTTCGCGGGCGGCCTGTTCTCGATCGGCCGCTCGCGCGCCAAGCTGGTGACGCCGGAAACCGAGGTGCAGGTCACGTTCGAGGACGTGGCCGGCGTCGACGAGGCGAAGGCGGAGCTGCACGAGATCGTCGACTTCCTCAAGCGTCCGGACGAGTTCGGGCGGCTGGGCGCGCACATCCCCCGCGGCATCCTGCTCGTGGGGCCGCCGGGAACCGGCAAGACCCTGCTGGCCCGCGCGGTGGCGGGGGAGGCGGGGGTGCCGTTCTACTCGACCAACGGGGCCGAGTTCGTGGAGATGTTCGTGGGCGTGGGCGCCGCGCGGGTGCGCGACCTGTTCGAGCAGGCCCGCTCGACCGCGCCCTGCATCATCTTCATCGACGAGCTCGACGCGCTGGGGCGGGCGCGCGGCGTCTCCCCGGTCACGGGCCAGGATGAAAAGGAACAGACTCTCAACCAGTTGCTGGCGGAGATGGACGGGTTCGACCGGTCCGTCGCCATCGTCGTCCTGGCGGCCACCAACCGGCCGGAGATCCTGGATCCGGCGCTGCTGCGGGCCGGGCGGTTCGATCGGCAGGTGCTGGTGGACCGGCCGGACAAGAAGGGCCGGGTCGACGTGCTGCGGATCCACCTGGCGAAGCTGAAGCTCGCGCCGGACGTCAGCCTGGACGACATCGCCGGGCTGACGCCGGGCTTCACCGGGGCGGACCTCGCCAACCTGGCGAACGAGGCGGCGGTGCTGGCCACCCGCCGGGGCGCCGAGTCGATCGCGATGCAGGACTTCACCGGCGCGGTGGAGCGGATCGTCGCGGGGCTCGAGAAGAAATCCCGCATCCTGATCCCGAAGGAGCGCCGGATCGTCGCCTATCACGAGATGGGGCATGCGCTGGTGGCGCTGGCGATTCCGGGGACCGACCCGATCCAGAAGGTCTCGATCATCCCGCGCGGCATCGGCGCACTCGGCTACACGCTGCAGCGGCCGGTCGACGACCGGTTCCTGATGGGGCGGCAGGAGCTGGAGGACAAGATGGCCGTGCTGCTGGGCGGCCGCGCGGCGGAGATGCTGCTGGGCGACGACGTCTCGACGGGGGCGGCGGACGACCTGGCCAAGGCCACCGACATCGCGCGCGGCATGGTGCTTCGGTTCGGCATGGACGCGAAGCTGGGACCGGTCGCCTGGGATACGGAGCCGGGTCACTTCCTGGAACAGCAGCAGGGCGCCTACTGGCGGCCCCGGCGGTTCAGCGACGAGACGGCGCACGAGATCGACCGAGCGGTGCGGGCGCGGTTGGAGGGGGCTCTGGACCGCGCGGTCGGGATCCTGCGCGCCAATCGCGACGCGCTTGACGCGGGCGCGGGGGCGCTTCTTGCACGCGAGACGCTGTCGGCGGAGGACCTGCCTGCGGTGCGCGGGGAGGAGGGGAGGACGGTCTCGCCGGAGAGCGCCTGAGGGCGGGCCGGCGTTAACCTTTGGTCTGGCGGATTGCACGACGGTCGTGGTGCAAACTGCGGCGGTGCCGGGCGTAGGGGTGGAGTTCGGCTGGCTTGGTGCCTGGGGGCGTGGTCCTCGGTTCTTCAAACACGGAGGAAGAACGAGGGTCACGGAGGGCCATGGGAGTTCATCAGGGCTTGACGCGGCGTGGGCGCGACCGAGCGCATTCTTCCATCGTCAGGTCGGGCGTTCTTGGTCTGGGGGGCGCTTCATCGCCCTACGATCAGACCGGTGTCTCCTTCGAGCATTTCGCCCGATCAGCCGCATGCGCTCGGCCGCATCCCCTCCCATTATACGGATGGTTGCGCAGGAAACGATCAGGCGAGGATCACGTTGGCGGTCGGGTCAACCGCACATCACGGCGGTAATTTCGTCGGAAACGATCGTCCTCACGGCCCCCGACGCCGCGATCCGCCACCTCGCCCGCGCCGCTTCGACGGGTCGTAGCCCCCGCCGCCCGGCCCCAGCGGCTCCGGCGTGCGGTCCTTCTTCCCTGCCGGCCGCATCGAGGCGGAAGGCATCGGCGGAGGCTCGAGCCCCAGTTCCAAAGCCTCCAGCCGCTTGATCTCGTCGCGCAGCCGCGCCGCCTGCTCGAACTCCAGATCCGCGGCGGCGGCGCGCATGCGCTTCTCCAGATCCGCGATCGCCGCCTTCAGGTCCTTGCCGACGAACTCCGCGGCGCCCGTGTCCCTGATCGGGGCGACCGTGACGTAGTCCTGCTCGAACACGCTCTCCAGCACCTTGCCGATCTGCTTCTTCACCGAGGTCGGGGTGATGCCATGCGCCTCGTTCCACGCACGCTGCTTGTTGCGGCGGCGTTCGGTTTCCTCGATCGCGATGCGCAGGCTGTTGGTCATCGTGTCGGCGTAGAGGATCACGCGCCCCTCCACGTTGCGCGCGGCGCGGCCGATGGTCTGGATCAGCGAGGTCTGCGAGCGCAGGAAGCCTTCCTTGTCCGCATCCAGGATCGCGACCAGCGCGCATTCGGGAATGTCCAATCCCTCCCGCAGCAGGTTGATCCCCACCAGCACGTCGAACACGCCGAGGCGCAGGTCGCGGATGATCTCGATGCGCTCCAGCGTGTCGATGTCGGAGTGCAGGTAGCGCACCTTCACGTTGTGTTCGGTGAGGTACTCGGTCAGATCCTCCGCCATGCGCTTGGTCAGCGTGGTGACCAGCACGCGCCCGCCCTTGGCGGTCACGGTGCGGCACTCGGCCAGCAGGTCGTCGATCTGGTGCTCCACCGGCCGCACCTCGGTCACCGGGTCGATCAAGCCGGTCGGGCGGATCACCTGTTCGGCGAACACGCCGCCCGTGCGCTCCATCTCCCAGGGGCCAGGGGTCGCCGAGACGAACACCGTCTGCGGGCGGAACCGCTCCCACTCCTCGAACTTCAGCGGGCGGTTGTCGATGCAGGAGGGCAGGCGGAAGCCGAATTCCGACAGGATCGACTTGCGCGCGAAGTCGCCGCGATACATCCCGCCCAATTGCGGCACGGTCACGTGGCTCTCGTCCACGATCAGCAGCGCGTTCTCGGGCAGGTATTCGAACAGCGTCGGCGGCGGATCGCCCGCGTTGCGGCCCGAAAGATAGCGCGAGTAGTTCTCGATCCCTTTGCAGGAGCCGGTGGTCTCCATCATCTCGATGTCGAAGGTGGTGCGCTGCTGCAGGCGTTCGGCCTCCAGCAGCTTGCCCTCGGCGGTCAGCTCCGCCAGCCGCTCCTTCAGCTCGACCTTGATGTCGCGGATCGCCTGGGTCAGCGTCGGACGCGGCGTGACGTAGTGGCTGTTCGCGTAGACGGTGATCTCGTTCAGGCTCGCGGTCTTGTCGCCGGTCAGCGGGTCGAACTCGTGGATCGACTCGATCTCGTCCCCGAACAGGCTCACCCGCCACGCTCGGTCCTCGTAATGGCTGGGGAAGATGTCCACGACCTCCCCGCGCAGCCGGAACGTGCCGCGCTGGAACGCGGCGTCGTTGCGGCGGTATTGCAGCTCCACCAGGGCCTTCGCCAGCGCGTCACGGTCGATGCGGCCGCCGGCCTCCAGCTTCGCCACCATCTTGGCGTAGGTCTCGACCGACCCGATGCCGTAGATGCAGGAGACGGACGCCACGACGATCACGTCGTTCCGTTCGAGCAGCGACTGCGTCGCGGCGTGCCGCATGCGGTCGATCTGCTCGTTGATCTGCGCGTCCTTCTCGATATACGTGTCGGTGCGCGGGACGTAGGCTTCGGGCTGGTAATAGTCGTAGTAGCTGACGAAATACTCGACCGCGTTGTTCGGGAAGAACGCCTTCATCTCCCCATAGAGCTGGGCCGCCAGCGTCTTGTTGGGCGCAAGGACCAGGGCGGGCTTCTGCACCGCCTCGATCACCTTGGCCATGGTGAAGGTCTTGCCCGACCCGGTGACGCCCAGCAGCACCTGGTCGCGCTCCTCCGCCTGCACGCCGCGCACGAGTTCCGTGATCGCGGTGGGCTGGTCGCCGGCCGGCTGGTAGTCCGACACGACCTCGAGCCGGCGAGTCAGCGGCTTGGCCGGCTGCTTCTGCGGCATGAACAGCATCGGCATGGCCGCCGGCGGGCGCATCAAGGTCTGGGACATCACGGGGCTCCTCGGCAGCAGAGATGGACCCGAGGGGGCGCTGCGTCGAGGGGGCAGCCGCGCCGCCCGCGCCGGTCCGCCCACCGGTGCCTGACCGGCCGCCGCCTGCGCGAACGCATCAGGCCGGAACGAAACACGACCGTTCCATCCCCGATGGCGCAGCCTGGGCGCCGGACGATCACGAGTTCGAACAAGGCGGGGAAATCGCGCCCCATCACGCGGCTGGGACGCAACGCGGGCAGAGCCGCTTCGTTCGGTCTTCGGTCAAGGCCACTCGGCGGCACCACCGTGGCACGTCCTTCATGGCGGGAACGCGATCCCCGTCCTGGCGGCCGGCGCCGCGGCTTCACGCGATCGGAGACGAACATGCTGAAATGGGCTCTCATCTTCTTCGTAATTTCCATCATCGCCGGCTTCTTCGGTTTCTCGGGCGTCTCCGCCGCCACGGCCGGCATCGCCAAGTTCCTGTTCTTCCTGGCGATCGTGCTGTTCCTGATCTTCCTGGTGCTGACCTTCACGGCCGGTAGCGTCATCCTCTAAGCGCCGAAGGGGCGGCGCGCCTCCGTCTGGCCGGCGGAGGCGCGCCCGACCGGCGGCCGGAGAGGGTCACGCCCGAAAGGCGTGTGTTCGGCGGGCGGAGAGGGTCACGCCCGACCGGCCTGCGGTCGTGCGTCCGGCGGGCGCGCGACCGACCTCCACTGATGCGACGCGGCCCCCGCGCGACGCCGCGGCTGGCAGCGTGGCGGCGCCTGTCCGCTGCGAAGGCGCGAGAGCACGTGCCGGCGGGTCTCCCGCCCGCGTGACGGCCCGCGCCGCGGCCTCGTGCACCCATGACTTCAAGGAAACGGATCTGCCGGTGGCTGGGCGCGTCCCGCCGTGGCCGTCCCGCCGCTTGCGTCGGCGCGAAGGCGCGGCCGCGCCCGTCCCCATGCCCGGCTTTACGCGCGGAACGCAGGGGCGCGGCACGATGGGGCCGCCCGATCCGCGGTCACGCACCTGTTACTCAAACGCGAAATGACTCTTACTGCGTCGAAACCTACCTCCGTGTCATGAATCCTCTGCGCCGCTGACTGTGCCTTCACAGGGCAGAGGGTGTGAAGATTCAATCCAGTGCAAGTATCCGATCGTATGCCGCAGATCCATCCGCGCCATTGATTGTCATGCGTACCTGAGTCGCCTGGCGCAAGTCGTGCGGTGACGTGAGGGTCTGCCCTCGCGGAGACATCGTCGTGCAGATCGTCCAGCATTTGCGCACCTATACGCGCGGTCGTAGAAAACTGAGATTTCAGCACTTCATTGCTGACCTGCGATGCGGCGAACGGCCGCTGCGCATCATCGATATCGGCGGCACCGTCCCATTCTGGACCCGATGGTGGGGGCTGCGGGAGGAGGACGGCCTCCACGTCACCCTCGTCAACGACCACATCCAGGACGACACCGACGACGAGGACAGCAATGTCCCCTTCCTCGCGAACCTGCGGACGGACGCCACCACTCTTACCGAAGATGATTTCAGCCAATACGATTGCGTCTTCTCGAACAGCTGCGTCGAGCACCTCGCGACCTGGCGCGACCAGATGCGCATGGCGCGGACGATCATGGGGTCGCGGCTGCCCTACTTCGTCCAGGTGCCCAACAAGTTCGCGCCGATCGACCCGCATTATCCCCGGCCCTACGTGCCCTTCTTCGGCGCCTACCCGAAGGAAGTGCAGCGGCGACTGCTGACCGTGTCGGCCCTCGGATCGGGCGGGCGGCACACCTACGCAACCGCGGGCGAACTCCTCACCTACTACAACCCGCTCGGCCCCGAGGACATGCGCCGGCTGTTCCCCGATGCGGAGGTGGTGGTCGAGCGGCCGATGGGCGTGCCGATGTCGATCCTCGCGATCCGGACCAAGGCCCGCGTCACCAGGCCGGAGGCCGCCACCCTGCTGCACCCGGTGGCCATGGGCGCGGCCTGAGCCGCGCCGCAGGGCCGATCAGCTGCGCACCGGGCGGGGACCGGCCCAAGGGAGCGGACCAAGGGAGCGGGCAGGGGCTCGGCCCAAGGGCGCGGGCCAAGGGCGCGGGCCGTGGGCGCGGGCCGGCCCGACGGTCCGCGCCCGGCAGGTCACGGTCCGTCCTGCGCCGCGATGTCCTGGCACAAGGCGTGCTGCCGTAACTGGCGGTAGACGGCGAGCTGCGCCGGACGAAGCGCGCCCGTCGCGTCCAGCGTGCCGACCAGCTGCTCCCCCGGCCGGTATCCCCACAGCCACCAGTTCGTGGACACGCCCTGTTCGGGGCCGCGGAAGGTCGGGCCGCCCTGGTCGCCCAGCCGGCCGTTCAGATAATCCACCAGCGTCTTCGCCCACACCCGGCTCTCGGCCACGGTCTCGTTCTCGTAGCTGCCGTCGAAATTGGCCCCCATCTCGCCGATCCAGACCGGGGCGATGCCGCGGCTTACCAGGTAGCCCCAGGTCCGGTTCATCGCCGCCACCTTTGCCGGTCCGCCCGCCGGCCGCGCGCCGGAGACGTAGGGCGGATAGTCGTGCACCGAGTAGACGAGCCGGTCGGGTACGGTCAGCCGCACCGGGGCGCGTTCCGCCAGGCTCAGGTCGCCCCACGGCGCCGGACCCACGCCGGCGGCGCTGCCGCGGTAGTTCTGTGGCCCCTCCGCGATGATCAGCACCTGCGGGTTGACCGCGAGAATCGCGTTGCCCACCCGCTCGTACATCAGGCGGATGTCGGTCTTCGGATCGCCGGTGCCCCAGGTGCTGCCGCCCCGGATCGCCAGCGGCTCGTTGCGCAGATCGAAGCCGATCACGGTGTCGGTGCCGGCATAGTGCCGCGCGACCGTCACCCAGTCCTCGAGGAAGCGCGCATCGGTGGTGGTCCCGCGATTGCCGCCGCCATCCGTCCCGTCGGATGCACCGCCCAGGTCGTACCACAGGCCGTTCTTCTGCTGGGCGCCCCAATTGTCCTGCGGACCGTGGCCAGGCTCGTTCGTGTGGTTCGCCAGGATGATCTTGACCCCATGCCGAGCCGCCGCTTCGACGACGGGGTCGAAGCGTTCCAGGTCCTGCGGCAGGGTCGCGTTCACCCACGACATGCGGACGGTGTTGAACCCGGCGCGGACGATCGCCGCCAGGGTATCGTCGGGCTGCGGGAAGCCTTCGAAATGGCCCACCGCGGCGATGCGGACCGGGATCCCGCGCTGGTCGACGATCTGCGATCCGGCGGTGCGGAGATAGCCCTGCGGCAGCAGCGTCGAGGGCAGCGCCCGCCGCGCCGCGGGATCGAGCGCGGAGCAGGCGGCGACACCCACCGGGGCGTCTTGGGCGTGCGCGAGGAGCGGCGTGCCGAGGGCCAGAAGGACGGCGGCGAGGAGTCCCGGCGAGGGTACAGCCCCGCGCAATCGACGGTGCCCCACCCATCCGCCTGCCGTCTCGGCACCGATCCCCATGCCGGCCTCCCGTTGAGCGGCGGGAATGATCCGGGAACCGCGCGCGCCGATCAAGCGGAGGAACGAGCATGGGCTGTCCCGCGTTTCGGTCCGGCATCATCGAGGAGGTCGTGACATGGCCGAGAAGGACAGCCGCAAGAAGCCCGACGCCGGCAACGCGGCGGAAGCGGAGCAGCTTGCGCGGGAAGCGCTGGAGGAGCGCCGCGGCGGCAACGAGGAGGAGGCGAAGTTCGTGCTCGACGAGGCGCGCGACCTCGATCGCGGCGCCGTCGAGAAGGTGCTGAAGGAGCAGACGGCGAAGGGCTGATCCCGCCTGCCCGAGCGGCGGGTTCTCCGCCGTTCGGGTTCCTCCAGGGCCGGTCGCCCGCGCGGGACGCCGGCCGATCCGTGGGGCGGTGTGCCCTCCCCCCGTCCTGTGCCGGCCGCCGCCGATGGTCCGGCGTCAGTCCCGGTCCACTTCCGGCCAGGCGCCCTCCCACGCAAGACCCAGCCAGGTCGCGAGCAGCCCGAGTTCGTCATGCAGCGCGGGCAGTGTCTCGGGGGGGGCGTCGGGCTCCAGGTGGATGGCGGGCACGAGCAGCCGCCCGGCCTGGCGGTCGGCCTTCGCGTCGACGCGGGCCACCAGACGTTCGTTCAGCAGGAAGGGCAGCACGTAGTAGCCGTGCTGGCGCTTCTCGGCCGGCGTGTAGATCTCGATCCGGTAGCGGAAACCGAACAGCCGTTCGGCCCGCGTGCGCTCCCACACCAGCGGATCGAACGGGGCGAGCAGCGCGCGGGCGGTGATGCGGCGGGGGCGGCGGGCATCGCGGTGCAGGTAGGCGGGCGGCAGGCCGGACACCTGGACGGGGCGCAGCACGCCGTCCTCGACCAGCGCCGCGATGGCGGGGTCGCCGTCCGCGGGCGAGAGCCGGAAATAGTCGCGCAGGTCCGCCGCGGTGGCGATCCCGAGGGCGCGGGCGGCGTGGGCGACGAGCCCGCGCTGCGCCTCGGCCGGGTCGGGCGTGGGCAGCGCGAGGACCGCCGGCGGGATCACCCGTTCGGTCAGGTCGTAGACCCGTTCGAAGCTGCGGCGGCGCGTCGCGGTGGTGACATGGCCGGCATAGAACAGCCACTCCAGCATGAGCTTGGGCTCGCTCCACTCCCACCAGCCCGGCCGGCCGCTCTCGAACTCCGACGCGGCGAGGGGCCCTTCCGCCCGGATGCGGGCGAGCAGCGCCAGCGCCTCGGCACGGCGTTCGGTGGCGACGACGCGCATGCGGCCATACCCGGCCTCGCCCCGGTCGGCGCGGTCCATGCGCCAGCGCAGCAGCGGGTGCAGCGCGAGCGGCAACAGCGACGCCTCGTGCGCCCAGTATTCGAACATCCGCCGTTCCCGGCGGGCGCCCCAGGCGGCGCGGTCGAGCCAGTCGGGATCGTAGGCGCCGAGGCGGGAGAACGCCGGCAGGTAATGCGCGCGGGCCAGCACGTTCACGCTGTCGATCTGGAACAGGTTGAGCCGGTCCAGCATGCGCCGGAGCTGCAGGGCGGTGGCCTGTGCGGGCCGCGGATCGGCGAAGCCCTGCGCGGCGAGCGCGATGCGACGGGCCTGGGGGAGGGGGATTCGTTCGGGCGTCACGGACGGCGCTGTGGGGCGGACTGCATGGGCGGAACGTGACCGTGCGGAGGTGGCGGGCTCCCCCCTTTGTGTCACGACCGGCGCGAGGCGGCCATCCACGATCCGTGAGACGTGTCGTGGCCGGACCGCGGATCCTCCGCGTCATGGCCACGCTACCCCTGTGTCGTGGCCACGCTCCCCCCGTGTCGTGGCGACGCTCCCCCCGTGTCGTGGCGACGCTCCCCCGTGTCGTGGCCGCGCTCTCCCGTGTCATGGCCGCGCTCCTCCCGTGTCGTTCCGCGCTCTCCCGTGTCGTGCCACGCTCCCCCGTGTCATGGCCGGCGCAGGCCGGCCAACCACGACTTCCGTGCGGCACGACAGTGTCGTGACCGGCACAGGACGCTCTACCCCAGGTTCACTGGGGCACGACGTCGTGGATGGCCGGCCTGCGCCGGCCATGACACGGGGGGGGCGCGGCG
>MKTV01000044.1:59843-86388 GCA_001898425.1 Rhodospirillales bacterium 69-11
CCACGCATGACACCGGAGGCGCCCGCCGCACAGGACACGGGCAACGCGCCCGTCGGACAGGATACGGGGAACGCGCGTGCCTCGCACGACACGGAGAGCCCGCGCCAAGCGGGCCGTCCGACCCTCCGCGCGTCAGGCGGTATCGAGCCGTCCCGCGCCCGCCACGGCCTGCTCGATCGGCGTCGTGTCCCGGCCGGCCGAAGCCCGATCACTCTCCCGATCGCTCGTGCGCGCCCGCGCCGCATCGCCCTCGGCCGCCCGCGCGGCATCCTCGCGCGGGGGCTGCTCGCCACCTTCACCCGCGTCGGGGAGCGTGGCCCCGATCGCACGTTCGGTCGCGGCGTCCTGGCGTGCCTGCTGCACGCTCCCGACCGGATCGGCCGAACCGGGACGCGGCCGGCGGTTCATGTCCTCCTGCATCGTGGTCTCCTCCCTGCGTGGGGTCAGGCGATCGGCTGCGGCATCTCCGGGCCGGGCGGCGACAGCGGCGGAATGTCCGGCCCCGGCGTGCCGGGTCCCGGCGCCGGCACGTCCGGCCCCGGACCCGGGATCGGGGCCGGGTTCGGATCCGGCATCGGCCGCTCCGGCCCAGGGGTCGGAGGAGACGCCGGCGTGGGGGATCCGGGGATTTCCGGGCTCTGCGCGAGCGGCAACTTGATCTCATAGGTATGCATGCCTCCAGAACGTGCGGGACCACCCCGCCGTTCCCCGCCGCGGGCGCGGTCCGACCCGCCCGCGATACGCCGCTCTCGCCGCGCTGCTCTCAACTCCGTGTCAAACCGGCAACGCGCCGCCCCCTGCCGCGCTACCCCGGCACGGATCGCCGCGACCGCGGCATGAGACTGGAGGAATGCGCATGAGCCGCGACAACGACGTGCCGGCCTTCGAAGGCCACAAGCCGCAGGCGCGCCGCCTCGCGGAGAAGGCGCTGGAGGCCTCCCGCGCGGGGGACGGCACCACCGCCGACGAACTGTTCGCCGAAGCCGAACGGCTCGATCCGCAGGCCGTGGCCGACGTGCTGGAGGAGGACCTCGCCACCGCGCGGCGTGGTGCCGCAGCCCAGCGCACCCCCACCCACTCCCCCGACCGCCCCGCCTCCAGCCCCGAAGCCGCCGCGCTCGGGCGCAACGCCGCGCCGGGCCAGGGCTTCCATAGCTGGGCCGCGCGCGGCTCCACGGGCGCGCCGCGCACGCCGCCCCGGCATCCCACCCGGCTCGCCATCGCGCTCGAGGTGAACGGACAGACGCATGCGATCACGGTCGACGTGCGCACCACGCTGCTGGATGCGCTGCGCGATCATCTCGGCCTGACCGGCAGCAAGAAGGGCTGCGCGCTCGGCCAGTGCGGCGCCTGCACCGTGCTGATGGACGGCAAGCGGGTGAATGCCTGCCTGACGCTCGCGGTGATGGCCGACAGCCATCCGATCACCACGATCGAGGGCCTCGCTGAGGACGGCGCTTTGCACCCGGTGCAGCAGGCCTTCGTCGAGCACGACGCGTTCCAGTGCGGCTACTGCACCTCGGGCCAGATCATGTCGGCCGTCGGGCTGCTGACCGAGGGACGCGGAACCAGCGATGCCGAGATCAAGGAACAGATGAGCGGCAATCTCTGCCGCTGCGGCGCCTACGCCAACATCGTGGACGCCATTCGCGCGGCGAAGGAGACCGTCTGATGCTCGCATTCGGCTATGCCCAGGCGAAGGATCTCGACGACGGGATCGAATTGCTGCGGGAGACACCGGCGGCCCTGCCGATCGCCGGCGGCACGGACGTGCTCCAGTTGCTGCAGGAGGGCGTGATCGCGCCGTCGGAGCTGGTGGACCTCAACCTGCTGCCGCTGCGGGGCATCGAGGAGGCGGGCCAGGGCCTGCGCATCGGCGCGCTGACCCGCCTGTCGGAGATCGCCGACGATCCGCGCGTCAAGGCGCGCTTCCCGGTGCTGGCGCGCGCGCTGGAGGAGACCGCGTCGCCGCAGGTGCGCAACATGGCGACCGCGGCGGGCAACCTGCTGCAACGCACGCGCTGCCTGTATTTCCGTGACGTCACCGTCCCCTGCAACAAGCGTGAGCCCGGCTCCGGCTGTCCGGCGATGGAGGGCGAGAACCGGATGAACGCGATCCTGGGCGGCAGCCCGTCCTGCATCGCGTCCTATCCCGGCGACATGGCGAACGCGCTGCTGGTGCTGGACGCGGAGCTGGAGGTGCAGGGGCCGGAGGGCAGCCGCCGGCTCGCCGTGGCCGACCTGCATCGCGAGCCCGGCGATACGCCGCACCTCGAGACGACGTTGCGGCCGGCCGAGATCATCACCGCGATCCATCTGCCCGCGACGCCGCGCAGCGCGAACTCGCACTACCTGAAGCTGCGCGACCGCGCGAGCTTCGAATGGGCGCTGGTTTCGGTGGCCGTCGCGCTCGAAATCAAGGACGGCGAGATCCGGTCCGCGCGCGTCGCGGCCGGCGCGGTCGGCACCACGCCCTGGCGGCTGCCGCTGGTGGAGCGGCGGCTGGAACGCGGACGGCTGGACGAGGCCGCGGCGGTCGCGGCGGCGGAGGCCGCGACGCATGGCGTGAGCCCGCGCCCGCGCAACGCTTTCAAGGTGAAGCTGCTGCGCGCGGCGGTGGAACGGGTGCTGCTGATGGCGGGAGGCCTGGCATGAACGCGATCATCGGACAACCGACCCCACGGGTGGACGGGCCCGCCAAGGTCACCGGCCAGGCCCGCTATGCGGCGGAGTTCCATCCTCACGGGCTCGCCTACGCGGCGCTCGTCACCTCGACGATCCCGCGCGGCCGGATCTCCGGCATCGACACCACGCAGGCCGACCGCGCGCCTGGCGTGCTCGCGATCATCCATTACGAGAACTGCGAGCGCCTGCCGTATCACGAGCTCGAACAGCGGCCGCAGGTCGATCCGCAGTCGGGCGACCAGCTGCGCGTGTTCCAGGGGCCCGAGGTGCTCTTCGTCGGCCAGCCGCTCGCGGTGGTCGTCGCCGAGAGCCAGCAGGAAGCCGAGGGTGCCGCGCGCCTCGTGCGCATCACCTACGAGCTCGAGGATCCGAGCGTCCTGTTCCAGCTCGACGATGGGAAGCCGCCGTCGGAGGGCAATGCGAAGGCGGGGCGCGTGCCGGAGAGCGAGCGCGGCGATGCCGATGCCGCGCTCGCCAAGGCGCCGGTGCAGCACGAGCTGTGGTGCAGCCACGCGCGCGAGCAGCACAATGCGATGGAGCCGCATGCCACGATCGCGGAGTGGGACGGCGACCGGCTGACGCTGTGGGACAAGTCGCAATGGGTCGACAACGTCCGGATGGAGATCGCGGCGATCTTCGGCATGGAGCAGGAGAAGATCCGCGTCATCTCGCCCTTCGTCGGCGGGGCGTTCGGCTCCGCGCTGCGCACCTGGCCGCACGTCACCATCGCCGCGCTCTGCGCGCGGCGGGTCGGGCGTGCGGTGCGGGTGGAGCTCACGCGGCGGCAGTGCTTCACCTCGATCGGCTTCCGCCCGCTGACGCGCATGCGCATCGCGCTGGGCGCCGGGGAGGACGGGCGGCTGAGCGCCATCGTGCACGAAGCGTGGGGCCAGACCTCGATGTACGAGGAATACGCCGAGACGACGCTCGAGCCGGCACGCACGACCTACTCCTGCCCGAACGTGCGCACGAAGTACCGGATGATTGAGCTGAACACGAACAGCCCGTGCCCGATGCGCGCGCCCGGCCAGTCCACCGGCACGCTCGCGGTCGAGATGGCGATGAACGAGCTGGCGGAGCGGATGGAGATCGACCCGCTGGAGCTGCGCCGGCGCAACTACGCCGATCGTGACGAGAGCGCGGACAAGCCGTGGACGAGCAACGCCCTGTCGCAATGCTACGAGGTGGGCGCGCGGCGCTTCGGCTGGACGACGCGTCCCCCGGCGCAGAGCCTGCGCGACGGGCGCTGGCGCATCGGCTGGGGCATGGCGACCGCGATCTACCATGCGCAGCGCAGCGCCTGCACCGCGCGGGTGACGCTGTATGCCGATGGGCGACTCGTGGTCCGCACCGCGACCAGCGACATGGGGCCCGGCACGTATACTGCGATGGCGCAGGTGGCGGCGGACACGCTGGACCTGCCGATCGACCGCATCGACGTGGAGATCGGCGACACCGAAATGCCGAAGGCGCCGGTGCATGGCGGCAGCACCACCATGGCGAGCGTCGGCCCCGCCGTGCGCGCCGCCTGCGAGGCGCTGCGGGAGAAGCTCGTCCCGCTGCGCGGCAACGACAAGGACGCGCCCGAGAGCGTGCTGCAGCGGCACGGGCTCGCGACGCTGGAGGCCGAGGCGGAGTCGAAGCCGGACCCGCAGGCGAAGGACTATGCGAGCGCCGCGTTCGGTGCGGTGTTCGCCGAGGTGCGGGTGGATCCGGCGCTGGGCATCGTGCGCGTGGCGCGGCTGGTGGGCGCCTACGACGTGGGGCGGGTGATCAACCCGTTGGTCGCGCGCAGCCAGTGCATCGGCGGCATGATGGGCGGCCTCGGCATGGCGCTGCACGAGAGCGCGGAATGGGATCCGGCCCTCGGGCGCGTGATGAACGCGAACCTGGCCGAGTATCTGGTGCCGGTCTGCGCCGACACGCCGGAACTCGACGTCTCCTTCGTGGGCGAGCCCGACCTCGTGCTCGACCCGCTGGGGGCCAAGGGCCTGGCCGAGGTCGCGCTGTGCGGCGTCGCCCCGGCGATCGCGGATGCGGTGTGGCACGCGACGGGCCGGCGGTTCCGCGACATGCCGATCCGGGTGGAGGACCTGCTCGCGGACGACTGATCCCGCGGGCTTGCGCTGGAGCGGGCGGGACGGGAGAGTACCCGACTCGCCTCGCTTCCACTCCTCAGCCGGTCCGGGGATGCCATGCGTCCCCGCGCGTTGGCCGGCGCCGCGCGCGAAAGGGCCGCCTGCGCTTGATCGAATTCCTCGCGATGATGAGCGACGTGCGCGTGCACGTCACCCTGGTCGCCGGCTTCGTGCTGGCGATCGGGGCGAGCCTGCACATCCTGCTGAACAAGCGCGACGTGGCCTCTGCGGTCGGCTGGATCGGCCTCGTCTGGCTCGCGCCCTTCCTGGGCGTGGCGACCTATCTCGTGTTCGGCATCAACCGCGTCCGCCGCCGTGCGCGGCAGGCGCGGGCCGGGACGCTGGATGCCGAGGCGGGGGCGGGATCGCGGTCGCTCGAAGTGCCGGACGGGCTGGCGCCGCTGGGCCGCGGTGTCGGCCGCATCACCGGCGCGCCGCTGGTGCGAGCCGCCGCGGTGGGCGTGTTCCACAACGGCGACGAGGCCTATCCGCCGATGCTGGCGGCGATCGAGGCGGCGCAGCACAGCGTCGGGCTGTCGTCCTACATCTTCCGCAACGATGAGTGGGGCGGGCGTTTCATCGAGGCGCTGACCGCGGCCCATCGGCGGGGCGTGGCGGTGCGCGTGCTGATCGACGGGATCGGCGGCGGCTGGCTGTTCTCCCCGGCGTATCACCGGCTGCGGCGCGCGGGCGTGCCGGCGGCGCGGTTCATGCATTCGCCGCTGCCCTGGCGCATGCCGTTCATCAACCTGCGCTGCCACAAGAAGATCCTGGTGGTGGACGGCGTGCTGGGGTTCACCGGCGGTCTGAACATCGGCGACGAGAACGTGCTGGCGACGCGGCCGCGCCATCCCGTGCAGGACATGCATTTCCGCATCGAGGGCCAGGTGGTGGGCCAGCTCACGCGCGCCTTCGCCGCGGACTGGCAGTTCGCGACCGGGGAGGACCTGCTGGGCGCGGCCTGGTTCCCCGGGATCGAGGAGAGCGACGGCGTGCTGGCGCGGGTGATCGATTCCGGGCCGGACGAGGACATCGAGAAGATCGAGTTCGCCGTGCTGCAGGCGGTGGCCTGTGCCCGCCGGTCGGTGCGGGTGATGACGCCCTATTTCCTGCCGGAGGAGCGGCTGGTCACCGCGCTCGCGCTCGCCGCGATGCGCGGGGTGGCGGTGGAGGTGGTGCTGCCGGCGCACGGCAACCACGTCCTGGTCGACTGGGCGAGCCGCGCCAATGTCGGCCCGCTGCTGGAGGCCGGGGTGCGGCTGACGCAGAGCCCGCCGCCGTTCCACCACGCCAAGCTGATGGTGGTGGACGAGGCGTGGTGCCTGATCGGCAGCTGCAACTGGGACATCCGCTCGTTCCGGCTGAATTTCGAGCTGTGCATGGAGCTCTACGACGATGCGCTGGCGCGGGTGCTGGCCGGGGTCATGGCCGGCGCGCGCGGCGCGGCGCTGACCCAGGCCGACATCGCCGCCCGCCCACTGCCAGTAAAGCTGCGCGACGCCGCCGCGCGGCTGATGCTGCCGTATCTGTGACCCGGGGGCCGGGCGTGGGGGCCGGGACGCGGGTGCGGGAGGACGCTGGCGCGCGTCACGGTCGGCCTCGTGCCGCGCCCCGTGTCATGGCCGGCCTTGTGCCGCGCCCGTGTCATGGCCGGCCTCGTGCCGGCCATCCACGACGTCGTGCCGCATGAAAAGTCGTGGATGGCCGCCCTGCGGCGGCCATGACACGCGGGGCAACCGCCATGACACGGCGGGTGGCGGTCAGCGCGTCTTCGGCATCTCGAACTTCGCGTTGCGCTCCACGTACTGCACGATCCGCGTCATGTCGTCCTGCGGCGAGCCGGCAAAGGCGGCGTTGTGGAACAGCTGGCGCACCGCCTGGCAGACCCACATCGGCACCGCCAGCTCCTCCCCGAGTTCGATCGCGAGGTCGATGTCCTTCAGCAGGATCTGCAGCGCGGCGCCGTAGCGGAAGCTGCGGTCCAGAACCGCCTTCGGGAACATGGTCTGCGTCGCCGTGTTGTTGCCGGTGCCCGCGTTGATCGCGCGCAGCATCACCTCGGGATCGAGGCCGGCCTTGGCGCCCATCACGAACGCCTCGGACGTGGCGGCCAGCGCGACGGCGCAGAGGATGTTGTTGGTGAGCTTCAGCACCTGCGCCGCCCCCGGCTTGTCGCCCGCGACCGTGAGCGTCGGGCCCCACAGCGCCAGCAGCGGGCGCACGGCGTCGATGGCGGCGGGGGCGCCGGAAACCATGACGGAGAGCGTGCCGGCCGCCGCGCCCGACGGGCCGCCGGAGATCGGGCTGTCGATCAGCGTGGCGCCGCCGGGGGCAAGCGCCGCCTCGATCTCGCGGATGAACCTCGTCCCCACCGTGCAGGTGTTCACGAGGTACTTCATCCGGCTCCCCTGCGCGAGCTCCGGCAGTACGGCGCGGAAGGCGGCGATGGTGGGCAGCGAGACGATCACCACCTCCGCGCGGTCGGCGAGGTCGCGGGGCGAAGCGGCCTGCTGTGCCTCCCGCGCGAGCAGCGGCGCCATCGCGGCGTCGTTGATATCGTGGATCAGCAGCGGGTGGCCGCCCTCCAGCAGCTTGCCCGCCATGGGCTGGCCCATCATGCCGACCCCCAGGAACCCGACCTGCATGGATTTGTCCGGCATGGCGCACCTCCCGCTGCATTGATCTCGGCAGGGGTAGCCGAGCGGTGGGGCGCTGGAAAGGTCGTCGGGTGCGACGTGAGGTGGGCGCAGCGAGGTTCCCGCAGCCAGGTTCCGTCGGTCAGGTCCCGGCGATCAGGTCCCGACCGCGGTGGTGCGATACGCGGCGGCGAGCGGGAGGGTGAGGTCGATGGACTCCAGGACGAGCATGTCCTCGCCGCGCAGCAGCAGCGGATCGGCAGGCCAGTTGCCGTCCGCGTCGCGGCGCAGCAGTTCGGCCTCGATCCGCGTGCTGCGCAGCGTCAGGATCTCCCGCACGCTGGGGATCGAGACATAGGCCCAGATGTTGGCGCGCGTCGCCGCCTCGTTGGACGGGGACAGGATCTCCACGATCAGCACGGGATCGGCGACGGTGGCTGCGTGGCTGGGCGGCGCGCAGGTGACGGCGAGGTCGGGCACGCGCACGTTCCAGTCGGCGCGCACCCGGGGCACCACCCCGGGTTCGGTGATGACGCGGCAGCGTGTGCCGCCGTCCGCCAAATGATTGCCGATCAACCGCGCCAGCTCCGCCTGGATCGCCCCATGCGTCTCGCTGCTCGGCGCCATCGCCACCGGAAGACCGTCGATCAGCGCCCACCGGCGGACCTCCCGGTCGTCGGGCTCCCAGGCGAGGAACTCGTCCACCGTCATCCAGCCGGGCGGTTCTGGTTTGCGCAGAGCGACCATGTCGGCAGTCTAGCACATCGCGGCGCGCGTGTCCGATCGCACGCGCGGCCGTTCAGCCCCACACCACGGTCGGCTGGCTTGCGCCCCGCAGGGGGCGGTCCTAACAGGGCGCAAACCCCAGGTGGAGACCAACCGATGGACCAGGCGCAGCTCGTCGACCCCCATACCGAGATCCGTGACGAGGTGAAGAAGCTCTGCGCGCGGTTCCCCGGCGAATACTGGCGCAAGCTCGACGAGCAGCGCGCCTACCCGACCGAGTTCGTCCGCGCGCTCACCGAAGGCGGCTATCTGGGCGCGCTGATCCCCGAGGAATACGGCGGCGCCGGCCTCAGCCTGTCCGCCGCCGCGGCCATCCTGGAGACGGTGCAGGCCGAAGGCTGCAACGGCGCCGCCTGCCACGCGCAGATGTACATCATGGGCACGATCCTGCGGCACGGCAGCGACGTGCAGAAGAAGACCTACCTGCCCAAGATCGCCTCGGGCGAGCTGCGCCTCCAGGCGTTCGGCGTCACCGAACCCACCAGCGGCACCGACACCACCTCGCTCCGCACTTTCGCGAAGAAGGAAGGCGACCATTACGTCGTCTTTGGGCAGAAGGTCTGGACCAGCCGCGCCGAACACTCCGACCTGATGCTGCTGCTCGCGCGCACGACGCCCAAGGACCAGGTGACGAAGCGGACCGAAGGCCTGTCCACCTTCATCGTCGACATGCGGGCGAGCCTGGGGAAGGGGCTCACGATCCGGCCGATCCGCTCGATGATGAACCACAACTCCACCGAGGTCTTCTTCGACAACATGATCGTCCCGGCCGAGAACCTGGTCGGCGTCGAGGGCCGCGGCTTCCGCTACATCCTGGACGGGATGAATGCCGAACGCCTGCTGATCGCGGCGGAGTGCATCGGCGACGCCAAGTGGTTCATCGAGAAGGCGACGGCCTATGCGCGCGACCGCGTCGTGTTCGGCCGGCCGATCGGCCAGAACCAGGGCATCCAGTTCCCGATCGCCCGCGCCTACGCGCAGATGCGTGCGGCGGAGCTGATGGTGCAGTCGGGGCTGGCGAAGTTCGAGGCCGGCCAGACGCCGGGCGAGGAGGCGAACATGGCGAAGATGCTCGCCGCCGACGCGTCCTGGGCGGCGGCCGAGGCCTGCATCCAGACCCACGGAGGCTTCGGCTTCGCCGAGGAATACGACGTGGAGCGCAAGTACCGCGAGGCGCGGCTCTACCAGGTGGCCCCGATCAGCACGAACCTGATCCTGTCCTACATCGCGGAACACGTTCTCGGGATGCCGCGCAGCTACTGAGCGGCGAACCCGATCGGGTTGAGCTGGATCATGGGCGGTCCCGGCACACCCCGTAAGGTGGGAGCATGTCGCAGCATGTTCCCGCCCCATCGCCCGTATCGACCCCGCGGACTGCCCCGCCCGCGCCGGACCCGCTGGAGGCGCCGCATGCGCTGACCGCCGCGGAGGTGCTGCGGCACCTCGGCGTCCGCGCCGAGGACGGGTTGCGGGACACCGAGGCACAGGCCCGCCTGGAGCGGGTCGGCCCCAACGCCCTCGCTACGCGCCGCACCGCCGGCTGGCTGCAACTCCTGCTCCACCAGTTCACCGGACCCGTGGTCTGGCTGCTGGGCGGCGCGGCGGCGCTCGCGCTGTGGTTCGGAGAGCGGGAGGACGCCGCCGCCATCCTGGTCGTGCTCGCCCTCAACGCACTGATCGGCTGGGTGACCGAACGCAAGGCCGCCCGCGCGATCGAGGCGTTGCGGGCCCTCGGCGGACACGCCGCGCGGGTCCGGCGGGACGGCGCCGAGCGGTCGGTCCCGGCCGAGACGCTGGTGCCGGGCGACATCGTCGTGCTTGACGCGGGCGATGCCGTGCCGGCGGATGTGCGCGTCGTGACGGCCTCGCGCCTCTCCGCCGACGAATCCACCCTCACCGGCGAGTCGGTGTCGGTCGACAAGGACACCGCGCCCGTCGCGGCGGACGCGCGTCTCGGCGATCGCAGCCCGATGCTGTTCAGGGGCTCCGCCGTGACGCGCGGCAGCGCGGTCGGCGTGGTCGTCGCAACCGGCCTCCACACCCAGCTCGGGCAGGTGACGCAGCTCGTGCTGCAGGCCGATGCGGGCCGCTCCCCGCTGGAGCGGCGCCTGGCGCGGCTGTCCGCCCAGCTCGTCTGGACGACGCTGCTGGTCGCCGCCGCGATCGCGGCGATCGGCCTGGCCGGCGGACGCGACCTGCTGCTGATGCTGGAGGCGGGCGTCGCCCTGGCCGTCGCGGCGATTCCCGAGGGACTGCCCATCGTGGCCACCCTCGCGCTCGCGCGCGGCATGTGGCGCATGGCGCGGCGGAACGCGCTGGTCGAGCGCCTTGCCGCGGTCGAGACGCTGGGGGCGACCACCGTCATCCTGACCGACAAGACCGGCACCCTGACCGAGAACCGCATGGCGGTGCGCCGGCTGCTCACCACGGCGGGGGAGGTGACACCCGCGCCGCCTGCCGCCCCGGCCGGATCGGCGGCCGCCGATCCATCTCCGGATCCGGCGGCGGCCGCAGCGGGTGGGGCTCCCGCGGCGCCGAACGCCGGCGTGGGTGGTGCGGCGGCCGAACGCGACGCCCTGCTGCGCCTCGCCGCGCTGTGCAATGACGCGCAGCTCGATTCCGGCGCCTCCGAGGGGCAGGGCGATCCCATGGAGGTCGCGCTGCTGCGCGCCAGCCGCGAGGGAGCGCTCGATCCGGCCGCGCTTCGCCGAGAGCACCCGCGCCTGCATACCCACGCCTTCGACCCTGCGCTGCGCATGATGGCGACGGTGCATGCAGAGGCGGATGGCGTGCTGGTGGCGGTGAAGGGCGCGCCCGAGGCGGTGATCGCCGCCGCGACCCGCGTTCTGGGCGGCGAAGGCGAGACGCCGCTCGACCCGGCCGCCCGTGCCGCCTGGTCGGATCACGCCGATCGTCTGGCGCGGCAGGGCCTGCGCGTCCTCGCCTGCGCGCGCAAGCGCGGCGTCGATCCCACGAGCGACCCGTTCGGCCACCTGACGCTGGTCGGGCTGATCGGGCTCGAGGACCCGCTGCGCCCCGACGTGCCCGATGCGATCCGTGCCTGCACCCGCGCCGGCGTGCGCGTCGTGATGGTGACCGGCGACCATGCCGTGACCGCGCGCAGCATCGGCCACGCGGCGGGACTGGCGGTGGGAGAGGACGAGGTGGTGGAGGGCGCGGCGATGACCGGCGTTCTCGCCGCGGGTCCCGCGGCGCTGCGCCGGGTCGCGATCTTCGCCCGCGTGAGCCCGGCCGAGAAGCTCGCATTGGTGAAGGCCTACCAGGAGGCCGGGGACGTGGTCGCGATGACGGGGGATGGCGTGAACGACGCGCCCGCGCTGCGGCAGGCCGATATCGGCGTCGCGATGGGGCGGCGGGGCACCGACGTCGCCCGCCAGGCCGCTGCCATGGTCCTGCTGGACGACGCGTTCCCCACCATCGTCATGGCGATCGGCCAGGGCCGCGTCATCTTCGAGAACATCCGCCGCTTCGTCGCCTATCTCCTCGGGTGCAACCTCAGCGAGGTCATGGTCGTGGGCCTGGCCGTGGCCACCGCGTTGCCCTTGCCGCTGCTGCCGCTCCAGATCCTCTACCTCAACCTGTCCACGGACGTGTTCCCCGCCTTCGCCCTCGCGCTTGGCGAAGGCGGGTCCGACCTGCTCGCACAGCCGCCGCGCCCCCCGAAGGCGCCGCTGCTGGGCCGGCGGGACTGGTTTGCGATCGTGCTGCACGGGGCGGCGATGACCGCCGGGACGTTCGCGGCCCTGGCCGCCGCCGAAGCGCTCTCGTTCGGGCCGCGGGAGTCGGTGACGGTCACCTTCCTGACGCTGGCCTTCGCCCAGCTCTGGCACGTGTTCGACATGCGCGGGCGGCAGTCGGGGCCGATCGTCAACGAGGTCACGCGCAATCCCTGGATCTGGGCGGCGCTGGGGCTCTGCGCGATCCTGCTCGCGGTGCCGCCCTACGTGCCGCCGGTCGCGGACCTGCTGCGGCTCACGCCGCTCGACGCGACGATGTGGGGGATCGTGCTGGCGTGCAGCCTCGCTCCGTTCGCCGTCTCGCAGGTGGTGATCGCCGTCCTGTCGCGACGCGGCGGCAGGGCGGACGGGCCGCGCCTTGAGTCGGCGCCGGCTTCGTGCGACTGAGCCTGCATGTCCGCTTCGCGTCCCCTGGCCGGCCTGACCGTCGTCTCCCTCGAGCAGGCGGTCGCCGCCCCGTATTGCAGCTCCCGCCTCGCCGATGCGGGTGCGCGCGTGATCAAGATCGAGCGGCCGGAGGGTGATTTCGCCCGCGGCTACGACAAGGCGGCCAAGGGCCTGTCGAGCTATTTCGTCTGGCTCAACCGCGGCAAGCAGTCGCTGGTGGCCGACATCAAGGATCCGGCGGATGCGGCCCTGCTGCACCGGATCCTGTCCAAGGCGGACGTGTTCATCCAGAACCTCGCCCCCGGCGCGGCCGCGCGCGCGGGTTTCGGCTCCGACGCGTTGCGGGCGCGCTACGAGCGGCTGATCACGGTCGACATCTCGGGCTATGGCGACAGCGGCGACTACGCGACCATGAAGGCCTACGACCTGCTGGTGCAGGCGGAATCGGGGCTCGCCATGATCACCGGGCACCCCGCCGGGCCGGGGCGCGTCGGCGTGTCCGCCTGCGACATTGCCTGCGGCATGGCGGCGCATGCGGGCGTGCTGGAGGCTCTGATCGCGCGCGGCATCACCGGCCAGGGGAAGGGGCTGGCGGTCAGCCTGTTCGACGGCATGGCCGACTGGATGAACGTGCCGCTGCTGTTCTTCGAAGGCACCGGCAAGGCGCCGGAGCGCCTGGGCCTCGCCCATCCCTCGATCTGCCCCTATGGCGCATTCGCCACCGCGGACGGCGCGCTGGTGCTGATCTCGATCCAGAACGAGCGCGAGTGGGCGGAGTTCTGCGCCAGGTTCCTGGAGGAGCCCGACCTGCCGCAGCGGGAGGGGTTCCAGACCAACGTGATCCGCGTCGCGCACCGCGCGATGGTGGACGCGCATGTGGGCGCCGCGTTCGCGAAGCTCACCCGCGCGGAGGTCGCGGCCAAGCTGCGCGCGGCCAACACCGCGTATGGGTTCGTCAACGACGTGGCCGCGTTCTCGCATCATCCGGCGCTGCGGCGGGTGGAGGTGGAGACGCCGAACGGGCCGGTCTCGCTGGCGGCGCCGCCGGTGCTGCTGAGCGACGGGGCGCGTGAACTGGGGCCGGTGCCGGCCGTGGGCGCCCACTCGGCGGCGATCCGCGCCGAGTTCGCCGGCTGACGCCTGCGCTTGGCCGGGGTTGGGCCGCAGGCTGGTCTGGTTCCGCGTGCTGGTGCGGGCGGGGCGGTCCGGCGCGGTGGCGGTCGACGTGGACCGGTGTGGCGGTCCCCGGCGCATGTCTGAAGCCTCATTTGCCTTCGGGCGGGGCGCGCGCCACATAGGCGGCATGAATCGCCGGTCCCTTCTGGTCTCCTCCCTGCTGCTGCCCTTCGTGGCCGCGACGGCCCAAGCACAGCCGCGTTTCGAGCCGACTCCGCAGGATCGCGCCGACATCGCGCGGATCGAGGCCTATCTGAATGGCATCCACACGCTGAAGGCGCACTTCCTGCAGGTCGCGCCTGACGGGCGGCTGAGCGAGGGGACGGCTTGGCTGCAGCGTCCGGGCCGGATGCGGTTCGAGTACAACCCGCCCGCGCCCTTCCTGCTGATCGCCAATAACGGGCTGCTGGTCTTCGTGGACAAGAAGCTCGCCCAGACCTCCAACATCCCCCTCGGCCGCACTCCCCTCGGCATTCTCCTGGCGGAGCAGGTGAAGCTCACGGGGGACGTGACGGTGACGGGGATGCAGCGCCAGCCGGGGCAGATTCAGGTCTCGCTGACGCGCACCGGTTCCCCTGGCGAGGGGACGCTGACGCTGGTCTTCGCCGACCAGCCGCTGACGCTGCGCCAATGGACGGTGCTGGACGCCCAGCGGCAGGAGACGCGGGTGACGCTATACAACGTCCAACTCGGCGGCACTTTCGACCAGACGCTGTTCGACGTACTGGAGTCCCCCTACGCCCCGCGCCGCGGCGGCTGAACCGGGCAGCGGGTGTGGCTCGTGCGGGCGGGCGGTCCTGCGAACGGGGTGCGTTCGGGAGGATTCTCAGCCGCGGGGCCGCATCGGGCGGCTGCCGGCCATGATCGGTGCGGCGCGATAGGCGTCGAGGTCGCGCCCGACCCCGGGCGCCCCGGCCGCGCCGCGGGCCATTGGCAAGATACGGACGCTCTCCCCCCGCTGGAAGGGTGGGACGATGCCGCGGGTCGCTCCCCAGGCCTGGGCCAGGGGGGAGACGGCGGGCCCCATCGTCATGGGGGCGGGCGCGCCCAGTTCCTCCGGCCACACGGCCATGACCTGTTTCTGGTAAGGCTCCCCGAATTCGGGGGTGCTGGAGTGGTAGGCGGCGGCGGCCTTGGTCCAGGAGCCGGTCTGATCGAACAGTCGTCGCAGGAAGCGGGCCGCGTAGTCGGCGTTCGTCGCGGGATCGAAGGCCTGTTCGAGCGAGGCGAACGCATCCGGGTGGTGCACCAGGTTCACCTGCATGCATCCGACGTCGATCGAGCGTACGCCGCGGGCCTGCAGGGTGCGGACGGTCGCAACGGCGGCGGCCTTGCTGGCGAAGAATTGGCCATCACCTTCCGCATTGATCGTCCAGGGCCAGGGATGAAGGCCGCCGGTCGCGGGATCGCGCCGTCCGCTTTCGATCCGGCCGATCGCAGCCAGCAGGGCGCGCGGGATCCCCTGCCCGCGCTCCGCCGCGGCGATCGCGGTACGGCAGAGCAGGCCGGGGGCGCCGGCGGATGGATCGGGAGCGAGCACGGCCATTGCCTCCCGACCGAGCAGGAGGAGGGCGAGCGCTGCGAGAAGGAGCATGCGCATGGCGCGAGGTTAGGCTCTCCGCGGTAAACGAGTGCTTAACGGCCCCGCGTCGTGCACCTCTGGGCGCACCTCACGATTTTGCGATGCTGCGGCGCGAAAAATCGCTTGCAGGCGAATGATCACCGAGCTAGGTTCCGTCTCGCAGCAATGCGGTCCCTGACCGCGCTGTTGCTTTCTTGGACGTTTCCTCCCTAAACTTGGCGGTGCTTTCGGGCACCGCCATTTTTTTTCGCGCGGGCCCGTTCAGCTTCACTGCATTTGCGGCCGGCCATCCGCCCACTCGCCGCGTCCTGCCGCACCGGCCGTCCGCGCACTTCGAACGGCATGGGCGCACCCGCTGTTACCTCCTCCTTCATCTTCGGCCGACACACTGGCCGCCATGTCGGCGCGCCGCCCCTTCCACGTCATGGCCACCGTGAACACCTTCGCCTTCGCCGGGATCGAGGCGGTCCCCGTCGAGGTGCAGGTGCAGATCTCCGCCGGAACGCCCGCCCTGCTGCTGGTCGGGCTCGCCGACAAGGCGGTGGCCGAGGCGAAGGAGCGGGTACGCGCCGCGCTCGCCGCCATGGGACTTTCGCTGCCGCCCCGTCGCGTGCTGATCAACCTCCGGCCCGCCGACCTGCTGAAGGAGGGCAGCCATTTCGACCTCCCCCTCGCGCTCGGCCTGCTCGCCGCCATGGACGTCCTGCCACGCGAGCAGATGCGGGAATACGCCGCACTCGGGGAGCTCTCGCTCGACGGCTCGCTGACCCCGGTCGCCGGCGTGCTCCCCGCGGCACTCGGCGCCTCCGCGCGCGATCTCGGGCTGATCTGCCCGGCGGCGCAGGGCGGGGAGGCCGCCTGGGCGGGCCGCATCACCGTGCTCGCCGCCCCCGACCTGCTCGCGCTGATCAACCATTTCCGCGGCCGGCAGGTGCTGAGCCCGCCGGACACCGCCGGCCTGGCGGAGGCCGCGCGCGATCCCGACCTCGCGGACGTGAAAGGGATGGAGATGCCCCGCCGCGCGCTGGAGATCGCCGCCGCCGGCCGGCACAACCTGCTGCTGGTCGGCCCGCCCGGCGCGGGCAAGTCCATGCTTGCCGCCCGACTGCCCGGGCTGCTGCCCGACCTCGCCCCCGAGGCGGCGCTCGAGGTCAGCATGGTGCACAGCGTCGCGGGCCTGCTCGCCGGCGGCCGGCTGCTCAAGCGGCCGCCCTTCCGGGAGCCGCACCACTCCGCGTCCCAGGCGGCGCTCAGCGGCGGCGGGCATCGCGCGCGGCCGGGCGAGGTGTCGCTCGCCCATCGCGGCGTGCTGTTCCTGGACGAGCTGCCGGAGTTCCCGCGCCCGGCGCTCGACTCGCTGCGCCAGCCGATGGAGACCGGGCGCACCACCGTCTCCCGCGCCACGGCGCACGTGACGTATCCGGCGCGGTTCCAACTCGTGGCGGCGATGAACCCGTGCCGTTGCGGGTGGCTGGGCGACGCGGCACAGGCCTGCGGGCGCGCGCCGCGCTGCGCGGAGGATTACCAGAGCCGGGTCAGCGGGCCCGTGCTCGACCGCATCGACCTGACCGTCGCGGTGCAGCCCGCCAGCGCGGCGGAGCTCGCCCATGCGCCGCCGGGGGAGCCGAGTGCGCCGGTTGCCGCGCGGGTCGCCGCCGCCCGCGCGCGGCAGGCGGCGCGGCTGGGGCCCAGCGTGACGAATGCGGAGGCGGATGGGGCGACGATCCGGCCCACCCCGGAGGCGCAGCGCCTGCTGGAACAGGCGATGGAGCGGCTGCGCCTCTCACCGCGCGGCTACACGAGGGTGCTGCGCGTGGCGCGCACGATCGCCGACCTGGCGGGGGAGGAGATGGTCGGGCGGGTGCACGTGGCAGAGGCGCTGAGCTTCCGGCATCGGCTCCCCGGGCGGGGGTAGGACGTGCCCCCCGGCCCGCACCGATGCGACGCCCGGGTCCCAGGCGGTCCGCTCAGCTCTCGCCGCGCATCCGCGGGTCGGTCGCGTCGCGCAGCCCGTCGCCCACCATGTTCAGCCCCAGCACCAGCACCAGGATCGCAAGGCCCGGCCAGACCGAGAGCCAGGGCGCGTCCAGGATGTTCTCGAACCCTTCCCGCATCATGCCGCCCCAGGTCGCGGTGGGCGGCTTCACGCCGAGGCCGATGAAAGACAGCGACGCCTCGGTCCGCACCGCCGTCGCCATCCAGAGCGAGCCCATCACCAGCACCTCGCTCAGGATGTTGGGCAGGACGTGCACGAACAGGATGCGCACGTGGGAAAAGCCGAGGGCGCGTCCGGCCTCGATGAAGGCGCGTTCCTTCAGCGTCAGCACGGGGGCGCGGGCGATGCGCGCGAACGGGGCGATGGCGGTCAGGGCGATGGCGAACACCAGGTTGCCGAGGTCCGGCCCCAGCAGCGCCACAACGATCAGGCCCAGGATCAGGCTCGGGAAGGACAGCAGCACGTCCATGCACTGCATGACGAACAGGTCGAACCGGCCGCCGACATAGGCGCTGACCATGCCGATCGTGCCGCCCACGGCGATCGCCGCGGCGATCGAGCTGACCGCGACCAGCAGCGAGATGCGCGCGCCGTAGAGGATGCGCGACAGCACGTCCCGGCCGTAGCTGTCGGTGCCGAACACGTAGTCCCCGCCGGGTGGCGCGAGCCGGTCGATGATGTGCTGGTCGTTCGGGTCGAACGGCGCGAGCCAGGGGGCGAACACCGCGGCGAACACGACCAGTGCGCACAGGAAGAAGCCCGCGGCGGTCGCGGGGTGCTGCCGGATGAAGCGCAGGGTGGCGCCCAGGACCCCGCGGCGGGCGCGCGGCGGCAGCGTGGCGGGCGATGCCGCGGCGGCGCCGGCCGGAGAGGTCGCCACGTCGCCGCTCATTGCTTCACCCGGGGGTCGATCAGGCCGTAGGTGAGGTCGGTGATCAGGTTCACGACCACGATCAGGAAGCAGTAGATCACCATCAGCCCCTGCAGCATCGTGTAGTCGCGCTGGTTGAGCGCGCCGACGATGATCTTGCCCAGGCCCGGTCGGTTGAACACGATCTCGGTCAGGACGGAATTGCCGATCAGGATGCCGATGTAGAGCCCGACCACGGTGACCACCGGCATCGCGGCGTTGCGCAGCCCGTGCCGCCAGACGACGCGGCGCCAGGGCACGCCCTTGGCGCGGGCGGTGCGGATGTAGTCCTCGCCCAGCACGGCCAGCATGGCGCTGCGCGTGACGCGGGTGATGTAGGCGGCCATCACGAGGCCCAGCGTGGCAGCGGGCAGCACGAGCTTGTCCAGCCGGTCCAGCGGGTCGTCGAGCCTGGCGTTGCCGATCACCGGGAACAGCCGCCAGTGCAGCGCGAAGACGAGCAGCACGAAGATGCCGGAGACGAAGACCGGGAAGGAGAGCCCGATCAGGGAGAGCAGCCGCGCGGCGTAGTCGATGGCGCGGTTGCGGTGCAGCGCCGCCCAGATGCCGACCGGGATGCCGATCACCGATCCGACCAGGAGGGAGGCGAGGGTGAGGTCGATCGTGTGCGGCAGCACGGCGCCGACATCGGACAGGATGGGCCGGCCGGTCACCATGGAGTGGCCGAAATCCCCGGTGAGCGAGTGGCCGAGGAATGTGGCGTATTGTGCCCAGAGCGGCTGGTCGAGGCCGAGTTTGGTGCGCAGGGCCGCGACGGCGTCGGGCGTCGCGCGGTCGCCCAGGATGGCGATGGCCGGGTCGCCCGGCACGATGCGCACGATGACGAAGACCAGCGTGAGCACGGCGAGCAGCGTGGGGACTGCCGCGAGCAGGCGGCGGAGGATGTAGAGGATCACGGGACGGCCACGCGAGCGGACCGGGCCCCGGCGCGCGCGGGACGGGGGACGATGGCAAGGCGGGACTGTGTGCCGGCACGTGCGTCGGCCGGAACACTCCCGTCATGGCCGGCCCTCAAGCCGGCGATCCCCACCGGCACCCTGCCGCCGGGGATGGCCGGGTCGAGCCCGGCCACGACGGAATGAGTGCCGGCCCTCGAGCCGGCCATCCTCACCGGCACCCTGCCGCCGGGGATGGCCGGGTCGAGCCCGGCCACGACGGAATGGGTGCCGGCCCTGGAGCCGGCGATCCCCACCGGCACCCTGCCGCCGGGCATGGCCGGGTCGAGCCCGGCCATGACGGAATGGGTGCCGGCCGTCGTGCCGGCGATCCCCACCGGTACCCTGCCGCCGGGGATGGCCGGGTCGAGCCCGGCCATGACGGAATGAGTGCCGGCCGGGATGTGGTGGGGGCACCCGCCGCGGCGAGCGTGCGCATCGCGGCAAGCGTGCGTGGCGCGGTCGGAGGGGGCGGCCATGCCCTACTGTGCCGCCGTCCAGCTTTCCGAGAACGCCAGCGCGGACGTGCTGAACGGCCGGCCGTCGCGCTGGGTCGGGAAGGGGCGGCCGCGTGCGGCCACGCCGTTCCGCGTGACGCGGGCGCCGAGTGCCGGGATCAGCACCGTGCAGACCCCGAAGGGCCGCGCCGGGGGCGGGCCGGGCTGGGTGTGGACCAGCAACGGCTCGCCCATCTGGTACCAGGTCAGGTCGATCGTCTCGCCATACGCCTCGAGCCGTTCGGTCCAGGCATCGCGCGCATCGCCCTGGCGGCTGAACCGTGCCTCCGAGACCGGGATGGTCGCGTCGGACAGGTCCTGGTTCAGCATTCCCTGGACGGTGGCCTGCAGCCAGCGCGTCATGGCGATGTTGTCGGACCAGATATGCCACCGGTCCTCGGTGAGCTCGCTCTTCATGTAGAGCACGTGGCCGGGCCCGGCGGGCGAGAACAGGATCCGCCAGAAGCTGGCGTTGGTACCGAGCGGTCCGCCCTCGGACTCGGAGAGGCGGATGAACGGGTTCTCGCCGGTCAGGATGACGCGGTGGCTGTCGATCGACATTGGAACTCCCCCTTTGGCCTGGCGCCGTCGGCGCGGTTCCCTGGCTTACTTGAAGTGCGTCGTTTCGGTGATCTGCGGGCCGAGAGACAGGGAGCCTTCGAGCTTGTAGCCGTAGTCGAGGTCGTCGTGGCGCGCGAAGACCAGCAGCGTCTCGAACATCGGCACGGCGCAGACATTGGCGATGATCTTCTTCTGCGCCTCGGCCCAGAGGGCGAGCTGCTTGGTACGGTCGGTCTCGACCCGTGCGGCATCGATCTCCTTGTCGGCGACGTTGCAGTGGCTGAAGTTGGTCACCGCGGTCGGCGTCTTGACGATGCTGCGGCTGTGGAAGAATTGGGTCAGCGTCACGTCGGCGATCGGGAAGCGCGCCGCCGAGTAGTAGACCATCGGGCTCAGGTCCTGGCGGATCTGCTGGTGGAAGGTGGCGTGTTCCACCACCTGCAGGTCGAGGTTGATCCCCGCCTTCTTGAGCTGCGCCTGGATGACCTGGGCGGCGGTCAGCATCTCGGGGAGCTGCGACTGGATCATCTTGACGGTGAGGCCGTCGGGGTAGCCTGCCTCCTTCAGCAATTCCTTGGCCTTGCCGACGTCGTTGCCGACCAGCCCGTTGTCGGCGGTGAAGCCGAGATAGCCGCGCGGCACCACGCTCTGCGCCTCACGGCTCACGTCCTTGCCGCGCCAGCGCACGAGTTCGGGGCGGTTGATCGCATAGGCCACCGCCTGGCGGACGCGGATGTCGTCGAACGGCTTCACCGTGGTGTTGAGGTGGAGCTGCGCCTCCTCGGCCGGCTCGAAGATGTCGACGATGGTGTGCGGCAGGGCCTTGGTCCGGTTCACCCAGGCCTGGTCGGCGCGACCGTAGTTCAGGTCGATCTCGCCGCTCTGGAAGGCCAGGTCGCGGGAGGCGTCGGACGGGATGAAGCGGTAGCTGATCGTCTTGATCTTGGGCGCGCCGCGGAAATACGCGTCGTTGGCGCGCAGTTCGAGCGACTGGTTCGGCGTGACCGAGACGAAGGCGAACGGGCCGCTGCCGACCGGGTTGCGCTTGAACGCGTCGCCTTTCCCCTCCACCGCCTTCTTCGGCACGATGAAGCCCTGGGCGTAGTTGGTGACGATGCCCAGCAGGTTGGGCACGTTCTCCTTCAGCACGAGGCGGACGGTGTAGGGGTCCACGGCCTCGATCGTCTGCACCGGACGGAGTTCGGAGGCGAAGGCCGAGGTCTTGGAGTCGCCCGCCTTCTTCAGGCTGAACACGACGTCGTCGGCGGTGACCTCGCCCAGGCCGCCCTGCCACTGCACGCCATGGCGGAGGTGGAAGGTCCAGGTGCGGCCATCGGGGGAGCTTTCCCAGCTCTCGGCCAGGTCGGGTTCGAGCCTGGCGGGATCGACGCTGCCGGGCGGGAAGCGCACGAGGCCGTTGAACATCCAGGCGGCGACGATGCGGTCGATGGTGGAGACGGCGAAGTGCGGGTCGAGCTGCCCCACGTCCTGGGCGGCGATGCCGACGGTGAGCGTCGTCTTCTCCGCCTGGGCGGGGGCGGATCCGACGAGGGCGGCGACGGCGAGGGACGTCGCCAGCAGGGCGGCGCGCAGCTTCATGAGTGAGTCTCCCGTTTTGTTGCCGGGAGTCGTAGCAGGAACTTGCGCCGGCCTGCCATGGGGGACGTCGCGGTGGTGCGGGCGGGCCCCCGAGCGGGTGACGGTTCCATACGCGGTGCCCGCACGTGATGGCGGTGTGCCGGGAGCAGGCGCCGGCGATGACGCAACCGCGTCCCGGGCATCACGTAGGGTGCCACCTGAACGGGTGAGTTCAGGTC
The DNA here is from genome assembly GCA_001898425.1 of Rhodospirillales bacterium 69-11. GTDB lineage: Bacteria > Pseudomonadota > Alphaproteobacteria > Acetobacterales > Acetobacteraceae > Rhodopila. The sequence goes on from MKTV01000044.1 coordinate 81,729, forward strand.
TACCGGTTCGTGCGCGCCTCCGGGAAGGTCGGCAGTCCCGGTTCCAGCGTCACCCAGGGCAGGCGCGTGGCGGTCCGTGTCTGATCTGCCGGCGGCAGCGCTTCCGGGGTATCGAGGCTGCACGTGGTCACGTCGATCTCGTCCTGATGCTTGTCGCTCTCGAAGCTCAGCGGCGTGCCGCAGGTCGCGCAGAAGCGGCGCGTCGCATGCGCGCTCGAGCGGTAGGCGGCGGGTGTTGCGGCGGTGAAGCGGAATTCCGCGCGCGGCACGCTGAACCAGGTGACGTAAGCGGCGCCGGCGGCGCGGCGGCACATGCCGCAATGACAGTTCGTCTGGTGGTAGGGCGTGCCGGTCGCTTCATAGCGCGTGGCTCCGCACAGGCATCCGCCGGTCAGCATGACCCGTCCTCCCTCCTTCCCCGACATGAGGATAACGGATCCGCGCCGAACTCGTTGCGTTCGGCAGCGCAACCGCTGCACAGTGCCGCAACCCACGCTCCAGGAAACCCCATGCGCCTGTTGCAGCCCGACCCTGGAACCGCGTTGCGCGGTCTGCGCGCCATGAAGACCGTAGCGGCCGCCTCGGGGGCGATCGGTTCGGCGCAGCGCACCTTGCTCCAGGCGGTGCGCGACGTGCTCCTGCATCTCGAGCCGTCGCTCGACGATCTTGCCCCGATCGACCCCGCCGCCCTGGCGGCCGGCTTCCCCGAGGGGCCGCTCCGCCGGCAGTTCGTGGATGGCATGTTGGTGGTGGCGCTCGCCGACGGCGTACCCGACCGCGCGACGGTCGCGCAGGTCGAGGCCTTCGCCGCGGCGCTGGACGTCGACGCCGCCGAACTGCGCGACCTGCGCCGGTTGGCCGATCACCACATGCTGCTCTTCAAGCTCGACTTCCTGCGCCGCAGCCAGGTTGGCGACATCCTGCGCAACCAGCTCGACCAGCACGGGCTTCTCGGTCTCGCGCGCAGCGTGCTGGGCATGCGCGGCCTGATGGAGGACCCCGCCCTCGCCAGCCGCTATCATGCGTGGGAGCGCCTGCCCGACGACACACTCGGCCACCATCTCTGGCGCTACTATCGGCGCAACGGCTTCGGCCTGCCTGGGGAGCGTGGCGGGTTCCCCGAGGCCGGGGTCTATCACGACGTGTCCCACGTGCTCGCCGGCTACGGGACCGACGCGGAGGGGGAGATCGAGGTCGCGGCGTTCATTGCCGGCTACAAGACGCAGCGGCCGTTCTACGTCGTGCTGTTTGCGGTGCTGATCTTTAGTGCCGGCGTCAACATGCGTCCCACCCCAGGCGACGTGACCACCGGCGTTCTCGGGCGCCCCGGGATGGCGGAGCGGATGTTCGCGGCGCTCGAGCGCGGCGCGTCGGTGCGTGCCGACCTGTCGGACAAGTGGGATTACTGGCCCTGGGTTGGTCGGCCGATCGAGGAGGTACGCCAAGCCCTGGCCGTTCCGCCAGCCTGACCGGCTCTTCGCGCGCCGGGAGGGCGCTGTCAGACCGGCGCGCTCAACGTTTGACTCGCATGGAGCTCACCTCGGCGCGCGGTATTCTCTTGGCTTTTGGGCGTGGCCGCCCCACCAACCCCACGCCTGATACCGATGAGCAAAGGGCTCATCGGTATCATACCGGCCGTGCGTCAGGCGGCGAGGGCCAGGCGCCAACGATCCAGATCGGAGGCCGGCTTTTCGCCCAGGGCCGAGCTCCAGTAGGCGCGCGCGTCGGCCTTGCGGCCGCTCCGGACCAAGGCGTGGAAGTAGGTCTGGCGGAACAGGTCGACCTGCGCGTCGCTGCCGCCGCCGATGGTTGCAAGGGACATCACCGGATCGAGGAGCGCCGCCGCCTTTCGCGCATCGCCGGTGGCGAAAGCCGCCACGGCCTCGATCAGCGGGCCGCCGAACGTGGCCCAGCTCCTGGCGGCTTCGGCATCGCCGGACGCGGTGCGCCGCGCGACCTCCCGTTGCCAGGCCGCGACCGTGTCCGCCTGTCCGGCGCGGGCGAGCGCGTAGACGAAATGCGCGTCGAGGAACGGCATGTAGTGGCTGCCGAGATGGCCCGCGACATGCGCCGCGATCACGGGCCACAGCGCGTCCACCGAGGCCCCGGCCAGTTCCAGCCGCCAGAGCAGCGCGATCGCATCCACCTGCTCGAACACGAGGTCGGGGGCGATCCCCCAGACGTGGCGCCGGAACAGATCGAGCGCGCGGTCGCGGTCCAGCCGGTCGAGATGCGCCAGCGCCAGATGCCACCCGTTATGGCAATGCGCGAACCGCCCCGACGCGATCCAGCTCGGGAGGAACCCCTCGAGCGCCGCGATCCCGGCGTCCGCGTCCCCGCGGCGTAGATGGATGTGGGCGACGCAGTGATGCGCCCAGGGCTGGTCCGGGTCGATCGCAAGCGCGCGCCCGACCGTCGCCTCGGCCGCCGGCAGGTCGCCGCACAGCTCCTCGGCGAAGGCCGCCATCGCCAGGAGGTCGGCATCGTCCGGATTGGCCGGCACGAGCCGGTCCATGTGGGCGCGGAAGCGCGGCGCCTCATGCTCCTGCCCCAGCACGTAATAGAAGAACTCGGCGATCTTGGCGGCCAGCAGATCGGTGGGCCAGAGCGCGGTCAGCGCCTCCGCCTGATCCAGCGCGCCCAGATGGTCGTGCGCCAGCCAGCGCCGCAGCATCGCCTCCCACCGCCGCTCCCGGTCCGTTGCGCCGCGCAGCAGGGGCGCGGCGGCGTCCAGGTAGGCGCGGCCCGCCGCATCCGCAGCCGCCGTCTGCCCCAGCAGGCAGAAGGCCGCCGCGGCAAGCTGGATCATCGGGGTCTCGGGGAAGCTCTTCGCATCCTCCAGGATCGACTCGGCGCCGCGGTCCAGCCGGATCAGGCGCCGCGTGAACGTGTCGAGCGAGACGCGTTCGGCCGCGGAGCCGATCGTGGCGGGAAGCTTGCCGGCGGAGCCGGATGGGGAGCCGGACGGGGAGGCAAAGGGGGACATGGGCGTGATCCTTCTCGCGTGCGGATCGTGGTCAGTCGGCTTCCCCGCCCAGCTTGGCCGCGAGCGTCGGCATGCGCGACCGGCGCGGCGCCAGCCAGTGCTGCAGCCGGTCGAGATACAGGTAGATCACCGGCGTCGTGTAGAGCGTCAGGATCTGGCTGAGCGCGAGCCCGCCCACCATGGCGTAGCCCAGCGGCTTGCGGAACTCGGACCCGGCGCCGGAGCCCAGCATCAGCGGCAGGCCGGAGAGCAGCGCCGCCATGGTGGTCATCAGGATCGGGCGGAACCGCATCAGGCAGGCCTGGCGGATCGCCTCGAACGGCGGCAGCCCGTCCTTGCGTTCGGCGCTGATGGCGAAATCCACCATCATGATGCCGTTCTTCTTCACGATGCCGATCAGCAGGATCACGCCGATCAGCGCGATCACCGACAGGTCGTATTTCACCAGCATCAGCATGAGCAGCGCGCCGACGCCGGCCGACGGCAGGGTGGAGAGGATGGTCAGCGGCAGGATGTAGCTCTCGTACAGGATGCCGAGGATGATGTAGACCGTGATCAGCGCCGCCGCGATCAGGTAGGGCTGCGAGGCGAGCGAGGACTGGAACGCCTGCGCCGTGCCCTGGAACGTGCCGTTGACCGTGATCGGCGTGCCCATCTCCGCGACCGCGGCCTTGATCGCGTCCACCGCCTGTCCCAGCGCCGCGCCGGGCGCGAGATTGAAGGAGATGGTGACGGCCGGGAACTGGCTCTGGTGGCTGATCGACAGTGGCTGGACCGGCAGGGTGGACCATTTCGCGAAGGCCGAGAGCGGCACGGCCGCCCCGGTCGAGGACTTCACGTACAGCTTCTCGAGCGTGGCGACGTCGCCCTGCTGGTCGGGCAGCACCTCCAGGATCAGGTGGTAGGAGTTCACCTGGGTGAAGTACTGGGTGATCTGCCGCTGGCCGAACGCGTCGTACAGCGTGTCGTCGATCGCCTGCGGCTGGATGCCGAAGCGCGCGGCCTGGTCGCGGTCGATCACCAGCGTCGCGGTGGTGCCGCCCACCTGCTGGTCGCTGGTGACGTCGCGCAGCATCGGCAGGGAGCGCAGCTTGTCCAGGATGCGCGGCGCCCAGTGGAACAGTTCGGTCAGGTCGGCGTCCTGCAGCGTGTACTGGAACTCGGTCTTGGACAGCCGGCCGCCGACGCGCACGTCCTGGGCGGCCTGCAGGAACAGTGCCCCGCCCTCCACCTTCTGCAGCTTGGGCCGCAGCCGGTTGATGTAGGCCTGGGCGGAGCCGCCGACGCGCTGGTCCCATGGCTTGAGCGCGATGAAGATGCGGCCGTTGTTGACCGTCTGCCCGCCGATCCCGGCGCCGATGCTGGAGGCGAAGCCGGCCGTGTCGGGGTCGGACAGCACGACCTGCTGCAGCTTCTCCTGCACCTGCATCATGCGCTTGAAGGAGATGTCCTGCGCCCCCTCGGTGATGCCGATCACCACGCCCGTGTCCTGCGGCGGGAAGAACCCCTTCGGGATCTCGAGATAGAGGAAGACGGTCAGCCCGAGCGTCGCGAGGAAGGCGAGGAGGGTGACGAACTGGAAGCGCAGCGCGATGTCGAGGGTACGGCGGTAGCCGCCGACCAGCGCGTCGAAGAAACCCTCGATCACGCGGTAGAGCCGGCCGTGCTCGCCGT
>MKTV01000044.1:86497-109306 GCA_001898425.1 Rhodospirillales bacterium 69-11
GCCGACGATGCCGCCCATCAGCAGCAGCGGGATGAACACCGCGACCAGGGACAGGCTGATCGAGACGATGGTGAAGCCGATCTCGCTGGCGCCCTTGATGGCGGCCTCCATCGGCCGCATCCCCTCCTCGATGTGGCGGTAGATGTTCTCCAGCATGACGATGGCGTCGTCGACCACGAACCCGACCGCGATGGTCAGGGCCATCAGCGAGAGGTTGTCGAGCGAATAGCCCAGCAGGAACATGACCGCGAAGGTGCAGATCAGCGCCACGGGGACGGTGATGGAGGGGATGATCGTCGCCCAGACGCTGCGCAGGAACAGGAAGATCACCATCACCACGAGGCCGATCGACAGCATCAGGGTGAACTGCACGTCGTCGACCGAGGCGCGGATGGTCTGCGTGCGGTCCATGATGATGCCGACATGCACGGCGGGCGGGATGGAGGCCTCGAGCCGGGGCAGTGCGGCCTTGATGCGCTCCACCGTCTCGATGACGTTGGCGCCCGGCTGCTTGAACACCATCAGGATGATGCCGCGCTTGCCGTTCTGCCAGCCGGCGAGGAGCTGGTTCTCGGGCCCGTCGACCGCGCGGCCGATGTCGCGCACGCGGACCGGCGCGCCGTTGCGGTAGGCGAGCACGACGTCCTGGTATTCCGCCGCCTTGGTGAGCTGGTCGTTGGCGTAGATGGTGAAGGTGCGGTTCTCGCCGTTGATCGTGCCCTTGGGCGCGTTCACCGTGGCGTTGACCAGGCTGTAGCGCACGTCCTCCAGCGTCATGCCCATGGCGGCGAGCTTGGCCGGGTCGACCTGGACCCGCACGGCGCGCTTCTGCTCCCCGCCGATCAGCACCTGGGAGACGCCGGCGATCTGCGAGATCTGCTGCGAGAGCACGAGGTCGGCGTAGTCGTCCACGTCGATCAGCGGCACCGCGTCGGACTGCACCGACATGATCAGGATCGGCGATTCGGACGGGTTGACCTTCCAGTAGTTGGGCGCGGAGGGCAGGTTCTTCGGCAGCTGCCCCGAGGCGGCGTTGATCGCCGACTGCACGTCGGAGGCGGCGGCGTCGATGTTGCGGTCGAGATCGAACTGGATGGTGATCGAGGACTGGCCCTGCACGCTGATCGAGGTCATCTGCGAGATGCCGGAGATCGCGGCGAACTGCCGTTCCAGCGGCTGGGCGACGGTGCTCGCCATCGTCTCGGGGCTGGCGCCCGGATACTTCGCGTTGACGTTGATGGTCGGGAAGTCGACCCGGGGCAGGGGGGCCACGGGCAGGAACGGGTAGGCGGCGATGCCGACCAGCACCAGGGCCGCCATCAGCAGGGATGTGGCGATCGGCCGGCGGATGAACGGGGTCGAGATGCTCATTCGATGCGGCCTGGTGTTCGGGGGAGGGGCGTGGCGGGCGGCGTCAGGGTCCGGGTGTGGCGGATGGGGTCAGGTTCCGGGCTTGGCGGCGGTCCTGGTCGTGGCCACCGCGACCCGGGCGCCGGCCTGCAGGCGGGACTGGCCGTCCACGACCACGCGCTGGCCCTCCTGCACGCCGCGCGCGATGATCGCGGTCTCGCCGTCGTCGCGGGCCATCTCGACCGTCTCGCGGGCGACGGTGTCGTCGGGCTTCACGACGTAGACGTAGAGCCCGTTCGGTCCGTGCTGCACGGCGGGGGAGGGCACGGTGAGCACGTTCTCGTCGGTGCCCACCAGCACGCGGATATTGACGAACTGGCCGGGCCAGAGCCGGTTGTCCGGATTGGGGAAGGTCGCCTTGGCCCGGATCGTGCCGGTGGCCGCGTCGATCGCGTTGTCGACCGTGAGCAGGGTACCCTTGTCGAGCTCCGCCTTCTCGTCGCTGGACCGCGCCACGACCTCCGGCTTGCCGCGTGCCATCGCCGCGGCGAGCGCGGGCAGGTTGTCCTGCGGCACGGCGAAGGTGACGCTGATCGGCTTGAGCTGCGCCAGGGTCATGATGGCCGTGCCCTCGGCGGCGCGCACGAGGTTGCCGGGATCGACGGTGCGCAGCCCGACCCGGCCGTCGAACGGCGCGGTGATGTAGCAGTAGCTGAGGTTGAGCTGCGCGGCCTCGATCTGGGCGTCGTCACCGACGATCGCGGCGCGGAGCTGCTTGGCGAGCGCCATCACCACTTCGAGCTTCTGGCGGGAGGCCACTTCCTCCTTCGCGAGCGCGGTGTAGCGGGTGACGTCGGCGGAGGCGGTGGAGAGCTGCGCCTCGTCCTGCGCCTTCTTGGCCAGGGCGGCATCGAGCGCGGCCTGGTAGGGGCGGGGATCGATCACCGCGAGCACGTCGCCCTTGCGGACCTCCTGCCCCTCGGTGACCGGCACCTCGGTCAGGGTTCCGTCGACCCGGCTGCGGAGCTGGACCGCGTAGAAGGCCTGCACGGACCCGAGCGCGCGGATCCAGATCGGGACGTCCGCGCGGGTGACGGTGGCGACGCTGACCGGCACCCCGGCGGGGGCGGCATGTGGCGCCGACGAAGCGGTGGAGGTGGCCTGCGCGGCGGCGGGCGTGGGCGGGCTGGCGGACAGGAGGAGGAGCGCGGTCAGGACCACGCCGAGGCCGGTCGCATGACCGCCGCGCCTCACGCGTTCCCGCCCCGGCGTCGCATGTGGACCCCAAGCATGGTTCGATGGCCTTCGGTTCTCGGGGCCGCGCTGCGGCGAACGCAAGCGGTCCGTCCCTGCATCCCCAGGCGGTCATTGTCCGCGAAACCTCCCCGCCCCGCCAGGGGGATTCTCGCCGGCGCGCAGATTCGAGGCGGCAGCAACACTTTGATACGCGCCGGTCGGGAGCCGCAGGCGCACCGCCGGCCGGATCCGGGGCACGCGCCCTCCGCCCGCCGCCCGCGACATCCGGACCGCCCGCCCCGCCGGCGCCCGCCTGGCGCGGCGGTCCGACTGCTCGGATGGCGCGGCCTTGCTTGGCGGGGGGCGAGGGCGGCGGCGGTCAGGCCTCCGCGACGCCCAGGGCGCGGCGGAACCGGTCGCTCAGGTAGGCACCGTCGCGCGGCGGGAGGAAGCGCGGCTTCTCCTCGGGCGAGATGCGCAGCACCGCGAACAGCGGCTCGCTGCGGAGCCGGTCGCGCAGCAACTCGACCTCCGCCATGTCCCGCGCGATCGCCGTCTGCTGCCAGCCGCAGGCGGCGGCGACCGCGGCGAGGTCGGTGCCGAGGCCGGTATGGCTGCGCTGCGACCCGGTCTCGCCGAAGCGGGTGTTGTCGAGCACCGCGACGGCGAGGTTGGGCGCCGCCTGGGCGGCCAGCGTCGCGAGCGAGCCGATCCCCATCAGCATCTCGCCATCGCCGGTGATCACCAGCACGCGCCGGCGCGGCTGCGCGAGCGCGATCCCGAGGCCGATCATCGCGGCCCCGCCCATCGCGCCCCAGAGATAGAAGTTGGTCGGCCGGTCGCCGGCCGCGCCCACGTCGTAGGTGGCGGCGCCGAGCCCGCTGACGATCAGCAGGTCGCCGGGGTCGCGGAGCAGGGTGGCGACGACCTCCCGGCGGTCGAGGGTTCCTTCGTTCGGCAGGCTCATTTCACGAACACCTTGGCGCCGATCAGGCGCTGGGAGAACAGGACGGCGACGGCGATCTGGCTGTCGAAGGCCAGCGCCGCGGAGGCGGCCACCATCTCGGGTGCGTCCTCCGGCCGATCGGCGCGGCGGACATGCACGCCGGCCTCCTTCAGCACGCCGGGGGTGGCGGCGCCCATCGGCACCTGCCACGGATTGAACTCCCCCCACTCGCCCCGCATCGTCACCAGCGTGAGGAACGGCATGCGGCAATTGAGCGGCAGGGACAGCATGTTGATGGTGTTGCCGACGCCGGAGGACTGCATGAGCAGGGCGGCGCGCTGCCCGCCCAGCCAGGCGCCGGCGGCGAGCGCGATGCCCTCCTCCTCCGTGGTGAGCACGACGGCCTGCATGTCGGGGTCGGCGTGGGCGGCTTCGATCAGGTGGGCGTGGCCGGCGTCCGGCACGTAGCCGATCTGGGTGACGCGGGCGGCTTTCAGCGCGGCGTAGACGCCGGCCTGCCAGGTCGGATGGGCGGTCATGGGGTCTCCTCTGGTCCGGCATGCTGCCCGTGGCGGACGCGGAGGGCAAGCGAGCGGGACGAGCGGGACGGGGAAGGGGGGGGACGGGCGGGAGAGGTGGGGGCGCGACCGGCGCGAAGGACGGGCAGGGGTGAGGGACGGGCAGGGGTGTGGGACGGGCAGGGGTGTGGGACGGACAGGGGCGAGGCGCGGGCGGCGCCCTCCCTGTCATGGCCGCGCGCGTCGCGGCCATCCACGGCTGCGTGTGCTGCTGGACGTCGTGGATGGCCCGCCTTCGCGGGCCATGACACAGAGGGGGCGCGACCATGACACAGAGGCGCGCGGCCATCGCGCTCGGCCCTTCGACCGCCCCCGCGCCGAGGCCGCCCGTCAGGCCGCGGCGTAGGCGCCGCGGCCGAACATCCGGTCGAGCTTGTCCGCCTCCGCCTTGTCGTACGGGGTGGTGCGGGCGCGGACCTCCTCGACCTTGGCCAGCGCCGCCTGCACCGCGGGGCGGGCGGAGACCGTCTCCACCCAGCGCGTCATCGCGGGATACTTGGCCGCGACCTCCGGCCCCAGGATGTTCGGGAGCGCGCGCGCCCAGGGCAGGGTCGCGATGTCGGCGATCCCATACTCGGCACCACCCAGGAACGGCGTGGTCGAGAGCCGCTGCTCGATCGTCTCGAACACCCGGTGCACCTGCGTCGCGTAGCGGCTGCGGGCGTAGTCGTTGCCGTCGGGCGCGAAGCGCATGAAGTGCACGTACTGGCCGCACATCGGCCCGACCGTGCCCATCTGCACCATCAGCCACTGGATCGCATCAAACTTGCCGGTGCCGCTCGCCGGCAGCAGGCGGCCGGTCTTCTCGGCAAGGTAGAGCAGGATCGCACCCGACTCGAACACCGTGTAGGGCGTCCCGTCCGGACCGTCGGGATCGACGATCACCGGCACCTTCGCGAGCGGGTTGAGCTTGCGGAACGCCGCATCGAACTGCTGGCCGCTGAAGACGTCGACGGGCTTCACCTCGTAGGGAAGGCCGAGCTCCTCGAGCGCGATGTAGACCTTCACGACGTTCGGGCTGCCCATGCCGTAGAGCGTGATCATCTGGTCCCTCCTGACTGCGGCGGCAGCGTCGCACACCGGGCTGTGTGGCGGAAGAGCCGGGCGCGCGGGTAACGTTTCGTCAACCGATCGGGTGTATCGCCAGGGCTGCAGGCGGAGGCCGCCCATGTCGTTGCCCAGCAGGCCGAACGGCGCCGGCCCACCCCGTCCGGAGGCCCGCGACGCCGGCGACACCCCGGTGGCCAAGGCGCCGGAGGCTCGGCCTCCTGTGGCCCATCCCACCCCGCCGCGCGGCGCCGCCGACGCGGGCGTCCCGAACAGGGCCGGCGCGGACGGCGGCGGCCCCGGGGCCGTGTCCCGGCAGGCCGTCATCCGCCAGATCGGCGTCTCCATCGGCGAACTCGGGCGCCATCTCGCGACGCAGAAGGACGTCGCCGGCGCGGTCGCCGCGACCAGCGCGCGGGCGAAGGCCATCGCGTTCAAGGCGTGGCAGGTGCTGGTCGGCGGACCCGACGCACCGGAGGCGGCGCGGGCGCTGGCGCAGGATCTCGACCGGCTCTCGGCGGATCTCATCGGCCTGGCGGGCCGCGCGGAGCAGGAGGCGCTGCTGAGCTCCGATGCGGCGTCCATCCTGATGCTCGCCGCGGCCGAGTTCACCGCGATCGCGGGCGATCCCGCGGCGGTCGCGGACGTGCCGGCGCTGCGGGCGCGGCTGCGGCCGCTGGCCGAGAAGCTCGACACGATCCCGGCCCGCCTGCGCGAAGGCAAGGCGATCGCCCAGCTCTTCCACGCCGAAGCGCGGGCGGCGGCGGCGCTCGCCCAGCGCGGCAAGGCGCTGACCGGCCTGAAGCCGGGCCAGGTGGCGCAGGACGTCTACGACGCGATGGGGGCGCTGGCGGCCGAGACCGGACGCATGTCGGAGCGGATGATGGCGAACGCGGCGCGCGGGCAGCAGATCGCAACCAGCATGGCGACGCAGGTGCAGGACCTGGCCAAGCCCGCGCACGGCTGGAGCCAGAGCGCCGGGCGGCAGGAATTGTCATCCGTGATCGGACGGGGCGGGGCGATCGTCTGGTGAGGCGGCGCGGGTTCGTTTGCCCGTCGGCCGCCTGCCCGGGCACGTCGCCGCTCGCCGCTCAGCGCGCGTAGTCGGGCTCCTCGCGGTCCAGGATGCGGCGCCACGCGTCCAGGTGCAGGCGCGCGTCGAGCTTCTGCCCCCACGGGCCGTTCCAACGCCGGCGGCCCGTTTCGGGCAGGCTGCGCAGCTTCTGCCCGGTCGACAGCGCCGTGACCTGGTACATCGCGGTGCGTTCGGCGATGTAGCATTCGTCGAATGCGTCGTGGACGGTGGGGCCGACCACGGTCACGCCGTGTCCGCCCATGATCAGCGTCGACTTCTCGCCCAGTGCCGCGGCCAGCCGGTCTCCCTCCTGGTGGCTGTCGGCCGGCGCATCCCCGTGCTGGTCCACCGCGACCCGGTCGTTCAGCAGCAGGTTGTTGTGGTGCGCGAGCGCCAGCTCCGGCTGCTCCAGCAGCGACAGTGCCGTCAGGTATTGCGGGTGCACGTGGATGATGCAGGTCGCGGCCGGGTTCTGCAGATGGATGCGGCAATGAATGTGGAACGCGACCTTCCGCAGCTCGCCCTCACCGCGCAGCACCTTGCCGTCGAGGTCGCACACGATCAGCGAGCTCGCGGTCAGTTCCTGGAACAGGTAGCCGCGCGGGTTGATCAGGAAGGTCGGGCTGGCGTCGGGCCGCGCCTGCGGCAGCATCAGCGAGTTGTGGTTGCCGATCTGCTCGTTCCACCCCAGCCGGGCACCGATCCGGAACACGGCGGCCATGTCGCAGCGCAGGCGCCATTCCTCCCGTTCGGCGTCGGAGGAGGAGAGGGACTGAAGGATGGCGGCCATGGCGCGGCTCCGGGACCGGGATGGCGGATCGTGCGCCGAACGGCCGCTGCTGCCAAGCGTCGCCGCGCCCCGGTCCGCGCGATCCCTCGGTTCTCGCGACGCCTGTCGCGCCGCGCGAAGCGATGAGAACCCTCGCGCCGGGCGACGCGGCGACACCCCTCGCGCCACGCGATGCGATGGCACCCCTCGCGCCGCGCAACGCGGCGACGGCCCCCCACGGCCGCCCCGCCCGCGCGGCGTCCGGACCCGCGCGCGCTCACGCGGCGCGGATGCTCTCGACCAGCCGCGCCACCTCGCCGCGCAGCTTGGAGGCGTTGTCCGCCAGCCCGTCGGCGGCGCCGAGCACGAGGCTCGCCGCGGATCCGGTTTCGGCGGCGGTCTGGCTCACGCGGTCGATGTTGATCGTCACGTGCTGGGCCGCCTGCGCGGTCTGCTGCACGTTGCGGGCGATCTCGTTGGTGGCCGCACCCTGCTCCTCGACCGCGGAGGCAATCGTCGTCGCGATGGTGCTCACCTCCTCGATCGTGCCGGTGATCCCCTGGATCGCGTCGACCGCTTCCTTCGTCGCCGCCTGGATGCGGGTGATCTGGGCGCCGATCTCCTCGGTCGCCTTGCCCGTCTGGCTCGCCAGGTTCTTCACCTCCGAGGCGACCACGGCGAAGCCCTTGCCCGCGTCGCCGGCCCGCGCCGCCTCGATCGTGGCATTAAGCGCGAGCAGGTTGGTCTGCCCGGCAATCCCCGTGATCAGTTCCACCACCTGCCCGATCTGTTCGGCGTTCACCGCCAGCGCACGTACGATCGCATCGGTGCGGTGCGCGGCCTCGACCGCCTTCTCGGTGATCCGCGTCGTCTGCGTCACCTGCCGGCCGATCTCCTCGATCGAGGAGGACAGCTCCTCGGCCGAGGCGGCGACGGTCTGGGCGCTGGCGCTCGCTTCCGTCGCCGCGGCGGACACCTCGCCCGCACGGCTCGTGCTCTCGTCGGCGGAGCCGACCATGGTGCGCGCCGTGCCCTGGAGTTCGGTCGCGCGGCTGGCCACGTCGCCGATCATCCCGCCCACGGCCGCCTCGAACTCGCCGGCGAGCCGGTTCAGCATGGATTTGCGGGTCTCCGCGGCCTCCGCCTCCAGCGCGGCGCGCCGTTCCTCTCCGGCGGCCAGCTCCCGCGCCATGGCGCGGAGCGCATCGGCGAGCTGCCCGGTTTCGTCCGCGGCCTGGACTTCCAGCACCTGGTCACGCCGCCCGGCGGCGATGCCCGCCGCGAACCGCGCACTGGCCCGCAGCGGCACCGCGATCCGCCGCGCCGCGATCCAGCTCGCCCCGATGCCGACGACGGCCACCGCGAGGCCGATCAGCACCATCAGCAGCACGTCGGTCTCCCGATGGCTGGACAGCGTTCCGCCGAGCCGGTCGGCCTCCGCCAGTGCGACGGAGCGGGGGACCGAGACGAGCACCGACCAGGGCGTGCGGGTGCGTCCGATCACGATCGGGGAGAGCGCCTGGATCGTGTCGGACGCGGTATCGACGTCGATGCTGGCCTGGCCGGCCTGGATCCGGCCCAGATCCTCCTGCGCGTGGGGATCGAGCACGTCGAAGCGCTTGCCGACCAGGTCCGGACGCTCGCTGGATGCGACGACCAGGCCCATGTTGCTGACGATGGCGACCTTGCCCTTGCCGCCATAGACGTTCGCGGCCACGCGTTCGGCCAGCTTCTGCACGAAGGAGAGGTCGAAATCGGCGCCGGCGACGCCCAGGAACTTCTCGCCCGCCATGATCGGCACGGACATGGTGGCCAGGTAGACGGGCTTGCCCTGCACGATATACGGCAGCGGATCGAGGATGCTCTCCCCGCCGCCGCCCCGCGGGCCGAGATACCAGCCGCCCTTCACCACCCCGTTCGGGTGCCGTTCGGCGCTGTCGTATTCGACCAGCGGCTGCAGCGCCACGTGACCCTTGTCGTCCCGTGTCCAGTAGGAGAGGAAGCGGCCGGTCGCGTCCGTACCCGTCTCGGTCCGGCCGGAATAGGCCCGGTCCTGGTCGTCCAGCGCGTTCGGCTCCCACGCACTGTAGGTGCCGTTGAAACTCGGGTTCTGCTGCAGGACCTTGTAGAGGATGCCGTTCAGCAGCGGGCGGCGGTCATCCAGCGGCACCCCGCCCTGCGACGGGGCGACGGCGATCGCCTCGAACGCGCGGGCCATGGTGCGAGCGGCGTCGAACGCGCGCTCGAGCTCCGAACGGACGTTGCCCGCCTCGCGCGCGGCGACGCCCTGCAGGATCTGCTTCGCGTCCGCCTCCAGCAGCGCGCCGGTCTGCGTCGTGACGAAGCGCGAGGTCTGCACGCTGAACCACGTGCTGAAGCCCAGCAGCAGGACCGTCGCGCCGACCATGCAGAGCGCGGAGAGACTCGCGATCTTCGTCTGGATGGAATGGAACGTCATGGAAGCCTCGCTCGGGCGGTGACCCGGCGGGCACTCTAGGCAGTGGTTCTCTCCGATCCGTTAACGCCGACCCGCGTCCCCCAGCGGTCCGTCAGCGGTCAGCCAGCGGTCCGTCAGCGTGCGTTGGCGGCGGCCTCGGCCGGCCAGAGGGCCGCGCCCCACCGGACCGCGATCGCCGCGGTCAGGGTCAATCCGGCCAGGCAATACGCAGTGGCGGTGGCGACGAAGCCGATCCGGTCGATCAGGGCGCCTGCGAGCAGCAGCCCGATCGGCAGGCCGTAGATCGCGAGCATGCGCACGCCCATGATGCGGCCGCGGAAGCGCGCGCCGGCGCCGGCCAGCAGCATCACCGCCATCGGCACCATGCTGAAGCTCTGCGCCGCGCCGGCCAGCAGCAGCATCGCCCGCCCGCCGTTCGGGCCAGGCATCGCGACGAAGCCCAGCAGCATCAGGTACCATGCGAAGGAGAAGATCAGCATCATCCGCGCGGGGCGCAGCCGCGGTCCCATGATGCCGATCGCGATGGAGCCGATCAGCGCGCCGAGGGCAAAGCTCGCGACCAGGGTGCCGAGGCCGGTCTGGTCCATTCCGTACACGTCGCGGGCGACGAAGGGCAGCAGGCCGAGGGTCAGCGGGAAAGCGGTCAGGTTCACCAGGAAGGCGAGCAGCATCGCCGCGAGCGCCGCCGGCGTATCCCAGACCGTCTCGAGCCCCTCCCGCAGGTCGCGCAGCACCGAACGCCGCACCCCGGCCGTGGCGAACCCGCGGCCGCCGCCGACACCCAGCGTGAGCGCGAACCCCGTCGCGTAGATCGAGGCGATGGCGACATAGGCCGGACCGAGGCCGATCACGGCGAACAGCCCCGCCCCCGCGAGCGACCCCAGGGTGCGGGCGGAATCGGAGGTGGTGCGCGAGAGGCCCATCGTCGCCATCAGCCGGTCGGGGGGCATGGTTTCCGCGACCAGCGCGTTGCGCATGGCGAGGTCGGAGGGGCGGACCAGCCCGGCGAGTGCCGCGATCCCCAGCACATGGGCCGGCCGCAGCAGGCCGGTCAGCGCGAGCGTGGCGATCAGGCCGGCAAGCAGGGTGTACAGCAAGCGCAGGCCGCAGAGCACGCGACGATGGCCGACCCGGTCGCCGGCGAGCCCGAACAGCGGCGCGATCAGCGTTCCCAGGTATTGCAGCGCGCCGAAGACGGTCAGCAGGAGCACCGATCCCGTCTCGGTCAGGATGTACCAGCCGAGGATCAGCGTCTCCATCTCCGTGCCCCAGGAGGTCAGCAGGTCCGCAGGGAACTGGAACCGGAAGCTGCGGATTCCGAACGGGGCGAACAGCGCCGGCCACCGGGCGCGGCGCAGCGGCGGCGCTTCGGCCGCACGTGCTTGGGACGCTTCCATGCTGCCTGCATGGCAGGAAAGCGGCCGGCCGGCAAACCGGTGGGGCCGGCCGGCCGGGTGCGGGTCAGCGGAACGGGAAGGCGTACATCAGCCCGCCGCGGGTCCACAGGTCGTTGATGCCGCGCGGCAGTTTCAGCGGGCTCGCCATGCCGACGTTCCGCTCATAGCTCTCGCCGTAATTGCCCACCTGCTCGACCACCGCGAGCGCCCACTTGTCGTCGAGACCCATCAGCTTGCCGAAATCGCCGGTCTTGCCCAGCAGGCGCTGCACCGTCGGATTGGTGCTGTCGGCGGCGAGCTTCGCGGCGTTGGCGGAGGTCACGCCGGCTTCCTCGGCCTCGACCATCGCGAGCATGGTCCAGCGCACGACGTCGAGCCACTGGTCGTCGCCGCGCCGGACCATCGGTCCCAGCGGTTCCTTGCTGATGCGGTCGGGCAGGATCTCGAACTCGTCCGAGTTCGGCACGCCGGCGCCGCGGATCGAGGCGAGGTTGGAGCTGTCGGAGGAGGCGGCGTCGCAGCGGCCGGACAGCAGCACCTTGATCAGCACGTCGGTGGTGTCGAGCAGCACGATGTGGAATTCCGTGTCGTGCTGCTTCATCCAGTCGGCGAGGTTCATCTCGTGCGTGGAGCCCTGCAGCATGCAGATCGTGCCGCCGGCGAGATCCTTCAGGCTGTGGACGTTGGTGCTCTTGCGCACCAGGAAGCCCTGGCCGTCGTAGAAATTCACGCCGACCATGCGCAGGCCGATCGAGACGTCGCGCACGAACGTCAGGGTCGTGTTGCGCGAGAGGATGTCGATCTCGCCCGACTGCAGCGCGGTGAAGCGGCTGGTGCCGGTGGTGGGCACGTATTTCACCTTGGTCGCGTCGCCGAACACGGCCGCGGCGACGGCGCGGCAGACATCGACGTCGAGGCCGCGCCACACGCCCTGGCTGTCGGGCATGGAGAAGCCGCCGAGGCCCACGTTCACGCCGCAGCTCACCGCGCCGCGGGCGCGCACCGTGTCGAGCGTCGCGGCCTGCGCCGAGACGATGCCGCCGATCAGCAGCCAACCAAGTCCGAGGAGAAACCGCCGCATGTCCTGCTCCGATACCGTCGAAACCGCGAGCGTAACGGGAGGTTCGCCATCCGTGAATGCGGCTCACCGCCGTTCGGCGGCCACCCGTGCGCATCGGAGCTTCGAGGGACCCGGACGGACGCGCGGCGTCGCGGTCCGTTCGGTCGTCAGGGTTTCTCGACGAGCCATTTCGCCATGACGGTCCGCGGCGCGACCTCGAAACCCAGATGCTCGTAGAAGGAGACGACCTTCGTGTTCGTCTCCCGCACCAGGAGCTGCACCTTCACGACGCCGCGGTCACGGAGCCAGGCCTCGCCGGCCGCGACGATCTGGCGGCCGATGCCCTGGCCCTGGGCCGCGGGATCGGCCGCGACGTAGTAGAGCCAGCCACGATGGCCGTCATGCCCGACCATCACGCTGGCGACGACACGTCCGCCTTCGTCCTGTCCGACCAGGACGCCGGAGGCCAGGCCTGCCATGGCGAAGCGGAAATCCGCCGCTGGGTCGTTGTAGCTCGAGACCAGGCCGCAGTCGCGCCACAGCGCGATCACGCGGCCTTCGTCGTCGGGATGGGCGTCGCGAATCGTCAGGCGGAGCATGGTGCCTCGCTCGATGTGAACCGGATGCCGGTGTCCACGGCAATCCTACGCCCGGACGGCCGCGCGATCGGGCGGCTGGCGCGCGATTCGGATGCCGCGGCCGGCGAAGAAGCGCTCGAACGTCGCGAGCGGGAGGTGCGCCGCCTGCTGCGTCGCGCGGGTGTGGCCGGACGGGTTGTGGAAGGTGATGCCGTGCGCGTCCGCGGCGTAGACCAGCACGAGGTGGCCGCCGCGATGGGGCGGGTCCTGCTCCGGCCAGCGGATGGCGTGATGGACGGAGGCGATGAAGAACGCGTTGTCCCGCAGCAGGTCCGGCAGGTCGGCCGCGGTCACGTCGGTGACGACGCCGGCGTCCAGGCCGAACGCCTCGGCGACCCAGGGGACGAACGGCGCGTAGATCAGGCCGCGGATGGTGTCGGCGGCAGGGTCGACGACGTAGCCGCCCGCTTGGGTGCAGCCGCGCGCCAGGTCGAGGATCGGCACCACACGGCCGGTGCGCGCGGCCAGCACCATCTTGAGGCACGCCATGCCGCAGCAATGCAGCGCCCAGGTCGCGTATTCGTCGAGATCGGTCGCGCCCGAGTCGCGCCAGCGCGGGTCGCGGCGCAGCGCGGCCTCCCCTTCCGCGATGACGGCGGACGTGAGGTCGGGGGATTCCCACTGGCTGAAATACGGTACCTGCATGCGGCGCCTATAGCACGAGCGCGCCGAGGCCCGCCCCGGCCACCACGACCAGCCAGGGCGGCAGCGCCCAGAGCGTGAGGCCGAGGAACGCGGCGAGCGCCAGGCCGAAATCGGCGGGGCCGGTGACGGCGCCGGTCCAGATCGGCGTGTAGAGCGCGGCCAGCAGCACGCCGACCACCGCCGCGTTCACGCCGCGCAGCACGGCTTGGACGGCGGTGCGGCGGCGCAGCCCGTCCCAGAACGGCAGCAGCCCGCCGACCAGCAGGAAGGAGGGCGCGAAGATCGCGACGGTCCCGAGCGCCGCGCCGGCCCAGCCGTTCGGGGCGGGGGTCTCGATCGCGCCCAGATAGGCGGCGAAGGTGAAGATCGGGCCGGGCATGGCCTGGGTCGCGCCGTAGCCGGCGAGGAACGCGTCGTTGCCGACCCAGCCCGGCGGCACGACCGAGGCCTGCAACAGCGGCAGCACCACGTGCCCGCCGCCGAACACCAGCGCGCCCGCGCGATAGAACGCGTCGAACAGCGAGAGCGCATGCACGTCCGCGCCCCGGGCGAGCGGCGGCAGCGCCAGCAGCAGGCCGGCGAAGGCGACCAGCAGGGCGACGGCGACCGGGCGGGGGATCCCAAGGCCGATCCGGACGTCCGAGGCCGGCTGGGGGTCGGGCCGCGGCAGGACGAACAGCCCGGCGAGCCCGCCCAGGGCGATCGCCGCGAGCTGCCCGGGTGTCGAGGGGAGTGCGAGCGCGAGCAGGCAGGCGGCGACCGCCACGGTCGCGCGGGTGCGGTCCGGTGCGAGGCTGCGCGCCATTCCCCAGACGGCCTGCGCCACGATCGCCACGGCGACGAGCTTGAGCCCGTGCACCCAGCTCGCATGGCCGACATCGCCCAGCGCGCCGAGGCCGAGGGCGAACAGCGTCATGGCGACGGCGGAGGGAAGCGTGAACCCCACCCAGGCGGCGAGCATGCCGAGCGGGCCGGCATGCAGCACGCCGATCGCCATGCCGGTCTGGCTGGAGGCGGGGCCCGGCATGAACTGGCAGAGGGCGACGAGGTCGGCGAAGGTCGCCTCGTCCAGCCAGCGGCGGCGGGCGACGAACTCCGCGCGGAAATACCCGAGATGGGCGACGGGCCCGCCGAAGCTGGTCAGCCCCAGGCGGAGGAAGACGAGCAGCACCTGGAGCGCGCGGCCGAACATGATGGGTGCGTGCCGGATTTCGCGGGACGGGACAAGGTGGGAGATGTCCGACGGCGCTCCCCGCCACGAGCCCGCACGAGCCCCCCGCGACGTCACGCACCCGCTGCGCGCCCCGGCTGCCGCGGTCAGCCGCGCTCCAGCCAGTCGGCGTACTCGCTGCGGAGCCGCGCCTTCTGCACCTTGCCCGTGGCCGTGTGCGGCATCGCGTCGACGCAGATCACGTCGTCCGGCAGCCACCATTTGGCGACCTTGGGCGCGAGAAAGGCGAGCAGCTCCGCCTTGGTCACGCTGCGGCCCTCCTTGCAGGTCACCAGCAGCAGCGGGCGCTCCTGCCAGCGGGCGTGCCGCGCGGCGATCACCGCCGCTTCCTGCACGGCGGGGTGGCCGACCGCCAGGTTCTCGAGCTCGATCGAGCTGATCCATTCGCCGCCCGACTTCACCACGTCCTTCGCCCGGTCGGTGATCGTCAGGAACCCGTCCGCGTCCAGCGTGCCCACGTCGCCGGTGCCGAACCACCCATCGGCATCGACCGCCTGCCCGCCATCGCCCTTGAAGTAGCCGGACAAGACCCACGGGCCGCGCGCCTGGATCAGCCCGACGCTGGTGCCGTCCCGCGGCAAGGGACGGCCAGCTTCGTCCACGACCCGCAGCTCGATGCCGTAGATCGTGCGCCCCTGCTTGAGGCGGAGCGCCGTCCGTGCCTCCTCGTCCAGCGCGTCGTGCCGCGGCAGGAGGTTGCCGACGGTGCCGAGCGGCGAGAGTTCGGTCATGCCCCAGGCCTGCAGCAGCGTGGCGCCGAACCGGTCGCGCAAGGTGTCGATCACCACGCGGGGCACGGCGGTGCCTCCGGACAGCACGCGCCGCAGCTTCAGTGCGCCGGGGTTCAGATCGGCCTGCCGTTCCATCCACGCGAACAGCGTCAGCCACACGGTGGGCACGGCGGCCGCGAAGGTGACGCCCTCGTCGCGCAGCAGCTCCCACAGGCTCTCGCCGTCCAGCCGGCTGCCGGGCAGGACCAGCTTCGCGCCCGTGCCCGCGGCGGCGTAGGGAATGCCCCAGCAATTCACGTGGAACAGCGGCGCGCAGGGCAGCAGCGTCTCCCGCGCGGAGATCGCCATCGTGTCGACCGCCATCAGGGAGAAGGTGTGCAGCACGGTGGAGCGGTGGCTGTACAGCACGCCCTTCGGATTGCCCGTGGTCCCGGAGGTGTAGCAGAGCGAGGAGGCGCTGTTCTCGTCGAACATGGGCCAGGCGAAATCGCCGTCCTCGGCCGCGAGCAGGTCCTCGTACGCAAGCAGGTTCGGCAGGGCCAGGTCCGGCAGCTCGTCGCGGACTCCGAGCGCGACGTAGGTGTGGACCGTGGGGAGGTGAGGAGCGAGATCGGCGACCAGGCCGGCGAACTCCACGTCGAAGAACACCACCCCATTCTCCGCGTGGTCGATGATGTAGCGGAGCTGTTCGGGGAACAGGCGCGGATTGACCGTGTGCAGCACGATCCCGCTGCCGGTCACGCCGAAGAACAGTTCGAGATGGCGGTGCGTGTTCCAGGCCAGGGTCGCGACGCGAGCGCCGCGCCGGATGCCGAGGCGCTGCAGCGCCTGCGCGAGCCGGCGGGCGCGATCGGCGATGCCGCCCCAGCCGATGCGGTGCAGCGTTCCGTCCCGCAGGCGGGAGACCACTTCGACCCGCGGGTGGTAGGCCTCGGCGTAGTCGAGGAAGCTCGAGATCAGCAGCTCCCGCTGCTGCATCAATCCCAGCATGCGGCTCAGTCCCCCTGGTGCGCGCGGCGGTTGCTCCGCCTCGTCCTTGCCGGGGACTATGCCATGGCTGCCCGCGCCGGCGGGACTCTATCGTGAGGGGGCGACATCGTGTGGAGGCGACGGTGGTCGCGCGCATCGCATGGAGAGCGCCGCTGCCGGCCCGCGCGCGAGGCCGGTCAGCGCCGGCGCTTCTGTTCCTCCGCGCGCTGGGCGTCGACATAGGCGCGCAGCACCGCGTTCATGCGCGCCTGGTAGCCGCGGCCGGCGCGGCGGAACCACGTGATGACGCTCTCGTCCAGCCGCAGCGTGACCGAGACGCGCGGTTCCGGCCAGGTGACCGAGAGCTTGCGCCAGTTGCCCGTGCTGCGCACCGGCGGCGGGTCGGGCGGCGGTTCCTCCGACACACCGGCCATGGCCGCGGCCAGCTCCGCGTCGCTGAGCTCCGCGATGCGGCGGCCGTGCCAGAACGCCTCTTCCTGCGCCTCCAGCCGTTCGGGGCGGAACAGGTCGGCGACCTCCGGGCGCAAGCCGCCGATCAGGGGGGCGTTGGCGCCGTGCGCGGCGGGGGTGGGAGCATCCGGAGCGTCATTTCCCGAACCTGCGTGCCCGCATGCGTCGGGCGGGGCCGGGTGGCGTTCGGGGGCGGGGGACGGGCGCTGATCGGTCATGCTGTCACCGCGGTTGTTCCGGCCGCAGTGTCGCATGATGGCGGCGTCGCGGGAACGAAAGTCGAACCGCGGCCGGCCGTTCCAGTTCGCCCCGCCCTCCCGCGGGCCCGTGCAGAAGGGCGCGACGCCGCGACCGGACGACGCCGGCGTCAGACGACCACGCCATGGCCGGGCGCGGGATGCACCCAGCGGTCGGCCACGAGGCCGCGCACCGTCACCTGGCCCTCCCGCACGGCGCCGATCCGCGTGGCCAGCCGTTGGGAGGGCACGTTCCCGGGAAGGATGAAGCTGGCGAGCGTCGGCAGGCCGGCCTCGGCGAAGGCCCAGTCCCGAACCGCGGTCGCCGCCTCCTGCGCGAGCCCCTGCCCCCAGAAGGGGCGCGCCAGGGAATAGGCGAGCTCCGGCTCCGGCCAGTCGGCGGGATGCAGCACGCCGGCGAAGCCCCGGAATCCGCCGTCCTCGGCGTCGGTCAGCGCGAACATGCCGTAGCCGCGCAGCGGCCACTGGCCGAGAAGCAGCTGCAGCGAGGTCCAGGCCTGCTGGCGATCCAGCACGTTGCCGCCGCGGTGGCGCCGCACCTCGGGGTCGGCTTCCATCGCGGCGAAAGCCTCGACGTCGGCGCGGACGAAGCCGCGCAGCAGCAGCCGGGGCGTCCGGAGGGTCGGGGCAGCGAATGGAGGGCTCATGGGGGCTCCTGTGGGGGGCGGCGACTCGGGGCGACGGTCGTTCGAGCGGCGGTCGGTGGCAATGCCGCGTCCCGAGCGGGCTGTGGAGGCTGCCGGGGCGAGAGGTGGGGCGGGGCGGCGGACGGCGCGTGCCGCGGCGGGCGGGCCTCCGTACACCGCGGATGCGCGGTGATGCCGCACTGCGTTCCGTGCATGGGTCACGTTGACTTGAGGCAATCCTCCCCGACACGGAGGCGTCCGGAGGCGCCATGGGCGGGCGGCACGCGGCGGTGACGGCGGGGGCAGGGGCGGGCGATCGGCGGCCGGATCAGCCGCGGGAGCTACAAACCCGAGTATTTCCAGAGTGTTGCACCGGGGGTCGGCGCGGCGGCCGCGACGGCGTCCCGCGCGGTGGGATTGTGGTTTCGGCATCGTTCGGGATGCGGGGCTGATCACGCATGCGCGAGTGCTGTTGCCGGGCCGCCGAGGGGCTGTGTCATGGCGGCCACAGTGTGACTTGAACTACCTTGAGGCCCTCGTTTTCCGTTCTGCACGGCGCTATGGTTTTCTCAGCGAAAGGGGGCGGGGCACGGCATGACCTGGACCTGCACTGCCTGCGCGTCAATTAAGGCAAGGGAGTATCCCAAATGACTTTCCGCAGTGCGCTTCTGGCGGCCACGGTGGTGGCGCTGCCGCTCGCGGCAAAAGCTCAGCCGGTCACCGGTCTGTATGTCGGCGCCGGCGCGGGTGTGAACCTGCTGCAGGACGAGGACATCAAGTCCGTCTCTTCCCCGGGCCTCGGCACCGCCAACCTGGGCGGCGCGTCGGCCAAGTCGCATGTCGGTCCGGTCGTGGTGCTGAGCGCCGGCTGGGGCTTCGGCAACGGTCTGCGGGCCGAGGTCGAGGGCTCCTATCGCTACAACCCGTTCAGCGGGCTGAGCAACGCGGGCAACACCACGGTCACGAACTTCGGCGGCAACGAGCAGAAGTTCGGCGCGATGGTGAACGTGCTGTATGACTTCTACGGCCTCGTTCCCGCCGTCGTCCCCTACATCGGTGCCGGCGTCGGCTACCAGTGGGCGATGGACCGGAACCTGCACGGCTCGTTCCCGGGCGGCAGCTTCAGCAGCGGCACGTCCACCAAGGGCGCGTTCGCCTATCAGGCGATCATCGGTGCGGCTCTGCCGATCGCGGCGGCTCCCGGCCTGGCGCTCACCGCCGAGTACCGGTTCATGGGCATGACCGGCGACCGCAGCTACAACGTGAACTTCACCAGCGGTGGCGTCACCACCCCGGCGAGCTTCAAGTTCAACGACGAGTACAACCACTCCGTCCTGATCGGTCTGCGCTACAACTTCGGTGTCGCTCCGCCGCCGGCCCCGGCGCCGATCGCCGCCCCGGTCGCCCCGGTGGCGCCGGCCCGCTCCTACCTGGTGTTCTTCGATTGGGACAAGGCGACCCTCACGGATCGCGCGCGCCAGATCATCTCGGAAGCGGCGCAGAATTCCACCAAGGTGCAGTACACCCGCATCGAGGTGAACGGCTACACCGACACGTCGGGCACGCCGAAGTACAACCAGGGCCTGTCGGTGCGTCGCGCCCAGGCGGTCGCCGCCGAACTCGTCAAGGACGGCGTGCCGAAGAACGCGATCTCCATCCAGGGCTTTGGCGAGACCCACCTGCTGGTTCCGACCGGCCCGGGCGTCCGCGAGCCGCAGAACCGCCGCGTCGAGATCATCATCCGCTGATCTCCCTCGGCTACGAGGACACGACGGATCGGGGCGCCGCAAGGCGCCCCTTTTCGTATCGGCCCCCCTTTCCCCGGCCGGCCAATCGCGTATCCTGCCGATCGTTCCCTTTCCGACCTGGTTGCGCAACGCTGGCGACAGGGACGTTCTTTTTGCCGACGTCACCAAAAAGCCGCAGTAATTTCAATGGGACAGCCGGAATTTGGCCGAAATGGGACAACCAGCCGTGAGGCCGTCACTGGTGACTTGCGGGACGCCCCCTCATCCGCATTTATCCGACGCACCGCTGACGCCGCCTCGGTGACCAGCGACGATCACGACAGGAGACGACGCATGCGATACCGGAGTGCACTGCTGGCCACGGCACTGCTCGCCACGCCGCTGGCCGCCCAGGCCCAGCCGGTCCAGGGGCTCTATGTCGGCGCTGGCATCGGCCTGCAGATCCCGCAGGATCCGCGCGTCTCCGCCGCGCCTGGCTTCGGCGGCATGACCCACATCACCGAAGACCTCGGCTTCCAGGGTCTCGGCAGCGTCGGCTGGGGCTTCGGCAACGGCCTGCGCCTCGAGGTTGAGGGCAACTACACCCGCAACGGCATCCACAAGCTGAGCGGCACGCCGTTCCCGACCAAGGCGGACGGGAACCTGCAGAACTATGGCGTGATGGCCAATGCCATCTTCGACATGGATGTCGGCTTCCCCTGGATGTACCCGTATATCGGGGCGGGCGCCGGCTACCAGTGGACCAACCTGAACGGGGTGAGCTTCACCAACCCCGGCGGCGCGTTCACCTACTCCACCAACGACACGTCCGGCGCCTTCGCCTGGCAGGCCATCATCGGCGCGTCCTTCCCGATCCCGAACATGCCCGGCCTGTCCGCCACCGTGGACTACCGGTTCATGGACATCCTGGGCGGGGCGAAGTTCAGCGGGTCGGAGACGGTCGGTGGCGTGACGTCGCCCACCACCATCCAGCTCCACAACCAGTTCAACCACACCGTGGTGTTCGGCGTCCGCTACGCCTTCAACACCCCGGCCCCGGCGGTGGCGCCCGCGCCGATGCCGGTGGCCGCGCCGGCCCCCGCGCCGTCGCGCTCCTACCTGGTGTTCTTCGATTGGGACAAGGCGACCCTGACCGATCGGGCCCGCCAGATCATCAAGGAGGCGGCGGACAATTCGACCCGCGTCCAGTACACGCGGATCGAGGTGAACGGCTACACCGACACGTCGGGCACGCCGAAGTACAACCAGGGCCTGTCCGTGCGGCGCGCCCAGGCGGTGGCTGGCGAGCTGGTGCGCAACGGCGTGCCGAAGAACGCGATCTCCATCCAGGGCTTCGGCGAGACCAACCTGCTGGTGCCGACCGGCCCGGGCGTTCGCGAGCCGCAGAACCGCCGCGTCGAGATCATCATCCGCTGATCTCCCCCGGCACGAGCATCATGACGGGAAAGGGCGCCGCGAGGCGCCCTTTTTCGTGCCCGCGCCCCACCGGGAACTCGCCGCAAGCCGCGGATGGCGCGGTGGCGCGGAGCGGCCCAGAGTGAGGCCATGTCGGACACGCTTCTCGGGCCAGACACCGCGTCACGCCCAGACCCTCTCCCGGACGAGCATCTCTGGGAGCGGGTCGTCACCCGCCAGCCTGGCGACTTCCTCTACGCCGTCACGACGATGGGCGTGTATTGCCGCCCCGGCTGCCCGTCCCCGCGCCCGCTGCGCCGCAACGTGCGCTTCTTTCCCACCGTGGATGCGGCGGAGGAGGCGGGCTTCCGCGCCTGCAAGCGCTGCGATCCCAAGGGAGAGCGCGCGCGGATCGCCAAGGCGGTGGTCGAGGCCGCCTGCGCGCAGATCGAGGCGTCGGAGACCATCCCCTCGCTCGAGGCGCTGGCCGCGCGGGCCGGCTACTCCCGGTTCCACTTCCTGCGCCTGTTCCGGGACCATACCGGCGTGACGCCCCGCAGCTACGCGGAAGGCGTGCGGGCGCGGCGCCTCTCGGCCGCGCTCGCCGGCGGCACGCGGGTGGCCGATGCGGTCGCCGATGCGGGCTACGGGTCGGAGAGCCGCGTCTACGAGAAGACCGGCACGCTCCTCGGCATGACGCCCGGCGCGGTGCGGCGGGGCGGGGCAGGGGAGAGCATCCGCACCGCCTTCGCCGACTGCCCGTTCGGGCGGCTGCTGGTCGGGGCGACGGACAAGGGGGTGTGCTTCCTCGGCTTCGCCGAACCGGACGAGGCGTTGATGGGCGATCTGCGCCGCCGCTTCCCGCGGGCGCAGGTCGTGGCGGACGATGCGGCGCTCGCCGACACGGTCCGCGCCGTGCTCGCCTTCCTGGAGGAGCCGAAGCAGGCGCTCGACCTGCCGCTCGATCTGCGCGGGACGGCGTTCCAGCAGCGCGTCTGGCAGGCGCTGTGCCGCATCCCGGCCGGCGAGACGCGCAGCTATGCGCAGCTTGCCGAGATGGTGGGGAATCCGGCGGCGGTGCGGGCGGTCGCGCGCTCCTGCGCGACCAATCCGGTGTCGCTGGCGGTCCCGTGCCACCGGGTGGTGGGGAGCGACGGCGATCTCACCGGGTATCGCTGGGGCGTGCCGCGCAAGCGGGCCCTGCTCGAGCGGGAACGGTCGGCGCGCGGCGGCTGACCCGCCGCCCACGGCAGGGCTCATCCCGCTCCGTCCCTCCGTCCGGAAGGGCGGGGCTGGAGCCGCAAACCGGGTTGATGGTCGTCCGGGGGTGGTCGACGGCGTGCCGGGGCTGCGCCCGCTGGCTGCGTCGCCTCCCACGCACGCCGCTGCGGGCGTCGGCCCGCGCACCGCCGCACGCATCGTCGCTCGTGCCGCGGCATGCATCGTCCCGCCGCGCATACCGCTCCTCGAGCCGCTACGCGCGACGCACCTCCCAACGATTTCAGCAGAATTGCGACTGACTCTCATTTTCGCCTATTGTGGCCCTTAGCCGGCCTGTGTACACCATGCAACTGCGAGTCACTTGCATATCAAGCATAGATAATCGACCGCAGGAGAACCAAGCCGTGCCGGCCGCCGCCCAAACTCGTCGATTCTCGACCGTTCCCTCCCTCCGCCGCGTGGCGGGTGGTGTCCTCTCCATGGCCATTGCCGGCACCGCCCAGGCCCAGAGCAGCGGAAATTCCGGTGATCCCGTCCAGCTTGCGCCCGTCTCCGTGGAGGGCGTGCAGGGCACCGGCTACCAGGCGACGACCCCGCGCCTGCCGAAGCTGACCGAACCCCTGCTCGACACGCCGCAATCGATCACCGTCGTGCCGCGTCAGCTGATCGACGACCAGAACGACATCACCGTGCGCGACGCGCTGCGCAACGTGCCGGGAATCAGCCTCGCGGCCGGGGAGGGCGGAGCCCAGGGCGACAGCCTGACGATCCGTGGCTTCAGCGCGCGCAACGACTTCTTCCTCGACGGCATGCGCGATTTCGGCAGCTACACGCGCGATCCGTTCGACCTCGAGAGCATCGAGGTGCTGAAGGGGCCGGCCGCCGTGATCTTCGGCCGCGGCTCGACCGGCGGCGTGGTCAACCAGGTCAGCAAGGAGGCCAGGCTCGCGCCGGTCACGGC
>MKTV01000044.1:109352-119352 GCA_001898425.1 Rhodospirillales bacterium 69-11
GATGTCGGCCGCCCGATCGAGGGGCTCGACGGCGCGGCGCTGCGGCTGAACGTGATGGGCAACCTGAACGGGGTGGTCGGCCGCGATCAGGCGGAGTATCGCCGTTTCGGCATCGCGCCCTCGGTCGCGTTCGGCCTGGGGTCGCCGACCCGCGTCGTGATCAACTACCTGCACCAGCAGGAATACGACACGCCGGATTACGGCCTGCCATGGCTGTATGGCCGCCCCGCCGCGACGTCCCGCGCGAGCTGGTACGGCTTCGCCGATTCCGACTACCTGCAGACGATCGTCGATATCGGCACGATCCGCATCGAGCACGACATCAACGAGAACCTGATGCTGCGCAGCCAGTTCCGCTACGGGAATTACGAGCGCGGCACCCGGGTGACCGAACCGCAGGTCAACTACAGCGGCATCTCGGTGGCGACCTCGCTCGCGGCGATCAGCGTCAACCGCAACATGATCGCGGTGCAGAGCACCGAGACTTTCCTGCAGAACCAGACCGACGCGACCTGGCGGTTCAGCACCGGCCCGCTCGACCACGCGCTGGTGGCGGGGTGGGAGGTCGGGAAGGAAACCTCCTCGCCCAACCGCTTCACATACACTGGGGTGCCGAGCACGAATCTGCTGTTCCCGGTGGAGGTGCCGTTCACCGCGCCGTCCCGCCTCAGCACGGCGGCGCGCACGACGTCCAACACCGCGGCGCTGAGTGCGATCGACACCGTCAAGCTGGGCGAGTTCTGGGAAGTCATCGGCGGCGTGCGCTGGGACAATTTCGACACCAGCTATTACCAGAACATCGCGCCCACGAGTTATTTCCACCGCACCGATTCGATGCTCAGCGGCCGCGCCGGCCTCGTGTTCAAGCCCGCGCCGAACGGCAGCCTGTATTTCGCCTGGGGCACCTCGTTCAACCCGTCGGCCGAAGGGCTGTCGCTCGCGAGTTCCACCGCGGATCTCGCGCCGGAGGAGAACGAGACCTACGAGGTCGGCACCAAGTGGGACGTGCTGGACCGCAAGCTCAGCCTGACCGGCGCGCTGTTCCAGATCACCAAGAACAATGCGCGGGTGCCCGATCCGAACAACCCCGGGTTCAACATGCTGGGCGGAAAGCAGCAGGTGCGCGGCTTCGAACTCGGCGTGGCCGGCCACCTGACCGAGGCGTGGGAGATCTTCGCCGGCTACGCCTACCTGGCGAGCCAGGTGCTATCCTCGACCCAGCCGGCCTCGGTGGGCGAACCGCTCGCCAACGTCCCGCGGCACACGTTGAACATCTGGAGCACCTACGTGCTGCCCTGGTACGACATCCAGGTCGGCGGCGGGATGAACTACGTCTCCAGCCGCTGGGCGAGCTCCACGCCCAACACGGCGAGCGGGCGCTACAACATCGCGCCCGGCTACGTGACCTTCCAGGCGATGGCGAAGATGCCGGTGCGGCCCGGCCTGTCGCTGCAGGTCAACGCCACCAACCTGGCCGACGTCAAATACTACGACCTGCTGCATCCCGGCCACGTGGTGCCGGGCAGCGGCCGGACCTTCCTGTTCTCCGCCAATTTCGCGCTGTGAGCCGCCCGTGCTGATGGAAATCCCGGCCGTGCTGTCCCCGGAGCGCGCAGCGTCCATGCGGGCGCGGCTGGAGGAGGCCGCGTGGATCGACGGGCGCGTGACCGCCGGCTACCAGGCGCAGCGCGTCAAGACCAACGAGCAGATGGCGGAGCACCATCCGCTGGCTCGCGAACTGGGCGATGCGATCCTGGCGGTGCTCTAACGGACGCCGACATTCATCTCGGCGGCGCTGCCGCTCAAGGTCTACCCGCCGATGTTCAATCGCTACCAGGGCGGCGGGCGGTTCGGCACGCATGTCGACACCGCGATCCGATCGGTGCCGGGGACGCCGGTGCGGGTACGCAGCGACCTGTCGGCGACCTTGTTCCTGACGCCGCCCGAGGAGTACGAGGGCGGGGAGCTGGTGGTGGAGGACAGCTACGGCGCGCATGCCGTGAAGCTGCCGGCCGGCCACATGGTGCTGTATCCCTCGGGCAGCCTGCACGACGTGCGGCCGGTGACGCGGGGCGCGCGCATCAGCGCGTTCTTCTGGATCCAGAGCATGGTGCGCGACGATTCCGCGCGGACCATGCTGTTCGACCTCGACACCGCGATCCAGTCCGTCGCCACGGACCATCCGGAGCACGGGTCGATCATCCCGTTGACCGGCGTGTACCACAATCTGCTGCGACGCTGGGCGGACACCTGACATGGCGCCCATGCCCGCGTCCCTGTCCACGAGCACGTCCCGATCCGCGCGGCCCGCATCCGCGCAAGGCGGCGTGCGCGGCCCGCTTCGCGTCGCACATCGCTGGATCGGCCTGGTGCTCGCCTTGCCGATCGCCGTGCAGGGACTGACCGGCGCGGTGCTCGCGCTCGAGCCCTGGCTGCCGGCTGCCGGTCCGGCCGTGTCGGGCGCCGCGGCGCAGCCTGCCTCGGCCATCGTCGCCGCGGCCGAACACGCCACCGGTCCGCAGGCGCGGGCCCAGCGCTACGTCCCGGCCGAGGGCGGCGCTCCGGCCCAGGTGCAGGTGCGCCGGCCGGACGGACCACCGCGCACCTTGCTCGTCGATCCCGGCGACCTGCGCGTCGTCGGGGAGGCCAGCCCCGCCTGGGCGTGGCTGCGTGGCCTGCACGTGCAGTTCTCGGTTCCCGACTGGGGCGGGCGCAGCATCGGCGGCTGGTGCGGGATCGCCCTCGTCCTTCTGCTGCTCAGCGGGATCCCGATCTGGTGGCCGCGTCCCGGCGGCTGGCGCGAGGCAGCGTCCGTGGCGTGGCGTGCGCGCGGGGTGCGGTTCCATCGCAGCCTGCATGGCGCCGCGGGGATCTGGACCGTCGCGATCCTGCTGGTGCTCGCCGCGACCGGCGTGGTGCTCGCCTTCCCCCGCACCTCGCGTGGATTGCTGGGCCTCGAAGGCGGCGGGCCGCCGCGGGCCATGCGGATCGCCGGTCCGGCGGCGGTCACGACGCCCGATCTGGACCGCGCGCTCGCGCTCGCCAGGGCGGCCGCGCCGGGGGCGCATCTGCGCGCGGCCTTCCTGCCGGCCACGCCGGGGGAGGCGATCCGCGTCTTCCTCCTGGCGGAGGGTGGGGAGGGCGCGGCCTCCGCCATCGCGGTGCAGGTCGCGCCGGATGCCGGCCGCGTGCTCGCCGTGCAGGACGCGCGGCGGCAACCCCCCGCCGACCGCGCCTATCGCTGGATGCACGACCTGCACGAAGGCGCGGGCCTCGGCCCGCTCTGGCGTGCGGCGTCCGTGATCGGCGGGCTCGCCCTGCCGCTCTTCGCCGTCACCGGCCCCCTGCTGTGGTGGCTGCGCCGCCGCAACCGCCGCCGCCTCGACCACGTCCGCGCCGCCGCCCTGCAGCGCGGGGCGTGACCCTTTCGGAGACAAACGCCGTGCCGAATGCCGTCCTGCCGCCCACCGGCCTCCCCCACGCCGCGCTCACGCCCTGGCAGATGGTGGTCACCGCCGACCCCATCGTGCAGGGCGTGATGGCGCTGCTGCTGCTCGCCTCGATCGCCACCTGGACGCTGCTGGTCGCCAAGGGCCTGGAACTGCTCGCCGCGCGGCGGGAGCTGCGCGCCGCGCTCGTCGCGGTGAACGCGGCTCCCGGCCTGCCCGACCGGACGGAACAGCCGATCGCGCGTCGTCTCGTCGATGCGGCCCGCGCCGAGATCGCGTGCTCCGCCGACCTGCCGGCCGACGGGGTGAAGGAGCGGATCGCGCTGCATCTGCGCCGGATCGACCACCAGGCGGGCCGGCATCTCGGCCGCGGCACCGGGCTGCTCGCCAGCATCGGCGCCTGCGGGCCGTTCATCGGGCTGTTCGGCACGGTCTGGGGGATCATGAACAGCTTCGTCGGCATCTCCGAGGCGCAGACCACCAACCTCGCCGTGGTCGCGCCTGGAATCGCGGAGGCGCTGCTGGCGACCGCCACCGGCCTCGCCGCGGCGATCCCGGCGGTGCTCGTCTACAACCTGTTCGCCCGGATGCTGGCGGGCTACCGCGCGGGGCTCGCGGATCTCTCGACGGTGGTGCTCGCCCACGCCGCGCGCGACCTGGACCGCGCGCATGCCGTGCGCGACCTCGACCGCGGGAGAGCCGCGACGGCTGGGCGCGGCGAGGCCGGCCCGCTCCGGCGTCCCCTGCATCGCGCGGCGGAGTAGCGCCATGGCCGGCGGAACCGGGTTCGGGCTCGACGAGGACGGGCCCGAGGAAACCCACGAGATCAACGTCACGCCGTTCATCGACGTGATCCTGGTGCTGCTGATCATCTTCATGGTCGCCGCCCCGCTCGCGACGGTGGACGTGAAGGTGGAGCTGCCGACCAGCGCCGCCACCCCGCAGCCGCGCCCCGACCACCCGCAATTCCTGACGCTACGGTCCGACCTCTCGCTGATCCTCGGCGACACGCCGGTGGATGCGAGCGGGCTGGGCGCGGCCCTGGATGCGGCCACCGGGGCGGACAAGGAGACCCGCGTCTTCCTGCGCGCGGACAAGGGCGTGAGCTACGGCGACCTGATGGGCGCGATGGATGCGCTGCGGGCGGCCGGCTACCTGAAGCTCGCCCTGGTCGGGTTGGAGCACGCGCCGGCGGTGGCGCAAGCCGGCGCTGCAGCGCCGCAAGCCGCGTCGGGAGAGCCGTCCACCGTCCCCGGCGCGACCGCTTCGCCCGCTGCCCCGGTCGCCGGCGGCGGGACGCCGTGATCGCTGCGACGGATCGTCCGGCGCTGCCGCGCTGGGCCACGGGCGCCGGGGTGGCGATCGCGCTGCATGCCATGGGGGTGCTGCTGCTCTGGCGCCTGCCGCCGCTGCCCGCCGCCGAGATGCCGGCGCTGCTGGTCGACCTCGCCCCCGTGGCGGAGGCGCCTCCCGCGGACCCGGATCCCGCGCCCGCCGAACCGGAGACGCCGCCGCAGGAGGCGAGCCCCGCGCCGACGGTGACCCCACCGGCTCCCGCGCCCGCCGAACCCCCGCCCCCGGAACCGGCGCCACCCGAAGCCGCGCCCCCAGAAGCCGCGCCCCCGCAAGCCGCGCCGGAGCCGCCGCCGCCCGAACTGCCGCCGCCCGATCCGGTGATCCCGCCGCCGGAGCCACCCCCGCCGCTCGACCTCGCGGTGCCGGCCGCCCCGCCGCTGCCCGCGCCGCCCGTGCCCGTTCCGCCGCCTCCGCCGCCGCGGCCCGCGCCCCGTCCGGCGCCCCGTCCCGACCCTCGGCCGGTCAAGGCGCCGCCGGTCCCGACCGCCGCGCCGCCGCCCGCCGCCGCGCCGCCGCAAGCCGCTGCGCCCGTGGCGTCGCGCATCTCGGCCACTGCCGCCGCGGACTGGCGTGCGCGGCTCGTCGCGCATCTCAACCGCTTCAAGCGCTATCCGCCGGCCGCGCAGATGCGCCGCCAGCAAGGCGTCGCCTATGTGCACCTGATCCTGCTGCCCGACGGATCGGTGCAGGCCGTCCGGCTGCAGAAGCCGAGTGGGGTGGAACTGCTGGACGAGGAAGCGACGGCGCTGGTGCATCGCGCCGCACCGCTGCCGCCGCCGCCGGAGGGGGGACGGATCGAGCTGATCGTGCCGATCCAGTTCACGCTGCGGTAGACCCTGCGCCCCAGCCGGGACGCCGCAGCCGGGGCGCGGCGGGACCTGCAGCCAAGAAGGGGCGGGAGGTGCGGCGGCGGGCGGCGCGGTCTACATCGATCGCGACGTCCGGGAGACATGCGATGACCGACACGCCGCAGAGCCGCGCCCAAGCCTATGTCCTGCCGGTGGAGGACACCGACTTCCTGCTACGCGACGAGATGCGCCCGGTGCGCTTCGCGCTCGAATACGCGAAGGCCGAGTTGCTGCTGCGGGACTGGGGCATCCGCAGCACGGTGGTGGTGTTCGGCAGCGCGCGGGTGCCGTCCCCGGAACAGCGCGATGCCGCGCGGGCGCAGCCGGCGGACGATGCGGCGCGGTCGGCGCTGGCGACGATGGAGCAGCGGGGCGGCTGGTACGACGCGGCCCGCGCGTTCGGCCGGACCGTCTCGGAGCGCGGCGGCGCCTTCGCCCCGCACGACCGCTGGCGCGACAACGTGGTGGCGACCGGCGGCGGGCCGGGGATCATGGAAGCGGCGAACCGGGGCGCGTTCGAGGTCGGCGCCCCGTCCATCGGCTTCAACATCACCCTGCCCCGGGAGCAGGAGCCGAACCGCTACACCACGCCGGAACTCACCTTTCGCTTCCATTATTTCGCGATGCGCAAGATGCACCTCGCGATGCGCGCGCGGGCGCTCGTGGTGTTTCCCGGCGGGTTCGGCACGCTGGACGAGATGTTCGAGGTGCTGACGCTCACCCAGACCGGCAAGGCGCCGCACGTCCCGGTGGTGCTGTTCGACCAGGCCTATTGGCGCCGCGTGGTCGATTTCGACTTCCTGGCGGCGCAGGGGATGGTCGACCAGGCCGATCTGGGCCTGTTCCACTATGCCGACACGGCGGAGGAGGCATGGGCGGCCCTGCTCGCCGCCGGTCTGCGCACGGACGGCCGTCCGGGGTGAGGCGCGGCGGTCGGTCGGGGAAGTTCCGGCGCGGGCTGTGTTTCGGGCCCGCTCGAGAGGTACGCCGCTCGGGCAGATCGGGATGAAACCGCAGATGCACGCAGATGCACGCAGATGGCTCCCTGCGGCACGATCCGCTCGGCGTTCCATGGGATGAATCCGAGCGGCTCGGTACGCCCGTTGCTTATCGAGGCGACAGCCGCTTTCCGACCGGAGCATGGTCGAGCGGTCTCGACCGCCTGAGATCGACGATCGTCCGCATTCGGAGCGGCTCTCGCGCGTGCGGGCCGTTGCCCAACGTTCTGATGAATCTCAGCCGCCGGCTCGGCGTGATCGAGCCTCGTCGTTTCGCGTTGCACCGGCCCATCAGCGGAAATCAGCGTGCATCAGCGGTTCCAACGCCGCCGCCCGCCGCACCGCAGCATCACCGGTTCCAACGCCGCCGCCCCGCGCACCGCAGCATCAGCGGTCGCTAACGCAGCCGCCCGCCGCACCGCAGCAGCAGCCCGACATGACCCCTCGAACGCAGTCCTTGGGCGGACTCGCCCCAGGCGCTACATCTGACCCATGCCGCACGCCGAATTCGTCCACCTCCGCGTCCATTCCGCGTACTCGCTCAGCGAGGGCGCCATCAAGGCGGACAAGATCGCGGCCATGGCGCGGGAGGCCGGGATGCCGGCCGTCGCCATCACGGATACCGCCAACATGTTCGGCGCGCTGGAGTTCTCCCAGGCCTGCACCGGCAAGGGCGTGCAGCCGATCGTCGGCTGCCAGGTCGCGCTCGCGCGCACCGACAACCCCCGGCTGCCCCCCGATCCGATCGTCCTGCTCGCGCAGGATGCGGCGGGGCTTGCCAACCTGCAGCGCCTCTCCTCCCGCGGGTTCCTCGACACCGACCCCAGCCTGAAGCCGCAGCTCCCGTTCGAGGTGATCGCGGAGCACGCCCAGGGCCTGATCCTGCTGACCGGCGGCACGACCGGCCCGATCGGGCGGCTGCTGGCCGAGGGGCAGAAGCCGGAAGCCGAACGGCTGCTCGCCGCCTTCGCCGAGGCGTTTCCCGACCGCACGGTGATGGAGTTGCACCGCCACGGGCTCGCCGTCGACCGTGCGATCGAGCCGGGGATGATCGGGCTCGCCGATGCGCGGGGCCTGCCGCTGGCGGCCACCAACGACTGCTACTTCGCCAAGCCCGCGATGCACGGGCCGCATTCCGCGCTGCTGTGCATCGCCGAGGGGCGGGTGCTGTCCGATCCCGACCGCCGCCAGGTCACGCCGGAGCACTGGTTCAAGCCGGCCGCCGAGATGCGCGCGCTGTTCGCCGACCTGCCGGAGGCCTGCGACAACACGCTGGCGATCGCGCGGCGCTGCGCGGTGATGGCCGAAAGCCGCAAGCCGCTGCTGCCGGTCTGCCCCAAGGTGCGCGAGGGCGCCACCGAGGAGGAGACGGTGCGCGCCATGGCGATCGAAGGCCTGGACGCGCGCATGGACGCGGTGGGCGCCGATGCCGCGACGCGGGCGCGCTATCGCGAGCGGCTCGACTACGAGCTCGACGTGATCGCGAAGATGGGGTTCTCGGGATACTTCCTGATCGTCGCGGACTTCATCCAGTGGTCGAAGGCGCACGGTATCCCGGTCGGACCCGGCCGCGGATCGGGCGCGGGCTCGCTCGCCGCCTGGGCGCTGACGATCACCGATCTGGACCCGATGCGCTTCAACCTGCTGTTCGAGCGCTTCCTCAACCCCGAACGCGTGTCGATGCCGGACTTCGACATCGATTTCTGCCAGGAAGGCCGCGACCGGGTCATCGACTACGTCCGCAAGGAGTATGGCGGCGACCGGGTCGCGCAGATCATCACCTACGGAAAGCTGCAGGCCCGCGCCGCGGTGCGCGACGTGGGCCGCGTGCTGGGGCTGCCCTTCGGCCAGGTCAACAAGGTCTGCGAGCTGATCCCGAACAACCCGGCCAAGCCCGTCACGTTGCAGCAGGCGGTGGACGGGGAGCCGCGGCTGCAGGCGATGCGCGACGGGGACGAGGCGGTGGCCCGCCTGCTGGAGATCGCGCTCCAGCTCGAGGGGCTGTACCGCCACGCCTCCACCCATGCCGCGGGCGTGGTGATCGGCGACCGGCCCCTGGTCGAGCTCGTGCCGCTCTACCGCGATCCGAAATCCGACTTCCTGGTCACGCAGTACTCGATGAAGCACGTCGAGCAGGCGGGGCTCGTGAAGTTCGACTTCCTCGGCCTGACCACGCTGACCATCCTCCGCCGCGCGGAGGGGTTCCTCGAGCAATTGGGCACGCCGGTCGACCTCAACCGCCTGCCGCTCGACGACACCCGCACCTACGAGATGCTGGCGCGGGGCGATGCCGGCGGGGTGTTCCAGCTCGAAGGCCAGGGCATGCGCGACACGCTGCGCCAGATGCGCCCCGACCGGTTCGAGGACCTGATCGCGGCCGTCGCCCTGTATCGCCCGGGCCCGATGGCCAACATCCCCGACTATTGCCGGCGCAAGCACGGCGAGGCGTGGGAGGCGCCGCACCCCGAGATCCACGACATCCTGTCCGAGACCTACGGCATCATGGTCTACCAGGAACAGGTGATGCAGATCGCCCAGAAGATGGCGGGCTACAGCCTGGGCGGCGCCGACCTGCTGCGCCGCGCCATGGGCAAGAAGATCGCCGCCGAGATGGAGGCGCAGCGCGAGATCTTCACCAAGGGCGCGATCGCGCGCGGCATCGACCCCGAGAAGGCCAAGGAGGTGTTCGACCTCATGGCCAAGTTCGCCGATTACGGGTTCAACAAGTCGCACGCGGCGGCCTACGCGCTGGTCGCCTACCAGACGGCGTGGCTGAAGGCGAACCACCCGGAAGTGTTCCTCGCCGCCTGCATGAGCCTCGCGATCAACAACACCGACCGGCTGGCCGCGCTGAAGCAGGAGGCGGAGCGGGCCGGGATCAAGGTGCTGCCGCCCGACATCAACCTCTCGGGCGCCGATTTCGGGGTCGAGCGGCTGGACGACGGCAAGCTCGCCATCCGCTACGCGCTGGCCGCGGTGAAGAAGGTCGGCGCGACGGCCATGGAGTCGGTGGTCGCGGTGCGCGGCGACCGGCCGTTCGCCGATCTCGCCGACTTCGCCGCGCGGATCGACCCCCGCCAGCTCAACCGCATGCAGGTCGAGAACCTGGTCCGCGCCGGCGCCTTCGACCGCATCGACGACAATCGCGCGAAGCTGTTCGCCGCGGCGGAGACGATCATCCGCCGCGCCCAGGCCCAGCTCGAGGAGAAGGAGAGCGGCCAGATCGCCCTGTTCGGCGGCGCGGCCAGCAAGCCCGAACCGCTGCGCCTGTCCGACATGCCCGATTGGGCGCCGCTCGACCGGTTGTCCTTCGAGGCGGAGGCGGTGGGCTTCCATCTCACCGCCCATC
>MKTV01000044.1:119360-136746 GCA_001898425.1 Rhodospirillales bacterium 69-11
GCCTATGCCCAGGCGCTGCGCCGGCTGGGGGTCGTCTCCACCGCGCAGGTGGAGCTGCGGGCGCAGGCCGGGGTGAGCCGGGTGAAGCTCGCGGGGACCGTGGTCGCGGTGAAGGAGCGGATCACCCGGACCGGCAGCCGCATGGCCTGGGTGCGCATCACCGACGTCAGCGGGTCCTGCGAGGTGACGCTGTTCTCCGAGGTGCTGAACCGCGCGCGCCCGCTGATCGCCAACGGGTCGAACGTGCTGGTCACCGCCGACCTGAAGACCGAGGGCGATGCGCTGCGCATCACCGCGGGCGACGTGCAGGCGCTGGATCAGGCCGCGGCGAGCGCCGGCGCCGCGATCCGGGTGTGGCTGCGGGAGACCGGGTCGCTGCCGCACATCCGCGACCTGCTGGGCCGCGAGGCCGGCGGGCGTGGCCGGGTGATCCTGGTGCCGCGGGTGAACGATACCCAGAGCGTGGAGATCGCCTTGCCGGGCAGCTTCAACGTGACCCCCCGGCTCGCGCAGGCACTGAAGGTGCTGCGCGGGGTGGAGCAGGTCGAGGAGCTGTAGGACGCCCCGCCGCGCGTCAGGCGTTGGTCCAGCGGTGGGAGAGGACCTCTGACGGCGCCGCAGCCCGCGCCGCCAGGCAGTCCTGGACGCGCTGCAGCAGTTCGGCGAACGCCTCCTCGGAGACGCCATCGCTCCGCATCAGCATCCGCGTCAGCGGATCCTGCAGCAGCGTGGTCACGGTGAGCGTGCCGCAATTCGTCATGCACATCACTGTCACTTCCCCTTCGAAGTTGCGTTTCTACCGGGCCGACTGTGTGAGCGTGGCAATGAATTGTGTCTTAACGTTGCCCATCCTCGGGCAATTCGCTGCGGTCGCGTGGAATCGCGGTGGCCTTCGCGTGATCTGCCCGTCAGTCCGCCGGGTGAGGTCCCGTGCGGCCGCATCCTATCGGCGCGTGCCGCCATCTTCTCGGACGATCCCGCGGTGAGCGTTCTTCCCGTCGCAGGAGCCGTCAGGCCGGCCCGGTCGAGGAAGGCTTCCAGGCCGGCCTGACAGGGGCGCCAGGCCGGCCTGACAGGGGCGCCAGGCCGGCCTGACAGGGGCGCCAGGCCGGCCGCGCAGGGCATCATGGCGGAGCGAACGAACCCCGCTCGCCGAAAACCGCCGGGACCCGGGGATCCCGTGCTGTTCGTGGAAGCCCGGCGCGCGTTCCCCGCCTCTATTCGCCTCCGAGCGGCTTCATGTTGCGTTCGGTGGCGCGGCGGAGGAGGGCGGCGGTGCGGTACACGCCGTGGACCATCTTGGAGTAGGGCAGGGCGACGAACAGCGACAGGATCACGCCCAGATGGACGGCCAGCGCGATCCCCATCGCGCCCGTGCCGCGCAGGGCCAGCAGCACGAGGCCGGTGAGCGCGGCGAGCGCGAGCAGCATCAGCAGCGCCACGTCGGCGCCCAGCAGGTTGCGGGCGGCCGGCATCGGATCGTCGACCAGCTTCATGGCGAACAGGCCGACCGTGCCCACGAGCAGCAGCAGGCCCCCAACGGTGCCCAGCAGGACGGGGACGCTGGTCAGCGCGTAGGGCGCCTCCCACCCGAACAGCGTGCCGTAGACGAACGCCGTGCAGGTCGCGGCGAAGCACAGGAAGAAGCCGTAGAACATTGCGTGGTGCAGCCAGCGCCGCCGCATCGAGAACCGTTCGGAGGCGTCGTTGCAGCCGTGTCCGCCGCCGCCCAGGTTTTTGAGCGTCAGCACGTCCCACAGCGCGATGCCGAGGGCGACCGGGCCAGGGCGTTCGCGCGGGCCGGCGTCACGCCAGAAATTGCGGGCCCCCATGGCAAGCGCGATCAACGAGAAGCCGAAGGTCAGGATGCCGGTCGCCTGCATCGCCCAGAGCGGGATCACCGCGTAGAACGAGCCCGGCACGACGGGATGCGCACGATACAGCGCGTCCGGATCGACCAGGCCGGCTGCCAGCATCAGCACCAGCGCGATGCCGAGTGCGGTCACGAGCGAGACGATCGTCCCGTTCCGGTCGAAGAGCTGGGCGAAGCGGCGGGGCCAGGCGTATTCGGCGTAGGTTTCCGCCCGCAGCTCCTGGAAGGTGCGGGGGACGTTGATGCCCCATTCGTGCGGCGGCGCGTACTGGCACGCGTAGTAGCAGCCGCGGCAGTTGTGGCAGAGATTCGCAAGGTAGCTCAGGTCGCCCGCGCTGAACTCGCGGCGCAGCTCCATGGCGGGGAAGACGGCGCAGAAGCCTTCGCAGTAGCGGCAGGCATTGCAGATCTCCATCTCCCGCCGCGCATTGGCGAGGGCGTCAGTTTCGCGCATGTCGTGCCGCCTCTTGTCCTGCGATGCGGCCGAACACCGTGCCGATCGTCATCCCGAACCCGGCCAGGTAGCCGCGGCCGAGGATGTTGCCTGCCATGATCTCGCCCGAGGCGTAGAGATTGCCGGCCGGCTGGCCGTTCTCCATCAGCACCTGCGCCCGCTCGTTCACCCGCACGCCGAGATAGGTGAAGGTGATGCCGGGCCGCAGCGGGTAGCCGTAGAAGGGCGGCTTGTCGATGGTGCGCGCCCAGTTGGTCTTGTCGGGCGTGAGCCCCTTGGTGCGGTTGCCGTCGAGCTTCGTGTTGTCGAAGCTCTGGCCGGGCACGACGGCGGCGTTGTAGGCGGCGACGGTGGCCTGCACCTTGTCCGGGTCGAGCTTCAGCTTCGCCGCGAGTTCGGCGAGTGTGTCCGCCTTGATCGCCGGATAGACGGACGGCATGAACAGCGGGAACGCCTTGGCGTCGCAGATCGAATAGGCGATCTGCTCCGGCTGCTGGGCGATCAGCCGGCCCCAGATGGCGTAGCGCTTGGGCCAGACGTCCTCGCCCTCGTCGTAGAAGCGTTCCCCCAGCTGGTTCACGACGATGCTGAAGGGCACGCTGTCGAGACGGGTGGTGATGCCGCCGTCGAACTTGGGCGCGCGGGCGTCGAGCGCCACCGCGTGGCACTGCGTGGGATCGCCGATCGAGGCCACGCCCTGGTCCAGCAGGTTCTTCAGCACGCGGCCCCGATTGTAGGGCGTGCCGCGGATGACGAAGTTGTCGACTGCGTCGCCCCAGTTCTGGCGCATCCAGTCGAGATTGGCCTGGAACCCGCCCGAGGCCGCGACGACGCAGCGCGCGTGCAGCGTCTCGGGGAAGCCGCGATAGGTGATGTCCACCGAACGGACGGCGCCGTCGTCGAGGTTCAGGGACAGGACCTCGGTGTCGTAGAGGATCTCGATGCCCAGGCGTTCGGCGGTGACGTAGTAGGCGTTCACCAGCGCCTTGCCGCCGCCCAGGAAGAAGGCGTTGGTGCGGCCGAGGTTGAGCGTGCCGGTGAGCGAGGGCTGGAAGCGCACGCCGTTGGCCTGCATCCAGCCGAACACGCCGGAGGAGGCGCGGATGGTCATGCGCGCCAGCGCCTCGTCGGTGTTGCCGCCCGTGACGCGCAGCAGGTCGTCCCAGTATTCGTCTTCCGGATAGGCGTCGGTCAGGACGTCGTTGGGCTTGTCGTGCATGGCGCGCAGGTTGCGCGTATGCCGGCTGTTGCCGCCGCGGAAGGCGCGCGGGGCGCTTTCGAGCAGGATGACGCTGGCGCCGGCCTGCCGCGCGGTGATCGCGGCGCAGAGGGCTGCGTTGCCGCCGCCGGCGATCAGCACGTCGTATGTCTTCGTTCGGTCCGGCATTCGTCCTCTCCGCCCCTTCGCCCGTGTCTAAGCGATTCGAACGGGGGCGCAAGGGGGACGGGCGGGGCGTCTCCACCGCCCGATCTCCGGCGCGCCCCGCGTCACGCGCCCTCGGGGACCGGCCGGCGTGCGCGCAT
This sequence comes from Rhodospirillales bacterium 69-11, assembly GCA_001898425.1. Taxonomy (GTDB): domain Bacteria; phylum Pseudomonadota; class Alphaproteobacteria; order Acetobacterales; family Acetobacteraceae; genus Rhodopila. The sequence continues at coordinate 123,212 of MKTV01000044.1, forward strand.
TGCCTCCGCGCCCCAGTCGTGCGACGTCGGCAGGCCCGAGAGCGGGGAAGGAACGATCATGCCAGCCGATACAAGCGCAGCCGACACGCGGGCCGCCGCCGGCACCTGGTGGGAGATCACGCGGGACGTGCTGAAGCGCCAGCGCGTCAGCCTCGTCACCTACGTGCCCGACAACGTGCTCCGCCCCCTGATCGAGGCGATTCACGCCGACCCGTTCTTCACCGCCTTCGCCGTCGCGCGGGAGGAAGAGGGGGTCGGCATCGTCGCCGGCGCCTGGATGGGCGGCACCCGCGGCATCCTGCTGATGCAGACCTCGGGCTTCGCCACGCTGCCCAACGTGCTCGCCTCGCTCTCCGTGCCGTTCCAGATCCCGACGCTGATGATCGTCTCCGAACGCGGCACGCTGGGGGAGTTCAACATCGGCCAGTCCCTCGTCGCCCGCACCATGCGGCCCGTGCTCGACAGTCTCGCGATCGAGCACCACACGATGACGCGGCTCGACGAGGCCGAATTCATCCTCGACCGCAGCATCACCCAGGCCGTCGCCACCCAGGCGCCGGTCTGCTTCATCCTCTCGCCGCTGCTGACCGGCGGCAAAGTCTTCGCGAAGTAAGGGGGCAGGGATGGCACATCTTGCGAACCACCCGGCCACGCGCGCGCAGGCCAAGGTGATGAACCGCTTCGACCTCACCCAGCGCATGGTGGCGCTGCTGCGGCAGGACGAGGCGGTGATCGGCGGTATCGGCTACACCAATTTCGACCTCTGGGCGGCGTCGGGCCGGCCCGACGGCAGCCGCCGCACCCAGAACTTCTACATGCTGGGCAGCATGGGCCTCGCGGTCCCGATCGCGCTCGGCGTCGCCATCGCCCAGCCCACCCGCCGCGTCATCGCCCTCGAAGGCGACGGCTCCATCCTCATGCAGCTCGGGGCCCTCGGCACCGTGGCGACCAGGGGGCAGAAGAACCTCGCGATCGTGATCATGGACAATGGCGCCTACCAGATCACCGGCGGCCAGAAGACCCACACCGAGACGGGCAGCGATATCGTGGCGATCGCCCGCGCCTCCGGTCTCGCGCAGAGCGCCTGGGCGGCGGACGAGGCCGCGTTCGAGGAGCTGATCCGCCTCGCGATCACCGAGGACGGGCCCTGGTTGATCGGGTGCTGCATCGACACCGGCAAGCCGCAGGACACCACCGAACGGGATCCGGCGCGGATCCGCGACCAGTTCATGCGCGGCCTCGGCGTGCGTCGATAGGCGATGACGGTCCTGATCGCCGGGGCCGGGATCGCCGGCCTGACCGCCGCGCTCAGCCTGCACCAGGTCGGCGTGCCCTGCCGCGTCTTCGAGTCGGTCGACCGGCTCGAGCCGCTGGGCGTCGGCATCAACGTCCTGCCGCATGCGGTGCGCGAGCTCACGGAACTCGGGCTGCAGGACCGGCTGGCGGACACGGCGATCGCGACCGAGGCGCTGGTCTACCACAACAAGCGTGGCCAGCGGATCTGGGGCGAGCCGCGCGGGCTCGCGGCCGGGTATCGCTGGCCGCAATTCTCCATCCATCGCAGCGAGCTGCAGATGCTCCTGCTCGAGGCGGTGCGGGATCGGCTGGGCGCGGACGCCGTCGTCACGGGTCATCACCTGGCCGGGTGGGAGACGACGGCGCGCGGCGTGCGGGCGAGCTTCGTCGACCGCCGCCGGAGCACACGGCTGGACGGCGTGGAGGGCAGCCTGCTGGTGGGGGCTGACGGCATCCACTCGGCGGTGCGCGGCCGGCTCTACCCCGAAGAGGGGCCGCCGATCTGGAACGGCGCGATCCTGTGGCGCGGCGTGACTTGCGCCGCGCCGTTCCTGGGCGGGCGGACCATGATCATGGCCGGCCACGAGTTCCAGAAATTCGTCGCCTACCCGATCTCCCGCCGCGCGGCGGAGGGCGGGGCGGCGATGGTCAACTGGATCGCCGAACGCAAGTTCGCCCCCGACCACGGCTGGCGGCGGGAAGACTGGAACCGCCCCGGCGTGCTGAGCGACTTCCTGCCCCAGTTCGCCGACTGGCGGTTCGACTGGCTGGACGTGCCCGGACTGATCCGCGGCGCGGACGGCTGCTTCGAATACCCGATGGTCGACCGCGACCCGCTGCCGCGCTGGAGCTTCGGGCCCGTGACGCTGCTGGGCGACGCGGCACATGCGATGTATCCGATCGGCTCGAACGGCGCGTCCCAGGGGATCCTGGACGCACGTGTGCTGGCGCGCGCAATCCGCACGCATGGGGCCACGGAGGCGGCGCTCGTGGAGTATGAGGCGGAGCGCCGGCCCGCCACCGCGGCGATCGTGCTCGCGAACCGCCGCAACGGGCCCGAACAGGTGATGCAGCTCGTGGAGGAGCGCGCGCCGGAGGGGTTCGCGCGGATCGAGGACGTGCTGAGCCCCGCCGAACTCGAGGAGGCGGCCAGCGGCTACAAGCGGCTCGCCGGTTTCGACCGGGACGCGCTGAACGCACGCCCGCCGATCCTCGCCGCCGGCTGACGTCGCGCCGCGGTCGAGCCTGGCCGGAGCGGCTGCCGGCAGCTGTCCGGCGGCATGTCCGGACGCGCAACGCCGTGACCCGGCAGCGGCCTGCACGGGCCCGCGTGGAAACGCATTCGCGATTTCACCGTTCGAGGTCCACGCCCCACCTCTGGGTCGTCATGCAAGGCGTTCTCGCCATCCGCTCGGCCCGCTGGGCCTGGGCTGCGGTCCTGCTGTTGCTCCCGCTCGCGGCCTGCGGCGGCACGCCCCAGGATGCCGCGCCGAAGAAGAACCCGATCGACTGCGTCTTCAACGGGCCCTGCACCGGGAAGTGAGGTCGGGGCCGCCCCGAACCCCGGCCGAGGCCGGAAGGAGCCGCGATGCCATTCGATGCCCCGATCGCCCCTGCCTTGACAGGCCTGCCGGACCATCGCGCCGTCGTGCCGGTCGCGACGCGCGTCCTGGAGGCGCATCGCAAGGCGCAGCTCCGCCGCTTCGGCCCGAATGCGTGGCATCGGCATCGGCGAAGCGTCGCGGCCGTGCTGCTGGGGCTGATGGGGATGATGGGCGCCTCCGCCGCCTGGGCGCCCGCCGGCTTGCCCCGGCTCCTCGGATGCGCGCTGCCCTTCCTCGTCTTGGCTGGCTTCGCGGTGCTCGTGGCCGCGGGCCGGCTCCGCATGCGCGGCGGGGCCGAATGGCAGGAGCGGTGGATCGCGCCCGCGGCCCTTGCCGCCGCCGGGGTGCCGGCGGAGATCGCCGGACTTGCGCGCCGGATGCAGGCCGAACGGCCGGCGGCGCGCCTGGTGCTGGGGGAGCTGGTCGAGGACGCGGCCGTCCTGGACCCGTACCTGCTGCTCGAGCAGGACGGGGCGCGTGTCTGCCTGGGCATCTGGGACGAGACCGGCATCGTCGCGCGCGCCAGCTGAGGCAGCGCACCAAGGGCCGATCGGCGGACGCCGGACGCGTCAGGTCTCCGCGGGCGAACCAAGGCGGTTGGTGAACCGCGCATTTCCCAGGCCGGTGCCGATCGTCAGCACGCCCCACCGCGCGACATCGGTCTGGAAGGGACGTTCGCTCAATCCCTGGACCACCGCATCGTTGTGCATCAGCACCACCGGCGGCTGCCCGCCGACCTCGCGCAGCATGGCGCTGATGCGATCGGGCAGGCGGAATGCCGCCTCCGTCCAGTCGCCCGGCAGGTTCTGGCCGCCGCGCCGGATCCGCCCGTCGGGTCCGATCAGCCCCGGGCACCCGATGCCGACGAACGGGGCGAGGCACAGCCCGTCCCGGCCGGCACGCCGGACCAGAGCCTGGAGCATGCTGCCCAGGCGGTCCACCGCCGCGTCGCGGGTCGGGCGCTCGTCCGCGTGGCGCCAGGCGTCGAGTGCGACGACCCGCGCGGCCGAGAGGTCCGCGGCTTCGCCCAGCTCCGGGGCGACGATGCCGCACCGGATGCTGGTGCCGCCGATATCGACCGCGAGGAAGGCGTCGCGTCCCTGGAACAGGCCGGCGGGAGCGAGATGGGCCGCACCGATCAGGGCCGCCTCGTCCGGATCATGGCGGATCGGGGCGAGGGCGGGCCCCTGCGCGCCCGCCTGCCGCAGCAGATTGCCCGCGCGGAAAATCGCGAGCGCGCCGACCCGGCTGGCCCGCAGCCCCCCGCCGACCACGATCCGTTCGGTGCCGGCCCACGCCTCGAGCGCGAGGAAGCGGCGGACCACGTCGGCGAGCGCCTGGGCGAAATCCTCGACCGCCCCATGCACCACGGCAGCCGCTTCCGGATCGTCGGCGACGAGGGTCCGGTCGATCCGCTGCTTCGACACGTCCTGGTTCGGCGCGCCGCCGAACGGATCGCCCGCCGTGCGACGCGCGAGGTCACGCCAGGCCTCCAGGATTGCCTGGAACGCGCGCTTGCTGGCGCGATCGCCCACGAAACCCTCCGGATCGCGGAGTTCGGCGTTGTAGGCGTCGACCGTGACGGAGGGCAGCCGATCGTCGGCGTGTCGGGGTGTCGCGGGCTGGCCCGGAGCGGGAGAGGGACCGAGGGACATGATAGTGGCTCCTGCGCGGCGGGAGGCCGAACCACCGAGGAGATACGCGGCGGCATGGACGGGGTTGCCGCCGGGGCGAGGTGCGACGGAGCGGCCGCGGGGAGCGCCGCTCAACCTTGCTCGATCGGGGCTCGACGCCCCGACGAGCGAAGCCGACATCGTTCCGGTCGAAGGTCGTGCGCCATGGGTCTGGCGAAACCGGTCCGCGTACGCCTAGGGTGGCGAAAATTGGAGGATTCACCGGATGGCGAAGAAGACCGAAGCCAAGGCGACCGAAGCCAAGGCGAAGTCACCGGCGCGCTCTGCGAAGCCGAAGGATGGTGGCGGCGAGGCGGGGCGCAAGGCCGCCAGCGGCAAGCCGAATGCGTTGCAGCAGCCGCTGCAGCCGTCGAAGGAGCTGGCCGCGGTGGTCGGCGAAGGGAAGCTCTCGCGTGGCGAGGCGGTGAAGAAGGTCTGGGCCTACATTCACGCCAACAACCTGCAGAATCCCGAGAACAAGCGCGAGATCATCGCCGACGACAAGCTGCGGCAGGTCTTCGGCCGTGATCGCGCGACGATGTTCGAGATGAACAAGTATCTCGCGCAGCACCTCGCGTAACGGAAGCGCCTGATCCTCGGGTCATGACGAAACGCGCGGTCGAGGGGTCCTCGACCGCGCGATTCGCATGGGCGTTCCGGCTGGAGCGAGGGCCTGGCGGGGGCGGCCACATGGGCCGCCCGCCAGGTCGGGTCCGTCAGCCGGAACCGGCGCTGAGGTTCCCGGCGCTGGGGCTCCCGGCGCTGGACTTAGTGCCGGCCGGCCAGCGCCTGCGCCATCTGCAGATGCTGCTGCAGGGTCGGGAGGTATTGCTGGGCGAACGCCTTCACGTCGGGGTCGCTGCCGCTTTGCGCCTCGGTCTGGAAGGCCTGTACCGCCATCTGGTGGTCCTGAACCTGCCCGTCGATATAGGCGCGGTCGAACGCGCGGCCCTTCAGGCCCTGCAGCTGCTGGTAAAGCTGCTCATGCCGCATATCCATGCTGGAGGGCGGCGTCATCTGCTTGCGCTGCGCCAGTGCCTCGAGCTGCTGGTTCACCATGGTGTGATCGGTCACCATCTGCCGCGCGAAGCGGCGCACCGCGGCGCTGTTCGCCTTCGTCTCGGCGAGCTGCGCGAAGGTCACTTCCTCGATCCCGGCCGTGCCGGCCATGTTGATGAAGGTCGCATCGGTCGTGGACAGGGTCGGCGTGGTCTGCGCCTGCGCCGCGGACTGCACCGTCGTCGCGGCATTCTCGGCGCGCTGGCTGCACGCGGCCAGCGAGAGCAGGGCGACACCGGCGATCAGGGCGGCGCGAGGGGTAAAGGCCATGCACGGTCTCCTTGGAGGGGAACCGCTCGCTAACGCATGGCCGGCGCCGGGGTTCGGCGCGATGCCGCGAGATATGCGTCCACCCTGGCCTTTCTTCCGGCCCGGACGGGCCGTGGCGCACCCTCTGGCCCGCATCGTCCGAGGATCGATGCCGGCCGTCGGATTTGCGCAGCAACGATGACGAACGCGTGCAGGCGGTGCTCGTTTCGGGGTAGGATCACGCTTCTGGCCGTTCGGCCGTCCGTCTTTCATGGGTTCGTCCCGCTTTTCGGGTCCGTCATTCGTGTCCTCCGCTTCCCCTGGCTTCCGCACGATGTCCTGGCGCCGCAACGTCGCGGAAGCGCTGCTGTTCGGCGGCATCGTGCTCTGCGCCGGCGCCGTGTCCTATCTGTTCGACCTCGACGGAAGCGGCCTGCCGGGTCCTCAGATCGACTTCGACGAGTTGCTGGGCCTCGCGGCGGTGTTCCTCGCCACGTTCTCCCTGTTCGCCTGGCGGCGGATCGCGGAGCTGGAGACCGAGGTGTCGCGGCGCCGCAAGGCGGAGGAGCAGGCGCGCTTCCTCAGCGAGCACGACGCGCTGACGGGGCTCGCCAACCGCCGGCAGTTCGAGCAGGCGCTGCGCCAGGTGGTCGGGCAGGCGCCCGCGCCGGCGCGACTCCATGCCTTGTTCGTGCTCGACCTGAACGGCTTCAAGAAGGTGAACGACCGCTGGGGCCATGCGGAGGGGGATGCGGTGCTGCAGGCGGCGGCGCAGCGGCTGAAGGGCGCGGTACGCGGCGGCGACCTGCTGGTGCGGCTGGGCGGTGACGAGTTCGCGATCGTGGCGGCGGACGTGGAGGGCGAGCGCGGCGCGTCCGCCCTCGCGCGGCGGATCACCGATTCGCTCGCCGCACCGATCGTGGTGAACGGCCGGTCGCACCAGATCGGCACCGGGATCGGCATCGCCCTCGTGCCGCGGGACGGCCAGGACCCGCAGGCGCTGATGCGCCGCGCCGATCTCGCGCTGTATGCGGCGAAGGCGCGGGGCATCGCGGCCCCGGTGTTCTTCGAGCCGCAGCTCGAAGCCGCGGCCCCGGCCGAGGCCTGACCCACCGGCGCGTTTCCTTGCATCCGGCGGACGCGCTATATCATCACCGCGGCATCCGGGCCGCGCGCTGCCTGACCGGGGGAGGCTTGTGATGGCTGGACCGATGGTCCTCGGCGTCATTTTCGGCCTGGTGATCCTGCCGATCGCGCTGGTCGTCATGTGGAACGACGTGTTCCAGGCGATCGCCAGCATCCGCTGGGGCCGCCTGTTCGGCCGCCGGCCGGCGCCGGTCCGAGCGCCGCAAGGGGAGCCGCGGGACGCCTGGCAGACGCTCACCGCCGACGCGGCGCGGAGATCGGCCGACCCGTGATGCGGCCACCCGCGGCCACGCGGGGCGGGGCGCTGCGGCCGGCGCGGCAATTGCCGGGGTCGTGCAAACTTGTCATATGGCCTGGACAAGTTGTGTCCGAGGCACCAGATGACCGCGCCACAAGCGACCCCCGGCTCCGAGACCAGCACCGCGCCGCGGACCTTGTTCGAGAAGGTCTGGGCCAGCCACGCGATCCTGACGCGCGAGGATGGGACCGCGCTGCTCTGGATCGACCGCCATTTCGTCCACGAGGGCAGTTTCCACGGGTTCGGCATGCTGGAGCATTCCGGCCGCCCGCTTGCGCGACCGGACCTGACGATCGCCGTGGCCGACCACTACGTGCCATCGCATGCGCGGACCGAACCGATCCGCGATCCCGAGGTCGCGGGGATGATCACGACCTTGCGGCGCAATGCGGAACGGCATGGGGTCGACCTGCTGGATCTCGACGACCCCCGGCAGGGGATCGTGCACGTGATCGGGCCGGAGCAGGGCTTGACCTTGCCGGGGCTGACCGTGGTCTGCGGCGACTCCCACACCTCGACGCATGGCGCGTTCGGGGCGCTCGCCTTCGGCATCGGCGCGTCCGAGGTCAGCCACGTGCTGGCGACGCAGACGTTGTGGCAGCGCCGGCCGAAGACCATGCGCATCACGGTGGACGGCACGCTCTCTCCGCACGTGGCGGGCAAGGACGTGATCCTGGCGATCATCGGCCGCATCGGCGCGGGCGGGGCGGTCGGCCACGTGATCGAGTATGCCGGCAGCGCGATCCGGTCCCTGCCGATGGAGGGGCGGCTGACCGTCTGCAACATGTCGATCGAGGCGGGGGCGCGGGCCGGCATGATCGCGCCGGACGAGACGACCTTCGCCTGGGTGGAGGGGCGGCCACGCGCGCCCAAGAGCGACGCCTTCGCCGCTGCCGTCGCGGCCTGGCGCCGCCTGCCGACCGAGGAGGGCGCGCGCTTCGACCGGGACGTCGTGCTGGACGCGGCCGAGATCGCGCCCACCGTGACCTGGGGCACCTCGCCCGAGACCGCCTTGCCGGTGACGGGCGTCGTGCCCGACCCCGCCACTGCGACGGATGCCGCCAAGCGCGCGCGGATCGCCGACCAGCTCGACTACATGGGCCTCGCGCCGGGGCGGCCGCTGGAGGGCATCCCGGTGGACCGGGTCTTCATCGGCAGTTGCACCAACGCCCGCCTGCCGGACCTGCGCGCCGCCGCCGCTGTGCTGCGCGGGCAGCGCGCGGTGGTGCCGGGCCTGGTCGTCGCGGGATCGGTGCCGGTGAAGCGCGCCGCGGAAGCCGAGGGGCTGGACCGCGTTTTCCGCGACGCCGGCCTGACCTGGGGGGAGCCCGGTTGCTCCATGTGCGTCGGCATGAACGGTGACCTGGTGAAGCCCGGCGAGCGCTGCGCCGCGACCAGCAACCGCAACTTCCAGGGACGCCAGGGACCGGGTGCGCGCACCCACCTGATGTCGCCGGCCATGGCCGCGGCCGCCGCGCTGCGCGGCGCGATCACCGACGTGCGGAGGGTCGCATGACCCCGTTCACGACCCTGGACGGCCTCGCCGTCGCGCTCGACCGCAGCAACGTCGACACCGACCAGATCATTCCGGCGCGCTTCCTGCGCAAGCCGCGCAGCGCGGGGTACCAGAACTTCCTGTTCCACGATGTGCGCGAGGCGGAGCCCGACTTCCCGCTGAACGGGCGCGCGCCGGCGATCCTGGTGGCGGACGCCAATTTCGGCTGCGGGTCGTCCCGCGAGGGCGCGGTCTATGCGCTGGTCGATGCCGGGATCCGCTGCGTGATCGCGCCCAGCTTCGGCGACATCTTCGCCGGCAATGCGGGGAAGAACGGGCTGCTGACGGTGGTCCTGGCGCCCGACCTGGCCGCGGCCCTGCGGGCGCAGCTGCCCGCCTCGATGCGGGTCGACCTGCCGGCGCAGCAGGTCCGCTTCCCCGATGGCAGCGTGCATGGCTTCGCGATCGACGCGTTCCGCAAGCGCTGCCTCGTGGAAGGTCTGGACGATATCGGCCTGACGCTGGCGCATGCGGGGGAGATCGCGGCCTTCCAGGACGCCGACCGCGCGGCGCGTCCCTGGGCGATGCCGGCGTGAGCTGCGCATGAGCGACGACGGCGGGCCGCTGCCGCTCTATCACCGCGTCTACCTGCTGCTGCGCCAGCAGATCGCGGAAGGCGCGTGGCCGCCGGAACTCGCGATGCCGGGTGAGCACGAGCTGGCCGAGACGCATGGCGTGTCGCGCATCACGATCCGCCGTGCGCTGCAGCGGCTGGAGCAGGAGGGGCTGGTGCTGCGCCGACGCGGCGCCGGCACCTATGCCCGACCGCCGCAGCCGCCCAAGCGGCGGGAGAACCTGCGCGGGTTGCTCGAGAACCTGCTGGCCATGGGGCTGCGTACCCGGGTGCGGCTGCTGAGCTTCGACTATGTCGCCGCCCCGCCGGAGGTCGCCGCCTGGCTCGAGTTGCCGATCGGGTCGGTGGTGCAGAAATCCGTCCGGGTCCGGTCGGTGAAGAATACGCCGTTCAGCCACCTCACCGCCTGGGTTCCGGCGGAGGTGGGGCGCCGCTTCCGCGCCGAGGACCTGGCCGAACGTCCGCTGCTGCATCTGCTGGAGGCGGCCGGCGCGCATCCGGCTCGCGCGGAGCAGGTGATCTCCGCGCGGCTCGCCGATGCGACGGTGGCCCCGCTGCTGCGGGTGGAGGTGGGCAGCCCGCTGCTGTGGGTGCGCCGCCAGGTGCGGGAGACCGGCGGGCGGGTGATCGAGGCGATCGAGGCGTTGTACCGGCCCGACATGTACGAGTACCAGATCGCATTGGTCCGGGAGGACGGCGTGTGGGACGTGCAGCGGGAGACCGCCGACGCGGAGGCTGAACCGGCGGTCTGAGCGGTGCGCCGCCGCGTCGTGGCCGCCGCGTTCGCCCCGTGTCATGGCCGCGCGCCCCCGTGTCATCGCCGGGCACCCCGTGTCCTGGCCGAGCACCCCCGTGTCCTGGCCGGGCGCCCCAGTGTCATGGCCGGCGCAGGCCGGCCATCCATGACTTTCCGTGCCGCACGACGTCGTGGATGGCCGCGACGAGCGCGGCCATGACACGGGGTGCGCGCGCCCCCATGACAGAGGCGCACGACGAGCGCGCCCGTGACAGAGAGCGGGGCCGCCGGCGGAGACGCTCCATCCGCGGAACAGCCCGCTTCAACCATGCACCCGGTTCCGCCATAACCACGCCGGAACGGACGGGAAGCGCACAGTGCCGGCCTGGCTCGACAATCTCATCCCGATCAAGGCGCCGCGCCTCGATCATCGACAGCTCGCGGGCTGGGAACCGACCCATCCCGCCGCGCAGGGCCTCGGCTGCCGGCTGCTCGCCGATCAGCGCATCCCGATGGCGGACGGCGTCACCCTCTCAGGCGACCTCTATTTGCCGCGCAAGCCGGGACGCTACCCGGTCATCGTGCAGTTCGCCGCCTACACGCGGGAGCTGCACACCGCCGGCATGCCGACCGGCAGCAACGAGATCGGCTGCCCGCCCGTGTTCACCAATCGCGGCTATGCCCAGCTCGTGCTGATGCGGCGCGGCATGGGGCGGTCGGGGGGCGAGCAGCAGGGCTTTCTCAGCGACGCCGATGTCGACGACCACGAAGCTTGCATCGCCTGGGCGGCGGCGCAGCCCTGGTGCGACGGGCGTGTCGTGCTGTTCGGCACGTCCTATTACGGCATGACGCAGCCGCTGGTGGCGGTGCGCCGCCCGCCGGCACTGAAGGCGTTCTTCTGCAACGAGATCTGCACCGACTACTACCGTCATCTGGCGCGCTTCGGCGGCACGCCCAATTTGTATTTCTTCTCCCTCTGGATGGGCGCGAACTTCACCGAGGCGATGGTGCGCCTGCGGGTGCCGCCGGTGCTGCGCGCCGCCCTCAGTCACCTGACCAACTCCCGCCTCCAGCCGCTCTGGCAGAAGCTGCTGATGCGCCGCGTGGACGCGCTGTATCGCGCGTTCATGCAGAAGACGCCGATCGCCTCGGTGCGGCGGCAATACGTGAACTGGCTGGTCGACGCGACCACGCGCGCCGCCTGCAGCCTTCCCGACGGCCCGTCCCGCAAGCTGGGCGACATCGAAATCCCGTTCGTCGTCGTGCAGAACCTGGGCTACTTCAACCTGCACCAGTTCGGCTGCTACGACCTGTTCGAGAACGCCGGCACGCCCGCCGACCGCAAGTGGATGATCCTCGCCGCGCCGCATTACGGCCTGCCCGTCTACGACTGGCAGCTCGAGGCACTGGCGTTCTTCGATCACGTGCTGTTCGGGGCGGAGAACGGCTACGCCGCGCAACCGCCCGTCCGCTACTGGCTCGACGGTGCCGATCGCTGGGCCGGCGCGACGGCTTTCCCGCCGCCCGAGGCGCGCAAGCTGCGGCTGTTCCTCGCCTCCGGCGGGGCCGACGCCGCGACGCATGCGCTGTGCCCGGTCGCCCCGAGCAGCGGGGGGAATGCGTGGGCGGCGGTCCCGATCGGCGTGCCGCAGCTGGGCGGGCTCGAGGACGTGATGAACCAGGTGCTGCGGTGGGAGTTCACCGCCCCCGAACCGCTGCACCTCGCCGGGGCGGTGACGCTGGCGCTTCGCTTCGCCTGCAACGAGATCGACTCCCAGGTCGTCGCGCGGCTGAGCCGGGTCGATACCGCGGGCCGCGCGCATCTGCTCTCGATGGGTACGATCCGCTCGGCCCGCCGCCGCATCGACGCCGCCGCCGGGTCGGCCTGCGAGATCGCGATCGACACCGACACGCCGGACCCGCTGACGCCGGGTGTGCCGGTCGATCTTCGCTTCAGTCTCACGCCGGGCCCGACGCTGGTGCAGCAGGGCGAGCGCCTCCGGCTCGACGTCGCCAGCCGGACGGACCTGCTCAAGAGCGATGTCGGGCAGGGCTACGTGCATTTCGACCTGCCGGTGCCGCCCTATTTCTCCCGCAACACCGTGCTCTACGGCCCGGAAACCTGGCTCGAACTCGACATGCTCCCCGGTTGATGCAGGTCAACGAGTTCGGCCGCGGGCGCGCCTAGGGTCCGGCAACCGCCGGATCCGCCCGATGAAACGCTTCGTCCCCCTGATCGTCCTTCTGCTCCTGCTTGCCGGGGGCGGGTGGCTGCTGGTCCAGCGCCTGGCCGCGGTGCCGGATCCCGGCACGCTGTATGGGAACGTGGAAATCCGCCAGGTCGACCTCGCCTTCAACGCCGAGGGGACCGTGCTCACGATGCCCAAGCACGAGGGCGATCGCGTCGCGGCCGGGGAACTGGTCGCCGCGCTCGATCCGGCGACCTATCGCAGCGCGACCGACCTCGCGCGGGCGCGGCGCGATGCGGCGCAGGCGCAGCTCGACCTGCTGCTGGCCGGGACGCGGCCCGAACAGATCGACCAGGCGCGGGCGAACCTGGCGGCGGCGCAGGCCTCCCTTGCGAACGCCGAGGCGACCTTCGCGCGGCAGAAGGACCTGGCCGCGCGGGCGGTCGCCTCGCAACAGGCGCTGGACGATGCGCGCATGGCGCTGGATGGCGCACGTGCGCGGGTCGGGCAGACTCATGCCGCGCTCGCCGAGGCAATCAACGGTCCGCGCGCCGAAGACATCGCCGCGGCGCGGGCGCAGCTGCGAGCGGCGGAAGCGACGCTCGCACTGGCCGAGACGCAGCTCGCGCGGACGGAGCTGCATGCGCCCGCCAGCGGCGTGGTGATGACGCGGGTGATCGAGCCGGGCACCGTCGTGCTGCCGGCCGCCGCCATCTATTCGATCGCGCTCGACGACGAGGTCTGGGTACGCAGCTTCGCCCCCGAACCGCTGCTGGGCCGGCTGGCCCCGGGGACCGAGGTGACGGTGACCACCGATGGCGGCGGCCGCTATGCGGGGCGGATCGGCTACGTCTCCCCCTCCGCCGAGTTCACGCCGAAGACGGTGGAGACACCGGAACTGCGCACGCAGCTCGTCTACCGCCTGCGCATCCGCATCGAGCATCCCGACGCCGCGATCCGCCAGGGCATGCCGGTGACGATCCACCTGCCCGCGGCGGGTTGAGGATGAGCTCGCACGAATCTCCCCCTCCCCTTGCGGGAGGGGGCTGGGGGGAGGGGGCGCCGCGCGGCGTCCCACTGGCAGTGCGTGCGCCCCGAACGCCCCCTCACCCCGGCCCTCTCCCGCGAGGGGAGAGGGGGGTTCGTGCCGTTCCGG
>MKTV01000044.1:136772-142938 GCA_001898425.1 Rhodospirillales bacterium 69-11
ACCCCGGCCCTCTCCCGCGAGGGGAGAGGGGGGTTCGTGCCGTTCCGGGCGTCCGATGACCGCGCTCGTGGAACTCTCCGGCCTGCAGCACCGGTTCGGAACGGCGCAGGCGCTCGCGGGCGTCGAGGCGACCATCGCGGCGGGCCAGGTCACCGGCCTCGTGGGTCCCGATGCCGCCGGGAAGACCACGTTGTTGCGGCTGATCGCCGGGCTGCTGCGGCCCACTGCCGGCCGTGTCACGGTGCTGGGGCACGACATGGCGCACGCCGCCGCCGCGGCGCATCCGCAGATCGGCTACATGCCCCAGCGCTTCGGCCTGTACGAGGACCTGAGCGTCGCCGAGAATCTCGACCTGTTCGCCGACCTGCACGCGATGCCACAGGCGATCCGTGCCGAACGGATCGCGCGGCTGCTGTCATTCACCGGCCTCGCCCCGTTCACCGCGCGGCTCGCCGGCCAGCTCTCCGGCGGCATGAAGCAGAAACTCGGCCTTGCCTGTGCGCTGCTCTCCCGCCCGCGGCTGCTGCTGCTGGACGAACCCTCCGTCGGCGTCGACCCGGCCTCCCGCCGCGAACTCTGGGCGATCGTCACCGCCATGCTGGCGGAAGGCCGCGCGGAGGGCATGGGTGTCGTCTGGGCCACCGCCTATCTGGACGAGGCGGCCCGCTGCGACCGCGTGCTGCTGCTGCATGAGGGGCGGCTGCTGGCCGATGCGCCGCCCGCGACGTTCCTCGCGCCGCTGCAGGGACGGGTGTTCCGCATGACCGTGCCGCAGGCCGGTCGCCGATCCATCGCCCGCGCCGCGGCGCGCGACCCGGCTGTGCTCGACGCGCTTGTCACCGGGGACACGCTGCGCCTCGTCCTGCGGGAGGGCGCGGCGTCCCCCGATCCGGCGCGCCTCGGCGGTTCGGCGCTCGAGAGCGTCCCGCCGCGCTTCGAGGACGGCTTCGTGGCGAGGCTCGCGCCCAGCTCGGCCGCGCCCAGCTCGCCCGCGCCCACCGCCGCCGTCTCCGCCGTCCCGGCGTCGCCGCCCGCCATCACGGGCGAGGGGCCGGCGATCGCGGTGCGCGACCTGGTGCGCCGCTTCGGCAGCTTCACCGCGGTGGACCACGTCACGTTCTCCGTCGGGCGCGGGGAGATCTTCGGCCTGCTGGGTCCCAACGGCGCGGGGAAGTCGACCACGTTCCGCATGTTGTGCGGCCTGTTGCGCCCGAGCGGAGGGGAGGCGCGGGTGGCGGGGCGGGATCTGCTGCTCGCGCCGGCGGCCGCGCGGGCGCGGATCGGCTACATGGCGCAGCGCTTCTCGCTCTATGCCGAACTCTCCACCCGCGAGAACCTGCGCTTCTTCGCGCGCGTGTATGGGCTGGACCGCACCGCCCAGTCCCGCGCGATCGCCGAGGCGCTGGACCGCTTCGACCTCTCCGCCATCGCCGACGCCCCGTCGCGCGACCTGCCGCTGGGCCTGAAGCAGCGCCTGGCGCTGGCGGCGGCGCTGCTGCACCGGCCGGAGATCCTGTTCCTGGACGAGCCCACTTCGGGCGTCGATCCGCTGACCCGGCGCGACTTCTGGACCCGCATCGGCCTGCTCGCGGAGTCCGGCGTCACGATCCTGGTGACCAGCCACTTCATGGACGAAGCCGAGTATTGCGACCGCATCGGCATCGTCAGCCAGGGCCGCCTGCGGGCCCTCGGCACCCCGGCGGAGTTGCGCGCGCGGGTCCGCTCGCCGGACCTGCCGGACCCCACGCTGGAGGACGCGTTCATCGCGTTGGCGGCATGAGCGGAACCGCGATGCGGCTGCGCGGCCTGGTGCGCAAGGAGACGAAGCAGATCCTGCGCGATCCCTCCGCCATCCTGATCGCCTTCCTGCTGCCGGTCGTCCTGCTGGTGGTGAACGGCTTCGGCCTCTCGCTCGATGCGCGCGACATGCGGATCGCCGTGGTCATCGAGGCGCCGGAGGAGACCGCGCGCGGCCTGCTGCAGGCGATCGACGCGTCTCCCTACCTCGCCGCGCAGCCCGCCCCGGACTTTCCCGCTGCCGAGGCCGCGCTGACCGCCGGGCGGGTCCGCGGCATCCTGACGGTGCGGGAGGATTTCGTCCCCCGCCTGCGCCGGGACGGCGCGGCGCGCGGCCAGGCGGCGCTCGCGGTCAATGCGACGGATCCGAACTCGGCCCGCCTGCTCGAGGGCTATGTCTCGGGCGCCCTGTCCGCCTGGCTGGTCGGCGAGGCGCGCGAGCGGCGCCGGCTGCCCTCCGGCGGGATCGAGCTCGCGGTGCGGGACTGGTTCAACCCGGAACTCCGGTCGACCGCCTTCATCGTGCCGGGGGTGATCGCGATGGTCATGACCATGACCGGTACGCTGCTCACCGCGCTGATCGTCGCGCGGGAGTGGGAGCGGGGGACGATGGAGGCGATGCTCGCCTCCCCCGCTCACATGGCCGAACTGATCGCGGCCAAGCTCGCCTGCTACTTCGTCCTCGGCATGCTCAGCATGGCGATGGCGATGGCGCTGGCCGTGACGGTGTTCGACGTCCCGTTCCGCGGCAGCCTGGGCGCACTCGGGGCCGCCGCCGCATTGTTCCTCGTCTTCGCACTCGGCCTCGGCCTGTTCATCTCGACCCTGGCGCGCAACCAGTTCGTCGCGTCCCAGCTCGCGTTCCTGACGACCATGATGCCGGCGATGATGCTGTCGGGGATGCTGTTCGACATCGCCGCGATGCCGCGATGGCTGCAGCTCGTGACGTTCCTCGCCCCCGCCCGCTACCTGGTCTCCATCCTGCAGACCCTGTTCCTGGCGGGCGATATCTGGCCCGTGCTGCTGCCCAACCTGGCAGGCCTGGGCGCCGCGGCGCTGGCGGCGATCGGGCTCACCCTGCTGGTCACGCGCAGGAGGCTCGATTGATGCTGCGCCGCGTCCTCGCGCTGGTCCGCAAGGAGCTCGCCGGTCTGTGGAAGGATCCCAAGACCCGGATGGTCCTGCTGATCCCGCCGCTGATCCAGGTCTTCCTGTTCGCCTACGCGGCGACCTACGACGTCGTGCACGCGCCGCTCGCGATCTGGAACGAGGATGCGGGGGCCGAGAGCGCGGAGCTGGTGCGGCGGTTCGATTTCTCCCCCGCCTTCCGCGTGATCGCGGCGGTGCAGTCGCCCGGCCAGGCCCGCGCGTTGCTGGACGCCAAGACGGCGGCGGCCGTGCTGCATCTGCCGCAGGACTTCTCCGCCGACCTGCTCGCCCATCGCACCGCGCAGGTGCAACTGCTCGTGGATGCGCGGCGGTCCAACACCGCGCTGATGCTGCAGGGCTATGCCGCCACCATCGTCGCGACCTACGCCGCCGAACGCAGCGGCGGGCGCGGCCAGGTCACGCTGCAGACGCGGGACTGGTTCAACCCGACGCTGGAGAGCACCTGGTTCATCCTCCCCGGCCTCGTCTGCGTGCTGTCCTTCATGATGGCGCTGCTGGTTGCCGCACTCTCGCTCGCGCGGGAGCGGGAACTCGGCACGTTCGAGCAGTTGCTGGTCACGCCGCTCCGCCCGATCGAGATCATGATCGGCAAGGCGATCCCCGGCGTGGTCGTGGGCATGGTGGACGCGACGCTGGTCACCGCCGCCGCCCTGCTCTGGTTCCGCCTGCCCTTCCGCGGTGACCCCCTGCTGCTCGGCCTCATGCTGGTGCTCTACGGCCTGGGCGGGGTGGGGATCGGGCTCGTGCTGTCCTGCCTGGCCAAGACGCAGCAGCAGGCCATGCTGGGCGTGTTCGTCGTCGCCGCCCCGCTGATCGTGCTGTCCGGCTTCGCGGCCCCGATCGAGAACATGCCCAAGCTGGTGGAACTGCTGAGCCGAGCCGATCCGGTGCGCTACATGCTGGTGATCGCCCGCGGCCTGTTCCTGCAGGACCTGCCGGTCGCGGTCGTGCTGGCCCAGGCCTGGC
The DNA here is from genome assembly GCA_001898425.1 of Rhodospirillales bacterium 69-11. Lineage (GTDB taxonomy): Bacteria > Pseudomonadota > Alphaproteobacteria > Acetobacterales > Acetobacteraceae > Rhodopila. The sequence continues at coordinate 140,706 of MKTV01000044.1, forward strand.
CCATGGCGCTGATCGCGCTGATCACGCTGGGGGGCGCGACGGTGACCGTGCGACGGGCGGTGGGATGACGCGCGACGATCCGCTAGATTGCAACAAACACCCGCTGCGGAGGACTCTCCCATGGCTGCCGACCGGTCCGGCAACCCCGCCTATCTGGACGGGCTCGACAAGAACCAGGCGAACCACGCCGCCCTGACGCCGCTGACCTTCCTGGAACGGGCGGCCTACGTCTATCCGCAGAAGCTCTCGGTCGTGCATGGCGCGCAGCGCTTCACCTGGAAGCAGACCTACGACCGCTGCCGGCGGCTCGCCTCCGCCCTGGCGCGGCGCGGGATCGGCAAGAACGACACGGTCGCGGTGATGGCGCCGAACACGCCGCCCATGTACGAGGCCCATTTCGGCGTGCCGATGTGCGGGGCGGTGCTGAACACGCTGAACACGCGGCTCGATCCCGAGAGCGTCGCGTTCATGCTGCAGCACGGCGGCGCGCGGGTGCTGATCACCGACCGGGAGTTCTCGGCCACCGTGGAGAAGGCGCTCGCGCTGCTCCCCGATCCGCCGCTGGTGGTCGACATCGACGATCCCGCCGCCCCGGAGGGCAAGTTGCTGGGCGCCATCGAATACGAGGCGTTCCTGGCCGAGGGCGATTCCGAATACGAGTGGCAGCCGCCGGCCGACGAGTGGGATGCGATCGCGCTGAACTACACCTCCGGCACGACGGGCGATCCGAAGGGCGTCGTCTACCACCATCGCGGCGCGCATCTGAACGCGGTGAGCAACGTGCTGAACTGGGGCATGCCGCACCACGCCGTGTATCTGTGGACCTTGCCGATGTTCCACTGCAACGGCTGGTGCTTCCCCTGGAGCGTCGCGGAACGCGCCGGCATCTCGGTCTGCCTGCGGAAGGTTGAGGCCAAGGCCTGCTGGGACGCGATCCGCGCGGAGCACGTGACCCACATGTGCGGCGCGCCGATCGTCTACGCGATGCTGATCAACTCGCCCGAGGAGCTGCGGGCCGGCATCGGGCACCGCATCGCCGGCCAGGTCGCCGGCGCCGCGCCGCCCGCCGCGATCATCGAAGGTGCCGAGAAGGTCGGCATCGACCTGACGCATGTCTACGGCCTGACGGAGGTGTATGGGCCGGCCAGCGTCTGCGCCAAGCACGAGTCCTGGACGCACATGCCGATCGACAAGCGCGCCGAACGCAACGGCCGCCAGGGCGTGCGCGTGCCGCTGCAGGACGCAATGACGGTGCTGGACCCCGAGACGATGCAGCCCGTGCCCTGGGACGGGGAGACCATGGGCGAGATCATGTTCCGCGGGAACATCACCATGAAGGGCTACCTGAAGAACCCCGGCGCGACCGAGAAGGCGTTCGCGGGCGGGTGGTTCCACACCGGCGACCTCGCGGTGATGCAGCCCGACGGCTACGTGAAGATCCGCGACCGTTCCAAGGACATCATCATTTCGGGCGGCGAGAACATCTCCTCGCTCGAGGTGGAGGAGGCGTTGTATCGCCACCCTGCGGTGATGAGTGCCGCGGTCGTCGCCCAGCCCGACGAGAAATGGGGCGAGACGCCCTGCGCCTTCGTGGAACTGAAGTTCGGCGCGAGCGTCACCGCCGACGAGCTGCGCGACTTCTGCCGCACGCAGCTCGCGCGCTTCAAGGTTCCCAAGACCATCGTCTTCCGCGAGTTGCCGAAGACGTCGACCGGCAAGATCCAGAAATTCGCGTTGCGGGAGCTGGCGAAATCCGCGAGTGCGATCGAGTAGGGGGCTCTCCCCCCCGGTGTCATGGCCCGCGAAGGCGGGCCATCCACGACTTCCGGGGGCACGGGACGTCGTGGATGGCCGCCCTGCGGCGGCCATGACACGGAGGCCCTCACGACACGCCCCCCCCCCGACGCCGACCAACACCACAGGAGCCTTCCATGACCGACTACGCAGCCCCAGTTCGCGACATGCGCTTCGTGCTGCAGGAACTCGTCGGGCTCGACCGCATCGCCGCCCTGCCGGACTGCGAGTCCCTCACGCCCGACCTGGTCGACGCCATCCTCGACGAGGCGTCGAAATTCGCGGGTGAGGTCCTGGGTCCGCTCAACAAGCCCGGCGACCAGGTGGGCAGCACGTGGGATGACGGTGCGGTCAGCACGCCGGCCGGCTTCCGCGACGCCTACGCACAATTCGTCGCCGGCGGCTGGAACGCGCTCGGCGGCGATCCGGACTATGGCGG
>MKTV01000044.1:142953-151992 GCA_001898425.1 Rhodospirillales bacterium 69-11
CGTGCTGTCCACCGCCGTGAAGGAGATGTGGAACGCCGCCAACATGTCCTTCGCGCTGTGCCCGCTGCTGACCACCGGCGCAATCGAGGCGCTGCACGTCGCCGGCACCGAGGCACAGAAGCAGCTCTATCTGCCGCGGATGGTGGAAGGTACCTGGACCGGCACGATGAACCTGACCGAACCGCAGGCGGGATCTGACCTCGCTGCCGTTCGCACCCGCGCCGAACCGGATGGCGACCGGTATCGCATCCGCGGGCAGAAGATCTACATCACCTATGGCGAGCACGACTTCACCGAGAACATCGTGCACCTCGTGCTCGCCCGCCTGCCGGACGCGCCCGAGGGCGTGAAGGGCATCTCGCTCTTCGTCGTGCCCAAGTTCCTGGTCAACCCCGACGGCTCCCTGGGCGCGCGCAACGATGTCCGCTGCCTGTCGATCGAGCACAAGCTGGGCATCCATGCGAGCCCGACCGCGGTGATGGCGTACGGCGAAACGGACGGCGCGATCGGCGAACTCGTGGGGGAGCCCAATCGCGGCCTGGAATACATGTTCATCATGATGAACCGTGCACGGTTCGACGTCGGGCTGCAGGGGGTCGCGATCAGCGACCGCGCCTACCAGCAGGCGCTCGACTACGCGCGCACCCGGACCCAGGGTACCGAAGCGGGGGTGCGGGGCGGACCGCGCGTGCCGATCATCCGCCACCCAGACGTACGGCGCATGTTGTTGCGCATGAAATCTCAGACCGAGGCGTCCCGCGCGCTCGCGTACACGGTCGCATCCTGGCTCGACATCGCGGAGCGCCATCCGGACACTGCCGAACGCGCGCGCTGGCAGGCGCTGGTCGACCTGCTGATTCCCGTCGTGAAGGGCTGGAGCACGGAGCTCTCGATCGAGGTCGCCTCGACCGGCGTGCAGGTGCATGGCGGCATGGGCTTCATCGAGGAGACGGGCGCCGCGCAATTCCTGCGCGATGCGCAGATCACCACGATCTACGAGGGGACCACCGGCATCCAGGCGAACGACCTGGTCGGCCGCAAGATCGCGCGCGACAAGGGCGAGGTGGCCCGCGCGGCGCTGTCCCTGATGCAGGAGATGGTCGCTGCGCTGGAGGGCGCGGCCGGCGAGGATTTCGCCGCGATGCGCACCGCCCTGCAGGCGGCACTGGCCAGGCTCGACCAGGTGATCGCCTGGATCGTCGCCACCTGGCCGGCCGACCAGCAATCCGTGCTCGCGGGTGCGGTGCCCACGCTGAAGCTGTTCGGGACGGTGGCGGGTGGCTGGCAGGCCGCGCGCGCCGCGCTGGTCGCGCAGGCCGCCCTGGATCGCGGCGACAACGAGGATCCCGCCTTCTACCGCGCCAAGATCAACACCGCGCGGTTCTATGCCGACCACGTGCTGGCGCAGGCCGAGGGGCTCGCCCACGCCGCGATGGCGGGCAGCGCCGGCGTCCTGGCGCTGAGCGAGGAGGAGGCATTCGCCTGACCTCGTCCGCGTTCCCCGTATCGAGGCGGCGTTCCCCGTATCGAGGCGGCGTTCCCCGTGTCGGGGCGGGCACCTCCCGTGTCATGGCCGCCGAAGGGCGGCCATCCACGACGTCCCGTAAGGCACGAAGCCGTGGATGGCCGCGACAAGCGCGGCCATGACACAGGGGCAGCCGCGCGGCCAGGGCACAGGGGCAGGCGCGCGGCCATGACACAGGGGCAGCCGCGCGGCCATGGCACAGGCGCATCCGCACGGCCATGGCACAGCGGCAGCCGCGCGGCCATGGCACGTAGGCGTTGACGACCGAAAATAGCTGACTAAAGTCAGGCATCATGATCGATGCCATCGCTCGGGTCCGCCGCTTCAATCGCGCCGTCACCACCGAGGTCGGCGCCCTCGACACCTCCTTCCTCGGTCGCGACCGGCCGCTCGGGGCCGCCCGCGTCCTCAACCTGATCGGCCACGGCCAGGGCGACGTGGCCGCGATCCGCGCCACGCTCGATCTCGATTCCGGCCTGATGAGCCGCCTGCTGCGCGGCCTGGAGGAGGAGGGGCTGGTCGCAACCGACCCGCACCCGGACGATGCGCGCCGCCGCATCGCCCGCCTGACCCAGGCAGGCCGTCGCGAGTTCAAGGCCTATGAGCGCCTGTCCGACGCACAGGCCACCACGATCCTCGGCCGCTGCGTGCGCCGGGACGACGTGCTGGCCGCGATGGACCTGCTCGCCACCGTGCTGGGCCAGGCGCGCATCACGGTCGAGGAGACCGATCCCCGTGGTCCGGCCGCGCGTCACTGCCTGGGCGAGTACTACGCCGAACTCGCACGCCGCTTCCCGAACGGCTTCGACGTCTCGCTCTCGCGCGATCCGGAGGCGGCCGACATGATCCGCCCCCGTGGCGTGTTCCTGCTCGCGATGTCGGACGGCCTGCCGATCGGCTGCGTCGGCCTGAAGGGGGGAGCGGCCGGAACCGCCGAGGTCAAGCGCCTCTGGGTCGCGCCGGCCGCGCGCGGGATCGGCCTCGCGCGGCGACTCATGACCGCGGTGGAGACCGCGGCGCGGGAGCTGGACATCACGCTGCTCCGCCTCGACACCAACCGCGTCCTGACCGAGGCGATGCAGCTCTACGCCCGCACCGGCTGGACCGAGATCCCCCGCTTCAACGACGATCCCTATCCGGATGCGTTCTTCGAGAAGCGATTGTAGCGCACGAAATCACCCCGTGCCGGCGCGCGAAACGATCCTCCCGGCCCCTCACCACGCGGTCTGGTAACCCTGGAACGGCGTCGGGATCGCCTGGATTTCCGCGATCACCTCGCGCGGCACGTCGTCGCCTGCAGCGCCCTCCGCACGCAGGCTGATCGCGTCGGACAGGCCGCCGAAGCGCTCCGCGATGCGCGCGGCGATCTCCCGATACGTGCCCACGGCGGCGAATTCATGCACGAGCGCGTCGGGCACGCGGCTCGCCATCTCCGCCCACTTCCCTTGCTTGGACATCGCGTTCAGCTCGCGGCCGAGATCGCCGTGGCCGTGCATCTCCAGCACGCCCCAGTAGCCGGGGGTCGATCCATAGAAGGCGACCCGGCCGCGCACCGCCTCGAACGCCCGCGCGACGGCGTCGGCATCCTTGCCGGTCGCCACGAACCCGCCGCCGGTGATCTCGAACCGATCGCGCTGGCGCCCCGATCGCGCCATGCCCTCCGCGAGCCGGGGCAGGATTTCGTCGGTGAGGTAGGCCCGCGTGCAGAACGGGTGCAGGCGGATGCCGTCCGCCACCTCACCCGCGAGACGCAGCGTGTTCGGGCCGACGCCGGCCAGCGTGACGGGCACCATCTTCTGCCCCATCGAGGGCGGCACGAAATAGGGCGGCATCAGCGTGAACGTGTAGTGCTCGCCGCGGAAGTCGAGCTTCTCGCCGCGCTCCCACGTGGTCCAGATCGCCCGCAGCGCATGGACGTACTCGCGCAGCCGCGGCGCCGGCGCGGTCCAGGGCACGCTGAAGCGCTTCTCGTTATGCGGGCGGATCTGCGGCCCGATGCCGAGGACGAAGCGTCCGCGGGAGGCGTTCTGCAAATCCCAGCACGCGTTCGCCACCACCATCGGGCTGCGCGGGAAGGCGATCGCGACGGAGGTGCCGAGCTCGATGCGGTCGGTCGAGATTGCGGCGATCGCATGCGCGAGGAACGGGTCGTGCTTGTTCTCCATCGTCAGCGCCGCATCGTAGCCGGCGGCTTCCGCCGCCCGTGCCGCTTCGGCGGTCTTGCGCAGGTCCGCCTGCGGCAGCGTGGTCAGGACGCGCATCGCCTCAGCGCCCCTTGAACACGGGCTTGCGCTTCTCCTTGAAGGCCGCGACCGCCTCGCGGTGATCCTCCGTCTGCGAGCAGCGCGCCTGGTGGAACGCCTCCAGGTCGATCAGCGTCGCGAAGGGTTCGGTCTCCGCCGCGTTGAGGTTGCGCTTCATATAGTGCAGCGCGACGCGCGGGCTGTCGGCGATGCGGCGGGCCATCGCCATGGTCGCGGTGGCGAGGTCGGCATCGTCGACCACGCGGGTCACGAGGCCGATCGACAGCGCCTCCTCCGCCTTCACCATGTCGCCCAGGAAGAACAGCTCGCGCGCCTTCGCGGTGCCGACGAGCTGGGTCAGCGACCACGTGCCGCCCCAGTCCCCGGACAGTCCGATCTTCAGGAAGCCGGTCCCGAAGCGCGCGGACGCCGCGGCCACGCGCAGGTCGCAGGCCATCGCCATGCTCATGCCGGCCCCAACCGCGACGCCGTTGATCATGCCGATGATCACCTTGGGGCAGGCGCGCATCGCCGCCGGTACGCGGCCGGAGAACTGGATGCCCGCGGCGCGCGCCTCGAAGCCGGCGGCCGACCGGTCGGCCATGCTCTTCACGTCGCCGCCCGCGCAGAACCCGCGGCCCGCCCCGGTGAGCACGATGCAGCCGACGTTGTCGTCCTTGCCCAGACGGTCGAGCGCCTCCAGCAGGCCGTGGCGGATCTCCATCGACAGCGCGTTCAGCGCCTCGGGCCGGTTCAGCGTCAGCGTCGCGACGCCGTCTTCGATGGTTTCCAGCAGGTCGGGCACGGCATCCTCCTCGGGTCTCGTTGGGGCGCGAGATTGGCGGCCCGGCGGCCCGGCTGCAACATGGCGGCCTCGCCGCGATGCGGCGCAACCGGAGGAACCCGGCCATGGCCTTGCAGCTCGAGGACCGACTGCGCATCGGCATCCAGACGATCCATCGCCGGACGGAACCCGCGACCGGCCCATGGGAGCCGCGCATCGACGAGCTCGTGTCGCTGGTCGAGCTGGTGGATCGCAGCGGCTACGACTCGCTCTGGACGGGCGACCACATCTCCTTCGCCGTACCGATCCTCGATCCGTTGCTGCAGCTCGCGCAGGCGGCGGTGGTGAGCCGGCGGCTGACACTGGGGACGTCCGTGCTGCTGCTGCCGCTCCGGCATCCGACGCCGGTCGCGAAGCAGGTGACCACGCTCGACCATCTCACCGAAGGGCGCCTGGTGCTGGGCGTGGGCGTGGGGGGCGAGTTCCCGCGCGAATACGAGGCCTGCGACGTGCCGCTGAAGGAACGCGGGGCGCGGCTCGCCGAAGGGGTCGAGGTGCTGCGGAAGTTCTTCAGCGGCGAGGCGGTGACGCATCACGGCCGGTTCTACGGCCCGTTCGCCGACGTGCCGATGCGTCCGCCGCCGCGGCAGCCGGGCGGGCCGCCCATCTGGTTCGCCGGTCGGAAGGAGCCGGCGCTCCGCCGCATCGGCCGCCTGGGCGACGGCTACCTCTCCTACGTGATCACGCCCGACATGTATCGCGCGGCCCTGCAGACGATCGAGGCCGGCGCTGCGGACTCCGGCCGCACGCTTGGCAGGTTCGGCACCGGGCATCTGCTGTTCACCCGTCTGGACCGCAGCTACGAGGCGGCGCTGGACCGCGCGACCGAGACGCTGTCGGTCCGCTACGCCATGGATTTCCGCAAGGCGGCGCAGCGCTACTGCGCGCTGGGCACGGCGCCGCAGGTGGCGGAGACGATCCGCTCCTTCCACGCGGCGGGCGTGCGCCACGTCATCCTCGATCTGCTGGGCCCGTATGAGGAGCGCGACCGCCAGATCGCGGAGGTCGCCGCCGAGGTGCTGCCATTGCTGCGCGACCTGACCCAGGGATAGGCTGGCGCAAACGGGGGAGGGACCAGGATGAAGCTCGCATTCTTCGACGATTTCCGGCTGGGCGTCGTCACCGGCGACCGCATCGTCGACGTGTCCGCCGCGGTGCGCGACGTCCGGCACACCGGGCCGGGCGACCTGATCTCCAACCTGATCGAGCGTTTCGCGGACTACCGCGCCAAGCTGGAGCAAGCGGCTTCGGGCGGCGGCGTGCCGCTGTCCCAGGTGCGGCTGCGTCCGCCGCTGCCGAAGCCCGGCAACATCGTCTGCATGGCGGTGAACTACATGGAAAACGGCACGCTCGCGAAGCCGGCGCCGATCAACGCGTTCCACAAGGCGCCGACCGCGATCATCGGGCCGAACGACACGATGGTGCTGCCCGACGTGCCCGCCACGATCTTCGAGGGCGAGGCCGAGATGGCGCTGGTGATCGGCAAGCGCGCGAGCAACGTGCCCGCCGCGCAGGCGATGGACCACGTGTTCGGCTACGTCAACTTCATCGACGGCTCCGCGCGCGGGCTGCCGCCGCAGAGCTTCTTCCACATGAAGTCGCGCGACACGTTCGCGCCGATCGGCCCGTATCTCGTCACCAAGGACGAGATCGCCGACCCGCAGAAGCTGCCGATCAGGCTGTGGGTCAACGGCGAACTGAAGCAGGACTTCAACACCGACGACATGGCGCACAATATCGCGCGCTGCATCGAATGGGTCAGCTCGATCCACACGCTGCTGCCGGGCGACATCCTGGCGACCGGCACCAACCATCGCGGCCTGTCGAGCTTCATGGACGGCGACACGGTGGAGCTGGAAACCGAAGGTCTCGGCCGGCTGCGCTTCAGTGTCAGCGATCAGCTGAAGCGGACCTGGTCGCGGGAGACGCGGCAGGACCGCAAGGAGAAGGGGCAGGAGGGCCCGACGCCCCAGCTCACCGGCAAATACGCGCCATCCACCTGATTGTTGCAGGTGAAACCGGGAGGATCCCGCATGAGTGACTCCGAGATCGCCGCGCTGAAGGCGCAGATCCGCAACCGCCCGCGCGTCACGGACCTCGCCCAGCGGCGGGCCGATTCCGACGCGCGCGGACGTGCCTTCGGCGTCCCGCAGGGCGTGACCATCGCGCCCGTCGACGCCGGCGGGGTGAAGGCCGAATGGGCGACGCCCCTCGATGCCGACGACCGGCGCGCCGTGCTGTACCTGCACGGCGGCGGCTACGTGATCGGATCCTGCGAGAGCCATCGCCATCTCTCGGCCGAGATCGCCCGCACCGCCGGCATGCGCGTGCTGACGATCGACTACCGGCTCGCTCCCGAACATCCGTTCCCCGCCCCCGTCGAGGACACCATCGCCGCCTACCGCTTCCTGCTCGGACAGGGGCTCGCCGCGACCGATATCGCGCTCGCCGGCGACAGCGCGGGCGGCGGGCTGGTGGTGGGCGCGATGCTCGCGATCCGCGAGGCCGGCCTGCCGCTTCCCGGCGCCGGCTGGTGCATCTCTCCCTGGGTCGACATGGAGCTGACCGGCCACTCCTACGTGGATCGCGCGGAGGCCGATCCGATGGTCGGCCGCGACGGGATCCAGGAGATGGTCCGCCACTACATGGGCGATGCCGACCTGCGCGCACCGCACGCCTCGCCCATCCACGGCGACCTGCGCGGCCTGCCGCCGCTGCTGATCCAGGTCGGCGCGTCGGAAACGCTGCTCGACGATTCCCTGATGCTCGCCCGCGCGGCCGGCGCCGCCGACGTGCCGGTGGAGCTGCAGATCTGGCCCGAGATGGTCCACATCTGGCACATCTTCTACCCGATGCTCGGCGCCGGACGGCGCGCGATCGGATCGGGTGCCTCCTTCCTCCGCAGCACTCTGAAAGGATCGTAGCCCATGACCGTTCGCTTCGACGACCGCGTCGCCATCGTCACCGGGGCCGGCGCCGGCCTCGGCCGCGCGCATGCCCTGCTGCTTGCCTCCCGCGGCGCCAAGGTCGTCGTGAACGATCCGGGCGGATCGGTCGACGGCACCGGCGGCGCCAACGCGGTGGCCGACAAGGTGGTGGCCGAAATCCGCGAGGCGGGTGGGGAGGCCGTGGCGAGCTACGCCTCCGTCGCCGACGAGGCGGCCGCGGCCAGCATCGTCCAGACCGCCATGGACAAGTGGGGCCGGGTCGACGCGCTGGTGTGCAACGCCGGCATCCTGCGCGACAAGGCCTTCAACAACATGTCCATGGAGGACTACGTCTTCGTCAACCAGGTGCACCATTTCGGCACCGCGTTCTGCGTCAAGGCCGCCTGGCCGGTCATGCGCAAGCAGCAATACGGCCGCATCGTGGTCACCACCTCGAGCTCCGGCACGGTCGGCAATTTCGGCCAGGCCAATTACGGCGCGGCCAAGATGGCGGTGAACGGGCTGATCAACGTGCTGCGGCTCGAAGGCGCCAAGTACAACATCCGCGCCAATGCGATCTCGCCCTCGGCCTATACCCGCATGACGGAATCGCTGCTGCCGCCCGACATCGCGCCCTGGATGAAGCCCGAACTCGTCTCCCCCATGGTGGCCTGGCTTTGCAGCGAGGAATGCGACCAGAACGGTGAGATCTTCGCCGCGAGCGCCGGCAACTTCGCGCGGGTTCAGTATTTCGCGACCGAGGGCGTGCAGTTCGACCCCTCGGAGCCGGTCTCGATCGAGATGATCCGCGACAGCCTCGGCAAGATCCGCGACCTGGATACGGCCCGCCCGTATACCGGCCTGTTCGGCATGGTCGTCGAGAAGCTGCGCGCGATGGGCCGCATCAAGTAGCCGCATCGCGACACCACGACCCTGGAGACCGCTCGCCGCGGCGGCCGGTCTCCCGGGAGCCGGTGCCATGGCAAAGCCGGACGCGCTCGTGTAGCGTCCGGCCGCGATGCGCCCGCGCTACCGCCTCGGTCCGATCGTGATCGTCCTGCTGGCCCTGCTGCTCGCGCCGTTTGGGCAGGCGATCGGCGCGCCGGGAGGAACGGTCGCAGCGGCCTCATTCATCGTCGCGGGCACGGCGGCCGAACCACCCGCCGGCCTGCCGCTCTGTCGCGCGCGCGATGCCTCGGCACCCTCCACACCGCCCGCGCATCACACCGCCTGCCGCCACTGTCCCGCGTGTCTCCTCCGGACGGGATCGGCCGGCCTGCTCGCCGCAGGGCCAACACCGCCGCCGCCGCCGCGCCGAGGCTGGGACGTGGCCGCTGAACGGCCCGATCCTCGCCCGCCGCTGATCCCCGCACGTCCGCCAAGCGGCTTCGCCCGAGCGCCCCCGAACGGCTGAAGCGGCCGGACTGTCCGGCCGCGCCGCGCCGCGCCTCGTTCCGCTCGCCTGGCTGACCGCTGGAGCCCCGAGATGCCGACCCGTTC
>MKTV01000044.1:152019-167282 GCA_001898425.1 Rhodospirillales bacterium 69-11
GCCCCGCCGCCGGATGCCACCCGCATCGGGCACCGCGCTCGCCGCCGCGCCGGTCCGGCCCTCCGCGCCGCACCCCTTGGTGCGACTCCGTGGCGCCCTCCGCCGCCGCGACCCCGGCGCATGAGCCCGGAGGTGGCGCTGCTCGCCGCCCTGCGCGCGGCCCATGTCGCGGCGTTGCTCGTCGCGTTCGGCGCCCTGCTGCTGCCCACCGTGGCGGGCCGCGCGACGGGGCTGGTGGAGCGCACCACGCATCGGCTCGCCGGCGGCGGTCTCGTCTTGGCCTTCGCGACCGGCAGCCTCTGGTTCGTGCTCCAGGCCGCCTCGTTCGCCAATGCGACCGACGCCGGAGCGGTGATCGACGCCCTGCCGGGCACCGCCGGGACCCGCTTCGGGCAGGTGCTGCTCCTCCGGCTCGTCCTGCTCCTCGGCGCACTCGCGCTCCATCGCCCGCGCTGTCCGGCCTGGCTCGCCCCCGTCCCGGCCGGGATCGCCGTCGCGCTGCAGCCGCTGCTTGGGCATGCCGGGGCGCAATCCGGCTTGCTGGGCTGGTCGCTGTGCGGCACCGAGGCCGTTCACCTGCTTGCCGCCGGGGCCTGGATCGGTGCGCTGCCGCCGCTGCTCGTCGCCGTCGCCCGCCTGCCGACGCCGATGGCCGCGACCCTGTGCCGACGCTTCTCGCCGATCGGGATCGGCGCGGTGGCGCTGCTCGCAGGCACGGGCCTCGCGCAGGGGAGCGCGCTGATCGGCGGCATGCCCGGGCTGTTCGGGACGCCGTATGGCCGGCTCGCCCTGGTCAAGCTCGCATTGTTCGTCCTGATGCTGGGGCTGGCCGCCGCCAACCGGCTGTGGCTGGTCGACCGGCTGGACGGGCCGCGGCCGGCCCGGGCCCGCGCCGTGCTGCGCAATGCCATCCTCGGCGAAACCGCGCTGGGCGGGCTCGTGGTGATCGCGGCCGCCAGCATGGCGAACCTGCCGCCGGGGCTGCATGAGCAGCCGCTCTGGCCCTTCGCCTGGCAGATCAGCGGCCTCGCGTTGCGCGACGAGGATCTCCGGGTCGAGATCGCGAATGCGCTGCTGATGGTCGGGCTGAGCGTCGCGCTGCTGGCCAATGCGCTCTATTGGGGGCGGCTCCGCCTGGTCGCGGTGCTGATCTCCGGCGGACTGCTGGCGACCTGGCTGCCGTCCTTCGGCCTGTTCCTGGTCCCGGCCCACCCGACCAGCTTCTACACCTCCCCGACCCGCTTCGCGGTGCAGGACATCGTGCAGGGACAGGCTCTGTTCCGGGAGAACTGCGTCTCCTGCCACGGCGCCGACGGATCGGGCGCCGGGGCGCAAACGACGGGCGCCAGCATCCGGCCGGCGGACCTGACCGCCCCGCATCTGTTCGATCATCCGGACGGGGAGATGTTCTGGTGGCTGACCGACGGCATCCGCGCGCCCGACGGGTCGGCGGCCATGCCCGCCTTCGCCGAAACGCTGTCGGAGGCGGATCGCTGGGACCTGATCGACTACCTGCGCGCGCACAATGCCGGCCTCGCGTTCCGTGGCTCCGGCGCGCCGCCCGTTCCGATCCCCGCCCCCGACCTTCCGGTGCGGTGCCCCGATCCGCGGATCGCGCGGCTCGCGGATCTGCGCGGCGGGCTCGTCGTCCTGGTGGCGGACGACCCGTCGCTCCCCGCGCCGACGACGATCCCGCCGCAGGAGGGTCTGCCCGTCACGGTCGTCCGGCTGCGCTTCGGCCAGGAGGGATGCAGCGCGCTCAGCGCGGATGCCTGGCCCGCTTTCGCGATCCTTGCCGGGCTGCGGCCCGAAACCCTGGCGGGGACGACGTTCCTGGTGGATGCGGATGGCTGGCTCCGCGCGATCCATCATCCCGCCGGCCCGCCGGCCTGGTCCGATCCCGCGCGGATCGGGGCGGAGCTGCGCGACATCTGCACCCAACCCCTCACTCACTCCGCAGGAGGTCTGCATGACCACTCCCACTGAGCCGACGCGCACCGCCGGGGGCGGCGGACGCGTCCTGATCGCGCTGACGGGCGTGGTGCTCGCCGTGCTGCTGATCGGGGTCGGCGGCTATCTCTGGCTCAGCAACGGCGAGGGCGGCCCGACCGCACTCGGCGGTCCCTTCACGCTGGAGAACGGGAACGGCAAGACGGTGACCGACCGCGATTTCCGCGGCCGCTACATGCTGGTCTATTTCGGCTACACCTTCTGCCCGGACGTCTGCCCGACCACGCTGAACGCGGTCGCCGACGCGATGGACAAGCTGGGGCCGAAGGCCGACCGGGTGCAGCCGGTGTTCATCACGGTCGACCCGAAGCGCGACACGCCCGCGGTGGTGAAGCAATACGCCGCGGCGTTCGGGTCACGGATCGAGGGCCTGACCGGCACCCCGGAGGAGATCGCGAAGGTCGCGAAGGAATACCGCGTCTACTATGCCGAACACCGCACCGGGCCCGGTCCCAACGACTACACGATGGACCACAGCTCCATCCTGTACCTGATGGGCCCCGACGGGCGCTTCATCGCCCCGGTGCGGGCGGACCAGTCGGGCGACGAGATGGCCGCGGTGCTGGCGCGCTTGATTTCCTGAGCCTCGTCGCGGGGCCGGCGCGGGGCATGATGCCGTCGCGTCCGGCCATTCCGTCGCCGTGCGATGGCCCCGCTGGCGGGCCATTCCGCCCTCGTGTGGTGGCCCGCGCAGGCGGACCCTCCACGACGTCGACGCCAAGCCCCGACCGCAGGCGGGCCCCTACCAGCGGCGCCAGCCCCAGCCGCGGCCCCATCCGCCGCCCACGCCGATCGACACCGACGTTCCCGGATATCCGTAGTACGGATAGGGGTAGGGGGACGGGTAGGCGTAGCCGTACGGGTAGGGATACGTCGTGACCGGATAGGGCGCGGCATAGGCCACGTACCCCGATGGCGCGCTCTGCACCGAATCGCCGCGCGCGTACATGCACTGCGTGTAGGCGATGTCGTAGCTCTGCTGCGCGCTGGCCCCCGCATACTGCGCCTGGTTCGCCCCCACCGCGCTGCCGGCGAGCAGGCCGGTGGCGCCGCCGATCGCCGCACCCGCACCCACCGCCCCGCCGACCGACCCCAGCGCGGCGCCCACGCCGGCGCCGAGCGCGGTGCCGACCACGGCGCTGGTCACCGCCTGGTTGGTGGCGGCCTGGGAGGCGGCGGCCCCGCCGCTCGCCTGCATCGCGTAGCCGCGGCAGGTGACATCGTCCTGCTGGAAGGCGTCGAAGCTCTTTCCCTGGCCGGGCAGCGCCATCACCGTCGGGCCCGAGGGGGGCGGCACGGTGCAGCCCGCCAGGGCAGCGGCCGCCAGCGGCAGGATGACAAGGGTGGGGCGCATGCGAACGGGTCTCCCGGACCGGGGGCCTGCGGCCGACGCCACAGGCCTGGATGGCTACGATCTACATAGTGCGTCCCCGTGGCGGCATCGAGGCGGAGGCGCAGCAAACCGCGCGGTTGAGGCAGGTCAATGCGCCCGCCCCATCAGGCGCGCATGAGGCAGGCGCGCAACGACGGATTGAGACGGCGATGGATACGGCGACGGAGTACGGGCGGGAGAAATACAAGCTTGTGCTGGCAATGGCGCAGCGCCTGCCACCCGTCCCGACCGCGGTCGTGCATCCCTGCGACACCGTCTCCCTCCGCGGCGCCGTCGAGGCCGCGCGGCTCGGGCTCATCGCGCCGATCCTGGTCGCGCCGCCGCACCGGCTGCAGGCCACGGCCGTGGAGGCCGGCCTCGACCTTCAGGGCCTGCCCGTGGTCGCCAGCGAGCACAGCCACGACTCCGCCGAGAAGGCCGTCGCCCTGGTGCGGGAGGCGAAGGCCGAAGCCCTGATGAAGGGCAGCCTGCACACCGACGAGGTCATGGGCGCGGTGGTCGCGCACGGCACCGGCCTGCGCACCGCGCGGCGGATCAGCCATTGCTTCATCATGGACGTGCCGGGCTATGCCGCACCGCTGATCATCACCGATGCGGCGGTGAACATCGCGCCCACGCTCGAGGAAAAGGTCGACATCGTGCAGAACGCGATCGACCTCGCCCATGCGCTGGGGATGGACCAGGTGCGGGTCGCGATCCTCTCGGCGATGGAGACGGTGAACCCCAAGGTGCCCTCGACGATCGAGGCGGCGGCGCTCTGCAAGATGGCGGATCGCGGCCAGATCACCGGCGCGGTGCTGGAAGGCCCGCTCGCGCTCGACAACGCGATCGACCCGAAGGCGGCGGCGATCAAGCACATCGTCTCCCCGGTCGCGGGGCGCGCGAACGTCCTGGTCGTGCCGGATCTCGAGGCGGGCAACATGCTCGCGAAGAGCCTCTCCTTCCTCGCGGGGGCGGAATGCGCCGGCGTCGTGCTGGGGGCGCGGGTTCCGGTGATCCTGACCAGCCGCGCGGATTCCGTGGTGACCCGGCTCGCGTCCTGCGCGGTGGCGTCACTGGTCGCGGCGTGGCGGCGGCGTCCGACGGACCGGCACCTCCGCCACGCCTGACCGCGCCCATCCGACCACGCCCATCACGAGCACGGCGACGCCGACCCGCCGGATGCACGCGGCACGGGTGCGGGGATGGCGAGGGTGGATGAAGCGGCGGGTCAGCGCCCGCGCAGCCGTCGCGCGGTCTGCAGCAGGAGCTGGCGGTCTTCGGGCGTGCATTCCCGGTAGAGACGCAGCATCGCGAGTTCGTCGCCCGATGTCGCCTCCGCCGGCCCGCGCTTGTCCTGCCCGTACATCAGGTACTCGACGCCGACCTGCAGCGCGGCGGCGATCCGTGTCAGATTGCCGGTGATCTGGCCGGCGCGGCCCGTTTCCCATTGCGCAACGGCGCTGCGTGACACGCCGACGGCGAGGGCGAGCTGATCCTGGGTCCAGCCACGCTCACGCCGGACTTCGCGGATGCGGGCGCCCATCTGCATGGGGTCGGTCATGGGCGTTAGTATAGCTGCCATCCGCGGGAGCGCCAGAGCATGCGACGCCCCGGCTTCATCGCGATTTCACCGGAGCAAGCCGGCTTCGGCACGGGA
Organism: Rhodospirillales bacterium 69-11; assembly: GCA_001898425.1. Lineage (GTDB taxonomy): Bacteria > Pseudomonadota > Alphaproteobacteria > Acetobacterales > Acetobacteraceae > Rhodopila. Next base: position 157,062 of record MKTV01000044.1, read on the forward strand.
ATGCGGCCGCTAGGGCCGCGCGGAAGCGCCATCGCTGATTGTTATTTTCATTGACGGATAATGTCATCAAAGATAACAAGTCTGCGGACACGATCCGGAGACGCCACATGCCCAAGAAGATCGAATGGACCGACGCCCAGGACATGCAGATCCGGCGGATGCGGGCCGAGGGCGCTTCCTGGGATGCGATCGCCGCCGTGCTGGGGGTGACCCGCTGGACCGTGATCGAGCGCGGCCGCCGGATCGGCGCGCGGCGGCCGCCACCGGATCATCGCCCGCCGCCGGAGAGCCCGTTGCGCGATCCGCTGCCGGCCGGTCACCCGCGAAGCTGGGGCGCGCTGACGCAGGGGACGGTGCTGGAGGGCACGTCCTATCCCATGCCCGTCTTCGCGCGCTGAGGGGAGGGACCGATGCACCCGACCGCAACCTCCCCCGCGATGCGCATCGCACCCGCCGCGGGATCACCGTCGCGCCTGGCGCGCGCCATGCCGCTCGCCGCCTCCGGGTCGGACCGTCCGGCCGACCCCGAGTACGTGATCTATCGGCTGGAGGAAGCGGGCGCCGCGCTGCTCGCCTTGCCCCACACCGGGTGGACGACGAAGCTGCGCAGCGGCTCGCTCGAGATCGTGCGCAGTGCGGCCGAGGCGTATGGCTGGGTCGAGTCACGCATCCGGCCGCCCGTGCCCTCGGCGGAGCGGATCACCCGCATGGACGAGGCGATGGGATGGCTGCAGGCGATCCCGGAGGACCGGTACGTGCTGCGGCGGATCGTCGGCGCCCGCAGCCTGGTGCACCCCATCACTGAACGGCACCTGTTCACCTGGCGGCGGCTGGGAACCGCGATCGGCGCGGACCACAAGGCGGTGCAGCGCTGGCACGCCGAGGGGATCGACCTGATCGTGGCCGCGCTGAACGGCCGTGCCGGCCCACCGGCACGGCGTGTCGGCCGGCGCTGACCCGTCATCGGGGCGGCCAGGCCATCCGCCCCGTCCGTCATCCTGCATCCGTCCCGCCCTCAGGCAGCGCTCCGCAGTCCGGCCTGCCGCCCTAGCGGGCGGGGTCGCTCCGCGGTCGCGGGACGGAGGACGCCAGCCCGGGCAGAAGGACGGTCAGGGCTGCTTGTGGATCGGATCGACCCAGAAGACGCTCTCGGGCTTCTCGACGGGTTCGATGTCGAGGTTGACCACCACCGCCTCGTTGTCGCTGCGGACCAGGACGCATTCCAGCGTCTCGTCCGAACTGGCGTTGATTTCCTGGTGCGGCACGTAGGGGGGCACGAAGATGAAGTCGCCCGCCTCGGCCTCGGCCACGAACTCCAGCTTCTCGCCCCAGCGCATCCGCGCCTTGCCGCGCACCACGTAGATCACGCTCTCCAGCGCGCCATGATGATGCGCACCGGTCTTCGCGTTCGCGTGGATGTGCACCGTGCCGGCCCAGATCTTCTGCGCGCCGACCCGCGCCGCATTGATCGCGGCGGCGCGGTTCATCCCCGGGGTCTGGGCGGTGTTGGCGTCGAGCTGGTTCGCCTTGATGACCCGGACGCCGTTCAGCTTCCAGTCGGTGGTGCCGGGCGCCGGCGCCGCGTCGCCATGGTCGTGCGGCTCTGCGTGCCCATGGCTTCCGTGCCCATGGTCGTGGTCATGGTCGTGGTCATGGTCATGGTCATGGTCATGGTCGTGGCTCATCTCGCGTCCTCATCTAAGGCGGGCGTTGACCCGGTTGCGCCTTTGTCGCGCGTCCGCGCCGGATCGGAAACCCCGCCACCTCGCCACCCCCCGTCCCGTCGCCACCCCGGTCACGCCGTCACCCCCGCCGCGTCACGAATCCCTTCGAGGGCGCGATCCGATCACCGTCGCACCGAGGCGATGCATCGCGCATAAGGCGACGCATCGCCCCATGAAGGCGACGGCAGCGACGGAGCGGGCGCATGGACGACTGGGTGGTGCATGAGCTTGCGGCGGCGCCGCGGGTGCAGGTGACGCGCGGCATGCCGGACCTGCCGGCCGCGCTCGACGCCACCGTGGAGGCGCTGTGGCGGCAGGCTGCGGCGCGGGTCGCGGCGGGTGGGGCAGGGCGGCTGTTCAACGGCCGGGTATTCAGCGCCGATCGCATCACGCCCGATGCGATCACCGGCCATCTCACGGAATTCCGCCGCATCGTCGCGCAGATGGAGCGCCCCGACCTGTTCGGCGACCTGGCGCTCCGCCCGCTGGCCGTCTGCGGCGTCCTGCGCTGCGCCGGCGGCGTCGCGATCGGCCGCCGCCCCGCCGCGGCGATCTACCAGCCAGGAATGTGGCAATTGCCGCCGGCGGGAAGCGTCGATGCCGGCGCGGTCGGGCCGGACGGGTCGGTCGACCTCGCGCGCCAGGTGCTGGCCGAGGCGGCGGAGGAGATCGGTCTGCCCGCCGACGCGCTGGCGCCGCCGCGACCTCTCTGCGTGGTCGAGCATCCGGGGAGCCATGTCTCGGATGTGGGCCTGCTGCTGGAGACGCCGCTCGACGCGGCCGCCGTGCTCGCGGCCCATCGCGCCGCGGGCAACGGCGAATATGATCCGCTGCGCATCGTGGCGGAGGCCGACCTGCCGGACGTCGTCGTCGCGATCGGCGCCCGCCTCGTGCCGCCGGCGCGGGTGTTCCTCGCGCGTCTGGGCCTGCTGCCCGCGTCCGCCGCCGACCTGCAGGGCGCGCGGCACACGGTCACGGAGTGATCGGGCGCCCCTGCCGCGGGGGCGGGGCCGTGCGCCGAACCCCGCCCGCCGCGACGAGGCGCTGGATCATGCCAGCGGGCGGTGCGCGGTTTCCCGCAGGCGCAGGATCACCAGGAAACTGATCGCGGCGGCCAGCATGACATAGGCCGTGGGCGCCATCCGGGAGCCGGTCAGGTCGATCATCGCCTGGGCGACATAGGGCGCGAAGCCGCCGAATATCGCCACGGCCAGCGCGTAGGAGGAGGACATCCAGGTGGAGCGCCCGCGCGTCGGAAAGATTTCCGCGATCGCCGCGGGGCCGGGCCCCGAGAACAGCGCGATCGCCACCGCGAAGACCAGCTGCACCAGCACGACGACCCAGAACCCCGAGGCATGGGTGAGCACCCAGAAGGCCGGAATGGGGATCACGAAGCAGGCCGCGCAGGAGGCGAGCAGCAGCGGCTTGCGCCCGATCCGGTCGGAGAGCGCGCCCATGATCGGCACCAGGACGACCAGCGCCAGCAGGCTCACGGTGGAGGCCCAGAGCGACTGCGCCGCGGACAGCTTCAGCTGCGTCCGCGTGTAGGTCGGCATGTAGGTCAGGAAGGTATAGTACGACACGGTCCACAGGATGGTGAACCCGAACGCCTGCGCCGCCTCGCCGAAGCCGGAGCTCGGGGTGGCGGCCGTCTCGCCCTCCTCCGCGACTTCCCGATAGGGCGGCGTCTCGTCCACCTCCCGGCGGAGCCACAGCCCGATCGGCCCGAACAGGCCCCCGACCAGGAACGGGATACGCCAGCCCCAGTCGTTCATCCCCTCGGGCCCGAGCAGGGAGGTGAGAAGGGCGGCAAAGCCGGAGCCCAGCAGGCCGCCGCCGGCGACCGACATCTGCTGCAGGCTGGTGTAGAAGCCGCGCCGGCCTTCCTCGGACCATTCCGCCATGAATGCGGTGGCGCCGCCCCACTCCCCGCCGGTCGAGAACCCCTGCAGCAGCCGCGCAAGCAGCAGCAGCACGGGCGCCGCGATCCCGACGCTGGCATAGGTGGGCAGCACGCCGATGATCACCGTGCCGGCGGCCATCAGCAGGATGGTGAGCACGAGGGCCGGCTTGCGCCCGCGCGTATCGCCCATGCGGCCGATCACGATGCCGCCCAGCGGGCGGAAGATCAGGCCGACGCCGAAGATCAGGAAGGTGTTGAGCAGGCCGGTGCTGGGATCTTCCTTCGGGAAGAAGTTCAGCGCGAGCGCGCCGGCCAGATAGCCGAACACGCCGAAATCATACCACTCCATGACGTTGCCGATCGTCGCGGCGTAGATCGCCTTGCGACTCTCGGCAGCCGTCGGACCGCGCGATGCGGCGGCTGGGCCCTCTGTGCCGGATGCCATGCGCTCGTCCTTCCCCTTCGGTTCACGGAGAAGGATGCAAACACGGGGCCGCACCGCGCCGGAAGGGGTCCGCGCCAGGGGCCTCCGCCAACGGCGTCGGCGGTGGCCACGAGATCACGGGGCCGGTGCGTGCGGCGACTGCGCCGCACGCACGCGCATCACCGATGCCAGAAGGCCTTGTTGGCCTCGTGTTCGGCCTCGGAGTAGCTGACGCCAATATCCTTCAGCATCCGCCCGTCCAGCTCCGCGATCGCCTGCCGCGTGCGACGCCGCAGCAGCATCTCCCGCATCCCGTCCTGGAGACGTCCCAGGGACCGGCGCCAGGCGGTGGCCCAGGGACCGGATCCTCCCCGGCCGCCGTTGCCGCGGCGGCGCGGCGTGAACGGCTCGAGATCCCAGGGCGCACGGCGCGCCTCGGCCAGGGCCATCTCATGCGTGAGGCCGACATCGGCGAGGCTGCGCTCGTCGAGCTCGACGAGATCGCGGCGGCTCGCGACCGTGCGCAGGGCCAGGGCTGCGGTGGCGCGCGCCGCAAGCAGGCGGTTGCGCAGGGCCGGCTCCCGGGGCAGGGCCGGCTCGAACCCCTCCAGAACCCGATACGACATCTCGAACTCTCCACGTTCCGACGTTGCTGACCAGCGGAACATGGGCGAGGCGGGGTCATTAGAAAAACGAATTGCCTGAATGATGGGATCAAGTATGCTGATGAACATGAGTGATCCCGGCATCCCGCGGAATCTGGGGCTGGACATCGACCTGCTCCGGTCCTTCGTTCTGATCGTGGATTGCGGCAGCTTCACCCAGGCAGGCAGCCTGGTCGGGCGCACGCAGTCGGCGATTTCCATGCAGATCAAGCGACTGGAGGAGATGCTGGGCCAGACGCTGCTGCGGCGCGGCCGGGGCGGCACGATCGAGCCGACGCCGCACGGGCGGTTGCTGCTCGACCGCGCGCGGGAGATGCTGGCGCTGAACGACACCGTGGTCGCGGCGTTCCGGGAGCCGCCGCTCTCCGGCACCGTGCGGCTGGGCACGCCGGACGACTACGCCTTCGCCTACATCCCGGCGATCCTGCGCCGCTTCGCGGAGACGCATCCCGCGGTGCAGGTGGACGTCATGTGCCTGCCATCGGACGAGCTGATGCGCGAGCTCACGGCCGAGACGCTGGACCTCGCTTTGGTCTCCGAGGGGCACGACACGGGCGAGCTGGTGGCGAAACGGCTGTGGCGCGGGCCGCTGCACTGGATCACCGCCTCGCGTTATGCGCCGCACCGGCAGGATCCGCTGCCGCTCGCGCTCGCCGATCGTGAGCATTTCCAGCGGCGGGGTCGCGATTGCGAGTGGGCCAACGCGGCGATCGAGGCGCTGGAACGGGCGGGGCGTCGCTACCGGATCGCCTATACCTCGGCCTCCCAGGTCGGGACGCATGCGCCGGTGATGGCGGGGCTGGCGGTGACGGTGTCCACCCTGTCCTGGCTGCCCGAAGGGTTGCGGGCCGCTCGGCCGGACGAGGGCCTGCCGCAATTGCCGGATTTCGGGATCATGCTGGTGCAGGCGAAACGCCCGCGCACCCCGGCGCGCGCCTTGGCGCAACATATCGAGGAGAGCTTCCGGCTGCAGATCGACCAGACGCCGCGCAGCTATCTGGCGGCCGAGTAACCGGCGGGACCTGCAGCGGGCGTACATCGGCTCTACGCCGGTTTCACTGGGCGTGTCCAAATACTGGCGGAATCTCCTGCTGGCAGGACGCAGCGTATCTTGGATTGGGACGCGGCTGTGGTTGCCGCAGCGAAGTCCTCGCGGATGACTATGGCGGCGCTGCCCCCCCGGCAGGCCTCACGCGCGGGCAAGGGACGGGGCGCGGGGTCCGGACGCATGCGGTGGGGCGATCCGGGCGGCGATGTAGGCCGGCGGGCGAGCGGAGGTGCGCCGAGGCTTGACCGTCGGTGCGGTGGCGACCGGGGCGGATCGCTTCCTTGACTCACTGGGACAGGGTGCCTAGAACACCGCCTCTGCGCCGCCGCCGGGGGTCCCGGCTGGCGGCTTTTATACCGTGTCAACAGTAAAACGAGCTCATGGCCAATACTGCTTCCGCGCGCAAGCGCATTCGTCAGACCGAGCGGCGGACCGCGCGCAACCAGGCGCGGAAGTCGCGGATGCGGACCTTCATCAAGAAGGTCGAGAAGGCCATCGCCGGGGGCGACAAGGCCGCCGCGGCCGAAGCCCTGCGGGAGGCGCAGCCCGAGATGCAGCGGGCGGCCGGCAAGGGCGTTACGCACGCGAACACGGTGGCGCGCAAGCTGTCGCGGCTGTCGGCGCGGATCAAGGCGCTCGCGACCGCCTGATCAAACGCCGCGGACGGTCAGCCAAACGGTTGACCGTCTCGGACGGCGCGTGTAGAAATGAATTTCGTCAAATTCCTGTCGTAATTTGACTGCGCAGCGTGAGCGCCGCGGGCGTGTTGCGTCGTTTCCCTTTTTTCGGAAATCACGATAAAATAATGGCACCGGTCAATACTTTGATCGGTCGTGGCGATTACTGATCGTTCCTCATTATTCGCGATTTTCGCATTGCCAGCGACCGGGCCTCGGCTTAATCTGGGCTCCATCGAAGCTGGTTCGACCGGCAAGCAGCCACCGTCATCCGATCGCCTGTAGCCCAGGCGACAAGCGTTTTGCCACGGCGTGACGCCGCGGCGCATGCTGAGTCATGGGCGGCCGAAAACGGCCGTCGCAAAGGGGACGTAGGAATGCCCACGACGACGGAGCAGGACCTCGTGGAAACACCCCAACTCGCCGCACAATGGGCTCGGATCCGCGGCAGGCTGCAACACGAAGTCGGCGAAGTCGAATACCGCACCTGGCTGCGCCAGATGACGCTGGCAGGCGTCGATGGCGACGAGGTCACCGTCCACCTGCCCACGCGATTCCTGCGCGACTGGGTACGCAGCCGCTACGGCGACCGGCTGAGCGCGCTGTGGCACGCCGAAGCGCCGGCCATCCGCCGCGTGGAAATCCGCGTCGGCGGCAATATCGGCCCGATCGCTCCCCTCGCCGAACCGGTCGCGCCCCCGCCCGATCCGCCGCCCGCCCCCAATGGCGCCGCTGCTCCGCGGGAGGAACGCAACGAGTCACGCGGCGACCTCACCGCCGCGCTCGACCCGCGCTTCACCTTCGATGGCTTCGTCGTCGGCAAGCCGAACGAATTCGCCTATGCCTGCGCGCGCCGTGTGGCCGAACGCCCCGCCAGCCAAGGCTTCAACCCGCTCTTCCTCTACGGCGGCGTCGGGCTCGGCAAGACCCACCTGATGCACGCGATCGCCTGGGAACTCGTGGGGCGCGACGGCGGACGGCGGCCCGTCACGGTCGCCTACATGTCGGCCGAGAAGTTCATGTACCGCTTCATCGCCGCGATCCGCAGCCAGGCGACGATGGAGTTCAAGGAAACGCTTCGCAGCGTCGACGTGCTGATGATCGACGACCTGCAGTTCCTGATCGGCAAGGACAACACGCAGGAAGAGTTCTTCCACACGTTCAACGCCCTGGTCGATGCCGGCCGGCAGATCGTCGTCTCGGCCGACAAGTCGCCCTCCGACCTGTCGGGCCTCGAAGACCGGCTCCGCACCCGGCTGGGGTGCGGCATGGTCGCCGACCTGCATGCGACGACGTTCGAACTCCGCATCTCCATCCTGGAATCCAAGGCCTCCCGCGCCGGTGTCCCGGTGCCGGGCCGCGTCATGGAGTTCCTGGCGCACAAGATCACCTCGAACGTCCGCGAACTGGAAGGCGCGCTGAACCGGCTGATCGCGCATGCCAACCTGTTCGGCCGGCCGGTGACGCTGGAAACCGCGCAGGAGGTGCTGCACGACATCCTCAAGGCGCATGACCGGCGCGTCACGATCGAGGAAATCCAGCGCAAGGTCGCGGAGCACTACAACATCCGCCTGACCGACATGTCCTCCGCCCGTCGCGCCCGCGCGGTCGCGCGCCCGCGCCAGGTCGCGATGTATCTCGCGAAGCAGCTCACCAGCCGCAGCCTGCCGGAGATCGGCCGGAAGTTCGGCAATCGCGATCACACGACCGTAATGCACGCGGTCAGCCGGATCGGCGAGCTGATGGAACGTGACGGCAGCTTCGCCGAAGATGTGGAACTGCTGCGGCGCATGCTGGAATCCTGACCAGGCCGGCCGAACGCGCCGGCCTGCCTCTCCTCGCCGGCAGGTTCCTCGACCCCTTCCAGCCACACCCGGCCGCCGGTCGGCTGCTTGGCCGCGCTGATCCGGTTGACCTGGGTCAAGGCGCAGGCGCACGCAACCCTGCATCGTCCGCCCGACCAGGAGGTGCAGTGGTGTTCAAGCTGATCCTGTTGCCGCTGCGGGGTGACCCCGCGGAAGCGCCCGCCGTGGCCACCGCCCTGTCCGTCGCGCGCCTGTTCGACGCCCATGTCACCGCCCTGCACGTCCGGCCCGATGTCGAGCAGGACATGGCCGCGCTCGCTGCCGCCGACATGGGCATGGCAGCCGGGCTGGAGCCGGCGCTGAGCCGCATGGAAAAGGAGGCCGAGGCGCACGAACAGGCCGCGGTCGCGACCTGGAAGGCGCTCTGCACGGAGGGCGGGTTCACGGAGGCGAACCATCCGGGCCCGCCGGGCCCGACAGCCGCCTTCCAGGCCGAAACCGGGGACGAGGCCGAATGGGTCGCGAGCCTCGGTCGCACCGCCGACCTGATCGTGGCCGGACGCGGCGACGACGCCCCGGGCGATATCGGGATCCTGGAGACGGCGCTGCTGCAGAGCGGCAAGCCCCTGCTGATCGCGCCCGACCGGACCCCGGCCGCCGGCCTCTCCCTGGCGGGTACGGTCGGGATTGCCTGGAAGGATGGGCGGGAGGCGGCGATCGCGGTCGCTGCGGCCCTTCCGTTCCTGCACCATGCACGCCGCGTCCTGATCTTCTGCGTGCCGGAGGACGGCGAGGCGCCGGATGCCACGCCGGCGCGTCTCGCCCACGCGCTACGCTGGCACGCGCCGGACGTGGCGGTGAAGCTGTTGCCGCGCGGCACGCGCAGCCCCGCTGCCGTGCTGCTGGAGGCGGCGGCCGAACTCGGCTGCGGATTGCTGGTGATGGGCGGCTATGGCCACGGGCGGCTGCGGGAAGCCGTGTTCGGCGGCTTCACCCGCGCGGTGCTGCAGGCGGCGCCGATGCCGGTGCTGATGGCCCACTGACGGGCCGGCACGTCATCTCGCGGGCGGGCGCATCAACGCGCCGGCGCGGCCGCCCGTTCCGCGGGCGGATAGCGGCGCAGCAGGCGCAGCATGAGTCCCATCGCAGGCAGCGCGGCGAACAGGCACAGCGTGTAGAACTCCTTCCACCCCAACTGCGCCGCGAGCACGCCCGAGAACCCGCCCAGGGTATGGATGGCGATCGCCGCGAGCGATGAGAGCAGGGCGTAGTGGGTCGCCGCGAAGCTGCGCGTGCACAGGCCGGAGAGGAACGTGAGGAACGCGGCGTCGGCCATGCCCTGCGCGAACGCCTCGATGGTCACGGTGAGATAGAGCATCGGCACGTTGCCGGGCGTCCAGGCGAGCGCGAGATACATCCCCATCGCCAGCGTCTGCGCCCATCCGGTGCGAAGCAGCGCACGCCCGACCCCGATCCGCGCCACCAGCAGGCCGCCCAGGGCGATGCCGGTCAGGGTGCCGAACAGGGAGAACAGGCCGGTGCCGCCGATCTCGGCGCGGTCGAAGCCCAAAGCGCGGTAGTACGGCGCGGTCATGATCCCGGCCATCGCCTCGCCCAGCTTGAACAGGGCGACGAAGGCCAGCACGGTCCAGGCGCCGGGCCGGGACAGGAACTCGGTCAGCGGATCGAGCAGGGCATGCCGCACCCGCGCCAGCATGCCGCTGGGGGCCGGCAAGGGCTCCGCGACCGGTTCGGGTGCGGCGAGCGTCACCAGCAGGCCGGCACCGATCAGCGCGGCGATGCCGAACAGCGCAACCCGCCAGCCGACGAAGCCGGCCGCCCAGATAGCGCCGCTGGTGGCAATCAGCAGCGCGACACGGTACCCCCAGACATACACGGCGAGCGCCGCGCCCTGCAGGTGCGTCGGGAACAGCTCGATGCGCCAGGCATCCACCACGATGTCCTGGCTCGCCGA
>MKTV01000044.1:167361-186512 GCA_001898425.1 Rhodospirillales bacterium 69-11
GCGAGCGCGAGCGCGGGTTGGATCACGGCGAGCCAGCCGCGGCGCCGCCCGAGGCGACGGAGCGGTCCGGGCGGCGGGACGTGGTCGAGCAGCGGCGCCCAGAGGAACTTCAGCGAATAGGCCAGGCCGATATTCGCGGTAATGCCGATGATGGCGAGCGTGACCCCGCTTTCGGACAGCCAGAGCCGCAGGGTGAACCCGGAGAGCGGCAGCGGCAGCCCGGCGACGAAGCCATAGGCCGCCATGGCCCAGAGCCGCCGGTCGAAGCCGCTGCGGGGAGGGTCGGTATCGCTCATCGGTTCGCTGCCGGAGTGGGCGCCCCGGTCGCCGCGGGGCGCGCCGTGTGGCACGGACTCCGCCTGCGCGCGGGGGGCGGGGGCGAGGGGAGCAGGGATGGCCGGCTCAGGCGGGGATGTTGGCGTCGCCACGGCCGAGGGGCCGCTGCATCGTGACCACGTCCACCCAGCGGCCGAACTTGATGCCGACCGCGCGCATCGTGCCGACCATCTGGAACCCCAGGCTGGCATGCACGCCGATGGAGCCGACGTTCTCGGAATCGCCGATCACCGCGATCATCTGGCGCATGCCGGCGGCGGTCGCGTCGTCGATCAGCCGCGCGACCAGCGACTTGCCCACGCCCTGGCCGCGGACGTCCTCTCGCACGTAGATGCTGTCTTCCGCGCAGAACCGGTAGGCCGACCGGTCCCGGAACTGGGCGTAGTAGGCGAAGCCCAGGATGCCCGAGGCGTCCTCCGACACCAGCCAGCTCCAGCCGTGATCGACGACCTTGCGGAAGCGCTGCTGCATCTCCTCGACCGAGGGTGGGACCTCCTCGAACGTGCCGGTGCCGGTCAGCACGTGATGCGCATAGATCGCCTGCATGGCGGGCACGTCGGCGTCGGTGGCGGGGCGGATCTCCATCCGGGTCAGCATCCTTGCATATGCATCTGCGCGCCTCTCCGGGCGCATGCGTCGTCGTGTGGGCGCCCCGGGAGGCCGTGCGGGTCCGGTGGTCCGACCGAACAGGTGACAAGGTGTTCGGCGGCGGCCGGCGCGACTCGGGATCAGGCCGACATGGTCGCCATCATGGCGCGATCGGCGCTGACGGGACAGCCTCCGTTTCCCGGCTGCCGGTGGCCGGGCAACCCGGGTCGGCGCCTCGCGTTGGCGCGTGGAGAGGAGTGCGCCATGGCAGACGAACGCACGACGTCCCCGGCCGGCTCGACGACCGGCACGCTCGGCGCCCCCGGCGGGACGAGCACCCGGGCGGCCGCCGTGGAGAGCGGGTCGGGTGAGATGGCGCCGGGCGACGAGGTGCCGCCAGAGACCCCGGGATCGGGCGAGGACGTATGCCCGGATTGCGCCGGAACGGGCGGGCAGGGTGGTGATCCCTGTCCGACCTGCGAAGGTACCGGGCGGATCACCCGCGCGATCGGCGGGGCATAGCGCGGCCCGGTAGGCGTCACGCCGCCTCGGCAGGCGGTGCTGATCACGGGGCTGACTGCGATCGGCCGGCTTTAAGCCTGCATTAAGGTCGACGGCGCATCCTCACCTCACGGCTTGCGAGAGGCTGTGGGATGGGCGTGGAACGCACGCAAGGGGCTGGGCTGGTGGCGGGTTGGTCACCGGTGGGGGCGTGTCCGGTGGCCGAACGCGGCCCTGGCAACCCGATCCGCCTGTGCAACCCGCACCTGACGGTCACGCGCAGGTTCGGCCATATCGTCCCGCGCCGGCCGGGGCCGCGGGGTGTGGCCCTGGTGCGATCCCTGATCGGGCCGGTGACCCTCCTGCTGGCGCTGGCCGTCGTTGCGGCCGGGCTCTATGTCGCCGCGGTGTTCCTGCTGGTGGTGGTGGTAGGATCGACGTTGCGGCCGAGCCGGTTCCACGCCGCTGGTGGTGACGATGGTGTCCGGCTCGCCGGAAGCGGGCGCACGAGGCTGCGCCGTCCGGCCGGCGAACGGCCGCTGCGGCCGCTCCGCGTGGCAGGCGAGGGTTCGGCCCTCCAGAGCTGGCCGCGCGAGACAACGGCCCTCGGGTGGAGGGCACACGCGTCCGGTCGGTCGGCCCATGGCGGGGTGAGCGGCGGTGGCATCGTCCGAGGCAATGGCGTGGTCCGAGGCACTGGCGTCAGGCAGCCATGGGGCATGGGTTCTGGATCAGCGCCGCGATTGCCTGGATCGCCGCTTCGATCCGGTCGTGACGGCCGAGACGCACGAACTGGTCGCGGGCCACCATGGCGAGGATGATGGTCGCGCCTTCGACGTGCAGGGTGAAGACCGGGGTGTCTTCGCACTCTGTCCGCGCCGAGATCGTGGCGAAGACCGATCGGTCGCAGTCCTCCTGGTGGTCGAGGTCCCAGTCGGGGAGGAGGCGCGCGAGGCTGGTCCGTGCACGCCGGAGGTCGATATCGGTCAGACCAGTAGGCCGCGGCACGACGCGCAGGCTCGAGCGTTGCAAGCTTGTGAAATGCGTCAAGGCACCAGCTCCCGTCTTGGTCCCAACCCCACCGATTCGGGGTTCGACATGCGCAAGCGTGCGCTCGCGAGGTTAATGGCCGGTTAATTTCCCCCGATGGGGCGTTCCGCATTCACGCAAATTCACGCTGGCGCGGGGTGGACGCGTCTTTGGGGGCTGTTCCGTTGGCAGCGCCTGGTTGGTTTGGGGCGGCGCGCCTGCCTTCGGGGCCCGGTGGCCATGACACGGGGCCCACGGGCGCGTTGGGTGCGCTCGCTCGGGCACGGATGGTGCGCCCGCTATGGTACGCGGGGCGTCCGCGATGGCACGCGCGGTGCGCCCGCTATGGAGTGCCCGTTGCCGATGAGCGGAGGTGCTCATCGGAGGTCATGACCCGCCGGAGCGGTCCAGATCGACGAGTCTGGGGCCGAACGGCTTTGCAGGCTCGTCCGCCTCGGGTGCCGCGGCGAGCAGTTCCGAAACCTTGCGCGCCAGTTGCGTGCGGCTGAACGGTTTGGCCAGCAGCGCGACGCCCGGGTCCAATCGCCCGTGGTGGACGATGGAGTTCTCCGTGTAGCCCGACATGTAGAGCACCGGCAGGCCGGGGCGGAGCGCGGCGATCTGGTCGGCGATGTCCCGTCCGCGGACGCGCCCCGACAGGACCACGTCGGTCAGCACGAGGTCGATCGAAGGCCCGTGCTGCCCGAACAGGCGCAGCGCTTCCTCGCCATCCGCGGCCTCCACCACACGATATCCCAGCTCCTGCAGCATCGTGGCGGCGACCTCGCGGACCGCGGCCTCGTCCTCGACCACCAGGATGGTCGCGGATCCGCGTGGCAGCGACACCGGGCTGCCGGCCCGCGGCAGGGCGCCCGCTTCCTGCGCACGGGGCAGGTAGAGCCGGATCGTGGTCCCCTCCTGCGGCTCCGAGTAGATGTTCAGGTGGCCCCCCGACTGCTTGATGAAGCCGAACACCATGGCGAGCCCGAGGCCGGTTCCCTTGCCGTCCGGCTTGGTCGTGAAGAACGGCTCGAGGGCGCGCGCGAGCACGTCGGGGCTCATGCCGTGGCCGGTGTCGGAGACGGCGAGCATGACGTATTCGCCTGGCCGGACCTCGACATGCGAGGCGGCGTAGGCCTCGTCCAGCACCGTGTTGGCGAGTTCGATGGTGAGCCGTCCGCCGCCCGGCATGGCGTCGCGTGCATTCAGGGCGAGGTTGAGCAGCGCGCTCTCCAGCTGGGCGGCGTCGGCCATCGCGGGCCAGAGCCCACCCGCCTCGACGTAGCGCACCTCGATATGCTCGCCGAGGGTCCGGCGCAGCACGGGCACCATGTCCTGTACGCTTTCCACGAGGTTGATCGGTTGGGGGGCCAGCGCCTGCCGCCGCGCGAAGGCGAGCAACTGGCTGGTGAGCATGGCGCCGCGCTGGGCCGCCCAGGCGGCACGCTCGAGCCGGCCTGCCTGCGGGTGGTCGGCCCCGAGCCGCGCTTGCGCGACTTCGAGATTGCCCAGGATCACGGTGAGCAGGTTGTTGAAGTCGTGCGCGATGCCGCCGGTGAGCTGGCCGATCGCCTGCATCTTCTGCGCCTCGCGCAGCACCCCCTCGGCCTGGGCGCGCTTCGTCATGTCGGAGATGGTGAGCACGAACCCGCCACCCGGGGTGGGCGTCCGCCGCAGCTCGAACGTGTGTCCGCCCTGGCGCGTCCGCTCGTAGGTGATCGGTTCGCCCTTGCGGGACGGGCCGAACCGCACCTGCTCGCCGGTTTCCAGGAAATCCGGGCTGTCGCCGTTCGTCTTGGCGACGATCGCCTCATATCGCGTGCCGACGTCCAGCAGGGGGTCGGGCAGGTCCAGCAACTGCGCGAAGCAGGGATTCCAGTTGAGCAGGCGATGGTCGGGCGAGAAGACCGCGACGCCCTGGCTGAGGCTGTCGAGCGAGGCGCGAAGCTGCTGGGCGAGATTGCGCTGTTCGGCCTCCGCGACGTAGGAGCGCTGCCAGGCCAGATTCAGCATGCGCGCGGCCCAGCCGAGCCCGATGATCGCCAGTAATGTGCCGACGCCCATCCAGACGCGGACCCATGCCGTGCGGGCCTGCAGGGTGGCGACCCGGTCCGCGAGCAGCGTCCGTTCCGTCTCCCGCATCCGGTCCAGCTGGGTTGCGATCTGGCGCATGTAGTCGAGGCCGGTATCGGTGCGCACCACGGCGAGCGCCGCGTCCAATCCCACCGTGCGCCGGAGCTGGATGGTCTGGGCGAGCTCTTCGAGCTTGCGCTGCACGAGCGGGCCGAGGGCCTGGATCCGGGGTTGCTGGACGGGATTGTCGGCGGTGAGGTGGACCAGCTCCCCCTGCAGCGCGTTGACCTCGTTCATCGCGTTCCGGTACGGCGCCAGGTAATCCTCGTCGCCGGTGAGCAGGAACCCGCGCTGGCCCGATTCGGCCGACCGCAGGGCCCGCTGCAGGGCGCCGATCGTGTCCATCACCTCGTAGGCATGCAGCGACCAGCGGCGCGCATCCCGGGTGGAGTCCATGCGCTCCCAGGTGAGCCCGCCGGCGAGGAGCACGAGACCCATCAGCACGCCCAGGACGAGGATGTTGGCGCGCGTGATGACGTAGCGGGTCATGAGTGGATCACGGGTGGGATTCCTGCGGATCGTCCCGCACTCTTGTCACGGTTCGGCGCCGAAGTCCCATGCTGGTTGCACATCCCCGCGTGCAGGCCAGGGCCTCCCACGGCGAAGTGGCGCGCGATCCTGCCAGCGAGCACCGCCTGGCGGGGGCCGGCCGGCCCCCGGTCGCTCAAGCGCGTCGCCGCAGCCTGCGAGGCGGCGCGACGCGTTCCAGCAGGGGAGAAAGGAAACGGCCGGTATGGCTCTCGGGGTTGGCGACGATGTCCTCGGGCGTGCCTTCGGCCACGATGCGTCCGCCGCCCTCGCCGCCTTCCGGGCCGAGGTCCAGGATCCAGTCGGCGGTCTTGATGACTTCGAGGTTGTGCTCGATCACCACGACCGTGTTGCCCTGGTCGACCAGCGCGTGCAGCACCTCCAGCAGCTTGCGCACGTCCTCGAAATGCAGGCCGGTGGTCGGCTCGTCGAGGATGTACAGCGTGCGTCCGGTGGCACGGCGGGCGAGTTCCTTGGACAGCTTCACGCGCTGCGCCTCGCCGCCCGACAGCGTGGTGGCCTGCTGGCCCAGGGCCACGTAGCCCAGCCCGACCTGCTGCAGGATCTTGAGCCGGTCGTGGATGCGGGTCTGGGCGGAGAAATACGGCACCGCCTCGTCCACCGTCATCGCCAACACGTCGGCGATCGACTTGTCGCGGAACTTGATCTCGAGCGTTTCGCGATTGTAGCGCTTGCCCTTGCAGGTGTCGCAGGTGACGTAGACGTCGGGCAGGAAGTGCATCTCGATCTTCAGCACGCCATCGCCCTGGCATGCCTCGCATCGTCCGCCCTTGACGTTGAAGCTGAACCGTCCCGGCTTGTAGCCGCGCGCGCGGCTGTCCGGGAGTTCGGCGAACCAGTCGCGGATCGGCGCGAACAGGTCCGTGTAGGTGGCGGGATTGGACCGCGGCGTGCGGCCGATCGGCGACTGGTCGATGTCGATGATCTTGTCGAGCAGTTCCAGCCCGTCGATGCGCTCGTGCGGGGCAGGGACCTCGCCCGACCCCATCAGCTTGCGCGCCGCCGCCTTGTAGAGCGTGTCGATCACCAGCGTGGACTTGCCGCCGCCGGAGACGCCGGTCACGCAGGTGAAGGTGCCGAGCGGGAAGGCGGCGCTGACCTGCTTGAGGTTGTTGCCGCGGGCGCCGATCACGCGGACGACGCGGTCCTTCTGCACCGGGCGGCGCATCGCCGGCACCTCGATCCGGCGCCGGCCGGAAAGGTAGTCGCCGGTGAGGGATCTCGGGTTGGCGGCGACCTCGGCGGGCGTGCCCTGGGCGATGACGTGCCCGCCATTGATCCCGGCGGCCGGCCCCATGTCGATCAGGTGGTCGGCGGCGCGGATCGCGTCCTCGTCATGCTCCACCACCAGCACGGTATTGCCCAGGTCGCGCAGGCGGCGGAGGGTGCCGAGCAGCCGGTCGTTGTCGCGCTGGTGCAGGCCGATCGAGGGCTCGTCCAGGACGTACAGCACGCCGGTGAGGCCGGAGCCGATCTGGCTCGCGAGCCGGATGCGCTGCGACTCGCCGCCCGACAGCGTGGCGGAGCCGCGCGCCAGGGTCAGGTAGTCGAGCCCGACATCCACCAGGAACTGCAGCCGGTCCACGATCTCGCGCAGGATGCGGCGCGCGATCTCGGCGCGCTGCGGCGTCAGCGTGGGCAGCACGGTCTGGAACCACTCGAGCGCCCTGCGGATCGACAGGTCCGAGGCCTCGGCGATGTTCTTGCCGGCGACGCGCACCGACAGCGCCTCGGGCTTGAGGCGGGCGCCCGCGCAGACGGCGCAGGGTTTCTCGGCCTGGTACCGCTGCAGTTCCTCGCGCACCCAGACGCTGTCGGTCTCCTGCAGGCGGCGCTGCAGGTTCTTCAGCACGCCCTCGAACGGCTTGGTGACGGTGTAGGCGCGGACGCCATCCTTGTAGGTGAAGGCGACGGGCTCGTCCCCGGTGCCCAGCAGGATCGCGTCGCGCACCTGGGCGGGCAGGTCGCGCCAGGGGATCTTGGAGTCGATCCGGTAGTGCTTCGCCAGGCTCTGCAGGGTCTGGTCGTAATAGGGCGACTGCGCGCCGGTCCAGGGCGCGACCGCGCCCTCCAGCAGGCCGATGCGCTCGTCCGGGACCACCAGCAGCGGGTCGAAGAAGCTCTCCAGGCCCAGCCCGTCGCAGGCGGGGCAGGCGCCATGCGGGGAATTGAAGCTGAACAGCCGGGGCTCGATCTCCTCGATCGTGAAGCCGGAGACCGGGCAGGCGAAGCGGGAGGAGAACACCGTGCGCTCCCCGCTGTCGGCGTTCTCCGTGTAGGCGACGCCGTCGGACAGGGCGAGCGCGGTCTCGAAACTGTCGGCGAGGCGCGGTGCGATGCCGTCGCGAACGACGACGCGGTCCACCACCGCCTCGATCTCGTGCTTGATCTTGCGGTTGAGCGCCGGGACCTCGCCGATCTCGTACAGCGTGCCGTCCACCTTCACCCGGGTGAAGCCGCGGCGCTGCAGTTCGGCCAGTTCCTTGCGGTATTCCCCCTTGCGGTCGCGCACCACGGGCGCGAGCAGCAGCAGGCGCGTGCTCTCCGGCATCGCCATCACGCGGTCGACCATCTGCGAGACGGTCTGCGCCTCGATCGGCAGGCCGGTGGCGGGCGAGTAGGGCACGCCGGCGCGCGCCCAGAGCAGGCGCATGTAGTCGTGGATCTCGGTGACCGTGCCGACGGTGGAGCGTGGGTTCTTCGAGGTGGTCTTCTGCTCGATCGAGATCGCCGGGGAGAGCCCGTCGATCGCGTCGACGTCCGGCTTGCCCATCAGTTCCAGGAACTGCCGCGCATAGGCCGACAGCGACTCGACGTAGCGGCGCTGGCCCTCGGCATAGATCGTGTCGAAGGCGAGGGAGGACTTGCCGGACCCGGACAGGCCGGTGATGACGGTGAGTGCGTCGCGCGGGATTTCGACGTCCACGTTCTTCAGGTTGTGCTCGCGGGCGCCGCGAACGTGGATGACGCCGGCCATGCGACTTTCTGCCTTTCGGGTCTGGCTGGTTGTTCGCGAGATGTTCCGCGACTATAGGCGGGTCCCGCAGATGAAGGAAGCGGCGAAGAGCGAGCGGGCGACGGAAGGACACACCAACGAGGGGGGAACGAAGGGAGGCGTTAACCTTCCGGCGCTACCCAGGTAGGCTGTGCGTTTCGGGTCCGCCCCTTCGGGCAGAGGGGAATGTGGTGCGATGGCAGGCAGCGTCAACAAGGTGATCCTGGTGGGCAACCTGGGGAAGGACCCGGAGGTGCGTACCACGCAGGACGGCTCGAAGATCGTGAACCTGACGCTCGCCACCAGCGAGACCTGGAACGATCGCGGGTCGGGGGAGCGGAAGGAGCGGACCGAGTGGCACCGCGTCGTCATCTTCAACGACCGGATCGGCGACGTCGCTGAACGATTCCTGCGCAAGGGCCGCAAGGTCTATGTCGAGGGCGCGCTGCAGACGCGGAAATGGACCGACCAGCAAGGGCAGGAGCGCTACACGACCGAGGTCGTGATCGGCCGCTTCCGGGGCGAGCTCGTGCTGCTGGACAGCAACCGCGGTGAGGACGGCGGCATGGGCGAGGGCGGCGGCTGGAGCGGCGGTGCCTCCGGCGGCGGCGGGGGCGGTGGTGGCTACGGCGGCGGTTCTGGCGGCGGGCGTTCGGGGGGCGGGTCTGGCGGCGGTGGCCGCGGCTCGTCCGGCGGCGGCCGGAGCGGTGGCGGCGGCGGTGGTGGCGGGGGTCCGTCCTGGGATGCGCCTCGCGGCGGCGACCTGGACGACGAAATCCCGTTCTGAGGGAAGCGGCCGCGCTGCCCCTGGCGGCGCGGCCCTGCGGTCAGACGCCGAGTGCGCCGATGTCCGCTGGATCGAGTCCCCAGGACGCCAGCTCCGCGCGGGCATCGATCTCGCCGGGCGCGCGCGGCGTCGGCAGCGGCGTGCCCTGGAAGCGCGGCGCCGGGCCTGGCTGGACCATCCCGTCCACCTCAATGAACGCGCCGCGCGCCTGGTTGTGCCGGTGCGCCGCCGCCTCGTCCATCGCCAGCACCGGGGCGAAGCAGACGTCCGTGCCTTCGAGGCGCGCGCACCATTCGTCGCGGGTGCGGGTGCGGAACACCGCCGTCATCCGTTCCTTCATCGCCGGCCAGTGCGCGCGGTCATGCTGCGGCGGCAGCGTGGACGGATCGATCTCCAGCCGCTCGATCAGTTCCGCATGGAACTTCTCCTCGATCGAGGCGATCGAGATGAAGCGCCCGTCGGCGCATTCGTAGACCTCGTAGAAATAAGCCCCCGAATCCAGCGTGTTGTTACCCCGTTCGGCGGGGAACCGCCCGGCTTCCTTCATCGCGTAGATCGGCGTCATCAGCGACAGCGCGCCGTCGACCATGGCGGCATCGACCACCTGGCCCTTCCCGTTGCCCCGCGCCGCGATGATCCCGGCCAGCACGCCGGTCACCAGGTACATCGCGCCGCCGCCGTAATCGCCCACCAGGTTGAGCGGCGGCGTCGGCTTCTGCCCGTCGCGCCCGATCGCGTGCAGCGCACCGGTGAGCGCGATGTAATTCAGGTCATGCCCCGCCGCGTGCGCCAGCGGTCCTTCCTGGCCCCATCCCGTGATGCGGCCATAGACCAGCCGCGGATTGCGGGCGAGGCACACCTCCGGGCCGAGACCGATCCGCTCCATGACGCCGGGGCGGAAGCCCTCGATCAGCCCGTCGGCCTGGCCGATCAGCTTGAGCGCGAGCGCCACCGCGTCGGGCCGCTTCAGGTCCA
The DNA here is from genome assembly GCA_001898425.1 of Rhodospirillales bacterium 69-11. Lineage (GTDB taxonomy): Bacteria > Pseudomonadota > Alphaproteobacteria > Acetobacterales > Acetobacteraceae > Rhodopila. The sequence goes on from MKTV01000044.1 coordinate 177,255, forward strand.
ACCCAAGGGTGATGCGGTTGCGCCGCGTGAAATCGTGCCGGGGCGGAACGGGCAGGCCGAGCCCCGAGTCCGCCACACGGTCGATCCGCAGCACCTGCGCGCCCATGTCGGCGAGCAGCATGGCCGCCAGCGGCCCCGGGCCGATGCCGGCAAATTCGACGATCTTGACGCCTGCGAGAGGTCCCATGACCGGAGGTTAGCGCGCTGCCGTCCCAAGGCAAGTCGCGCGCCCGGCGGACCGGGCCGCGCACGGCGGCCCCTCGGTGAACGGCAAGCCCGCGGCGGACGGCGGCCCGCGGCGAATGGCCGTTCCGCGGCGGGCGGCCCGGCCGTGATGTCGTTACTGGCGGATCTTCCACTCGCCCTTCGCATCCGGGCACCAGGTCAAGTTGTACACCGCGGGCTTCGCCCAGCTCGGCGCTTCGATTTCATGATGGATCACGTGGCACGTCGTCGAGCCGATCTTGCGCACGGAGGTCACCTTCGACGTGCCATGCGCGCCGGTCGCGGAATTGGACCAGGTCTCCTGCGCGCCGGGCTTCACGTTCGGAGCCTTGTTCAGCTTGTCCACGCTCGCGAACAGCTGGGTCATGTCGCTCTGCTGCAGGGGCTTTCCCGGCGCGTTGGAGTTGTTGAACGGGTTGATCTGCGCCGCCGCGGGCAGGATTCCGGCCACGAACACGCCGGCAAGGGCCAGCAGGGCAAGGCGAGGGGCACGGACTGCGACACGCATGAGCAAACTCCTTTGCGAATTCCCGCAGACCGTTGCGGGAGAGAGGTCACACTCACTCTGAACGTCCCGGGCTGATCTCACAATCGTGCGCAGCGCGCGCCTGCGATGTCGTTCCGCCAGTGGCCGGATCGGCGGCGGCGCCCTTGCCACCGCAACGAACCACGTCGAGCATGCATCGCATGCCCACCGTCCGCCGCTTCGCCTCCCTTCGGGCGCTGCCCCTGCCCAGCCTGAGCCCGACCATGCAGGCCATGGCCTGGATGGCGGCCTCGGGGTTCGTGTTCGCGATCCTGAACGCGTTCCTCCGGCTGATCTCGATGCAGATGGATCCTCTGCAGGTGCAGTTCCTGCGCTACGCCGCGGGCCTTCTGGTGATGACGCCGTTCATCATGCGAGTCGGGCTGCGCGCCTACGCGCCCAACGGCCTCATCGGCCAGCTCTGGCGCGGCGTCATCCACACCGCCGGCATGGTGCTGTGGTACATGGCCCTGCCGCACCTCACCCTGGCGGACACCACGGCGATCGGCTTCACCGGCCCGATCTTCGTCATGGCCGGCGCCGTCCTCGCCTTCGGGGAGAAGATGGTGTGGGAGCGCTGGGTGTCGGCCGGCATCGGCTTCGTCGGCGTGCTCATCGTGGTCGGCCCCAAGCTCAGCGCGACCGGCGGCTTCTACGACCTCCTGATGCTCGGCTCCGCCCCGCTGTTCGCCGCCTCGGCGCTGATCACCAAGGCGCTGACGAAGCGTGACCGGCCGGAGGTGATCGTGGTCTGGCAATGCATCACGATCAGCCTGTTCTCCCTCCCTGCGGCGCTGCTGCACTGGAGCTGGCCGAGCCTCGGCCAGTGGGTGTTCTTCCTGGCGACGGGCGTGCTGGGCAGTGCCGGCCATTACTGCGTCACGCGCGCGCTTGGCGCGGCGGACGCGACCGCGAGCCAGAGCGTGAAGTTCCTGGACCTGATCTGGATGACGTTCCTCGGGCTGCTGATCTTCGGCGATCAGCCGACGCTCTCGACCCTGATCGGCGGGTTGGTGATCGTCGGTGCCACCACCTGGCTCGCCCGGCGGGAGAGCCGCGCGCGGCGGCGGGTCCCGGTCGATCAGGGGCGGGCGCGGAACCCGGTGGCGATGACGTAGAGCTCGCTCGATTCCTTGCGGCTGGCCGGCGGCTTGGCGTGGCGCACGGTGGTGAAGGCCCGTTTAAGCCGGTCGAGCATCTGCTTCTCCGACCCGCCCTGGAACACCTTGGCGACGAACCCGCCGCCCTCGGCCAGCACCTCGAAGGCGAACTCCGCCGCCATTTCGGCCAGCGCCATAATCCGCAGGTGATCGGTCGCCGCGTGCCCGCTGGTGTTGGGCGCCATGTCCGACAGCACGAGGTCGGCCTTGCCCCCCAGCGTGGCGGCGAGCGTGTCCGGCATGGCGGGATCGGTGAAATCCCCCTGCAGCAGGGTCGCGCCGGGGATCGGGTCGATAGCCAGCAGGTCGACGCCCACCACCGCGCTCGCGCCGCGCCGCACCGCGACCTGGGTCCAGCCGCCCGGTGCGGCGCCGAGGTCGATCACGCGAGTGCCCTTGTGGATCAGCCGGTACTTGTCATCGAGCTCGATCAGCTTGAACGCCGCGCGCGATCGCCAGCCCTGCTGGCGCGCCGCCGCGACATAGGGATCGTTCAGCTGCCGCGCGAGCCAGCGCTGCGAGGACGCGCTGCGCTTTCCCGCCGTGCGGAGCTGGACGGAGAGGCCGCGCGGGCTGGCGGCCGGACGCTTGGGTCCGCCGTCCCGGCTGGAAGGAGGCTTGCTCATGCGCCGGCCCGCGGCTCCGGTGCCCGTGGCGCACGGGCATGCCGCGCGCGGTCGGCGCGGATCATCCGCAGCAGCATCCCTTCGCGCAGGCCGCGATCCGCCACGACGATCTCGGGGGCCGGCCAGAGCCGGGTGATCGCGGCGAAGACGGCGCAGCCGGGCAAGACAAAATCCACCCGCTCCGGCCCGACGCACGGATGCTGCATGAGGCCGTCGCGCCCCATGGCGTGCAGGCGGGCGACCGCATCCGCCGCCTCCGCCGCGCGCAGGGCGACGCCGTCGACCAGCGGGCGCCGGTAGCGCTGCAGGCCGAGGGCGACGCCCGCGAGCGTGGTGACGGTGCCGCTGGTGCCCAGGAGCCGGACGCCGCCGTTGCGGATCTCATGGCCGATGCAGTGGATCGACTCGAAGGCGGCGAGGCGGGCGGCGACGTCGTCGACCATGTCGCCGAACCCGTCGGCGCTGAACCCGGCATCGCCCCAGCGTTCGGCCAGCGTCACCACGCCGACCGGCAGCGAGTCGTAGCCGATCAGGGTGGGGCCGGTCTCGGACAGCCGCACCCAGGCGAGTTCGGTCGAGCCGCCGCCGATGTCGAACAGCAGGGCCCGGTGACCGTCCCCGGCGAGCAGCGGGGCGCAGGATTCGAGCGCGAGCTCCGCCTCCTCCCGCGTGGAGATCACGCCGATCTCGAGCCCGGTCTCGGCCTTGACCCGGGCCAGGAATTCCCGCCCGTTCACGGCGCGCCGGCAGGCCTCGGTTGCGATGGCGCGGATCCGCCGCACCGGCCGGCGCTCCAGCCGCGCGGCGCAGGCCTGCAATGCCGCGACGGCCCGATCCATCGCCCCGGCCGAGAGGCGGCCGGTGTGATGTAGCCCTTCGCCGAGCCGGACGATGCGGGAGAAGCTGTCGAGGACGCGAAAACCGTCGCCGGACGGGGCGCCCACCAGCATGCGGCAATTGTTGGTCCCGAGGTCGAGCGCGGCGAAGGCGGGGCCGGAGAACCGGCGCACCTGATCCGCCCGCGGGGCGGCCGGATGATCCGCGTATGAGCCCTGCCGCTGCATCATCATTTCATTCTCCGCCCCCGCGGGCGGACCCGGCAAGCGCGGAATGCGGAGAGGAGGGACGGCTTGCCGAGAATTCACGTGAGCAGCGGGAGCGCTCAGCGGTCTGGCAGGAGCTCGACCCGCCAGCCCGCACCGCCGGTCCGCTTCACCTCCAGCGCGGCCGCTCGGGCGCGCTGCAGCAGCTTCTCGGCCGGCTCGTCGTATCGGGGCTCACGTGCCGCGATCCCGATCGAGAATGTCTGGTTCACGCCAACGCCGGCGGTGAAGGTCTCCGGCAGGATCAGCCGGCGCTCCTGCAGGCTTTCCGCCCGCTCCGCCGCGGTCAGGTGGTCCATGCCCGCCAGCCACAACGCGAATTCGTCGCCGTCGACGCGCGACACGAGGTCGGCGGGACGCACCATCGCACGCAGCAGGAACGCCGTCCGGGTCAGCAGCCAGTCGCCGGCGGCGCGTCCATACAGCGCGTTGACCCGGCGCAGATCGTCGAGATCGACCAGCAGGATGGTGCCGGGCAGTCCGTCGGTGTCGAGCCGCTCGATGTGACGGTCGACCTCGTCGAGGAAGTATCGCCGGTTCGGCAATCCGGTGAGGCGGTCGATCCCGCTCTCGGCCGGAGAGTGGACGAGCATTTCGAGCAGCAGGCAGCCGGCGGCGGAGGCCAGGGCCCGGTCGCGTGTCTCCCAGGCGCGGCCGCCCGGCATCCGCCAGAGCACGAGGCCGCCGGGGCGCCCCGGCGGGATCACCCAGGGATAGACCATGACGGGCCGCCGGTCGGGCCCGACCTGATGGGCCGGACCGCGCATGGGACGGCGCAGCATGGCGGCCGCGGTCGGTGCCGTTTCCGTGCCACCCAGCCCGGCCTCGTAGAGGATCGTCAGTTCCCCGCCGGGGCCGCCCGTCTCGACGACCGCCACGCCCTCCAGCCCGACCTCGCGCCGCAGGGCGTGCAAGGCGTTGCCGATCCATGCGGCCGAAGTCGTCTCCTGCATCTCGATCTGACCTCGTACTTGTTCGGCTACCGTTCATCGGGGGGTAACGATCATTTGATTCAATCGCAACCATCATGGCCGGGAATCCCGGATCCACGTGCGGCAGGACGTTCGGGGCGCCATGCGCCCCGTCCCCTGGTCCAGCCCTCGGCCCGCGTTACGGGGTGTTCGCGGCCGAAAAGCGGCCGGACGCGCATCTCCTCGCGAGCAAGTCCGTTGCGGCGATCGGGAGGGTTCCTCGTCCGCGTTGACAGGAGTGACGACGGCGATGCGGCAGGCGACCTTCCCCCGTGCGGCGCCCTGGCCCGCCTCTCCCCCACTCGCAGTGCGCCGACAGGCGAGACGGCGGCGGCGCAGGCGTGCCTTCCAAGGTCACCACGGTGTGACCCCCGCTTGCTCGTGACGTGGCGTAACGACATTCTGTGGTTATCGCCATGCTGATGCGCACCCTTTTCAGACATCGCCGTTCGCCGCCGCCGGCTCCCCCGGTGGAGCCGCGGCCGACCGCGCGCGACGTGCATGATCTGCGCGCGATGGTGCTCGCCACCTTGCGCGAGCTGGAGCAGGCGGCTGCGCTCCGCCTCGTCCAGGTCAGGGTCGCGCTGCCCGAGGAGTTGATCGCCGCCACCGCCATGCCGGACCTGCAGGATACGTTCCGCGCCGTGCTGGAAGCCGCGATCGGCCGCGCCACCGGTGGGGCGGTGCTGGTGACCGGCCAGCGGAGCGGCGCGGTCCTGGAGGTGTCGATCCTCGATGACGGGCCGCCGCGTTCGCGGGAGGCGCTGCTCGCCGCGCTGCGGCCTGATGCCGATCGGCTCGCGGCGCATGGCTGCGCACTCGACGTTCCGGCCGGCGATGCGGGCGGGAGCACGGTGGTGCTGCGCGTTCCGGCGGGCGGGATGCCGGCGCCATTGGCCTGGGAGCGCCCGCGGCCCGGGGACGTTCGGCTGCCGCGCCCGTTCGGGGAGGGGTAGAGCGGTCCGGCCGGCCCTCGGAGGCAGACCGCATGCGACACACGAGCCGCTGCCGCCTTGGCCTCATCCCTGCCGGCATCTTCGGGCCGATCGTCGACCCGTCATCAGCGATACGCCGCAGCCGATACACTGGTGCCGTTGCGGAGCGAACCGTCCGTCTCACTAGCCCGGTGAACGGGTCCGTTCGGGCGCGATCGGTCCCGCCTCTTGTCCTGTCCCGAGACCTGGAGTGCTCCATGCGGCTAAGTGACTTCGCCGTGCTCACCTTCGACTGCTACGGCACGCTGATCGATTGGGAGAGCGGCATTCACGCGGCGTTGCAGCCGTTGGTGCGGAAGGCGGGCACCACCCTGTCGCGCGACGCCGTGCTGCAGAGCTTCGCGCGGCACGAGTCCGAGGCCGAAGCCGACACGCCGGGTCTGCTCTACTCGGCGCTGCTGTCCGAGGTTCACCGGCGCCTGTCCCGCGACTGGGGCGTCGAGCCCGATCCGGCAGCCGAGGCCGCCTTCGGTGCCTCCGTGCCCGACTGGCCAGCCTTTCCGGACAGCGCGTCCGCGCTGGCCTATTTGAAGGGCTTCTACAAGCTGGTCATCCTGTCCAACGTCGACCGGAAAAGCTTCGCCGGCAGCGCCAGGCGGCTCGGCGTGGCGTTCGACGCCGTCTACACGGCCGAGGATATCGGCTCCTACAAGCCCGATCCGCGCAACTTCCGCTACATGCTGGACCATCTGGCAGCCGAGGGCATCCAGCCAGGCGCCATCCTGCACACGGCGCAAAGTCTGTTCCATGACCACGCACCCGCCCAGGCGCTCGGACTGGCGACGGCCTGGATCGACCGGCGCCATGCCGAGGGCGGGTGGGGCGCGACCCCGCCGCAGCCGGATGCGAAATACGACCTCCGGTTCACCAGCCTGGAAGAGATGGCGGCCGCACACCGGGCGGAGATGGCAAGCCGGTAGGGTCCGTCAGGCAGACCGAACCGGCGGAGCCTCGCCGGGGCGGGGGCCCGCGTGGCGACGTCGCGTCAGTGCGGCGCAGCCACGTCCGGCGGGCGCCAGTCGGGCGCCGTGTCGTGGTCCGGGTGCTGCAGGTCGACGATGGTGCGGAGATCGTCCGGCGGGTCGACCGCTCCGCTCTCGGTCGCCGGCCGCGTCTCCAGCAGGGTCGCGCACCATGACAGCCGGCTCTCGACTCCCATGACATGCATGGGTTCCACCGCGTCGGGATGGTCCAGGCTGCCCAGGGAAACGTCGATCGCCTCAAGTCGGCTCAGGTAGCGGAAGCTGAGCGGCGTGCCGCATGCCGCGCAGAACCCGCGCTCCGCTACCGAGGAACTGCGGAACGTGGCCGGGCGCCCGCGGGTCCAGACGAGATCGGCGGCGGGCACGCCGGCCCAGGCGAAGAACGGACCGCCCACCGCCTTCTGGCACATCCGGCAGTGACAGATCCCCACCTTCTCGGGCGCGGCATACAGCGCGTAGCGCACGGCGCCGCATTGGCATCCGCCGGTCATCACCTGGGTTCGATCGGAGTCCGCCATGATCCGTCTCCTTTCGTCCGAGAATGCCGCAACCGCGTCGCCCGCGGCATCACGAAGCGTCCAGCCCCCGAGACACCGCCGTCCGCACGTTCGAGCGCGGCGACCGGTCGGCCGGCGTGCCCGAGAAGATGCGCGGTCGGTGGGGCCGCTCAGGCGGGCGGCACGGCCTGCGGGAAGCGGAACACGAAGTCCGGATCGAGCCGCCGTTTGACCTGCCGCAGCCGTGGGAGGTTGGCGCCGTAATAGGCTTCCCCCCAGGACTCGAGCGACGGGTCGACGAAGTTCTGGAACGCGCCCCCCGCGACCTTGCGGCAGATCGCCGCATAGAGCGCGGCCTGCCAAGCGAGGGCCGCGGCCACGGCCTCCGGCCCATCTTCCGCGGTCCACTGCACCTCCAGGCTGAACAGCCAGTCGCTGCCGCGATGCACGAAGGCCGTGGCGTCTGCGGCCACCCGGTTGATCGCCCCGCCGGTCTGGAAGAACTTCGCCTCCACGGGCAGCGAGAGCGGCGGCGGGGCCGCGAGGTGGCGCAGGATCTCGGGCAGCACCGAAACCGCCTCGGCCTGCGTCATGAAGCGGGACCGTTCCTGGTAGTAGCCCGACGCGCCGGGTTCGGAGAGGCGGTCCTGCGCGGTCCAGTACGGCTCGACCACGAGCGTCTGCGCGACGGGCGGCGCGGCGCGCAGGGCCGGGGCGAGCAGATCCTGCAAGCCGCCTGGCGTGCCCTCGAACTGCCCCATCAGGAACGCCTCGATCCGCGGCTGCACGGCCGCGCCCCGGCCGGCCGTGGCGGCGAGGGTCAGCTTGCTGCCCATCCCGTCGGGCCCTGCGGGGATGGCGGTGAGCAGCGCCTGCGCGACCGCCTCGATCCGTTCCGTCCAGCGCAGGTCGAAGCGGCACAGATCGCCGACCTCGAAGGTCTGGAGGCGGAACCCCGTGTGGATCCCGAGATTGCCGCCGCCGATGCCGCGGCTCGCCCAGAACAGGTCGGCGTTCTCCCGCGGGTCGGCGGTGAGGATGGTGCCGTCGGGCGCCACCATCTCCAGGCCGGTGACACGGTCGCAGCCGACGCCGTGCCGGCGCATGTTGAACCCGATGCCGCCGCCCAGCAGGAACGCCGCGACCCCCACGCCGAGGCAGCGGCCATGCGTGATGCTGACATTCTGCCGGCGCAGCACCGAGGCGGCGCCGCCGTTGCGCACCCCGCCCGCGAGGGTGGCCACGCCGTCCGGACCCACAGTGATCGCAGTCATCAGCGAGAGATCGACCATCAGGCCGGAGGTGGAGGAGTAGCCGGCATAGGAGTGCCCGCCCGACCTGGCCGCCAGCACCGTCGCGGTGTCACGTGCCCACAGGATCGCGGCCCGCACGTCCTCGGTGGTGCGGCAGCGTGCGATCCCGGCCGGGCGGATCGCGGCGTAACGCAGGTTGCTGGGGCGGATCAGCCGGTCGAACCCGGCATCCTCGGGCCGCACCACGCCGCCCGAGATCCGCTGCGCCAGTGCCCGCCATGCGGCCTCGCTGGCCGTGGCCGGCGGCCGCGGGGTCGCATGTGCGACGCGCGCGCCGCCCGTGGCGAGCCATCCGAGGCCACCCAGGAATCCGCGTCGCCCCACCCCGACCAGGGGTCGCCTCCCGTGCCGCCCGCCCTCGACCATCGGCCGTCCCCCACGTCGTCCGTCACGGCGCCGTGATGACAGATCGGCCGCCAAAAGCAACGTCCTCGTGGCCTCGGCGGGGGCGGGTACAGGCTGTATGCTGCGGACCGATCGAACGGGGGAGGGGACGATGCGGGCGGTCTGGTACGACCGGCAGGGACCGGCGCGCGAGGTGCTGCAGACCGGGGAATTGCCCACGCCGGAACCGCAGCTGGGCGAGGTGCGCGTGCGGCTGGAGACCGCCGGGATCAACCCATCCGACACCTATCGCCGCGGCGGCGCGGCCGTCATGGAATATGCGCGCGTGATCCCCAGCAGCGACGGGGCGGGCACGATCGACAAGGTCGGGCCGGGCGTGGCCGAACACTGGGTCGGCCGGCGGGTGTGGCTCTACAACGGCCAGCGCAACGGGCGATGGATGGGCACGGGCTGCGAGTACATCGCGCTCAACGTCGATCTCGTGACCCCGCTTCCCGACCATGTCTCCTTCGCC
>MKTV01000044.1:186535-198395 GCA_001898425.1 Rhodospirillales bacterium 69-11
CGCCATGACCGCGCATCGCTGCGTCTTCGTGGCCGGGCCGGTGCAGGGGCGCGTGGTGCTCGTGACCGGCGGCGCCGGCGCGGTGGGGCACTACGCCGTGCAGCTCGCGTCCTGGGCCGGGGCGGAGGTGATCGCGACCGTCAGTTCGGAGGAGAAGGCGGCGCGCGCGCGGGCCGGTGGCGCCGCGCACGTGGTCAACTACCGGCAGGAGGATGTGGCGGCGCGCGTCCGGGAGATCACGCGCGGGGCCGGCGTCGATCATGTGGTGGACGTCGACCTGGGCGGCAATCTCGCGACGGTGCTCGCCTCGGTGCGCGACAACGGCTCGATCGCCTACTACGCCACGAACGGCGCGCGTACCCCCGCGGTGGACCTGCGGCTGCTGATGCAGAAGAACCTGGCCGTGCATGGCATGGTGCTGCCGACCAGCCCGCATGAGAGCCGCAAGCGCGCCCTGTCCGACCTTGCTCGCTGGAGCGCGACGCCCGGCCGGATCATGTCCGTGGCCGCGCGGTTCCCGCTGTTCGAGGTGGCCGCGGCGCACGAGGCGGTGGAGCGGGGCGACAAGGTGGGCACGGTCGTGCTGGACTGCGCGCGATAAGGGCGGAGAAGGAGCAGGACATGGCCGAAAACCCAATCGCGCTGGTGGTGGGCGCCAATCGCGGCATCGGCCTCGGCGTGGTGAAGGAGCTGCTGTCGCGCGGCTGGGACGTGATCGCGACGGCGCGGCGTCCGGCCGAGGCGGCCGACCTGATCGCGCTTGCCGCCGCGCATCCGAACCGGGTGACGATCCGCCCGCTCGACATGAACGATCCCGCCCAGCTCGACGCCTTCGCCACGCGCCTCGGCGACCGCAAGCTGAACCTGGCGCTGGTGAACGCGGGGGTTTCGGGGCCGGCGCACCGCAGCGCCGATAAGGCGACGGCCGAGGAGATCGGCGCGCTGATGTTCACCAACGCCATTGCGCCGATCCGGCTCGCGCGCCACCTGCTCGACCGGCTGACCCCGCGGGAGGGCGTGCTCGCCTTCACCAGTTCGGTGATGGGCAGCGTCGCCGGCAACACCGGCGGGCACGAGCTGTACCGCGCCAGCAAGGCCGCGCTGAACTCCCTGACGCGCGGCCTGTGGACGGAGATGTCGGGCAAGCGGCTCACGCTGCTGACGCTGCATCCCGGCTGGGTGCGCACCGACATGGGCGGGCCCAGCGCGGCGGTCAGCGTGGAGGACAGCGCGCGCGGGATGGTGGACGTGATGACCCGCGAGGCGGGGCACCACGAGCACCTGTATCTCGACTACACCGGCAAGCAGATCCCCTGGTGATCGGGCGGGCGGCGAACGCCGCCGCGTCCGCCGGTCAGGTCGCGGGGCGCCGCCGCAGCGCCATCGCGGCAGCGGCCAGCATCAGCACCATGCCGGCGAGATCGCCCCAGTCCAGCTTCTCCTCGAACCAGGCGCAGCCGACGACCACGGCGATGACCGGGGAGATGAACGCATAGGTGCCGGTCTTGCTCGCGCCCCAGTCACGCACCAGCAGGAAGTAGATCGTCGTGGAGATCAGCGCGCCCGGAACCAGCAGGTAGAACCAGCCCAGCCAGGCCTTCCATCCCCAATCGAGCGACAGCGCGTCCCATGCGCCGGGCTCCACCACCAGCGAGGCACCCAGCAGGATGCCGCCGCCGATCAGGTCGGTGAGCCCGGCCATCTGGACCGGCGCCAGCGTGTGCATCATCGGCCGCGCCATGACGGAGCCGAAGGAGTAGCAGAGGCAGCCGATGATCACGCCCAGCGCGCCGATCAGCTGCCAGACGTCCAGCGTGCCGGCGATCGCGGCCGGGCCGAACAGCACGAACACGCCGACCACGCCCAGCGCGATCGCGCCGGCCTGGCGTGGCGTGAACCGCTCCTGCCCCAGCAGGACGGAGAAGCCCAGCAGGGCGATGGGCGTCAGCGCCGAACTGATCACCGCGGCGAGGCCCGCGGTGATGTATTTCAGCCCGTAGAGCTGGATCACCTGGTTCAGGGTCACCATCAGCAGCGAGACCACCACGAGCCGTCCGATCAGGCGCGGCGGCGGGCGCACGATCTCCCCGGCGGCGCGGCGGATCCCCAGCAGCACGAGGCCGGCGACGGTCCAGCGCAGGCCGGCGAACACGCCGGGGGGCACGGTCGCGATGCCGACCTTCATGGCGAGCCAGGTGGTGCCCCAGACGAAGCACAGGCAGGCGAACATCCAGCGCGCGCGGCTCATCCCGATCGGGGCGGGGGCTGCGATCGGCGTGGGAACGACGGTCGCGCTCATTGCGGGGCGATCGCGTAGGCCGCCTGCACCAGGTCCATCGCCGCGGCATTGTCGGCCAGGTCGGCGATCGGCGGGCGCCCGTCCCGCAGGCGCTGCAGCGTGTCGCGCACGAAGGTCGGGTAGAAGTGGACGTTGGTCAGCTTCATCGCGCGGCTCGAATGCTGCCGGTCATCGGTGACGATCTCCAGAGTAGCGTCGTCGCGCGCGGCGAAATGATGGCGCGTGCTGCGGATGCTGTAATGCAGGTCGAAGACGGAATTCGGGGCGGGGTAGAGGTAGCCGGTCTCCACCAGGCAGGACGCGCCGCCGCCCTGCAGCAGCACCGCCGCGTGGTCCTCGATCGACAGGCCGGCGGTGCGGTGGCCGATCGCGGCGCCCGTCACCGTCAGCGCCGCGTCGTCGAGCAGCCAGCGGCACAGATCCATGAAGTGGATGCCGAGGTTGAGCAGCGCGCCGCCGCCGGCGGTGCGGCGATCGAGCATCCACTCGACCCGCTGCTCCCGGTAGCGGTCGACCATGCCGCCGACGAACTTGAAGCTCAGATACTGCAGCGCCTCGTCCCGCGCGATCTCCCGGATGGTGTCGCGCAGGGGGGAGTAGCGGATCACGAACGGCACGGCGGCGAACAGGCCCGCCGCCTTCGCGCGGGCGGCGACGTCGTGTGCCTCGGCGCTGGTCAGCGCGCAGGGCTTCTCCATGGCGAAGGGGATATTCTGTGCAATCAGAAAGCGCGCGGTCTCGGCCATGTCGCAATGGCGCCCGAGCGCGAAGGCGAAGTCGGGGCGCAGGCGCGCGCACATGTCCTGGAAGTCGGTGAAGACGGGGCACCTGGCCTGCGCGGCGAAGGGGGCGGCGCGGTCCGGGTCGGGATCGCTCACGCCGACCACGGCGACGTCCGGAAGGTCGAGCAGAGGATCGAGGTAGAATGGCGTGTGCCAGTGCGACACGCCGATCAGCACGATGCGCATGGACGCCTCTTCCCTGGGCCTGTCTCGGGGCCCTGTCCCTGGGCCCTGTCCGTGGGACCCTTTCGCCGCCGCGCTCTATGGCGCATCGTCACGCGCGCAACCACCGAGGATTTCGGTCATGCGCCCCGCGTTTCCCGCACGGGTGGTCCGACGATGATCGTGCTGTCGGAGAATTTCCGCGCGCTGTTCTACGCCCCGTTCTACGCCGCGCATGCGATCGGCGCGTATGCCGCCGAGGGCGTCGAGGTCGAGTTGCGGTCGTCCCCCGATCCGGCACGGACGGCCGCGGACCTCGTGGCGGGGCGGATCGACGTGATGTGGGGCGGTCCGCTTCGCGTACTGCTGACCCATGCGGCCGATCCCGCCTCGGACGTGGTGTGCTTCTGCGACGTGGTCGCGCGCGACCCGTTCTTCGTGATCGGCCGCACGCCGCGGCCGGAGTTCCGCCTCGCCGACCTGCGCGGAGTGCGGTTCGCCTCCGTCGCGGAAGTGCCGACGCCCTGGCTGTGCCTGCAGGACGACCTGCGGCGTGCCGGTGTCGACCCGGCCGGGATCAACCGGGTGAGCGGTCCGTCGATGGCCGAAGCCGCGGCGGCGCTCGAGGCGGGGCGGCTGGACGCGGTGCAGCTGTTCCAGCCGCATGCCGAGGCGTTGCTTCGCTCCGGTGCGGGCCATCTGTGGTACGCGGCCTCGACGCGCGGGCTGACCGCCTACACGACCCTGGTCACCCGCCGGACCGTGCTGGCCGCGCGCTCGGACGAACTGCGCGCGATGGTGCGGGCGATGGCGCGCGTGCTTCGCTGGATCGCCGCGACGCCGGGGACGGAGATCGCGGCGAGGCTCGCCTCGTTCTTCCCCGACCATCCGCCGGCGCTGGTCGCGGCGGCGCTCGACCGCTACCGCGCGGCGGGGCTGTATGCGTCGGATCCGGTCCTGCGGCAGGAGGGGTTCGATCGGCTGGCGGCGGCGATGGTGTCGGGCGGTGCGCTCGCGGTGCCGATCCCGTTCGTGCGGTGCGTGGACAACAGCCTGGCCGAGGCGGTGGTGGCCGAGGGCTGAGGCGAGGGCGGGCTCGGCCGGCTCCGGGCGAACTCAGCCGGCGCGCCGTGCCTCCCGATCATCGTCGATCGCCGCCATCACGGCCTCCTCGGTGATGCGTGCCATGCCGTCCGCCTTGCTGATGCCGCCGGGCGGCAGGATCGGGACGATGCGGCTCGAGTGATGGAAAGGCGGCACCGCCCCGAACAGCCCGTAGGTGCGCAACCCGACCGCCGCCGCGAGGTTCATCACGCCGGTGTCGTTGCCCACGTAGAACGCCGACTCGGCGAACAGCGCCGCGACCTCTGGCAGCGGCCAGCCGATGGCGAGTTGTCCGGATCCGCTCTCGGCGCGGATCGCCTCCCCCAGTTCCTGTTCGGCGGGACCGCCGACCAGCACGGGCTCCGGCCAGCCGGCCGCCTGCAGGCGGCGGACCAGGGCGGCGAAGCGCGCCGCGCCCCATTGCTTGTAGGCCTCGCTGCTGCCGATCCCGATCGCGACGGGGCTGCGTCCGCCCAGCCGGGTGCGGATCGCGGCGCGCAACTCGGCGTCGACCGGCAGGATCGGTTCCGCTTCCCCCATCGGAATGCCGGCGGCGGCGAGCCAGTCGGTCGCCTGGTCGAAGGGGTGGCGCCAGAAGGTCGCGCGCGGCAGGTAGGGGCCGCGGTTCAGGAACAGCCGGTCCATGCCGTAGCCGTAGCCATGCCGCGCCGGGATGCCCGCCGCCGCGAGCAGGAACGCGAGCGAGCGGCTGTGGTGCAGCAGATAGGCGCGGGTGAACCGCCGCGCCCGCAGGGCGGAGACCAGCCGCAGCCAGCCCCGGCCGCCATCGTGCCGGCCCTGCCGCCGTTCCGGATTGCGGTCCAGCCAGAGCACGTCGCGCACGGTGGCCTCGGCCTGGAAGAGCTGGTCGGCGAGCGAGCGGGGTTTGGCGAGCAGGGTGACCGGCCCGCCCACGGACGCCGCGATGGCGCGGATGTGCGGCAGGTGCCAGACCATGTCGCCGATCCCCGGCAGGGGCTGCACCACCAGGACGTTCTCGGCCGCCGCGGTCAGGGGACCGCGTCCCGGTTCTGCCAGCGCGCCTCGGCCATGCCCCAGCCCAGCAGGAAGAAGAACCACCCGCCCATGGGCATGGAGGTGAAGCCGCTGGTGGAGGCGAAGGGCCAGAGCTGGATGAAGGCGGCCGCGAACAGCCCGACCCGCAGCGGGTCCGGCCGCTTCCACAGGCCGCGCCCGAGCGGAACCATCCAGGCGACGGCGAGGGCGGCGAAGAGGAGGAAGCCGACGATGCCCCCGTTCACCAGCGCTTCCATGTAGGGGTTGTGCGGGTGGCTGGCGCAGATCACGGTCCCCCCGCCATTGGCGACCGCGCCATCGAGCGTGGGGCGGAAGTAGCGGGGGTTGGGGCAGCCATAGCGGAACCCGTCGCCGCCGAGGCCGGTGAACGGGTGCTGCCGCCCGATCTCCGCCGCGCGGGTGTACAGCTCCCCGTAATGGCTGCTGGGGAAGTGGATGAGCTGCTGGCTGGTCAGCTCCACCAGCCGGTCGTGGATGCCGGGCGCGAACGCCACCGACCCGGCCACCAGCACGACGACCGTGACGCCGGCGGCGAGCACGAGCAGTCGCAGGCGCGGCAGCAGCAGGCCGGCGACCAGCAGGCCGAGGCCGGTCAGCGCGAGCGGCATGCGCTGGTTGATCAGCACCATGACGGCGACGCCGGCCAGGACCAGGGCGAGCGCGCCGGCCTTGCCCGCCAGTCCGCGGCGGTCGAGCAGGCGGGCGACGGGCGGCATCAGCACGGGGATCAGGATGCGCGAGAGCGGCGGGCCGGCGCGCGGCTTGCCGAACGGGCCGGTCAGGATGTCGCCCCAGGCGGCGGCGTGGCCATACAGGTTGCGCCCGAAGGCGAACTGCACGACCGACTGGACCGAGATGTAGATCGCGCAGGCGCAGATCAGCCCATACAGCCAGCGCCGCACCGTCTCCGTGCGCAACGCCATGTGCTCCATGGCCGCGATCAGCACCAGGAAACGCAGGTTGGCGAGTGCCTGCACCAGGGAGGGCGTGCCGCCCTCGCCAAGCCCGAGGGACGGGACGGGGAGGGAGCCCAGCACGACCCAGGCCCACCAGGCGAGGCCAAGCCGCATCCATGCCGGGCGCAGCCAACTCCACTCCCGGGTGATGGCGGCGCGCGCCAGAAAGCAGACGTCGGCGATGGCCACCGCGCCCTCGGCGATGCCATGCGCGTGCATCAGCAACAACGGGATCAGCAGCACGCTGACGACGGCCGCTCGGTCGAGCCCACGCAGGAGCTGCGCGTTCGGCGCGGGACGCGCCGGCTCGAAGGTCGATGCACGGGCCATGGCGCGGGCTCCTACCAGCCACCCCCGCCCGCCACAAGGCGCCGCTCCGTCACGCAGACGCGCGCCCGCCGCCCCCGTGTCATGGCCGGGCTCGTCCCGGCCATCCACGACGCCGGCCCCCGGACCACCGCGACGTCACACGCGCCGGCGTCCCGTCACCCACCCACACGCGCGCGGATCATCGCGAAGGCATGCGCCACGGTCGCCGCGCGAATGCCGGCGCGGTCCCCCGGAAAAACCTGCCGTTCAGTCGCGACCGGCCGCCCGCGTTCCGCCAGGCCGAAGCACACCAGCCCCACGGGCTTGGCCGCCGTCCCGCCGCCCGGCCCCGCGACCCCGGTGACCGACACCGCGATCCCGGCGCGGGAGCGGCCGAGGGCGCCCTCGGCCATCGCCCGCGCCACCTCCTCGCTGACCGCCCCATGCGCCGCGATCAGGTCGGCCGGGACGCCCACCAGGTCCTGCTTCGCCTCGTTCGAGTAGGTCACGAAGCCGCGGTCCACCACGTCCGAGGATCCGGCGATCGCGGTCAGCGCGGCCGCGATCAGCCCGCCGGTGCAGCTTTCCGCGGTCGCGAGCATCACGCCCCGCGCGCGGCAGGCAGCCAGCAGCGTCTCGGCCTCGTGCAGCAGGGCGTCGGAGATCATGCGCGGGTCCTCCTCGGATCGGGCGGGCATTCACCCAGGGACGCGCGCGCCGCGCAAGCTACCGCCCGATCGCGGCCCCGGCCGGGCGCCGCGAATCCATCGCGCCATACAGCAGCCCGGGCCGGGTCGCGCCGCTCGCCGCCGAGTCCGGAATCGCCTGCATGGCCGCCGGAGCCTGCGCCTGCCCGACCGCCACCAGCGCGACCGCGCCCCAGGGAGGGTTGATCCGGATGTGGTAGCCCATCGCCTCCAGCCGCTGGCGCGTATCCGGCGACAGGGCGCGCGGTTCGGCGAACAGCACGTCCGGCTGGCCCTGGTCGTGCAGCCGGGGCGCGTCCACCGCTTCCTGCGGCGCCATGCCGTGGTCGACCAGGTTGAGGATCGTCTCGAGCACCGTGGTGATGATGCGCGACCCGCCTGGCGACCCCAGGACCGCCACGAGGTGCCCGTCGCGCAGGACGATCGTGGGCGTCATGGAGGAGAGCGGGCGCTTGCCGGGCGCGATCGCGTTCGCTTCGCCCTGCACCAGCCCGAACATGTTGGGCCGGCCGGGGGCGGTGGTGAAATCGTCCATTTCGTCGTTCATCAGCACGCCGGTGCCCGGCGCGACCACGCCCGCGCCGAACGCGCCGTTCAGCGTGGTGGTCAGCGCGACGGCGTTGCCGGCTGCGTCCACGACCGAGAGATGGGTCGTCTCCGTCTTCTCCGGCGCTTGCGGCGCGGCCGACCCCTGGGTCCCGGCCGCGATGCGCGCGCGGATCTCGGCCGCATGGGCCGGCGAGAGGAGGTCGGCGACCGGGTTGTCGACGAAAGCCGGGTCGCCCAGCTTCGTGTTGCGATCGGCATAGACGTGGCGCATGGCCTCGACCATCACGTGGACCGCGTCGGCGCCGTGGAATCCCATCGCGCGCAGGTCGTAGCCCTCCAGCACGCCCAGCAACTCGCACAGCGCCGTGCCGCCGGAGGACGGCGGCGGGGCCGACAGGATCGCGTAGCCCCGATAGGTGCATGCGACCGGCGGGGCTTCCGTGACCCGATACGCGGCGAAGTCCGCGGCGGTGAGGATGCCGTTCGCGGCATCGGAAGCGGCTTCGGCCGCCTTGGGCAGCGCGCCCTCGTAGAACGCGGCCGGCCCGCGGTCGGCGATCGCCGCGAGCGTCGCGGCCAGCGCCGGCTGCACCAGCCGGTCACCCGGCCGGGGGGCGCTGCCGTCGGGACGGAGGAAGATGGCCGCGGTCGCCGTGTCGCGCCGCAGCCGTGAGGCAGCGCGGGCGATGATGTCGGTATCGCCGCGCGTCAGCACGAAGCCCTCGCGGGCGAGGCGGATCGCGGGCGCCATCACCCGCTCCCGCGGCAGGGTGCCCCAGCGGGCGAGCGCGGTGTCGAGCCCCAGCACGCTGCCCGGCACCGCCACCGCGCGCCAGCCGTTCAGGCTGGCCCCGGCGGGCACGGTGCCGTCGGCCGCCTGGTACATCGTGCGGGTGGAAGCGGCGGGCGCGGTCTCACGGAAATTCAGGAAGACGGTGCGACCGTCGGCGAGGCGGGCGGTGAGGAAGCCGCCACCGCCGAGGTTGCCGCAGCACGGGTTGGTCACGGCCTCGGCGTACGCGACTGCCACCGCGGCGTCGATCGCGTTGCCGCCCTGGCGGAGCATGTCCGCGCCCGCCTCGGCGGCGAGGCGCTGGGCGGCGACGACCATGAACCGGTCGGACTCGACCGCGGGCGGGGAGGCGGCGAAGGCGGGGGCCGCGGACCCTCCCGCGGCTGCCCAGATGGCCAGCAAGGCGGCACGGGCGAGGGCCGGCCGGATGGCCGCGCCGCTCAGCACGGCACGGCCCACGGCCGACGGGGCGCGGTCCCGGCCGGCGGGCACCGCGGAAGCAGGCATGCCGCGTCGCGCACGAGGCGGCATGCCGGTCTCATGCCGGATCTACTTCCACTTCGAGAGATAGAAGCGCGGCAGCTCGTCGGGGTAGGGCTTGAACTCGAGCTGCTTCGAGAACCCGTAGGTGATCGCGTAGGTGTACATCGGCAGCCAGTAGGCGTTCTCGGTAATCCGCTTGATCGCCGCGCTGTAGGCCTTTCGCCGCTTGTCCGGATCGACCGTGGCGCCGCCTTCCTGCACCAGCTTCTGCACTTCGGGGTCACGCGTGTAGTCCGCGGGGCCGAAGTTGAAATACTGCGGCAGGATGGCCGAGACGTCGTTGATCGAGTAGCTGCCCCAGTCGCCGGCATCGAGCGGGTTCTTGCCCTCGCCGCTGCGCTGGACCTGGGCGGACACCTGCAGCAGGGTCAGCTTCGCGTTGATGCCGACCGCCTTGAGGTAGCCCTGCATGGCGCCGGCCCATTGCGGCAGCACGTAGGTGACGAGTTCGGTGTCGAACCCGTTCGGATACCCGGCCTCGGCCAGCAGCTTCTTCGCCTGGGCCGGGTCGTAGTCGTAGTGCACGGCGGAGGCCGCGTCACAGCCGAACTGGGTCGGGTAGCAGGGCGTGTCCAGCGGGCGGGAGCCGCCCTGCACGAGCTGCTTCGCCATGGTGGCGCGGTCGATCGCGTGGAAGATCGCCTGGCGGACCTTGAGCTTGGTCAGCGGATTGTCCGCCCCCGTGCGCCCCGCGCTGTCCATGTTGATGTAGCCGATCCGCATCGACTCGGACCGCGCCGCCTGCAGCGTCGGCATGCGCGCCACCGCGTCGAACTGGTCCGGGCTGAACTTCCAGATCCAGTCGGCGCGGCCGCCCAGCAGTTCGGCCATCTCGGTCGCGGAGTCGGGCACCTCGTGGATCACCAGCTTGCGGATCGCCGGCTTGCCCTTCGGGCTGTCGGCGTAATAGCCGTCATACCGCTCGAAATCGATCTGGGTGACGCCGTCGACCTTGGTGATCTTGTACGGGCCGGCGCCGATCGGATGCTTCGAGTATTCGCTGACGCCGACCTTCTCGCGATAGGCCTTCGGCAGGATCGGCATCGTCATCGCCATGTATTCGAGGGCGGCGGGGAAGATCCGCTTCAGCTTCACCCGCACCGTCTTGTCGTCGACCTTCTCCGCTCGGTCGATGAAGCTGTAATTGCTGGGCACCGAGACCAGCTTGTCGGTCAGGATCGAGTTGAGCGTGTAGACCACGTCGTCCGCGGTGACCGGGTCGCCGTTGTGGAACGTGGCGTTCGGCCGCATGACGAACTCGAGCGTGGTGTCGTCCACCCACTTGAACGACGAGGCGAGCAGCGGCTTGATCTGGAACGTCTCGGGGTCGCGGTAGACCAGCCCGTCCCACGCCTGGTGGGAGATCACGATGCCCGTCCGCAACTGATTGTAGTACGGCGTGATGTCCGGCAGGGCGTCCCGCCATGTGATGCGCAGCGTGTCGGCCGATTTCTGCGCCGCGGCAGGCGTTGCCGCCGCCAATCCGGCCGCAAGGACCGTTCCCGTCAACCAACCCGACACACGCATCACGTATTCCCCTACGATTGTCTCCCGCGCGGCACGGTAGGGTGCGCTGCAACACCGGACAAGTCGGGATGTGCGGCGGATCGGGTTCATTCGCGTTTGCCCGACCCGCCCGCGCTCAGCTCCAGCCCGCCCCCGTTCAGCTCCAGCCCGGCGGGCTCTGCTCCAGCCCGGCGGGCTCTGCTCCAGCCCGGCGGGCTCTGCTCCAGCCCGGCCGCGCTCAGCTCCAGCCCGGCGGGGCCTGGAAGCCGCGCCATGCCTGCTCGAGCAGGCCGGCCACCCCGATCGTGGTGCGGTCGCCGTAGAGCGGACCCACGATCTGCACGCCGATCGGCAATCCGTCCGCCCCGACGCCGATCGGGGCGACCGTCGCCGGCAGGTGGTAACCGCCGGTCAGGCCCGGCCAGAACAGCATGTCGTTGTACGGGATCTCGCGCGCATCCACGGTGTGCCGCCGCTCCCAGGTCGGGCCCTGCTGCATGTGCGGCAGGGCCGGGGTCGCGATCGCCGGGCAGAGCAGCACGTCCCAGGCCTGGAAGAACGCCCCCCAGAGCCGCCGCAGCCGGTGCCGCCGCTCGTTCAGCCGCAGCCACTCGCGATGGGAGATGTCGGTCGCGCGGATCATCACCGCGTCGGCACGCATGTCCTCGGGATGGAGCGCCGCCGCGGCTTCGCGCTTCTCGGCCAGGAACTCCTCGGTCAGCCGCGCGCTCCAGGCGGCGTCGAGCAGTTGCAGGTAGAGGTGGAACGCCTCCGTCGCGTCGAACGCGGGCCGTGCCGAACGGCTGACATGGGCGCCCGCATGCTCGAGGAAGTCGGCCAGCGCCTCGATCTGCGCCGTCGTCTCCTGCGAGGTCGCATGACCGGCTTCGGCCGACCACACCGCCACGCGCAGGTCGGAGATCCGCGTCGGCCGGGGCGGCGGCAGGGTGACGGCGAGGGCCGTCTCGTCCGGATCCGGCCCGGCCAGCAGGCCGACCGCGAGGTCGAGGTCGGCGGCGGAGCGTGCGAGGGGGCCGATGACCGCGATGTCGGTGGGCGCGGAGGCGGTGGTGGCCGGGTTCCCCGCGTTGCCGCACAGGCCCCAGGTCGGC
>MKTV01000044.1:198438-226938 GCA_001898425.1 Rhodospirillales bacterium 69-11
ACCCGCCGATGTCGCTGCCCATCTCCAGGCCGCACAGACCCGCGGCCAGCGCTGCCGCCGACCCGCCGGAGGAGCCGCCGGGCGTGTGGTTCGTGTTCCACGGGTTGGACGTTGCCCCGTAGATCGGGTTGAAGCTCTGCCAGTCGGCCAGGTCCACCGGCACGTTCGTCTTGCCGAAGATCACCGCGCCCGCGGCCTCCAGCCGCCGGATGGAGAGCGAGGAGACCGTCACCGGCTGCTCCCGGAGCGCCGCGTGCCCCCGCGTCGTGGGGAGGCCCGCGACGTCGAAGCTCTCCTTCACCGTCATCGGCACGCCGAACAGCGGCGCCGTGCGGTCGGCATGGGAGTCGAGCGCCCGTGCCCGTGCGCGGGCACGCTCGAAATCGGTGACGACGACGGCGTTGATCCGCGGGTCCAGCCGCTCCACGCGGGCGATGAAGTGATCCAGCAGCTCGAGGCAGCCGATCCGTCCGCTTCGCGTCAGCGCGGCCAGCGCGGTGGCCGGGAGGAAGCCGAGGTCCTGATCGCTGTCCATGGAGGTCCTCCAGTCGAAGGCCGGCCAGCACAGCACCGCGTCTGCGCGCCCACAACCCGCTTCTGGTAATCTGGCGTGGGCCGTGCGAGGCATGCCCAGCATCCCGCCAGACGAAAGGGTCGATGTTCGATGACTTCGGCGAACCCATCCGCCATCCGAGAGGCGGTCGAGGCGCAACGTGACTTCGTGACCCGGCTGTTCGACCGGCTCCGCGCGGACGGTCTGGACGAACCTGGGGTCAGCCGCGACCCGTACGGGCCGGGGGAACAGCGCGGCCACGCGACGGCGGCGGAGGCCGGCCGGAGCCTGGGGCTCGCGATCGGGCACGACCCGGCGGCCAACCTCTACATGAGCTGGGCGGGATCGGCGCCCGACGCGCCCGCGGTGATGATGGGGTCGCATTTGGATTCCGTGCCGCATGGCGGGAATTTCGACGGTGCGGCGGGGGTGGTCGCGGGGCTCGCCGCGATTGCGGCGCTGCAGCGTCTGGGGATCACGCCGCGCCCCACCGTCACCGTCATGGGCATCCGCGCCGAAGAGAGCGTCTGGTTCGAAGTCTCCTATATCGGCAGCCGCGGCGCGCTGGGTGCGCTGCCGGACGGGGCGATGGGGGCACGGCGGCGCGACACCGGCCGGACCCTCGCGGAGCACATCCGTGAGTGCGGCGGGGATCCGGATGCGCTCGCCGCCGGCGTCCGGCACCTGGACCCGGCGAAGATCGCGGCCTTCCTGGAACTGCACATCGAGCAGGCGCCGAGCCTGGTGGCGGCTGATCGGGCGGTGGCCGTGGCGACGGGCATCCCGGGGAACTTCCGCTACCCGAACGCGGTGATCCTCGGGCAGCACGACCATGTCGGCCTGCCGCGCCGGTTCCGCTACGACGCGGTGATGGCCGGTGCCGAGTTCGCCATGGCGCTGGACGCGCTATGGGAGGAGCACGAGGCGCGCGGCATCGCCATGGCCTGCACGCTGGGCCGCTTCCACACCGACCCGGCGGCGCACGGGCTCACCATCGTGCCGGGCGCGCTGCATTTCAGCCTGGACGTGCGGGCCTATGACGAGGCGGTGCTGGCCGAACTGGACGAGCGCGTCAGCCGCATCATCGCCGGGATCGAGCAGCGCCGCGGCGTCCGTTTCGAGCTGGGCGCGAAGGCGCGCGCGGCGGTGGGACCGGTCGATCCCGCGATCACCGCCGCCCTGCATCGCGGGGCGCAGGCGCTGGACATCCCCGTCATCGATCTCGGCAGCCCGGCCTCGCACGATGCGGCGGCCTTCGCCGCGGCCGGCGTGCCGGTCGGGATGCTGTTCGTCCGGAACGAGAACGGCAGCCACAACCCGCGGGAGGCGATGACGATCGACGACTTCCTTGCCGGCACCAGCATCCTGGCGCATTGGCTGGCCGAAACCGTCGCCTGATCCCATGGCGGGAGACGCGAACGCCGAACGGCAGCAAGGGGCGGCGCTGCCGGCCCCGACCCTGCTCGTCCGGGTCCTGCTGCTGCCGGCGATCTACCTGTGCTGCGCCTTCGCCTTCGTCACCGACGTGACCTACGACAACAGGCTGGCCTTCGGCATCGCCTATGTCCCCGGCATCTGCACGGCGGTCGCCTATCGCCGCGCCTCCGCCGTCTGGTGGCTGACGGGGCTCGCGATCCTGCTGGTCGCCGTCGGCTACTTCTTCCCGGTGGTGAACGCCGACCTGGTCGAGTCGCTGGGCAACCGCATGCTGTCGCTGGGCGCGATCGTGGTCACGGCGGCGCTGGTCCGTTACTCGCGCCACATCCAGGAGCAGCTTGCGGCCCAGACGCTGCGCGCCGAGGCGGCGGA
Organism: Rhodospirillales bacterium 69-11; assembly: GCA_001898425.1. GTDB lineage: Bacteria > Pseudomonadota > Alphaproteobacteria > Acetobacterales > Acetobacteraceae > Rhodopila. The sequence continues at coordinate 200,801 of MKTV01000044.1, forward strand.
GCGGGCGAAGACCGAACTGTTCACCAATCTGAGCCAGGAAATCCGGACGCCGCTGCACTCGATCATCGGCTTCGCCGAACTGATGACCGCGAACTGCCGGCCGGACCAGAAGGCGCCGCTGGCGCAGATGCAGATCGGGGGCAAGCGGCTGCTGGCCACGATCGACAACGTCATCGACCTGACGGTGATCGAAGGCCGCAGGTTCCGCCGCGAGCCCGTCGCGCTGCAGCCCCTCCTGCGGGATCTCGTGGCTGCCGCCCAGACCTGGGCGTCGGAGCGTGACGTCGCGCTGTCGATGCAGGAAGGCGGCTCACGCGCGGCGGTGGAGACCGATGCCTGGGCCGTGCGGCGCATCGTCGAGAACCTGCTCTCGAACGCGCTGAAATTCACCCAGAAGGGCGGGACGGTGGTGCTGCGGCTGGCGCAGCAGGACGGGCGCGCGACGATCGAGGTGGACGACACCGGGGTGGGGCTGTCGCCCGGGCTGCACGACCTGCTGCAGGTGCCGACCACGCTGCCCGAAGTCGGGCCGGGGGCCGGATTGCTCCTTACCCGGCGCCTCGCGGCCGCGATCGGCGCGACGCTGGAGTTCGAGAGCGAGCACGGCCGAGGCACCCTCGTGCGGCTCACGCTCCCCGCCTGACGATCCCGGCTGGAGCCTGTCCGGCTCGCTCCCGCGGGCGCCGGGCAGGAGCATGCCCGCCTCGCTCCCGCGGGCCGGTCACGCTCCAGCCGCTGGTCTGGTCGCGACACTCCCAGCGCCGGCCCGTCCGCCTGCGCCGATCGCGCGTCAGCCTGCCTCCAGCAACGCCATGGGGAAGCGGCCCAGAAGGTCGGCCAAACGCACCGGCTCCCCGGTGGCCGGGCATGACGCCCCGGATAGCCGATCGGTCCAGCCGCCCGCGGGCAACGTAAGCGTGGTCCCCTCCCACGCCTCCGGCGGCACCGTGATTGACTCCGCTCGGAGCAGCGCGTGCGGCAGCCGCGGCACCACAACGACGACCCGCGTGCCGCCGCCCTCCCGCAGGAAGGCGATCACGCGGTCGGCCTGCGGGCCACTGGCCTGGAGCGGCACATAGCTGTCGCCTGCGAATGGGGCCGGCGCGGCGCGGCGCAGGGCGAGCACGCGCAGGATCACCGCCTGCTTGACCCGACCATCCTGCCAGGCGGCGGCGAGGGCGGCAGGCTCTTCCGCGGTCTCGGCCGCGGCGATCCGCGCCTCGAAATCGACCGGCCTGCGATTGTCCGGATCGACCAGGCTGAAATCCCAGAACTCGGTGCCCTGGAAGAAGTCCGGCACGCCGGGCGCGGTCGCCTTCAGCAGCGCCTGGGAGAGCCCGTTCACCGCACCGGCCGGTCCGATACGCCGCACGAAGGCGGCGACATCCGACAGGAACGTGGACCCCGGCGCGAGGATCGCGGTGAGGAAGCCGCGGGCGGCGTCCTCATAGGCGGCGTTGGGCGTGGTCCAGTTGGTCTCGAGCTTGGCTTCGCGCAGCGCCTTCTCCTGCCAGCCCGCCAGGCGTTCGGCGAAGGTGCTGACGCCGGCGGCATCCTCGGGGGCCAGATCGGCCGGCCAGGCCCCGACGATCATCTGGTACAGCATGGCCTCGTCGCCCGGAGAGGGCAGGCCTTGAGCCTTGTGGCCGGCGTTCATCGCGCGCCAGCGGCCGATCGCCTCGTCCCAGATCCCAGGGATCTCGCTCAGCACGGCAAGGCGCGCACGCACGTCCTCCCCACGCTTGTGGTCGTGGGTGGCGGTGGCGAGCAGGGCCCGCGGGAACTGCGCGGCCTTCTCGGCACAGGTGGCGTGGAAGGCGGCGGCGTCGCTGCCGAGCCGCGCGGCATCGAAGCCCACGTCGTTGCGGGAGAGCAGGCGGCCGTAGCGGTAGAATGCGGTGTCCTCCACCGCCTTGGCCGCGACCGGGGCACTGAGTTGCTGGAAGCGCGTGGCGGCGCGGGCGTAGAGCGGCACCTGTCCTGGCGGCGGCGCAACCCCGCCCAGCCAGGCGTCGAGCCGGTCCAGGACCGGATGCAGCACGGTCGGGCTGTCGGCCTTCGCAGCCGGCAAGGCCTTGGCGAAGGCCGCGTCGTCCTGGGCGGAGCGCTTCCGGCCGGCATCATACGAACGGTAGACCGGGAAATGCGCGAGCAGCGCGATTAGGGCGCGACGGATCGCGACGCGGGAGATGTCGCGGGTGGCGAGGTCCTGGCGGGCGACCTCGTGCAGGGCGGCGGCGGTGGCGTCGAGCTGGGCGAAGAAATTGCCGGTCAGGATCTCGCGGCGGGCGCGGGTCTCCTCTGGCTCGAACGTCGCGGACCGGCCGCTGACCGCGGCCCAGGCGCCCTCAAGCGCCGGCGCGGCGGCGGGGTCGTGCTGCACCAGGCTGACGGCATCCATGAAATCGTAGCCGCTGGTGCCGTCGACGGCCCAATCATCCGGCATGGGCTCGCCCACGCCCAGGATCTTCTCCACGACGAGGTAGGCAGGACCGCTGGCGGCCTCGGCGGGACGCGAGGCGGCGAGTTCCTCCAGGCGCTGGCGCAGGCGTCGGCAGTAGCCGGGCGGGTCGGACAACCCGTCCACGTGGTCGACACGCACGCCGTCGATCATCCCCTCGGCGTAAAGGCGCAGCAGGGTTGCGTGCGTCGCCTCGAACACCTCGTCCTGCTCGATGCGCAACCCGACCAGGCCGTTGATGTCGAAGAAGCGGCGCCAGTTGATCTCGTCGGCCGCGGCGCCCCACCAGGCCAGCCGGTAATGCTGGCGTTCCAGCAGGGCGTGCAGGGCCTCGCGGCCAGCCGGGGTCGCGGAGTCGAATCGGGCATCGTCCGAGGCAGGGGCGTCGTCCCAGGTGTCCGGGTCGATCGGATAGATTGCGTCGTAGTAGCGGATCACCGGCAGGCCGCCCTCACGGCCCAGCGACAGTTCGCCGGCGGCGAGCGCCTCCCCGTACGGTTTGCCCAGGAACGGCGCGAGCACCTTGCCGCGCAGCGACGGGTCCGCCGACTCCCAGTCGATGTCGAAGAAACCGGCATAGCGGCTGGCCTGGCCGAGGCGCAGCACGTCGTACCACCACGGGTTGTCGTGGCCGACGGCCATGTGGTTCGGCACGATGTCGACGATGAGGCCGAGACCCGCCGCGCGCAGCGCCTTCACCAGGGCGCGCAGGCCGTCTTCGCCGCCCAGTTCCGGGTTCACGTCCGTCGGGTTGGTGACATCGTAGCCGTGCATCGACCCGCTGCGCGCCGTCAGGATCGGCGAGGCGTACAGGTGGCTGACCCCCAGCGTGTGCAGATAGGGGACGACGCGCGTCGCATCGGCGAAGGTGAACTCGCGATGGAGCTGCAGGCGCATCGTCGCCTGCGGGATCGAAGCGATGGGGCCGCTCACTGGCGGGGCCTGATGGTCGCGATCGTCTCGATGCGGCGGGTGATGGTGGGATCGTCGAACAACGATGTCACGTCAGTCTCCAGTCGGCGGCGCCAATTCGGGTACTCGTCGACGGTGCCGGGCAGGTTGGGCTGCTCCGGGGTGCCGCTGACATCCTCCAGGGGCAGGAGGCAGAGTGGGCTTTCGGTGCGCGCGACGAACTGCAGCGCCGCGTCCACCACGGTTTCGGGGGTCTCCGGGGCGGGTGGCGGCCCGGAGGTCAGGCCGGCCTCGACCATCGCCGTCCAGAGCAGCGGCCGATCCTGGGCGCGTTCCGCGGCGACGGTCTCCGGCTTCACGCCCTCCCCGAGCCGATGGTGTTCGGCGCGGATCTCGATGTCGCGGCCGGTCCACCAGCCTGCGATGGTCGGCAGGTCATGGGTGGACGGCATCGCGACCGCCGTCCGCTGCCAGGAGTCGGGTTGGCCGAAGCCTTCCTCGTCGCGCTCGAACCACAGCACGCGCATGCCATGCACGCCCGCCTGCTCGAGCTGCGCGTGGAAGCCGGCGGGCACGGTCCCGAGATCCTCGCCGATGACTACGGCGCCGTGGCGCGAGGATTCGAGCGCGAGGAGGCGGAGCAGGTCCGTCACCGGATAGGTGAGGTAGGCACCATCGGCCGGGGACGCCCCATCCGGCACCAGCCACAGCCGGGTCAGCCCCATCGCGTGGTCGACCCGGATGCCGCCCACGTTGCGCATCACCGCACGCATGGTGGCGATGAAGGGCGCATAGCCGCCTTCGGTCAGGGCGCGGGGCGAGAAGCTGGTGAGACCCCATTCCTGCCCACGCGGGTTCAGGAGGTCGGGGGGCGCGCCGATCGTCAGTCCCAGGAGCACGTCGGCCTGGCGGCTCCAGGCATGGCTGCCGGATGGGGCCATGCCGACCGCCATGTCGCCGATCAGCCCAACGCGCATCCCGGCTTCCCGCGCGCGCTCCTGCGCCAGGCCGAGGGAGCGGTCGGCCACCCATTGCAGGAAAGCGTGGAACAGCACCTCGCGCCGGCGTGCCTGGGCGAAGGCGGCGACGGCCGCGCTGGCGGGGTTCCGCAGATCCACCGGCCATTCCCGCCAATCCGACATCGGCATCTGCTCGGCATGCAGCGCCTCGAAGCAGGTGTGCTCCGCCAGCAGCGGACCGCCTTCGGCACGGAAGCGCGCGAAGTCGGCCCCGAGCGGACCGTCGAGTTCGGGGCCGTCGACGAACAGGTCGAAAAGGGCGCGGAGCAGGCCGAGTTTCGCCTCCGCGGCCGCCGGCCAGTCGATCAGCGCCTTGTCTTCCTGGGCGGCAAGGGCGGCTTGCACGCCGGAATCCGCCAGGGCCTGACGCATCATGGAGGCGTCGAACACGAGGCCCGGCGCGGCGTGCAGCGGGTTGAGGAAGAGGCGGCTCGACGGCGCGTAGGGCCCGAACCGCGCCGGCTCCGCGGTAAACAGGGCATGCAGCGGGCTGAGCGCCATCGCGTCGGCGCCACGGCCCGCGGCCGCTTCGGCGAGTCGCGCGATGCCCGAGGCGTCCCCGATGCCGCCATCACCGGCATGGCGCAGGCCGTAGACCTGGGTGGCCAGGCCCCAGAGCCGCCCGTCCGGCACGACGTCGTCCACCTCCCGGCAGCGCGGCGGCGCGACGGCGAGAACGATCTCCCGGTCTTCGATCAGCAGCCGGTGGTAGCCCGTCTCGGTGATCGCCGGGACACGCAGCCGGCCGCGCGCGGGCACCAGGGAAATGTCGCGGGTGCCGCCGCGCTCCAGCTTGATCTGCGCGGGCTGGGCTTCGTTGCCGCCGATGTCGAGGCGGGTCGGACGGCCCGAGGTGGCGGTGACCAGTGGGGCGAGGTCGGCCACGCTGCTGCGTCGGGACAGGGCGCGCCGGCTGGCGGCGAGCTCGCCGCGGGTATCGGCTGGCAGGCCCAGGGCGGCAAGCATGCGGCGCAGCACGTCCGGTGAGACGACGTGGGGCTTCCCGGCGAAGTCCTCCCACTCGGTGGCGATCCCGGCGCGCCGGGCAAGGTCTTTCAGCGCGTCGTCGTTCATCGCCCTCTTTCCACGTTGACGATCGTGCAAAAGCCAGGGAGCCCGTCGGGCCCGTCTTGCGAGGCGAAGATCCGCCGTCCGGGCAGATCGGGAAGCGGCACGGCGGCCGCGTCGAGGTTGCAGGCGATCGACCAGAGGCTACCGTCCCGCAGGCGCCAACGCGCGACGACGGCCTTGGGCCCGATCACGTCACCGCCCTCGCTGCGCGCCCCATCCAGGAAGGGGGCGAGTTCCTCGGCCCGAAGCGCGAGCAGGCGCTGGTAGAGGCCGCGGCGGGCCGGGCCCTGCTCCGGATCGGGCTGCGGGACGGAGGCGGAGAAGGTCTCGGGGGCGTTCGGGTCGGGGATCGTCTCCCGCTTCTCGGGATCGGCGAAGGCGGCGAAGCTCGCGAACTCTTCCCGCCGGCCCTTGCGCACCGCTTCGGCCAACTCCGGACCATGGTCCGTGAAGAACAGGAACGGGGTCCGGCTCGCGTCCTCCTCGCCCATGAAGATCAGCGGGATCTGCGGGCACAGCAGTTGCAGCGCGATCGCCGCTTCCAGGGCGGCGGGCTCGCAGAGGACGGTGAGGCGCTCCCCGAAGGCACGGTTGCCGGTCTGGTCGTGGTTCTGCACGAACAGGACGTGCGCGGTGGGCGGCAGGTGGGCGGAGGGCGTGCCGCGATCGCCCTTCAGGTAGTCGGAATGCTGGCCCTGATAGACCCACCCCTCGCTCAGGCAGCGCAGCAGCTTCGCCGCGGTGTCCTCGGCGTAGTCGGCGTAGTAGCCGCCCGTCTCGTCGGTGAGTAGGACGTGCAGCACGTTGTGTGCGTCGTCATTCCATTGCGCATCGACCTGCCGCTCGAGATGCGAGGCCTCGTTGTGGTGCTCGAGCACGAGGTGGATCTGCCGGTCGGGGAACGCGGCGCGAACCCGGGCGGCCATTTCGTCCACCCAGTCCTGTTCGGTGATCGCGTGGACCGCATCGAAGCGCAGCCCGTCGAAGTGATACTCGGACAGCCACATCAGCACGTTGTCGGTGAAGTAGCTGCGCACTTCCGGGCGGCGGAAGTCGATCGCGGAGCCCCAGGGGGTCTTCACGTCGGAGCGGAAGAACTGCGGGGCGTAGAGGGAGATGTAGTTCCCGTCCGGGCCGAAGTGATTGTACACGACGTCCAGGAACACCATCATGTCCTGGGCGTGCGCCGCGTCCACCAGGGCGCGCAGATCGTCCGGCGAGCCATAGGCGCGGTCGGGCGCGTAGGGCAGGACCCCGTCATAGCCCCAGTTGTGCCGGCCGGGGAAATCGTTCACCGGCATGATCTCGATCGCGGTGATGCCGAGCGCGCGGAGATCGGCAAGGCGGTCTTGCACGCCCTTGAAGCCCCCCATCGTCCCGGCATGCAGCTCGTAGATCACCGCATCGCGCCAGGGCTTCCCCGTCCAGCCGGCGTCGGCCCACGCATGTCGCGCGGGATCCACCACCATGCTGGGGCCGTGCACGTCGTCCTGTTGGGCGCGGGAGGCAGGGTCGGGCACCTCCATGCCGTCGGAGAGGCGGAACCGATAGGCCGTCCCGGCGGAGCAGTCGGTTTCGGCCGTGAACCATCCGTCCGGGCTGCGGTCCATCGGCACAAGCGGGCCGCCCTCAATGGCCACCGAAACGCTTTCCTGCGCCGGAGCCCACAGCGCGAACGCGACTCGTCCGCCGGGGAGCACCGTCGCACCGTGGCGGTGGCCGGAGGCGCCGTGTCGCTGCGCCGGGCTTGCGGTCGCGCTCACGCCCGGCCTCCGGGCCGGTTGGTCCGGAGGCCGTGGATCGGGGACGAGGGACAGGCCACTGTCGCTGACGGGATCGGCACTCGGGCGTTCCTACTGGGTTCGGTGGGACGCAAACGCGGCGCCGCACCGCCCGTTCCATGTGGAGGGCGCAATCGCCGTTGCATGAAACAGGCGTCAGGCCTCAGCTTTGAGGAACAAGGTCGCGAGCGGTGGTAACGTGAGCATGAGCGACTGCGCCTCGCCGTGGCGCTGCTCGCCGACGGTGTGGACGCCGCCGCCGTTCCCGATGTTGCCGCCGCCGTATTCCCCGCCGTCGGTGTTCAGCAGTTCCCGCCAGTAGCCCGGTCGTGGAACGCCGACGGCGTAGCCCGACCGGGGAACGGGGGTCATGTTGCAGACGACCAGCATCGGACAGGACTCGTCGTCGGCGTAGCGCAGGAAGGCGAAAACCGAGTTTTCACGATCGTCGCCGACCACCCAGCGGAAGCCGGTCCCCTCCGCGTCGCGCCGGTGAAGGGCCGGTTCGCTGCGATAGAGGTGGTTGAGGTCGCGCAGCAGCTTCTGCACCCCGCGGTGCCGGTCCTGGTCGAGCAGGTCCCAGTCGATGCTGTGATCGTGGCTCCACTCGCTCCATTGCGCGATCTCGCCGCCCATGAAGATGAGCTTCTTGCCCGGATGCGCCCACATGAAGCCGAAATAGGCGCGCAGGTTGGCGAAGCGCTGCCAGTCGTCGCCGGGCATCTTCCGGATCAGCGAGCCTTTGCCGTACACCACCTCGTCGTGCGACAGCGGCAGCACGAAGTTCTCCGACCAGGCGTAGAGCAGGCCGAAGGTGATCTGGTCGTGATGCCAGCGCCGATAGATCGTGTCGGTTTCCATGTAGTGGAGCGTGTCGTGCATCCACCCCATGTTCCACTTGTAGTTGAAGCCGAGGCCACCTTCGCTGATCGGCCGTGACACGCCGGGCCAGGCCGTCGATTCTTCCGCGATGGTGATCGCGCCGGGGCAGCGCTCCCCGACCACGGCGTTGAAGTGGCGCAGGAAACCGATCGCCTCCAGGTTCTCGCGCCCGCCATAGATGTTCGGGACCCACTCGCCCGCGTTGCGGCTGTAGTCGCGGTAGAGCATCGAGGCGACGGCATCGACGCGCAGGCCGTCAATGTGGAAATGCTCCAGCCAGTGGATGCCGCTGGCGATCAGGAAGCCCTGCACCTCGCGGCGGCCGAAATTGTAGATGTAGGTGTTCCAGTCCTGGTGGTAGCCTTCCTTCGGATCGGCATGCTCGTAGAGCGCGGTGCCGTCGAAGCGCGCGAGCCCGTGGGAGTCGGTCGGAAAGTGCGCCGGCACCCAGTCCACGATCACGCCGATGCCGGCCTGGTGGCAGGTGTCCACGAAGCGGGCGAAGCCTTCGATCGGTCCGAACCGGCCGGAGGGGGCGAACAGGCCCAGCGGCTGATAGCCCCAGGAGCCGCCGAACGGGTGTTCGGCCACGGGCATCAACTCGACATGGGTGAAGCCCATCTGCAGCACGTAAGGCACCAGGCGTTCGGCCAGCTCGTCCCAGCTCGCGGTCTGATCCGGGCCGGGCCGGAACCAGGAGGCCGCATGCACCTCGTACACGCTGACCGGCGCATGGACACTCTGGCGCTCGCGGCGGCTCTCCATCCAGGCATCGTCATGCCAGACGAACGGATCGTTGCTCGCGACGACCGAGGCGGTGGCGGGCGGCTCCTCGGTGGCGCGGGCCAGCGGATCTGCCTTGTCGGGCAGGCGATTGCCCCACTGGTCGAGCAGCGAGAACTTGTAGCGGGTGCCAGGCCGCAGGCGGGGCACGAACAGCTCCCACACGCCGGAAGGATGGCGCAGCCGCATGGGATGGCGGCGGCGGTCCCAGGTGTTGAAGTCGCCGATCACCGACACGGCGCGGGCGTTGGGCGCCCAGAGCGCAAAGCGCACGCCGCGCACGCCCTCGATCGTCACCTCGTTCGCGCCCAGCGTGAAGGCCAGTTCGAAGAGCCGCCCTTCGTTGAACAGGTGCAGGTCGTTCTCGCTCAGCAAGACACCGAACGAAAACGGATCCTCGGTCTCCTGCACCGCGCCGGGCCACTGGATGCGCAGCAGGTAGGGTTCGTCGCTCTCGATCCAGCCGGCGAAGCAGCCTTCCGGGGCGCTCGCCGTGAGACGACCCAGCGGATGGCGGTCGGCGCGGGAGAGGACTTCGACGCCGCGCGCACCCGGCAGGAAAGTGCGCAGCAGCCGCCGTCCGGCGATGCGGACCGGGCCGAGCACGGAGAAGGGATCGTGCAGGGCGGCGTTTTCGAGCTGCCAGGAGATGTCCGGCGGCAGGCCGGCGGATTCGAGGTCCGGCTGCCCGCCGGGGGGATCATACATGTCGTTCATGTCGGGCGGTCTTCCGAAAGGACGCGGCCGGCAAGGACCGTGAGGCCGCGCAGCGGCACGTCGATCCAGGTCGGTCGGTTGGCCGCCTCGTAGGTGATCTCGTAGGCGGCCTTCTCGATCAGGAACAGGTCGAGCAGCGCGGAGTCGTCCGCGCCGGCATAGCCCTCGGTCGCCGCGCGATAGCCTTCGAGGAAGGACTCGCTCGAATGGCGGACGAAGCTGTCGAGGAACTCTGCGACCGTGGCGTCGGGCACGTGGGCGTGGCTCGCGGTGCTCTTCCGCTGCACGAAGGCGGCGGCGTAGTCGAAGGAGCGCAGCACGCCGGCGACGTCGCGCCACCGGCTGTTCTTGGCGCGGCGCTGCTCCACCGGCTTCGCGGGCTCACCCTCGAAGTCGATGATGAACACGTCGCCGTTCGCGACCAGCACCTGGCCGAGATGCAGGTCGCCGTGCACGCGGGTTCGCAGTCCGCCGATGCCGCGGCGCGCCAGGGTGCGCAGCGCGTCCGCGAGTTGCGGGCGCATGGACGCGAGGTGGTCGCGCTCCTCCGGGTTCACGGGCGCATCGGCGGGCGGTGCGGCAAGCGCCTGCAAGGCCGCGTCGAGCTGTGCTTCGGCCGCCTCGGCCCACTGGGCCGCACTCTCCTCCTCCAGCGGTTCGGGATCGAAGGCAGGATTGGGCGAGGACCGCGCGAGCACCATGTGCATCTCGCCCACGCGCTGCCCGAGCAGGCGCGCGAAGACGCGGTAGTCCTCGTGGCGCAGGGCGTCCGCGGCGGCGGCTTCGTCGCCGCCGGTCAGGTCGGACAGCTCGCGCACCAGGAGGTCCAGCGTCCAGGTCCACGCATCGCCCTGGTTGCGGATGAAACCTTGCGCGATGGCGAGCGCGTGGCGCGTGCCGTCCTTGTCCTCCCGCACGATCTCGCCCAGCAGTGGCGGAACGGCGGCGTAGTCCTGTTCCGTGAGGTAGCGGCACATCTCGGCTTCGGGATGCGGGCCGTCCGTCACGCGGCGGAAGATCTTCACCATCGCCGCCGAACCCACGATCAGCGAGGAGTTCGACTGTTCGGCCGAGAGCCAGTTGATCTCGTCGGCCTGGCTGATCTCCACATCCTTGATCCGGTCGGTTGGCTCGCAGCGGATCGTGCCGTCGGGCCCCTCGAACACGCGGCCGGCGGCGAGCGCGGCCATGATGCCGTGGGCGAACTCCGGCAGGGAGAAGGCGTCCGTCAGCAGCCCGACATTGGGGCCGCGGCGGACGCGGGCGAGCGCGAGCTGGCTTTGCAGCGGCGTGCCCGGCTTGTCCTCCCACGCGATGCCGAGAGGCAGGAGCCAACGTTGCCGCCCGCCCTCGGTCTCTGTCTCCACCTCGGTCAGCAGCAGCTCACCGGTCGGGGACGACGCGCCCAGGACGATGCGCACGGAGCGCAGCGTCTGGTCCTTCTGTGCAAACCAGCGGCGCTTGCCGAGATAGGCCGGCAACGCCTCGCGCTCCAGCACGCCGCGGGAAGCCGCGAGCGCGGAGGTGAGGTCGTGCCGCATGACGATCGTCTGGTATTCGGGCATGGGCTCCGGCGCCGGTGTGTGATGGGTCGGCCATTCCGTCTCGGCAGCGAGCGAGAACCAGTAGAATCCGTAAGGCGGTAACGTCAGGAGATAGGTCAGTTGCCCGACCGGCGGAAAAATTGATCCGCCCTCGAGCTCGATCGGCACGCGTCCGGCGAATTCCGACAGATCGAGTTCCACGGCCTGCGGGGTGCGGGCGAGGTTCGCGACGCAGAGCAGCGCGCTCTCCTCATCCTCGCGCAGATAGGCGAGGATCTTGCGGTTCTTGGGATACAGCAGCCGGAACGTGCCGCGCCCGAACGCCTTGTACTGGCGCCGCGTCGCGATCGTACGGCGCATCCACATCAGCAAGGAATGCGGGTCGGCCGCCTGTGCCTCGACGTTCACCGCCTCGTAGCCGTAGAGCGGATCCATGATCGTGGGCAGCACGAGCCGCGACGGATCGGGCACGCGGGAGAAGCCGCCATTGCGGTCGGGCGACCACTGCATGGGCGTGCGGACACCGTCACGATCGCCGAGATGGATGTTGTCGCCCATCCCGATCTCGTCGCCGTAGTAGATCACCGGCGTGCCGGGCATCGACAGCAGCAGGTTGTTCATCAGTTCGATGCGTCGGCGGTCACGCTCGAGCAGCGGCGCGAGACGGCGCCGGATGCCGAGGTTCAGTCGCGCGCGACGGTCGGCGGCATAGGTCTCCCACAGGAAGTCGCGCTCCGACTGCGTCACCATCTCGAGCGTCAGCTCGTCATGGTTGCGCAGGAAGATCGCCCATTGGCTGTTGGGCGGAATGTCCGGGGTCTGTCGCAGAATATCGGTGATCGGGAAACGGTCCTCCCGCGCGATCGCCATGTACATGCGCGGCATCAGCGGGAAGTGGAATGCCATGTGGCATTCGTCGTCGTTGCCGAAATACTCCTTCGTATCCTCGGGCCACTGGTTCGCCTCGGCGAGCAACATGCGGCCGGGATAATGGGTGTCGATTTCAGACCGGATCCGGCGCAGCACCTCGTGCGTCTCGGGGAGGTTCTCGTTGTTGGTGCCTTCGCGCTCCACCAGGTACGGAACGGCGTCGAGGCGCAGCCCGTCCACGCCCAGTTCGGCCCAGTAGCGCAGCACCGACAGCACCTCGCGCAGCACGCGCGGGTTGTCGAAGTTCAGGTCCGGCTGGTGGGAATAGAAGCGATGCCAGTAATAGGCGCCGGCGACCGGGTCCCAGGTCCAGTTCGAGCGTTCGGTGTCGACGAAGATGATGCGCGTGCCGGCGTATTTCTGATCGCTGTCGGACCAGACGTAGAAGTCGCGATGCACCGATCCCGGCTTCGCGCGGCGCGCACGCTGGAACCACGGATGCTGGTCGGAGGTATGGTTGACCACCAGTTCGGTGATCACCTTGATGCCCCGGTCATGCGCGGCGTTGATGAAGCGCTTGACGTCCGACAGGGACCCGTAATCCGGGTGGACACCGCGATAGTCAGCGATGTCGTATCCGTCGTCGAGCCGCGGCGACGGGTAGAAGGGCAACAGCCAGATGACGTTGACCCCAAGCTCCTGGATGTAGTCGAGCTTGGAGATCAGGCCGGGAAAATCGCCGATCCCGTCGTTGTTCGCGTCGAAGAACGACTTGACGTGGATCTGGTAGATGATCGCGTCCTTGTACCACAACGGGTCGGCGCTGACCTTCGCCTCGTCGGGACGCATACGGATGGTGGCGACGTTCATGCGCCGGCTCCAGCGGGGGTGACCTGAAGGATTGTGAAAGGCAGGCGTGCGGGATCAAGTCGCAGTCGCTGCCACTTGCCATGCCAGGTGAAACGCGTGTCCGTCATCAGGTCGCGCACGGTCACGCTCGCGTCGTCCGGCAGCCCGAGTTGCCACAGCGGCACCTCGATCGCCGACTCCTGTGGGGTGTGCGGGTCGAGGCTGACCGCCACCAGGATGATCTCCCGGTCGCCGGGTCGCTGTTTGCCATAGAGGATGACCTGGTCATTGTCCGCCGCATAGAAGGTGACCCCGAGATGCGTCTGCAGCGCGGGATGGGCGCGACGGATACGGTTCAGCGCGGTGATCTCCGCCACGATGTTGCCGGGCGCTTCGAAGTTGCGCACGCGGATCTCGTACTTCTCCGAGTCGAGGTATTCCTCGCGGCCGGGCAGCGGCGCCGCCTCGCAGATCTCGAACCCCGAATACATCCCCCACAGCCCCGACAACGTCGTCGCGAGGGCCGCTCGGATCAGGAACCCTGGCCGGCCCGATGTCTGCAGGTAGACCGGGTTGATGTCGGGCGTGTTGACGAAGAAGTTCGGCCGGAAGCAGTCGCGCGCCGGCGGACGGTTCAGCTCCGTCAGATAATCGGTCAGCTCCTGCTTCGTGTTCCGCCATGTGAAGTAGGTATAGGACTGGCTGAAGCCGACCTTCGCGAGCCGGTACATCACTTTCGGGCGCGTGAACGCCTCCGACAGGAACAGCACGTCCGGGTGCCGCGCCTGCACGCTGCCGATCATCCAGCGCCAGAAGGGCAGGGGTTTCGTGTGCGGGTTGTCCACGCGGAACGTGCGCACGCCCTGCTCGATCCAGAACAGGATCACGTCACGCAACGCGATCCACAAGGAAGGCATCGACGCGTCGGCGTAGAAGTCCGGGTTGACGATGTCCTCGTACTTCTTCGGCGGGTTCTCGGCGTAGCGGATGGAGCCATCCGGCCGATAGCGGAACCAGTCCGGATGCTGCTTCAGCCATGGGTGGTCGGGCGAGCACTGGATCGCGAAATCCAGCGCGATCTCCATCCCATGATCCCGCGCCGCCGCGAGCAGGGCGCGGAAGTCCTCGAGCGTGCCCAGTTGCGGGTGTACCGCGTCATGCCCGCCATCCTCGCTGCCGATCGCGTAAGGGCTGCCGACGTCCTGCGGACCCGGCGTCAGGCTGTTGTTGCGTCCCTTCCGGTTCTTGCGCCCGATCGGATTGATCGGCGGGAAGTAGAGAACGTCGAAGCCCATGTCGCGGATAGCGGGCAGCCGCGCGATCACGTCGCGGAACGTGCCATGCCGCGCCGGGTCGCCGGTGACGGAGCGCGGGAACAGCTCGTACCAGCTCGCGAAGCCGGCCTGCGGACGGTCCACATGCAGCCGGCGCGGCGCCGGGAGTGTCGCCAGGAAGGGTTTGCGGTCGGCCGCCTGCATCAGCGCCAGCGTCTCGGGGGCGAGCAGCAGGCCGACCTTCGCCGCATCGTCGCCCTGCTGCAGCCGCTCCAGCAAGCGGTCCAGGTCGGTCGCGACCTCGCCCGCGGCGTGCTTGCGGGCACTTTCGATCAGGCCGCGCGCTTCCTGGATCTCGAGCCCGAGGGCCTGGTTGGCTTGGCGCTTCAGGTGCAGGTCGTGGCGGAAGCTCGCCCAAACGTCCCACCACGCCTCGACGGAATACTCGTGGGCGCCGACGCGCATCGGGGTGAAGGTCGCTTCCCAACGGTCGTTGCCGGTGGGGTGCATCGTCACCCGGTGCCACTCGGTCTCGTCGGCGGCGCGCCAGAGCAGGTTGGCGGCGAGCATGTCGTGGCCGTCGGCGAAGACGTCCGCACCCACGGTCAGGGCGGCACCGGCGATCCATTTCACCGGGAAGTCGTCATCCGGCACGGACGGCGTCACCGCCTCGATCGCGACGCGGGTGCGCATCATCTCCGCCGCGTCGGGGGCGGCCGGGAGTGCCGGGGCCTCCACATTGCCCAGGCGGCGGTAGGCGAGCACCCGGACCTCCTCGGGCCCGAGCGGCGCGGAGGGTGCGCTGCTCGAGTCGAGCGGGGTGGGCTCGCCGAACGCAGCGCCGGCCTGTGGTGGAAGAGCGTCCTCCGACAGGGGCGGTGTGGTCCCGTGGGTCGCAGGGTTGACCACGACGACGGCCGCCACGCGCGCATCGCGCACGTCCACGGTGTCGGCGCGGAGGAAGGACGTCGTGGCGGCGCCGGGCGGGGTGAGTGCGCGGATCGCGCCGTCCACGTGCAGTTCGGCAAGCTGGTCCGAAAGCTGCGCCACCTCGCCGAAATCGTCACTCAGGTCGCCGAGAGCCTCCGCTCGGGCGCGCTCGAAATCCTCCGGTCGCGCGCGGCTGGGGTCGAAGGCGATCCGGGTGGCGTATTCGAAACCCATCGGGACGAAGACGCCGTTGCCGATCGCCGCGGCGAGCCGGAGCGCCTGGCGGCAGGCGCGCACCGGGTCGGCTTCGGGCGGCAGATGTGCGGCGAGCCGATCGACGAAGGATGGTTCGGGGCTGCCGATCAACGGGGCAACGCGGCGCAGCGACTCCGCTTCTTCCACGAACCAGGCGGCGCGGCGGTCCCACCAGGGAAGGGAGGGCGCGACCCGGTCGAAACCGACCCCGGACAGCGCGGCGATGGCGCTTCGATCCACGCCCGGTGTCCAGCCGAGGCACAGGACCGTCGGGTCGGCGCGCCGGACCTCCGTCACGATGCGGCGCCAGACGGCCGCCGGGACGCGCGCCGGCGCCAGGCACCGGATGCCGGCGATGCCCTGGGTGACGAGGCGCGCGAGGCGCTGCGACCACCAGCCGGCGATCGCGTCGGCCACCTCCGTCTGGTCCAGCCGGGCATAACCCGCGTCGAAACGCCGCGGCGAGCGCCGTGGATCGGGGGTGGTTTCGGCCAGCCCATCGCTGAACCAGTCCGGGTGCTGCTGCCGGATCGCGGCGTCCCGCGCGACCCGGTCGATCTGCACGTCCAGCATCAGCCGCAGCCCGTGCGCCGCAGCCTGTTCCACGATGAACCGGATGCCCGACTCGGCGCCTTCCCGCCAGCCCAGCGCAGGGTGCAGCATCTCCCAGTTCCCGGTCAGGAAGATGTCCCCGGTCTCCCCCGGGGCGAACGGAGGCGCCAGGCAGACCCAGTTGAAGCCCAGGCCGGCGATCCGGGCGAAATGCCCCGGCCAGGCATCCAGCGGACCAGCCACGAGCGGGTGGAGGTAATAGATTTTCGGGGCGACGCCCTGAATCTGCGCATCCATCAGCGTGGCTCGCGTCGGTTGGGGGTGGGAAGGGAAAGGCCCCCGGCGCGGAGGCTGGTGCGGCGGCATGTCATGCCCGGGCGTAACGGAATCGGCCGGCTTCGGTTCCCAACCGGCCAAGCGCGTCGGCGTGATTCCTCCCGCGAGCCCGGGCGCGGACATTGGACGATCGTCCGAGCGGTGCCGCGAAGGATGCGGGAACCAGGCGGTTTCTCTCCCGCCCCCCGCCTCAGGCGAGCAGGGTCGGCCAGATCGACTGGATGGCGATCAGCAGGGCCGCCGCGATCAGGCCGGCGATCACGTCGTCGCCGATGATGCCGAACGGACCGTGCTGCCGGTCCGCCCACCCGACCGGCCCGAGCTTGGTGATGTCCAGCAGCCGGAACAGGACGAACGCGAGCAGGAGACCGGCGGCCGTGACGTGGGCGAGGCCCAGCAGGGTGATGAACTGGCCGGCATATTCGTCGATGACGACCCAGCCGGGATCGCCTTCGATGCGGACGTGGCGGATGGCCCAGATGCCCCCGACCGTCGCCGCGACGGCGGCAATCGCGAGCAGGGTGGGGGAAATCAGCATGAGACCGGCGCCCACCAGGGTGGCGACGGCAGAGGCCGCCGTTCCGGCCGCGACCGGCACCAGGCCCACGCCGAAGCCGTTGGCGATCAGCCGTGCTGGCTGGAGCGTCATGCCGAGCACCTCACCGGGGCGGACAGGGTGCGACCCGGCGGGTCACTTGGACCATTGGGCCAGCAGCGTCGGCGTATCCTCGTTCAGCTTGGCGCGATAGATCACGACGTTCTCCAGCACGCGCTGCACGTAGTTCCGCGTCTCGGAGATCGGGATCAGCTCCAGCCAGTCGATCATCGCCACCGGCCCGGCACGCGGGTCCCCCATCTCCCGCAGCCACTGGTCCACCCGGCTCGGCCCCGCATTGTACGCGGCGACGGCGAGCGGGAGGGCGTCGTCGAAGCGGTTCAGCATCTCCTCAAGATACGAGGTGCCCAACCGCATGTTGTGGTCGGGGTCGCCGGTCAGGCTCGCGAGCGAGGTCTGGATGCCAAGCTTCTTGGCGACGCCCTGGGCGGTGAAGGGCATGAGCTGCATCAACCCGCGCGCGCCGGAAGGGCTGATCGCGCCGACGTCGAAGCTGCTCTCCTGCCGCATGATCCCAAGCGCCACGGCGGGATCGAGCGGCCCGGGCGGCGTGTAGGGCACCGGCCATCCGGCCTGGGGCAGGGCACTGCCGTCCCGTCCAACCCGGCGGGCGACGAAGACCGCCGTGTCGGGCAGGCCGAGGCGCAGGGCGAGGTCGGCGGTGAGAGTCCGCTCGCCCGCCACGGGGGCAAGGTCGTCCATCTGCAGCAGGAAGGCGCGGGCGCGATGCGGCTCCCCCAGTGCGACCAGCCAGAGGGCGGCACGCACGACCTCGTGGCCGGCGAAGATCTGCGCCGCTTCCGAGGTGAAGACCGGATCGTGCAGGCCGCGGATCCGTCGCGCGAGGGCCGCGGCGTCGTCACCCAGGGCGATCGCGGCGAGCTGGCCGTAGAACGTGGTCGGCCAGGCCGCCGCGTGCTTGTATGCGCGCGTGGGGTCCTTGCCGGCGGCGGCTTCCGCGCGGGCCACCCAGTACCAGGCGCGTCCCTGGGTGATCGCCGCGTGCGACGAGGCGGCGAGCGTGCGGAAATGCGCCTCGGCCTGGGCCGGCTGGTTCAGCCGCCGGAGGGCGATGAAGCCGGCGAGGAATTCGGCGTCGGCCCGCTGTTCCGCGCCGGTCTGGCCATGCGCGGCGACGATCGCGTAGGCGCCTGCGTCGTCCCCGGTCTGCAGCAGCTTGCGGGCGAGCACGTTGCGTTCGGCCCAGAATGCCGCGAGATGCGCCGGGGCCGCTTGCTGCGCCTGCGCGCCGGCCCGCAGCCAGAGGGCACGTGCCTCCGGCAGGTGGTCGGTGCGCCTCAAGGACCGAACGTGGTCCAGCATCATGCCCGGATCGTCCTGGGCATCGGCGGGGAGGGCGGCGACGAGGCTTTCCGCCCGTGGGTCGTCGCGTCGCAAGGCGAGCCGCGCCTCGGCTGCCGCGCGATACGGCGCCGCCAGTCGCTGGAGCTGCCGCGTCGCGCCCGACGTGTCGGACCAGGCGAGGCGCTGGAACCGCGCCCACTCGTCCTCCGGCGTGGGGATGCCCGCCCAGCGATGCAGGAAAGCGGTTTCGGCGGCGCCGCTGCCGACGGCGTCCACCCACGCCCTGCGGGCGATCGCGACGGCGTCGTCCTGCCGGCCGGCATTGGCCAGCGCCTCCGCGCAGCGGAGCATGGCGGCCGCGAGGGTGGGGAGACGCGCGGCGCATTGCGCGAGCACGATGGCCTGGTCCGGTTCGGTGGCGATCGCCTCCTGCCGGCGCCGCTCCAGCGTCGCCTGGTTGGGCCAGTCCGGGTTGCGGGTCATGAAGTCGGCGATCTCGGGGGCGGTGGCCGCGCCGGGCGCCAGGAGGCGGTAGTAGAGGACCAGCTTCGCGGTCACCGGGTCGGCGAAGCGGCTGGCGAGCGACTGGGCGTCCTGCCACCGGTCCGCCCGCACCGCCGCCATCGGGTTCTGCGCCGGATCGCGCAGGTCCTGCGCCATGGCGCTCGTGGCCAACAGGGCGCTCGTGGCCAACGGGAGGAACAGGGCGGGCAGCAGCCGAGTCGGGACGCGCATGCATCTTTCCTAGCGCAGCATGGCCTTGCGATGCATCTCCCGCGCGCCTAGCTTGCGCGATCTGTTCCACCACCCAGAAGACCAAACCCAGGAGAGGGTCATGTTCAAGGGCTCACTTGTCGCTTTGATTACCCCGATGCGCGACGATGGGTCGTTGGACGAGAAAGCCTATGCCGCGTTCGTCGACTGGCAGATCAAGGAAGGCACGCATGGCGTGGTGCCGGTCGGCACCACCGGCGAAAGCCCGACCCTGAGCCACGCCGAACACAAGCGGGTCGTGGAGATCGCGGTCGAGGTCGCGAAGGGGCGGGTGTCGGTGATCGCCGGTACCGGCTCGAACAGCACCGAGGAGGCGATCGACCTGACGCGCCACGCGAAGGAAGCGGGTGCCGACGCGGCGCTGATCGTGACGCCGTACTACAACAAGCCGACGCAGGAAGGCATGTACCTGCACTTCAAGGCGATCGCCGACGCCGTCGACCTGCCGATCATCATCTACAACATCCCGCCCCGCAGCGTGATCGACATGAGCGTGGAGACGATGGCGCGGCTGGCGAAGCACAAGAACATCGTCGGGCTGAAGGACGCGACGGCCAATCTCGCGCGCCCGCTGCAGCAGAAGCGCGCCTGCGGCGACGATTTCTGCCAGCTGTCCGGAGAGGATCATACCGCGCTGTCGTTCAACGCGGCGGGCGGCGTGGGCTGCATCAGCGTGACCGCCAACGTCGCGCCGCGGCTCTGCAGCGACATGCAGACGGCATGGATGGAAGGTCGGGTGAAGGACGCGATGGCGATCCAGGACCGGCTGTTGCCGCTGCACGACGCGTTGTTCGCGGAGACGAGCCCGGGCCCGGTCAAGTTCGCGGCCTCGCTGCTGGGCAAGACCAGCGAGCGGTGCCGCCTGCCGCTCGCGCCGCTGCTGGAGCCGACCCGCGCGAAGGTCCGTGCCGCAATGACGGAGGCCGGGCTGCTCAACTGAGCCCGGGGCGGGGCGGGAGACCAACGCTTACAACCCGTCCAGCGCGCAACTCCCAGCGCCCCACGCCCAGTGCCCAACCCCAACGCCCAGTGCCCATCGGCCAGTGCCCGACGTCCAGTGCCCGACGTCCAGTGCCCGACGCCCAAACCCGTCATGGCCGGGCTTGACCCGGCCATCCATCACGGCAGGGTTCCGGCAAGGATGGCCGGGTCAGGACCGGCCATGACGGTTGGGACCGGCTCTCTGACGAAAGGCCGGCTCCCTCACGATAGGCCGCCCCCCTGACGCAAGGCGGGCCTCCTCACGAAAGGCCACCCCTGACGAAAGGCCGGCCCCTCAACGAAAGGACTGCCACCACGACGCCGTGGTGACCATATTGCATCATCATGGCTGACCCGAAAAAAGCGAAGAAGGGCCTGATCGCCCACGGCATCGCAGCGCAGAACCGCAAGGCGCGCTTCGACTACACGATCAAGGAGACCGTCGAGGCCGGGCTCGTGCTCAAGGGGCCCGAGGTCAAGTCGCTGCGCCATGGCCGCGCCACGCTGACCGAGGCATGGGCGGGGGAGCGCGATGGCGAAATGTGGCTGTTCAACGCCTACATCCCCGAATACCAGGGCGGCGTTTTGTCGCGCTTCGAGCCGCGCGCCCCGCGCAAGCTGCTGCTCAAGAAGAAGCAGATCGACACCCTTCTCGGCTCCGTCACACGGCAGGGGTCGAGCATCGTCCCGCTGCAGATCCACTTCAACGACCGTGGTCGCGCCAAGGTGCTGCTGGGCGTGGGCGAGGGCCGCAAGAAGCAGGACAAGCGCGCCGCGATCGCCGACCGCGACTGGAAGCGGGACAAGGCGCGGCTGATGCGCGCGAAGGGGTAGCGGGGCGCCGGAGCGCGAGAGGCTCGCCGCCTCCGGGACGCGGGGCGGCACTGAGACGCGATGACCGCAGCGCAGGACGGGCGCGCACGGGCCTCTTGGACGCCCGACGTCCAACCCCGTCATGGCCGGGCTTGTCCCGGCCATCCCTGGTGGCACCGTGCTGCGAGGATGGCCGGGACAAGCCCGGCCATGACGGGAGAGTGCGGGGTCGGGGTCGGCGTCGGAGGCGTGGGCGAGTCGAGTCGGTGGGGCCGGGCCGGGCCGGACCAGGAGAACACCCCAGCCTCAGCCAGGATCCTCGAGCCCGATCGCCCGCAGGCGCGCGGCCTCCTCGTCCCAGCCGGTGCGCTGCTTCACGTTGAGGAACAGATGCACCGGCCGCTCCAGCAACGCGCCCAGTTCCTGCCGCGCGCGGGCGCCGATCGCCTTCACCTTGGCGCCGCGCTCGCCGATCAGGATGGCCTTGTGGCCTGTGCGGGCGACGTAGATCGTGACGTCGATGCGCACCGATCCGTCCGGACGCTCCTTGAAGCTCTCGGTCTCCACGGTCGTGCCGTACGGCACCTCCTCATGCGTCTGCAGGAAGATCTGCTCTCGCACGATCTCCGCCGCGAGAAGCCGGTCGGGCAGATCCGTCAGGTCGTCGTCGGGATAGAGGTGCGGCCCCTCGGGCATCGCGCCCGCCAGCGAGTCCCGCAGCCGGTCGAGCCCGTCGCCGGTGGTCGCGCTGATCATGAACGTCTCTTCGAACGGGGCGAGGTCGGTCAGCGTGGCAGCGAGCGGCAGCAGGGTGGGCGCCGGCACGAGATCGGTCTTGTTGAGTGCGAGCCAGATCCGCCGGCCGGAGCCGGCCAGCTTCTCGGCGATGCCGCGCACCTCGTCGGTCGCGCCGCTGCGCGCGTCGACCAGCATGAGCGTCAGATCGGCATCGGCTGCCCCGGTCCAGGCCGCCGCGACCATGGCACGGTCGAGCTTGCGCCGAGGCCGGAAGATCCCGGGCGTGTCCACCAGCAGCACCTGGCTCGCGTGCTGCATGAGGATGCCCAGGATGCGGAACCGTGTCGTCTGGGCCTTGGGCGAGACGATCGAGACCTTCGCCCCGGTCAGCCGGTTCAGCAGCGTCGACTTCCCCGCATTCGGGGCGCCGACGATCGCGACGAAGCCACAGCGGCTGCTCATGCGCTCAACACCTGCAACAGGGCCTCGGCCGCCGCCTGTTCCGCCGCGCGCTTGCTGCCGGCAGTTCCGGAGGCGGTCGCCTCTCCGACCATCACGCGGACCGTGAACATCGGAGCATGTGGGGGGCCGATGCGTTCGGCGATCGTGTAGATCGGCATCGTCGCGCGCTTCTGTGCCCATTCCTGCAACGCGGTCTTCGCATCCTTGGGCGGCTCCGACTGCCGGGTCATGATGCCGTCCCAGGCGTGGCGGATGAAGCGTTGTGCCGCCGCCAGGCCGCCGTCCAGGTACAGGGCCCCCAGCGCGGCCTCCAGCGCGTCGGCCAACACCGTGGCGCGCCGCTTAACGCCGGCGCGGGCCTCACCCGGGGCGACCGAGAGGACGTCGTCCAACCCGATCGCCTCCGCCACCTCGGCCAGGACGGGCTGAGAGACGAGCTGCGCGAGCCGTCGCCCGAGCTCGCCCTCCTGTTCGTCGGGAAAGCGTTCGGCGAGCCACTCGGCCATCACGAGGCCAAGGACGCGGTCACCGATGAATTCTAGGCGCTCGTTGGAGCCGCGGTGGCGCGCCTTGCCCTGCAGGGCGGATCGATGCGTGAGCGCCTCGCGCAGCAGGTCGGGGCGGGTGAAGCTGTGCCCGAGAATGGCCTGGACAGGGTCCGTCAACGCCCAGGCCTGCTCAATGGACCATGGTGAACAGGCGGCTCCAACGGATCTCGAACGGCCATTCCCAGAATTGCCACCACGGATATTCCGCATCGACCGAGAAGAACAGCAGTTCGGCGCGGCCCACCAGGTTCTCGACCGGGACAAACCCCACCCCGTTCATGAAACGGCTGTCGGCCGAATTGTCGCGGTTGTCGCCCATGGCGAAGACGTGGCCGGGCGGCACCGTGTACTCGGGCGTGTTGTTGACCTCACCCTCGTCGGTGGCCTTGAGGATGTCGTGCTTGACGCCGTTCGGCAGCGTCTCCTGGTAGAGACGCAGCACCATGTGGATGCCGCCGTCGTTCGCGTCATAGGTGCCCTCCGGCTTGCGGGGGCAGAGCTGGCCGTTGATGTAGAGCTGGCCTTGGCGCACCTGGATCCGGTCACCCGGCAAGCCCACAATGCGCTTGATGTAGTCGGTCGAGTTGTCACGCGGATACTTGAACACCGCCACGTCGCCACGCTTCGGCAGTGCACCAAAGATGCGGCCGGAGAACAGGGGCGGCGAGAACGGCAGCGAATAGCGCGAATAGCCGTAGCTGTATTTCGAGACGAAGAGATAGTCGCCCACCAGAAGGGTGGGGATCATGCTGCCGGAGGGGATGTTAAAGGGCTCGAACGCAACGGTGCGGACCGCGACGGCGATCAGGCCGGCGTAGACGATCGTCTTGACGTTCTCGAGCAGCGAACTCGACTTGCGCTTGGCCTTGGCTGTCGCCATCAGATGTGCGGCTTTCGGTCAAAAATCCGGGCGGATCAAGCCCACGCACTCGACCCCTGTCAAGCAACCGGGCGAACGGCGGTGGGCCGGATAGCGGCGTCGATCACCTGCCGCCGGCCGGAATACAAGCGATGATGACCTGGGCGAGGGCGTAGGGATATTCGTCGCTCATGCTGAGGACGACCTGGGCGGCAAGGCCTGGCGGTGTGATCGCAGCCAATCGGTCGGCCGCGCCGCCGGTCATCTGCAGGATGGGGCGGCCGCCGGGCAGGTTGACCACGCCGAGATCCATGAAGAAGACGCCATGGCGAAAGCCGGTGCCGAGCGCCTTGGCGGCGGCCTCTTTTGCGGCGAAACGCTTGGCGAAGGTGGAGGCGCGGTCGTCCGCGTTCCGGGTCAGCGCCTCCGCCCGTTCTTCGGTGGTGAAGACGCGTTCGAGAAAGCGGTCGCCGTAGCGGGCAATGGTCGCCTCGATCCGGCGGATGTCGCAGAGATCGGACCCGAAGCCCAGGATCATCAGGCCTTGGCCCGCTCCACGCCCTTGATGCCCGCTGCGCCGCGCAGCCCGGCGATCACCTTCGACAGATGGGTCACATCCCGAACATCGACATCGACCAGCGCTTCCATGAAGTCCTGCTGCCGGTTGACGATCTTCAGGTTGGCAATCGCGCCGTCCTGCTTGGCCACGGCGTTGGTGAGGTTCGCGAGTGCCGCCTGATCGTTCGCGGCGATCACGCTGATGCGCGCCGTGTGCCCGCCCGGCACGCCGTCCCGACCGGGTTTGCCGATCGCCTCGTAGTTCCAGTCGATGTCGATGAAGCGCTCCGGCGTGGCGGCGAAGCCGTTCAGGGTCTGGCAGTCGCGCGCATGGATCGTCACGCCCTTGCCCGTGGTGACGATCCCGACGATCTCGTCCCCCGGCACGGGGTGGCAGCACCCGCCGAAGCTGTAGGCCATGCCGGGCACCAGGCCGGTCACGGGCATGCCGTGATCGAGCCGGGCGGCAGGCCTGCCGGTCCGGGGCAGCAGCGGCGGCACCATCCGTGGTGCCCGCTGGGTCTGCCGGAGTTCGGGATAGGCGGCATGCACCACGTCCCGGGCGGCGAGGTTGCCGTTGCCGACCGCGACGTAGAGGTCGTCGGCGCTCGCGACCTTCAGAGCCTTCAGAGCGGGATCCAGCGCCTTCTCCGATCCGTCGACCCCGGCCTGGCGGAACGCCTTGGTAAGTTCGGCGCGGCCGGCGTCGCGGCTCTGCTGCCGCTGCTCCTGGTGGATGAAGCGACGGATGCGGGCCCGTGCCTTGCCGGTGACGACGAACCGCTCCCATTGCGGGGAGGGCGTGCCGCCGCGGGCGGTCATGATCTCGACCTGGTCGCCGTTCTGCAGCTGCGTCCGCAGCGGCAGCAGGCGGCCGTTGATCTTGGCGCCGACGCAGGTATCGCCGACCTGGCTGTGCACGGCGTAGGCGAAGTCGACGGGCGTCGCCCCACGCGGCAGCGGGATCAACCGGCCCTTCGGCGTGAAGCAGAAGACCTGGTCGTCGTAGAGTTCGAGCTTGGTGTTCTCCAGGAACTCGTCGGGCGCGCTGGAATTCTCAAGGATTTCGAGCAGATCCTGCACCCAGCCGAATTTCTGCACTTCCTTCTCGCCGGCGCGGGCGTCCCGCGTCTTGTACAGCCAGTGCGAGGCGACGCCGTTCTCGGCGACGTCGTTCATGTCCGGCGTGCGGATCTGAACCTCGATCTTCTGGTTGCGCGGCTCGCGCAGGGTCACGCCGGTATGCAGGCTCTGATAGCCGTTCGATTTGGGGGTCGAGATGTAATCCTTGAAGCGCCCGGCGATCACCGGATAGGCGGAATGGACCGCGCCCAGCGCCGCGTAGCAGTCGCCCTTGGTGGGCACCACGACGCGGAATGCCATAATGTCGGAGAGCTGCTCGAACGCCACGTTGCGGCGGTGCATCTTCTCCCAGATGGAGTAGGGGTTCTTCTCGCGGCCCGTGACCTCGATCACCTCGACGCCGGCATCGTGGCAGACGCGGATGAGTTCCTGCTTCACCTCCTCGATCACGTCGGCGCCTTGGCCGCGGAGGAAGTTGAGCCGCGCCTGGATGGTCGCGAAGGCCTCGGGCTCGAGCTGCTGGAAGGACAGGGTCTGGAGTTCGGTCTTCACCGCGTCCATGCCGATGCGTTCGGCGAGCGGCGCGTAGATCTCCATGGTCTCGCGGGCGATCCGCTTGCGGCGGTCCTCGGCGCGGACGAAGTGCAGCGTCCGCATGTTGTGCAGACGATCGGCCAGCTTCACGAGCAGGACGCGGATGTCCTTGCTCATGGCGAGCACGAGCTTGCGGAAGTTCTCCGCCTGCTTGGTGCGGTCGGACTGCAGCTCCAGTCGGGTGAGCTTGGTCACCCCATCGACGAGGCCTGCGATCTCCTTGCCGAATCGCGTCTCGATGTCGGGCAGGCGGACCGGGGTGTCCTCGATCGTGTCGTGGAGCAGGCCGGTGACGATGGAGGCGGTATCGAGCCGGTAGCCGGCCAGGATGTCGGCGACCGCGATCGGATGGGTGATGTAGGGGTCGCCGTTGTCGCGCCGCTGGTTTCCGTGCGCCTGCATGGCGAGCACGTAGGCCGCGTCGATCAGGCTGGTATCGGCTTTGGGGTCGTACGCGTGGACCTTCTCGGTCAGTTCGAACTGCCGGATGATCGCGGGTCGCGTCGGCACGATGTCGGCGGGCGGGGGCGATCCGCCCGGGGGCGGCGAATCGAGTGCGGCGACCGAATGG
>MKTV01000044.1:226944-238072 GCA_001898425.1 Rhodospirillales bacterium 69-11
TGTCCGTCAGGCGCCATCGCGACGGTCGGCGCCGCGGGGGTCGGCGCGGGCCGTGGTGCCTCGTGACCGGTGCCGCCCCCCCTGCGCATGACGGGCTAGCGCCTCGGGCGGCCGCCGAGTTCCGCCTCGATCGCGGCTTCCATGTCCTCGGGGGACATGTCCTCGTTCTCGACGGGAAGGCCGGCGGCCTCCTCTTCGGCAGTGACGTCCTGCAGCCCGAAGATGTTCTGGTCGGTCGGGATGAGGTCGAGCACCTCCTCGTCGGCCGGCTCCGGCTCCGGGGCGCGGGACAGGGACTTGATCAGATCCTGCTCGATGCGGCCGAGCTCGATGGTTTCGTCCGCGATCTCGCGGAGCGCGACGACGGGGTTCTTGTCGTTGTCGCGATCGACCGTCAGTTCCTCACCGCGGCTGAGGTTGCGCGCGCGCTGGGCGGCGAGCAGCACCAGCTCGAAGCGATTGGGGACCTTCTGGACGCAGTCTTCAACGGTGACGCGCGCCATGCGCTCAACCTCCGGGCATAGCTTCGGGGGAAAGCGGGTAATTAGGCGATGCTGCGCTGCGATGCAAGGCTTACGCCGGCAGGATCCGCAGCGCCTGGGGCGGCAGGGCGTCGATCAGCGTCGCCGGCCGGGCCGCCAGCACCGGATGGATCCAGTCAGGCGCCACGTCGTTCAGAGGGCAGAGCACGAAGGCCCGTTCGTGGGCGCGCGGGTGCGGAAGCACGAGATCAGGGGTATCCAGGATGAGGCCGTCGTAGTCGATGAGGTCCAGATCGAGCGTTCTTGCGGCATTTGCCACGCTTCGCTCGCGTCCGGCGTCTTGTTCGATCTGCATGAGCCATGCCAGCACTACACGCGGGTCCGGGGCTTGGCCAGATTCGGCGCGGAGATGCACGATGGCGTTCACGAAGGCGGGCTGGGCCGAGGGGGGAATGGGGGCGGACTCGAACCACCGGGACAGACCGCGGACGCGCAATCCGGGAAGCTGGTCGAGCCGCGAGACGGCCCAGCGGCATGTCTCGAGAGGTGTTCGTCCGTCTCTATTTGCGAGATTGGCCCCCATGCCGACAACTATCATGTACTGCCCCGAACGGTCGTTCTGACTTTTGCAAGATTGCCTAGGTGATATAAACTCGTCCCGGACGACCGACATCGACGCTTGCCCGTACCCGCATATTCCAACCGCGTTCAACCCTGGGTTCAGAATCCATGCATTTTCTTCCGACTGAGCGGCTCGCCCTCTTCATTGATGGAGCCAACCTGTATTCGGCGTCCCGCAACCTAGGGTTTGATGTCGACTATCGCAACCTGCTGGAGTTCTTCCGGAAGAAGTCGCACGTGATCCGCGCCTACTACTATTCGGCGGTGCTTGAGACCGACGAGTATTCACCGCTGAAGCCGCTTACCGATTGGCTCGCCTATAACGGGTATACCTTGGTCACCAAGCCCGCCAAGGAGTTCACGGACGCGGCGGGGCGGCGGCGGGTCAAGGGCAACATGGATATCGAGGTCGCGGTCGACATGCTCGAACTCGCGCCCCGAATCGATCACGCCGTCCTCTTCAGCGGCGACTCCGACTTCCGGCGTCTCGTCGAAGCCATGCAGCGCAAGGGCGTGCGCGTCTCCGTCGTCTCCTCCATTCGCACCAGCCCGCCGATGATCGCCGATGAGCTGCGGCGGCAGGCCGACCAGTTCCTGGAGCTCGCGGAAATCGCGCCGGAGTTCACCCGCCGCCAGACGGAGCCGCGGGTCCGGACCGTGTCTCTGCGGGGCACGCCGGCCGAACCGTTTGCCGACCCGCACGACGCCGCCTAAGACGGACGCCGCCGCCAGCGGCAGTCTGCGCGGAGGGCGAATGTGCGGCCTGCCCCTCGGCACGTGCACCGAGCTATGATGGGGTTTCGAGCCCTCGGGCGTTCGGCGTGCCAGACATGCGGAGGCAGCCATGCGGCTGACCACGTTCAGCGACTATAGCCTGAGAACCCTGATCTATCTGGGGCTGCGGCCGGACAGGCTCGTGACGATCGCGGATATCGCGGCCGCCTACGACATCTCCGCGAACCACCTGATGAAGGTCGTGCACCAGCTCGCGCAGAGCGGCGAAATCGCGACGGTGCGCGGGCAGCATGGCGGGCTGCGCCTCGCGCGCAAGCCGGAGGAGATCAACATCGGCGCCGTCGTCCGCCGGACCGAACCGGACATGCATCTGGTCCCCTGTTTCGGGTCCGCGGCCGGGTGCCGCATCCAGCCGGAATGTTTCCTCGCCTCCGTCCTTGACGAGGCGCTGTCCGCGTTCCTCGGCGTGCTCGACCGTTACACGCTTGCGAATCTGCTCCGTGCTCCCGAACGGATCGCACCGTTGCTGGGTATTCCCCCCGCCGCATAAGTCGATCACCCGCGCCGATCGGGGGAGGCGCGAGCGGCAGGTCGGTCAGCTCGGCGCGGCCGGAGGCGCCGGCGCGCGGGCCGGCTCAGGCCGGGCGGGCGGTCTTGCCCAGCGCGGTCGAAATCGCCTCGGACAGGGTGGTGCCGTCGGGCTCTTCGCCCGCGCCGAACGTGCCCGTGACGAAGCCCTGCCGCGAGACCAGCACCTTGTTGAAGTTCCAGGATGGCGCCCAGTCGCGGGTCCGCTTCACCCAGGCATAGAACGGGGCGGCGTCTTTCCCGCGCACGTGCGACAGCGCCGCGAGAGGGAAGGAGATGCCGAACCGCGTGTCGCAGAACTCCTTGACCGTCTTGTTGTCGGCCGATTCCTGGTTGAAGTCGCCGCTGGGCACGCCGACCACGACGAGCCCTTCGGCGCTCCGCGCATGGTAGAGCTTCTCCAGCGCCTCGTATTGGTAGGTGTAGCCGCAGAAGCTGGCCGTGTTGACGACAAGCAGCGCCTTGCCGCGAAACTGGGCGAAGTCCAGCGTGCTGCCATCGATGCCGGGAAAACTGAAATCCCACGCCGTTTCGCCGGACGAGGCGGCGCTGGCGCTCTCCGATACAGCCGTGCCTCCCGCCAGCCCGCAAGATGCCGCCAGCACGGTGCGGCGCGTCAGCTCAACCATAGCGCTCCTCCAGCCACGGGTCGGCATTGTTGTGGTAGCCGCGGACCTCCCAGAACCCCGGGTGGTCGCTGATCGTGAACTCGATCCGCCGAAGCCATTTGGCCGATTTCCAGAGATACAGCCGAGGAACCAGCATGCGCACGGGACCGCCATGCTCGCGGGTGATCGGCTTCCCCTCCCACTCGTGGACCAGGAAGACATCCGGCTGATCGAACTGGTCCAGGCGGATGTTCGTCGTGTACCCGTCCCAGGAGTGGAACACGACGTGCTTCGCTTCCGGCTTCGGGCGGACGATCTCCACCAGCGCTCGCGCGGACACACCCTTCCAACGGTTGTCATAACGGGACCATTGGGTGACGCAGTGCATGTCGGAGACGCTCTCGCTCTGCGGCAGCGCCATGAACTCGTCGAGCCGCAGGCTCAGGCGGTTCTCGACCGCGCCGTCCACGTCGAGCCGGAACTTCTCGGGCGTGACGTTCGGTTCGGCTCCGAGGTCGAGGACGGGCCAGTCCTTCACCAGGCGCTGGCCGGGAGGCAGCCGATCCCGGTCGGGATCGCCGGTGGTGCCGGTCAGCAGCCGGCCGTCGCGGGCCCATTCCTGCTTCCTGGCGACCAGCTTCTCCCGGATCCCGCCCGTGACTGGCACCTGGTCGTCATCGCTCATGGGAGCTCCTCTCGCCAAATCGCACCGGGACCCAGCGTGGCGTCCCCTCTCCGACCTCGTCCACACCGGGGACGACCTGGTCGGCGAACGAACTTAGCTTGGCCCGTGCCGGACGTTTCGCAAGGGCGGCTGCGCCACCGCTCAACTCGCGCGGGCCTGCATCGTGGCCAGCGCTCGGACGATCGGGTCCGGCGTGACGGACACCTCGCCGAGGAAGGGTTGGTCGAAGATGAAGACCAGCGTTATCAGCAGGCCCAGACCCGCGCCGAGACCGCCGAGCGACATGACGCGGCCCCATTGGGGCTCGACAAAGGCGGCGAAGACCAGCAGGAGCAGGATCAGGAAGCAGATCACGTGCCAGTAGATGGGCGGGAGGCCCAGATCCGTCGCACTCAGCCGCTCGTCCCGGCTTTCGGCAAGCTGGTCGTTCAGCTTCAGGAGGTCGGCATAGATCACCGACTCCCGCCCCGGCGCGGGCTGGATGGCCAGGATCGCCCGCGAGAGCGTGGCGCTCGCTTCGGCGGTCCGCGGGCTGCTCTCGTGGACGCTGAGCCTCGGCCATTCGTCGTCGATCACGGATTGCGCATAGGCGTGCAGCGCCTGGCGGATCCCGGCGACCTTCGGATCGCCCCATCGGGTGAGCAGCCGATCGATCTGGTTGAACTGGGTGGCTTCGGCCGCGACGGTCTTCTCCACGTTGCGCAGGTTCATCTGCGCCTGGACGAGCGAGAAGGCGAGCACGGCGCCGGTGAAGCCGGTGATGGCGGAAACGGTGTTGCGGGCGCTTTCCGCATGGGTGTCGCTGACCGGCCCGAAGAGGCGGTATCGTAGCAGCGGAGCGATTGCGAACAGGATCCCGATGGTCAGCCCGAAGACGGCGGCGACACCGAGATCGGGCAGGTCGTAGAGGAATGTGATCACGGGAGCTCTCGGCAACGCTTGAGGCGCTCGTTCAATGGCGAGATTCGCGGGCAAAGGCCAGCACCACCAATCTGTCCTGCGTCCCGGATCGACACGCCCCGCGCGGGCGTCCGCCACGCACAGGAGGCCGCATGGAGTGGGAGGCGCCCGCAATCGTGCTGCATGCCCGACCGTACGGGGAGGCGGACGTGATCGCGACGGTGATGACCGAAGAGCACGGGCTGCATCGCGGCCTGGTCCGTGGCGGCCTCTCCCGCGCGCAGACGGCCACGTGGCAGTCCGGCAACCTGGTCGCGGCGCGCTGGACGGCGCGGCTTGCGGACCAGTTGGGCGGCCTCCGGGGGGAAACCGTCCACGCCACCGCGGCGCTGGCGATGGGCGATCCGCTCGCGCTGGGCATCGTCACCGCCGCCTGCGCCGTGGCCGAAGGCGCGCTGCCCGAACGGGAGCCGCACCCGGCCGTGTTCGGCGGCCTGCTCCGCCTGCTGGTCGGGCTGTCCTCGGGCGAGGCGCTGCTGCCCGATCTGGTGCGCTGGGAGATGCGGCTTCTGGCGGATCTCGGGTACGGGATCGACCTGCGCGCCTGTGCCGTGAGCGGCGCCACCTCCGGTCTGGCCTATGTCTCGCCCCGGACCGGGCGTGCCGTGACGGCCGAGGCGGCAGGCGTCTGGGCCGGGCGGCTGCTGCGGCTGCCCTCCTTCCTGGTCGGCGGCAACGCCGAGGGTCCCGGAGAGTGGCAGGACGGGCTGCGGCTCACCGGGCATTTCCTGGTGCGGGACGCCTTCGGCCAGCACAACCGTGCGCTCCCGCTGGCGCGGCAGATGCTATACGACCGCGTCGCCGCGCTCGCGGCGGAATCGGATCAACAGACCGGGGACCATGATGCCGAATGACGTGATCGGGCATGTCGAGGACACGCCGCTCAAGGACGCGCTGTCCGAGCGGTATCTGGCCTATG
Organism: Rhodospirillales bacterium 69-11; assembly: GCA_001898425.1. Taxonomy (GTDB): domain Bacteria; phylum Pseudomonadota; class Alphaproteobacteria; order Acetobacterales; family Acetobacteraceae; genus Rhodopila. The sequence goes on from MKTV01000044.1 coordinate 232,543, forward strand.
CGCTGTCCACGATCATGTCGCGGTCGCTGCCGGACGTGCGGGACGGGCTGAAGCCGGTCCACCGGCGGCTGATCTACGCCATGCACCAGTTGCGGCTGGACCCGACCGCCGGCTTCAAGAAGTGCGCCCGCGTCGTGGGCGACGTGATCGGCAAGTACCACCCGCACGGCGACGCCGCGGTCTATGAGGCGCTGGTGCGGCTCGCGCAGGAATTCGCCGCCCGCTACCCGCTGGTCGAGGGACAGGGGAACTTCGGCAACATCGACGGCGATAACGCCGCGGCCATGCGGTACACCGAGGCGCGGCTGACCGAGGTCGCGCGGGCCATGCTGGCCGGCATCGACGAGGACGCGGTCGATTTCCGCCCGACCTATGACGGGGAGGAGAGCGAGCCGATCGTCCTGCCGGGCGCCTTCCCCAACCTGCTGGCCAACGGCGCGGCCGGCATCGCGGTGGGCATGGCGACCTCCATCCCGCCGCACAATGCGGGCGAGGTCTGTGCCGCCGCGATCCACCTGATCCGTCATCCGGATGCGACCACTGCCGACCTGCTGGCGCACATGCCGGGCCCCGATTTCCCGACCGGCGGTCTGATCGTCGAGGAGCCGGCCTCCATCCTGACGGCCTACGAAACGGGCCGCGGCGGGTTCCGGCTGCGGGCCAAGTGGGAGAAGGAGGTCGGGAAGCACGGCACGTGGCAGATCGTCGTCACCGAGATCCCCTACCAGGTGCAGAAGGCGCGGCTGATCGAGCAGATCGCGCAGTTGCTGGAAGAGAAGAAGCTGCCGCTGCTGGGCGACGTGCGGGACGAGAGCACCGACGTGATCCGCCTGGTACTCGAGCCGAAGACCCGGACGGTCGAGGCCGAGATGCTGATGGAGACGCTGTTCCGCGCGACCGCGCTGGAGACGCGCTTCTCGCTCAACATGAACGTGCTGGATGCGAGCCGGACGCCGCTCGTGATGCCGTTGAAGCAGGTGCTGCGCGCCTGGCTCGATCACCGGCACGAAGTGCTGATCCGCCGCTCCAATCACCGGCTCGCCGCGATTGAGCGGCGGATCGAGGTGCTGGAAGGCTACCTGATCGTCTTCCTGAACCTGGACGAGGTGATCCGCATCATCCGCGAGGAGGACGAACCGAAGCCGCGGCTGATGGAGCGGTTCTCGCTGTCGGAGGTCCAGGCGGAGGCGATCCTCAACATGCGGCTGCGCAGCCTGCGCCGGCTCGAGGAGATGGAGATCCGCAAGGAGCACAAATCTTTGTCGAAGGAGCGCAAGGAGATCCAGGCGCTGCTCAAGGACGAGACGCTGCGCTGGAACCGGATCGCCGAAGAACTCGAGCAGACCCGCGCCAAGTTCGGCTCCGGGCCGCTCGGGGACCGGCGTTCGGTGCTGGCCGTCGCGCCCAGCACGGTCGCGGTCGACACCGAGGCGTTCATCGAGCGCGAGGCGATCACCGCGATCCTGTCGGAGAAGGGCTGGATCCGGGCGGTCCGCGGTTCCGTGGCGGACCCGGCCGACCTCCGGTTCAAGGAAGGGGACAAGCTCAAGCTGCTGCTGCCGTGCTTCACCACGGACAAGCTGACCCTGTTCGCGACCAACGGCCGCACCTACACGATCAGGGCCGGCGACCTGCCGCGTGGCCGCGGCGACGGGCAGCCAGTGCGGCTGCTGGCCGACTTGTCGAACGACGTCGACGTCGTTGCCTTCTTCGTCGCGGTCGAGACGACCAACTACCTGGTCGCCTCCAGCGCCGGTCGCGGCTTCATGGTGGCGGGCAAAGAGCTCGCAGCGGAGAAGCGCACCGGCAAACAGGTGCTGAACCTGAAGGCCGGGGAGGAAGCCTGCCTCTGCATCCCGGCGGACGGCGACCACCTCGCGGTCATCGGCGAGTCGCGCAAGCTCCTCGTCTTCCCACTCGACCAGGTGCCGGTCATGGCGAAGGGCGCGGGCGTGACGCTGCAGCGCTACAAGGATGGGGGGCTTCTGGACGCCAAGGTGTTCCGCCTGGCTGACGGCCTCACCTGGAAACTCGGGGACCGCACCCGCACCGAGACCAATCTCCGCGACTGGCTGGGGACGCGTGGCCAGTATGGCCGCCTGCCTCCCGCCGGCTTTCCGCGGAACGGCAGGTTCGGGGCATAGGACGTGATCGGCTGAGGGCACGCGTGCGCGGCATGCGCCGCGCTCACACGGGGGCATCGGGGCGCGCGCCGGCGTGCCAAACGGCTTGACGGCCTGAGCGTCCTGTCGCGCACTCTCCAGGTCGCCCGATGTCAAGGCTTCACGGCGGCGCTCACAACGAACAACGAAGCCCCGGAGAGGAACGTCCCATGGCCTTTACCCGTCGCACCCTGCTGGGGGGCGCCGCCGCGCTGTCGGCCGCGCCCATCATCCGCGCCCGCGCCCAGAGCCGGCCCAAGATCGTGATCGGCGTGCTGACCGATCTCAGTGGCACCTACCGTGACAACACTGGCCCGACCTCGCTCGCCGCGACCCAACTTGCGGTGGAGGAGATGCGTCCGCACGTCGACTTCGACGTCGAGGTCATCTCGGCCGACCACCAGAACAAGCCTGATGTCGCTGCTTCGATCACGCGGCAATGGTTCGACCAGGGCGTGGACGTCGCGGCCGACGTTCCGACCTCCTCGGTGGCCCTGGCCGTCGCGCAGGTCGCGCGGGAGAAGGACAAGATCATGCTCAACGCCTCGGCGACGGTGGCCGCCCTGACCGATGAGCAGTGCTCGCCCAACACGATCGTCTGGAGCTTCGATACCTACGAGAACGCCCGCTCGACCGGTGGTTCCCTGATGTCCCAGGGCTTCAAGTCCTGGTACTTCGTCACCGCCAACTACGCGTTCGGCATCTCGCTCGAGACACTGACCGCCGAGGTGGTGAAGCAAGGCGGTGGCGAGGTGAAGGGAGCGGTGCGTTACCCCTTTCCCGACACGACCGATTTCTCCTCTACGTCGCCCAGGCGCAAGCGAGTGGCGCATCCGTGCTGGGGCTCGCGATGGCGGGGCTCGACACGCAGAATGCGATCAAGGCCGCGGCCGAGTTCGGCCTGAACAAGACGATGCGCATCGCCCCGCTGCTCATGTTCATGCAGGACGCGCATTCGCTGGGCTTGCAGACGTGTGGCGGACTGCTGACCACCGAGACGTTCTACTGGGATCTGAACGACCGGACGCGCGCCTTCACCAAGCGCCTGTTGCCCATGTCACCGAAGAATTACCCGAATCAGGCGCACGCCAGCTCCTATTCCTCGACGCTGCATTACCTGAAGGCAGTGCAGGCAATGGGGGCGACGGAAGCGAAGAAGAGCGGCCGCGTCGCGATCGCCCGGATGAAGTCCATGCCCACGGACGACGACGCGTTCGGGAAGGGCAGTGTTCGAGCGGACGGGCGCGGCGTGTTCCCGGCCTACCTGTTCGAGGTGAAGACGCCGAAGGAGAGCAAGAGCGAGTGGGACATCTACAAGCTGGTCCGCACCGCGCCGCCATCCGAGGTCCTGCATCCGCTGAACGACAAGTGCAAGTTCCCGACCGCCTGAACGCTGGTTGGAGTACCCGGCGGCGGCGCGACCGTGCCGTCGCCGGGAATTCGGAAGACTCCGCGCGGTTCGTTCCCTGGGGAGAGGACGCGCGATGCCGACGGTTTCAGGAGACCGGTTCGGGTCGGGTCACGCGGCCCTCCGAGCACGCCGGTTTCACGCCGCGTGATCGTCGCCGCGGTGTTCTCGGCCTGCCTGCACGGCCGCGATGGGGCGGGAGGCTCGCGCCCCTGATCGGCACGCGAATCCCAGACTGCCGCACCGTCACCGCTGCATCTGCAACATCTCCTGCATGGGCATCATGTTGTGGTTCACGTGGCCCATGATCCAGATCGAGCCGCCGACCACCAGCGCGACGATCAGCACCCCGAATGCCAGGGCGAGCACGTTGTTCGTGTTGTCGGGGGCGGTGGTGATGTGGAGGAAGAACGCGAGGTGGACCCCGATCTGCGCGATCGCCAGCACGACGAGCGCCACCGGGATGCCAGGTCCCCAGATCCATCCCGAACCGGCCGTGTAGAACGATGCGGCCGTGAGCAGGACGGCAAGGCCCAGGCCGATCAGGTAGCCCTGGACGCCCGCACGAATGCTCGTGCCTTCCACACCCGGCGCGACGTCGCCCGATTCGGAGTCGTGGTTCGTATCCGCACTCATGCGCCCGCTCCGATCAGATAGACGATGGTGAACAGCGCGACCCAGATGATGTCCAGCGCGTGCCAGAACAGATTGAAGCAGAGCAGGCGCCGGAGGATGTTGGGTCGAAACCCCTTCACGAAGATCTGGGCCATCATCGTCCCGAGCCATAGCAGGCCGGCGGTGACGTGCAGGCCGTGGCAGCCCACGACGGCGAAGAACGAGGAGAGGAAGGCGCTGCGCTGCGGTCCTGCGCCCTCGGCGATCATGGCCGCGAATTCCTGCGCTTCCATGATGAGGAAGCCCAGTCCCAGAAGCCCTGTCACCAGCAGGAAGACCTGGGTCCACAGATGGCTGCGCGCCTCGGTCGCGACCGCGGCCATGCCGCAGGTGAAGCTGGAGGCGAGCAGCAGCCCCGTCTCGATCGCCACACGCGACAGATCGAACAGGTCCTTTCCGCTCGGCCCGCCCGCCGTGGCGTCCTGCAGCACCGCATGCGCCGCGAAGAAGCCCGAGAACATGACGATGTCGCTGAGCAGGAAGATCCAGAACCCGTAGCCGACGATGACCCGCTTGGAGGCGGGGCCGCCGGCGCCGTGTCCGGGTGGTTCGCCATGCCCGTGGCCCGAACCTCCGTGATACGGCGCACGCCCCAGCTTGTAAGGATCGGGCTCCCGGAGATGGGTGGCCGGAACTGCCTGGGAGCTGCTCATGCCGGCTCACCGACGCGGGCATTGGCCCGGAGCCAGGCTTCGCGCGCACGCCGGCGCGCCCTGTCGCTCGCGGCGACCTCCTCGGCCGGGATCTCGTATTCCTCCTGATCGCGCCACGCGAACCAGACGAAGACGCAATAGGCGGCGACGAGGCCCACGCCTACGAGCCACCAGATGTGCCAGATCAAGGCGAACCCGGTTAGGGTCGAGAAGAACGCCGTGATGAAGCCCGTTGGGCTGTTCCGTGGCATTTCGATGGCCTCATACTCCGGCTCCGCGGCCAGTTGCTGCGTCTCGATGGCGCGCCGCTTGATCTCCCAATACGGCTCCTCACCGCGGACGTCCGGCAGGACGGCGAAGTTGAAGGCCGGGGGCGGCGAGGTGGTGGCCCACTCGAGCGACCGGCCGTTCCACGGGTCGCCCATCTCGTCGCGGAGTTCCACCCGTTCCCGGATGCTGACCACGAGCTGGATGATCTGGCAGGCGACGCCGAAGCACGTCACCACGACGCCGAGCCCGGCCAGCAGCACCCAGGGACGCCATTGCGCCAGGTCATAATGCTGCAGGCGCCGCGTCATCCCCAGCAGGCCGACCACGTAGAGCGGCATGAAGGTGAGATAGAAGCCGGCCAG
>MKTV01000044.1:238200-238825 GCA_001898425.1 Rhodospirillales bacterium 69-11
GCAGCACGCCGGTCATGCCGCCGATGACGAACGTCACGATGAAGCCGATGGACCAGAGCATCGGGGTCGTGAACTGGATCCGGCCGCCATACATCGTGAACATCCAGTTGTAGACCTTCACCCCCGTGCCCACGGCGATGATGCTCGTGGCGATGCCGAAGGCGGCGTTCACGTCCCCGCCCGCGCCCATCGTGAAGAAATGGTGCAGCCACACCGTGAAGGAGACGATGCAGATGAACATCGTCGCCATCACCATGCTGCGGTAGCCGAAGAGCGGCTTGCGCGAGAAGGTGGAGATCACCTCGGAGAAGATCCCGAAGGCCGGCAGCACCAGGATGTAGACCTCCGGATGGCCCCACGCCCAGATGAGGTTCACGAACATCATCATGTTGCCGCCGGCCGTGTTCGTGAAGAAGTGGAAGCCGCGGTAACGGTCGAGCGTCAGCATCGCGAGCGTCGCCGTCAGGATCGGAAAGGCGGCGACGATCAGCAGGTTGGAAGCGAGCGCCGGCCAGCAGTAGATCGGCATGCGCAGGTAGCTCATGCCGGGCGCGCGCATCTTCAGGATCGTCGTGACGAGGTTGATCCCCGACATCAGGGTCCCGACACCGGAGATCTGCAGCGC
>MKTV01000044.1:238832-251781 GCA_001898425.1 Rhodospirillales bacterium 69-11
TAGTAGTCCACGCCGACACCGGGCGAGTACGCCAGTTCGGAGAGGGGCGGGTAGGGCAGCCATCCGGTACGGGCGAACTCACCCACGACCAGCGAGATGTTCACCAGCAATGCGCCGGTCGCGGTCAGCCAGAAGCTGGTGGAATTCAGCGTCGGGAAAGCGACGTCGCGTACGCCGAGCTGCAGCGGCACGACGAAGTTCATCAGGCCGATCATGAACGGCATGGCGCCGAAGAAGATCATGATCGTCCCGTGTGCCGAGAAGATCTGGTTGTAGTGTTCGGGGGGAAGGTAGCCGGGAGCCTGGTAGGCCAGGGCCTGCTGCGAGCGCATCATGATCGCATCGACGAAGCCGCGGACCAGCATCACGAGGCCGAGCAGCGTGTACATGACGCCGATGCGCTTGTGGTCGACGCTGGTGATCCACTCGCGCCACAGATACGGGAGATAGCCTTTCAGGACGACCCAGGCGATCACCGCCAGCATCAGGAAGATGACGGTCGCGCCCGCGACGAGGGGGATCGGTTGGTCCCAGGGAATGGCGTCCCAGGTCAGCTTGCCGAGCATCTGCTACTCCGACCGATTATGCACGTTGACGCCCCCACGTCCCGCGACCGGACCAGGTCCCGGAGGGAGTTGCTGCGAGGCGACGGCATGAAACAATGCCGGTTCGACCGCACCGTAGGTGAAGGGCTTCGCCACGCTGCTCTGGACGGCAAGCTTCTCGTAGGATTGGGGATCGAGGTGCGGCCCGGCGTTGCGGACCTTCGACAGCCAGTCCTCGAACCCCTGCTGCGGAACGGCGTGGACCGTGAATCCCATGTCCGCGAAGCCGTCGCCACTGAACTGAGCCGACAGTCCCGGAAACTCCCCCGGCCCGTCCGCTTGCAGCCAGAGCTGGGTCACCATGCCGTTCATGGTGTAGATCATGCTCCCGAGCTGAGGCACGAAGAACACGTTCATGACGCTCGCCGAGGTGAGCGAGAAGTGGACGGGTGTTCCGGCGGGTATGACCAGCTCGTTGACGCTCGCGATGTTCTGGTCCGGGTAGATGAACAGCCATTTCCAGTCCAGTGACACGACCTGGACTTCGAGCGGCTTCTTCGACGAGCTCAGGGGGCGGGCCGGATCGAGTTCGTGAGAACCGATCCAGATCAAGCCGCCCAGGAACAGGATGACGAGCACGGGGATCGACCAGACGATCAGCTCGATGCGTCCGGAATAGGCCCAGGTCGGCAGGTAGCGGGCTCTGGTGTTGCCTTCCCTGAACCACCACGCGAAGGCGAGTGTGGCGAGGATGGTCGGCACCACGATGACCAGCATGATGCCGAGCGCATTCAGCAGGATCGTGCGGTTCGCCTCGCCGATCGGTCCTTGCGGATCCATGACACCGCCGCATCCGGCGAGCGGAAGGGCGATGACGGCCGCGATGGACATGGCGCGGACGAGGGCGGCGTGCCGTCGCAGCGCCGTCCCGATTGCTGTCAGTCTCATGATGATGATCCCGCGCTCCAAATCCACACCGCGGCTCCGAAGGCGACCAATCCGTAGCATGCTTTCCGACCGCCCCGCTCCGATTCGACTTCGTTTGGCAACGCGCGGCTCCGTTTCCTGCGGGCGATCATGCGCCGCCGGAGCGGTCCAGTCGATTACTCTCGGCTCAAGGGCGCGTGAAACCGCCGGTGCCATGCGCCTGGAGTGAGCTCACGGGAGAGTGCCTGTGATCTGGCTTGGCCGTCCGCCGGCCTGAAAGGATTGCCGCGGTTGCAGCGAACCGCCCATCCAACTTGCAACCGTTAAGGCTCCCGCAACCGCTGGATCGTAATGAGGAGGGATATTGACGAATATTAGCGGACATATATCATAAAGTAGACGATTCGGCGGCCTTACGACGGGCTCACACCGCCGGAGCGACCAGATCAGGGCGGTGAGATGGCGGATTCCCACGAGGGTGCAGGCGCGGAGAAACTACTCCCGCTCGTTACGAAGATCGTCAGTGCCTACATCACGGTGCACGAGGTCTCCGCGGAGGCGCTCCCTCGCCTGATCCGCGAGGTCTACAGGGCGCTCGACGTGGCGGAACCGGACGAGACGATGAATGCGCCGGCCGTGCCGCCGCGGCGGTCCGTCTTCCACGACCGCCTCGTGTGCCTCGAGGACGGCATGTCGATGAAGATGCTGAAGCGGCATCTGCTTAAGGTGCATGGCATGACGCCGGACGAGTATCGGGCCAAATGGTCGCTGCCGTCCGACTATCCGATGGTCGCGCCCGACTATGCCAAGGTCCGGTCGGACCTCGCCAAGCAGAGCGGGCTCGGCCGCAAACCGAATGACCGCATCGGGGTCTCCGGTCCGACCGGCCCCGGATCGCGATCGGTGGAGGCACCGCTGGCCACGCGGGCCGCCCGTTCCGTCGCGAAAGCATCCTGAGCCGGCAAGTCCGCGTCTGGGCGATGCGCACGCCGGACGTCGCGCGCCGTTCCGGGAGCATCGCTCCCGGAACGTGACGCACGCCGTGGTCAGGCGGCCTTGGCCATGGCCAGGGCGCGCCAGACCCGTTCGGGCGTCGCCGGCATGTCGATGTGCTGGACCCCCTCGGAGCTCAACGCGTCGATGATCGCGTTGATCACCGCCGGTGGACTGCCGACCGCCCCGGCTTCGCCCGCACCCTTCACGCCCAGCGGGTTGGAGGCGCACGGCACTTCCAGAAGCTCGACCTCGATGTCCGGCAGCTCGTTCGCTCGCGGAAGCGCGTAGTCCATGAAGCTTCCGGACAGGAGCTGGCCGGAATCGGGGTCGTAGACCGTGCGCTCCAGCACCGCCTGGCCATAGCCTTGGGCCACTCCGCCCGCGACCTGTCCGCGCACGATCAGCGGGTTGATCGCCTTGCCCACGTCGTCGCACACGACGTAGCGCACCAGTTCGGCCACGCCGGTGTCGGGGTCGACCTCGACTTCCGCCATGTGGCAGCCGTTCGGGAAGGTATGGGCGTCGATCGCCGCGATCTCCGCGGCATCGAGGGTCACGGCCGTCTCCCCGCGCGCTGCCTTCTGCCGCTGCGTGGCCGCAAGGCTGATGATGTCGATCCCGCGGTCCGTGCCGACGATCGAGAACCGACCTTCCGCGAAGGCGATGTCGGCGACCGCCGCTTCCAGCACGTCGGCCGCGGCCTGCTTGCCCTTGGCGATCACAGAATCGCTCGTCAGCAGGATCGCCTGCCCTTCGGAATAGAGGCTGCGCGCGCCCCCGGTGCCGCCGCCGACCGGGATCGTGTCCGTATCTCCCTGCCGGATGCGGATCTTGTCTCCGTCGATGCCGAGCTGGTTGGCGGTCAACTGCACGTAGGCGGTCTCGTGCCCCTGGCCGGTGGACTGGGTGCCCACGTAGACGTCAACGAAACCGTCCTCCGCGAAGCGGATCTCGGCACGTTCGGTCGGGTCGCCGCCCGTGGCTTCCAGGTAATAGGCGAGGCCGAGGCCCAGCCGCTTGCCCCGCCCTTCTGCCGCACTGCGACGAGCGGCGAAGCCGGCGTAATCGATCCTGGCGATGGCCGCATCCAGCAGGATGCGGAAATCGCCGCTGTCATAGGTCTTCCCGACCGGGGTGGAGTGCGGCATCGCGCTCGGCGGCACCATGTTCCGGCGCCGCAGCTCGACCCGGTCGATGCCCAGCTCGCGCGCCGCGGCATCGACCAGCCGTTCCACGAGGTAGTTGCTCTCGGGCCGGCCGGCGCCGCGATAGGCGTCGACCGGGACCGTGTTGGTGAATACGCCCAGGACGTTCGCGTAGATCGCCTTGAACCCGTAGACGCTGGCCAGCACGCCGGTGCCTGCGTAGGTCGGGATATACGGGGCGAACGTCGACAGGTAGGCGCCCATGTTCGCGACGTTCCGCGTCCGCAGCGCGAGGAACTTGCCCTCAGCGTCGATCGCGAGCTCGCCCAGCGTCACGTTGTCCCGGCCCTGGGTGTCGCACAGGAACGCTTCCCCGCGTTCGGCCGCCCACTTCACCGGCTGACCCAGCTTGCGAGCCGCGAAGCAGGTGAGGACGTGCTCCGCGTAGAGGAACAGCTTCATCCCGAAGCCGCCGCCGACATCGGGGGTGATGACGCGGAATTTGTCGGGCTCGACACCGAACAGGGGTCCGATCAGGTTCTTCACCAGCCAGCCGCCCTGGGTATTGGCGTAGAGCGTCCAGCGCTGCGCGGCCGCGTCGTAGTCCGCCACCGCGGCGCGGGCCTCCATCGACGAGACGACGATCCGGTTGTTGACGATCGTCAGCCGGGTGACGTGCGCCGCCTGGGCGAACTGCGCCTCCGTCGCCGCCGCGTCACCGATCTCCCAGTCGAAGACCAGGTTGTCCTTCACCTCCGGCCAGACCAGCGTGGCGCCGGTCTTCATGGCGGCGACCGGGTCGATCGCGGCGGGAAGAATGTCGTAGTCCACCATGATCGTCTCGGCGGCGTCGCGGGCCGCCTTGACCGTGTCGGCCACGATGAATGCGACCGGGTCGCCCACATGGCGAACCGCCCCGTCGGCGAGAACCGGATGCGGGGGGCTCGCCATGGCGGACCCGTCGCGGTTGGTCACGGGCGCGGCGCATGGCAGCGTGCCGAGGCCCTCCGCCTTCAGATCGTCCGCCGTGTAGATCGCGCGAACCCCGGGGAGCGCCGCGGCGGCGGCGGTGTCGATGCTGGTGATCCGGGCAGCCGCATGCGGGCTCCGCAGCACCACACCGTGCAGCATGCCCGGCAGCACGATGTCGTCCGTGTAGCGGCCATCGCCTTTCAGCAGACGGGGATCTTCCACACGACGCACAGGCTGGGCGAGGCCGAACTTGGTGGTCATAGATCAATGTCTCCGCGGCGCGTCTCTGATAGTGGGAACATGCACGCTCCGCCACTGGAAGGCCAAGAGGCATGAACAGCACCGATACGCCTGCTGATCGGACCCGTCATCTCTGCGTCATGAACGCCGGATCTTCGAGCCTGAAATTCGGCGTCTATCTGCCGGATGACGGGCTGAAGCTCTGGCGCTCCGGCGCGGTCGAGGGGATCGGCGGGGCGGCGCGGCTGCGCGTCATGTCCGAAGACGGGCGCGAGACCCACGCCGGACAGCACACGGTGCCGGATCATGGCGCGGCGCTACGTCTGCTGGAAGGCCTGGAGGACGGCCCCATGACGCGCGGCAACCTGATGGCATTCGGGCACCGCGTCGTGCATGGCGGTGCCGCTCACGATGCGCCGGTGCGCATCGATGAGGCCTCGCTGGGCCGGATCGAAGCGCTCTCGGCGCTTGCTCCTCTGCACAACCCACCCGCGGTGGCGGTCATCCGGGAGCTGATGCGGCTGTTCCCCGAAACGCCGCAGGTCGCGTGCTTCGACACCGCCTTCCACCGCAGCCATCCCGCCGTGGCGGACCGCTTCGCGATCCCGGATGCACTTTATCGCGAAGGCGTTCGCCGGTACGGCTTCCACGGCCTGTCCTACGAATTCATCGCCGGAGCGCTGGGGGAGGTCGCGCCCGAGATCGCCCTCGGCCGTGTCGTCGTCGCGCATCTCGGCTCCGGCGCGTCGATGTGCGCCCTGGCGGGGGGGCGGAGCGTCGACTCCTCGATGGGCTTCACCGCCCTCGACGGGCTGCCGATGGGAACGCGGTCCGGCTCATTGGATGCGGGCGTGATCCTCTGGCTGCAGCAGCAGAAGCACTGGTCCGTCGATCGGGTGGAGCATTTCCTCTACCAGGATTGCGGGCTCAAGGGCCTGTCCGGCGTGTCGAACGACATGCGCACGCTGCTGGCGAGCCCGGAGCCGCTGGCCCACCTGGCCGTCGAGTATTTCGTCTATCACGTCGCCCGCATGGCGGGTGCGCTGGCCGCGAGCATGGGCGGGATCGACGGGTTCGTCTTCACCGCCGGCATCGGCGAGCGTAGCGCGGAAATCCGAGCCCGCGTGCTGCGGCGTCTCGGCTGGATCGGGTTTTCGCTCGACGAGACCGCGAACCAGAATGGCGGACCGAAGCTGACGCGTCCGGATTCGCGGCTCCCTGCCTACGTGATCCCGACCGACGAGGAGCTGGTGATCGCGCGCCATACGCAGGCGCTGGTGCAGCCGCCCGAGACCGGCGGCCTGGTCTGATCCCAGGCCGGAGGCGCGCTGCGGTCCGGGTCAGCCCAGCGCGCCGCGCGCCCGGAGCGTCTCGATCTCTGCATCCGAATACCCGGCGTCGCGGAGCACCTCCGCGCTGTGCTGGCCGACCCGGGGCGCGCGGCGCGGCGCCACCTGGGCAGCGCCATCGACGTGGAACGGGGTTGCGACCGTCAGCCCCGCGCCGTCCGCGAACGGAACCAGGCCCCCGCAGGCGCGCATCTGCGGGTCATCGCTCACCTCGTCGACCGTCCCGACGATCCCGAACGTGATGCCGACCCCGTCGAGAATGCGCCGCCACTCGGCGAGGTCACGGGTCGCGAACACCTCGTCCAGCACCTGGACCAGGGCCGCCGCGTTCTGCTTGCGGGCAGCATCCGTGGCGAAGCGCGGGTCCTCCGTCAGGTCCTCGCGCCCGATCGCATCGAGCAGGCCTCGCAACTGCCGCTGCTCGTTGAACAGCGCCATGATGAACCAGCGGCCATCGCGCGTCCGGTAGTGGTTGGCGAGCGCGTTCGGCGCATCCTCGCGCAACGGCCGGTGCGGCACGTGCTCGCCGAACAGGCGTGTCTGCACGGCGCAACCGTTCGCCCACAGCCCGTTCTGCAGCAACGAGGAACGGACCACGCCGCCGTGGCCGGTCTTCTCCCGCCGATAGAGCGCCGTCACGATCGCCGCGTACAACGCCGTGCCGCTCGGATGGTCACCCATGCCCGGCATGGAGCGCGCGGGCGGCGTATCGGCGGAGGCGCGAACCATGTCCATCAGCCCGGTTCGCGCTCAATAGGCGGTGGAGTCGAAGCCGGTCTTGGCGGCTTCGTCGCCCGTCTCGCCATAGGCGGTGAAGGAGGCGTAGATCAGCCGCTGGTTCCGCGGCATCAGGTGCTCCGGGCTCAGGCCCAGTCGCTCGCGTACCGGCAGCGGGAAGTTGGTGACGAACACGTCCGCGCCGTCGACCAGCCGGTAGAGCGCCGCGCGTCCCTCTTCGTCCTTCAGATCGAGCGCGACGCTGCGCTTGTTGCGGGACGTGAGCTGCCAATAGTAGTCGACGGGCTTGCCGGGAATGGGCGTGGAATTGCGCCACGGATCGCCGCTGCCCGGCGGCTCGATCTTGATCACGTCGGCGCCAAAATCGGAGAGGATCGTGGCGGCCGCGGGCCCGGCGATCCAGCTCGCGCAGTCGATCACCCGCAGCCCGGAGAACAGGGAGTCGCTCATTGGATCGGGTCCTCCGTTCGGGGCGCGTCTGCCGGCGCCTGCCGGCCATTCGGCCCCGCGGACCCGCGAGCGTCAAGTTTTGCGGGAGGAGATCCGCTGCACGAGCGCCGCGGCGAAGTCGCGCGTCGAGGCGGTTCCACCGAGGTCGCCGGTGCGCACCTTGTCCTCGTTCAACACGGTGTCGATGCCGGTTCGGAGCGACGTCGCATGCTGCGTCAGCCCGACATGGTCGAGCATCAGGCCGGCCGCGAGCAGCAACGCCGTCGGATTGGCGATGCCCTTGCCGGCGATGTCGGGGGCGGAGCCATGCACGGCCTCGAAGATCGCGGCCTTCTCCCCGATGTTGGCGCCCGGTGCCGCGCCCAGCCCGCCCACCAGGCCGGCGATGAGGTCCGAGAGGATGTCACCGAACAGGTTCGTCGTGACGATGACGTCGAACTGCCAGGGATTCAGCACGAGCTGCATGGCGCACGCATCGACGATGCGCTCGTCGCAGGCGATACGACCGTCGTATTCGCGCGCGACCTCACGCCCGGCCTCGAGGAACACGCCGGTGAGCGCCTTCAGCACGTTGGCCTTGTGCACGAGCGTGACCTTGCGGCGGCCGTGCTTCACCGCGTACTCGAAGGCGTAGCGCACGATGCGCCGCGCGCCATCGCGCGTGTTGACTCCGGAGGAGATGGCGACGGCATGCGGATCGTCGCCGACCGGGATGTAATGCTCGAAGGCGACGTAGAGGCCTTCGAGGTTCTCGCGCACCAGCACGAGGTCGATGTCCTCGAACCGGCCGCCGGGGACGAGGGTGCGTGCGGGACGAAGATTGGCGAAGAGCTGGAATTCTTCGCGCAGCCGGACGTTCACGGACCGGTAGCCGCCGCCCACAGGGGTCGTGAGCGGACCCTTCAGCGCGAGCTTGTTCTTCCGGATGCTGTCCAGCGTGACGCCGGGAAGCGGATCGCCGGCGGCTTCGATCCCGGCAAGGCCGCCTTGCTGGATTTCCCAGGCGAAGGGTGCACCGAGTGCGTCGAGCACCTGGATGACGGCGTCGACGATCTCGGGACCGATCCCGTCGCCGGGGATGAGGGTGGCGGGGATCTGGTTGCTGCCGGAGGCCGAAACCGTCATGCGAGCCGATGCTCCAAAGGATGACACCTGTTTCGTATACTCGGTGCGAGGTGGCGTTGATACAGATCAACGACCCCGCGGCACGGGTTCCGGACAGATGCTCCGACGTGCGGGGATCAAGCGGGCTGACGGCGGCGGCCCAGCATCGGGTGCGTGGGATTGGCGGAGAGGGAGGGATTCGAACCCTCGGTACCCGTAAAGGGTACAACGGTTTTCGAGACCGCCCCGATCGACCGCTCCGGCACCTCTCCATCCGGCCCCGTGAACGGGGCGCGCCTGCGGCGGGGCCGCCTTATAGGCGCATTGCCGCCGCGCCCGCAACCGTCGTCAGACTCGCGCCTTCACCAGCAGCGCCGCGGCCTCATCCGCCAGCGCGGCCGTCGCCGTGCTCATCGCCGCAACCAGCGCCGAGGTGCTCGTCCCCGCGGGCCGTGCGGTCAGCCTGACCGAACGCGCCGCCTCCCGACGACCGCCCGTCACGGCGATCTGGCCGGACAGGACGACCAGCCCGTCTCTCCCCTGGTCCATTCGCTGCACGTTGACCGCAAGCGTCGCGTCCGGCCGGACGGAGACGGCCCCGTTGTCCCCATAGACCGTGCTCGACGGCAGGCGCTGCGCCAGCTCCTGCACCAGGACGCGGGTCAGCATCGCGTCCAGAGGCTCCCCCCACCACTCGTTGGAGAGCACGTCGAGCCGGTAATCCTCGGACGAGCGGACGATCTGGGAGCGCTCGAGGTAGCGCGCGATCGCCACGCTGCGAACCTCGACCACCGCTGGCGCCCCGCTCCGCACCGCTCCAGGCAGGACGTCGAGCGTGTAGAGCGCGGGGTTCGGCGAGGCGCAGCCGGCGGGCAGGGCCGCCAGTCCGGCGAGCATCAGGCGTCGGTTCAGGCGCATCATCGGCTCCTCCAGCGTGATCGGCCACGACGTGCTCGCCCGGTTGTTGATGCACACGACCAGCGAGAGCTTGGGCGTCCCGGCGAGAAGACAGTCGGAAACATCTCAGGGGGTGCGGCCGCGGATCAGCGCCTCCGGGTGACGGGCGAGGAGGTCCGCCAGGACGCGAACCGATCGCGCGGCATCGGCCAATTGCACGAGCAGGCGGCTGGTGTCGCGGTTGAACGTCGAGTTGCCGCCGTAGCCGTTCTCGAGCGAGCCGGTCAACCGGTTCAGGTGCCGCACCGCCTCATCCAATCCGTTCGCGATCTCCGGCAGCTTCTGCACGAGCGGCGTGGCGCCGCGGTCGAGCTTGCCGACCAGCCCCTGGGCGGCGGCCAGCGTGTCGCGCAGCGAGGCCAGGGACTGCTTAAGCGCCGGGTCGTTGGCGAGGCCGCTCACGCCGGCCAGCGTGTCGCTCAGGTCGCGTCCGATCTTCTCGAACGGCACGGCCTGCAAGCGCCCGAGCAGCGCGGACGCGGCCGACATCAGATCGCCCCCGGTCTCCAGAGTGGGGATCACATAGGCCTTGCCGTCCTTGGACAGAACGCCGGGCGGAGCGTCGGGGAAGAAGTCGATCGCGAGCTGCTTCGTTCCGGTGATCAGGCTGGTGCTGTCGAGGCGAACACGCAAACCGCGCTCGACCAGCCCCCGCATCATCTGGTCGAGGTCGGCCCCCGACGGCAGGTCGAGCTGTGCGACCCGTTCGGGTTCCACTTCGAAATTCACCGGAACGACCACGTTGTCCAGCGTCTGGTCGTAGCGCAGGCCCAGCGATTGGACCTCTCCGACCTTGATCCCGCGCAGGACGACCGGCGCGCCGGGCGCCAGCCCCGCGACGGACCCGACGAAGTTGGCCACCATGGGCACGGTGCGCGAATAGCTCGCGGAATCGGCCGCATCCTTGCTGGGATAGAGCGTGAAGGCGTGGCTCTCGGCGCTGACCGGCGCGGTCGGATCGACATCCGGCGTCTCGAACGCGATCCCGCCGAGCAGCAACGCCTTGAGGGATTCGACCTGGATCTGCACACCGGTCGCCCCGAGCTGCAGGGATGCGCCGGAGGCGTTCCAGAAACGGGAATTGTCGTGCACGTACTGATCGTAGGGAGCGCGGACGAAGGTATGGATCGTCACGCTTTTCGCCATGTCGGAGATGTCCCAGCCCAAGACCTGGCCGACGGCGAGATCCCGATAGAACACCGGCGAGCCCAGGTTGAGCGATCCAAGCCGCGCCGCATGCAGCAGGAAAGTCCGGCCGGGCACATCGCTCTGCAGCACCGGCGGCTCCTCCAGTCCGACGAAGTGCCGGCGCGCCTCACCGCCGGTCTTCTCCGGCGCGAGCTCGATGTAGGAGCCGGACACCAACGTCTGCAGCCCGGAGATCGATCCCGCGAAGAAGCGCGGCTTCACCACCCAGAACCGTGCCCGGTCCGTGAGCAGCGGTTCGGCTTCCTGGTTCATGCGGACGGTGACCTCCACCCGCCGGAGATCTTCGCTGAGCTCGATCTTGGTGACCTGCCCCATCACGACGTCCTTGTGCCGCACCTGCGACTGGCCGGCCGTGAGGCCTTCGGCCGTCTGGAAGCTGATCGTGATCAGCGGCCCGCGCTCCGTCAGCGTCTTCCACGCGAGCCATCCGCCGACCAGCGCGGTCACGATCGGGATCGCCCAGATCAGCGAGAGTCGGCGCGTCCGGCTGGTGCGGGAACGGACGACGGCGGTGGGCGGCGGTTCGGGCGAGGTGTCGCTCATGCCTCGGCAGCATCCCACATCAGGCGCGGATCGAAGCTGCGGGCCGCCAGCATCGTCAGGATCACCACCAGCGCGAACGCCACCGCGCCGAACCCAGGCCGGACCGTGGCGACCGCCCCGAACTGCACGAGCGCGACCAGGATCGACAGCATGAAGATGTCGATCATCGACCAGCGCCCGATCGCGTCGACGATCCGGTAGACCGTGGTGCGGTCACGCAGCCGGCCGCGCCATCGGCGCTGTGTCGAGATCAGCAGCAGCGCAAGTCCGGTGAGTTTCAGGACCGGGACCGCGACGGAGGCGACGAAGACGAGCAGGGCAAGCGGCCATTGCCCCAGGTCCAGCAGCTCTCGCGCGCCGCCCAGGATCGTGCTCGGCTGGCCCGCACCGAGCCGGATCACCGTCAGGACGGGATAGACGTTCGCGGGAACGTAGAGGATCAGCGCGGCCAGGCTGAGCGCCCAGGTCCAGGCGATGCTGTCGCGCTTGCGGGCATGCAGGGTGAAGCCGCAACGCGGGCAGACGGCGCCGTCCTGGGCGCGGCTCACCAGCCCGCATGTATGGCACCCGATGCGTGTCTGCGTCGCGGCGTTCATGGCTGGGGCCGCGGCCTGCGCGGCAGCGGCGCGGACGCGCCGTCGACGGTTGCGACGGGCGCCTTCCAGCGCCTCCCACACGGATTGGCGGTCGATCGCGTAGTCCGCCGCGACCATCACGAGCATCAAGGCGCCCAGGGCATAGAGCGCGGGGCCGATATCGATATGCGCCATGGTGCTCAGCCGCACGAACGCGACGAACACACCCAGCAGGTAGACCTCGATCATCGCCCAGGGCCGCAGCCGCTCGTCCCAGGCGAAGACCACCCGGAGTCCGCGCGGCGGATCGGGCAAGCGGATGCCGACCAGCACGGTCACCATCATGGCGACCCGCGCCAGAGGGGCGACGAACGTCGTGATCATCACCAAGAGCCCGAGAAACCAGAGGCCGCGCTCCTCGAGCGTGACCGGGCCGGTGAACAGGCTGGCCAAGTGGAACTGGCCGGCGGTGCTGACGGTCATCAGCGTCATCCCGGCGGCGATCGCCAGCAGCATGATGGCGCTGGCGTAGAGCGCCAGGGGCAGACCGAACGGATCATGCGCGGTGTCGCGCAGGACGGCATCGCAGCGCAGGCAGAGCGCGCGGGTGGACGGCGGCAGTGACGGGAGCACCTGCAACTGCCCGCAATCATGGCATTCGCGCAGGCGAGGCGGCGTGTGGGCTCCGACGGGAAGTGCCCGGACGGGGCGTGCCCCGACGGGCAGTGCGAGGGGGCGCACGAGACCTGCGACGGACGGCATCAGCGGCCGACGACACGAGAGAGGGCAGACATACCCGCTCTAGGTAGCGCGATCCGCGCCCGGCGAAACCCTAATTCGACGTCACCTCCTACACTCGTCACCCTGGCGGGACGATTGCGCCCGCGGAACCCGCGGCCGGAATTCGCAAGCGGAACCCGCCCTCAGAACCCGATGGACGCGACGAACGACCCGGCATGGGAGGTGAGGGTGCCCGAGAACTCCCCGTCATATTGCAGCCGGAAGGCGATCTGCCGGGTGGTGTAGAGCTGCACGCCCACCGCGACCCGCCCCGCGACCGGGTCGATCGGCAGCGTGGTCGTGAACCCGCTCGCCCCCGCGGGCGCGCTCGCCAGCCGCGCCGTCTGCGACCAGCCGTTGGTGCTCTGCAGGCTCACCCCCGCCGCCGCATACGGGCGCAGCAGCAGGTCGGGACCCAG
>MKTV01000044.1:251794-252071 GCA_001898425.1 Rhodospirillales bacterium 69-11
CCCAGCTCCAGCATCGGCGTCGCCACCGCCACCGTCTGCGAGGCCCCGCTCACCGACAGGTTCAGCGCGCCCGCCCCGCTCTCGGCGTAGCTGCCGGTGCTCACGTGCACCACGCTCAGGTTCAGGTTCGGGCGCAGGTACAGCGTCTCGGTCCCGACCGTGTAGGCGGCGCGCAGCAACACGCCGACGTTCGACGTGTCCGGGCTGCCCTTGGCGACGCCCGTGTAGCCGGGCAGGCCGATGTACCGCTCCGTGTTGAACTGCCCGGCGCCGCCGA
>MKTV01000045.1:0-9470 GCA_001898425.1 Rhodospirillales bacterium 69-11
TGGTCCGGCATGTGGGAGGAAGTCATGGATGGCCGGCACAAGGCCGGCCATGACACGAGTGCGGTGCGTCAGCCGGCCACGACTCGAGCGCCGTGCCTCCGTCGGCCACGACACGATCGCAGTGCCTCCGTCGGCCACGACACGGTCGCGCCCTCAGCGCCTCGTCACCCCCGCCGCAGCGTGGCCCCGGTGCGGGACTGCAGCGTGTCGAAATCCAGCCCCGGGACCATCTCGATCACCGTGAACCCGGCATCCGTCACGTCGATCACCGCGAGGTCGGTGTAGATCCGGCGCACCACGCCACGCGCGGTCAGCGGGTAGGTACAGCGCGGCAGCAGGCGCGGTTCGCCGCCCCGCGTGCCGTGCTCCATCGCCACCCAGACCCGCTTCGCCCCGACCGCAAGGTCCATCGCGCCGCCGATCTGCTTGGTCGGCTCCGAAAGTCCATGCGCCCAGTTCGCGAGGTCGCCCGTCTCCGCCACCTGGAAGGCGCCCAGCACGCACAGGTCGAGATGCCCGCCGCGGGCGATCGCGAAACTGTCGGCGTGATGCACGAGCGCCGCGCCCGTGCGCAGCGTGATCGGCTGCACCCCGGCATTCACCAGATACGGATCGGCATCCTCCGGCGCCGGGGCGGGGCCGATGCCGATCACGCCGTTCTCCGCATGGAAGATCACCTCCCGGTCGGCTGGGATGTAGTCCGACACCGCGGTCGGCATGCCGATGCCGAGATTGACGAACCAGCCGTCGGGGATGTCCTGGGCGATGCGCCGCGCGATGCCCAGCCTGTCACGCGCCTCGATCATGCGGCCTCTCCTTCCGGGACATGCAGCACGCGGTCGACGAACACGCCCGCGGTGTGCACGTGCTGCGGCGGGATCGTTCCAAGTGGAACGACATGCCGGGTCTGCACGATCGTCAGGCGGCCGGCCATCGCCATGACGGGATTGAAGTTCCGCGCGGTGGCGCGATGCGTCAGGTTGCCCCAGCGATCGGCCTCCCACGCATCGACCAGCGCGACGTCGGCTTCGATCGCGTGTTCGAGCAGGCAGAGCTTGCCGCCGATCACGCGCGTCTCCCGCCCCTCCGCCAGCACCGTGTCCGCGGCGGTCGGTGTGTAGAAGCCGGGGATCCCCGCGCCACCGGCGCGGATGCGTTCGGCCAGCGTCCCCTGCGGCACCATCTCGATCTCCAGCCGCCCCTCGCGATGCAGCTTCGTCGCGGTGCTGGCCGCGCGGACGAAGCTGCACACAACCTTGCGCACGCGGCCGGCGGCCATCAGGTCCGAGACCGGCCCCTCCTCGCTCGCGGCGGCATTGACCACCAGGGTGAGATCGCGTGCGCCCTGCGCCAGCAGGCCCCGCAGCAGCGTATCCGGAATTCCGGCGCCGAACCCGGCAACCAGGACGGTGGCGCCGTCCTCGATCCCGGCCATGGCCGCCGTCAGCGACGGCACGAGCTTGTCGATCATGCGTTTCTCCCCGGCAGGAGCCTAGCGCGGGGGCTCGCGCACGGCCAAGCGCCGGGGGTAGAACCGGGCGATAGCGGCAGGAGGTTCAGGATGCCACGACGCGCCATCCCGGCAGTGTTCATGCGCGGCGGCACCAGCAAGGCCATCATGTTCCACGCGCGCGACCTGCCCGCGGACCGTGAGGCATGGGCGCCGATCTTCACCGCGGCGATGGGCAGCCCCGATCCGAACGGGCGCCAGCTCGACGGCATGGGTGGGGGCGTGTCCTCCCTCTCCAAGGTCTGCGTGCTCGCCCCCTCGGCGCGCGCGGATGCCGATATCGACTACACGTTCGGCCAGGTCGCGATCGACGAGGCGCGGGTCGACTACAGCAGCAACTGCGGCAACATGAGTTCGGCGGTTGGACCCTTCGCGGTGGAGGAAGGCCTGGTCCCCGCGGCCGGCGACACCGCCCTCGTGCGCATCTTCAACACCAACACGCGCAAGCTGATTCACGCGACCTTCCCGCTGCAGGACGGGCACATGCAGGAGGAGGATGATCTCGCCATCCCCGGGGTCGCCGGCACGGGGGCGCCGATCCGGCTGGACTTTCTCGCCCCCGGCGGCGCCACCACCGGTCGCCTTCTGCCGACCGGGTCGGTGCGGGAGTGGCTGGAAGGGCCTGACTTCGGCCGCATCGAGGTCTCGCTCGTCGATGCCGCGAATGCCGCGGTGTTCGTCCGCGCGGCCGATCTCGGGCTGACCGGGCGGGAGCTGCCCGACAGGTTCGACTCGGACCCGGCGCTGATGACGCGGCTGGACGGGATCCGTCGCGCAGCCTCGATCCGGATGGGAATCGCGCCGGACGATGCGGGGGCGCGGCGGATCACCTCCGTTCCGTTCGTGTGCCTCGTCAGCCCGCCGGCCCCGAGCCCGACGCTGTCCGGGGAGGAGCTTGCGGCGGCGGATATCGACCTGACCGCGCGGGTGATCGCCAGCGGCCAGCCGCACCGCGCCCTTCCGCTCACGATCTCCCTCTGCTCGGCCGTGGCCGCCCGCATCGAAGGGACGCTCGCGGCCGAGGCGCTGGGGCGCGCGCCGCCCGGGGAGCGGCTGCGGATCGGCATGCCCTCGGGCGTGCTGACGGTCGGGGCGGACGTCGTCCATGGCGAGACCGGGTGGGAGGTTCGCGCGGGCTCGTTCTATCGGACCGCGCGGCGCCTGTTCGACGGGCGCGTGTGGCTCCCCGGCTGAACTCAGCGCCGGTCGGGACCCGCCTCGAGCAGCGCCAGGTTCTGTTCCGCGAGATCGGCCACCGTCCCGTTCGGGTCGACCTGCCGCGCGTGCCGCCAATCCGCCTCCGCGCCGGCGCGGTCGCCGCGGCGCTGCCGCAGGATGCCGCGCTCGAGCAGTGCCTCCGGCTCATCCGGGTCAAGTTCGATCGCGCGGTCCACGTCGGCCATCGCGTGGTCGACCTGTTCGAGCCGCCGCCAGGAACCCGCGCGCAGCACCAGCGCGTCCACGCGCCGTGGATCGAGCGCCAGGGCGCGGTTCAGCGTCTCGATCGCGACGGCCGGTCGGTCGAGCGCATCCGCGGCATTGGCCTCGACCAGGAGCAGGTCGACATCGTCCGGCGCGGCGGCGATGGCCTGGCCGGCGTCGTCGAGCGCACGTCCCGCGTCCCCGCCCATCAGCCGCGCCTGTGCCGCCTGACCGAGCAGGGAGGCGCGGGCGCGGTCGCCGGGTGGGCGGCGGCCGGCGAGCGCTTCCAGCAGGTCGGCGCCGACGCCCGGATGGCCGAGTGCGATCTGGGCAAGCGCCTGGCATTGCGCCGCGCCGTCGCCGCCGCCCTTGCCCTGCCAGCCTTCCGCGAGCGCGCTGGCGCCCGAGGGGTCTTCCGCGAGCAGGGAGAGGCAGCGTTCGTAGGTTTCCCCCTCGGCGATGCGGGGCGGGAAGGGGGGCACCGGCAGCGCGATCTCCGCCACTTCCCCGGCCTCGGGACCCGCCGGCCAGACCACGACCGCCGCCGCGATCGCGACGACCAGTCCGCTTGCACCCAGCACGAGGAGTCGCGCATTCATGCTGTCGAGTGTATCGGCGGGACCGGTCGGGCGGCAAATCGGTTGCATCCCCGGCGGTGCCGGCCCGATCACGTTTTCGTTGACGGAGCGGAACGCGCGTGACCTCCACCCTGCTGATCTTCGGTTTGGGCTACTCAGGCGCCGCGATCGCGCGCGCGGCACGTGCCGCCGGCTGGACGGTGTCGGGAACGACACGCGCGGGCGGAGCGGGCTCCGACCCGTTCGACGCCGCCGATCAGGCGGTCGCCGGGGCAACCCATGTGCTGTCCTCCGTGCCGCCGGACCAGGACGGCGACCCGGTGCTGCGGCGTTACGGGGCGGCGCTGGCGGCCGCGCCGCATCTGCGCTGGGTGGGGTATCTGTCCAGCACGGTCGTGTATGGCGACCGGGACGGCGGCTGGGTGGACGAGGACACGCCCGCACGGCCGTCCCAGGCACGCGGGGAGCGGCGGCTGGCGGCAGAACGTGAATGGGCCGCGTTCGGCGCGCGCTTCACGGTGGACTTGTTCCGCCTGGCCGGGATCTACGGGCCGACCCGCTCCGCCTTCGACGATCTGCGGGCGGGACGCGCGCGGCGGATGGTGAAGCCGGGGCATGAGTTCGGCCGCATCCATCGCGACGACATCGCGGGGGCGGTGCTCGCCGCGATGCAGCAGGTTCGGGGGCCGGGGGTGCGCGTGCTCAACCTCGCCGACGACGTGCCGTCGGAGTCCGCGGCGGTGGTGGAGGAAGCGGCGCGGCTGCTGGGTGTCACGCCGCCGCCGCCGGTGCGGTTCGAGGACGCGGAAGCGAGCATGAGCCCGATGGCGCGCAGCTTCTGGGCGGAGAACCGCAAGGTCGCCAGCCGCAAGACCCAGGATCGGCTGGGCTATCGCTGGCGCTACCCGTCATTCCGGGAGGGGCTGGCCGCCATCCTCGCCGAGGAGTCCGGCGACCGTCCGGCATAGCAGCGCGAGGTCCTGCGGCCGGGACAGCCGGTGGTCGCCGTCCTTCACCAGCACGACCTGCACGTCGTCCGAAGTGACCGTCTCCGCGATGCGCAGCGCCATCTCCCAGGGCACGTCGGGATCGGCCTGCCCGTGCAGCAGCCGCACGGGACCGGCGAAGTCGATCGGGTCGGTGAGCACGAGATGGGAGCGGCCGTCCTCGATCAGCGCGCGGGTGATCGGCGTCGGTTCGCCGTACTGGCTGGGGATGTGCAGAACACCATCGCGCATCAGGGTCGCGCGCTCCTCGAACGTCATCGCCTCCCACATCAGGCATTCGGTGAAGTCCGGCGCGGCGGCGATGCCGACCAGGGCGGCGATGCGTTCGGGGCGGGCGCGGAGGGTCAGCAGCCCCAGCCACCCACCCATGGAAGAGCCGACCAGGATCAGCTTGCCCTCGGTGAGCGCATCAATGGCCGCCAGCACGTCCTGCGCCCAGCGGCCGATCGTGCCGTCGGTGAACGCGCCCCCCGAGGCGCCATGGCCGGAATA
This sequence comes from Rhodospirillales bacterium 69-11, assembly GCA_001898425.1. GTDB lineage: Bacteria > Pseudomonadota > Alphaproteobacteria > Acetobacterales > Acetobacteraceae > Rhodopila. The sequence continues at coordinate 5,010 of MKTV01000045.1, forward strand.
GTCGAGGCGCAGCATGGCCTGGCCGCGTGCGGCGGCAAAGGCGGCCAGTGCGGTCGCCTTGTCGCCGGTCATGTCGCTGCGGAAGCCGGGCAGGAAGACGATCGTGGGGCCCGCGCCCTCGGTGCGGATCCAGGCGAGGTCCACGCCGTCGCCGCGGTCGAGCCGTCCGGAGGTTTCCATGCCCCTGTCTCCTGCGCTGCGCGGGTCGGGACATGGCGCGCGGCGCCGGGGATGGCAAGCGGGGGGTCAGGGTGGTCGGAACCCGCTCCGCCGGGCCTGCGGAGAGGGGGGTTCACCCGCTCTCGCCGTGGAGCGGGTCCGCGTCGTCCGGCGGCTCGATCACATGCGCCACCATGTCGCCGATCGTGCGCCGGATATGATCGTCGGCCGGCGCATAGAACACCTGCTTGCCGCGCCGTTCGGCCCCCAGGATGCGCGCCGCCCGCAGCAGGCGGAGGTGGTGGCTGACCAGATTGGCGGAGAGCCCCGTCCTGGCCGCGACGCCGGACACCGAGATCGGCCCGTCGAGGCACGCCAGGATGATCGCCAGCCGACTCGGATCGCCCATCAGGCGGAACATCTCGGCCAGTTCGGCAAGCTGGGCTGGGGCGATCGGCGCAGCCTCGGTCACAGCGATTTAATCCCCTCCGGCGTGGTCTCGAACATCGGAACAGGTGTTCATATCATGATGGAGGCTGTGCCGCAGCCGTTCGAATGGAGTTCACGTGATGTCCGACCACGACCACGATGCCGGCCCGCGGCAGGGGCCCCCCGCGCACGCCCACGCGCACCAGGGTGCGCACGATCACGCCCACGCGCACCAGGGTGCGCACGATCACGCCCATGCCGCGCCGCACGGCGATTCTCACGGGCGGGCGCACGGACATTCCCATTCCCACGGGATCGGCGGCCATCACCACGCCCCGGTCGATTTCGGCCGCGCCTTCGCGATCGGCGTCCTGCTGAACACCGGCTACGTCGTGCTCGAGGCGGTGTTCGGAGTCCTTTCCGGCTCGCTCGCCCTGCTGGCGGATGCCGGACACAACCTGTCGGACGTGCTGGGGCTGCTGCTCGCCTGGGGGGCCGCCTGGCTCGCCACGCGCCAGCCCACGCCGCGCCGCACCTACGGCTACCGGCGCGGACCGATCCTGGCCTCGCTGGCCAATGCCGTCATCCTGCTGGTCGCGGTGGGGGCCATCGCGCTGGAAGCGATCCGCCGCCTGATCACGCCCGAACCGGTGGCGACCGGTTCCATCATCTGGGTGGCCGCCGTCGGCGTGCTGGTGAATGCCGGCACCGCGTGGCTGTTCATGTCCGGCCGCCACGGCGACCTGAACATCCGCGGCGCCTTCCTGCACATGGCGGCGGATGCCGGCGTGACCGTCGGCGTGATCATCGCCGCGATCCTGATCCAGGTCACCGGCTGGCTGTGGCTCGACCCGGCCATCAGCCTGGTGATCGCCGCGGTCATCCTGGTGGGCACCTGGGGCCTGCTGCGTGATTCCACCAATCTGGCGATGGACGCGGTTCCGCCCGGCATCGACGAAAGCGAGGTCTGCGCCTTCCTCCGCGCCCTTCCCGGCGTGACCGAGGTGCACGACCTGCACATCTGGGGCATGAGCACCACGGAAACGGCGCTGACCGCGCATCTGGTGCGCGACGACGGTGCGCTGGATGGCGACCTGCTCCACCGGATCACGCATCAGGTGCGGGAGCGGTTCGGCATCGGCCACGCCACGGTGCAGTTCGAGACGCCGGAGGTCGCGACGCGCTGCGCGCTTCGGCCAGACCACGTGATCTGACGGCCCCGCACCCACGCCCGCCCGGTCGGCAAACCCGGCTCCGCGTGCTACCCCGGCCCGATGTCCGACACCGACCCGCCGCCCGTCGTCCTGCAGGTGCTGCCCGCCCTCGTTACCGGCGGGGTCGAGCGCGGGACCGTCGACATCGCCCAGGCGGTGGCCGAGGCGGAGGGCGTGTCGCTCGTCGCCTCGTCCGGCGGGCCGCTGGTCCGCAGCCTGGAACGGGTGGGCGCGCGCCATGTCGAGCTGCCGCTCCGCACCAAGTCGCCGCTGGGGATCTGGCGCAATGCGGCGCGGCTCGCGGCGCTGATCCGTCAGGAGCGGGTGCAGATCGTGCATGCGCGCTCGCGGGCGCCGGCCTGGTCCGCCTGGCTCGCCTGCCAGCGGACGGGCGCGCATTTCGTCACCACCTATCACGGCACCTATGGCGAGAACCTGCCCGGCAAGCGCCGCTACAACGCGGTGATGGCGCGCGGCGAGATCGTCATCGCGGCCAGCCGCTTCATCGCCGATCTCGTCAAGGAACGCCACGGCGTGCCGGAGTCGCGCCTGCGGGTCATTCCGCGTGGCGTGGATCCGGCGGTCTTCGACCCCGCGGCGGTCTCGCCCGACCGGATCGCGCGGCTCGTGCAGGCCTGGCGCCTGCCCGACGGCGCCCCGACCGTCGTGCTGCCCGGCCGGCTCACCGCCTGGAAAGGGCAGGCCGTGCTGCTGGAGGCGGTGGCGCGGCTGGAGCGGCGGGACGTCTGCTGCGTGCTGGTGGGCTCCGACCAGGGGCGCCACGGCTACAGCGCGGAGCTGGTCCGGCGCGCCCGCCGGCTGGGCATCGCGGACCGGGTCCGGCTGGTGGGCAACGTGGAGGACATGCCGGCGGCGCTCATGCTGTCCGACGTGGTCGTGCATGCCTCAACCCAGGCCGAGGCGTTCGGCCGGGTGGTGATTGAGGCGCAGGCGATGGCGCGGCCGGTGATCGCGGCCGATCTCGGCGGCCCGGTCGAGACGGTGGCGCAGGGGGAGACGGGCTGGCGCGTACCCGCGGGCGATCCCGCCGCGCTCGCCGCCGCCATCGACCGCGTCTTCGCACTCCCCGATGCCGACCGTGCGGCGCTCGGTGCGCGCGCCCGAGCATCGGTGCCGACCGTGCGGGCGATGCAGGATGCGACGCTCGACGTGTACGAGGCGGTGCTGCGGGGCACCTGATCCGCGCACCCCGCCCTTGCGTGCGCGCCGCGCCGTCGCCATAGACAGCCGTTCCGAAAACCGGAGATCGACATCCATGCCTGCCATCACCTTGCCCGACGGTTCCGTGCGCCAGTTCGATGCGCCGGTGACGGGCACGACGGTGGCGGAAGCGATCGGCCCCGGCCTCGCCCGCGCCGCCATCGCCATGAAGCTGGACGGCCGCCTCGTCGACCTCGCGACCCTGGTCGACCGGGACGCCGAGATCCGCTTCGTCACCCGCAAGGATCCCGAAGCGCTGGAGCTGATCCGCCACGACGCCGCGCACGTGCTGGCCGAGGCGGTGCAGGAGCTCTACCCCGGCACCCAGGTCACCATCGGCCCGGCGATCGAGAACGGGTTCTACTACGACTTTGCCCGCAACGAGCCGTTCACCCCGGAGGACTTCGCGCCGATCGAGGCGAAGATGCGCGAGATCATCGCGCGTGGGGCGAAGTTCGAGCGGGAGGAAGTGGACCGCGACGACGCGATCCGCTTCTTCCAGGAGAAGGGCGAGAAGTACAAGGCCGAGATCATCCAGGACCTGCCCGTCAGCGAGACGATCAGTTTGTACCGCCAGGGCAACTGGGTGGATCTGTGCCGCGGCCCGCACATGCGGACCACCAGCGACGTGGGCCCCGCCTTCAAGCTGATGAAGGTGGCCGGCGCCTATTGGCGGGGCGATCACCGCAACGCCATGCTGAGCCGCATCTACGGCACCGCGTGGCGCGACCAGAAGGAGCTCGACGCCCACCTGCACATGCTGGAGGAGGCGGAGCGCCGCGACCATCGCAAGATCGGCAAGGAGATGGACCTGTTCCACCTCCAGGAAGAAGCCGCGGGCGCGATCTTCTGGCATCCGAAGGGCTGGCAGCTCTACCTGAAGGCGGAGGCCTACATGCGCCGCCGCCTGGACGCCGCCGGCTACAAGGAGGTGAAGACCCCCCAGCTCCTCGACCGTGTCTTCTGGGAGAAGTCCGGCCACTGGGAGAACTATCGCGAGCACATGTTCATCGCCCGCATCGAGGACGAGGACAAGACGCTCGCGGTCAAGCCGATGAACTGCCCGTGCCACGTGCAGATCTTCCGCCAGGGCATCCGCTCCTATCGCGAGCTGCCGCTGCGGCTGGCCGAGTTCGGGTCGTGTCACCGCTACGAGCCCTCGGGTGCGCTGCACGGGATCATGCGGGTGCGGGCCTTCACCCAGGACGACGCGCACATCTTCTGCACGGAAGAGCAGATCGCGCCCGAGACGGTGCGGTTCGTCGAGCTGCTCGCCTCGATCTACCGCGATTTCGGCTTCGAAAGCTTCCGGGTGAAGTTCTCCGACCGGCCGACCCCGCGGGCCGGTGACGACGCGACCTGGGATCGCGCGGAATCAGCGTTGCGAGAGGCCTGCGCGACGGCCGGCGTGGAGTACGAGCTGAACCCGGGGGAGGGG
>MKTV01000045.1:9510-17032 GCA_001898425.1 Rhodospirillales bacterium 69-11
CGATCGGGCGCGACTGGCAGTGCGGCACCTTGCAGGTCGATTTCGTGATGCCGGAGCGGCTCGACGCGGAATACGTGGGCGAGGACGGGGCGCGGCATCGGCCGGTGATGCTGCATCGCGCGATCCTGGGCAGCTTCGAACGCTTCCTCGGCATCCTGATCGAGCAGTATGCCGGCCGTTTCCCGCTCTGGCTCGCCCCGGTGCAGGCGGTGGTGGCGACGATCGTCTCGGATGCGGACGGCTATGCGGAGGAGGTCGCGGCGGCCCTGGCCGCGGCGGGGCTGGTGGTCGAGACCGACCTGACCAACCAGAAGATCAACGCCAAGGTGCGCACCCACAGCCTGGCGCATGTGCCGGTGCTGGCCGTGGTCGGGCGGAAGGAGGCGGAGAGCCGGACCGTGGCGCTGCGCCGGTTGGGCAGCCAGGCGCAGGAGGTGCTGCCGCTGGACGAGGCGGTCGCGCGGCTTGCGCGGGAGGGGACGCCACCCGATCTGTCAAGCAGACGCGAGCCGGCTTGATCGGACCGGCCGCTATCAGTCAGTATGCAGGCTGACCAGGGGTCCGTTGCGGACCTCTGGCTGACCTGTTCCAAACCTGAGACCCCTATCCACCACGACAGGAGATACCCATAGCAAGAGGACCCATGGCCGCGCCGCCAACCCGCGACGGCCCCCGCGTGAACGAAGAGATCCGCGCCGCGCAGGTGCGGCTGATCGACCAGGATGGCGAGATGCAGGGCGTGATGACCGCCCGCGACGCGCTGGCCCGTGCCTATGGCGTCGGCCTGGACCTGCTCGAGATCAGCCCGAACGCCGTTCCTCCGGTCGTCAAGATCCTGGACTACGGCAAGTTCAAATACGAGGCGCAGAAGAAGAAGAACGAGGCCAAGAAGAAGCAGAAGGTCATCGAGATCAAGGAGATCAAGGTCCGCCCGAACATCGACGAGAACGACTATCAGGTGAAGATGCGCGCCATGAAGTCGTTCATCGAGGAGGGGGACAAGGTCAAGGTGACGCTCCGCTTCCGTGGCCGTGAAATGGCGCACCAGGATATTGGCATCCGGGTGCTCGAGCGGATCCGCGCGGAACTCGATGCGACCACGAAGGTCGAGCAGATGCCGCGCATGGAAAACCGCCAGATGGTGATGGTGCTGTCCCCGCGTTAGCGGGCGACAGGCTGCCGGCAGCCTGTGTCAGGTACCGAGCGGCAGGCTGCCCGTGTCAGGCAGCGAGTGGCAGGCAGGGTGGCGGGCGACGATGTCGCCGGTCGCCCCGTGTCATGGCCGGCGCAGGCCGGCCATCCACGGCTTCGGACCGCACGGAACGGCCGGTGCGTTCCGAGTATGTCGTTGGGATCTGCTGGAGCGATGGAAGTCGTGGATGGCCGGCCTGCGCCGGCCATGACACGGGCGCCGGCCATGACACGGGCGCCGGCCATGACACGGGCGCCGGCCATGACACGGGCGCCGGCCCCGACACGGGTGCCGGCCATGACCCGGGCGCTGTACCCCCCCCAGCCTCACTCCAGCGGCCGCAGCCCCAGTCCCCCGTCCGCCTGCTCCACGATCGCGGCGACGCGCGCCTCCGCCTCGGCCAGCTTCGCCTCGCAATGCCGACGCAACGCCGCACCGCGCTCGTAGGCGCTGATCGCGTCCTCGAGCTTCTGCTGCCCGCTCTCCAACCCGCGCACGATCTGCTCGAGCTCCGCCAGCGCATCCTCGAACGACAGGGAGGCGACCTCGGGCCGCTTCGTCTCCGACATCTCCATTCCTTCCGTGATCGCCCTGCGGCGCGCGAATCCGCCGGACCCGGCGGCCCGCCCCGATCCGCGCATCGCCGCCTTCAGGCCTGCATCAGCATCCGCACATGCGCCGCCGTGGCCGCGGCCAGCGCGTCGAGGTCGTAGCCGCCTTCCAGCACGGAGACCAGACGCCCCCCGCAATGCCGGTCCGCGAGCCGCAGCAGCTCCGTCGTGATCCACGCGAAATCGGCCGTCTCCAGCCGCAGGTTCGCCAGCGGATCGGCCTTGTGGGCATCGAACCCGGCCGAGACGATGATCAGCCCCGGCGCGAAGCGGTCGAGTTCCGGCAGCAGCGACGTCGCCCACACGTCGCGGAACGCCGCGCTGCCATCCCCTGGCCGCAGCGGCATGTTCATGACGTTGTTGGCCGCGCCCCGCTCCCACACCTCGCCGGTGCCGGGATAGCACGGGCTCTGGTGGCTCGACGCGTAGAACAGGTCCGGGTCGGCGGAGAACATCTCCTGCGTGCCGTTGCCGTGGTGGACGTCGAAATCCACCACCGCGACCCGCTGCACGCCCCAGCGTGCCCGCGCGTGCAGCGCGGCCACCGCGGCGTTGTTGAACAGGCAGAACCCCATGGGCCGCGCCGGCTCCGCATGGTGGCCGGGCGGGCGTACCGCGGCGAAGGCGGTGCGGGCCCAGCCCTCCATCACCGCATCCACCGCCATCACCGCGCCGCCGGCTGCCCGCAATGCGGCCTCCGCGCTGCCGTGGCTCATCAGCGTGTCGGCATCCAGCGGCACCGTGTCGCCCTCCTCCGGGCGGATCGCCAGGATGGTGTCGACATAGCTCTGCGGATGCACCCGCACGAGCTGCTCGACGGTCGCGCGCGGCGCCTGCTCGCGCAGCAGCGGGGCGAACTCCTCCGCCTCAAGCGCGGAGATCACCGCCCGCAGCCGATCGGAGCATTCCGGGTGATACGGGCCGGTATCGTGCTCCAGGCAGGCGGGATGGGTGATCAGCGTCGTCGCCACGTCACGTCTCCTTCCTGGTCTGGTCCGACCGGGTCTGGTCCGAGTCGGCTGTGTCGGCGCGGCGGCGGATCAGGAAACTGAACACGCCCGCATCCTCGCTCCAGGCCAGCAGCGCGTGGCCCGTCTCCCGGCAGAATGCCTGGAAATCCGCGACCGCCGCGCGGTCCGTCGCGAGCACCCGCAGCCGCTCGCCCGCCGCCATGCCGCGCAGCGTGCGATTGGCCTTCAGCACCGGCAGGGGGCAGTTCATGCCTTTGACGTCCAGGACGGTCTCGCTCATGGGCCGCATCCTGCGTTTCCGTCCTCACTTGAGCAAGCACGGCCGCATCGGCATCCTGCCGTCATGCCACGACATCGCATCGGCATCGACCTCGGCGGCACGAAGACCGAGATCCTGGTGCTCGCCCCCGACGGAACCGAGGCGCTGCGCCGCCGCGTCGCCACGCCCGAACCGTATCCGGCCCGCATCGAGGCGATCGCCGGGCTCGTCCGCGAGGCCGAATCCGCTCTCGGTGTCACCGCGACCGTCGGCATCGGCATCCCCGGCGTGATCAGCCCGGCCACCGGGCTCGTGAAGAACGCCAACTCCGTCGCCCTCAACGGCCATCCCTTCGACCGCGATCTCGAAGCCGCGCTCGGCCGCCCGGTCCGCGTGGAGAACGACGCCAACTGCTTCGCCCTGTCCGAGGCCTCGGACGGCGCCGCGGCGGGCTACGGCGTGGTGTTCGGGGTGATCCTGGGCACCGGGTGCGGCGGCGGGATCGTGGTGGACGGCAAGGTGCTGCCGGGGCGGCATCGCATCGCCGGCGAGTGGGGGCACATGCCGCTGCCCTGGCCGCGGCCCGAGGAAGTGCCGGGCCCCGAATGCTGGTGCGGCCAGCGGGGCTGCCTGGAACTGTACCTCGCCGGGCCCGGCCTCGCGCGCGACTGCGACGGACCGAGCGCGAGCGACGCTTCCGGCCTGCCGGCCCGCGCGGCGGGCGGGGATGCGCGGGCCCAAGCGGCCCTCGACCGGCACGTGGACCGGCTGGCGCGGGGACTTGCCGTGGTGATCGACCTGCTCGACCCGGATGCGATCGTGCTGGGCGGCGGCCTGTCCAACATGGACCACCTCTATACCGAACTTCCCAGTCGTCTCCCCCGGCAGGTGTTCAGCGACACGATCGGCACGCCGATCCTGCGCAACCGGTATGGCGACTCCTCGGGCGTGCGGGGCGCCGCCTGGCTCTGGCCGCCCGACTGACCCGCCGCACCCGACATGCCCCATCTCTGTCGCGACTGCTGCACGACCGGCGCGGATCCCGCCCCGGCCGCCTGCGCCGTGTGCGGCAGTCTGCGGCTGGTCGCGCACCCCGAACTGCTGTCGCTGACCATCGCCCATGTGGACTGCGACGCCTTCTACGCGAGCATCGAGAAGCGCGACCGCCCGGAACTCGCCGGCCGCCCGGTGATCGTGGGCGGCGGCGTGCGCGGCGTGGTCACCGCGGCCTGCTACGTCGCCCGCATCTACGGCGTGCGCAGCGCGATGCCGATGTTCAAGGCGTTGAAGGCCTGCCCCGACGCCGTGGTGATCAAGCCGGATTTCCGCAAATACGTCGCCGCGTCCCGCCAGATCCGCGCATTGATGGCGGACCTCACGCCGCTGCTGCAACCGCTCTCGATCGACGAGGCGGTGCTGGACCTCGCAGGGACGCAGGCGCTGCATGGCGCTCCGCCCGCCGCGGTGCTCGCGCGCTTCGCGCTCCGGGTCGAGCAGGAGGTCGGCGTCACCGTTTCGATCGGGCTCGCGCGCAACCGGCTGATGGGGAAGATCGCCGCCGGCCGCGGCAAGCCGCGCGGCTTCACCGTGATCGGCGCCGAGGCGGCGGAGCTGCTGGCGCCGGAGCCGGTGCGGCTGCTGCCCGGCATCGGTCCCGCCTTCGCCCGCAAGCTCGACGCGATCGGCATCACCCGGCTGGCGCACCTCCAGGCGCTCGACGATCGGACGGCGCTGCGCAGGATCGGGGAGGACGGACCCGCCCTGGTCCGGCGCGCGCGGGGGGAGGACGGACGTCCGGTCGACCCCAACCGCGACACGAAATCCATCAGCGCGGAGACGACGTTCGACACCGACCTGACCGCGCCCGCCGATCTCGAGCGGCATCTCTGGCGCCTGGCGGAGAAACTCGCCCGTCGGCTGAAGGAGAACGGGCTGGCCGCCGGGGGCGTGGTGCTCAAGCTGAAGACGGCGACCTTTGCCATCCGCACGCGATCCGCGCGCCTCGCCTCTCCGAGCGCGCTGCCGGACCGGCTGTTCGCGGAGGCGCGCAAGCTGCTGGTCCGGGAGGCGATCGGAACCCCGTTCCGGCTGATCGGCATCGGGGCGCAGCCGCTCGTGCCGGGGGCGGATGCGGATCGCGGCGACCTGGCGGATACCGAAACCCCGCGCCTGGCTGCCGCCCAGGGCGCGATCGACCGGCTGCGGGCCAGGTTCGGGGAAGATGCGGTCGGGCGTGGCCGGTCGTTTGATCCAGGGCCGGGTCATGGACGGCCACATCGGCAAAATACCTAGACTGTCGCGCAGCGTTTGAATATGTCAGATAATGTAAGGGCTCGACGGCTGTGTAATCGTCTTCTCCAACTTGCCCTTGGTGCTGACGTCCTCTTTCGTTTCGGAATCTTTCGTGCCCTCGTTGCGCCTCCACAAGTTGCTCATCGTCGCCTCCGTGATCGTGCCGGCCGGGCTGTTCGTCGGCGCCGCCTGGCAGGACCAGCGGGCGGTGCAGCGCGAGGGGCGGGAGACGGTGACGCGCACCGTCGCCATCCTGCAGGAGCATGCGCGCAAGGTGTTCGAGACCGAGGAGCTCGCCCTGGCGCGCGTCGATGACCGGGTGCGCGGCCAGAGCTGGGCCGAGATCGATTCGCCGGCGACGAGCGAATTCCTGGCCAAGCTCAAGGCGGGCCTCGAACAGGCCGTCTCGATCTGGATCAGCAGCGCCGATGGGAAGGTGCGAGCCGGAAGCCAGGCCTGGGACCATTCCGTCTCGATCGCCGAACGCGAGTTCTTCGCGGCGCAGAAGGACCGCGACGCCGGCACCATGGTGAGCGCCGCCTTCCGCGGGAAGGCCACGCACAAGCCCTCCTTCGCGGTGAGCCGCCGCCGGTCGACACCCGACGGGACGTTCGACGGCGTGATCCACATCTCCCTCAGCCCGGAGTATTTCCAGCATTTCTTCGCCGAGGCGGCGCCCTCGATCGCCCACCAGGCCTTGCTGCTGCGATCGGCCGGGGATGTCCTGGCCCGCGACCCGCCCGATCCGGATGCCGATGGGCGGCTCTCTCCGGACGGCGACCTGATGCGGCAGATCCGGCTGCACCCGGACGGGGCGACCTTCGTGGGATGCGCGGCGCCCGGCGGGGTGGAGCGGCTGTACGCGTTCCGCAAGATCGGCGCCTATCCGGTCTACGTCGTGTTCGGCATCGACACCGCCGCGCTGCAGGCGACCTGGCACGCCAACCTCGCCCTGTTCGGCGCCGCCGCGGGCATGGCGGCGCTGCTGCTCGTGGTGATGTCCTGGCTCGCCCTGCGCACCGCGCGGGCGCAGCAGCTGACGGCGGAACGGCTGCGCGTCACCGTCGCGGCGCTCGAACGGGAGACCGCGCAGCGGGAGGCCGCGGAAGGCCAGGTGCGCCAGGTGCAGAAGATGGAAGCGGTCGGCCAGCTCACGGGCGGGATCGCGCACGACTTCAACAACCTGCTCACCGCCGTGATGGGCAACCTGCAGCTCCTGCGCAAGCACGTGACCGGGAACCCGACGCCCTCGCGCTTGCTCGAGAACGCGATGGCGGGCGCGCAGCGCGGGGCGGCCCTGACGCAGCGCCTGCTCGCCTTCGGGCGGCGTCAGGCCCTGCGGCCCGAACCGGTCGACATCCCGACCCTCGTCAGGGGAATGGCGGATCTGCTGCAAAGCTCCCTCGGCAGCGAAATCGAGATCGAGACGCATTTTCCGATGACGCTGCCCCCCGCCTTCGTCGACGCCAACCAGCTCGAGCTTGCCTTGCTCAACCTCGCCGTGAACGCCCGGGACGCCATGGGCGGGCAGGGTAGCCTGGTGATCGCCGCGCGGTCGGAACCGGCCGGTCCGGCGGTGCCGCCCGACTGCGTGCAGGGCGCGATCGTTCTCAGCGTCACCGACAGCGGTGCCGGCATGGACGAGGAGACGCTCGCCCGCGCGGTGGAGCCGTTCTTCACCACGAAGGGGGTCGGGAAGGGCACCGGCCTCGGGCTGTCGATGGTCCATGGCCTCGCGGCGCAGTCGGGCGGGCGGCTCGACCTGACCAGCAAGCCGGGCGCCGGCACGACCGCCGCGCTGTGGCTGCCGCGGGCACCGGCGACCCCGGCCGTCGAGGTCCTGGCCGACGAGATCGGCCGCGACGATCTCGGACCCGCGCGACAGCGGCTCCGGCCGGAGGGACGCACGCTCACCGTGCTGGTGGTGGACGACGATCCGCTGGTGCTCGCGAGCACGGCCGCCATGCTCGATGATCTGGGGCATGCCCCGGTGGAAGCGGGTTCGGCGCGCCAGGCGCTGGAAATCCTGAAGGCCGGCGCCGAGGTCGATCTGGTCGTGGCCGACCAGTCGATGCCGCAGATGACGGGGCGGCAGATGGCGGAGCTTCTGGCGCGGCGCTCCCCCGACCTGCCGGTGGTGCTCGCCAGTGGCTACCCGGAACGGGCGGAGGTGGCCGAGGCGGGGTTCCGCGTCCTG
>MKTV01000045.1:17056-17844 GCA_001898425.1 Rhodospirillales bacterium 69-11
TTGCAGACGCTGCTGAGCGAGATCGGAGCCCGTCGCGATCGCCCCGCGCACCCTCCGGCCGCGGGCGACACCGCCTCCGTCCTCCGTGCGGTCCAGGGACGGGGCCACCGACGCGACGCATGAGGCCTGACGGGACGCCTGACGTCCCGTCGCGACGCAGGGCAAGGCGCGGACGGGGCGCCGGCGGTTACCCGACTCCCGTGACCTGATCCGACCGGATCTCGCCAACATGGTCCGCCGACCGCAGGTCTCGGCCCTGGACCGGCGCCGGGGAAACGCGACACAGTGCGCGGCAGGGAAACGGAAAAGGAATTCGAGGACATGCCGGTCGATCCGCAAATCCAGGCGCTGCTCGACCTTCGGGCGACGTTGCCGCCGCTGCATACGCTGACGGTGGCGCAGGCGCGGGAGCAATTCGCCGCACGGGAAATTCCGGGCCTGCGGATCCCGGAAGTCGCGGCGGTCCGCACCATCAGCATCGCCGGCCCGGCCGGCCCGCTCGCGCTCCGCGTCTACACGCCGCTCGGGGTCGGCCCGTTCCCGCTGATGGTGTTCTTCCATGGCAGCGGTTTCGTGGTGTGCAGCCTCGACACGCACGACGTGATGTGCCGCAACCTGTGCGCCGGGTCCCGCTGCGTCGTGGTGTCCGTCGACTACCGGCTCGCGCCCGAGGCGCCGTTCCCGGCCGCCCCGGACGACTGCCTGACCGCGACCCGATGGGCCGCCGCCCATGCGGGCGAGATCGGGGCGGATCGTCGCCGCACGCGCCTCGTGCTGGCGGGCGACAG
>MKTV01000045.1:17875-42743 GCA_001898425.1 Rhodospirillales bacterium 69-11
ATGCGGATCCGCGACCAGGGCGGCCCGCCGGTCGCCGGCCAGTTGCTGATCTATCCGGTCACCGACCACCCCTCCGGCCATTGGCCATCCTATGAGGAGAACGCCGAGGGCTACGGCCTGACCACCGCCGGGATGCGCTGGTTCTGGGACAACTACCTGCCGGATCCTGCCGGGCTGGACGAGATGCCCTGCGCGGCACCGTACCGCGCGACCAGCCTCGCGGGCCTGCCGCCGGCTCTGGTGATCACCGCGCAGTACGATCCGCTCCGCGACGAGGCCGAAGCCTATGGGGAGCGCATGCGCCGGGAGGGCGTGCCGGTCGAGATCCGCCGCTGGAACGGCATGAACCACGGGTTCTTCTTCTTCCCCGGGCTGGTCGACCGCGCGACGGCCGCGACCGACGAGGCCTGCGCCTGGGTGCGGCGGACGGTCGGGACCGCGTAGTCCGCGCCCCGGTCCAGCCGGCACGGCGGACGCCGCGGGCACGTCCAGGGCCTCGATCGGGCCCTGGCCCCGTGTCGAGGCGAGCCAGGCGTCCGCGCGCGGCTACGCCTCCGGCGCGGGGGCGTGCGGCCCCTCGGTCCACTCGCGCCACAACAGGATCAGCGCCGCCATCACCGCCGGCCCGACGAACAAGCCGATCAGGCCCCAGACCTTCACGCCGCCCAGGATGCCGAACAGGACCCAGACGAAGGGAAGCCGCGTCTGGCCGCCGATCAGCACCGGGCGGATGAAGTGGTCGGCGACGAAGGTGACGACCAGGCCCGCGACGACGATCGCGATCGCGGCGGTCACCGACCCGGCCGCCGCGGCGAGCAGGGCGGCCAGCCCGAACGCGACCGGCGCGCCGAACGGGATCATCGCGGCGATCGCCGTCGCCCCGCCCAGCAGCGTCGGGTGCGGCACGCCGGCCAGGGCATAGGCGATGCCCATCACCACGCCCTCGCCGATGCCCACGAGCACGAGCCCGTCCACCGTGCCGTGCACCGAGGCGATGATCTGGCGGCCGACGCGTTCCCCGCTTGGACCGAACGCGCGGCGGCTCGCGCGGCGCATCTGTTCGGCCAGCCGCTCCCCGTCGCGGAACAGGAAGAACAGCGTGAGGAGGCAGAAGCCGAACAGCATGGTCCGGTGCAGCACCGCCGCCCCGATGCGTCGGCTGCTGCTGACCACCTCGCCACGGTTGGCGCGGTCGAGCAGGTCGCGAGCCCCCTCGGGATCCTTCAGGTTCTGCTGCCACCAGGCGGTCGCCTGGGCACGTCCGACCGGCAGGCGGGACAGCAATTCGGGCGGCGGCACGCCCTGCGTCCGTGCCTTCTCGACCCATTCCACCACGCTGTGCGCCTCGCGCCCGGCCTGCACGCCCACCACGACCAGCGGCAGGAAGAACAGCAGGGCGATGGCGCAGGTGAATGCGGCGGGCAGCCACGGATCGTGCTCGCGCCCCGGCCAGCGCCGGCGCGCCCGCCGATAGAGGGGCCAGAGCGCGATCGCCAGCACGACCGCCCAGACGATGGCGGGGATGAACTCCTGCACCGTCCAGAGCCCGATGCCGAACAGCACCGCCGCGAGCACGATGCGCGCCGCCGTCTGCCGCCGGATGATCGTGGTGCGGGGCGGCGCTGCGTCCTCGATCGGCGGCGGCAGCGGGTGGTCGGCGAGGACCGGGGCGCTCACGGCCGGTCGGCCGGCGGCCAACGCGGAGCGTCCCAGCGGCCGGGTGGCGGCGGGGGAGGGGCGAGCAGCCGGCGGGTCATCACGAGCGCGCCGGCAGCGCTGATCACCAGCGCGGCGAGCCATCGCCCGATCGGTGTCGGCCCTTCGGCGAACGGCCGCCAGACCAGCAGCAGGAAGACGATCGGCAGTCCGACGACGGCCAGGCCGCCGCGCAGGCCCCGGCGCGCCGCCATGACCGAGAGCAGGACGAAGACGGCGAGCAGCGCCAGCGCGAGGGCATGGACGACGTCGTAGGCCTGGGCCCCCAGGGCGAGCAGCGTCGCGTGCACCCAGGCGAGGCTCGCGTCGATCACCGCGACGCAGCGGTCGAGGAAGCGGTCCGGTCCGACGACGTAGAGCAGCGCGGCCAGCAGGAAGCCGCCGGCCCAGATCAGGGCGATGGTGTTGCGCCGCACGAGAACTCCTGTCGTGGTTCGGGCAGGAGAGTAATGCCGATTTGCGATCGCCTGAATGGTGGCCGCGGAAACGTGCGCGCGACGAGCGACCGGACGATGATCTATTCCTACCAGCAACTCACGGACACGTGATCCATTTCGACATCGCACGGACCGGATTGTGCTACCTTCGAACCGGTACGGCGGGGCAGTCTTTGCGGAAGCAAACCCGTTGTCGGGGTGCTCGACAGGGACGTCGCATGGGCGAGGCCGCATGGCACACGTGATGCTGGTGGAAGACGACGAGGCGACCCGCTACGCCACGCAGCGCGCGCTGGAGCAGGCCGGCCATGCGGTGGCGCCGTTCGGTGATCCCGACGCGGCGCTGGATGCGCTGACGCAGCTGCCGCCTGACGTGCTGGTGCTGGATTACGGGTTTCGCGGCACGTCCCGGGACGGGTCCGCCATCGCGGATCGGGCGCGGGCGCTGCGCCGGGACGTGCGCGTCATCTTCATGACCGGCTACCCGGATGCGGCGGTCGTCCTGAGCCGCTGCTATCTCGTGTTGCCGAAGCCGGTGAACATGGGGCGGCTGCTCGCCGCGGTGCGCGCCGCCACCCTCCATGTGTCCGTCGATGCCGTTGCGCCGCGCGGCTGACGCGATCGCGCCCTGACCGGCTCGCTGGCCGGGGTTAGGTGCGTCAGGCGCCGTAGCTCCAGCACAATTCGGGCGGCAGCCCGACCGTGACCTCCGCGCCCACGTCCCAGCGGGCCGCGCTGCCGACTTCCAGTGCCTCGATGGTGGTTCCGAGCACGGCGAGTTCGTAGACGGTCTGGGTGCCTTGGTAGTGCTGGGATGCGACGCGGGCGGTGAACCGGTTCGGACCGCTCGCGGGCGCGAAGGTGATGTTGTCCGGCCGCAACGCGACCTTGGCCGCGGCGCCGTCATGCAGGCCGCTTCCGTGCCGCGCCAGCAGCGTCTCTCCGGAGCGGGCGCGGACCACCGCGAACCCGTCCTGCGAGCCCTGCACCGTGCCTTCGATCACGTTCGACGCGCCGGTGAAGCCCGCCACGAACAGGTCCGCCGGCCGGTTGTAGATCTCCCGCGGCGTATCGAGCTGCAGCAGCTTGCCGTCGCGCATCACGCCGATGCGGTCGCCCAGCACCACCGCCTCGGTCTGGTCGTGCGTGACGTAGAGCGCGGTGAGGCCGGCGCGCTTGATGATCCGGCGCAGGTCGTCGCGCAGCCTGAGCCGGAGCTGGGCGTCGAGATTGGACAGCGGTTCGTCCAGCAGCAGGATCTGCGGGTGGTAGACCATGGCGCGGGCGAGGGCGACGCGCTGCATCTGGCCACCCGAGAGCTGCGTCACCGGCCGGTCGGCATAGGCGGCGAGCTCCACCAGTTCCAGCGCCTCCTGCACCGCGCGGCCCTGTTCGGCGCGCGGCGTCTTCCGCGCGCGCAGCGGGTAGGCGACGTTCTGGCGCACCGTCATGTGCGGCCAGACGGCGTAGGACTGGAACACCATGCCGAGGTTGCGGCTGCGCGGCGGGACCAGCACGCCGGCCGCGGGATCGGTGTAGGCGGTCCCGCCGATGACGATCCGGCCCGACGTCGGATGCTCCAGCCCCGCGACGCAGCGCAGCGTCGTGGTCTTGCCGCAGCCCGAGGGGCCCAGCAGCACCACGATCTCGCCGGCGGCGACCGTGAAGCTGACCGTGTCGATGGCAGCCTTCTCCACCGGCGGATGACCGGTGGAGAAGACCTTGCGCAGGTGTTCGACGCGCAGTTCGGCGGACATGTTACTGGCGATACCCGTAGGTCTTGTTCCAGTCCGCGAGCCACGCGTCGTGCAGGGTGCGGTACTGCTCGAAGTTCGGGCTCCAGAGCTTCTCCGTCTTCGGATCGTAGAGCGGCGGATTGACCGGCGGCGTCTTGAGCGAGGTCATGTTGCCCTGCGCGAGGATTGAATCCGCCTGGCCCTCCTCGGAGAGGTTCCAATCCATCCAGAGCCGCGCGGCGTTCGGGTGCTTCGCGCTCTTGGGGATGCCGGAGCCGTACGGGTTGATGGGGATTCCCTCGGGCGCGTAGATCGCCTGGATGGGCGCGCCCGCCTTCATCTTCGGGTAGACGATGTTGAGCAGCAGCGGCGCGATGCCGACCTCGCCGCGCACCACGGCATCCGACAGCGGCGCGCCGGAGGGATAGAGCTTCGGCTTGGTGGCGGCCTGCTTTGCCCAGTAATCCTCCCCCAGCACCTGGCGCTCGAACATCACGCGCGTCCAGGTGGTGCCGCCGGAGGGCGCGATCACCTGGCCGATCTGGCCGTCGCCGTATTCCTGCTTGGTCAGGTCCATCCAGCTCTTGGGCGGGTTCTTCACCACTTCCGGATTCCAGGCGATGGCCCAGGACGCGGTGATGGTCGGCCAGAGCTTCGGCGAGACGAGTGTCTCCGGCATGTAGTCGGCGGCGTTGGGGGGCGCGTACTCCGCGAACAGGTCCTCGATGTTCTTGGTCTGGCCGCGATCGGAGTGATCGAGCACGTCGGCCTCGAGCTTGCCGGCCGCTGCCTCGCTCTGCACGCGGGTGATGAGCTGGCCGCCCGAGGCGCGGACCATGCGCACCCGGACGAAGGGAAAGCGCTTGTTGAAGGTGCTGATCGTGTCCTGCATCACCTCGGGGAAGGCGGCGGTGTAGAGCACCATCTCGCCGTCCTTCTTGGCGGCTTCCACGAGCTCCGGCTTGGGCTCGAACTTCGCGGGCGCGGCCTTGGCCGGGTTCCAGCGCACGAGCAGCGGGGCGGAGGCGATCGCGCCCAACGAGGCGAGGGTCGCGCGGCGTGAGAGGAGGGACATGGTCGTTTCTGGCTCCCTTGGTCGTTTTCGGGGTTCATGCGCTCGCGCGGGCGAGCGGGTCAGTCGGTGGTTCGGGCCGGCGCGGTCCGGTGGGGCCTAGCCACTGCGCACCACGCCCCGCGCGGCGCCGCGCGAGAGGAGGTTCGTGAAGCCGATCAGCACGCCCAGCAGCACCATCTGCACGAGGCTGAAGGCGGCGGTGATGCCGATGTTGCCGCCTTCGTAATAGCCGAGGAGCTGCACCGCCATCACCATCGTTCCGCTGGAGTAGAGGAACAGCGACGATCCCAGCTCACGGATGGCGAGGATGAACAGCAGCGTCATGGCGGCGACCACGCCGGGCCGCGCGAGCGGCAGGACCACGCTGAACACCGTCCCCAGCATGCCGCGGCCGCAGATCCAGGCGGCTTCCTCCAGCTCCTTGTGGATCTGCATCAGCGAGGTGGACAGCGCCTTCACCGTGTCGGGGATGAAGCGCGCGACGAAGGCGAGCGCCAGGATCCACAGCGTGCCGTACAGGCCGCCGGGCAGGCCGATCCAGGCCCAGAGATAGGCGACGCCGATCACCAGGCCCGGGATCGCGACCGGGATCGTGGTGATCACGTCGATGATGCGCTTCAGCGGCGCGCGGGTGCGGGTGGTCGTGTAGCCGATCGCGAAGGCCAGCACGCCGCCCACCAGCGCGGTGATCAGCCCGACCTTCATCGAGTTGATGATCGACGTGACCGTCAGCGGGTTGTCGAACATCTTGATGAAGTGCTGCCAGCCATACTGCTTCATGTCGAACAGGCTGGGGATGTCGCGGATGAACAGGAACCGGCGGAACGCCGCGATCAGCAGCGCGAGGGAGGGCAGCACGACGACCACCAGCAGGTAGACGATCGCGAGGCCGAGGGTCAGGAACCGCCATGGGCCGAGGTTCAGGGCGCGCGGCCGGAAGGCCTTGCCGGCGACGGTGGTGTAGCTGCGCCCGGCCAGCACGCGCTGCTGGGCATAGACCAGCAGGCCGGTGACGATCATCAGGATCACCGCCACGGCTGCCGCGGTGTTGTAGAGCGGCGGCGACCAGGCGGTGAGGGCGAAGATGTAGGTCGTCAGAACCGGGATGTTGGCCGGCGTGCCCAGCGTCGCGGGGATGCCGTAGATGCCCAGCATGACGACGAAGGACAGCAGCATGCCCGAGATGATCGCAGGCAGGATCAGCGGGAACGTCACCGTCGCCATCGTGCGGGTCGGGCTGGCGCCGCTGATCTCGGCCGCCTCCTCGAGCGACGGGTCCATGTTCCGCAGCGCCGCCGCGGTGAACATGTAGACGTAGGGCGCATAGTAGATGCCGAACACGAAGATCATGCCCGGCATCGAATAGAGGTCGAAGCGCCACGGGATGCCGATCTTGGCGAGCACGAGGTTGATCAGCCCGGTCCTCGGCGACCCGAGGATCGCCCAGGCGACGCCCGCGACCAGCGGCGGGACGAACAGCGGCAGCATGCCGGCGGAGGCGATCAGCGCCTTGCAGGGCGTGTTGGTGCGCACCACCACCCAGGCGAAGGCGAGGCCGATGGCGACCGCGAGCAGCGTGCCGCCGCCGCAGGCGATCATCGAGTTCGCCAGCGCGATCAGGACGTTCGGATTGCCCGCGACGGTGAGGAAGTTGCCCAGCGAGACGTCGGCGACGGACACGCCCTCCACCACCGGATTGGTGGTGGTGAGTGCCCCCAGCAGGAGCATCGCGGTCGGGTAGATCACGAGGAAGGCGAGGGCGGCGATCAGCACGCCCGACCAGATCCAGCGCCATGAAGGATGTTGCGTTCGTCCGGGCGCACCCGCGCGGCCGGATGTTGTCTGCACGCCATGCAGACTGGCCGCCTGCCCGTCCACCGTTGCCTCCCGTTCGTTGCTCGGACCGTCTCACAGGCGTGCTCTGTGTGGCAACTGGCGAAATGGAAAAGTCGATCGGTTTCGCGGCGCCGCTGCCCCGGGGGGCGGGAGCGGCGGCCGAGCGGGACGGAGGAGGGGGGGGCCGTGAACGGGGACCCGCTCGTGGGGGGGGCACGCGCGGGCGTCGCGCCAAGCGGGCGGCCGAGCCGTGTATCGAGGGGCCGCCGTCGTCTCCACCCGGAACGGATCTGCGGCGACCCGCCGTCTCAGCCGGCTCTCGGCGACGCCGGGCGGGGCGCCGGCTGGCTGGCGCCCCGCCCGGCTGCAGACCTCAGGACGCGCCGCCGCTCTTCGCGTGCGTCTGGCCGTGCACCGGCGCCGACTTCGTCGTGGAATGGCCGGTGTCCTTCGAGACATGGCTCTTCGGCGTCGCCGTCTTGCCATGGGCCGCCGTTCCGGAATGCGCCTGCGTCTTCTCCGGCACCGCGGTTGGGGAGGTGACGGACGCCGCCGGCGTGCCCGCCTTCGCATCCGGCATCGTGCCCGGCGCGGTATTCGGCATCGTGCCCGGCGCGGTATTCGGCGCGGTCGTGCCGGCGGTCGGCGCCGTCGGGCTGCCCGACTGGGCGAAGGCCGCGAGGGGGACGGCGAACAGGGCCGAGGCCACGACGGCACGGGAGGCGAACGTGACGAAGCGTGTCATGGGATTCCTTTCGTCCGGGTGGTTCAGCAATCCCGGATGTGGACATTGGAGCAGCCGATTGTGACCCCTCCGCGCTGGGGGCGCGGCGGCTTTGTGACCGTTGGGGACGAGGCCGGCCGGCTGGGGTCGCACCCGCTTCCCGTGACGATCCCGCCCGCTTCGCGTGACGGTGTTGCGGCGTCACGGGTTCGCGCTTGCTGCCCGCCCCCGGCCACGGCCACACTCCGGCCATGAGCGCATCAAGCAACGCCCCCTCCGCCGGCGCCACCGCGCCGCAGGCCCCCGTTCTCTCCGCCAGCGTCGTGGCGCCACCGCGGCGCACCGCGAAGCCGCCCGGCCCCTGTGCGATGGTGATCTTCGGCGCGGGCGGCGACCTGACGAAGCGGCTGCTCGTCCCGGCGCTCTACAACCTCTCCCATACCGGCCTGTTGCCCGAGAAGCTCGCGCTGGTCGGCGTCGACCTGGTGAAGCAGGACGCCAGCACCTGGGCCGGCAATCTCCGTGGCATGCTGCAGAGCTTCGTCGGCAACCCGGCGAGCGAGAGCCGGATCGACGCGATCGACGAGAAGGCCTGGTCGCACCTGACCGACGGCATGTCGACGGTGCAAGGCGACCTGAACGATTCGGGCCTCTATGAGCGGCTGCGCGACCACCTGCACGAGGTGGCGCGGACGCAGGGGACCGACGGCAACATACTGTTCTACCTGGCGGTCGCCGACCGGTTCTTCGCCCCGATCATCGAGCAGCTGGGCCATGCGGGCCTGCTCGCCCAGAACGAGGGGGAGGACGGCCGCCGCCGGTGGCGCCGCGTGGTCATCGAAAAGCCGTTCGGCCACGATCTCGACTCCGCCCGCAACCTGAACAAGCGGATCCGCGCCTGCCTGGAGGAGGAGCAGATCTACCGGATCGACCACTTCCTCGGGAAGGAGACGGTCCAGAGCATCCTGGCGTTCCGCTTCGCGAACGGCCTGTTCGAGCCGATCTGGAACCGCGACCGGATCGATCACGTGCAGATCACCGTGGCCGAGACGGTGGGCGTGGAGCGCCGCGGCAAGTTCTACGAGCACACCGGCGCGCTGCGCGACATGGTGCCGAACCACGTGTTCCAGCTGCTGGCGATGGTCGCGATGGAGCCGCCCGCCGGATTCGACGCGCGTGCCATCCGCAACCGCAAGGGCGACGTGTTCACCTCGCTCTGCTCCGTCTCCCCCGAGGACGTGGTCCGTGGCCAGTACGGGCCCGGCACGCTACTGGGTCACGACGTGCCCGGCTATCGCACCGAACCCGACGTCGCCCCGGATTCGCAGACCGAGACCTACGTCGCGATGCGTCTGTCGATCGACAACTGGCGCTGGGCGGGCGTGCCGTTCTACCTGCGCACCGGCAAGCGCATGTCCTGCCGCATGACGGAGATCGCCATCCGCTTCAAGCCGGCGCCGACCGCCCCGTTCGAGGCGACCGACGTCGCGTCCCTGCCGCCCAACTGGCTGGTGCTGCACATCCAGCCCGACGAGGGCATTTCGCTGCAGTTCGAGGTGAAGCGGCCCGGTCCGGTCGTCGATCTCGCGGCGGTGCGCATGGCCTTCCACTATCGCGACTGGTTCCCGCACGAGCCGAACGTCGGCTACGAGACGCTGCTCTACGACGTGATGATGGGCGACCAGACCCTGTTCAACCGCGGCGACACGGTCGAGGAGACGTGGCGAGTGGTGCAGCCGGTGCTGGATGCGTGGGAAAGCGCGGCGCCACTGCACCTGCCCAACTACGCCGCCGGTTCCGACGGCCCCCACGCGGCCGACCAGCTCCTGGAGCGCGAGGGGCGGCGCTGGCGGAAGGTGGAACTCGAGGCAGCGGCGGACCCGAACGCCGGCCCCTCCGGCTGACGGACGGGGCAGGGCGGCGGCGCTGCTTCACTCGGCGGCGCGCGCCTCATGAGGTCGGCGCGCGCGATGCTCGTTCGCAGTCCCCGGCGTGCCACGGGGCGGGTTGAGTTCCGCCGCCTGACCGTCAGGCGGCGCGGATGCGGTCGAGGAACGTCTCCACGCTGTCGCGCAGCCTGTCGCCCTGGCGCGCGAGGTCGCCGGCGGCGCCATTCACCTGGGCGGCGGCGGCCCCTGTCTCGGTAGCGGCCTGCCGGATGCTCCCGACGTTCTGCGCGATCGAGCGTGTGCCCTGGGCCGCCTCCTGCACGTTCCGCGCAATCTCCTGCGTGGCCTCGCCCTGGTGCGCGATTCCCGTGGCGATCGAGGAGGCGATCGCGTCGATCGTACCCACCATGGTGCCGATCCCGTGGATCGCGTCCGCCGCGCCCGCCGTCGCGGCCTGGATGCCGGTAATGTGCTGCCGGATCTCCTCCGTCGCGCGGGCGGTCTGACCCGCGAGGGTCTTCACCTCGGATGCGACGACCGCGAAACCCTTGCCCTGCTCGCCGGCCCGCGCGGCCTCGATCGTTGCATTGAGGGCGAGAAGATTCGTCTGCCCCGCGATCGTCTGGATCAAGGCGACCACCTCGCCGATCCGGTCCGCGGCCTCCGTCAGGCGACGCACCTGCTCGTTGCTGCGTTCGACTTCGCCGACGGCGGCGGTGGTCATGCGCGCGGCCTCGGCGACCTGGCGAGCAATCTCCTGCACGGAGGAAGAAAGCTGTTCGGCTGCCGCGGCAACCGATCCGACGTTGCCCGACATCTCCTTCGAGCCCTCCGACGCCGCGGTGGATTGACGTGTGGTCTCGTCGGCGATCGTGTCCATGCTCTGCGCCGTCGCGCTGAGTTCGGTGGC
Source organism: Rhodospirillales bacterium 69-11 (assembly GCA_001898425.1). Lineage (GTDB taxonomy): Bacteria > Pseudomonadota > Alphaproteobacteria > Acetobacterales > Acetobacteraceae > Rhodopila. Next base: position 28,199 of record MKTV01000045.1, read on the forward strand.
TGCGGACGAAAGCGTCCCCAAGGCGGAGCGCATCTCGGCGTCGAACCGCGCGATCAGCGTCTCCATCGCCTGTTGGCGCTCGCGCACCTGCGCCTGTTCCGCGGATTGTGCCTCCTGCAGGCTGCGTGCGAGCGCCGCGTTGCGTTGGAAGGCGCCGAACGCGCGGTTCAAGGCTCCCACCTCGTCGCGCCGGTCGGTCTCGGCCGACGTGACGGAGAGATCGCCCTCGGCGAGGCGGGTCATGTCCCGCGTGATCCGCGCGAGCGGCCGTGCAACCTGGCGTACGGCGATCCAGGCCAGCAGGAAGAAGGCCGCCAGCCGGCCGATCGACGAGACCGCGAGCAGCGTGACACGCGCGCGTTCGGCCGCACTCTCGACGTCGCCCTGCGCGGCCAGCAACTGTGCCTTGGTCCGTTCCCTCAGGCGCTCCGCCGCGGCAAGCGCCTCCCGTCGCGCCGCGGCTCCCTCTGTGCGCGAGAGCTGGCTCGCCTCGTTCGCCTTGCCCTCCCGCGCCAGCGCGAAGACTTGGATGCTGTTCTGGCGGCGGCGCTGCAGCGCTGAACGGAACGTCTCGATGTCCGCACGCTGGGCCGGAGCCGTCGTGATCGCCTGCAGGGCATCGAGCTTCGCGTCGGCCTCCTGCATCAGCTTGTCGTACAGCCCGACATTGCGGCGAAGCTCTTCCGGCTGCGGGGCGAGGATGACGTTCTTTTCCGAGACGGCGGCGCTGCTGAACAGTGCGGACGCCTCCAGCACCAGTTCCACCTGCCGCATCTGCTTCGTGGCGATCAGCCCGAAGCTGCGGGTGAGGGAGGCGATGGTGAGTTCGGCCGTGGCCACGAGACCTGCGCTGGCGATCACGATGATCGCCGCCGGGAGCGACAGCTTCCAAAGCAGCCCGACATTGCGCAACAATCGAGACATCAAGAGGCTCCGCCCGTGAGGCGGGGCATTGAACCGTCCGCGGCTTAAGGCTTCGTTGATGCCGGCCGGGGCGGACGCCGCGGCGCAACCGAGAGGAAACGCCGATGCCGCTGACCGGATTGACCGTGCTGGACCTCACGCGCGTGCTCTCGGGGCCGTTCTGCACCGCCCTGCTGGGCGATCTCGGCGCCGAGGTGATCAAGGTGGAGGCGCCGGAGGGGGACTCCGTGCGCGGCCAGGGCGCGGCGCGCGACGGACTGTCGTGGTATTTCGCCAACTTCAACCGCAACAAGCGCTCGATCCGGCTCGATCTCCGGACGGCGGACGGGCGGGAGATCCTGGCGCGGCTGATCGCCCGATCCGACGTCCTGGTGGAGAATTTCCGGCCGGGGGTGCTCGCGCGGATGGGGTTCGACGGTGAGCGGCTCGCGGCGCTGCGGCCCAGCCTGGTCACCTGCTCGATCAACGGCTTCGGCAGCGCCGGCCCGTATCGTGATCGCCCGGCCTTCGACTTCATCGCGCAGGCGCTTGCGGGCTTCATGAGCGTCAATGGCGGGCCGGACGATCCGCCATTGCGATCCGGCGTGCCGATCAGCGACCTGGTGGCCGGCCTCTACGCCGCGGTCGCCATCCTGGCCGCGGTGCAGCACGCGCGGGCGACCGGGCAGGGCCAGGCGGCGGAGGTCAGCCTGACCAACGGCATGATCTCGATGCTGGCCTATGTCGCGACGAACTGGTTCGCGACCGGCTCCGTGCCGCCGCGCAGCGGCAACGACCACCCGATCGCGGCGCCATACGGCCTGTTCCCGACGCGCGACGGGCAGCTCGCCCTGGCGCCGCCGGACGATGCGTTCTTCCGGCGACTGGCCGACGCGCTGGGGATGCCCGAGCTGAAGGCCGATCCGCTCTATGCGACGCAGCCGGCGCGCGTCGCCAACCGCGCGCGGATCAACGCGATCGTCGGCGGCGTGCTGGCGCAGCGTGACACGGCTCATTGGGTGGCGGTGTTGAACGAGGCCGGGGTGCCGTGCGGCCCGGTCTACGACGTGCCGCAGGTGTTCGCCGATCCGCAGGTGCAGGCGCAGGAGATGGCGATCGACGTGCCGCACCCCGGCCACGGGCTGGTGCGCATGCTGGGCTTTCCGATCAAGCTCGCGCGGACCCCGAGCCGCGTGCGCCGGCCGGCACCTGGGCTCGGCGAGCACACGGAGGAGGTGCTGGGCGAACTCGGCTACGATGCCGCCGGCCGCGCCGCCCTGCGTGCCCGCAACGTGATCTGAGGCCGCTGCGCCGGCCGGAACGCGGACCTCCTCGCAGGATCATGCGTGGGAGGCGAACGGAAGGGGGATCGTCATGGACACACGGCTTTGCCAGATGCTGGGCGTGGATTTCCCGCTGCTCGCGTTCAGCCATTGCCGGGACGTGGTCGCGGCGGTCAGCCGCGCGGGCGGCTTCGGCGTGTTCGGCGCCGCCGGCTACCGGCCGGAGGAGCTGGATACCGAACTGCGCTGGATCGACGCCCAGGTGGACGGCAGGCCGTACGGCGTGGATTTGCTGGTGCCCGAGAACCTCCCGGTCCGTACCGGCGCCGGCGCGCGCACGGCCGACCTGCTGGCGCAGATCCCCGACCGGCACCGCAGGTTCGTCGCCGATCTGCTGTGCCGCCACGGGGTCGACCCGTCGCGGCCGCTGAAGGGCCGCCGCCGCGACGATCCCGACGCGCCGCCTCCGTACCAGCACGAGACCGGGGAGGCATTGATGGACGTCGCCTTCCGTCATCCGATCCGGCTGATCGCCAACGCGCTCGGTGTCCCGCCCGCCTCCATGCTGGCGCGTGCAAAGGAGCACGGCATCCCGTGCGCGGCGCTGGTCGGCGCGCGCGAGCATGCGGTGCGGCAGGTCGAGGCCGGGGTCGACATCCTGGTCGCCCAGGGCACCGAGGCAGGCGGCCATTGCGGGGAGGTCTCCACCCTCGTCCTGGTGCCCGAGGTGCTGCGGGTCGCGGGCGACGTGCCGGTGCTCGCGGCCGGAGGGATCATGACCGGGCGGCAGATGGCCGGCTGCATGGCGATGGGGTCGGCGGGCGTGTGGACCGGGTCGGTCTGGCTCGCGACCGCCGAGGCGGAGACGTCCCCGGTCTTCCGCGAGAAGATGGTGGCGGCGCGCTCGCGTGACACGGTCCGCTCCCGCGGGCGGACGGGCAAGCCCGCGCGGCAGCTCCGGTCCGCCTGGACCGATGCGTGGGAGGGGCCGGACAGCCCGGGGCCGCTGCCGATGCCGCTGCAGGGATTGCTGAGCGAGCCGGCCATGCAGCGCGTCAACCGCGCGGCGGAGGCCGGCCATCCGGAGGCCTGGGCGCTGGTGAGCTATTTCGTCGGGCAGGGTGTCGGGCTGGTCGAGACCGTGCAGAGCTGCCGCGCCGTGGTCGAGTCCTTCATGGGTGAGTTCGCCGAGGCGCTCGAGGACATGCAGCGCCTGGTGCGGTGACCGGCCGATGGCTCCGCCCTGACCGCCCTGACCGCCCCGACCGCATGTGTCATGGCCGCGCTTGTCGCGGCCGTCCACGACTTCGGGTGCCTCCGGACGTCGTGGATGGCCGCCCTGCGGCGGCCATGACACGGAGGCGGCGCGCGCCGGCCGTGACACGGAGGGGCGTGCCGCGGCCACGGCACGGCGGGCGCGCGCCGGCCAGGACACGGAGGTTGCGCGCCGGCCATGCCGCGGGGGGGCGTGCCGCGGCCATGACGCGGAGGGGCGTGCCGCGGCCATGACGCGGAGGGCGCGCGCCGGCCACGGTACGGAGACCCCCCGCGGCGGCCACGGCGGGAAGGGAAGCCTTCACCCCTCCCGGTGCAGCGTCGGCGAACCCATCGCATAGCGCTCCAGCACGCTCGGATCGGGGTCGGCGCCCAGGCCGGGCCCCTGCGGCACCGGGACCGTGCCGTCGGCGTCGGCGGAGAGCAGGTCGCCGAACGGGCTCGCCTCCAGGTCGATGAACAGCCGCTCGAACGGTGCCTCGGGTGCGAGCGTCGCGTTCAGATGCAGCGAGGCGAGGTAACCCGACCCGAAATACGCATTGTGCGGCACCAGCCGGACGCCGTGCGCCGTCGCCAGCGCCGCGATCTCCAGCATCGCCGACGGGCCGCCGATCTTGATGACGCTGGGTTGCGCCACGTCGAGCGATCCTGCCGCGAAAGCCGCGCGGAATTCCTGCAAGCCCCCCGCATTCTCGCCGGCCGCGATCGGCACACCCTCGGCGCGGACGCGGGCGAGGCCGGCATGGTCCTCGGGCGGCCAGACCGGCTCCTCCAGCCAGGTCAGGTCGAGGTCGCTCAGCTCCCGCGCCATCGCGGTCGCTTGCCCGACCGTCCAGGGACAGTTGCAGTCGACCATCAGGCGCACGTCCGGTCCGATCGCCTCCCGCGCGGCGCGGATCATCGGCAGCTCGATCTCGTGCAACTTGATGTCGCGGTAGCCGCGTGCGACCGCCCGCTGGCAGGCGGCGGCCACCAGGTCCGGCGCGCCGTAGCGCAGCAGGCTGGCATAGGCGCGCAGCCGCGGCCGGGGCGTGCCACCCCACAGCCGCCAGAGCGGCAGGTTGGCGGCTTTCCCGGCCAGGTCCCACAGCGCGATGTCCAGCGCCGAGAGCGCATACAGGTGCGGGCCGTTCCGGCCGAACAGGTGCAGCATGCGGGACAGCCGCGCCCGCAGCCCGGCGATGTCGCGCGCGTCCTGCCCCAGCAGGGCCGGAACGAGCTGGGTGTCGAACGCCGCGCGGGTGGCGGGGACGCAGGCATGGCCGAAGCCCTCGCCCCAGCCTTCCAGGCCGGAATCTGTCACCACGCGGACCCAGAACGTGTTCAGCGCCTGCCAGCCGACGCCGCCGAAGGCGACGGGCTTCGCGCCCATGTCGAACGGAATGCGCGTCAGGCGCGTCTCGATCGCCGTGATCTTCATGTCCGGCTCCTCCCTCTTCGGCCCGATCCTGCCCCCGGACGGCCTCGCAAGCCAGCGCGCGGCATGTTGCGGTGCACCACTTGCGCGGCCTGCCATGCTGCCCCTAGTTTGCCGCAATGCTGCAATTCCTGCTGCGCCGCGCTCTCCTGGCCGTTCTCGTCTGCCTGACGGTCCTGGTCGTGGCCTTCGTCCTGACCCGGCTCTCCGGGGACCTGGCCATCTCGATCGCGGGCCCCCAGGCCACCGCCGAGGACATCGCCACCATCCGGCAGAACTACGGGCTCGACCGGCCACTGGTCGTCCAGTTCTTCGATTGGGCGGCGCATGCCGCGCAGGGCGATCTCGGCCGTTCCTACCTGTACCACGCCCCGGTCGCGGGCCTGATCGCCGACCGGTTGCCGATCACGCTCACCCTGGGCCTCTCCGGCCTGGCGATCGCGCTGCTGGTGGCAATTCCGCTCGGGATCTTGGCGGCGATGTACGAGGCGACCTTCGTCGACCGCGCCATCGGCATCGTGGCCCTGATCGGGCAGGCGATGCCCTCCTTCTGGATCGGGCTCGTGCTGATCATTGTGCTGGGCCTCAAACTGCAATGGCTGCCGATCTCGGGCGTCGACACATGGGAGGGCTACATCATGCCCGCCGTCGTGCTCGCCTTCTCGGCGATCCCGGCGCTGATGCGCCTGACACGGGCGGGCATGATCGACGCGCTCGCCTCTGACTACATCCGCACCGCGCGCGCCAAGGGGCTTCGTCCCGGGCGGATCGTGCTGAAGCATGCGCTGCGGAACGCGGCGATGCCGGTCGTGTCCGTCGCGGCCGTGCAACTCGGCTTCATGCTGGGCGGCTCGATCGTGATTGAGGCCGTGTTCGCGCTGCACGGCGTCGGCTATCTCGCCTGGGAGTCGATCAGCAAGAACGACTTCCCGGTCGTGCAGGCCGTCGTGCTCTTCCTCGCCGTCGTCTATATCGGATTGACCCTTCTCGCCGACATGATGAACGCCGTCCTCGATCCGCGGCTGCGCACCGCGTGAGCCTGCGCCACTTCGCCACGGGCCTCGGCCTGCTGATCGTCGGCATCGTGCTGGTCGCCGGCCTGCTCGCGCCCTACATCGCCCCGCACGACCCGTTCGCGCAGGATCTGATGAAGCGGATGATCCCGCCCGAGTGGATGGATGGCGGCTCCGCCCTCTACCCGTTCGGTACCGACCAGCTCGGGCGCGACTATCTCTCCCGCCTGCTGTACGGGGCGCGGATCTCGCTGCTGATCGGCACGCTCGCCGTGGTCACGTCCGGCCTGATCGGCATCACGCTGGGCATCCTCGGCGGGTATTTCGGCGGCCGCGTCGACGACGTCGTGATGTTCGCCATCACCTGCCGGCTCTCGATCCCGCTGATCCTCGTGGCCCTCACCGTCGTCGCCTTCGTCGGCAGCTCGCTCACCGTCGTGGTGCTGACGCTGGGGCTGCTGCTGTGGGACCGGTTCGCGGTCGTGGCCCGCACCACCACGATGCAGGTGCGCACGCTCGACTACATCGCCGCCGCGCAGGCGGCCGGTGCCTCCCGCCTGCACATCCTGACGCGGGAGGTGCTGCCGAACATCCTCTCGCACCTCGTCGTTGTGGCCACGCTCGAGATGGCGCTGGCGATCCTGCTGGAGGCTGCGCTGTCCTTCCTCGGCCTCGGCGTTCCGCCGCCGCTTCCCTCCTGGGGGCTGATGATCGCCGAAGGCAAGGACTACATGTTCTTCTCCCCCTGGGTCATCATGATCCCCGGCATCGCCCTGTTCGTGCTGGTTCTCGGCATCAACCTGCTGGGCGACGGCTTGCGCGACATGCTGGGCACGGGGCGGCGCGTATGAAGCCCGTCCTCGAAGTCGCCAACCTCCGCGTCTCCTTCGCCAGCGGGACCCGCGCCGTCCGCGGCATCTCGCTGGCGGTGCAGCGTGGCGAGACGCATTGCCTCGTGGGCGAATCCGGCTGCGGCAAGTCGGTCTCCTCCCTCGCGATCATGAACCTGCTGGCGCGCGGCGCGACGCGCAGCGCCGACATCCTGCGCTTCCACGACACCGACCTGCTGAAGCTGACCGAACGGCAGATGGCGCAGCTCCGCGGCGACAAGCTCGCCATGATCTTCCAGGAGCCGATGACCAGCCTGAATCCGGCCTACACGATCGGCTCACAGATGGCCGAGGCGCTGACCCGCCATCGCCGCATCTCGCGCGCCAAGGCGCTGGACCGCGCGGCCGAACTGCTGGAGCGCGTCGGCATCACCGCGCCGGGCATGCGGCTCGCGCAGTATCCGCACCAGCTCTCGGGCGGGCTGCGCCAGCGCGTCATGATCGCCATGGCGCTGATGTGCGACCCGGAACTGCTGATCGCCGACGAGCCGACGACCGCGCTCGATGTCACGGTGCAGGCGCAGATCCTGCGGCTCCTCCAGACCCTCCAGCGGGAACTCGGCCTCGCGCTGCTGCTGATCACCCACGACCTCGGCATCGTCGCCCGCATGGCGCAGCGCGTCTCCGTCATGTACGCGGGCGAGGTCGTGGAATCCGCCTCGGCCGAGGCGCTGTTCGCGCGCCCGACCCACCCCTATACGCGCGGGCTGCTGGAGTGCATCCCGATCCCCGGCGCCTCCCGCCGCGACGCGCCGCTGGGCTCGATCCCCGGCGTCGTCCCGCGCATCGGCCCCGACTTCAAGGGCTGCGGCTTTCGCGACCGCTGCGCCCATGCGGCGCCGATTTGCGCGGAAATGGCGCCGCTGCAGCACGCGGCGCCGAACCACGACTATCTGTGCCGATTGCCCCCCGACTGGCCGGAGGCCGCGGCGGCATGAGTGCGGCGATCGAGGTCCGCGGCCTGCGCCGCGTCTTCCGTGGCCGCACCGGCATGTTCGGCGGCGAGCGCGTCGTGCGCGCCGTGGACGGCATCGGCTTCAGCCTCGCCGCCGGCGACGTGCTGGGCATCGTCGGCGAGTCGGGCTGCGGCAAGTCGACCCTCGGCCGGGTCATCATGGGCCTGCTGCCGCCCTCGGAAGGCGAGGTGCTGGTCGATGGCAAGCGCCTCGACACGCTCGACCGCCGATCCCGCGCGCGGCTGATCCAGCCGGTGTTCCAGGACCCGTTCTCCTCGCTCAACCCGCGCCACACGATCGAGCAGATCGTCGGCCTGCCGCTCGCCGCCCAGGGCGACGTCACTGGCCGGCAGCGGCGGGAGCGGGTGATGGAGATGCTGTCCCGCGTCGGCCTGTCCGCCGAGATGGCGAGCCGGATGCCGGCGCAGCTCTCGGGCGGGCAGCGGCAGCGCGTCGCGATCGCCCGTGCTCTGGTTCTGCGGCCGCGGATCGTCGTGTGCGACGAGCCGACCAGCGCGCTGGACGTCTCCGTGCAGGCGCAGATCCTGAACCTGCTCGCGGAACTCCGCCGCGAACTCGGCCTGACCTATCTGTTCATCAGCCACAACCTCGCGGTGGTCGAGCACATCGCGACCGAGGTGGCGGTGATGTATCTCGGCCGTTTCGTCGAGCAGGCGCCGGTGGACGACCTGTTCCGCGCGCCGCAGCATCCGTACACGCGGGCGCTGCTCGCCTCCGTGCTGACGCCGGAGCCGGGGCTGGGCATCCCGGACGTGGGGCTGGGGGAGAGCTACCCGGATCCCGCCAACATCCCGCCCGGCTGCCGCTTCCATCCGCGCTGCCCGATCGCGGAGGCGCGGTGCCAGACGGAGTCGCCCGAGGGTCGACGCCCCGGCGGCCGCTTGGTCGAGTGCCTGTTGGTCGACGGCCAGGCCGTGTCCGATCCGGTGCGCGTCCCCGCCTGATCGCGGCTGCCACCAGACGCGCGCGGCGGCCGCTCACCGCCGGGCGCTGGAGGCGCCACACGACACCGGTCGCTTGACGCGGAAGGCTTGCTAGGAAGATTTTCCAGGCGAGCGGGAGTGCGGTGCGTGGACGAAACGTTGAAGCGATGGATGAGCCAGATCACCACCGGCCATGGGGCGATGATCCTCGGCCCGACATTGCTGGCCGTGGCGTCCGGCACGCTGTCCTGGCAGGCAGCGAGCCCGTTCCTGCTGGCGGGTATCGCCGGCCTGCTCTGGCCTGAACGTGCCACCCCCGACCATTCGAACGTCGACGCGATCATCGCGGCTTATCGCGCTGGGATCGAGCACGGGACGGTGCTGGCCGTGACGCTGCGGGATGCGGAGGTGCGGGAAGGGGCGGCGGCTCGCGTCGCCCCCGGTGAGGGTCGCGTGGGCTCGCGGCTTTCGTAGAGGCACCTCGCGCTCCACGTCATGGCCGCGCTTGTCGCGGCCCTCGTGTCATGGCCGCGCTTGTCGCGGCCATCCACGTCTTTCCGCGCGGCCCGAAGTCGTGGTTGGCCGGGCCAAGCCCGGCCATGACACGAGGGGGCGGGGCGGGGGAAGACGGGCGATGCCGCTCATCCCCGGAATCGCAGGATCAGGCCACCTGCGGCCGTCACGACCGTGTCCTCGATCGCCTCCCAGCCAATCCCTGCCTCGTCCAGCACCCGTTTCACAGCACCGTTTCGATCCGCCGTCCGAAGTGTGACGGCGGCGATGCACGGGGCAGGGGGCACCGGCTGCCCTCCGCATAGGGCCGCCACCGAATGCATCATCCGCACCCGTCCGGTCGGCAGCGCGAGGGCGAAGCCGCCAGCGGGATCGGGCACGACCGGCCTGCCCGCCAGCACCGACCAGGCGGCGGCGAGTGCAGCGGGGCCTTCGGTCAGCACCACCACCTCCTCGAGCGCGATCGCGCCGTTCGGATGGTCGAGGAAACGCGTCTCCCACAGATCGGAGCGGTTGCGATGCTGCACCAGCAGCAGCCGGCCCTCCGGCCGGTCGGGGGGCATGACGATCTCGAACCGCAGCAGGGGCGAGGCAGGATCGGCCGCCTCCGCCCGCCGTTCGGTGGCGATCGGGTCGGACACCGCGACGCCCGCGCCGCGCAGCCGCGCGACCGTGGCGGCGGCATCCGGCGTCTCCAGCGCCAGCGTATGCGCCCCGGCATGATGCGCGAGGAAGCGTTCCAGCGTCGCGCTGTGGCCGCCGGGCAGCACCGCCATCAGCTCCAGGTATCCGCCGGACCGCAGCATGGCGCAGCGGTTGCCCGTGCGGCCGCCGGCATGGGCCGCCTGCGGCGTCAGCCGGAACCCGAAGGCGGCGAACGTGGCGGCGAGCGCATCCAGGTCGGGCCCGACCACGCCGACGTGGTCGAGACCGGCGGCGAGCCCCGTCCGATCGGGGATCGGAGGCAGGTCGTCGCCGGCCGGCGCGGGCCCGCTCACACCGTCTCGTAGCCGTCGAGCAGCCATTCGGGCGGTTCCGCCGCCGCGGCGTCGTACCAGGCGGCGACCAGCGGCTGCGTGCGCACGGCCTCGCAATAGGCATGGCTTGCGGCGCTCAGCTCCGGCTTCCAGCTCAGGAACCGCGCGACCACCGGCGCATACATCGCATCCGCCGCGCCGAACGCGGCGCCGAACAGGAACGGGCCGCCGCGGCCGAACTGCGTGCGCGTCTCGGCCCAGATCGTCTCGATCCGCGCGATGTCGGCGAGCGCGCCCGGCGTGCGGCCGAGACCGGCGAAGTCGCGGCCCAGATTCATCCACATCGCCATGCGCAGCTCGCGGAACCCCGCATGCATCTCCGCCGAGATCGAGCGGGCATGCGCGCGCGCCACGCGATCCTCGGGCCACAGGCCGGGCGCCAGTTCGGCGCAGTAGTCGCAGATCGCGAGCGACTCCCAGACGCGCGCGCCACGGTGCTCGAGATAGGGCACGAGGCCGGTGGGCGAGAGTTGCGCGATCTGCGGCGTCGGGCCGGGGCGGGTGAAGGGGATCACCACCTCCTCCACGTCCAGCGCGGCAAGGCGCACCGCGAGCCAGCCGCGGAGCGACCAGGACGAGTAGCGCTTGTTGCCGATGTAGAGCGTGCCTTCATAGGTGCCGGACATGACGTTCAGTCCTCGAACAGGCCGCGCGGCGCGGGTTCGCCGCGGCTGTAATCCATCGAGCAGAACCCGCCGCCCATGTAGCGTTCCTCGACCGGGTCGTCGCTGACCTTGCCCGCGAGCTGGCCCGCGAACGGGTCGGCGCTGTCCTGTGGGGACCAGCCGAGGGCCTCTCGCGCATCGTCGCGCCACCAGGTCATCGCGCTGTTGGCGGAGGCGCCCCAGATCACCGTGCAGCCGACCTTCGGCGTCGTCACGCAGCGCTGCACCAGGCGCGAGAGATCGCCGTAGGACAGCCAGGTGGCCAGCATCCGCGCGTTGACCGGTTCGGGGAAGGAGGAGCCGATGCGGATCGCCACGCTCTCCACCCCGTGCTTGAACCAGTAGAGCCGGCCCATCAGCTCCCCATACGCCTTCGACAATCCGTAGAACCCGTCGGGCAGGAGCTGCGTGTCGGCGCCGATGCTCTCGCCCCGTTCGTGGAAGCCGATCGCGTGGGTGGAGGAGGCGAAGATCACGCGGGCCTTCTCGCGGCGCGCGGCCTCGTAGACGTGGAACACGCCGCGGATGTTGGGGCCGAGGATGGTCTCGAACGGGTGCTCCGTCGACACGCCGCCGAGATGCACGATGGCGCCGCAGCCTCCCGCGAGTCGCAGGATCGTCGGCCCGTCGTTCAGGTCCGCCTTGGTGAAGGTCGCCCGCGGCGGCATCGCGTCGGGGAACGGCGCGATATCGGTCAGACGCAAGGTCCAGCCTGCGTCCGTCAGGGATTTCGCCAGCACGCGTCCCAGTCCGCCGGAGGCGCCGGTGAGGAGGACCGGTTTGGCAGGCGTGTCCGTCATGTCATGCTCCCGTTCGCACTGGCAGGAGGCATCATGCGCAGGATCGACGAACTCGCCCAGGCCCTGGCGGAGGGTCGCACGACCAGCCGCGATCTGGTGGAGGAGAGCCTGGCGCGGATCGCCGACCCGGCCGGCGAGGGCAGCCGCACCTTCATCAAGCTCCAGGCGGAGCAGGCCCGCGCCATGGCGGATGCGATGGACGGCTTGCGCAAGGCCGGGCGGGCGCCGGGGCGTTTCGCGGGCATCCCGATCGCGCTGAAGGATCTGTTCGACATCGCGGGCGAGCCGACCCCGGCGGGATCGGCGGTGCTGGCCGATGCGCCGCCGGCCGCCGCCAACGCGCCCGTGGTGGCTCGCATGCTGGCCGCCGGCTTCGTTCCCATGGGACGGGTGAACATGACGGAGTTCGCCTTCTCGGGCCTGGGCATCAACCCGCATTACGGCACGCCGACCAGCCCCTGGGATCGCGCGTCCCGGCGCATTCCGGGTGGGAGCTCGTCCGGCACGGCTGTCGCGGTCGCCGACGGCATGGCGGCGGCGGGCCTCGGCACCGACACGGGCGGGTCGTGCCGCATCCCGGCGGCGTTCTGCGGCGTCGTCGGCTACAAGCCGACCGCGCGGCGGGTGCCGATCACGGGTGTGCTGCCGCTCGCACCCTCGCTCGATTCGGTCGGGCCGCTCGCGCCGTCGGTCGCCTGCTGTGCGGCGATCGACGCGATCCTGGCCGGGCAGGCGCCGGACGTGCCTCCGCCCGCGACGCTTGCCCGCCTGCGGCTCGCGGTGCCGGAGAACATCGTGCTGGACGGGATGGACGACACCGTCGCCGCCGCGTTCGACCGCGCCCTCGCCACGCTGTCGGCCGCGGGCGCGCACATCGTGCGCGTGCGGTTCCCCTCCTTCGACCTGATCGGGCCGGCCAACGTAAAGGGGGGCTTCGCGGCCTCCGAGGCCTATGCCTGGCACCGCGCGCTGCTGGCCGAGAAGGGCGCCGGCTACGACCCGCGCATCCGCGTGCGCATCCAGCGCGGGGAGGGGATGAGCGCGGCCGACTACCTCGACCTCGTCGCGGCCCGCGCGCGCATCGTCGCGCAGGCGGATGCGGAGACCGGCGGCTACGACGCGCTGCTCATGCCGACCGTGCCGGTCGTCGCGCCGCGGATCGCCGATCTGGAGGACGAGCGGGAGTACAACCGGCTCAACCTGCTCATCCTGCGCAACACCGCGATCGGCAACTTCCTCGACCGATGCTCCATCAGCGTCCCGTGCCACCGCGCGGGGGAGGCACCGGTCGGGCTGATGCTGATGGGCGAAACCATGGGCGACCGCCGCCTGTTCGCGATCGCCGCCGCCGTGGAAGCCGCGCTGTGAGCGACCTCGATCTCGCCTTCCTGAGCGTCGCGGAGCTGGGCGCGCGCTACGCCGCCGCCGCGCTCTCGCCGATCGAGGTCACGGACTTGCACCTGCACCGGATCGAGCGGCTGGACCCGCATCTACGCGCGTTCCAGCGCGTCGATGCGGAGGGCGCGCGGGCGGCGGCGATGGCCTCGCATGCGCGCTGGCGCACGGGCAGCGCGCTGGGGCCGCTGGACGGCGTGCCGGTGACCATCAAGGACAACGTGGACTGGGCCGGGCTGCCGACCCGGCACGGGTCGCTGACCACGCCCGACACGCCGGCCGAGGCCGACAGCCCCGTGGTGGCGCGGCTGCGTGAGGCGGGCGCCGTGCTGCTGGGCAAGACCACGCTGCCGGAATTCGGCTGGAAGGGCGTGACCGACAGCAAGCTGATGGGCGTGCCGACGCGGAATCCGTGGGACCTGGCGCGCTCGCCTGGCGGATCGAGCGGCGGCGGCGCGGCTTCGGTCGCCTCCGGCATCGGCACCGTCGCGTTCGGCAATGACGGCGGCGGCTCGATCCGCGGGCCGGCGGCGTTGTCCGGCGTGTTCGGCATCAAGCCGACCTTCGGCCGCGTGCCGCATCACCTGCAGGAGGGGTTCTTCTCCACCATCGTCGCCGGCGGCCCGCTGGCGCGATCGGTCACCGACGCCGCGACCACGCTCGCGATCATGGCGCAGCTGGACGATCGCGACTGGTATGCGCTGCCGCCCCCGCCGCATGACTGGCTAGCCGGGCTGCATCCGCGACTCGCCGGGCTGCGCATCGCCTACGCCCCGAACCTGGGCGGCGCGGAGCCGGACCCTGCGGTGCGGTCGGTGGTGGAGGCGGCGCTGGACCGCCTGCGCGTCGCCGGCGCCGAGATCGAGCCGGTCGGGCCGATCTTCGACCCGCTTAAGCCGCTGTTCGAGGCGTACTGGACCGGCGGCATGGCGCGTCGCCTCCGGATGATCCCGCGCGAGCGATGGGACGAGCTCGACCCCGGCTATCGCGCACTGGCGGAGCAGGGGCTGGCGCTCGACGTCACGCAGATCATCGCCGCCGATGCCGGACGGGCCGCGCTGGGACGCCGGATGGCGATGTTCCATCGGGACCATCCGATCCTGCTGACGCCCACCATGATCCGCCTGCCGCCGCCGGTGGAGACGAACTACCACCACGACCCGGACTACGACCGCTGGACGGTCGGGATTCCGTACACGCTGCCGTTCAACCTCACCGGCCAGCCGGGGGCCTCGATCCTGTGCGGCGTCTCGCCGGAGGGGTTGCCGGTCGGCCTGCAGGTGGTCGCGGCGCGCTATCAGGAACGGCTGGTGCTGGAGACCTGCCTCGCGATCGAGCAGGTGCTTGGATTCGGCCCGTTGCACCCGGTGCTACGGGGCCAACTCGAAAGGATGGAACGCGGATGAGGAACGTCACACACATGGTCGCGGCGCGTGGCGCCCCCCTCGTCATGG
>MKTV01000045.1:42761-46167 GCA_001898425.1 Rhodospirillales bacterium 69-11
CCCCTACCGGCACCAGTGCCTCGATGGATGGCCGGGTCGAGCCCGGCCATGACGAGAGAAGGACGCGGCTCCGTACCCCCTCTGCCCGTTCTCCCTTCGCCCGTGCCCCGAGCGTGCGGGGCCTGCGCGCCGCTCTCCTCGCCCTCGGCGTTGCCGTCGGCCTGCCGGCCCTCGCCCCCGCCGCGCACGCCGAGAAGAACCTGACCGCCGTGCTCGAGTCCGAGGTCGTGTTCCTCGACCCGTCCTCCACCACGGCCAACATCACCCGCACCTTCGGCTACCTCGTCTACGACACGCTTTTCGCCATGAACGGCAAGGGCGAGATCAAGCCGCAGATGGTGCGGGACTGGTCCACCTCCGACGACAAGCTCACCTGGACCTTCACCCTGCGCGACGGGCTGAAGTTCCACGACGGCCAGCCGGTCACCGCGACCGACGTCGTCGCCTCCCTCCGCCGCTGGGGGCCGAAGGACGTCCTCGGCCGCATGCTGATGGCCGACACCCAGTCGCTCGAGGCCAAGGACGACAAGACCTTCGTGCTGACGCTGAAGGAGCCGTTCCCGCTGGTGCTCGAGACGCTGGGCAAGCCCAACGCCCTCGTGCCCTTCATCATGCCGGCCCGCCTCGCCAACGGGACCGGCAAGCTGACCGAGGTCGACGGCTCCGGCCCGTTCGTCTTCCACAAGGACGAGTGGCGTCCCGGCGACCAGATGGTGCTGACGCGCAACCCCGCCTACGTGCCGCGTGACGAGCCGCCCGACTTCCTCGCCGGCGGCAAGAAGGTGAAGATCGACAAGCTGACCATCAAGACGATGGACAACATCACCGGCGCCTCCGCCATCCGCGCCGGCGAAATCGACTACCTGCAATACGTGCCCTTCGACCTGATCAGCCAGCTCGAGCGTGACAAGTCCATCAAGCTCATGGCGCTCGGCGGGCTCGACATGTTCCAGGGCAACTACCGCGTGAATACGCAGTTCCCGCCCTTCGACGATCCCGCGATCCGCCGCGTGCTGTGGAAACTGGTGGACCAGAAGTCGGTGCTGCAGGCGATCGGCATCCCGCCGGCCTACCGGCTCGACCACTGCGCCTCGTTCTGGATGTGCGGCACGCCGCTCGAAACCACGGCCGGGTCGCAGGGCGCCACCTACTCGATCGAGGCCGCACGGGAGGAGCTGAAGAAGACCAGCTACAAGGGCCAGCCCGTGGTGATGATGGAGCTGCCCAACTCCCCCACCTCGCTGAACGCCGCCCTGGTGATGGTCGACGCCATGCGCAAGGCGGGCTTCACCGTCGACGAGCAGGCCATGGACTGGGGCACGCTGCTGCAGCGCCGCGCCAAGAAGGACGGCTGGAGCATCTTCGCCGTCTATTCCAACGGCGTCGACATGTCCTCCCCGCTGACGCATTTCTACGCGGCGGCGAACTGCGTCGACTATCCGGGCTGGAGCTGCGACGAGCGGATCACCCCGCTGCTGAAGGCCTTCGCCAAGGCGGAGACGCTGGAGGAGCGGAAGAAGATCGCGGCCCAGATCCAGGTGCTGGACTACGAGACGGTTCCCTCCGTCATGTGGGGGCAGTTCACCGTGCCGTCCGCCTACCGCACCAACCTGACCGGCCTCGTGCAGTCGAGCTTCCCGATCTTCTGGGCGGTGGACAAGACGGAGAAATAGGCCCGTCCGTCCGTCCGGCTCACCAGACCATCCCGCGCACCGCCTTCTGCTTCGGCGGGCGCAGGGTGGACACCCATTCGGTGGTCGGCATGTAGCGCGGGGCGAGGAAGTGGTAGGTGCGGGCGAGCAGGTTGCGCATCGCCTCGTCCGGCACCGGTTCGGCCTCGTCCCACGCGGCCAGGATCGGATCCCAGGCGCGCTGGCTGCGATACAGCCAGTCGCGGTTGGCGCGGATGAAATTGCGATGGCTCTCGATGTGTCGCAGGGCGGCCATCACCTCGCCGATCTGGGCATCCTGCTCCTCGAACCTGTGGCGGAACTGGCTGAGGGCCGCGCGGGTGAACTGGCGGACGCGCGCCAGCGTCTCGGCCTGGCCGCTGTCGGCCTGGCGCACCAGGCTCAGCCGGTCGAGCTTGACCGTCATCGCCTCCACGCGTCCGAGCAGCCGGTCGCGAAGCGCTTCGATGTAGGCGAGCTCGCTGGCGAGATCCTCGATCTTGCGCAGCACGGCGTCGCCGTCGAGCAGGCCGAGGGCCTGGGCGGCAAGCCCGAGGGCGTCGTGGATGATCTGGCGGATCGGCGCGCTCACGTGGTCGCCGGCGAGGTCTTCCGGGGTGATCTCCAGCGCGCCGCCCCCGCTGTGCTGGCCGCTCCGCAGCCATTCCACGAGTTGGAGCTGCAGCCGCGCATTGGCCAGGTCCACATGGGCGGCGCTGGGCGTCCAGCTCGCCGCGCCGGTCAGCACCTCGGACGGGAGCGGATCGCCGGGTCTCAGAGCGGCGACGAAATCCAGCGCCTCGGCGATGAGGCTGAGCATCCGGCCGTCGTCGCTGTGTTCGTCGAGGTTGAACTCGCGGGCGAGGGACCGGAGCGGCATCGCCACCTCCCGCTCCCCCATCTGCACGACCATCACGGGGGCGTCGTCCGTCTCCGCCCGCCGGAACAGCGGGTCGGCGAACATGCCGAACACCTTGTGCTGCAGGACGCAGGTGTCGGGGCGGTCGGCCATCGCGTCGCCTCCGTGCGGGTCAGGCCGGCCGTTACATCACCCGCGGATGAACGGATCGCTAATGACGCCGCGCGCGCGGGCCAGGGCCGAGGTGCCGGGGGCGAATGGCCGCAGGATGGGGAGCGGCGGGGCGCTGAGACGACGGGGCGGCCGATCCGTGGGCGTGACGACGCAGTAACTTGCCCCACACCCCGAATCCGCGCGATGTCCCAAAATGAACGCGGCCCGGTCCGGGCGCCCAATCTCAGGAAAGACATCCGACATGCGTGGAATAGGTCCGTTCCTGCGTGATGCCTGGCGGCTGACCCGGCCATATTTCATGCGGTCCGAAGAGAAATGGTCCGCGCGCGGCCTGCTGCTCACCATCGTCGTGCTGAACCTGAGCCTGGTCGGCCTGTCGGTGATCCTGAGCTACTGGCGGCGCGAGTTCTACAATGCGCTGCAGGACAAGAACTGGGAGAGCTTCCTCGAGCTGCTGTTCCTCTACCGCAAGACCGAGAGCGGCTGGATGCCCGGGTTCTGCGAACTCGCGGTCGTGCACATCGCCATCGCCGTCTACCAGGTGTACCTGAACCAATGGCTGCAGATCCGGTGGCGACGCTGGTTGACCACGCATTTCCTGGATGAATGGCTGGCCGACCGCGCCTATTACCGCATCAGCCTGACCACCGACCGAGCCGCGATCGGCACCGACAACCCGGACCAGCGCGTCGCGGAAGATCTT
>MKTV01000045.1:46200-47613 GCA_001898425.1 Rhodospirillales bacterium 69-11
CTCGGCCTGCTGTCCAACATCGTCTCACTGGCAAGCTTCGTCGGAATCCTCTGGGGCCTGTCCGGTGCGATCGAGGCGTTCGGCATCTCCATTCCCGGCTACATGGTCTGGGTCGCCGTGGCCTACGCCGTCCTCGGCACGTTCTTCACCCACCTCGTCGGCAGGCCGCTCGCGGCCCTGAACTTCCGCCAGCAGCGCGTGGAGGCCGACTTCCGCTACGCGCTGGTCCGCGTGCGGGAGAACATGGAGGGCATCGCGCTGTATCGCGGGGAAGGCGAGGAGAAAGCCACCCTGCTGCACCGGTTCGGCGCCGTGATCGGCAACTGGTACGCGATCATGACCCGGATGAAGCTGCTCAACACCCTGGTCGTCGGCTACGACCAGGTGGCGGTCATCTTCCCCGTCGTCGTCGCCGCACCCCGCTACTTCTCGGGCGCCATGCAGCTCGGCGGGCTGATGCAGACGGTGGGCGCCTTCGGCCAGGTCCAGGGCGCGCTGTCCTGGTTCGTCTCGGCCTACGCGTCACTGGCCAACTGGCGCGCCGTGGTCGAACGTCTGACCTCCTTCCACCGCGCGATCGTCGCCGCCCGCGAGGCCGCCGCCCATCCGGACTTCACCAGCGAGCCCGCGACCGACGGCGCCGTCCACCTGCACGGCGTCAGCCTGAACCTGCCCAACGGGACCAAGCTGCTCGAGAACGCGGATCTGACGCTGGAACCCGGTCAGTCCGTCGTGGTCACCGGCCGCTCCGGCTCCGGCAAGTCCACGCTGTTCCGGATGATCGCCGGCATCTGGCCGTTCGGGCAGGGCCGCATCCAGATCCCCGAGAACACGCTGTTCCTGCCACAACGGCCCTACATCCCGCTCGGCTCCCTGCGCCACGTCGTCACCTACCCGCATCCGCACGACACCTGGTCACGGCAGGAGATCCAACAGGCGCTGGTCGATGCCGGCCTGCCGCATCTCGCGGACCACCTCGACCAGGATCAGCCCTGGGCACAGACCCTGTCGGGCGGCGAACAGCAACGTATCGCCCTGGCGCGCGTGCTGCTGTCCAAGCCGGACTGGGTGTTCCTCGACGAGGCGACCGCCAGCCTCGACCCCGAAGCGGAAACCCACCTCTACGAGACACTGCGCAGCAAGCTGCCCAACGCCACCCTGGTGTCCATCGCGCACCGACCCTCGGTTGCCGAACTGCACGATCAACGCATCGTCCTCGACCGCTCCGAAGGCCACGCGGGCCGCCTCGTGACCAGCCCCGCCGCGGCGGAGTGAAGTGGGCGAGGCTCCGCCCCGCGCCCCGGCCAGGGGCTCTGCCCCTGGACCCCGCTAAGGGCCGACGGCCCTTAGGATCCCTTCCCTTGGGGGGCTTGGGGGAGGGCCTACCCGGACCTTGGCGGGTCCGGGTTGGCC
>MKTV01000045.1:47636-68594 GCA_001898425.1 Rhodospirillales bacterium 69-11
CGGTTCCAAGGGGCGTCGCCCCTTGGTGGGGGTGCAGGGGGCAACGCCCCCTGCTGGGGTCCGGGGCGAAGCCCCGATCCCGCTTGACCGCGTCACGGCGGGGCGATCACAGTGCGGGCCGAGTGCCGCCCTGGGTTGGTCGAGGGGCGGCTGGACGTGTCACGGAATGGGGGAGCGCATGCCTCAGGTCAGCCTGACGGTGAATGGAAAGCAGCACACGGTCGAGGTCGAGGGTCGCACGCTCCTGGTCGAGTTGTTGCGCGAGAAGCTCGGCCTGACCGGCACGCATGTGGGCTGCGACACCAGCCAGTGTGGCGCGTGCGTCGTGCACGTGGATGGGCTGGCGGTGAAGTCCTGCACGATGCTGGCGTTGCAGGCGGACGGGATGGCGGTGACCACGATCGAGGGCATCGCCGCGGCGGACGGCACGCTGCATCCGATGCAGGAGATGTTCCGCGAGCATCATGCGCTGCAGTGCGGGTTCTGCACGCCGGGCATGGTGATGACCGCGATCGACCTGGTGAATGCGCATCCGGATGGCCTGACCGACAAGGAAATCCGTGAGGGCCTGGAGGGCAATCTCTGCCGGTGCACGGGCTACCACAACATCGTCAAGGCGATCGCTGCCGCGCATCCCTTGATGCACGGGCAGGCGCCGAAGGCCGCCGAATAAGAACGCGCCGCCACGCAGCGGGAGGGACGATCAATGGGTTTCGAGGGGATTGGGGCTTCCGTCCGCCGCAAGGAGGACGCGCGTTTCCTGAGCGGCCGCGGTCATTACACGGACGACATCAACCGTCCTGGCCAGCTCTATGCGTTCATCAAGCGCTCCGACCGGCCGCACGCGCGCATCGCGAGCCTGCAGACGGCGCAGGCCGCGGCGGCGCCGGGCGTGGTGGCGGTGTTCACCGGCCAGGACATGGCGGCCGACAATGTCGGCGGACTGCCCTGTGGGTGGCAGATCCACAACAAGGACGGCTCGCCGATGGCGGAGCCGCCGCATCCGGTGATCGCGATCGGCAAGGTGCGGCACGTCGGCGACCCGGTCGCGGTCGTGATCGCCGAGAGCCGGCAGGCGGCGAAGGATGCCGCGGAACTGCTGGAGATCGAGTACGACGATCTGCCGGCGGTCGCGACCACGCTGGATGCGCTCGAACCCGGCGCGCCCACCGTGCATGACGACGTGGCGGGCAACGTCTGCTACGACTGGCATATCGGCGACAAGGGGACGGTGGACGCGGCCTTCGCGCGCGCGGCCAAGGTGGTGAAGCTCGAGCTCACCAACAACCGGCTGGTGCCGAACGCGATGGAACCGCGGGCTGCGCTGGGCGATTTCGACACGTCCTCGGGCGACTTCACGCTCTACACCACATCGCAGAATCCGCACGTGATCCGGCTGCTGATGGGCGCCTTCGTGCTGCACATCCCGGAGAACAAGCTGCGCGTCGTGGCGCCCGACGTGGGCGGCGGGTTCGGCTCGAAGATCTACCACTATGCCGAGGAGGCGATCGTCACCTGGGCCGCCGGCAAGCTGCGGCGCCCGGTCAAGTGGACCGCGGAACGCAACGAGAGCTTCATGTCCGACGCGCATGGCCGCGACCATGTGTCGACGGCGGAGATGGCGCTCGACGCGGACGGCACCTTCCTCGCGCTGCGTGTCGCGACGATCGCCAACATGGGCGCGTATCTCTCGACCTTCGCGCCGTGCGTGCCGACCTACCTGTACGCGACGCTGCTGGCCGGCGTGTACAAGACCCCGGCGATCTATGCCGAGGTGAAGGCGGTGTTTACCAACACCGTGCCGGTCGATGCGTATCGCGGCGCGGGCCGCCCGGAGGCGACCTACCTGCTCGAGCGGCTGGTCGACGTGATCGCGCACGACACCGGGATGGATCGTGTCGAGATCCGGCGGAAGAACTTCATCCCCGCCGACGCCTTCCCGTACCAGACGCCGGTCGCGCTGCAGTATGACAGCGGCAACTACGAGATGACCCTGAAGGCGGCGCTCGATGCGGCCGACTTCGCGGGGTTCGAGGCGCGTCGGGCGGCGGCACGCGCGAAGGGCAAGCTGCGCGGCATCGGCATCTCCACCTATCTCGAAGCGTGCGGCATCGCGCCGTCCGCGGTGGTGGGATCGCTGGGCGCGCGCGCCGGGCTGTATGAGGTCGCCAACGTCAAGGTTCATCCGACCGGCAGCATCACCGTCTACACGGGCACGCACAGCCACGGGCAGGGGCACGAGACCACGTTCGCGCAGCTCATCTCCGACCAGATGGGCGTGCCGATCGACCAGATCGAGGTGGTGCATGGCGACACCTCCAAGATCCCGTTCGGCATGGGAACTTATGGCAGCCGCAGCCTCGCGGTCGGCGGATCGGCCATGGTGAAGGCGATGGACAAGATCATCGCCAAGGGCAAGAAGATCGCCGCCCACCTGATGGAAGCCGCGGTCGAGGACATCGAGTTCGACAAGGGCACCTTCAAGGTGGCCGGCACGGACAAGAGCAAGACGCTGACCGACATCTCGCTCGCCGCCTACGTGCCGCACAACTACCCGATCGAGGAGCTGGAGCCCGGCCTCGACGAGACCGCGTTCTACGACCCGAAGAACTTCACCTTCCCCGGCGGCTGCCATGTCTGCGAGCTGGAGATCGACCAGGAGACGGGCGTCGTCGAGATGGTGAACTTCGTCGCGGTCGACGACGTGGGCCGCGTCATCAACCCGATGATCGTCGAAGGGCAGGTGCAGGGCGGCGTGGCCCAGGGCATCGGCCAGGCGCTGCTGGAGAACGCGATCTACGACAGCAACGGCCAGCTCCTGAGCGGGTCGTTCATGGACTACACCATGCCGCGCGCGAACGATCTGGTGAACATCTCGGTCGGCACCGAGATCACGCTGTGCACGCACAACCCGCTGGGCGTGAAGGGCTGCGGGGAGGTCGGTGCGATCGGCTCCCCGCCGGCGGTGATGAACGCGGTGATCGACGCGCTGAAGGAGTACGGGATCCGGCACATCGACATGCCGGCGACCGGCGCCAAGCTGTGGGAGATCCTGCAGGCGAACCGGCCGAAGATGGCGGCGGAGTGAACGCCGCGCCCGACGCGAACCATGTGACCCAACACCGGACCGTGGCCTGTGGCCGCGGTCCCGAGGCCAGGGACGAGGGATAGGACGATGTACGATTTCGCGTATCAGAAGCCGGCCAGCGTCGCCGATGCGGTGAAGCTGCTGGGCGACGATCCCGATGCAAAGGCGCTGGCCGGGGGCCAGACCTTCATCCCGGTGCTGAAGCAGCGGCTCGCCAAGCCCTCGACGATCGTCGACCTGGGCAAGCTGGACCTGCGCGGCATTACGGTCGGCGCCGACACGGTCACCATCGGGGCGATGACCACGCATGCAGCGGTCGCGTCGTCGGAGGAGCTGAAGGCGAAGATCCCCGGCCTGCAGGAGCTCGCCTCCTGGATCGGCGACGAGGCGGTGCGCCATCGCGGCACGATGGGCGGCTCGCTCGCGAACAATGATCCGGCGGCGTGCTATCCGTCGGCGGCGCTCGCGATGGACGCGACGATCAAGACCGATCGGCGTGAGATCAAGGCGGACGATTTCTTCCAGGGCATGTTCACGACCGCGCTGGAGCCGAACGAGATCATCACCAGCATCACCTTCAAGGTGCCGCAGAAATCGGCCTACGAGAAGTTCCGCAATCCCGCCTCGCGCTATGCGATCGTGGGCGTGTTCGTGGCGCAGCACGCGAACGGCGTGCGGCTGGCGATCACCGGGGCGGGGCAGGGCGGCGTGTTCCGCCACACCGCGTTCGAGCAGGCGCTGTCGTCCAACTTCTCACCGGACGCGATCGCCGGGATCGCGACGCCGCCGGACGACCTGAACGGGGACATCCATGCAAGCGCCGAGTATCGCGCGCACCTGATCAACGTCGTGGCGCGCCGCGCCGTGGCGAAGGCGCGTTGACGTGACGCCGCGGGGGATCGGCGACAACGGCGGTCCCCCGCTGGAGGATGAGCCGCCGGACCCTGGCGCGTCCTGGCGGCTGTGGTGCTGGAAGCGCGCCCACAAGCGTGCATGGAAGACCCCGCCGCGGGAGATCGCGTTGCGGCGTCTGGCGCATGCGGAGGCTCGAGGGATGAGCTACCGGGAGTACGCGCTCGAGATCATGGAGCGCGGCGTGCATCTCGGTGCGCCGGATGCGGCCGAGGCGGCACCTGCCGGCCTGGCGGCCGCGTCGTCTGTGCTGCGTTCCGCGTCAGCCCCGCCGCAGTCCGCGTCGTCCCCACTGCCCCCCTTGTCGTTCCCGCTGCCCCCGTCGTCAGTCCCACTGCAGTCCGCGTCGTCCCCGCTGCCCCCATCGTCCCCGCTGCCCCCGTCGTCGTCCCCGGGCTTGACCCGGGGATCCCCGCGCACTCGGAGCATGCACGCCAGGAAGTCGTGGATGACCGCCCTGCGGCGGCCATGACACAGGCGTTCGGGACCGATCTCGCCGCATTGGTCGCGCAGCCCGGGGCCAACCATGTCACCTGGCATGATCAGGCCTTCCCCGATCGCCCGCTGCGCCTGCACGCCGCGCGTCCGGTGAGGTTCACGCCCGACACCCACCTGCTCTTCGTCCTGCACGGTGTCCGCCGCAACGGAGAGGACTATCGCGACTTCTGGCTGCCGTTCGTCGACGAGGCGGAGCTGCTCGCCATCAGCATCGAATTTCCCGAGACGTCGTTCCCCGACTACCTCTGGTACAATTTCGGCAATCTGCACGCGGCGGACGGCACGCCGAACCCGCGTGAGGCGTGGACCTTCGCCATCCCCGACCGCCTGTTCGGGGCACTCCACCAGCAGGGCATCACCCGCCGTCGCCGCTACGGCCTGTTCGGGCACTCGGCGGGCGGGCAGTTCGTGCACCGCATGCTGTCCTTCGGCTGGCGGGATCGTGTCGCCGTCGCGGTGGGCGCCAATGCCGGCACCTATGCGATGCCCGATCTCGAGACAGCGTGGCCCTTCGGCCTGGGCGAGACGGCGATGGATGATCCGAGCCTGCGGGAGTGGCTCGCGTTCCCGCTCACTGTGATGGCCGGCACCGAGGACACGCGCACCACGGGACGGCATTTCCCCAATGGGCCGCGTTCGAACCGGCAAGGCCCGACGCGCTATGCCCGCGCACATCGCTATGTGGAACTGGGGCATGCGGCGGCCACGCGTATTGGAACCTCGTGCGCCTGGCGCGTGATCGACGTCCCTGGCGTCGGACATGACGGGCGCCGCATGTCGGCCGCGGCCGCACCGGTGGTCGCCGCGGCGTTGCGGGCGGACCGGGACGCCTGACCCGCCGGCCGCGTGCCGTCTGGAAAATCCTTTCGCCGCCGGTTAGGGTGCGGCCAACCACGAAGACGACAGGGGGGATGCTCATGAAACGACGGGACGTTCTGAAGTCCGCGGCGGTCGGGATGGCCGCGCTCGCCGCACCACGCACCGTGCAGGCGGACGCCGCGCGCACGATCACCTTCGTACCGCATGCCGATCTCGCCTCGCTCGATCCGGTCTGGACCACTGCCGACATCACCCGGAACTACTCGCTCGCGGTGTTCGACACGCTCTATGCCTATGACGCCCAGTTTCGCGTGCAACCGCAGATGGTCGAAGGCCATCGCACCGAACAGGACGGGAAGGTGTGGGAGCTGACGCTGCGGGACGGGCTGAAGTTCCATGACGGGCAGAAGGTTCTCGCGCGCGACTGCGTCGCCACGATCCAGCGCTTCTCCAAGCGCGATCCGTTCGGCCAGGCGCTGATGGCGCGGGTCGACGAGATCTCGGCGCCGTCGGACGACGTGATCCGGTTCCGCCTGAAGCGGCCGTTCCCGCTGCTGCCCAACGCGCTCGCGCAGGTCTATTGCGCCATCATGCCGGAGCGGATCGCGAAGACCGATCCGATGCAGCAGATCCCGGAGGCGATCGGCAGCGGGCCCTTCAAGTTCCTCGCGAACGAACGCATCCCCGGCCAGCGGGTCGTGTTCGCGAAGAACGCCGATTACGTGCCTCGCAAGGATGGCGTCCCGAGCTTCAACGCCGGACCGAAGATCGTGCATGTGGATCGTGTCGTTTGGAACTTCATCCCCGACCCGGCCACGGCCTCGGCCGCGCTGCTGCAGAAGGAGGTCGACTGGTGGGAGAATCCCACGATCGACCTCATCCCGCAGATCAAGCGCGACAAGAACGTCGTCGTCGCCGTCAAGGATCGCACCGGCGAACTCGGCTGCCTGCGCTTCAACCAGCTCCTTCCGCCCTTCGACAACGCGGCGATCCGGCGCGTGGTCGTGTCTGCCATGGACCAGAAGGAGATCATGGAGGCGGTCGCCGGTGCCGAACCCTCCATCATCAAGACCGATGTCGGCTTGTTCGTGCCCGGCACGCCGATGGCGAGCACGGTGGGCGTGGAGGTCACCCGCGGTCCCAAGGACTACGACAAGCTGAAGCAGCAGTTGAAGGCGGCCGGCTATGATGGGCAGAAGATCGTCGTGCTCGCCGCGACGACGATCCCGTCCATCTGGGCCGAGGCGCAGGTCGCGACGGACATCCTGACGAAGATCGGCTTCAACGTCGATTTCCAGGCCCTGGAATGGGGCACCGTCGTGCAGCGCCGCGCCAGCAAGGAGCCGATCGACAAGGGCGGCTGGAACATCTTCTACACGTGGCTGGGCGGCTTCGGGAACGTCACGCCCGCGCCGAACATCGCGATCCGCGGCAATGGCCCTGGCGCCTGGTTCGGCTGGCCGAAGAACCCGAAGCTCGAGGAACTCTACGCCGCCTGGTTCGAAGCGCCGGACCTCGCCGCGCAGAAGAAGATCTGCGAGGAGATGCAGGTCGCATTCTGGCAGAATCCGACCTACGCGCCCCTGGGCATGTACGACATGCCGACCGCGTTTCAGAACACGCTGTCCGACGTACCGCAGGGCTGGCCGCAGTTCTACGGCGTCAAGAAGGCCTGATTTCCGCTCCGGGCGTTCACGCCACGAACCGCCTTGGCATGTCCGCCATGACCGAGCACGACCCGGTCATGGCGGGCCCGCACCCTCGGCCGACGCCAGGCGTCCCCCACGGACTGTGCGGGCGCCAAGGCGCCCGCGGCAGTATCACGCCGTGGTGAGCTACCTTGACCAGCATACCCGTCTCGCGCTTGCCTGATTGCGACGCCGCGACTCCGCGCGCGTCTCGATCCGGTGACGTAGTCACCGCTACCGGGCGTGCGCGTAAGTGCAATCCGCCGCGAGCATCATCTTCTACATCACACCCGTGTGTCGGCGGAAACATCACGCTCCTTCTGCGTTCCTGTTCACGGCGCCCTCGGCGCGTCGCCTCGGCAAGGGAAAAGGCAGTGGCAGCGGAACGAATCCTCATCACCGGCGGCGCCGGCTTCATCGGATGTCATCTCACCAAGGCGCTGCTCGACCGCGGCCATACCGTCCGGGTGCTCGACAGTCTGATCGACCAGGTCCATGGCGGCCGGGAACCCAATCCGATCCTGCAACATGTCGAGCTGGTCGAGGGTGACATCCGCGATCCCGCCGCGGTCGCCAGCGCCTTGCAGGGGGTCGACGCGGTCGTGCATCTCGCGGCCGAGGTGGGCGTCGGCCAGAGCATGTATGCCGTCGAGCGCTATGTCGGCGCGAACGACCTCGGCACCGCCGTGCTGCTGGAGGCGCTGCTCGCCAAGCCGGTGCGCCGCCTCGTGGTCGCGTCTTCCATGAGCATCTACGGCGAGGGCCTCTATCGCGACCAGGACGGCGCGACGATCGAGGATGCCGTGCGCGGGGACCGCAAGCAGACCGGGACCTGGGATCCGGTCGACGCGCAGGGCCGGCCACTGGTGCCTGTGCCGACGACGGAAGCCAAGCGGCCCTCGCTCGCCTCCGTCTACGCGATCACCAAGTTCGTGCAGGAGCGGATGGTGCTGACCGTAGCGCCGGCCTATGGGATGGAGGCCGCCGCGCTGCGTCTGTTCAACGTGTACGGTCCCGGCCAGGCGCTCTCCAATCCCTATACCGGCGTGCTGGCGATCTTCGCCGCCATGCTGCTGAACGGCAACGGCCCGCAGGTCTTCGAGGATGGGGCCCAGCGCCGCGACTTCGTGCATGTGGAGGACGTGGCACGCGCCTTCGTGCTCGCGCTGGAGCGGCCTGAGGCGGTCGGCCAGGTGTTCAACATCGGCAGCGGCCAGGCCGTGACGATCCGTCAGGTGGCGGAGGAACTCGCCACCGCCATGGGCCGTCGCGACATCCGTCCCGTGCTTCTCGGCAAGGCACGCACCGGCGACATCCGTCACTGCTTCGCCGATATCGGCGCGGCGCAGGCCACACTCGGCTTCGCCCCGGAGCGGAACTTCGGCAACAGCCTCGCCGAACTCGCGGAATGGGTACGCGGGCAGCAGACCGTGGATCGCGTGGCCGAGGCGCGCCGCGAGCTCGAAGTGCGAGGCCTGGTGGCATGAGCGCGGCCGGTCTCGGTACGCGGCCGGTCCTGGTGACCGGGGGCGCGGGATTCATCGGCTGCAACCTCGTGGACCGGCTGGTGCGAGAGGGCGAGCATGTCCTGGTGTTCGACAGCCTCGCGCGGCCGGGCGTGGAGTCGAACCTGGCCTGGCTGCGCGAGCGGCATCCGCGCCATGTCAGCAGCGCGGTCGCCGATATCCGCGACGCTGCCGCCGTGCAGGCCGCGGTGTCCGGTGCGAAGGCCGTGTTCCACCTGGCCGCGCAGGTCGCCGTCACCACGAGCATGACCGATCCGGCGGAGGATTTCGCCGTCAACCTGCAGGGCACGTTCAACGTGCTGCAGGCGCTGCAGGCCCGCCGCCAGCCCTGCGTGTTCGCAAGCACCAACAAGGTCTACGGCAAGCTCGACGGCATCGCGCTCGCCCTTCAGGACGAGACCTGGCAACCGGTCCAGGCGCGTGACCGGCAGGGCGTCGACGAGGCGCGACCGCTCGATTTCTGCACGCCGTATGGCTGCTCGAAGGGCGCCGCGGACCAGTACGTGCTCGACTGGTCGGACAGTTTCGGCGTGCCGACGGCGGTGATGCGCATGTCCTGCATCTACGGTCCGCGCCAGTTCGGCACCGAGGACCAGGGCTGGGTCGCGCATTTCCTGTTATGCGCGCTGGCCGGGGAGCCGATCACGCTCTACGGCGACGGACGGCAGGTGCGTGACGTGCTCTGGGTGGAGGATGCGGTGTCCGCCTATGTCGCGGCGTGGCGCGCCATCGACCGCGTCGCCGGCCAGGCCTTCAACCTGGGCGGCGGGCCGGAGAACGCCATCAGCCTGCGCCAACTCCTGCAGCATATCGGGACGCTGACCGATCGTACGCCGCACGTGCGATACGGCGATTGGCGGCCGAACGACCAGCGCTGGTTCGTCTCCGACACCACGAAGGCGCGCACGGTCCTCGGGCTCCCGGCGCCGCGGGACTGGCGCGCGGGCGTCGCCGACCTGATGCGGTTCTTCGTCGCGAACGGGCGGGCGGGCAAGCTCGCGGCATCCGGCACGCGGGTGGCCGCCGCATGAAGGTCGCGCTGGTCAATCCGGCCTGGCGGTTCGAGCACAGCATCTATTTCGGCTGCCGCGCGCCGCATCTGCCGCTCGAACTCGGCTATGCCCGCGCGATGCTGGAGGCTGGCGGCCACCAGACGCTGCTGCTCGATGCCGCGCTGGATGGGCTGGATGCCGCGGGCCTTGCCGACGCCGTCGCGGCGTTCGGGGCCGATCTGGCCGTGATCACGACCGCGCCGACTTATCTGTTCTGGCGCTGCGCCCCGCCGGAGCTGCGCGTGCCACGCGACATGGTCGCGCGGCTGCGCGACATCGGCGTGCGCAGCGTGCTGGTCGGGCCGCACGGCTCCACCACGCCCGACACCGCGCTGCGCAAGACGGAGGCGGACATCCTGATCCGCGGCGAGTGCGAGGAAGCTGTGCGTGCGCTCGCCGACGCCGGCGGCGTGCCGGATGGCATCGCTGGCGCGGCTTGGCGCGATGTGGCCGGGGAGGTCCGGGTGAACGGCGGCCCGCTGGCCACCAGGTTCGTCGACGCGCCGGCCCTGCGCTGGCCCGACGCCTGGGTAGGCCGCCACGACCATCACCACCATCGCTTCGACACGACGCCGGTCGGGCCGGGCGCGGAGGTCGAGGCGTCCCGCGGCTGCCCGTATTCCTGCAGCTTCTGCGCCAAGATCGACTTCCGCGATGCCTATCGCCGGCGCGAATTGCCGATCCTTCTCGAGGAGATCGACGGCCTCATCGCGCAGGGCGCGACCTACCTCTACTTCATCGACGAGATCTTCCTGCCGCAGAAGCCGCTGCTCGAGGCGCTTCGCGGGCGGCCGGTCCAGTTCGGGGTGCAGACGCGCATCGACCTGTGGCAGCCGGCGATGCTCGCCCTGCTGGGGGAGGCGGGGTGTGTCTCGATCGAGGCCGGGGTGGAGAGCCTGTCCGTCGAAGGCCGCGCGGCGCTCGACAAGAAGTGCCGCATGACCACGGACGAGCTCACCGACCGGCTGATCCTGGCGCGCCGGCACGTCCCCTTCGTGCAGGCCAACCTGATTCTGTCGGCGGGCGACGAAGCGGCGGAGATCGCCGCCTGGCGCGAGACGCTGCGCGATGCCGGGGTCTGGGCCAACGACCCGGTGCCGCTGTTCCCCTATCCGGGCTCGCCGGACTACCGCAAGCGATGGGGCATGCCGGACGACGCCGCATGGGAGCGGGCGCACGCCCACTACCTCGCGCAGTTCGATGCCATGAGCGACATCCAGGAAGCGGAGCCTTTGCCGCTTCCCACATTGGAGACACTCGCGTGCTGACGCCGCGGCAGCCGCGCGCGGGACGCAGGGGCCGATCCGCGGCGGGGAGGCGGCCATGACCCGGATCATGCTCACCACCGACGCGGTTGGCGGCGTGTGGCGCTACACGATGGAACTCGCCAATAGCTTCACGCGGTTCGGCGCCCAGTGCGTCATCGCCGTCCTCGGCCCCGCCGCCACCGCGGCGCAGCGGGCCGAGGTCGCCGCGATCCCGAACGCCATGCTGCTCGACACCGGATTGCCGCTCGACTGGACGGCGTCCGGTCCCGAACCGCTCGAGGCGGCGGCCCAGGCGCTTGCGCGGATCGCGGCCGAGCAGGAGGTGGACAGCGTGCAATTGCACGCACCGGCCCTGATGGGGACGGCGAGCTGGCCGGCGCCCGTGCTCGCGGTCGTGCATTCCTGCGTCGCCACGTGGTGGCAGGCGGTCCGCGGCGGTCCTCTTCCGGCCGACCTTGCCTGGCGTGCCGCAGCGACGGCGCGGGGTATCGCGCGCGCCGATGCGGTCGCCGCGCCGTCGGCGAGCTTCGCGTCCGCCTTGCGGGCCACCTACCGGACCGGCCGAGGCATCGTCGTCATCCATAACGGCCGCCGCCCGCATCGGCACGCCGCGGCAGGGACCGGGCGTGCGCGCAGCGTGCTCACGGCCGGGCGCCTGTGGGACGAGGGCAAGGGGATGTCCGTCCTGGATGCCGCGGCCACCCTGCTGCCCTGGCCCGTGCGCGCGGCGGGTTCGGTGCGCGGCCCGAACGCCACCGTCATTTATCTCCAGCATCTCGAACTGCTGGGTGATCTCGACGAACCCGCGCTGGCCGATGCCTTGAGCGACGCCGCGGTCTTCGCCTCCACCGCGCGCTACGAACCGTTCGGGCTTGCGGTGCTCGAAGCGGCGCAGGCGGGCTGCGCGCTCGTCCTGTCCGACATCCCGACGTTCCGGGAACTCTGGGACGGGGCCGCGCTGTTCGTGCCGCCCGGCGACCCGGACGCGCTCGCGGCGACACTGCGCGTCGTCCTGTCGGACCTGGACCGCGCCGAGGCGCTGGGCCAGCGCGCCCGCGCCCAGGCCGCCCGTTATGGCGCCGACCGGATGGCGCGGCAGACCTGGGCGGTGCACGCCGCCTTCTCCAGCCGGCGTGCCGCCTGAGATGCAAATCGCCTGTTTCGCCCACTCGCTGCCGTCCTGCTGGAACCACGGCAACGCCCACTTCCTGCGCGGCGTGCTGCGGGACCTGATCGCGCGCGGCCACCGGGTCACCAGCTACGAACCGGAGGATGGCTGGAGCCGCACCAACCTGCTGCAGGAACAGAACGGGCCGGATGCGCTGCGACGGTTCGCCGAGACGTTCCCGGAGCTCGTGCCCGCGATCCACACGCTGTCGCCCGACGTCGACGCGATGCTGGATGGGGCCGACCTCGTGCTCGTGCACGAGTGGAACGACCCGGCGCTGGTCGCGGCGATCGGCGCACGCCGCAAGCAGGGCGGGCGCTTCCGGCTGCTGTTCCACGACACGCATCACCGCGCGGTCACCGACCCGCAGGCGATCGGGGCGATGGATCTCTCGGGCTATGACGGCGTGCTGGCATTCGGCGCGACGCTGGCCGAGGTCTATCGTCGCGCCGGCTGGGGCGCGCGGGCCTTCGTCTGGCACGAGGCGGCGGATACGCGGCTGTTCCATCCGCCCGCGATCGAGGACGAGCGGAAGGGGCTCGTCTGGATCGGCAACTGGGGGGACGACGAGCGCACCGCCGAACTGCACGACTATCTGCTCGCGCCCGCCGCCGATCTCGGAATGCCGCTCGACATCTATGGCGTGCGCTATCCGGACACGGCGCTGCGCGACCTGGCGGAGGCGGGTGCGCGCTATCTCGGCTGGCTCCCCAACCTGCAGGCGCCGTCAGTGTTCGCCCACCACATGGCGACCATCCACGTCCCCCGCCGCGCCTACACGACGCAGCTCCCCGGCATTCCGACCATCCGCGTGTTCGAGGCGCTGGCCTGCGGCATCCCGCTCCTCTCCGCGCCCTGGAGCGATGCCGAATCGCTGTTCCGCACCGGCCGCGACTACCTGAGCGCAGCGGATCCCGCGGCGATGCGGACTCAGCTCGCGCGGCTGCGCGCCGATCCGGACCTCCGCCGCAGCCTCGCCGCCAACGGGCTGGAGACGATCCAAGCGCGGCATACCTGTGCCCATCGCGTCGACGAGCTTCTCGGCATCGCGGCCACCATCGGGCTTCCCATCTCCGCAACCCGGCAGGAGACCGCCGCGTGACCCGCATCGCCTTCTACGGATCGAGCCTGGTCTCCTCCTACTGGAACGGCGCCGCGACGTATTACCGCGGCCTGCTCTCGGCCCTCGCGCCGCTGGGCTACGACATCACCTTCTACGAGCCGGACGCCTACGAGCGGCAGCAGCACCGTGACATCGAGCCGCCCGACTACGCGCGGGTGCGCGTCTATGCCGCGACGCCGGAGGCGCTGCGCGACGTGCTGGCGGAAGTCGCCGAGGCCGACATCGCGGTGAAGGCGAGCGGCGTCGGGGTGTTCGACACGGAGTTGCTGCAAGGGGTCGTGGCCGGCGCGCGGCCCGACGCGCTGCGCGTGTTCTGGGACGTGGACGCGCCCGCGACCCTGGCCGAGATCGGCGCCGATGCCGCGCACCCGATGCGGGCCGCGCTGCCGAAGCTCGACATGGTCCTGACCTATGGCGGCGGCGACCGCGTGGTGCAGGCCTATCGCGGCTTCGGCGCGCGGCTGTGCCGGCCGATCTACAACGCGCTCGACCCGGCGACGCATCATCCGGTGCCGCCCGATCCGGAGTTCGCGGCCGACCTCGCCTTCCTCGCCAACCGCATGCCCGACCGCGAGGTGCGCGCGGCGGAGTTCTTCTTCCGCCCCGCCGCCGCGCTGCCGCAACGCCGCTTCCTGCTGGGCGGCAATGGCTGGGGCGACAAGCCGATGAGCGCCAACGTGCGTTGGATCGGCCATGTCGGGACGGAGCGGCACAACGCCTTCAACACCTCGGCCCTCGCCGTGCTCAACGTGGCGCGCGACAGCATGGCGAGCGTCGGCTTCTCCCCCGCCACCCGCGTGTTCGAGGCGGCCGGGGCAGGGGGCTGCCTGATCACCGACGCCTGGGAAGGGATCGAGCACTTCCTGCAGCCCGATTCCGAGGTGCTGGTGGCGCGCGACGGCGCCGACGTCGCGGACCATGTGGCGGCGCTGACCCCGGAACGGGCGCGCGCCATCGGGGCGGCCGCGAAGGCACGCGTGCTCGCCGAACACACCTACGACCGGCGCGCGCGGGAGGTGGACGCGCTGTTCCGCGCGGCGCTGGCCGAACGGCGGGGGAGCTGAGGCATGCGTCTCGTCTTCATCGGCCTCAGCCTCAGCTCGTCCTGGGGCAACGGCCATGCCACCACCTATCGCGCGCTGCTGCGCGGCCTCGCCGCGCGCGGCCACGACCTGCTGTTTCTCGAACGCGACCAGCCCTGGTACGCCAACGCCCGCGACCTTGCCGCCCCGGATTTCTGCCGTCTCACGCTCTATGGGTCCGAGGCGGAATTGGCGGACCATGCGGCCGAAATCGAAGCGGCGGATGCGGTGATCGTCGGCTCCTACGTGCATGAGGGGCCGGGGGTGATCGCGTGGCTCGCCGGCCTGCGCCGCCGCGGCGCGCTATGTTTCTACGACATCGACACGCCGGTGACGCTGCGTGCGCTGGCGGCCGGCGGCGCGGCCTACCTGCAGCCGGCGCAGATCCCGCTGTTCGACGTGTATTTCTCCTTTACCGGCGGTCCGACGCTGCGCTTCCTGGAGCGGCAATACGGCGCACGCCGTGCCGAAGCGCTCTATTGCGCCGTGGACGAGGCGGCCTACCGACCGACCGGCGCCGCTCGGCGCTGGAGCCTCGGCTATCTCGGGACCTACAGCGCCGACCGGCAACCCACCCTGGAGCGGCTGCTCCTCGAACCCGCGTCGCGCCTTCCGGACCAGC
The DNA here is from genome assembly GCA_001898425.1 of Rhodospirillales bacterium 69-11. Classification (GTDB taxonomy): domain Bacteria; phylum Pseudomonadota; class Alphaproteobacteria; order Acetobacterales; family Acetobacteraceae; genus Rhodopila. Next base: position 62,483 of record MKTV01000045.1, read on the forward strand.
GCTTCGCGGTGGTCGGCCCGCAATACCCCGATACGATCGCCTGGCCCGCGAATGTCGAGCGCATCGACCATCTCGGCCCGGCCGACCACCCTGACTTCTACGGCGCCTGCGCATGGACGCTGAACGTGACCCGCGCCGACATGGTGGAAGCGGGCTGGAGCCCCAGCGTGCGGCTGTTCGAGGCGACCGCCTGCGGAACGCCCATCGTCTCCGACGTCTGGGCGGGGATGGAGGAGGTGCTGACGCCCGGCGTCGAGCTGCTGCAGGCGCGCGGCGCCTCGGACGTGCTTGCTGCCCTGGCACGACCTGAGGCGGAGCGGCAGGCCATCGGGGAGGCCGGGCGGGCACGCACGCTGCGCCAGCACACGGGGGCTCGCCGAGCGGCGGAGCTCGAACAATGCCTCGCGGGTCTGTGGGAGACGGCCGAGGCGCGCTGACGCTTCCACCGACCGCGCCGGTTCGTTACCCTACCGGCCCGGAGGTGCCTCGATGCGACTGACCCAGGCAGCCGTGCCACCGCTGCTCCCGTCCGTGACCCGTCGGGAGGCGACGTCCATTCTCGGCGCGATGCGCGCGGTCGCTGCGCCGGACGGAGCGCTCAGCATCGCGGCGGAGCGCTCGCTGCGCGCGGCGGCGCGTCATGTGTTCGGGGATGCGGGGCTGGCCGAAGATCCAGCGGCAGAGTCCCTGGCGGTTGCCGTGGCGGGCAGGCCGCTCGCGGCGATCGCCCTGCGGTGCCTGGTCATCATGGTGCTGGTGGACGGCACGATCGACCCCGCCCGCGTCGCCGCCCTCCGGACCCAGATCGCCGCGCTCGGAATCGACGCCCCCGCCCTGACCCTGCTGGAAGATCTGCTGGCAGGCCACCGGGACGAGGCGTTCGCGGAGATGACGCGGGTCAACATGGACAGCGTGACGAACGCACCCTGGTTCGGCGGCGACATCAACGCCTGGCTGCTCCCCTACCACGGCGACGGGGCGGATCCCGCCCTGGCCGCGCGTTTCGCCGCGCTGGGAGACCTGCCGCCCGAGACGATCGGGCATGCGCTGTGGGCCCATTTCCGCCACAACGGCTACGCCTTCCCCGGCGAGGCGGAAGGGCTGAACGCCGCATTCTCCCTGCCGCATGACACGGTGCATGTGCTGACCGGCTACGACACCAGGCCGGGTGGCGAAATCCTGACCTCGACATTTACCGCGGCAATGCACCCGATCCACCCGATCGAGGGCCACATCTTGCCCGCGATCGTCAGCTGGCATGTCGGTGGGCGGATCAACGAGGTTGCCAAGAACGCGACGGGCACGCTCGACGTGGAGGAAGTCTGGCGCGCCTGGGCCGCCGGCGCCGTGGCGCGCATCGACACGTTCGCGCCGGGCTGGGACTTCTGGTCGTTTGCCGCCGAACCGCTCGGCAGCCTGCGCGCCCGATGGGGTATCCCGCCGGAAGGACTCGCCGACCCGGAAGAATAGCGGGCAATGCGGCTGGACCGCCCGTATTCCGTTCGCAGTCGGCGCGGTCCGTCGCCGCGATCAGGAACCGTAATCAGGAACCCTGATCAGTAGCCGTGATTAGTAGCCGTGATCAGTAGCCGTTCTGGCGCGAATACGGATCGGGGGTGCGGGCCGGTGCCACGCCGGGGCTGTCCGTGCAGGCGCCGTTCTGCAGCCGTGCGTCGCGGGCGCAGGAATCGCGGTCCGGGTAATGGCACGACAGCACCAGGGAGGAGGTCACCAGGCAGTATTGCCCCGTGCCGCCGCGGATCGTCACTTCGCGCCGGTTGACGGTGCAGTCGCCGCCCTGGCGCGTCGCTTCGCGCTGACACTCCGCGGCATCGTAGTAGATGCACATCGGCGTGGTCATGGTCTGGTTGCGCATGCAGAAGGGCGCCGCTGCCGCCGGTTGCGCGGCGCCGCCCAGCAGCGACAGGCCGCCCGCGATCGCGAGGGCGCCCAGGCCGCTCCATGCCCACCGAATCATTCGTTGTGGCCGCATCTCGCCCTCCTGTGTGCCGGCCCCTGCTGTAGCCGGGAAAACCGATGCGCTGGCATCACGTCGGCGTGCCATCCGGTCATCTGCCGGAGAGGAACGTTGCGGCAGCGTCCGCCAGCGATTCCGCTTGGCGCTGCGGACCGGGCAGGGCACATCGGGGACCATGACCCGGATCCGCCGCCTGCTGCCCGTCCTGGCACTGGCCCTCTCCGTGGCACCGCGCGCCCAGGCCGGCGCCGGCTCGCCGCCGCAGCTTTGCGACTCCGCCGTCGCCGCGGCGGAGACCGCCGCCCGCCTGCCGCCGCGCCTGCTGGGCGCGATCGCCGTCGTGGAAACCGGCCGGCCCGATGCGGACGGCCGGATCAGACCCTGGCCGTGGACGATCAACGCCGAGGGGACCGGGCAGTTCTTCGCTTCCAAGGCGGAGGCGATCGCCGCGGTGAAGGCGCTGCAGGCGCGAGGCGTCCGCTCCATCGACGTGGGCTGCCTGCAGGTGAACCTGATGCATCATCCGGATGCGTTCGGCCGTCTCGAAGACGCGTTCGATCCGACGCTGAACGCCCGCTACGCCGCGCGCTACCTGGTGGCGTTGCATGGGGCACTGGGTGATTGGCCGCGGGCGATCGGCGCCTACCACTCGCAAACCCCGACCCTCGGGGCGGAGTACCGCGCGCTCGTGCTCGCGCGGTGGGAACGGCCGTGGATCGGCCAGACGGAACTGGCGCACCCCGCCTATGCGGATTTCGCGCCGCGCTCCACCGCCTACCGATCCTTCCCGGACCCGGCCAACGTCTATGGCGCGTTTTCCCGCCGCTGAACGCTCCTCAGGCGAACGCGAGGAGCATCACGCCGCCGCAGATCAGCGCGATGGCACCGATATGCACACTGCCGAGCGGTTCGGCGAAGGCGTAGTGCCCGATCAACGCGGCGGCCACGTAGGAGACCGCGGTGCAGGGCAGTGCCACCGACATCGGAATGCGACGCAGCGCGACGATGTACAGCACCGCCGACCCACCATAGAGACAGAACCCTAGCAGGGTCCGCCAGTCGAACAGTTGCCGGAAGAAGTCGGGGGCGCCGGCCCCGGCCTTCAGCAGCGTTTGCCCAGCCATGCTGACCACGATCGCCAGCCCCAGCGCGCCCCAATGCATCCCGTTCGCTCGGGTCAGGCGACGTGCGGCGGATGGGAGGGATCCGCGCGCTCGATCCGCCGGACGGTGCCCTGCGGCTTGCCGTTCGCGGAGAGGAAGGTGCGCCCGACATATTCGCCCAGCACGCCGAGGATCATCGACTGCACCCCGCCGACCAGCAGGATCACGACCATGGTCGACGCCCAGCCCGAGGGCGTGTCGCGCAGGAACAGCGCCTCGGCGATGGTGCCGACCGCGCCCAGCGTGCCCAACGTCGCCATCGCCAGGCCGGCATAGATCGCGAGCCGCAGTGGCGCGAGGGAGAAGCTGGTCGCCAGGTTGAGCCAGAGCCGCACGAGGCGGCGGAGGTTGTAGTTTGACCGCCCCTCGAGACGGGGGAGATGCCGGACCTCGATGCTGTCGATGCGCTGCGTGACCTGCATCACCAGCCCGTCGACGTAGGGGTAAGGTCCGCTGTAGCGGGTCACCGCCTGCACCACCATGGCCGACATGCAGCGGAAGGAGGACAGGTAGAGCCCCTTCGGCTTGTCCAGCAGCCGGTCGGCCACGCCATTGGCGAACCGGCTGCCGAGATTGCGCCACCCCTCGTGCTGCTTCACGGCATATCGCGTGTAGACCACGTCCCAGCCGCCCAGCCGGGCATGATCGTACAGCCGCAGCACCTCCTCGGGCGGGTTCTGCAGGTCGTCGTCCATGGTGATGACGTAGGCCCCGCGAGCATGCCGCAGGCCGGTCATGACCGCGTTGTGCTCCCCGTAGTTCCGCGCGTGCTCGATATAGGTGATCGGGATGGTCGACGTGCCGAGAAGGGAGCGGCAGGCGACGTCGGAATCGTCGGGACTGCCGTCGTTCACCAGCACGACCTCCAGCCCGCCCTCCGGCTTCAGGCGGGACAGCTCGTCCACCAGCCGCCCGATCGTGGCAGCGCCCCGGTAGACCGGGATCACGATCGACAGCCCGACCGGCTCCGGCCGCGTGGGCCAGGGATCGGGCGTCGAGGCGAACTCGGGAACGGGCGTGGCGGGGAACGGGGTGATCTCGTGTGTCATGGTCGCTCCGCGATCGCCAGGACCGATCCCCCGGCGGGCAGCCGGAACGGCAGGCGACGTTCACATTCGGTCGTGGCGTGCAGCATCGTGTCGAGCCATGGCGGAAACGGGGCAACGTCGGAGGCCGCGTCGCCGCGCGCCAGGACCTTGCGCTGGAGCGCCATCAAAGGCAGCAGCAGGCCGTTCCAGTAGCACACGCGGATCGGGCGGAACCCGGAATTTCGCAGCATCGCCCGCGTCTCGCGCGCGGTCTGCCGCCGCACGTTGTGGACCCGCACGTCGTGGGCCGAGAGCAGCCACCGGAAGGCCGGCATGTTGAGCACGAGCCGCCCCCCCGGCCGCAGCACCCGGTGCAGTTCCGCGAGCGCCCGGGAGGGCTCGACCGCGGCATGGCACAAGACGTCGGCGCTGACGGCGGCGGCGAACGAGCCGGCGGCGAAGGGCAGGGCGTTGACGCTGCCGCGGACCACGAGAGCCGCGGATTTGGCGCGCGCCCGATCCGCGGCGCCGGCATCCCACTCCAGACCGAAGAGCGGCCGTGCGGCATTCCCACGGCGCAGCGTGGCCAGGAAACCGCCCGTACCGCAGCCCGCATCGAGGACGGGACCGTCGACGCCGGCCAGGGCGTCACCCAGCCGGGCGTGCAGGGCCCGATACCACCACATGCGATCCTCGACCGCATCCATCAGCTCGTATTCGGCGGGCTCCACGGGCCTCCTTCCGCGCGGATCAGCAATGTTCGCGCCGCGCCGGGATTGCCTTGCTCCGGCCCTGGCCGCAAGGCATGGATGCGCAACCATGGTCCCCCCGCGTCGATCGTCGCCCGCCGTTCGGCTCGAGAGTGTCCGGTCTCCGGTTGCGCCCTTACCGGGGCGGCAGGGGCTGGGCCGCCGCCGGAGGAGCCGCCCGCGGACGGCGCGCCCGCCGAGGACCTGCCCATGAGTGCTGTCGTCCTGCGCCGCGTACTCGTCGACGATGCCGCCGCGACGGTGCGTGGCATCGGGCTTGCGGCGCTCGCCTACCTGATCTGGACCCTCGGCGACACGGCGGCCAAATGGGCGATCCCCGTGGCCGGCGTGGGCGGTGCGATGCTGTGGCGCGGGGTGTTCGGCGCGCTGACGGTCGCCGCGGTCGCGCGGGCGGAGCCCACGGGCTGGCGCGGCTTGGTCCCGGTGCGCTGGGGACCGGTCGTCCTGCGCGCCGTCCTGTCCGCCTTCGTCTCCTGCACCTGGTACATCGCCTGGCAGGAGATGACCCTCGCCGACACCTACGCGATCGGCTTCACGGCGCCGCTGCTGATGACGCTGCTGTCGGTGCCGATGCTGGGGGAGAAGCTGCGCTGGCGGCGCATGCTGTCCACCTCGGTCGGCTTCGTCGGCGTGCTGGTGATGCTGCGGCCGGGCGGGGCTCTGTGGACGCCGGTGGTCCTGCTTCTGCTGGTGGGCATCCTGGCCATGGCGGTGACGCGGATCATGACGCGCCAGCTCTCCACCACGGAGACGCCGTCCTGCCAGGCCTTCTCCCTCATGCTGGGGCATATCGCGGCCGGGGCGCTCATGATGGGGCCGTTCCCGCCCGCCGGTCCCATGGGGGCGGAGGTGTGGCTGGCGCTCGTGTTCCTGGGCATCTCGAGCGGGCTCGCGCATTGCGTCTACACGCGGGCCTATGGGCTCGCGCCGGTCTCCGCCCTGGCACCCTACGAATACACCGCGCTGATCTGGGGCGGGATCGCCGGGTTCGTGGTGTTCGGGGAGGTGCCGGCCTGGAGTACGCTGGCCGGCGCCGCCCTGGTCGTCGCGGCCGGGCTCTACAACCTGCACCGCGAGCGGGTGCGGGCCGCGCGCGACCGGGAGGCGGCGGCGCACACGGCGGGGTGAGGGGCGGGAACGTTGCGGCAGCCGCCGCGTTCAGGCAGCCACCGA
>MKTV01000045.1:68607-79073 GCA_001898425.1 Rhodospirillales bacterium 69-11
ACGCGCCATGAGCGAACGCCGCTACGACAAGACCGTCGCCGACACCTTCCCCGCCAGCGACCCGCCGGCCAATTCCGGCACCACGGGCGCCGAACCGCCCCGTCGTGAGGGCGGCGACAACTCGCCGGGGGGCGACAAGCCGACCGGCCGCCCGACCTCTGATCGGTCGGAGACGGAGATGGCCGACGGCAAGCCTGGCGATCCGCACACCACCAAGCCCTGAGGATTGGCGCTGGGGGTTTCCTCCGGCATCGGCGGGGCAGGGATGGCCGGCACGGGGCCGGCCATGACGTGTGGGGGCGGCCGGTGCCCTCTCGTGTTGCTGCGCTCGGGCGGTTTCGGCTCTCCGTCCGGCGGCCCGCTCTCCGGGGATTCCCTGATACCCCGGGCTCTCCCTGACGCTCCGGGCTCCTCCTCACGGAAGGGCTCTCCCTCCGGAAGGGCTCTCCCTCCGGAAGGGCTTCTCTCACGCCAGAGCATCGTCGCCGAGATAGGCGCTCCGGACCTCGGGATGGGCGCGCACGGTCGCGGCGTCGCCCGTCACCACCAGCCGCCCGTTCACCAGCACCGAAATCCGGTCCGCCAGGGCGAAGACCGCGTCCATGTCGTGCTCGACGAGCAGGATGCCGAACCGGCCCCGCAAGGTGCGCAGCAGCCCGACCAGCCGTGCGGTCTCCTCCGGCCCCGCGCCGGCGAGGGGTTCGTCCAGGACCAGCAGGCGCGGGGCGGTCGCCAGCACCATGGCGAGTTCGAGCTGGCGTTTCTCTCCATGCGACAGCGACGCCGCCTGCGTTCCGGCACGAGAGCCCAGGCCGACGGCCGCCAGCTCCGCCTCCGCCGCGCGGTTCAGTGCCGCCTCGCGCGCGACCGGGCGGACGAAGCGGAAGGAGGAGCCGGCGCGGGCCTGCGCCGCGAGCGCCACGTTGTCCCGTGCGGTGAAGCGCTCCAGGACACTGGTGATCTGGAAGGAACGCGCGAGCCCGGCGCGGGCGCGGCGCTGCAGCGACCAGCGCGTCACGTCGGTGCCGGCGAACAGCACCCGACCTTCATCGGGGCTCAGCGTCCCGCTGATCAGGTTGATGAGCGTGGTCTTGCCGGCCCCGTTCGGGCCGATCAGGGCGTGGATCTCGCCTTGGCAAAGGTCGAGCGACAGCGTGTCGGTGACGGTCAGGCCGCCGAACCGTTTCGACACGCCCTTCAAGGAGAGCAGCGGGTCAGCCATCGCGGCGGCCGAGGCCAGCGAGTCCGCCGCGCAGGAACAGTACGGCCAGGATGAGCAGCGGCCCGAACAGCAGCCGCCAGTAGGTCAGCAGGCCGGACAGCCACTCCTCCAGCAGCACGAAGGCGAGTGCGCCGAGCAGGCCGCCGTAGAGTCGGCTTGCGCCGCCCAGGATCACCATGAACAGCAGCTCGCCCGATCGGGTCCAGGCGAGGGTGGCGGGCGAAACGAACTCGGTCGCGTTGGCCAGCAGCACACCGGCGAGGCCGCCGATACCGCCGGCCAGCGTGCAGGCGATCAGCCGATACGGATATGGCGAGAAGCCCAGCGCCCGGACGCGCAACGGGTTGTCACGGGCGGCCTGGAGCACGCGGCCGAACCGGCTGTCGAGCACCATCGAGCAGATCAGCCAGACCAGGGCGAGCAGGCCGAGGCAGACGAAGTGGAACGCCAGCCGGTTCTGCAGCAGCCCCGCGCCGAAGACCGTGGTGCGCCCGTAGAGCGTGTAGCCGTCGTCTCCGCCCAGGAAGGAGAGGGACGAGGCGGTGAAGAACGCCATCTGTCCGAAGGCCAGCGTGATCATGATGAAGTGGACACCGCTGGTGCGCAGCGATACCGCGCCGGTCACGCCCGCGAAAAGCGCGGCCGCCCCGATCGCCACCGGCACGACGATCCCGGCGCCGTCGATCCCGGCGAGGTCGAGCCACGCCACCGCGTAGGCGCCGATCCCGACCGTCGCGGCATGGCCGAGGCTCGCGAGTCCGGCGCCGCCGACCAGCAGGGCGAGGCCGATCGCCGCCATGCCGAGGATCATGCCGCGAGCAAGCAGGGTCAGTGCGAACCCGTCGCCGAACCCGACGAACGGCGCAGCCGCCAGCGCCGCCAGCACCAGCAGCGGCAACGCCTGTGTCCGCAGCGCCCGCGTCACGCGCGGCGGACCGGGAACAGCCCCGCCGGGCGCAGGCAGAGAAAGGCGGCCATGGCGACGTAGACCAGCATGGACGCGAGCGCCGCCCCGGTCTGCCGGGCCGCCGCGGGCGCGAGAACCAGGCGCAGCAGGTCGGGCAGCAGCGCGCGGCCCAGCGTGTCCACGAGGCCCACCAGCAGGGAGGCGATCACCGCGCCCCGGATCGAGCCCACGCCGCCGATCACGATCACCACGAAGGCGAGGATCAGCACCGTGTCGCCCATGCCGGGTGCGACGGCGTACACCGGACCGGCGAGCGCGCCGGCGAAGCCCGCCAGCATGGCGCCGATCGCGAAGACCAAGGTGAACAGCCGCCCGATATCGACGCCGAGCGCGGAGACGATGGCGCGATGCGTCGAGCCGGCGCGGACCAGCATGCCGGCGCGGGTGCGCTCCACCAGCCACCAGAGCAGCGGCGCGACGACGAGGCCCGCTCCGATGATCGCGAGCCGCCAGGCGGGATAGCCGAGGGCCGGCGTCAGCATGATCCCGCCGGAGAGGCCGGCGGGTTGCGGCACGTTCAAGGGGGCGCTGCCCCAGATCGCGCGGGTCGCCTCGTCGAGCGTGAGGATCACTCCGAACGTCGCCAGCACCTGGCTGAGATGGTCGCGGTCGTAGAGATGCCGGAACACCAGCCATTCGAGCGCGAGCCCGATCGCGAGCGACAGCGGGAGGGCGAGGGCGAGCCCGATCCAGAAGCTGCCGAACACGGTGCCGAGCGAGGCGGCGAGGTAGGCGCCCAGCATGTACTGCACGCCGTGCGCGAGGTTGATGAAGTCCATCACCCCGAACACGAGCGTCAGTCCGGCGGACACCAGGAACAGCAGCACCCCGAATTGCAGCCCGTTGAGGAGCTGCACCAGCAGCAAGGTCGAGGTCACGCTGCGCCCGTCAGCGCAGGCCCGCTGTGCGGCGTGTCCTGACCGCGGCAGGTTCGCGGGCGAGCGTTCCGACCCGCCCGGCGGGTGCGAGGGCTCCGAAGCAAGGCGACCATCGGCGTCAGGCCGGCATGCGGCACTCGGCGGCGTAGGCGTCGACGTCGTTGGTCAGCACCTTGCGCACGATCTCGGTCTCGAACTTGCCGTCGGGGCGCTTGCCCACCTTGCAGAGATAGAAATCTTGCACGGGGAAGTGGTTCTTGCCGAATTTGAAGGATGGGCGGACGGAGGGGAATTTCACCGTCTCGAGCGCGGACCGCAGCGCGTGCTTGTCCGCCAGATTGCCGCCGCGGGCCTGGAGCGCGGCATCGAGCAGGAACGCCGTGTCGTATGCGTGCGCCGCGTAGCTCGCCGGGATGTAGTTGTGCGCCGCCTCGAAGGCCTTCACGAACTGGGCGTTGCGCTCGCCGGGGAGGTCGGGCGCCCAGTCGCTCGCGGTGAAGAAGCCCAGCGCCGCGTCGCCCTGGGCCGGCAGCGTCGACTCGTCCACGGTGAAGGTTGAGAGCACCGGGATGCGGCCGAGGCCGGCCTGATGGTACTGCCGCACCAGGTTCACGCCCAATGCGCCGGGCATGAAGGTGAACAGCGCGTCGGGCTTGGCATCGGCGATCTTGGCGAGTTCGGCGGCGAAATCGAGCTGGCCGAGGGGGACGTAGACCTCGTCCACGATTTCCCCCTTGAAGCGGCTGCGGAAGCCGGCGACCGCGTCCTTGCCGGCTTGGTAGTTCGGCACGAGGACGAAGACGCGCTTGTAGCCTTCCTCCTGCGCGACCTGGCCCATCGTCGCGTGGTTCTGGTCGTTCTGGTACGAGGTCGCGAAGAAGAACGGGTTGCAGCCCCTGCCGGCGAGCGGGGAAGGACCCGCGTTCGCGCTGATCAGGAACGTCTGGCTCTCCGTGACCGGGCGAGCGATCGCGCCCAGGATGTTGCTGAACACCAGGCCGACCACGAAATCCACCTTGTCGCGCTCGATCGCGGCACGCGCCTTGGTGACCGCGGATTCGGGTTTCAGCTCGTCGTCGATGATCAGCGTCTCGGCCGGGACGCCGCCCAGCTTGTTGCCGAGTTGCCCCATGGCCGTGAGCCAGCCGTCGCGCATGTGGGTGCCGAGCGCGGCGCCGGGGCCGGAGAGGGTGGCCATGAAGGCGATCTTGACCCCGGCCGCACCGCCCTGTGCGCGACCGGTCCGGGGGGCAAGGCCGGCGAGCGTAGCGGCGGCGGTGGCGCCGAGAAGGGTGCGTCGGTGCATGTGGATCCTCGGGATGGCGGGTCGCCTGGCAGGCGCGAATGGGTGGCGCGCATCATCGCGGAACGATCCGTGCGCTGGAAGAGGGTTTGCGCGCGCGGGCAGCCGCCGGCGCTCCCACCGATGCGCCCCGCCGATCCGCGCCCAGCCGATCCGCGCTCAGCCGATGCGCGCCCCGCCCGTGCGCGCCCTGCCGGTGCGTGCCGACCCCCCCGGTGCGCATGGATTCGCGCCTGCCCGGGCGGCGCGCGCGATCGTGACGCCACCGCACCCGCCTTCGTCTCGCTTAATGCAGGCTCCGATTTCGGCAGGGAGGCGGCACATGGCGACCCGACCCATCTGGCGAGGACATCTCCGCCTGGCACTGGTGTCCTGCCCGGTCGCGCTGCACAGCGTGGTCCGCAGCAGCGGGACGCTGCGGTTCCACTTCATCAATCCGAAGACCGGAAACCGGGTCCGGATGGTCACGATGGATGCGGAGACCGATGAGGAGCTGTCGCGCCGCGACCTCGTGAAAGGCTACGAGTTCGAGAAGGACCGCTATGTCCTGATGGAGGACGAGGATTTCGAGGCCGCTCGGATCGAGTCCTCCGCGACCCTCACGGTCGCCAAGTTCGTCGACCGCGCCTCGATCCCGCCCGTGTATTTCGACACGAGCTACTACCTCGCGCCGGACGGGGATGCCGGCCAGGATGTCTTCGTGGTGCTGCGCGACGCCATCGAACGCTCGGGCCAGGCGGCGCTGTCGCGCGTGGTGATCGGCCGCCGGGAGCGCGCGGTCGCGATCCTGCCGATGGGGAAGGGCATGGTCTGCCACACGCTGCACGAGCCGCGCGACCTCTACGCCGCGGACGACGTGTTCGGGTCGGTCGACGACGTCACGCCGGACGCGGAGATGGTGAAGCTCGCCACGCAGTTGATCGACCGGCAGGAAGGCAAGTTCGAGCCGGCGGACACCGAGGATCGCTACGAGACCCGACTGCGCGAAGTGATCGACGCCAAGCTGCGCGGCGAGGGCATCAGCCCCGATGCCCCGGAGGAGCCGGACCGCAGCAACGTGATCGACCTGATGGCGGCGTTGAAGGCGAGCCTCGGTCGCGGGGAGGCCGCGGAACCGGGCCGGCGCGGGCGCACCCCCGCGAAGACCGCGGCTCCGGCGGATGCGAAGGGATCAGCGAAGGCACCGGCGAAGGCGGCTGCGAAGAAGAGCTCGCCGGCGAAGGCCGCTCCCCGGAAGGAGGCGGCGCGGAAGACGGCGGCCAAGGGCTCATCGGCGAAGGCGCAGCCGACCCGCAAACGTGCTTGATCGCCGCTTCCGTCCGGGGCACGGGGGTTGGACGACGTGGATGGCCGGCACGAGGCCGGCCATGACGCTGTTGCTCGGGCGTCGGCCCGGACGCTTCTCTCAAACCCCTGGACGCTGCTCTCAGACCCCGGCGGTCTGGCCGGCCGCGGTGCGTTCGACGTAGCGCTTCGTGGTCGGGCCGATGTGGTCCGCGATCCATTGCGCCATGTCCTGCTCCTCGCGGAGGGAGGCCTCGAGCGCGCTGCGGCCGGCACTGTGCCCCGCCGCCTCGCACAGCGTCAGAAGCGACATGTAGCTGGCGATCTCGAAGTGCTCGAACGCGAAGTTCGCGAGCGTGTTCTTCAGCACCTCGTCCGGCGCGACGGTGTGGCCGAGCGCCGCGAGGTTGCCCATGAAGGAGGACATGGCGTCCTTGAAGGAGGAGTGGCTGCTGTCGAGCTGCCCCAGCAGATCCTCGAGCCGACGCGCCTGCTCCTGGCTCTCGCCGATATGGCGCCGCATGCGGTCCGCCATCTCGGGATAGTTCTCGAGTCGACCGACCTGGCGTTCCAGCAGTTCGACGGCCTGGTTTTCGACCGCGTGCTGGTTCCGCAGACCGACGATGTAGATGTCGCGCGCCTTGTCCTGGGTGGTGGCGGACATGGGATGCTCCGTGATTTCGGTGTGGGACCTCAACACCGCGCTCGCCCGGCGAGTTGCCGCGGACACGCGCGGTTCACCAGGGGCGGCGCCAGCCGGCGGTTTGCCACGGCGGCTGGAACGAAACCCGGGCCACGGCGTTTTCCGCCCCGAACGTCCAAGGCGTGGTCCGGCAGCAACCGGAGCGGCCAGGACGCACAGGCGACGAAGGACTGGCACATGCTGGAGAAACAACCGATGGCGCGTGGATCGTTCCATGCGCGCCTGCGGCAGATGGGCGATGGCGTGTTCCGCGCCGAATACAGCGGCGAGATCAACCCGGAGAATTCCGACGCCCGCGAGATCCCGGACTATCATGTCGGGACCAGCGCGGAAGGCGTGACCATGTGGGTCGAGGAAATGGCCCGCCGGCTCGGTTACACCGAGGTGGTCTGGGAGCGCGACTGACCCCCGTTCTCTCTGGGATCAGTTGTCCCCCTTGGGATCAGTTGTCCCCCTGGGATCAGTTATCCCCTTGGGATCAGATGCCCGCTTGGGATCAGATCAGGTCGCGGAGTTGCGCGAGCTGGTCAGGATCGTCGTCGGGCACCACGAGCAGCACGTCGTCCAGGCCGAGATCGGCAAGCCGCTTCAGCCGATCCCGCGCCTCCGCCGGGCCGCACAGCAGGCTAATGTTCGGGGTGTGCGCGATCGGCAGGGTACGGGGATTCGGACGCAGGTCGGCGAAGACGTTCGCGAGCACCGCGCGGGTGCCGCCGACCTCGCGATACATGCGCAGCCCGATCTCCAGGTCCTCGACCTTGGTGTGGATGCCGGAGGAGATCCAGCCCTGCAGCGTCTTCGCCGCCAGATCGATCCAGCGCTTGCTGCGCCACGCGCCCAGCAACATCGGTGGGCCGCCCTCGGTCCCCGGCCAGGGCGTGAGCGCAGGGCCATAGACCGGCTCGCCCGCCCAGCAGCGCCGCATGACGTCCAGATAGGCGGGCAGCATCTTGAACCGCGCCTCGTAATCCACCTGCACCGCGTCGAAATCCGCGCGAGTGGAGCCGCTGCCTACGCCGAAGCGGAACCGCCCGTTCGACAGCGCATGCAGCGTCTGGACGCGCTGCGCGTGTTCCACCGGATGCCGCAACGGCACCTGCACCACGCAGGTGCCGAGTTCGATGCGGTTCGTGTGGCCGGCGACGAGGCCCAGCAGGACGAGCGGATCGAGTGTCGCGCGCCCGCGGGCGAAGGCGTCGGTGACCCAGAACCCTTCGAACCCCAGCCGCTCCACGCGATGGGCGAGGGCGATCATCCGGTCGGGCAGCGATCCTGGCTGGTCGGGGCGGGGAATGGTGACGATGCCCAGGCGCATGGCGTTCCTCCTTCGCGCGGCTTCGGCGCATGGTGTCATGCCGCGTCGTGAGGCGCCAATTTCCGCCGTGCGCGAACCGCAGGAGACGTGATGCGAGGGATGATCCGGGGCGCGCTGCTCGCATTGCTGCTCCTGAGCCTGACGAGGGGTGCGATGGCCTGGGAGATCGTGGATCCGTGGCCCGCGCCGGAGACGGTGCAGGGCGTGCGGGAGGAGCAGGTGACGTTCCTCAGCACCGACCCGTTCACGCCGGCCGATATCCGGACCGCGCCGCAGCGTTCGGTCGGTGCGCGACTGTTCCTGCCGGCCCATGTGCCGGACGGGCGGCGGACGCCCGCCGTGGTGATGCTGCACGGGTCCGCGGGCCTGATCGCCGACCGTGCCAAGTATGGTCCGCAGCTCGCGGCCATGGGCGTCGCGGTGCTGCTGGTCGAGACGTATGACAGCCGCGCCGATCTCGGCACCGGCTTCATCGAGCGGGTGCTGAACATCACCGAGACGATGTTCGTGGCGGACGCCTATGCGGGCTTGCGTTTCCTTGCGGCCCAGCCGGGGATCGACCCGACCCGGGTGGTGCTGACCGGGTTCAGCTATGGGGGGATGGCGACCGAGTACGCGATGTACGCGCAGATGGCGGAAGCGCTGGCGCCCGAAGGGCTGCGCTTCGCCGGTCACGTCGCCTACTACGCCCCGTGCATCGCGCGCTTCACCGACAGCCGTACCACGGGCGCGCCATTGCTGATGCTGTATGGCGCGGAGGACGAGCTGATCCGTCCCGATCGCTGCGCCCAGGTCGCCGCCGATCTGCGCGCCGGTGGCAGTGCCGTCGAGATCATCTCCTATCCCGGGGCCGTGCATCAGTGGGACGGGGGCATGCCCCGACGGCTGATCGGCCGGCAGCTCGCCGGATGCCGCTTCCGGGTCGCGCCTGATGGCAGCGTGCGCGACGAGCGCACCTGGCTGCCGATGAGCGGGCCGTTCCTGCGCAAGATCATCCTGGGCCTCTGCACAAGCGGGCCGCCCTATCCGATCGGGCGCGACGACGCGGTGCGGGCGAAGTCGAACCGGGATTTCGGCCGCTTCCTCGGTCGGGTCTTCGCCGCTTCGACGCGGTGAATACCGCCGGGACCGTCCGGGCGTCGCTGCCGTCAGCCGGGGGAGCGGCCCATTACGGGGCGCGACGCGGTTGCACGCCGCGGCCGTTTCGGCCTTCATCCCGATCATGACGTCCGCCCCGTTCCTGCGCACCTTCGCCGACGACGTCTCCCTGCAGACGCCGTTCGATGCGGCGGTGGTGATGCCGACGACGTTGCGGCCGTCGATCTACTACGCGCTCGTCTCCGTCTTCCGGCAGAAACTCGCGGGGCGGGTGCATGTGCTGGTCGGCATCGACCGGCCGGACGCGCCGCCGCCGGACGCGCTGGCACCCGTCGAGGCAGCCTGCGCGCACCGGCCGGCCGGGTGGGCGCTGCAGCTCTACTGGCCCGGGTACTCCACATCGGTGCGCCATGGCGGGCTGTCGCCGGCGCGGGACGGCGGCGCGCTTCGCTGCGTGCTGACGCATCTCGCGAACAGCCCGTACGTCGCGTATCTCGACGACGACAACTGGTGGGACGAGGCGCATCTCGCCTCACTGCTGGAGACGATCGAGGGCCGGGACTGGGCCTTCTCGCTCCGCTGGTTCGTGCATCCGGAGTCGAAGCGGCCCGTCTGCATCGACGCCTGGGAGTCGGTGGGGCCCGATGCGGGCGTGTTCAAGGACACGTTCGGCGGGTTCGTCGACCCGAACTGCCTGATGCTCGACAAGCGCCGCTGCGAGGTCGCCGTCGCGCAGTGGAACAGGCCGCTGAGCCACGACCCGACGGGCATGAGCTCGGATCGCAACGTCTTCGCGGCGCTGCGGCAGCGGCGCGGCGCCGGGACGGACCGCGCGAGCGCGTACTATCTCGTGAACCCCGATGACGGCCTGCAGGCCTTCCGCCTCGAGATGATGGGGGAGGCGTGGCACGAGGCGGCACTGGGCGGCCCGGGCTGAGCGCCGGGCGCCCACCGGCCGCGGCTCGGAAACCTCGACACCCTGGAGACCATGGATCTCCGGTGGCGGTCAGGCCACCAGCTTGACCGGGCTGTCCGGCTCCGCCGCCGCCTCGATCTCCCCGAACCGCAGCGTGTCCACGCCATTGCCGGTGCCGGGGTCGAAGCGGGTGGCGACCTCCACCGCGACCGTCGCTGGATGGTTCAGCGACATCACCGCCATCGCGTAATCGCGCCCCGAACCGATCGCCACAAATCCGTCCTCGACACGCCAGCGGCTGTCGCGGTTGTGCATCCAGCAGGTTCCGTCCGGCATGATCTCGAGCGCGGAGATCCACCGGTCGCTGTCCTGGCAGGTCGGGCGCGCGCCACCGTTCTCCAGCCAGTCCAGCATGGCGGTGCACACGCCATAATCGCCGGTTGCGCCGATCAAGCGGCCATCCTGGGTGCGACGGATCTTGGTCGTGGAGTAGGTGACGGTGCCGCTGCTGATGCGGCGGTCCGCGGCGAGGATGGTGCCATCCCAGGCGATGGTGGTCATGTGGCGCTCCCGGCTGTTCCTGCGACACTCGCTCACGTTTCCGTGACATTGCAAGTCAAATCGGTGACGCTGCCGCCAATACACCAGTAGACCGCCCGCGTGGCCGAGACGTCGCGCCGTCCATGCCAGTATCCGAACGATCGACGGCAGACGTGATCCACCCGCGTGCGTGGCGGCCGCCGCGGCGGTCTGCATGCCGGCACGCATTGGCTGTCGGCG
>MKTV01000045.1:79105-90677 GCA_001898425.1 Rhodospirillales bacterium 69-11
CTCATTCTGCGCCCATCCCAACCGGACCAGAGAGCATGGACGAAGACTTCCGCCGCGCCGCACTCGACTACCATCGCCTGCCCAGGCCCGGAAAACTGTCCGTCGAGCCCACCAAGCGCATGGCGACGCAGCGCGACCTCGCGCTCGCCTATTCGCCCGGCGTCGCCGCGGCGTGTGAGGCGATCAAGGCCGACCCGGACGCCGCCGTCGACTACACCGCCCGTGGCAACCTCGTCGCCGTGATCTCCAACGGCACCGCCGTCCTCGGTCTCGGCAATATCGGCCCGCTCGCCGGCAAGCCGGTGATGGAGGGCAAGGCCGTCCTGTTCAAGAAGTTCGCGGGGATCGACGTGTTCGACATCGAGGTCGACGCCGCCGACCCGGACCGCTTCTGCGACGTGGTGGCGGCGCTCGAGCCCACCTTCGGCGCGATCAACCTCGAGGACATCAAGGCGCCCGAGTGCTTCGCGATCGAGGCGACGCTGCGCGGGCGGATGCAGATCCCGGTCTTCCACGACGACCAGCACGGCACGGCCATCACGGTCGCCGCGGCGGTGCGCAACGGGCTGCTGCTGCAGGGCAAGGCGCTGACCGACGCGAAGCTGGTGACCTCGGGCGCCGGAGCCGCGGCCCTCGCCTGCGTCGACCTGCTGGTCTCGATGGGGCTGCGGCCCGAGAACGTCACGCTGACCGACATCCAGGGCGTGGTGCGCAGCGACCGGCCCAACATGCTGCCGAACATGGCGCGCTACGCGCGGGACACCAACGCCGCCACGCTGGAGGAGGCGTTGCCCGGCGCGGACATCTTCCTCGGCCTCTCCGCGCCGCGCGTGCTGAAGCCGGACTGGCTGCCCAGCCTCGGCGAGAAGCCGATCATCATGGCGCTCGCCAATCCGGAACCCGAGATCCTGCCCGAACTGGTCGCGCGGATCCGGCCGGACGCGATCATCGCCACCGGCCGCAGCGACTACGCGAACCAGGTCAACAACGTCCTGTGCTTCCCCTTCATCTTCCGTGGCGCGTTGGACGTCTCGGCCACCACGATCAACGAGGAGATGAAGATCGCGGCGGTCGAGGCCATCGCCAAGCTCGCGCGGGTGGAGGCGAGCGAGGTCGTCGCCGCGGCCTATGGCGGCGCCGCCCCGGTGTTCGGGCCGGACTACATCATCCCGAAGCCGTTCGATCCGCGGCTGATCCTGGAGATTGCGCCGGCGGTCGCGCGCGCGGCGATGGACAGCGGCGTCGCCCGCCGGCCGATCGCCGATTTTGCCGCCTACCGGCGTGAGCTCGAGCGGTTCGTGTTCCGGTCGGGCCAGCTCATGCGGCCGGTGTTCGAAGCGGCGAAGAAGGATCCGAAGCGAGTCGTCTATGCCGAAGGCGAGGACGAGCGGATGCTGCGTGCCGCCCAGACCCTGGTGGATGATGGTATCGCGCACCCGATCCTGCTGGGCAACCGCGAGGCGATCAGCGCCAAGGCGCGCGAGATGGGGCTGCGGCTCGACCTGCAGGATGGCGTCACGATCCTGGATCCGGCCCGCGACTCGGAGGTGTTCGGGCCCCTGGTGCCGCAATACCAGCTGCTGGCCGGCCGGCGCGGCACGCCGCCCGAACCCGCGGCGCGGCGCGTCGCCACCCGTGCCTCGGTCGCGGCCGCGATGTTGCTGCACGCGGGACTTGCCGATGCGGCGATCTGCGGCGGCACCGGGGCGTGGTGGCGGCAGATCCAGTACATCCTGCCGATCATCCCGCGCCGCCCCGATGTCGGCCGCGTCTATGCGCTGTCGGCGGTGATCCTGCCCACCGGCGTGCTGTTCATCTGCGACACCTACATGGTGGTGGAGCCGACCGCCGAGCAGATCACCGAGATGACGTTGCTGGCCGCCGAGGCGGTGCGCGGCTTCGGCATCGCGCCCAAGGCCGCGCTGCTGTCACATTCGAGCTTCGGCGCCTCCGACAGCGCGTCGGCCCGCAAGATGCGCCAGGCGCTGGGCATGATCCGGGCCCGCGCGCCGGACCTGGAAATCGACGGGGAGATGCACGCGGACGCGGCGCTGGTGGAGCAGATCCGCAGCCGCGCGGTGCCCGACAGCCGGCTCGCGGGCACGGCCAACCTGCTGATCATGCCCAATCTCGATGCCGCCAACATCAGCTACAACCTGTTGAAGGCGGCGGGTGACGGGCTGCCGATCGGGCCCATGTTGCTGGGGATGTGCAAGCCGATCCATGTCGTGGTGCCCAGCGTCACGGCGCGCGGGATCGTCAACCTGAGCGCGTTGGCGGTGCTGGAAGCGCAGCAGATCACGGCGGCGCAGGCATGACCCGAGGCCGCCGATGCTCTGGCTGATCCTCGGCGCGGCGGTCCTCTTCGTCTTCCTGGGCGGCCTGCGCGCCTTCGAGCGGGCGTCCATCCAGTCGCTGAAGTCGCTGCTGGCCTGGATCGCGGCGCTGGGCGGGTTGTCGCTCGCCCTCATGCTGATCCTCACCGGCCGTGGCGGGATCGCCCTCGGCGCGCTCACCCTGTTCGGCCCGTTGCTGTGGGAGCAGTGGAAGAAGGCGCAGCCGCCCCGGCGCGGCGCGGCGCCGGGGGCTCGCCCGCCCCCGCGGGCCACGGGGCCGATGACCCGCGCGGAGGCTTACGAGGTCCTCGGCCTGCCGGCGGGGGCCGACGAAGCGGCAATCCGCACCGCTCACCGCCGCTTGATGCGCGGCGCGCACCCCGATGCGGGTGGGTCGGACTGGCTGGCCGCCCGGATCAACCAGGCGCGGGACACGCTGCTGGGCGGACGCGCCGGATGACGTTCCGGCGCGAAGGAAACTGAGACCCGCCCCGCCTCGTTCGTTCGTCGTTCATTCAGGAGACGAGCGATGCCGACACCTCGGGAACTCGAGGCGAAATTCTGGAAGGCGCTGCGGTCCGACATGACCCTGATGTTGGGCCTGGACGGCGTGGAGGACGGCCATGTCCGGCCGATGACGGCACAGGTCGAGGAAGAGCGTGCGCCGATCTGGTTCTTCAGCGCGAAGGACAACGCGCTGGTGGAGAAGCTGGGGCAGGGTCACCGCGCGATCGCCACGTTCACGGCAAAGGACCACGATCTGTTCGCGAGCCTGCGCGGGAACTTGCGCATGGACAACGATCGCGCCGTGATCGACAGGTTGTGGAACAGCCATGTCGCGGCCTGGTACGAGAAGGGCAAGGATGACCCCAACTTGGCGCTGCTCCGCCTCGATGCCGAATCCGTCGAGATCTGGGAGAATGCGTCCAGCCTGATCGCCGGGATCAAGAGCCTGCTGGGCAGCGATCCGAAGAAGGATGCGGCGGACAAGGTGGCGCAAGTCTCCCTGCGGTGAGATCACCGCGCCGAGCCTTTTGAGACGGTCCGCGCACGTCATGCTCGCAATGCCGTGCGCGGATGCTAATCTGGGCGCCACATTTCCGCCGCGCGGCGCGGATCGAGTGCCGCCGAGCATTGCTGGAGTCAATTCGTGACAAAACCGTTGCGCAAGGCCGTCCTGCCCGTTGCCGGTCTCGGCACGCGTTTCCTGCCGGCCACCAAGGCGACCGCCAAGGAAATGCTGCCCGTCGTGGACAAGCCGCTGATCCAATACGCGATCGAGGAAGCGCGCGCCGCCGGCATCGAGCAGTTCTGCATGGTGACGGGGCGCGGCAAGACGGCGCTGGTCGAGCATTTCGACGTCGCCTACGAACTCGAGCGCACGCTGAAGGAGCGCAACAAGTCCGAGGCGCTGGAAGCGCTGAAGGCGACCCAGGTGGAGCCCGGCTCCATCGTCACCGTGCGCCAGCAGGTCCCGCTGGGCCTCGGGCATGCGATCTGGTGCGCGCGCGCCTTCATCGGCGACGACCCGTTCGCGATCCTGCTGCCCGACGACCTGGTGCTGTCGGAGACGCCCTGCCTTCGCCAGCTCGCGGACGCGTATCGCGATACGGGCGGCAACGTGGTCGCCGTGACCGAGGTCCCGCGTGAGCAGACCAATCGCTACGGCATCCTGCGCATCGGCAAGGATGACGGCCGCCTGGTCGAGGTCACCGGGCTGGTGGAGAAGCCGGAACCGAAGGACGCGCCGTCGAACCTGTCGATCATCGGCCGCTACGTGCTGATGCCGGAGGTGATCGGGCATCTCTCGAAGATGGAACGCGGTGCCGGCAACGAGGTGCAGCTCACCGACGGCATGGCCAAGCTGATCGGCAACCAGCCGTTCTATGGCCTGCGCTACGAGGGCCGTCGCTTTGATTGCGGTGACAAGGTAGGCTTCCTGGAGGCGCAGATCGCCTTCGCGCTCAAGCGGCCCGACCTCGCGGATGCCGTGCGCGGCTTCCTGAAGACGTACGTGTAGCTTTTTGATTGCGTGGGTCGGCTCAGGCGAGGGCGCCTGTGCCGATCACGCTCTGGGAACAAGGCAGACCGATGGCGTTCTCTCACCGTTTCGATCCCACCTCGCTCCGGGAATACGACATCCGGGGCATCGTCGGGCAGACGCTGACGTCCGAGGACGCGTTCGCCATCGGCCGGACGTTCGGCTCCATCATCGCGCGGGCGGATGGGAAGACGGTGGCAGTCGGCTATGACGGCCGGCTTTCCAGCCCCGATCTGGAAGAAGCGCTGGTGCGCGGGCTGATGGCGAGCGGCATGGAGGTGCTGCGCATCGGCCGGGGTCCCACGCCGATGCTCTACTACACCGCGACGACGCAGGAGACCGATGGCGCCGTCATGGTCACCGGCAGCCACAATCCGCCGAACTACAACGGCTTCAAGATGATGATCGGCCGCAAGCCGTTCTTCGGCCCGCAGATCAAGGAACTCGGCCGCCTGTCGGAAGCCGGCGACGTGGTGCCGGAGGCGGAGGGGTCCGAACGCGGCATCGACATCACCTCCGACTACGTCGCCCGCCTGCTGGCGGACTGGGACGGCGGCGACCGGCTGCTGAAGGTCGTGTGGGACAACGGCAACGGCGCCGCGGGTGATGTGCTGGAAAAGCTGGTCGCGTCGCTGCCCGGCGAGCACATCGTGCTCAACGGCACGATCGACGGCACGTTCCCGGCGCATCACCCCGATCCGACCGTCCCCAAGAACCTCGAGCAGCTCATCGCCCGCGTCCGCGCCGAGAAGGCCGATGTGGGCGTGGCGTTCGATGGCGATGCCGACCGCATCGGCCTGGTGGACGACACGGGGGAGATCCTGTTCGGCGATCAGCTCATGGTCGTCCTGGCGCGCGACGTGCTGAAGGAGCATCCCGGCGCCACCATCATCGCCGACGTGAAGGCGAGCCAGGTGCTGTTCGACGAGATCGCCCGCGCCGGCGGCAAGCCGTTGATGTGGAAGACGGGTCACAGCCTGATCAAGGCGAAGATGGCGGAGACTGGTTCACCGCTCGCCGGCGAGATGTCGGGCCACATCTTCTTCGCCGATCGCTGGTACGGCTTCGACGACGCGCTCTACGCCGCCGTCCGCGCGCTGGGCATCGTCGCGCGTATGGATGGCGACCTGTCCGCCGTGCGCTCCGCCCTGCCGCAAGTGCTGAACACGCCGGAGGTCCGCTTCGATTGTGACGACAACCGCAAGTTCGCGGTGATCGAGGAGGTCGCGGCGCGGCTGCGCAAGGATGGCGCCAACGTCTCCGAGACCGATGGCGTGCGCGTGCTGACGGAAGATGGGTGGTGGCTGCTGCGCGCGTCCAACACCCAGGCGGTGCTGGTGGCCCGCTGCGAGGCGAAGACGGCCGAGGGGCTGGAGCGGCTCAAGGCCGCGCTGGTCGGGCAGCTCGAGCAGTCCGGCCTCGCCGCGCCCGACTTTTCCGGCAGCCACGCGGGCCACTGAACGGCCCGCACCGGCGCGGGGCCGTTGGCGCCGCGTCGGAGACACCACGGCTCAGCCCAGCGTCGGGTCGAGCCGGTCACGCAACCAATCGCCCAGCATCGACACCGCGAGCGTGGTCAGCACCACGGTCGTCGACGGCGCGAGCAGGATCCACGGCGCGCGGGTCAGGTACTCGCGGCCGTAGCCGACCATGTTGCCGAGGCTCGTCATCGGCGGCTGCACGCCCAGGCCCAGGAACGACAGGCCGGATTCCAGCAGCACGATCTCGGGGAAGGAGAGCGTCGCCGAGACGATCAGCGTCGAGGCGATGTTCGGCAGCACGTGGCGCAGATAGACGCGCAGCGGGCTGGCGCCGAGCTGACGGACGGCCGCGGCGTAGCCTTGCGCGTTGGCGGCTATGGCGAGGCCGCGGGCGATGCGCGCATGGCGTTCCCAGCCGTACAGCCCCATCAGGCAGACGAACAGCGTGAGCGAGTTGCCGAAGAAGGCGAGCACGGCCAGCGCCAGGATCAGGAACGGCATGCTCGCCTGGAAGTCGATCAGCATCAGTACGGCCTGCTCGATCAGCCCGCGGAAATGTGCGGCGAGGAAGCCCAGCGTGGTGCCGAGAACGGCCGCGATCAGCGTCGCGCAGAAGGCGATCAGCAGCGAGATCCGGATCGAGACGATCAGGCGGGACAGCACGTCGCGCCCGAGTTCGTCCGTGCCGAGAAGGTGGTGGATGGAGCCGCCGAACCCGACCGGCGGCAGCAGCCGCGCGCGCAGGTCGAGCGCCGTGATGCCGTAGGGCCGCAGCCAGTCGGCACCGAACGCCACGACCAGCATCAGCACGATCCAGCCCGCGGCGAGCGCCACGCCGAACGGCAGGGAACGACGGCGCTGCCGCGGCGCGGACGCGGCGTCGCCAACACCAGCCGCGGGACCAGGGTTCGGGGTGGGCAGGGCGAGGTCAGACATCTCAGTGCGCCGCCGCCGTCCCGACGCGCAGCCGCGGATCGAGTGCGCCGTAGAGCAGGTCGACGATCAGGTTCGCGGTGACCATGGTGGCGGAGACCAGCAGCAGGATGCACTGCACGACGGCCAGGTCGCGGTTGGCGACGGCGACCACCAGCAGCCGGCCGACGCCCGGCCAGGAGAACACGCTTTCCACGACCACGGCGCCGGCGATCAGGCTGCCGACCATGAAGCCGACGATGGTGACGGTCGGGATGGCGGCGTTGGGCAGCGCGTGGTGGCGCACCACCAGTCGCCAGGGCACGCCCTTGGCGGAGGCGGTGCGGATATAGGGCTGGCCCAGCACCTCCAGCATGGCGCTGCGAGTGAAGCGGGCCAGGATGCCGGCGCCGCCCAGGCCCAGCGTCAGCACCGGCAGCACGGCGCTGGTCCAGCGCTCATCACCGCCGGAGGGCAGCCAGCCCAGCCGAACCGCGAACACCAGCACCAGGACGAGGCCGAGGACGAAGCTCGGCACGGTGAAGCCGGCGACCGCGCCCGCCATCAGCAGTCGGTCACGCAGCGTGTTCCGATGCAGCGCCGCGGTGATGCCCGCAGGGATCCCCAGCGCAATCTTCAGCATCAGCGCGGGGATGGTGATCATCAGCGTGGCCGGGATGCGTTCGGCCACCAGCGCGAGGGCCGGCCGCCCGTCGCGCATCGAGACGCCGAGTTCGCCATGGGCGATCGCGCCGAAATAGCGCAGGTACTGCACCCAGATCGGCTGATCGAGGCCCCAGGCCTTGCGGAACGCGGCGATCGCCTCGGGCGGCGCCTCGGGCGACATGATGGTCAGCGCCGGGTCGCCGGAGAGGCGCAGCACAACGAAGGCGAACGTCACCACGAGCAGGATCGAAAGCAGCGCGCGAGAGAAGCGCAGTGCCAGGAACCGAGTCATGCGCGTCCCCAGTTGCGCGGCGAGAAATCCATGAAGAAGGAGGGCGGCTGCCGCCAGGGCAGGCCCTTGCGCAGCGCGGTGAACACCGCGTTCTGGTGCAGCACGACGTAGGCCGGGTCTTCGCGCTCGCAGATCTGCAGCATGCGGGCGAACATCTTCTGCCGCGCCTGCATGTCGGTGCTGGCCTGCATGGCGCGGGACAGCGTGTTCATCTCGGCGTTGCTCCACTCGCCGTTGGTCTGCTGCGCCCCGTCCGGCCCGTGCTGGTTGACGATGGAGGACACCGGATCGTCGAAGGTCGCGCTGTTCGACCAGTCGCGCACGCCGCGCGGGCCGGACTTGTCGAGCACCTGCGTCCAGTTCTCCTTGACCTCGAGCTGGATGTTGAGCCCGACCGCCTTCCACATCTCGGCCAGCACCTGCGCGGTCGCGACCTCGGCCGTGTAGTAGTTGTTGCGGATGCGATAGGCGATCGCCGTCCCGTCATAGCCCGCCTGTTTCAGCAGCGTGCGCGCTCGCTCCGGGTCGTAGGGCGGGACGGTCCAGCCCGGCACCAGCATCGGACCGTAGAACGGGAATTGCAGCCCGGGCGGCACCTTGGCCCGCCCGTCCCACAGAGCATCCACGATCGCTTGCCCATCGGTCGCATGCGCCATGGCGAGCCGCACGCGCGGGTCGCGCAGCGCCGGGTGATGCTGGTCGAAGGCGACGATGCGATGGTTGGTGACCAGCCCGCCCTGCAGCGCAAGCCGCGCGTCGCCCGTGACGGTCGGAATCTGGTCGGGCGGGATGTCGCAGGCGAACTGGTATTCGCCCGCGCGCAGTCCCTCGATCCGCGCGGCGAGTTCCGGCACTTCCAGGAACCGCACCGATCGCAGCGGCGGCCGGCCGCCCCAGTACTCGTCATGCGATTCCAGCTCCAGCGCGACGTCGGGGCGGAAGCTGCGCAGCCGGTAGGGGCCGGAGCCGACCGCGGTGCGGGCATTCGCTTCCCAGGATCCCGTCGCCTCCCACGCGCGGCGGGAGACGATCTGGCTGCCACCGGCGGACAGGCGGCCTTCCATGGTGATCTCGGGCTTCGCATTGACGAAGCGGACGGTGAGCGGGTCGCGGACCTCCACTTTCTCCAGCGCCGGCCAGTAGCGTTTCGCGACCGCGCGCACGTCGGCGGGGATCGCGTCGCCTGTCATGCGGGCGGGGCCGAAGGAGAAGGCAACATCCTCGGCCGAGAGCGTGCTGCCGTCATGCATCTTCACGCCGGAGCGCAGCGAGAGCTCCACGGTGCGCTCATCGATGCGACGCCAGGTGGTCGCGAGCGCGGGCACACGCTCGAGATTGCCCTGCTGGTTGCGCCCGATCGGCGTCTCCAGCAGCAGCCCCATCCAGCGTTCCGAGACGTTGGAGGACTGCTCGCGCATCGGATCGAGCGTGCCGGTGTTGGAGATCTTCTGCACCGCGACGGTGATCGCCGGGCGCGTGTCGGCCTGGGCGATGGCGAAGCGGGGCAGGGCGCTCGCGGCGGTGGCGGCGAGGAGGGTGCGGCGGTGCATGGGGCAAGATCCGTTCAGGCGGCGATCCGCGCGGCGGAGGGGGAGATGGCCGCACGGAGGCAGGCAACCTGCCGCCCATCGGGCATGGTCTGCAATTCCGGCACGATCACCTGGCAATCGGAGACGGCGACCGGGCAGCGCGGGTGGAACGGGCAGCCGCTGGGACGGCGGGCCGGGTTGGGCGGCTCTCCGCTCAGCACGATGCGTGGGCGGCGGCGCGGGCCGGCGACCGGCACGGCGGAAACCAGCGCCTGGGTGTAGGGATGGATCGGGTCGCGGAAGATCGCGTCCGGATCGCCCTGTTCCATGATGCGGCCGAGATACATGACGGCGACGTGGTGGCTGACCTGGCGCACGACCTTCAGGTCGTGGCTGATGAACAGCATGGCGATCCCGCGCGCCGCCTGGAGGTCGGCCAGCATGTTCACGACCTGCGCCTGGATGGAGACGTCGAGCGCGGAGATCGGCTCGTCGGCCACCAGCAGCGCCGGGTCTGTCGCCAGGGCGCGGGCCAGCACGGCACGCTGGCGCTGACCGCCCGACAGCTCGTGCGGATAACGCGTGCCCTGATCGGGCCGCAGCCCGACCGCGCGCAGCAGGTCCGCAACGCGGTCGGCACGATCGGCCCTGGTGCCGATCCGGTGGATGTCGAGCGGCTCCGCAACCTGCGTTGCGATCGGCAGGCGGGGGTCGAGCGCGCCCAGCGGGTCCTGGAACACGAGCTGCATCCGCGCCCGCAGCCGCCGCCACGCCGGGGTGCCGAGCTTCGGCATCAGTGCGCCGTCGAACGTCACCGATCCGGCGTCGGGGCGTTCGAGCCCCAGGGCGATGCGGCCGAGCGTGGACTTGCCGCAACCGGATTCGCCGACGATGCCGAGGGTGCGGGATGCCGGCACGGAGAGCGACACGCAATCCACGGCGCGCACCGGGTCGGCGGCGCCGAACAGGCTTCGGCGCGCGGTGTAGATCCGCGCGACCCGGTCCAGTTCCAGCAGCCCGCCTCCGCTCATGCCCGCGCGCTCGGTTGTACACGGCTGCGCGTCATCGCCGCCGAGCGGGAGGCCGTGTGCCACCTGGGCTCGACGTGGTGGTCCGGGTCTGCCCGCAGGCAGGCAACGTGATGCGGGTCAGGTCGGTATGCGCCGGCGGCGGGCAGCAGCGCCGGCGGCGGGTCGGCACGGCAGGCGTCGACGGCCAGGCCGCAGCGGGGGGCGAACGCGCAGCCGGCGGGCATCGCCCAGGGCTCCGGCACCGCTCCCTCGATCGCGGCAAGCCGGCGGCGGGGTCCGTCCATGTCGGGCAGCGCGCTCATCAAGCCCCGTGTGTAGGGGTGCAGCGGGTTGGCGAACAGCGCCTCGGCGGTGGCCTGCTCGACGATGCGGCCGGCATACATGACCGCGACCCGCGCGCAGACATCGGCGATCACGCCGAGGTCGTGGCTGATCAGCACCAGCGCCATGCCGGTCTCCCGCTGCACCTTGCGCAACAGGTCGAGGATCTGGGCCTGGATGGTGGCGTCGAGCGCGGTGGTCGGCTCGTCGGCGATCAGCAGGTCGGGCTCGCCCGCGAGAGCCATGGCGATCATCACGCGCTGGTTCTGCCCGCCCGAAAGTTCGTGCGGATAGGCGTCGAGCCGCCGTGTGGGGTCGGGGATGCCGACCAGGTCGAACAGTCGCCGGGCCTCGGCGCGGGCCGCGGTGCCGTCGAGCCCCCGATGCAGGCGTAATGCCTCGACCACCTGGGCGCCGACGCGATGGACCGGGTTCAGCGCGCTCGCCGGGTCCTGGAAGATCATCGCCACGCGGCCGCCACGCACCCCGTCCAGCACCGCTTGCGGGGCACCCAGCAGTTCCTGGCCGTCCAACCGCACGCTGCCCCGTACCGTCGCGGTGGGCGGCAGGAGGCCGAGTGCGGCGAGCAGGGTAACGGATTTGCCGCAGCCGGATTCGCCGACGAGGCCATGAGCCTCCCCGGCATGGATCGCGAGATCGACGCCGCGCAAGGCGGGCACGCCGTCGAACGCGACCGTCAGATCCTGGATCGCGAGCAGCGGTGTCGCACCGGGCGGCGTCAAGGACGATGCCGCCAGGTCGAGGAGGCCGGCGTCACGCACCCCAGTTCTGCGCGCGGAAGTCCAGGGCGAAGGATGGCGCCACCTTCCAGCGGATCTCGCGCCGCTTGGCGGTGAACACCGCGTTCTGGTGCAGCACCGTGTAGGCCGGATCCTCGCGCTCGCAGATCTGCAGCAGGCGGGCGAAGATCGCATGGCGGCGATCCCAGTCCGTGCTGGTCTC
>MKTV01000045.1:90710-99745 GCA_001898425.1 Rhodospirillales bacterium 69-11
CTCCCACTCCCCGTATTGCTGCTGCTCCCCATTCGGACCGTGCTGGGACACGATGGACGAGACCGGATCGTTGAACACGGCGGAGTTGGACCAGTCGCGGATCGCGCGCGTGGGCGTGCGCTCGAAGATCTGCGTCCAGTTCTCCTTCATTTCGATCTGCACGTTCAGGCCGACGGCGCGCCACATCTCCACCAGGGCTTGGGCGTTGAATACCTGGTTGATGTAGTAGTTGTTCAGCAGCCGATAGGGAATGGGATCGCCCTTGTAGCCGGCCGCCTTCACCAGCTCGCGCGCCTTCTGTTGATCGAATTCGGGCACGGTCCAGCCGGTGACGAACATGCGCCCGTAGAAGTCCCATTGCAGCCCGGCGGGGATGCGCGTCCGTCCCGCCCACAGGCTCTCCACGATGGATTGCCGGTCGATCGCATGCGCCATGGCGAGCCGGATGCGCGGGTCGGCGAGTTGCGGATGGTGCTTGTCGAACGTCGTCAGCCGGTGGTTGGGCACCAGCGCGCCCTGCACCTCGAAGGCCGGGTTCTTCTCGATATCCGCGATCTGGTCGGGCGGGATGTCGCAGGCGAACTGGAATTCACCGGCCAGCAGCCCGTTCACGCGGCTGGACACCTCCGGCACCTCGACAAGGCGCAGGCGACGGATCGGCGGACGGCCGCCCCAGTAGGCATCATGCGCCTCCATGGTCAGCGATTGGTCGGGTTTGAACTCGACGATGCGATACGGTCCGGTGCCGACCGGCTTGCGCGCATACTCGAGCCAGTTCGCGGCCTCGCTGAAGGCGCGGCCCGAGACGATGTCGCTGCCGCGGGCCGAGGCACGCCCTTCGATCGTCACGTCCGGCGTCGCGTTGACGAAGCGCACCGTCTGCGCGTCGACGATTTCCACCCGGTCGAAGGCGGGCCAGAGACGGCGGGCGACCGGCGGGATCTCGCGCGGCAGCTCCTTGCCGGCGGTCATGGTGACGATGTTGCCCGAAAGGGGCAGCGTCTTCCCCTGCACGGTCGGGCGCGTGTCGCCGAACATCCGCTGCGGCGAGAAGCTGGCGGCCACGTCCTCGGCCGTGAACAGGTCCCCGTTGTGCATCCGCACGCCTTGCCGCAGCTTGAACTCGACGGTGCGGTCGTCGATCCGCCGCCACTCGGTGGCGAGGCCCGGCACCGGCTCCAGCTTCGACTGGTAGTTCAGGTCGATCAGCCGTTCCGTGTACATCGCCGCCATGCGCGTGCCGACGTTGGACTGCTCGCGCAGGCAATCGAGCGTGTTCGAGTTGCTGATCTTCTGCACCGCCACCGTCACGGTCGGGCGGGTGTCCGCCTGGGCGATGGCGAAGCGGGGCAGGGCTGCGGCGGAAGCGGCGAGGCCGATCGCGCCACGGCGGCCGATGCGGGGCATGTGGAACTCCGTCGATGGGTCGCAGGGCGCGTAGCAGCGCCGCGGGTCGCGGCGATGACGGGTGGATGGCACCTGCGTGACGCGTACGGATGACTATCCCCGCCGGTCGGTCCCGGGCAGGCGCGCCACCGCAGCGACCGCGACCGGCCGCGGTCATTGCCGAATGCGCGCCGGCGGTGCAGCCTGCGCACCAGATACGGCAGTCGGGCCTCGCGCGGGTCGGGCAGGGATGGAACGGACATGACGGACACGGTCGACGTGCTGATCATCGGGGCCGGCGCTGCGGGCGGCGCGATCGCCTGGAGCCTGGCCGAGACGCGCATGCGCATCGTCTGCCTGGAGCAGGGCGACTGGACGAAGCCCACCGAGTATCCGTCGAACGGCCGCGACTGGGAGGCGAAGCAGCTCGCCGAGTTCCACTACAACCCGAACCGCCGCGCCCGCGAGACGGACTACCCGATCAACGAGGACGACTCGCCCATCAAGATCGCCAACTTCAATGGCGTGGGCGGCGGCACGATCCTCTACGCCGGCCACTATCCGCGCTTCCACCCGTCCGACTTCCGGGTCCGCTCGCTCGACGGGGTCGCGGACGACTGGCCGATCGACTACGCGACGCTCGCGCCCTTCTATGCCGAGAACGACCGCATGACCGGCGTCTCGGGCCTGGCCGGCGATCCCGCCTATCCGCCCAAGGAGCCCGTCATGCCGCCGCTGCCGCTGGGCCGCTCCGGCGCGACGCTGGCGAGCGGGCTCAACCGGATGGGCTGGCACTGGTGGCCGTCCGACAGCGCGATCGCCTCCACCGAGTACGAGGGGCGTGCGGGCTGCATCAACCTCGGCCATTGCACCGGCGGCTGCGCCCAGGGCGCCAAGGCCAGCAGCGACATTACCTACTGGCCGGCCGCGATCCGCGCGGGCGTCGAGCTGCGCACCCGCTGTTGCGTGCGGGAGATCACGGTGAACGCGGAGGGCATGGCGTCGGGCGTCGTCTACTACGACGCGGACGGAGTGGAGCGCTTCCAGGCGGCCGAGGTCGTGATCGTGGCCTGCAACGGCATCGGCACGCCGCGCATCCTGCTGAACTCGGTCTCCGGCCGCTTCCCGAACGGGCTCGCCAATTCCAGCGGCCAGGTCGGGCGCAACCTGATGTTCCATCCCTACGCCCAGATCTACGGCTATTTCGACGCGCCGCAGGACGGGCATCGCGGGCCCGGCAACTGCATCTGGAGCCAGGAATTCTACGAGACGGACCGAAGCCGCGGCTTCGTGCGCGGCTACACGTTCGAGTTCACCCGCGGCCAGGGACCGGTGCAGGCGGCGATCACCGGCATGATGACCGGCCGCATCCCCTGGGGCGCCGGCCACCACGCCGCCTACCGCACGCTGTTCGGCCATCGCACCGGCATGGTCGCGATCTGCGAGGACCTGCCGGAGGAACACAACACCGTCACGCTCGACCCCAAGCTCACCGACGGGAACGGCATCCCGGCGCCGAAGATCACCTACCGGCTCAGCGAGAACAGCCGCCGCATGCTCCACCACGCCGTCGCCCGCGGCACCGAGGTGCTGCGCGCCGCCGGCGCCCACGACGTCGGCCACGAGGCGCCGCTTGCGGTTGGCGGCTGGCACCTGATGGGGACCGCGCGGATGGGCACCGACCCGGAGCGGTCGGTGGTCAACGAATGGGGCCGCAGCCACGACGTGAAGAACCTGTTCGTGGTGGACGGCAGCGTGTTCGTCACCTCGGCCGGAGTGAACCCGACCTGCACCATCCAGGCGCTCGCGCTCTACGTCGCGGACAGCATGAAGCGCCGGCTGGCCACCTTGTTCGAGTGAGGGCGCGATGAGTTCGAGCGAGGGCGCGATGATCCCCCTGACCGAGGCGCAGTGCCGCAGCCTGCGCGTGCTCGCCGCGCTGATGATCCCCGCGGATGCTGGGGCGGGGATGCCGGGTGCGGACGACGATGCGATATTCGCCGACATCCTGGCGAGCCTCGGGCGCGACGGGCCGGACGTCCTGGCGGCGCTGGATGCGCTCGACGGCATGGCGGGCGGCCGCTTCGGCGACCTCGGGCCGGCGGAGCAAGAAGCGGCCGCGGCGCGGCTGCAGGCGGAGGGCGGGCCGATGGTGCTCGCGCTGACCCGCGCGGTGGCGCAGTGCTACTATCGCGACGATCGCGTCGTGCGCGCGATCGGGCTCGAGCCCCGGCCGCCGTTTCCGCAGGGACACGTGGTGGAGCAGGGCGACTGGTCGCTGCTCGATCCGGTCCGCGAGCGCGGACCGATCTGGCGGCAGGCCTGAGACGGAAGGCTCACGCCGCTCGCCGCGCCACGCCCGTCACCGCCCGCGGCCCGCGCCCGTCACGACGCTGCACCGCCCGCCGCGCCACGCCCGTGGCCGCCCGCGTCCCGCGCCGGTCGCGACGCCGCACCGCCCACTGCGCCACGCCCGTAGCCGCGCCACCCCTACCACGGCCCTCCGCGGACCAAACCGTCATGGCCGGCCATCGAGCCGGCCATCCTCACCAGCACCTTGCCGAGGGGGATGGCCGGGTCGAGCCCGGCCATGACGGTTAAGCACGGCGCGTGCGATGGCGACGGCGCGTGCGATGGCGACAGCGCGTGCGGCGGAGGCGACGCGGGACCGTGCAAGCGCGACGACTTACGCCGCGCGCCACATCTCCCCATCGCGCACCACCTTGCCCTCCGCTTCCATCTTCAGCAGATGCGCCAGCACGTTGCGTTCGGCGGCGCGTCGCAAACGCGGGTTCACCTGCGAATACAGCGTGTCCATCAGCGTGAACGTGTTTGCCGCGCCCTCTCCCAGACGCGCCGCAATGGCGTTCTCACGCGCCATGCGATGCGTCAGCATCTCCCGCACCAGTTCACGCGGCTGCCACAGCGGCGGACCGTGGCCCGGCAGATACACGTCGTCGTCGCGTTCCAGCAGCACGCGGAGCGAGGCGAAGTAGTCGCCCATGTCGCCGCCCGGCGGGCTCACCACGCTGGTCGACCAGGACATCACGTGATCGGCGCTGAACAACACCCGCGTGTGGTCCGCGAGCGTCACCGCGAAGCACAGATGGTCGGACAGGTGCCCCGGCGTGTGGATCGCGGTCAGCCCGGCGATCGTGTCACCGTCGGCGAGCTTCACGTCGGCCTCGAACCCCTCGGTCGCACTGCGCACGAAGCCAACCGTCGGCGCGCCCGTCGCGGCCCGCAGCGCCGGAACCGCGCCGACATGGTCGTGATGCGTGTGGCTGACCAGGATCAGCGCGATCGGACGCTGGCCGGCATGCCGCTGGATCGCCTCCACATGCGCGGGATGATCCTCGGGACCCGGGTCCAGGACGACCAGCCCGTCCGGCGTGTCGATCAGGTAGGTGTTCGTGCCGAAATAGGTCATCGGCCCCGGGTTGTCGGCGACGATGCGGGTGATGCCGGGAAGGACCGGCAGTTCCTCGCCGCGCGCGGGCTCCGGTTCGGTCAGGAAGGGCATGACGTCCTCGATGCGTTTGCACCGTACATGCCGCAGGCGGCGCAGGCTGGCAACGGCGCGGCGGGTCGGGTCCGGGTTCGGGCGCCGTCCACGCGGGGCCGCCGGGGCCGCGGGTCGCCATCCGCGCGGAACTGCGCCTATGCTTCGCGGCAAGGACGCTCCAAGAGGCAGAGACGCATGACGACCCCACTCGCCGGCATCACCGTGCTGGATTTCGGCCAGATCTACCAAGGCCCGTACGCCACCTTCCTGATGGCGAAGGCTGGGGCCGACGTGATCAAGATCGAGCCGCCGGGGGGCGAGCCGCTCCGTCGTCGCGTCATCGCCCAGGGCGGCGAAACCACGCTGCCGATCGCCATGCTGAACGCCAACAAGCGCGCCGTGACGCTGAACCTGAAATCGCCGCGCGGGCGTGAGCTGTTGCGCCAGATGGTCGCCCGCGCCGACGTGCTGCTGGAGAACTTCTCGCCCGGCACGATGGACAAGTTCGGGGTCGGGTACGAGGATCTGCGCAAGGTGAACCCGCGCCTGGTCTACGCCTCCGGCACCGGCTTCGGCCTGTCGGGTCCGGACCGCGACAATTTGGCGATGGATTTCACCATCCAGGCGGCGTCGGGGATCATGAGCGTGACGGGCATGCCCGACGGCCCGCCGATGAAGGCCGGCCCGACGCTGGTCGACTTCATGGGCGGCATCCACCTCTACGCCGGCGTCATGACCGCACTGTTCCAGCGCGACCGCACCGGTGAAGGCCAGCTCGTGGAAGTCGCGATGCAGGAGGCGGTCTATCCCACGCTCGCCTCCAGCTACGACTATCACCTGCGCACCGGAAAGGTGCCGCCGCGCGCCGGCAATCGCCAGGCCGGGATGTCCCAGGCGCCATACAACACCTTTCCCACGCAGGACGGCTGGGTCGCCATCCACGTCGTGACCGAGGAGCATTGGGCGAACCTGCTGAAGGCGATGGGGCGGGAGGAGCTGCTGCAGGACCCGCGCTTCACCAACCACGCCGCGCGCGCTGCCAACGTGCCCGCGACCGAGGCCGTGGTGATCGAGTGGACCACCGCGCAGACCAAGGCCGCGGTCGTGGCCGCGGCGAAGCGCTACAAGATCCCCTGCGCCCCGGTGCGCGACGCGGTCGAGGTCATGAACGACCCGCACATGCATTCTCGCGGCATGCTCGAACGCATCCAGCATCCCGCCCTGGGCGAGATCGTCGTGCCGGGTTCTCCGCTCCGCCTCCATGGCGCGGACCGCGTGCCGGCCATCCCGAGCCCGGCGCTCGGCCAGCACAACGGCGAGGTGTACGGCGGCTGGCTCGGCCTGGGCGCGGAGGAGGTTGCGGCGCTGAAGGCGGACGGCGCGATCTGACGGTCAGAAGAACCGTACGCCGGGGCGGCAGGCCGAGTCGATGATGTCCTCCCATGACTTTCCGCGCGCCCGCAATGCATCGATGGGCGGGCCACCCGGGTCGCCATAGGTCGCCGTCGTGCGGTCCTGGATTCGGGAGCGGAGGGGCTCCGGCGTCCGCGCCTTGAACTCCGCCGCGAGCTGGCGGCGTGCGGCATGCAGCGTCCGCGCGATCGTCTCCGCCGGCACGCCGTCGCTGCGCATCGCCTCGGCTCTCGACCGCAGGGCGCGAACGCTGTCCTCGTAGCGGGTCCGCAGGTCAGGTGGGGTCACGGCGTCCGGAACGTCCCTCGTCGGCACGTCGCAGCATGCGCCGGATCCGCGCAGTCACCAACGGCGCCGCGCGCGGACGGTTCCTGGCGCATGGCCGGCACGGTCAGGATCGGCCGGTCCGCGCCCAAGGCGCCATGGTCGCGAACACCCCGTCGCGACGGATCAGCGCATGCATCAGCGCCGCGGCGAGATGCGCCAGGATGGTCACGAAGAACGCGTAGGCAAGCCAGACATGGGCAGTCCGCAGCACGGCGTACAAGGCGTCGTCATGTGGCGCGATCGGCGGCAGGCGGAGCGCCCCGCCCAGGGTGATCGGGTATCCGCCGGCCGAGAGCATCGCCCAGCCGATCAGGGGCATCGCGACCATCATCCCATACAGGGCGAGATGCGAGGCATGGGCGCCCAGCTGCTGCACGTGCGGCAGATCGGCGGGCAGAGGCGGCGCCCCACGGCGCAGGCGCAGCACGATCCGGCACAGGGCGAGCGCCAGGATCGCGATGCCCAAAGGCTTGTGCACGGCGACGAGCGTCAGGTAGCGCGGATGCACGGTGGTCACCATGCCGACCCCGATGAACAGCATGGCGATGATCGCGGCCGCCATCAGCCAGTGCAGGGCCCGTTGCAGCGCGGAGAAGCGTGTCGGTTTCATCGTGCGTGCTCCGAGGCCGAGTTGCCCTGCGCCAGTTCGGCGGTGCGCCGATCGAAGGAGTCGGCGTAGGTCGCCGAACGGGCTGCCAGCAGCGGGTCGTCGGAGGGCTTGATCCCGGTCGGGAGGACGGTCGGGTCGTAGTTGATGTCGCGGCAGGCGCCGTTCGCCTCGTCCTGTGCCGCGGTGACGTGCAGGGTGCCCAGCGTCACGGTCGGGCGGTCCGGCGGCCATGCCTTCGTGGCGTCCGCGGTCGGATCACCCGGGGCGGCCAGCGTCGCCACGAGGTGCCAGGTGAGGGGACCCTTGGCGAGACGCGCCTTCAGGTCTCGTTCCAGGAAATCCGGTCCGCGTGCGGCGAGCGCCGCGACCGGCACGATATCGGGCGCGGTCGTCGGCACGAGGGACCAACGCACCGCGTGACTGGCTCCCTGCGCATCGATGAAGCGGAACGCGTTCAGGCTGTTGTACTGCTGGTCGGCGTAGCTGGTCGTCCATGGCGCTGTCTTCGCCCATTGGGCGAAGGGCGCCGTCTCCCGGTGCGTTGCGGCGAAGTGCTCGAGCGCCTGCGGGTTCGGACGGCCGGTGGCGGGATCGATCTCGGCGGCAACGGTCTGCTCGTAGAACGCCTGGGGCGTCGCGACCACGAAGACCGGCGAGTTGTTCATCCCGCTGCGCCATTCCTGCCCGTCGGGTGCGACGATACGGATGGCGAGGCTGCGGACGCGGCCCGACGCGTCGTCCGCCATGGGATTGCCGGTCGCGATGGCGAAACGCCCGATGACCGGGTAGCTGCCACGCACGAGCATGGGGGCCGTGGAGAGCGCGGTGCCGGCGCCGCTCGCTTCGAACGTGCCGAGGACGCAGATCCCCTTGCTGTGGTTGCGCCGATGCCCGACCGGATCGCCGCCTCGCATGCTCAGTGCATCGACGATGCGCTCCGGCGTCAGCCGCGATGGGGTCAGCCAGCCGCCGGTGTAGGCGAAGGCGGCGGCCGAGGCGCTGCAGGCGATGGCGATGATGGCCGCCCCGACCGCGCGGCGCGGTCCTGAGGAGGCGCGGGAGGACGAGGTGGCGGCGGGGCGTGGGCGCGGCATCGGGGCGTTCCTGCGAAGGTCCTGCTGCCGCGATCACGCGCCAGCTTGCCCCCGATCCCTATGCCGCGCCGCCGGCCGCCGCTTGGACGCGATCGCCGCCCCGGCTTGCATCGACCGGGAGCGGCGATGGCGTGCGCCAGGCCGCCGTCAGGTCCAGCCCTTGAAGGGCAGCACCACCGGGTGGACCGCGGCCCGTTCCGGCCAGACCGCGACATATTTCTTGCCGGTGAGCTGGACGAGCAGGGTCGAGGCGAGCTCGTTCTGCCCCTTCGCGTTGTACTTGACCCCGTTGTAGCCGATCATGAGCTGGTCGGGTTTCAGATCCTGGGCCTTCAGAGCGGCCTGGATCTTCGCCGGCTCCGTCGAGCCCGCGGCGTTGATCGCGTCGAACAGCGCCAGGACGCCCTGCATGCAGCGGGCCGAGGTGTCGTCGAGGTCGTGGCCGGCATGCTTCCGGTAGAGCTCGTTCACCAGGTAGGTCACGCTGCCCGGCTTGCCGATGTCGTAGGAGCTGCGATTGATCACGCCCTGGGCGAGATCACCCACGGCCTCGATGTAGGCGTTGTCCGAGAAACCGGAATCGTCGCCGATGAGCACCGCGGGCCGGTAGTCCAGGTTGCGCATCGTCTTGGTGAACAGGATCGCGTCGGAGGTGTAGCTGACGAAGATCACCACGTCGGGCGCCGCACTCTTCAACTGC
>MKTV01000045.1:99814-101723 GCA_001898425.1 Rhodospirillales bacterium 69-11
TGTTCTCGTTCACCAGCGCGACCGATTCGACGGACTTGCCGGCCTTCTTGAGGTCGGCGAGGAACCCGGCATAGGCGGCACCGAAATCCGATCCGATCGGCGTCGTCCGGAAGAACCACTTGAACCCGCGTTCCGTCAGGCTCGGTGACGAGGATTCGGGCGCCATGAACGGGATGCCGTAGCGTTCCGCGACGGCGGAGGCGGTGAGCGTGCAGCTCGACTGGTAGCAGCCGGCCAGGGCGGTCACCTTCTCCTGTGTGACCAGGCGCAACGCCTCACTCTGCGCCGTGGCGGGGTTGCCCTGGTGGTCGGCGAAGATCGCGTCCACCTTCCGTCCGCCGAGCTTCGGCAGACCCGACCCGGCTGCGAGGGGAAGGGCGGAGAGATCGGGGTGCGGGTTGTTGACGATGTCGACGGCCACCTCGATCGCGGCCTTGGCGGCCTGGCCGGCGGACGCGGCGCCGCCGCTCAACGGATACGGGCAGCCGATCTTCACGGGCGCATCCGCCGCGCCCGCGATGCGTGGCAGCAAGGCGGCGGCGGGTGCCAGCAGCCCGAGTTTGGCGAGCGAGCGGCGTGTGGTCGTCGACATGTGGTTCCTCCGTTGCGGTCAGCGCGCAGCGCCGGGCGAGGGCCGGTGTTATACCAGGAGCGCACCATGCAACGCAGGAGGGTCGCGGTGAAGGTCGGTGTTCCGAAGGAGGTCAAGACGCACGAGTACCGGGTCGGGATGACGCCCGCAGGTGTGCGCGAGCTGGTGCTCCATGGGCATCAGGTGACGGTGGAGCACGACGCGGGCCTCGGCATCGGCAGCGACGACGGCGCCTACCGCGCGGCCGGCGCCGTCATCGCGCCGGACGCCGATGCGGTGTTCGCGGGCGCGGATCTGATCGTGAAGGTGAAGGAGCCGCAACCGCAGGAGATCAAGCGGCTCCGTGGCGACCAGGTGCTGTTCACGTACCTGCACCTGGCGGCGGACGAGACGCAGACCCAGGGGCTGATGCAGTCCGGGGCGACCTGCATCGCCTACGAGACGGTCACCGATCGCATGGGCGCCCTTCCGCTGCTCGCGCCGATGAGCGAAGTCGCCGGCCGGATGTCCGTGCAGGTCGGCGCCCATTGCCTGGAGCGCGAGCAGGGCGGCGCCGGAATTCTGCTGGGCGGCGTCCCAGGTGTCGCGCCGGCCAAGGTGGTGGTGCTGGGCGGCGGGGTCGCCGGGACCAATGCGGCGCGCATGGCGGTGGGGCTGGAAGCGTCGGTCACCATCCTCGACAAGTCACTGCCGCGGCTGAAGGAGCTCGACCTGCAGTTCGGGCCGCGCGCGACGACGCTGTTCGCGACGGCCGAGGCGATCGAGCAGACGGTGCTGGCGGCCGATCTGGTGATCGGCGCGGTCCTGGTACCGGGCGATGCCGCGCCCAAGCTGGTCACGCGCGAGATGGTGCGGCGCATGCGCCCGGGATCGGTGCTGGTCGATATCGCGATCGACCAGGGCGGCTGCTTCGAGACGAGCCGGCCGACCACGCACTCTCAGCCGACCTATGTCGAGGATGGCGTGGTGCATTACTGCGTCACCAACATGCCGGGCGCGGTTGCGCGGACCTCCACCTACGCGCTGACCAACGCGACGCTGCCGTTCGTGCTGGCGCTGGCGGACAAGGGGTGGCACCGCGCGGTGGCCGAGGACCCGCATCTGCGCAACGGGCTGAACGTGCAGGACGGCGTGATCGTGCATGCCGCGGTCGCCCATGCGCTGGGGCTGCCGCACGTGCCGGTGCAGACGGTCCTGGAGGGATAGGCTGGCAGCGGTGCTGGCGGGGTAGGGCGGGGGCGGCGCGGCCAGGGTTGCGGGCCGGGGCGCCATCCGGCGCGGGTCAGCGGCTCAGGAAGCGCCCGAACGCGGCGAGCG
>MKTV01000045.1:101738-123417 GCA_001898425.1 Rhodospirillales bacterium 69-11
GGTGCTCGATTCCCTCGGCATCCTGCTCCGCCGCCTCCCGCGGGACACCCACTGCCACCAGCAGGTCCACCACCAGCCGATGACGCGTGCGGACGCGGCCCGCCAGACTCTCCCCGGCCGCGGTCAGGAACACGCCGCGATACGGGCGGGCTTCGGCCAGTCCCTCCCGCTTCAGGCGGCCGATCGTCTTGATGGCGGTCGCGTGGGAGACCCCGAAGCGGCGGGCGATATCTGTCGGGCGGGCCTCGCCCTGGCTCGACAGGAGGTCGGAGATCAGCTCCACGTAGTCTTCGAGCAGCGCGCCCGACTGCGCGCTGCGGGCCTTGCCGAACCGGCTGGCCTGTGTCGGCTCCGCGGGCAGTCCGTCCGGCGATCCGCGCTCCATCTTCCCGGATTCGCCCGTTCCCGCCGCCGCCATCCGCACCGGTGCAACCATGTCCCCATTACCGTCATAGGCCGGGCAGCAGGTTTAGCGGCACCCCGAAGGTCTGCAACAGCAGAAT
Organism: Rhodospirillales bacterium 69-11; assembly: GCA_001898425.1. Lineage (GTDB taxonomy): Bacteria > Pseudomonadota > Alphaproteobacteria > Acetobacterales > Acetobacteraceae > Rhodopila. Next base: position 102,242 of record MKTV01000045.1, read on the forward strand.
GCCGTTCAGCGCGATCACCACCAGCGTCGTCACCCAGGCCAGCGCCTGGGTGTGGCGCTGATTGGCGAAGGCGCCCATGACGTCGCGCCGTCCGGTCAGGTGCAGCAGCGCGAGCATGGGCACGGGCAGCACGAGGCTGAGCACGACCTGGCTCATGACCAGTGCCGTCGTCGCATCCACCCCGGCCATGATCACCGCCAGGGCGGGCAGCATGGTGACGAGGCGGCGCAGCCAGAGCGGGATCCGGAAGCCGACGAAATCCTGCATGATCGTCTGGCCGGCCATGGTGCCGACCACGGAGCTCGACACACCGGACGCGAGCAGAGCGGTCAGGAACGCGCCCGCCGCCGCCATGCCCATCAGGGGCACCAGCGTGTGGTACGCCGTCTCGATCTCGCCGACGTCGGAATGCCCCTGGTGGAACATGGTGGCCGCCATCGCCACCATGGCGAGGTTCACCATGCCGGCGAGGCCCAGCGCAATGATCACCTCCCGGTTGGAGAAGCGCAGCACCTGCCGGCGTTCGGCGTCGGTGCGGGTTGGCACGCGCTGCGGCATCAGCGCCGAGTGCAGGTAGATCGCGTGCGGCATCACGGTCGCGCCGATGATGCCGACCGCCAGCATCACGCTCTGCGGCCCGGCGAGCTGCGGGACGACCGCGTGGTAGGCGAAGGCGCCCCAATCGGGCGGAGCGATGATCAGCTCGAGCAGGTAGCTCAGGCAGATCACCCCCACGAACCCGGCGATGATCAGTTCGAGCGGCCGGAAGCCGCGGGATTGCAGCGTGAGCAGCGCGTAGGTGACCACGAAGGTGATCAGGAGGGCGGGCATCAGCGGGATGCCGAACAGGAGCGAGATCGCGATCGCGGCGCCGATCGTCTCCGCGAGGTCCGTCGCCATCGCCGCGACCTCGCTGGCCACCCACATGCAGAGTGTGAGCGGGGTCGGGAAATGGGCGCGGCAGAGTCGCGCGAGGCTGCAGCCGGTCACGATGCCGAGTTTCGCCGACAGCGACTGGAACAGCATGGCGACGAGGTTCGCCATCACCACGACCCAGAGCAGCATATAGCCGTGGCTCGCGCCGGCCTGGATGTTGGTCGCGAAATTGCCGGGGTCCATGTAGGCGATGGAGGCGATCACCGCGGGGCCGAAGAACGGCAGCCAGGCACGGATGCCGCGGCGCCGGCCCGCCAGCGCGTCGGCGGCCGCAGACAGCGTCCGGTCGGACCGGCTGAGCCGAGGGGCGAGCACGCCGCTCATGCCGCTTCTCTCCCAGGCCCCGGATGATCCTCGGGGCTCGTACGGCGGGGCATGGCCCGTTCCTCCCGGTCGGCCCGGCGCCGCGCAGCCGGTCGGCTCGACCCCGATCCGCCGCGCGCCGCCGCGCCCAACCGCGTGCGGTCCACTCGGTGAGAGGCCACGGGCGCGGATCCGTTTCCGCCGCCCGCTCTGGTGTGTTGCGCCGCCATGCCCGCGTCCGTTGCCGCTGCCATCTTTTGCACCCCGCTCCACAGAGTGTAGCCTTGGCTACATCCTGATGCCAGTACTTGGTTTCGGAGCACGCCCCGTCAATGCTCGCACCCGCCTCCTGACAGCGCCGCTCTGCTCGCGTAAACCGGTCCCCAAGCAACGCGCCCGCGTCACGAGGGATCCGTCCGCCATGAGCACTCACGCCGCTTCCGCCGCTCCGTCCGGTCTCACGGCCAATGTCGCCGCGCCCCGCATGCTGCTCGTCGCGGGTGGTGCGGTGCGGCAGCTCGCCGACGTGCTGGGCAAGTTCGGCCTGTCCCGTCCCCTGGTCGTGACCGATCCGTTCATGGTGTCCTCGGGCCTCGTGCAGCGCTGCCTCGACCCGCTGGCGGCAGCCGGCATCGCCGCGACCGTGTTCAGCGACACGGTGCCCGAACCCGTGGACACCGTGATCGAGGCCGGCGTGGCCGCGTTCCACCGGGGCAGCTTCGATTGCCTGATCGGCTTCGGCGGCGGCTCCCCCATCGATACGGCGAAGGCGATGACGATCCTCGCCGCGGGCGGCGGGCGGATGCGCGACTACAAGGTGCCGTTCGCCGCCGATCGCGCGGCCGTTCCCGTGATCGCCATCCCGACGACCGCCGGCACCGGCAGCGAATGCACCCGCTTCACGGTCATCACCGACCACGAGCGGGACGAGAAGATGCTGATCGCGGGCCTCGGCGCCCTGCCGCTCGCCGCCATCGTCGATTACGAGCTGACCTTCAGCGTGCCCCCACGCACCACCGCCGATACCGGGGTGGACAGCCTCACCCATGCGCTCGAGGCCTATGTCTCCAAGCGCGCCAACCCGTTCTCGGACGCGCTCGCGCTCGCGGCGATGGAGCTGATCGGCAAGCACCTGCGCACCGCGTATGCGGAGCCGCGCAACGCCGCGGCACGGGAGGCGATGATGATCGGGGCGACGCAGGCGGGGCTGGCCTTCTCCAATGCCTCGGTCGCCCTGGTCCACGGCATGTCACGGCCGATCGGCGCGCATTTCCACGTGCCGCACGGGTTGTCCAACGCGATGCTGCTGCCAGCGATCACCCGCTGGTCCGTGCAGGGCGCCGAGGCGCGCTATGCCGAGGCGTCGCGGCGGATCGGCTTCGCGGCCACAGGCGATGTCGATCCGGTCGCCGCCGCCAAGCTGGTCACCGGCCTTGCGCAGCTGAACAAGGATCTGTCCGTGCCCACCCCGGCCGCATTCGGCATCGCGGAGGCGGAGTGGACGGCGAAGATGCCGCTGATGGCGGAGCAGGCGCTGGCCTCCGGCAGCCCCGGCAACAACCCGCGCGTGCCGACGGCCGAGGAGATCGTGACGCTCTACCGCGAGGTCTGGACCGGCGCCCCGGCGAACGCCTGACCGCGCGGCCGCGCCCCGTCCGAGGGCGTCGGCGCGCCGCTGCGGCCGTGTCAGGGCGGCGGCGCGCCCTGCCATGCCTCCAGCCAGACGGGCACCGCGGTCGCCGGCAGCGGGCGTGCGACGAAGAACCCCTGGGCCTCGTCGAGCCCGAGGCTGAGCATGAGGTCCCAGACGGTTCCGCTCTCGATCCCCTCGGCGATCACGCGCATGCCGCGCGCCTGCGCGGCCGCCGCGGTGCGTTGCAGGAAGTCGAGCGCCTCCGCGCTGTGCTCGCTCCCCTGGATGATCGCCTTGTCGAGCTTGAGGCAGGTGAACGGCATGTCCAGCAGGGGGGCGAGATCGGGGACGGCGGGGCCCGCATCGTCGATCGCCGCGCCGTAGCCGCGCGCCCGCAGCCGCTCCAGCGCGCGGCCCAGTTCGGCGACGTTCTCTACCGGCCGGCTCTCAGTCAGCTCCACTACGACCTGCGTGGCGGCCACGCCCGCGGCCTCGCGCTGCGCGTCCAGCGTGTCGAGCGCGTGCGGGCAGAGCAGCACGTCGAGCGGAAAGTTGAGCGTGATGCCAAGGCCGGACTGGAGCAGCGGCGGGGCGGTCAGGTCGGCGAAGGCGAGGGTACAGACCAGCCGCGTGAGCGGACCTGCCAGCCCCGCATCCTCCATCTGCGGCACGAACCGGTTCGGCAGCAGCGTGCCATGAGCCGGGTGGCGCATCCGCGCCAGCACCTCGAGCGCGACCGGACTGCGATCGAGGAGGCGCACGATCGGCTGGTAGTGCGCGCCGATCAGCGGCACCGAAAGGGCGTCGTGCAGGTCCGTCGCATGAACCGACCGGGCAGGGGAGGTGCGGTCCGGCGACGCCCGGCAGAGCGCGCGACGAACTGCCGCGGCATCGATCTCCGGCACCGCTTGCGAGTCCTCGCGTGGGGGGCCACCCAGGATCACCAGCCGGGTGGACCGGTCGGCGTGTGCGGCCGCGAGCTCGATCAGCTCATCGAGCAACCCACCCGCGCAGCGCTCCTCCACGAGCAGGTGGGACACGTGGTCCCCGCCCGCGAGGCGGACGAGCGCCGACCGCGCATCGCAGGCCGAAACCGCGAGATCCGAGCGACCGGATGTCGCGGATTCGACGGCTTCTCCCCAGCGCGGGTCGGACGACACGAGCAAGAGTTGTGTCTGTCCGGATGGATACATGCCAGCGCGTGTATCGCCTGCCTTGTCCGTCAACTCCGAATCGTGTGTGCGCCCAGGCATCACGCAGTGACCTAGATCATGCCTTGCAAAAACGCGAGGGGTGTCGCGCATTTTGAGCCGTCAGGCGGCACGGTCGCCACAATCAGGGCGCGCCGCGCTCAGCCGTGGCGAAAATTCGGCTTCCGCTTCTCCACGAACGCGGCCATCCCCTCCTGCTGGTCCGGCGTTCCGAACAGCGACAGGAACAGCGCACGCTCGTAGCGAACGCCTTCCATCAACGTGGTCTCGAAGGCGCGGTTCACCGCCGCTTTCGCCATCTTCACCGCCACCGGGGAGAGCCCGGCGATCCGCTCGGCGAGCTTCAGCGCCTCGGGCAGCAATTGGTCTGCCGGAACCACCCGGGAGACGAGGTTCGATCGTTCCGCTTCGGCCGCATCCATGAACCGCGCGCTCAGCACGAGGTCCATCGCCTTCGACTTGCCGACCGCGCGCGTCAGGCGCTGCGTCCCGCCGGCGCCGGGGATCACGCCCAGGTTGATCTCCGGCTGGCCGAACTTGGCGGTGTCCGCGGCCAGGATGATGTCGCACATCATGGCCAGCTCGCAGCCGCCGCCCAGGGCGAATCCCGCCACGGCGGCGATGACCGGCTTCTTCACCTGCAGGATGGTCTCCCACCGGCTGATGAAATCCTCCTCGAACGCATCCGGATAGGTGCGGCCGCGCATTTCCTTGATGTCCGCGCCCGCCGCGAACGCCTTCTCGCTGCCGGTCACGACGATGGCGCCGATCCCCGCATCGGCGTCGAACGCCAGGAGCTGCTGACCGAGTTCCGCCATGAGCCCGTCGCAGAGGGCGTTGAGCGCCTGCGGACGGTTGAGGCGGATCAGCCCGACCCGCCCATGCGTCTCGACCAGGATGTTCTCGAATGTGGCCATGTTCGGTCCCTCCAGTGCTGCCCGCCTTTTAGAGCAGATCGACCCGTTGGGCGGAACCGGTGGCTCGGCGCGACATGCCTGTCGACCTGCGCGGACGGGTGGGCCGGGCCGGCTGCTTCCGCGCCGTGAAGGAGGTCGCTCGTCGGCGCCGGGCGGCCGGCTCGTCAGCGCAGTAGGACCGGCGCCTCAGCGCTGGGTGCGCGGGCAGGTGAACGTGCTCCGCCCACTCTGGACGATGCGCCGCACGCCGGTGCAAGCGGGCGGGCCGGGACAGCGCTCACACGGCTCGCCCTCCCGCCCGTAGACCTTCCAGGCATGCTGGAAATACCCGAGTTCCCCGTCCGGCTGGACGTAGTCCCGCAGGGAGGAGCCCCCGGCCGCGATCGCCTCCCGCAGCGTGTCCTGGATGGCCGGCACCAGCCGCGCGGCCCGCGCCCCCGGCACCGTATGGGCGGAGCGCAGCGGAGAGATGCGGGCGCGGAACAGCGCCTCGCAGACATAGATGTTGCCCAGCCCGGCGACGAGCTTCTGGTCGAGCAGCGCCGCCTTGATCGGCGTCTTCTTGCCCGCGAGGGCCGCGGACAGCACGGCCGGGGTGAAGCCGGCATCGAGCGGTTCCGGGCCGAGCGCGGCGAGGAGGCGGTGGCGGTCTTCGGCGGCCGTGGGGACGAGGTCGACGGAACCGAACCGGCGTGGGTCGACGAAGCCGATGCGCCAGCCTTCCTCGGTTTCCATCACGATGTGTTCGTGGGGGCCGGGCGCATTGGGCCGCTCCTGGCTCAGCACCATGCGGCCCGACATGCCGAGATGCAGCAGCACGCTGTCGCCGCCCTCGAGCCGCATCAGGATGTACTTGCCCCGGCGGCGGAACCCGTCCACCCGTGCGCCGGTCAGGCGCTGCGCGATCCCTGGCGGCAGTGGCCAGCGCAGATCGGGGCGGTGCGCGACCGCCTGCACGATCCGCCGGCCCTCGAGCCGCGCTCGCAGGCCGCGCATCACGGTCTCGACTTCGGGGAGTTCCGGCATGGGTGACGGGCACGCTATACAGCGGCATGAACAGCGACAACCCTGCATCCCCAGACCCGGTCGCGCCCCGGCCGGCGCCGCCCGGTCCGGAGACGGGCTCTCCCGCTTCTGCCGACACCGCCGCTTCCGCCGACACCGCGGATTTCGGCTTCCGGCAGGTGCCGCGCGCGGCGAAGGCCGGGATGGTCCGCGGCGTGTTCGACAGCGTGGCGCAGCGCTACGACGTGATGAACGACCTCATGTCGCTGGGTGTCCATCGGGCCTGGAAACAGGTGTTCGTCGCGGCGATGGACCCCAGGCCGCAATACCGGCTGCTCGACCTGGCCGGCGGGACGGGTGACATCAGCTTCGGCTGGCTCCGGCGGGGCGGCGGGCCGGTGCTGCTCACCGACGTCAACGCGAACATGCTGGCCGTCGGGCGGGACCGCGCCATCGCGCGCGGCCTGATCGGGGACGTGGCGCTCGCGGTGGCCGATGCCGAACGCCTGCCGTTTCCCGATCGCTGCGTCGATCGCGTGTGCATCGCCTTCGGATTGCGCAACTGCACCGACAAGGACGCGGTGCTGGCCGAGGCGCGGCGCGTGCTCCGTCCTGGCGGCCGCTTCTTCTGCCTCGAGTTCTCCCGCGTGCGCGTGGCGGCCCTCACGCCCGTCTACGACGCCTGGTCCTTCCAGGTCCTCCCGCGGCTCGGACGCATGGTCGCGGGCGATGCCGAGAGCTACCAGTACCTCGCCGAGAGCATCCGCACTTTCCCCGACCAGGAGACGCTCGCCGGCATGATGCGCCGCGCCGGGCTCGCGCGCGTCACCGTGCGGAACCTTTCGGGTGGGATCGCGGCGATCCATTCCGGGTGGCGGCTGTGAGCAGCCTTTCCGGCACGCGCATCCTGCTGGTGATCGCCGGCGGGATCGCGGCGTTCAAGGCGCTGGAGCTGATCCGCTCGCTGCGACGCGCCGGCGCATCGGTCACCTGCGTGCTGACCCGGCACGGTGCCGAGTTCGTCACGCCGCTTTCGCTGCAGGCCTTGAGCGAGTCGAAGGTCTACGCGGAGCTGTTCTCGCTGACCGACGAAAGCGAGATGGGCCACATCCAGCTCTCCCGCAGCGCCGATCTGCTGGTCGTCGTGCCCGCCACGGCCGACCTGCTGGCGAAGATGGCGGCGGGGATTGCCGACGACCTCGCCTCGACCGTCCTGCTCGCGACCGACAAGCCCGTCCTGGTGGCGCCGGCGATGAACGTGCGGATGTGGGAGCACGCCGCCACCAAGGCCAACATGCGGACCTTGCGGGCGCGCGGCGTCCATGTGGTCGGGCCGGTCGAGGGGGCGATGGCCTGCAACGAGTTCGGCTATGGCCGGATGTCGGAACCGGACGCGATCCAGCAGGCGATCGCCGATCTGCTCGGCGCACCGCGCCCGCTCGCCGGCAGGCATGCCATCGTCACCAGTGGTCCAACGCATGAGCCGATCGACCCGGTGCGCTATCTGGCCAATCGCTCGTCTGGCCGACAGGGGCATGCGATTGCCGCGGCGCTGGCAGGCCTCGGGGCACGAGTGACGCTGGTCAGCGGTCCGGTGTCGCTGCCCGATCCGGCCGGCGTGACGGTGCGGCGGGTCGAGACCGCACGGGAGATGCTGGCCGCCTGCGAGGCCGCCCTGCCGGCCGATATCGCCGTGTTCGCGGCCGCCGTCGCCGATTGGCGCGTGGACCAGGCCGCCGAGGGCAAGATCAAGAAGCGCCCGGGCGCCGCGCCACCGACATTCGCCCTCGTCCCCAACCCCGATATCCTGGCCACGATCGCCGCCGCCGGGCCGCGGCGTCCGACCCTGGTCGTCGGCTTCGCCGCCGAGACGGACGACCTGATGGCGAACGCGCAGGGGAAGCGGGAGCGCAAGAACGCCGACTGGATCGTCGCCAACGACGTCTCCCCCGCCACCGGCATCATGGGTGGGGAGGAGAATGCGGTGCACGTGGTGACCGCGGGCGGGATCGACACCTGGCCGCGCCTGCCGAAGGACGAGGTCGCCCAGCGCCTCGCCGCGCGCATCGCGGAGGCGCTTTCCTGACCCCGTCCATCCGCCGGATCGGCCCCAGCGACGCCGCGGCCTTCCGGGGTCTGCGGCTGGCGGCCCTGGCGGCGCACCCCGAGGCGTTCGGCAGCTCCTATGAAGAGGAAGCGGCGGCCGGACCAGACGACCTGCGGCTTCTCCCATCCCCGCCCGGCTTCCTGCTCGGTGGCTTCGCCGGCCCGACGCTGGTGGCCACGACTGGGGTCGCCGTCTCTCCAAGAGTGAAGCAGCGCCACAAGGGCACGCTCTGGGGCGTGTATGTCGACCCGGCGCATCGTGGCGGCGGCATCGCGACGTCCCTGGTGAAGGCGGCGGTCCAGGAGGCGCGCGAGGCTGGCCTGCGGGTCCTGCTGCTCGCGGTGACCCTGGGCAACGATGCGGCGATCCGCCGATACGAGGCGGCGGGGTTTCGCCGCGTCGGCATCGAGCCGCGGGCGTTGTGCGTGGACGGTCGGTTCCTCGACGAGGCGGTCATGGCGCTCCTGCTGGACTGATCGCCGACGCGATCCTCCCCGTGTTGAGCGCCTCCGCCTGACGGGCTCCATGCGCCGCGCGCGGTGCCGCCAGGCTGTGATTGCCCGGGGCGCACGGGTCCCGCATGATCCCGACCATGTCCGTTCCCATCCGCGTGCGCCGGCTGCCGCACGGCCGCGACCTCCCGCTCCCTGCCTATGCCACCGCGGGGGCGGCCGGCATGGACCTGCTGGCCGCGGTCGCGGACCCGCTGGAGATCCCGCCAGGGGGACGGGCCCTCGTTCCGACCGGCCTCGCGGTCGCGCTGCCGCCAGGGTACGAATTGCAGATCCGGCCCCGGTCCGGGCTGGCGCTGCGCCACGGCCTCGTGCTGCCCAATGCCCCCGGGACGATCGACGAGGATTACCGGGGCGAGGTGCAGGTGATCGTGATGAACGCCGGTGATCAGCCGTTCCGGGTGGAGCGCGGAATGCGCATCGCCCAGGCGGTGCTCGCCCCCGTAGTGCGCGCATCGTGGGACGAAGTGGACGAGCTCGACGAGACGCCGCGTGCAGCGGGTGGGTTCGGCAGCACGGGCGTCGACGGCAGGCGCTGAACGCCGACTTATCCACAATGCCGTTGCTGCTAGGTCGCAGTGTTGCGCGAGAGACGCAGCTCGCAAACGATTGATCCGACCTTTGCGTTCGCAATGGCGGCTGTTGCTATATTGTAAGAGAACACTCCGAGTGTGCCCGCTGGGGTACGGACGCGTGTGCCGACCCCAAGGCGAAGGAGCCACCATGGCGGCTGAAATCCTGTCGCTCGAGCAGCAGAGCCGACCCGCTCGGCCCACCACCGAGAGTCTGGCCGCGCGTGATTGCGAAGTCTTCCCGGACGGGGAACGCCGTCGCCTGTCCGCCGCGCGCGGCGTGGCGCTGGGCGTTGCGCTGTCCCTTCCGGTCTGGGCCGTTCTCGGCGCGGTCGCCTACTTCGCGTTCTGAACGCGGCGAGCGCCGATCGCCAGACACCCCGGCGCGCCGCCGGCGGGATGGGCGCGGCACGACGACCACCGCAGCCTGCCGCCGCCAACGTCATCTTCGATCGCGCAGGCGATGCAGTCCTGAGGCGCTGCTGGTGGCGGTGAGGCCAGGCGCCGGGTGAGGCCCGGCGCTTCGTGAGGTCAGGCGCTCCCGGCTCCCATGTAATGATCGCGATAGCGGCTGCGCAGGGCCGTCTTCAGCAGCTTGCCGGTCGCGGTGTGGGGCAGTTCCGGCACGACCAGCACCTCGTCCGGCAGCCACCACTTGGCGATCTTGCCCTCGTAGACCCGCAGCACCGACGCGGGGTCGACCGTTTGGCCGGGCCGCGCCACGACGAGCAGCAGCGGCCGCTCGTCCCATTTCGGATGGCGCGCGGCGATCACCGCGGCTTCCGCCACGTCGGGGTGGGAAACGGCGATGTTCTCGAGCGTGATCGAGCTGATCCACTCGCCGCCCGACTTGATCACGTCCTTCGAGCGGTCGGTGATCTCCATGAACCCGTCCGGATCGATCGTGGCGACGTCGCCGGTGGCGAACCAGCCGTCCTCGTCGAGCGCGCTGCCGGGTTCGTCCCCGTAATAGGCGCTGGTCACCCAGGGGCCGCGCACCTTCAGGTCGCCGAAGGCAACGCCGTCCCAGGGCAGTTCGCGCCCCTCGCCATCGACGATCTTCATGTCGAGCCCGGGAAGGATGCGCCCCTGCTTCAGCATGTGGCGCACGGCGTCGCTGCCGGAGAGGCCGGCCTGGGCCGGTTTCGGCGCGTTGTAGGTGCCGACCGGCGAGAGCTCGGTCATGCCCCAGCCATGCTCGACCACGACGCCGTACTCGTCCCGGAACGCCTCGATCAGCAGCGGGGGAGCGGCCGACCCGCCCGTCATGATGCGGCTGACGGTGTGCAGCTTTTCGCCCGCACTGCGCAGGTGCTGGAGCAGGCCCAGCCAGACCGTGGGGACGCCGCAGGTGAAGGTGACGCGCTCCTCGTTCAGCAGGTGCGCCATGCTGGCCCCGTCCAGGTGCCGTCCGGGCAGCACCAGACCCGCGCCGGTCAGCGCGGCGGCATACGGGATGCCCCAGGCATTGACGTGGAACATCGGGACGACGGGCAGGATGCGGCTGGTCGCCCGCAGGTCGAGCACGTCGGGGAGCGCGATTGCGTACGCATGCAGGACGGTGGAGCGATGGCTGTACAGCACGCCCTTCGGCCGGCCGGTCGTGCCGGAGGTGTAGCACAGCGCGCTGGCGGTGCCCTCGTCGAATACCGGCCAGGTGAAATCGTCGTCCGCCGCGTCCATCAGGGCGTCGTACGCGTAGAGCCCCATGCCCGGCGCGAGCGTCACCTCCGGCATGCCGGCGGCATCCGTCAGCATCACGACGGCCTTCACCGTCCCCGCGATCTTCGGCGCGATCATGGTGACCAGCGGCGCGAAGCTCACGTCGGCGAACAGCACCTTGTCGCCCGCGTGATTGACGATGTAGGCGATATCGTCGGGGTGGAGGCGCGGATTGATGGTGTGGCAGATCGCGCCCATGCCGGGGGCGGCATAGTAGACCTCCAGGTGGCGGTAGCCGTTCCAGGCGAGCGTACCCACCCGATCGCCTTCGCCCACGCCGAGATGGTGGAGGACGCGCACGAGCCGCCGTGCCCGTCGCTCGACCATGCCCCAATCGTAGCGGTGCGTGGTGTTCTCGTGCGTGCGGGACACGACCTCGCCGGTGGCATGGTGGCGCGCCGCGTGCGTCAGCAGGGACGAGATCATCAGCCCGCCGGGCTGCATCAGTCCCATCATGCCGCGTGGCTCCCGAACAGACGATCCCTGAGCAGCATGTCGCGTGTCGCCTCCCATCCTGGCGGCGTTGTGCCGCCGTTCCTGCCCCGGCGGCGTTGTGCCGCCGTTCCTGCCCCGGCGGCGTTGTGCCGCCGTCCGTGGTTGCGGATGATACGGCAACGCGCGTGGAACAGAAGGGGGAAGGCACATGCAACCCGTCATGATCGTCACCGGCGGCAGCCAGGGTATCGGGGCCGCCGTCGCGCGGATCGGGGCCGCGCGCGGCTACGCGGTCGCGCTCACCTACCAGAGCAATGCGGCGCTGGCCGATGCGGTGGTGGCGGAGATCGCCGCCGACGGCGGGCGTGCGCTCGCGATTCAGGCGGAGATGGCGGATGAGGCGGCGATCGTCGGCCTGTTCCAGCGGGTGGATCGGGAACTGGGCCGGCTCACCGCGCTCGTGAACAACGCCGGCACGCCGGGGCCCACGGGGCGGCTCGACGCGGTCACGGCCGAGGTGCTCGACCGGGTGCTGGCGATCAACGTGCGCGCCCCGTTCCTCGCCATCCGCGAGGCGATCGCGCGCATGGCGACCGATCGCGGCGGGGCAGGGGGCGCGATCGTCAACGTCTCCTCCCGCGCGGCGGAGCTGGGCGGCGCCGGGGAGTGGGTGCACTACGCCGCGACCAAGGGGGCGCTCGACAGCCTGACCATCGGCGCGGCGAAGGAACTTGCGCTGCGCGGCATCCGGGTGAACGCCGTCAGCCCCGGCCTGATCGAGACGGATCTCCACGCGCGCGCCGGCCTGCCGGACCGCATCGATCGCATGAAGGGCGGCGTGCCGATGGGCCGCGCCGGGTCGGCCGATGAAGTGGCCGAGGCGGTCCTGTGGTTGCTTTCCGACCAGGCGTCCTACATCACCGGAAGCATAGTGCCGGTATCCGGGGGACGATGATGGACGCGAAGACCGCCTTGATCGTGGGTGTCGGCAGCGGGCTTTCCGCCTCGCTGGCGCGCCTGTTCACGAAGCATGGGGTGCAGGTGGCGCTCGCCTCCCGCAATCCGGACAAGCTGGCGGGGCTCGCGGCCGAGACCGCCGCGGCCACCTTCGCCTGCGAGGCGACGGAGCCCGAGGAGGTGGCCGCGCTGTTCGACGTGATCGTCGCCACCCAGGGCGTGCCGGATATCGTGGTCTACAACGCCTCGGCGCGGGCGCGCGGACCGGTCGAGACGCTGGATCCGGCCGAGGTCGCGCGTGCGATCGCAGTCGGCGGCTATGGCGGCTTCCTGGTCGCACAGCAGGCGGCGCGACTGATGCTGCCGCGCGGGTCGGGGGCGATCCTGCTCACCGGCGCCTCGGCGAGCGTGAAGGGCTACCCGAACTCCTCGGCCTTCGCGATGGGCAAGTTCGCGCTGCGCGGCCTGGCGCAGAGCCTCGCGCGGGAGCTCTCGCCCAAGGGCATCCATGTCGCGCATTTCGTGATCGATGGCGGGATCCGGTCCGCGGCGCGGCCCGACCCGGCGGACGCACCGGACAGCATGCTCGATCCGGATGCGATCGCCGAGACCTACTGGCAGGTCGCCCGGCAGCCGCGCAGCGCCTGGACGTGGGAGGTGGAGCTGCGCCCGTGGGTGGAGCGGTTCTGAGCGCACGCGGAACGGCGAGGTGGGGCGGCATGGTGGGGCGCCCCTGTTCCATGGCCGCCGCAGGGAGGGCACCCACGACTTCCGAGTGCTTGCTGGGAGTCGTGGATGGCCGGCCTTCGCCGGCCATGACACGAAGGGTGCGCCGGCCACGACACGAAGGGTGCGCCGGCCACGACACGAAGGGTGCGCCGGCCATGACGCGAAGGGTGCGCCGGGCATGACGCGAAGGGTGCGCCGGGCATGACGCGAAGGGTGCGCCGGCCATGACGCGAAGGGTGCGCCGGCCATGACACCGGGGTTCGAACCCTAAGACCTCTGAGGCGGCGCCCATGTCCTTGGGTGGGGGCCGCCGCCTTGCGGGATGCACACGCCCACCGCAGGATGGATGCTTCCAACGGGGATACGATCCATGCTGCATGAATTGCGAATCTATGAATGCGTCCCGGGCCGGCTGCCGGACCTGCTGAAGCGGTTCGACACGATCACCCTGAAGCTCTGGGACAAGCACGGCATCAAGCAGGCCGGCTTCTGGACGACCGTCATCGGTGAGTCGAACCAGACGCTGTACTACCTGGTCGAGTGGGAATCGCTCGCCGACCGGGAAAAGAAGTGGAACGCGTTCGCAAGCGATCCCGATTGGCTGTCCGCTCGCGCGCAAACCGAGGCAAACGGCGCGATCGTCGCCAACGTGAAGAACTTCATCCTGCAGCCGACCTCCTTCTCCGCGGTCAAGTAGGACACCCGCACTCGGTCTGCGCCCGCGCGCGCAGACCGACCTGCACGCATTCGTCCGCAATCCCACGCGCATCTTCGGAAGCGTCCCGCGGCAAGGCCCGCCGGACGGAGCGGCATGTCGTCGTCGCGATGGTCCGCTGCAGCCCTCAGGCGGAGCGCATCAGGCATATGGCCGTCATCGTAACGTCCGTTACGGAAAGTTCCGCCGCCGTGATGCTGCAAATATACTGTCGAGCTTTCTGATTGTTAATCTTGTATTCACTCTGACGTAGATCGGTCGATACTTCGTGTGTGGGGAACTGCACCCCCATTGGTCGGGTTCTCGATACGCGAGGGTTGTCCGCCACGGTCCAATCATCGCGACGGTGACGGACCCGCCGGCTCGTCGAGGCCGACGGTGTCCCAGATCAGACTCACCCCACACATTGAAGGACAGATCATGCGCTCATTCCTCATCCCGACGATCGCCGCCGCTGGCCTGCTCGCCCTTCCAGCGTTCTCCACGGCCAGCCTTGCCGCCACCTCGAGCAACTCGACCGGCAGCTCCAGCTCCCAGTCGATGAACGGCTCCAACGCCGCGAACGGTGCGAACACGGCCGAAATCCAGCAGAGCCTGAAGCAGGATCTGTCGAAGGCGGGCTACACGGATATTCAGATCATCCCGGGGTCGTTCCTGGTGCACGCCAAGGACAGCAAGGGTCATCCAACCCAGATGGTCGTGACGCCGAACTCCGTGACCTCGGTCACCGCGATGAGCGGGTCCCAGAACTCCAGCGGCACGAACTCCACCACCAAGCAGTAACGGCCAGGGAGGCTCGGGGCGACCGAGCCTCCTCCTCGCCGTCCCGCGTGTTCCCTCGCCGAAGATCCGCGGAACGCCCGCGCGCCGCGCGTATGCGGATCAGGCGCGGACCTGATCCAGCAGCTCTCGCGTTTCGTGGTAGTCGGGCATGTCGTGCCCTTCGACGAACCACGCCGCGACGTCCTGGACCAGCGACTGCGCCCGGTCCATCGCCCCGTCCGCCAGCAGCAGCCGCGCGAGATCACGCGTGGTGCGCAGCTCCCACAATCGAGCCCCCTGAGCACGTGCCTGGACCAGCGCGCGTTCCAGCAGCGAGCGAGCCCCGGCGGGGTCGAGCCGTGCCTGGATGCGCAACACTTCCGGCTCGCACCACCGCTCGCCCGTCACGTCGACCAGCGCGATGGCGCGGGCAATCAACGCCGCCGCCGCGTCATGCATGTCACAGGCGGCGCTCGTTTCCGCCGCCGCGGCCATGAGGTAGGGCAGCATCGCCCAGATCTTCGCCTCGTCGAGCTGACGCAGCGCGCGCACCATCCGCTCGTGCTCGGCCGCATCCCGCGTGTCCTGAAGCCGGGCCCAGCTCTCGAAGAACGTGCCCTCCGGGCCGCCCAGGAACGTCTCGTATTCCGCGGTGACCTCGAGCAGCCGCCCCGAGAGCATGCGCACGCGTGCGAGGTCGCGGGTCAGCATGTGCTGGAGGCATCCGCGGCGCAGGCTGAACACGGTGCTGATCGCGTGCTGCAGCGCCTCCGCATGGCGTAGCCCGCGACCCTCCACCATCCGGCCCTGCGCCGGGTAGCCCATCACGGTGAGGCAGATGCCGAGGAACGCGCAGCCGGCGACGAACGGGTCGCGCGGCGTGTCGGCGGACGCACCGCCGTCGATCGCCACGTCGTAGAGACGCAGCAGGTTCTCGTAGGCGCGCCGGCACTCCGCGAAGCGGCCGAGCAGGAGATAGGCGCTGCCGCCGACACGCTCCCCCAACACGAGGACGCGGCGTTCCCCCGTCCGATGCCCGAGCGCGAGGATCTCTTCGGCGTAGCGCACGACGATCTCGGGTTGGGAATTGGTGAAGTGGTAGACCTGCAGTCCGTAAAGGATCGGCAGCATGTGCGTCGTGTCGTCCAGCGCGTGCGCCAGCGCATGGGCGCGGAGGAACGCGTCGTGCGCCTCCTCCGACCCGGAGCCGATCGCGTCGATCAGGCCGCGGCCGAGCGCGGTCTGCAACTGGAGTTCGCGACGGCGCGTATCCGCCGTGTCGGGAAGCTGGTCGAGCAGCGCAATGCCGCGGCGCAATTGGCTGACCATCTCTGCCACCGCGGACCGCGATTGCGCCAGGGCGGCGGCGCGCAGGTGGTAGTCGATCGCACTGTCGGGCAGACCGGCCTCGGCGTAGTGCCGCGCGATCACCTCGGGCTCGCCGGCCACGGCCGCATCCCCGGCGAGCGCGTCCGCCACCCGGAGGTGCAGGGCACGGCGGGGCTCCCGCAGCAGCGAGGCGTAGGCGACATCCTGCACGAGGGCGTGGCGGAAGCTGTAGACCTCGTTCGGCGGTCGGCCGACCGCGACCAGCAGGTCGGCGTCCACCAGCATGCGCAGTGCCGCCCGCAGCCGCTCCTCGGGGACCTGGAAGACGGTGAGCAGCGTTTCGGGTGCGAAGTCGCGGCCGAGCACGGCGGCCATCTGCGCGACTTCGCGGCCGCCCGGAAGCCGATCCAGCCGGGCCGTCAACGAGGCGTGCAGAGACGTCGGCACCAGCACCGACGGGGCCCGCTCCGTCGGATCAGCCCGGCGCGCCTGGTTCTCGACCGTGCTGCGGGCGAGTTCCTCGAGGAACAGCGGCACGCCGTCGGCATGGGCGAGGATCTGCTCACGCGCGCCGTGCGGCAGGGCGTCGCGCCCGGCAACCTCCTCGAGAAGCGCCACGGCCTGCGTGCGTCCCAATCGCTCCAACTGGCGGTGGCTCACCTCCGGACCGGCGGGCCAGTTCGGCGGGGGCAGCGGGTCGCCGGTCGGACGGCTGGTGACGATCAGCAGGATCCGCCGCGTGGGGACCGCCTCCACCAGCCGGTCGAGCAGCTCGCGCGTGGTGGCGTCCGCCCAGTGCAGGTCCTCAAGTACGACCATGATCGGGCCGGCCTGCGCGAGCACGTCGAGCTGCGCCAGGATGGCGGCGAAGGTCCGCTCCTTCCGCCGCGCCGGGGTGAGGCGTTGCAGCTCGTCGGTCTCGGTCGGCAGCCCGAGCATTGCCGCGAAGGTGGGGCGTTCGCTCGGAGGCGTCCGGAGCGCGGCGAGCAGGTGCTCGAGCTTGCGGCGGCGCAGGGCAGGGGAGTCGTCGCCGCGGAACCGGGCGGCGCGGCCGATCTGGGCCGCGATCGGGTGCAGCGCCGTATCCTGGTAGTGCGGCGCGCAGAGATAGCGGAGGCGGACGAAGGGTTCGGCACGAAGTTCCTGTTCCAAGGCGGCGATCAGGCGCGACTTGCCGATCCCGGGTTCGCCCGTCAGCAGGATCACCTGCCCGGCGCCGCCGCGCGCACGTTCCCAGCCCTCCCGCAGCTCCGCCAGCGGCTCGTCGCGTCCGAACAGCGGGAGGTCGCGACCGGCGCGCAGTGCCTCGAAGCGGGACTCGACGTCGTTCTCGCGGACCACCGTCCAGGACGGGACGGGCACCGGATAGCCCTTGAGCTGGCTGGCCGGGCGTGCGTTCAGCTCGAACAGCGCGCCGATCAGATCGCGGGTGCCGGACGCGATGACCACCGTGCCCGGATCGGCGAGGCCCTGCAGCCGGGCGGCGAGATTCGGTGTGTCGCCGATGATCGCCTGCTCGCTCGACAGGCCCATGCCGATCGCGTCCCCCACGACCACGAGGCCGGTCGCAATCCCGACCCGCGCGGCGAGCGAGCCGGACGGCAGCGCCTGGGTATGGAGGCCGGCAACGGCCTGCGTGATCGCCAGGCCGGCGCGCACCGCCCGCTCCGCATCGTCCTCATGCGCGGCGGGGTAACCGAAATAGATGAGCGCACCGTCGCCCATGTAGCGGGCGACATATCCCCCGAACTGTCCGACCAGGCGCGTCACACAATCCTGGTAGACCGTCATGACATCCCGCAGGTCTTCCAGGTCGAGGCGTGCGCCGAGTTCCGTGGAATTCACGAGGTCGCAGAAGACCACCGTGACCTGCCGCCGCTCCGCCGGGGAGCGGGTGAAGGCTGGTGTTCCCGCGCCCGGCCCTCCGCATGCGGAGCAGATGCGGCTGAGAGCGAGGTTCGCGGTTCCGCAGTGGGTGCAGCGCCAGGGCAGTGGCGTGCCGCACTCGCCGCAAAATCGGTATCGATCAGGCGCGATCGCCCCGCAGCGCGGGCATTCCATTCCTGTCACCCTCGCCCCACATCCGACCGCTCCCGGCTCCGGTCGGCAAACCGGTTGCACGCAACCACGGGGACCGGTGGGGCGCAACAGGCCGGTTGTCGCGTCTCGACAGATGTTGTAACGTCTCGTTCCGAATTAAAAATAGAAAGCCACTATTCGAGACAGGAGCGGGGGCATGAACGCCAGTGTACGCACGGTTTTCGGCGCATTCACCGTGGTGAGTCGTCTCAGCGACAGCAAGCTCGAAGAACTCGTGAAGCTGCTCGAGCTGAGCGACGAGGACGCGGCGAAACTTCGGGAGGGCAACGGCCTCGTGGTGGTCGGGCCGCTTGCCGACACCAAGAAACCTTGATCCTGGCGTGGCGCACGACGCGCTGGAGCGCGGCCTGATCGTCGGAGATCGGCCGGATGGCGACGGCTCGATCGCGCTGCCGCCCGCGACGAAGCGGGGCTCCGTGCTGCGGCGCCTGCCCGAGGCGGAGGGGTGGCGCTGCTGGCCGCTGCCGGTCGTCGAGGGCGCGGTCGGCGCGTTCCGGCTGCCCGAGGACGCTGCCCCGGTCACGATCGAGGCGCCCTCGGGCCGTGCCATGACGCTGGCGCCTGGCGATCTGATGCTGGGCACGGCGGGGCATCGTGAGTCGACGCGCTGGGTCGTGGGCAGCGTCCCGGAAGGTGGGCTGCGGGTCGGCGAGACCTACTGGATCCTCGCCGATTGCGGCATCGTGGGCACCCTGCTGGGTGACTCGCCGCGGCAGAAGGGGCACCTCGCCCCGGTGACGTGCCTGGGCGCGGTCCATGATGAGGCCGGGAGGCCCTTGACGCTCGCACGTTTCGCCCTGGCGGGGGGACCGCTCCTGGGCGCACCCGCTGCAGCCTCGCCCTGCGCAACCTCATCCGCCGCAGCCTCGTCCTGCGCAGCGTCGTCCGCTGCGCCATCGCCCGCACCGGTCCCGCCCGTGGCAGTCCCCCCGGTCTTCCTCGTCCTGGGCACCGCATCGGAAGTCGGCAAGACCACCGCCGCACTCGGCCTGCTGCGTGCCTTGCGACGGAGCGGGCGTGGGCGGGTCCTGGCGCTGAAGGCGACCGGCACGTCCTCGGTGACCGAACTGCACGCGTATCTCGACCTGGGCGCCGCACCCTGCCTCGACGCGGTGGATTTCGGGCTGCCGACGACCTACCCCTCCGAACGCCCGGGGATCGAACCGGTCTTCGCGGCCATGCTGACCTGGTGTCTCGGCCAGCCGGTGGACGCGGTGCTGATCGAATGCGGCGGCGACATCCTGGGGGCGAACGTCCCCACCTTCCTCCGCACGCTCGTCGCACATGCTCCCCGCACACGCGTCGTGCTCGCCGCCGCCGACTCGCTCGCGGCCCTCGGCGCGAAGTCGGTGCTCGCGGAGCACGGCCTCACGCCGATCCTGCTGACCGGCCCCTGCACCGATACCCCGACCATCCAGGCGCGGACGCAGCGCCTGTGCGGCATTCCGGCGATGAACCTCGCACGCGGGGACGACCTCGTGCTCTGAGGATGGTGCCAGCGCCCGCGATCCGTCCCGGCCGCATGGTCCGATCGGCTTGTCAGGCGGGGAATGTCGTCGTCAGGCGTGGGATGCCGCGGCCGAGTGGTTCAGCGGAAGACCGCCTGCACGCTCCAGAAGTAGTCGCCGCGCCGGATCGTCACCGCGTCACAGGCCGCGGCGAGGTCCGCCTGCAGTTCGGCATCGGTCGGGTAGTTCTTGACGATGGCGAACAGCTCCCCGTCCGGTAGTAGCCGCGCTTCGTAGCCGTTGCCTGCCGCGTCGCGATGGCTGGGCGGGGGAACAACCTGCCAATGGTCGCATTCGTCGATGAGCAGCAACCGCGCCCCCGGCTGCACGCGGCTCCGGAGGTGGCGCAGGAAGCGGGCGCGCTCCTCCCGGCGGAGATGCGACCACCAGAGATGCGCCATCGCGGTGTCGGGCGCCGGCACGAGCAGCGGCAGGTCGAAGGCGTCCGCGCGACGGAACGTCACGTGCACGCCGCAACCGCGCTGCACCGCGCGCTCGAGCATCGCTTCGTTCACGTCGGTGGCGAGGATTTTCCGGGCGGTGGTCGCGGCGATCGCGGTCCAGTGGCCGGTGCCGGCCGCGACCTCCAGCACGGACCGGTCGTGCACCGCGGCCCGCAGCCAGTTCTGGAGTGCGGCGAGTTCGGCGGCGCGGACCGGTATGCGATAGACCTCGTCGTACACCGCCGCCCGTCGCGCGTAGTACGCGACCATGTCGGGGTTCAGCGCGGGCGGCGTCCCGGCTGGTGGCACGCGGTCAGTAGCGGCGGAGCAGCGCGACCAGCCGGCCCTGCACCTTGACCCGATCCGCCGGGAAGATCCGCGTCTCGTGACGGACGTTGCAGGGTTCCAGGGCGATGGAGTTGGCGCGGCGGCGCAGGCGCTTCAGCGTGACCTCGTTCTCGTCCACCAGCGCGACGACGATCTGGCCGTTCTCGGCCGTCTCGCCCTTGCGGATGATCACCGTGTCGCCGTCCAGGATCCCCGCCTCGATCATCGAATCGCCCGCGACTTCCAGCGCATAGTGCTCGCCGTTGCCCAGCAGCGCCATCGGCACGTCGATCTCGGAGCTCGTGTCGCGCAGGGCTTCGATCGGCAGGCCGGCGGCGATGCGGCCATACATCGGCAACTGCACGGCCGCCGCGTCGTGAGCCGCACGCACGCCGGGCAGGCGGCCGGTGAAGTCGCCGCGGATCACGTTCGGGGAAAAGCCGGGGGCAGGCGGCGTGGGCTCCGCCATGGCGAGGTTCTCGGGCAGGCGGACTACCTCCAGCGCGCGGGCGCGATGGTGCCGCCGCGCCAGGAACCCACGCTCCTCCAATGCGGAGATCAGCCGATGGATGCCGGACTTGGACTTGAGCTGCAGCGCCTCCTTCATCTCCTCGAACGACGGGGAGAAGCCGGTCTGCTTCAGATGCCGGTCGATGAAGACCAGCAACTCGTGCTGCTTTCGCGTGAGCATGACTGCCGCTTTCGCTGAGCCGGTCCAGAACAAACCAGCAACCAGCCAGCGTTCTATGTTGGTTCTTCCGCGTCCGTCAAGTTGGGTCGGGACGCATACCGGAACGGACGGGGATGCGACGCGGGTCCAAGGCGGGGTGTGATCGCGAAAGCGCCAGTCGTCAACGCGAGGCTTGCGAAGCGCGCCGTTTGACGCGGATGGCGTCAGAGTCCGAACGAATCGAGGCGGATCACCGGCACTTCGGCGCCCGAATCGAGCGGCG
>MKTV01000045.1:123435-124040 GCA_001898425.1 Rhodospirillales bacterium 69-11
GGATCAGCGCGTCGGCATGCGCGAGGCGCCGGAGCATCGCCGAATCCTGCACCGGGAAGGGCGTGGCAATGGCGCGCCCCTCCTCATCCAGGCGGATCGTGGCCCGCAGGTGATCCGCTCGGTGGTCGTTCGCCTTCAGCGGGGCGCCCAGCAGCGCCGTGCTGACGGGCGGCGGGGCCGCGGGCAATCCCGAGAGACGCGCGAGCGCGGGCACCAGGAACAAGGTCGCGCACACCATGGCCGAGACGGGATTGCCGGGCAGGCCCAGGACCGGGACGGCACCCAGCCGGCCGAACAGCAGAGGTTTCCCGGGCCGCATCGCGATCTGCCAGAAATTCACCTCGAGCCCGCGGGTCTGCAGGCCGGCGATCACGAGATCATGGTCGCCGACCGAGGCGCCGCCGGTGGTGACCAGCATGTCGAGGCCGCCGATCGCGTCCGCCGTTGCGGCGATCGCTTCGGTCGTGTCCTTGGCGATCGGCAGGATGGTGGGCGCCCCGCCGCAGGCGCGCACCAGGGCGGCGAGGGCATGGGAGTTCGAGCTGACGATGCCGCCCGAGGGGATCGGCTCGCCCGGCATGGCGATCTCGTCACCGGTCGCGAGG
>MKTV01000045.1:124181-139382 GCA_001898425.1 Rhodospirillales bacterium 69-11
TGACGGCCCGCCGTCACCGCCTCGTTCACGCGGACCCGCTCCCCGTCGCGTGTGGCATCTTCCTGCAACAGGATCGCGTCCGCCCCGGCCGGCACCACGCTGCCGGTGAACAGGCGCACGGTCTGGCCGGGTCCGACCTCGCCGGCGAAGGGGTGGCCGGCTGGCGCGGCGCCGATCACCGCGAGGTCCGCCCCCAGCGTTCCGTCGGCCGCCCGCAGCGCATAGCCGTCCATTGCGGAGACATCGGCGGGGGGTTGGGTGAGCCGTGCGATGACGGGTGCGGCGGTCACCCGGTTCCAAGCCTCGGCCAGCGCCACGATCTCGGGCGGGGTCGGGCTCAGCGTGTCCAGGATCCGGCTGCGCGCGTCCTCCACGCTGATCAGGGGCGGACGCCCCGGCGGTCGGTCGGTTGCGCCGGCCGTGCCGCTCATGCCTGGGTGAACTCCCCGGATTTGCCGCCCGCCTTGTGGGTGACGCGCAGGCCGTCGATGCGCATGGCGCGGTCGACCGCCTTGCACATGTCGTAGACGGTCAGGGCCGCGACGGAGGCGGCGGTCAGCGCCTCCATCTCGACCCCGGTCTGGCCGGTCGTGCGCACGGTTGCAGCGATCTGGACCGCGCTGGCCGCGGAATCCGCGTCCAGGTCGAGCGTCACCGCGGTGATCGGCAGCGGGTGACAGAGCGGGATCAGGTCCGCGGTGCGCTTAGCCGCCATGATGCCGGCCAGGCGCGCGACACCGAGCACGTCGCCCTTCTTTGCGGTGCCGGCCTGGATCATGGCCAGCGTCTCGGGCTGCATCGTGACGGTCACCCGCGCGGTCGCACTACGGTCGGTCGCGGGTTTGCCGCCCACGTCGACCATGGCCGCGTTGCCGGCGGCATCGAAATGGGTCAGGCGCGCTGGCGGGTCGGCGGCCATGCGGGTCAGGCTTCCCCCAGCAGTGCGCGAGTCGCGGCGGTCACGTCGGCCTGCCGCATCAGGCTCTCGCCCACGAGGTAGCATTGCGGACCGACGGCCGCGAGCCGGCGCAGGTCGTCGGTGCTCCGGATGCCGCTCTCGGCGACCAGGAACCGGTCCGGGGGAACTTGCGGCGCGAGTTCCTCCGTCACTGCAAGATCGGTCACCAACGTCTTGAGATTACGGTTGTTGATCCCGATCAGCGACGTTTCGAGGCCCAGCGCTCGGTCGAGTTCGCGTTGGTTGTGGACCTCGACGAGGACGTCGAGATCGAGGCTGCGGGCCAGGGCCTCCAGTTCACGGGCCTGGGCGTCAGTGAGGGCCGCCATGATCAGCAGGATGCAGTCGGCGCCGATCGCGCGGCTCTCGTAGACCTGCCACGGGTCCAGGATGAAATCCTTGCGCAGCACGGGCAGCGGCACGGCGTCGCGGGCGGCCTGCAGGTCGGCGATGCTGCCCTGGAAGAATTTCTCGTCGGTGAGGACCGAGAGGCAGGTGGCGCCTCCGGCCTCGTAGGCCCGCGCCAGCGCGGCGGGGTCGAAGTCGGGCCGGATCAGCCCGCCCGAGGGCGACGCCTTCTTGATCTCGGCGATCAGCCCGAAGCGGCCGTGGATCGTCGCTTCCTTGAGTGCGCGGCCGAAGCCGCGGGGGGTGTCGTCGCGGGCCGAGATTTCCTGTCGGAGCGTCTCGATCGGCCGCCGGGTCTTGCGGTCGGCCACAACGGCGCGCGTATGGGCACATATGCCCGTGAGCACGTCCGGGATGGCTTGGGGATCGTTCGGCATGTCCTCTCCTCGGCGCGTCGCGCGGGGCCTCAGCGGGCCGCCGGCGCAGCGAGCGCGGTTTCCTGGCGCAGCGTGTCCAACGCGGCGAGGGCGGCCCCGGATGCGATCACGTCCGCGGCGATCGCCACACCCTCGCGCAGATCGGCGGCGCGATCGGCGACCACCAGGGCGGCGGCGGCATTCAGCAGGACCGTGTCGCGATAGGCGCCGGGCACGCCCTGCAGCACGCCTTGCAGGGCGGCGGCGTTGAACGCGGCGTCGCCGCCCCGGATCGCCTCGATCGGTGCGCGGGGCAGGCCGGCCTGTTCGGGCGTGACGAGGAAGCTGCTGATGCTGCCGTCGCGCAGCGCGGTCACGTGGTTTTCGCCGGCAACCGTGAGCTCGTCGAGCCCCTGTCCGTGCACCAGCCAGGCGCGGGTGCTGCCGAGGGCGGCGAGTGTTTCGGCCATCGGGCGGGTCCAGGCGGGCGCGAACACGCCCGTGAGCTGGCTTTTGACGCGCGCGGGATTTGCCAACGGCCCCAGCAGGTTGAAGATCGTTCTTGTACCAAACTCGACACGCGGCCCGGCGGCGTGGCGCATCGAGGGATGGTGGCGCGGCGCGAACAGGAAGACGCAGCCGGCGGCGCGCAGGACGTGCGGCAGGCGTTCGAGCGGCGTGTCCACGTCGATGCCGAGTGCGGTGAGCACGTCGGCGCCGCCGGTGCGCGACGAGAGCGCGCGGTTGCCGTGCTTGGCGACGGGGATGCCGGCGCCGGCGACGACGAAGGTGACGGCGGAGGAGACGTTGAGCGTGCCGGCGCCGTCCCCGCCGGTGCCGCAGACGTCGATCGCCCCCGGCGGGGCCTCGACCGCGGTCATGCGGGCGCGCATGGCGCGGACCGCGCCGGTGATCTCGGGCACGGTTTCGCCCCGCAGCCGCATCGCCATCAGCAGGGCGCCGATCTGCGCGGGGGTGGCTTCACCGGCCATGATGACGTCGAACGCGGCCTCGGCCTCGGCATCCGACAGGGTCTCGCCGGCGGCCAGGCGGGCGAGGGTGGGTTTCAGCGTGGTGGACACGGTCGTGCCGGCGGTCAGGCCGCTCGCGCGGGCGTGTTGGAGCCGCGCGCAAGGGCGAGGAAGTTCGCCAGGATGCGATGGCCGTGCTCGCTGGCGATGCTTTCCGGGTGGAACTGCACCCCGTAGATCGGCAGGCTGCGATGGCGCATGGCCATGATCAGCCCGTCCTCGGTCCAGGCGGTGGGGACGAGCGTCTCGGGCAGGGTGGCCCGCTCGACGACGAGGCTGTGGTAGCGCGTAGCGCCGAACGGCGAGGGCAAGCCTTCGAGGATGTCGGTGCCGATATGGGAGATCTGGCTGACCTTGCCATGCATCGGCGTGCTGGCGCGGACGACGGTGCCGCCGAACGCCTGGCCGATCGCCTGGTGGCCGAGGCACACCCCGAAGATCGGCAGCTTGCCGGCGGCGGCGTGGATCAGGTCGAGGCAGATCCCGGCCTCGTTGGGCGTGCAGGGGCCGGGGGAGAGGACGATCGCCTCCGGGTTCATCGCCAGGGCCTGCTCGACCGAGAGCTTGTCGTTGCGCCAGACCTCGCACTGGGCGCCGACGTCACCCAGGAAGTGGTACAGATTGAAGGTAAAGCTGTCGTAGTTGTCGATGAGCAGGATCATGGCGCGGCATCCTTGCGCTTCGGCGATGGCGCGGTCAACGGGGACGGCGGGGTGTGGGGCCGCCGTGGCGTGCCGTCTGCTCGACCCGGCCATGGCCTCTCCTCTACGTCATGGCCGGGCTCGACCCGGCCATTCTTCGCGGCAGGGTGCTCGTGGGGCCGCCGGGTCAAGCCCGGCCTTGACGGTGAAGAGGCGTCACCCCTGGTTCGGGCCGCCTTTCCCAGCGGCGAAGCGGACCGCTTCCTCGGCCGCGCGCACCAGGGCGCGGGCCTTCTGACGCGTTTCCTCGAACTCCGCCTCGGGCACCGAATCCGCGACGATGCCGGCGCCGGCCTGCACGTACATCGTGCCGTCCTTCACCAGCGCGGTGCGCAATCCGATGCACGTGTCCATCGTGCCGTTGGCCGCGAAGTAGCCGATGCAGCCGGCGTAGATCCCGCGGCGATCGGGCTCCAGCTCCTCGATGATCTCCATCGCTCGGACCTTCGGCGCGCCCGAGAGCGTGCCCGCCGGGAAGCCGGCGACCAGCGCATCCAGCGCGTCCAGCCCCGGTCGCAGCTTGCCCTCCACGTTGGAGGAGATGTGCATGACGTGGCTGAAGCGCTCGATGACGAAGCTCTCCGTCACCTTCACCGACCCGATCGCCGCCACGCGTCCCACGTCGTTGCGGCCGAGATCGAGCAGCATCAGGTGTTCGGCGCGCTCCTTGGGGTCGGCGAGCAGCTCCGCCTCCAGCGCCTGGTCCTCGTCGTAGGTGGCGCCGCGGCCGCGCGTCCCGGCGAGGGGGCGGATGGTCACCGTCCCGTCACGGTAGCGCACCAGCACCTCCGGGCTCGATCCCACCACGGCAAAGCCGCCGAAATCGAGGAAGAACAGGAACGGCGCCGGGTTGATCCGCCGCAGGGCGCGGTAGAGCGAGAAGGGCGGCAGCGTGAACGGCACCGAGAAGCGCTGGCTCAGCACGATCTGGAACGCATCGCCGGCGGCGATGTACTCCTTGCACCGCTCGCTTGCGGCGAGGAACGCCTCCTTCGAGAAGTTGGATGCCGGCACCGGGACGTCCGGCAGCATGACCGGCGGCGCCGGATGCGGCAGCGGGCGTTCCAGCGCCGCCTCGGCCTCGCCCAGCCGCGCCTGGGCCTGGTTCCAGGCCGTCAGCACGTCGACATCCGGCTGCGGATAGACGGGGGCGATCAGGCTGAGCTCGTCGTTCACCGTGTCGAAGATGGCGAACAGCGTCGGCCGCGCCATCAGCCCTTCCGGGACGCCGATCGTGTCGTCGTTCTTCTCCGGCAGCTTCTCCATCAGCCGGACCATGTCGTAGCCCAGGTAGCCGATCAGCCCACCGGCCATCGGCGGCAGGTTCGCCGGCACGTCGAGCCGGGTCTCCGCCACCAGCGCGCGCAGGCTTTCGAGCGGCGCGCGCGTCTCGGGGACGAAGGCGTGCGGCGCGGAGAGCGCATGGCGGTTCACCGACGCCTGGCCGTCCTGGCACCGCCAGACCAGGTCGGGCTGCATCCCGATGATGGAGTAGCGGCCCCGCGTGGCCCCGCCTTCCACGCTCTCGAGCAGGAAGGAGTACGGCCGTCCGTGCGCGAGCTTGAGGAAGGCCGCGACGGGCGTTTCGAGATCCGAGACTCCCTTGCGCCAGACCAGGCTGCCGCGCCCTGCCTCGTAAGCGGAGCGGAAGGCGGCAAAGCCGGGGGCGACGGAGACGTTCATCGGGTTCTCTGCTGGTTCAGGGTTGGACGACGCTATCGAAGTTCTTCTGGTTGATGGAGACGCTGGCACGCTGACGCAGGGCCTCGGTAAACACCGATGCGAGGTCGGCCGCAACAGAACGCTTCACAGCCTGCCGCGCCTGGGCGAGACCGCCGGCATCGGCCTTCGGGTCGGGTTCGACGATTTCGGCCGGCTCCGCGACCAGGAACGCCTCGGCCGTCTCCACCATCGTGGGCTCCTTCGGCTTCAGGCCGAAGAGGACGCGCTGCAGCTCCGGCGGCATCCCGTCGGCGCCCTGGCCGCGGGTGACGAGCGGGGTGCGCCGGACGGGCACGCCGGCCACGGTCGCGGCATCGGCGAAGGACTGGCCGCCCTTGATCGCGGTCAGCATCTTGGCGGCCTGGGTCTCGGCCTCATGGCGCTGCTGGTCCGCGGTCCAGTCCTCCTCCACCTTCTGCTTCACCTCGTCGAACGGCTTCTTCCCGGGCGGGATCACGTCCTCCACCTCGAGCGCGTAGTAGGAGGAGCCGCCGGTGGACGGCGTCTGCACCTCGACCAGCCGGGGCGGCTCGCCCTTCTGGGTCTGGAACGCCGCGGTGATGATGGCCTGGCGGAGTTCCGGCGCGCCCGGGATCGGCGCCGGCGTGCCGTCCTGGGTGTTGCCTTGCGCGTCCAGCGTGCCCGACAGGCCGGCCAGGCCGAGATCGCCCGGAAGCTCGTCGAAGGGCGTGCCGTTGCCCAGCAGGTTGTCCAGCTTGTTGGCGCGGTCGTAGATCAGGTCCGACGCCTTGTCGGCCAGCACCTTGTCGCGCAGCTCGTCCTTGACCTCGTCGAAGCTGCGGGTCTTCCCCGGGACGATCTTGGTCACCTTGGCGACGAACCAGCCGAGTTGCCCCTTGATGGGCGCGCTGACGGTATCGGCTGCGGCGGCGAACACTGCGCGGGCGAGGTCGCGATCGGGGATCATCGTCTCGGTGGCGCCGTCGAGCTCCACCGCGGTCGCGCCGTCCGTCTTCGCGGCGGCCTGCATCGCGTTCCAATCCGCGCCGTCCCGCCATTTCGTCGCCAGCGCCTGGGCCTTGGCCTCGTCCGGCGCGGTGATCACCTGGGCGGTCCGGGTGCCGGTGGTCACGTATTCGGATTTCTGCGCGTCGTGAGCCGCGTGCAGATCGGCGTCGGTGATCGGGATGTCCTTCGCAAGCGACTGCGGGGAGAGCTCCACGACCTTGACCTTGCGGTATTCCGGGGTCGAGTAGCTGTCCGGGTGGTTGTCGTACCAACGTTGCAGCACCGCCTCGTCGGGGGTGGGCGGGGCAGGGGCGGCGGCGATCGGGAACTCCGCGATCTCGGCGGACCGCTTCTCGAATTCCTGCTGGTAGATCGGCAGCGTTTCCGTATCCGGCGCGGCGGCGCCGGCGGTCACGGCGCCCAAGAGCTGGCGCTGCGCGATGTCGTTGCGCATCATGTCGAGGAAGCGCGGCTCGTTCAGCCCGTTGTTGCGCAGCACCGTCTCGAAGACCTGGCGGTTGAACGATCCGTCCGTTCCGCGGAAGGCCGGGATCGCCATCACCGCCTCGCGCACCGCCGGATCGGGCGTGATGATGCGCAGATCGTGCAGCTCGTGGGTCAACACCGTCTGTCCGATCATGCGTTGCAGCGTCTCGTCGCCCACCTGGCGCCGCATCTCGGGCGTCGGTTCCTGCCCGTTCGGCAGGTTGCGTCCGGCCAGCGCCATCGCGCGGGTGAACTCGGCCTGGAAGGTCTGGGTCTCGATCGTGTCGCCGTCCACCTTCGCCACCCAGGTGGTGGTGCCGACCCCGCGGATCACGTCGCCCATGCCCCATAGGACGAACGACCCCACCATGATGAGGAAGAAGCCACGAACGACCCAGGTGTCCAGGTAGCGGCGAAAGGCAGTGATCATCCAGAACGGTCCCTCGCACCCCGGGGCGGGGCGGCCGGGCAGCTATACGGGGAGCGCCCCGGCTTTGCCAGCGGGCCGGTTTGCGCTAGCAGCACCCCGCGCGACCGTATCAACAGCGGGCGCCGTCGAACCTCGCCAGGGAAGGAGCGCCAACGTGCCGCAACTGATCGCCGGGAACTGGAAGATGCACGGGCTCGCGGCCGAGGCCGGCGCGCTCGCACGCGGCGTGGCGGCGGGCGCGCAGGGGCTCGCCTGCGAGCTGCTGGTCTGCCCCCCGGCGCTGCACGTCGCGGCGGTGGCCGAGATCCTGGCCGACACGCCGGTCGCCGTCGGCGGGCAGGACTGCCACCAGGACGAGCAGGGCGCGCATACCGGGGACGTCTCCGCCAGGATGCTGCGCGACGTCGGCGCGACCTGGGTGATCCTGGGCCATTCCGAACGGCGCCAGAACCACGGCGAGACCGACGAGCTGATCCGCGAGAAGACCCTGGCCGCCATCGCCGCCGGGCTCACGCCGATCGTCTGCGTGGGCGAGACCGCGGACCAGCGCGCCGGCGGGCAAGAGACCGAAGTGGTCGGCTGGCAGCTCGCCGGCAGCCTGCCGAAGCCGTTCGAGGGCGTGGTCGCCTACGAGCCGGTCTGGGCGATCGGTACCGGCAAGACCGCGACCGAGGCGGACGTGGCGCAGATGCACGCCTTCATCCGCGAGGAGCTGGTGCGCCAGTTCGGCGACGCGGGGGCGGCGATCCGGATCCTGTACGGCGGGTCGGTGAAGGCCTCCAATGCCGCGGGCCTGCTCGCGGTGCCGCATGTCGGCGGTGCGCTGGTGGGGGGTGCGAGCCTGAAGGCGGACGAATTCCTGGCGATCGCCCGCGCCGCCAAGCCGGACTGAGCCGGCGACCGGCGGGCGCGGCGCCGTCCGGGCGCGCTTCCGTTCCCGGCGAAAACGCTCTAGAAGGCCCGGCCTTTCCCCGATCCACTCCCCGTTAGGGACCCTGCGTTGACCACTGTCCTGCTGATCATCCACCTCTTCGTCACGCTCGCACTGATCGGCGTCGTGCTGATCCAGCGCAGCGAGGGGGGCGGCCTGGGGATCGGCACGGCGCAAGGCATGGGCTCCTTCATGTCCGGGCGCGGCACCGCCAACCTGCTGACGCGCGCGACCGCGATCCTGGCCACGGTCTTCATGGCGCTCTCGCTCGCGCTCGCGCTGATGAATCGTGGGACCAGCGGGGTGGGGAGCTCGATCCTGGACACGCCGGTCTCCGCTCCGGCCCCGGTCGCGCCCGCTCCGGCGCCCGGCAGCCCGGCACCGGGGAGCCCGGCATCGGGGAGCGCGGCGCCGGGTGCCGCCGGCGGCACCGCGCCCACCGGCACGCCCGCCACGACTGCGCCGGCAACCGGAACCCCGGCCACCGGTGCCCCGGCCAGCGGCACGCCGGCCACCCCCTCCGGCACTCCGCCGGCCGCCTCCGGCACCACGCCCGCGCCCCAGCAGGGCCCGACCGTTCCCACCAACTGATCCTCGCGTGACGCATGTGTGACGTCTGTCCGACGGGCTTCCCCCCGCCCGAGTCGGGTTCGTATACTGGTCGCCCATGACGCGGTATGTATTCATCACCGGCGGCGTGGTTTCCTCCCTCGGCAAGGGCATCGCCGCAGCAGCACTCGGTGCGCTGCTGCAGGCGCGTGGTTACGCCGTGAAGCTGCGCAAGCTCGACCCCTACCTCAACGTCGATCCGGGGACCATGAGCCCGTATCAGCACGGCGAGGTCTTCGTCACAGACGACGGCGCAGAGACCGATCTGGACCTCGGTCACTACGAGCGCTTCACCGGCGTCCACGCGACCAAGCTGGATAACGCGACCACGGGGCGCATCTACTCCGAGGTGATCGCGAAGGAACGGCGCGGTGACTATCTCGGCGCCACCGTCCAGGTGATCCCGCACATCACCGACGCCATCAAGGAAACGGTGCTGCGCGACACCGCGGAAGTCGACTTCGTGCTGGTCGAGATCGGCGGCACGGTCGGCGACATCGAGAGCCTCCCGTTCCTCGAAGCCATCCGCCAGCTCGGAAACGAACTCGGCACCGAACGGGCGATGTTCGTCCATCTCACCCTCGTGCCCTACATCCCCTCCGCCGGCGAGCTGAAGACGAAGCCGACGCAGCACTCGGTGAAGGAGCTGCTGAACGTCGGCATCCAGCCGCAGATGCTGCTCTGCCGCTGCGACCGCCCCATCCCCGAGAACGAGCGGCGCAAGATCGCGCTGTTCTGCAACGTCCGGCCCGAGGCGGTGATCCCCGCGCTCGACGTCGACACGATCTACGCCGTGCCGATGCGCTATCATGAGGAGGGGATGGACCGCGAAGTGCTGCGGCATTTCGGCCTGCCCGCCGAACGGGAGCCCGATCTCGGCCGATGGCACCAGATCGTCGAGAACGTGCGCTACCCGGAAGGGGAAGTGCGGATCGCGGTCGTCGGCAAGTACACGAACCTGCTCGACTCGTACAAGTCGCTGGCCGAGGCGCTGACCCATGGCGGCATCGCCAACCGGGTGCGCGTCTCGCTCGACTGGGTGGACAGCGAGATCTTCGAGCAGCCCGGCACCGTCCAGCGCCTGGAAGGCGTGCACGGCATCCTGGTCCCCGGCGGCTTCGGCGAACGCGGCACCCCCGGCAAGATCGAGGCGGTGCGGTTCGCGCGTGAGCACAAGGTGCCGTTCTTCGGCATCTGCTTCGGCATGCAGATGGCGGTGATCGAGACGGCACGGAACCTGGCGGGGCTGTCGGACGCCTCCTCCACCGAGTTCGGCCCCTGCGACACGCCGGTCGTGGGCCTGCTGACCGAATGGGCGCAGGGCAACGACATGGTCCGGCGCGTCGCCGGCGGCGATCTCGGTGGCACGATGCGCCTCGGCGCGTTCCCCGCCGTGCTGGGGGACGGGAGCCTGGTGCGCGCGATCTACGGCGGCACGCCTTCGATCGAGGAACGCCACCGGCATCGCTACGAGGTCAACGTTCACTTCCGGGAGCGCCTGGAGAAAACCGGGTTGCGCTTCTCCGGCATGTCCCCCGATGGTGTCCTGCCGGAGATCATCGAGTTCCCGGCGCATTTGCACCCGTGGTTCGTCGGTGTTCAGTATCACCCCGAACTGAAATCGAAGCCGTTCGAACCGCATCCGCTGTTCGCCGGCTTCATCGCCGCGGCCGTCCGTCAGGCGCGGCTGGTCTGAGGACGGCGCGTCAGGTCCAGCTTGCGGCAGGGCTGGGAGACCGGCTGATCCGGGGCTGGCCGATCTGGACGGCGGCTGAACCGGGGGGAGGGCCGATCCGCGGGCGGCGCGATCCGGTGGGAGGCCGGTCCGGGCGCGGCTGACCGGAGGGGCGAACCGACGGTCATGCAGCGCATCCTTCGTGAACGAATGCGGGGCCACTGAAGGCCTTCTCTTCCCATGAACGACCAGAGAGGCTTCCTGCGTGACGCGACCGGTTCGGACTAGCCTTGCCTATGCGCGCGCGGCCGCTGCCCCGAGCGAACCCGCCCAGGGCACGTCGCGCGGGAACCAGCGCAGTGCGTGGCTCCGGCAACTGCGCCGGCGCGGGGCGGCTGCGTGGGCCGAGGTGACGCCGAACATGCTCGCCGCCTACGCTCTCGCCGGCACGATCGGATTGCTGTTCGTCCTGTCGACGGTCGGGCTCCGCCTGGCTCTCGGTCTGGGCGTCGACGACAGTTTCCTGAACGGCGACGTGACGCAGCACATCATCGGCCAGCGCTACTTCATCGCCGATGCGTGGCGCTGGCCGCTGCTGGTCACGCGGCTGCTGGAGGGCCCGCAGGGCGTCAACATCTCCCTGACCGACAGCATCCCGCTCGCGGCCCTGGCGGCCAAGCTGTTCCGGGGCGTCCTGCCGGCGGGCTACACCATCGTCTATCCCTGGCTCGCGCTGGCCTTCCTGCTGCAGCCGGTGGCCGGCGTGTATGCGCTGCGCGGGACGGGGGAGCGCCGGCTGCTCCCCGCCATCTTCGTGGCGATCCTGGCGCTCTCCGCGCCGACGCTGTTGTACCGCGTCGGGCATATTGCGCTCTGCTCGCATTTCCTGCTGCTGTTCGCGATCGGGCTGTACCTTCGCATCACCCGGGACGGGCAGGCGCGGTTCGGGCGGGTCACGCTGCTGCTGTGCATCGCGCTGCTCGTGCACCCGTACCTGCTCGTCATGGTGGCCGCGATCCTCGCGGCGGCGCCGGTGACGCTGCTGGGGCGCGGGCGCGGCCAGCCCTGGCTCACGGTCCTCAACCGCCTTCTCCTCGCGCTCGCCCTCACCGCTTGCGTCGCCCTTCTGCTGGGATATGGCGGAGAGAGCCCCGGCGGCGGGTTCGGCGACGCGTCGATGAACCTGGTGTCGCCCTTCTATCCCCGGTTCTCGTCCATTTTCAGCTGGATCGCCGGCCATCCGGCGCCGGCGATCGACCCGACCGGCCTGCAATACGAGGGGTATCAGTACCTCGGTGCCGGGCTGTTGCTGCTGCTCGCGGTGATCGTGCTGACGCGGCGCCAGGCGATCGCGCGGTCGCTGCAGCAGCATTTCGGCGTCTGGGTGGTCGGCGCGGCGCTGTCGATCCTGGCGATCTCGACCACCGTGTATGCCGGCAACTTCCTGCTGCTGAAGGTCTCGAACGTCCCCGAGTTCATGAACCAGTTCCGCTCCAGCGGGCGGTTCTTCTGGCCCGTCACCTACTTCCTGCTGATCGGCTCCGTCTGGACGGTGATGCAGGTGCGGCAGCAACGGGCCGCGCTGGCGCTGCTGGTCGTGGCGGCCGGGCTGCAATGGGCGGACATGAGCTGGCTGCGCCTGGGCCTCAGCCAGCTGGCCGGCCCGCACCCGGCGCCCCCTGCCGAGGACCTTCGCCTCAGCCGGCTGTTCGCCGAGCACCGCAAGGTGACGATCTGGCCCAGCACGGCCTGTGGCCAGACGCCGAGCGATCCGCTGTTCATGCGGCTTCTGCGCGCCGCCTCGGACCATGTCGTGCCGGTCAACACGATGTATCTCGCGCGGGAGACCGATCCGTCCGGCTGCGACCCCGCCGCGATCGTCGCCACGCCCCTGGCCCGCGGCGAGATCCGCGTCTTCATGCCGCAGGCGATCGATGCCGCGGCGGCCGTTCCCGACGGCCCCGCCCATTGCCGCATGTTTGACAATCTGGCGCTCTGCTCCCGGTCCGAGACGGCGCTCGCGGGGCTGCCGGCGGTTCCGGCGCCTCCGTCGATCCCGATCGGCAAGTCCATCTCGATGAGCCGGTCGGGCCAGCCGTCACCCGCGGTCGTCGGATGGTACCTGCCCGAGGAGGACGGGAGGTGGACCCGCGGCCATACCGCCATCCTGGCAGGGCGGTTCTCGGGTGTCGGCGACAGACCGGTCCGGTTGACCGTCCGGCTGGACGCGGTTGCCGACGAGCCGTTCAAGGCCGTCACGCTCCGTGTCGACGGAACGACCGTGGACCACTGGTCGGTACGGACCGGCAAGCCGGGGCAATACCAGGCCGAGATCCCGGCCGGTCTGCTTCACGACGGCACCCACCTGCTGCGGTTCGAGATCGCCCATCCGGCACGGACGAGCGACTTCAAGCGCAATTCCGACGACTCCCGACTGATCGGGCTCTACGTGATGAGCCTGCGCTTCGATACCGACTGAGCGTCGACGGCTGCCGCGCCCTGAAGGAAGGGAACCGGCGCCGCCCCACCGTCAGCGCCTCGTTTCCGGCTTGGCGAGCGGGTCGGAATGCAGGCGCCGCACTTGCCGTCGGTGGCTGGCATGGGCCGGAGCCGTCAGCCACATGGACCAGGAGATCGGGGGATCGGTGGCCATCCTGGCTGGCCGCTTCAATGCGCCGTGGATGACACCGATGGTGCTGACCGTATGGGCCGGCGGACTCGCTGACGCGCCAGCGCAGACGCTGACCGTCCGGGTGGACGACAGGGTGGTGGCGACCTGGGCGGTCCGGCGGAACGTGTTTGCGCCCGACCGCCCGCCCCGGTCAGATCACCAGGGCGGCGCGCTCACCGGCCGCGCGGACCCAGGCGGCTTCCATGTCCTCGTCGAACAACTCGGTCAGTTTCTTCATCATGGTGCCGCCCAGCTCCTCGGCATCGACGATGGTCACGGCGCGGCGGTAGTAGCGGGTCACGTCGTGGCCGATGCCGATCGCGATCAGCTCCACGAGGTCGCGGCTCTCGATGTCGCGGATCACCTCGCGCAGGTGCTTCTCGAGATAGTTGCCCGGGTTGACCGACAGCGTCGAATCGTCGACCGGCGCGCCGTCCGAGATCACCATCAGGATCCGCCGGTGTTCGGGGCGGACGAGCAGGCGGCGATAGGCCCAGAGCAGCGCCTCGCCGTCGATGTTCTCTTTCAGCAGGCCCTCGCGCAGCATCAGGCCGAGGTTCTTGCGCGCGCGCCGCCAGGGCGCGTCCGCCGCCTTGTAGACGATGTGGCGCAGGTCGTTGAGCCGGCCGGGATTGCGCGGCTTGCCGTCCTGCACCCACTTTTCGCGGCTCTGCCCGCCCTTCCAGGCGCGCGTGGTGAAGCCCAGCACCTCGACCTTCACGGCGCAGCGTTCCAGCGTGCGGGCCAGGATGTCGCCGCACATGGCCGCGACGGTGATCGGCCGGCCGCGCATGGAGCCGGAATTGTCGATCAGCAGGGTCACCACCGTGTCGCGGAACTCGGTGTCGAGCTCGCGCTTGTAGGACAGCGCCTGCATCGGGTTGATGACGACCCGCGCGAGGCGGCCGGCGTCCAGCAGGCCTTCCTCGAGATCGAACTCCCAGGACCGGGTCTGCTGCGCGAGCAGCCGGCGCTGCAGCCGGTTGGCGAGCTTGGAGATCACGCCCTGGAGGTGCTGGAGCTGCTGGTCGAGCTGCTGGCGCAGCCGCGCGAGCTCGTCCGCGTCGCAGAGGTCCTCGGCCTCGACTTCCTCGTCGTAGAAGCGGGTGTAGGCGCGGTAGATCGCCTGGTCGTCGACCACCTGGCGCTCACGGCGCGGCTGCGGGCCGCCGGGCCGGTCGTCGCCCTCGGCCACTGCCGCTTCCTCCTCGGCCTCGGAGCCGTCGTCGTCGGCGGCCTCGCCCTCCATCTCCTCGGGCTGGGCGCCGAGCATGGATTCGGATTCGGACTGGCTCTGGCCTTCGCCGTCCTGGCTGTTGTCCTGCTGGCCGGACTGTTCGCCGCCTTCCTCGCCCTGGTCGTTCTCGTTGTCGGGGTCCGCCTCGGACTCCGCTTCCGCGAGGTCGAGCGCGGCCAGCAGCTTGCGGCTGGCGCGGGCGAAGGCGGTCTGGTCGTCCTGACTGCTGGTCATCTCGGCCAGCGCCTGGTCGGCCGAGTCCCCCAGCGTCTCGCGCCACATCTGCAGGACGCGCTGGGCTGGTTCCGGTGCGGGCTCGCCGGACAGCTTCTCCCGCGCGAGCAGGGCCAGCGCCTTGTCGATCGGCAGCTGGTCCTTCCGCGTCATGCGGTCGTAGCCTTCGGACTCGCATTCCTCCGTCAGCTTGGCGCGCAGATTGGCGTTCACGCCGGCCATGTGGCGGGCGCCCACCACCTCGACCCGCACCTGCTCGAGCGCGTCGTAGGCGTCCTTCGCCTCGCGCCGCGCGGGCATGCGTTCGGCGTGCAGCGCATCGTCGTGGTGTCGCAGGCGAAGCGCGATCGCGTCCGACTGGCCGCGCAGACGCGCCATCTCGTTCGCCGGCAGCGCGCGCGTCGGCAATGGCAGGCGGGCCCGCTTGCCGGACACGCCGGAGGGGCCCGGCTGGAAGGCCACCTGCACGTCGGGCTGTTCGGCGATCGCCCGCAGCACGCCGGCCGTGGCGCGCTTGAACTCTTCCGACCGTGTGTTGTCCTGCTTGGTTCCGCTCATACCGCCCGTTCCGTCACCACGCCCGTTTCGTCAGCGCCCGTTTCGTCGGCGCTCGCCCCGTCGCGAACCGCTCTGCCAGCGTCCGCTCCGCAGGGCCGCCTCGCGCCGTCATGGCAGGGCCTCGTCCCGGCCATCCCCGCCGGCACCCTGCCGCGCGGAATGGCCGGCTCGATGGCCGGCCATGACGGAGAGGGGCCTCCCTGCCGCTCCCACCGTGACCACGAC
>MKTV01000045.1:139452-152650 GCA_001898425.1 Rhodospirillales bacterium 69-11
CGAACTTCCGCGTGGTGAAGCCACCGGTCGGAATGTCCTCGTTGAAGCAGCGCTGGTAGTACTCGGCGACCGTCTGCCGCTCCGCCTCGTCGCACTTGTTGAGGAAGGTGACCCGGAAGGCGAAGCCCACATCGCCGAAGATGCGCGCGTTCTCGGCCCAGGTGATCACGGTGCGCGGCGACATCACGGTGGAGATATCGCCGTTGATGAAGCCCGCGCGGGTGAGGTCAGCCAGCGCCACCATGCTCTCGATGCGCTTGCGGGTCGCGGCGTCCTTGCCGCCGTCGATCCCCATCTTCGCGAGGACGATGCTGGTTTCCATCGCGTGCGGCAGGTAGTTCAGGGTCGCGACGATGTTCCAGCGGTCCATCTGGCCCTGATTGATCTGCTGCGTGCCGTGATAGAGCCCGGTCGTGTCGCCGAGGCCCACCGTGTTGGCGGTCGCGAACAGGCGGAACGACTTGTGCGGGCGGATCACGCGGTTCTGGTCCAGCAGGGTCAGCTTGCCCTCGACCTCGAGCACGCGCTGGATCACGAACATCACGTCCGGCCGGCCGGCATCGTATTCGTCGAACACCAGGGCGCAGGCATGCTGCAGGGCCCAGGGCAGGATGCCTTCGCGGAACTCGGTGATCTGCTTGCCGTCACGCAGGACGATCGCATCCTTGCCGACCAGGTCGATACGGCTGATGTGGCTGTCCAGGTTCACGCGGATACAGGGCCAGTTCAGCCGGGCCGCCACCTGCTCGATATGGGTGGACTTCCCGGTGCCGTGATAGCCCTGGATCATCACGCGGCGATTGTAGGCGAAGCCCGCCAGGATCGCGATCGTGGTTTCCCGGTCGAACTTGTAGGCCGGGTCCAGTTCCGGGACATGTTCGGTGCGGACCGAGAACGCCGGCACCTGCATGTCGATGTCGATGCCGAAGACCTCGCGGGCCGAGACGGAGGTATCCGGCAGGTCGATCGCGGATGTCGGGCGGGCTTCGGCGAGGGCGGCAACATTGTTCATCGGCCAGCGTGTCCTGTCTCTATCTTGGAAAACTCTACCCCCCGCACCGCCGCGCGCAAGAGCGAGGCCCCGTGAGAGGTCGGCGCGCGCGGTCCGCGTGCCCGATCGATGCACCCCACTGGGTGCCGTGAATCCGCTCCGCCCGCAAGTGGCCCGCCGGATGGTCCGTGCGGCGGGGCGGGATGCGGTCTCACCCCGCGGCGGCCACCCGGGCGTCGGCGCCGAGGCGAGTCCTCAGCGCGGCATAGGCGAGATTGATGGTCTTGAGCCGCTCCTCGGCGTCGCGGCTGCCACCGTTCGCGTCCGGGTGATGGCGCTTTGCGAGTTCCTTGTAGCGCGCCTTCACGACGTCGAGCGTGGTCGGCCATGACAGGCCCAGCGCGGCGAGCGGTTCCTTGAGGTCGGCCGGAACCTTGTCCTGCCCGCGGGCGCGGCGGACCTTGTCCTGCTTCGCATCGGCCAGGATCCGCAGCGGATCGCGCAACACCTCCTCGTCCCAGGCGCCGGTGCCAAGCCGGCCCAGCGGCCAGGTGGGACGCTGCCAGGAGGTGTCGGCGCGGAGCTGGGCTTCGATCTGGCCGGGCGTCATGCCTTTGTAGAAGTCCCAGGCGCCATTGTAGGCGCGGACGTGCTCCAGGCAGAACCACCAGTAGTCGTTCAGGCTCTGGCGTGATTTCGGTGCGCGATACTCGCCCATCCCGCCGCAATTGGGCATGTCGCAGGCGCGGCCGGGCGCGGCCGGATCGGGCGCAAAGGCTTTCGAGCGCGAGGACCGACGCGTGGTCATGGGGCGGTTATGCGGGGCGGTCGGCGGGGTTGGCAACCTCCGCTTGGCGGGGGCATCGGATTGGCTGATATGTGACGGCATGGCCTTGTCATCGTCTTCTTCCCGGGCGGAGCGGCTCGAGGCGCGCCTCGCCCAGACATTTTCTCCCACGGTGCTGCGCATCCAGGACGACAGCGCGCGGCATGCCGGACATGCCGGGGCGCAGCCGGGCGGGCAGACGCATTACAGCGTGCTGCTGGTGGCGGAGGCGTTCCGCGGACAGAGCCGCGTCGCGCGGTCGCGCGCCGTGCATGACGCGCTGGCCGCGGAGTTCGGCCCGCCGGAGACCGGGGGCATGCACGCCTTGTCGCTGATCCTGCGGACGCCGGAGGAGCACGCGGCGTCAAGCACGTAGATGGGAGTGCGGCCGCGCCGGGGAAAGGGGCGGCAACGATCCGGCATTGCCCGGATCCAGGCGATGGAAGGATTTCTTTCTACGGTCGAGCGGGTATAAGCCGCGGCAGGAGGAGTTTCCTCTCCTCACTGCCCAAAAGGACGCGGCATGACCACCGAACGGGACCTGGACCGCCTGGATCGCGCGATCCTCCGTCTGTTGGCGGATGATTCATCCCTCTCGCTCGCCGACATCGCGGCCCAGGTCGGGCTGACCGCGACGCCCTGCTGGAAGCGGATCCGCCGCATGGAGCAGGATGGCATCATCCAGCGCCGGGTGGCGGTGATCGATCCGACCAAGGTCGGCCTTCCCGTCTCGGTGTTCGTCGAGGTCGAGACGGCCGACCATTCCAACGAGTGGCTGCAGCGCTTCGCCAAGGTGGTCGAGGACGCGCCGGAGATCGTCGATGCCTGGCGCATGAGCGGCGATGTCGACTACCTGCTGCATGTCGTGGTGCCGGACATCGCCGCCTATGACGCGTTCTACCGCAAGCTGATCGCCTCCGTTCCGCTGCGCAACGTCAGCAGCCGGTTCAGCATGGAGCGGATGAAGGCCGCCCGCCTGCCGCTCTAGGTGCGCGCGGCCTCGCCCCCCGGGGCTGCGGCCGCGTCGCGTGGATCAGGCGTCCGGCAACCCCTCGTCCGGCGACAGCTCGAGCCACATGGCGTTCACCGCCGCGAAGGCGCAGGCTAGGCCGAGGCCCAGGATCCAGCTGAAGTACCACATGTGTCCGATCTCCTTCAGTAGACGCCGTGCGGATCGCGCAGCACGGAGTCGGTGGTCACCTTGCCGCGCAGCATCCGATAGACCCAGGCCGTGTAGGCCAGCACGACCGGCAGCAGCAGCGCCGTCACCACGGCCATGATCAGCAGCGTGACGCGGCTCGACGAAGCGTCCCAGACCGTCAGGCTCGAGACCGGATCGGCGGAGGACGGCAGCAGGAAGGGGAACAGGCTGAGCCCCGCCGTCGCGATCACGCCGGCGACCGCGAGCCCGCTGCACAGGAAGGCGATCACGGCGTGGCGGCCGTTGCGCAGCACCAGCACGCTCACCAGCGCGGCGAGCACGGCCAGCGCCGGCGCAGCCCACAGCACCGGCGCCGCGGCGTAGTTCGCCATCAGCCCGCCGGGCAGGAGCGTGACCTGCTTGCTCAGCGGGTTCGAAGGCCCGTCCGTCATCACCGCCCCCACCAGCCGGTGCGCCGGGAGCTGCGTGACCCAGGCGCCCGCGGCCAGGAACAGCACAACGAGCGCGAGCCCGGCGGCGGTGCCGGCGCTGCGGGCGCGCGCCGCGATCGAGCCTTCCGTCTTGCAGGCCAGCCAGGCGGCCCCGTGCAGCAGCAGCATCGAAACGCTGACGAGCCCGGCGAGCAGCGCGAACGGGTTGAACAGGCCGAAGAAGCTGCCTTCGTAGGTCACGCGCAGAGTGTCGTCGAAGCGGAAGGGCACGCCCTGCAGCACGTTGCCGAACGCGACGCCGAACACCAGCGCGGGAACCAGACCGCCCGCGCACAGCGCCCCGTCCCACACCGAACGCCAGCGCCGGTCGGCGAGCTTGCTGCGGAACTTGAACCCGACCGGGCGCAGGATCAGCGCGAGCAGCAGCAGCAGCATCGCGAGGTAGAAGCCGGAGAAAGCGACCGCGTAGAGTGGCGGCCAGGCGGCAAAGATCGCGCCGCCGCCCAGGATGAGCCAGACTTGGTTGCCTTCCCACACGGGACCCACCGTGTTGATCACCACCCGGCGTTCGAGATCCGTCCGGCCGGCCCAGGGCAGCAGCATCGCCGTCCCCAGGTCGAAGCCATCCATCACGGCGATGCCGATCAGCAGCACGCCCAGCACCGCCCACCAGATCAGCCGCAGCACTTCATATTCGGACATGGCGCGCGTCTCCTATTCGGCTGCGCGGGGGGTGAGGACGGGCATCACCGGCGGCGGCTCCAGCGCCTCGGGCCCGTGGCGGACGGTGCGGACCATCAGGAACACGTCCACCACGGCGAGCGTCGTGTAGAGCAGCACGAATCCGGCGAGCGAGATCATCGCCTGCGCGGTGGTGAGCGTGGAGGCGGAGAGGAAGGTCGGCAGCACGCCGTCGATCGTCCATGGCTGCCGGCCGCCCTCGGCCACGTACCAGCCCAGCTCCGCGGCGATCCAGGGCAGCGGCAGCGACCACAGGCAGACATGCAGCAGCGGTCGCCACGCCTCCAGCCTGCGGATCGAGGCGCGCCAGAACACCAGCCCGAACAGGGCGATGAAGTAGAAGCCCAGGCCCACCATCACGCGGAAGCTGAAGAACAGCGGCAGCACGGCGGGTACCGTGTCCCAGGCAGCCGCGTCGATCATCGCCGGCGTGGCGTCGGTGAACGTCGGCGCATAGCGCTTCAGCAGCAACGCGTAGCCCAGGTCGCCGACATGCGCATCGAACGTCGCGCGGGCCGCAGCATCGCCGCGGTCACGCCGCAGCACCTGCATCGCGGCGTAGGCCTTCATGCCCGACGCGATCTTCTGCCTGGCCTGGTCGACCAGTTCGGTGATCCCCGTCACCTCGCCGTCCAGCGAGCGGGTCGCGATCAGGCCGAGAACGTAGGGGACCTGGATGGCGTAGCGGGTCTCGCGCGCCTGCTGGTCGGGAAGGCCGATCACGGTGAACGAGGCGGGCGCCGGTTCGGTGTGCCACATCGCCTCGATCGCCGCGATCTTCATCTTCTGGTTCTCGCCGGCGGTGTAGCCGCTCTCGTCGCCCAGCACGACGACCGACAGCGCGGCGGCGAGCCCGAAGCTCGCGGCCACCGTCATGGAGCGCAGCGCGAGCGGGCGGTTGCGGCCGCGCAGCAGGTAGAAGGCGCTGATCGACAGCACGAACATCGCGCCGGTCACGTAGCCGGCCGAGACGGTGTGCACGAACTTCGCCTGTGCGACGGGGTTGAACACCACCGCGAAGAAGTCGGTGACCTCCATCCGCATCGTGTCGAGGTTGAACTGCGCACCGACCGGGTACTGCATCCAGCCGTTGGCGATCAGGATCCACAGCGCCGACAGGTTGGTTCCGAGCGCAACCATGCAGGTGCAGAACAGGTGCTGGATCTTGGTGAGGCGGTTCCAGCCGAAGAAGAACAGGCCGACGAAGGTGGCTTCCAGGAAGAACGCCATCAGCCCTTCGATCGCGAGCGGCGCGCCGAACACGTCGCCGACGTAGTGGCTGTAGTACGCCCAGTTGGTGCCGAACTGGAACTCCATGGTGATGCCGGTAGCGACGCCCATGGCGAAGTTGATGCCGAACAGCGTGCCCCAGAACTTCGTCATGTCCCGCCAGATCGTCCGGCCGGTCGTGACGTAGACGCTCTCCATGATGGCGAGCAGCACGGCCAGCCCCAGCGTCAGGGGCACGAACAGGAAGTGGTACATGGCCGTGAGGCCGAACTGCAGGCGTGAGAGGTCGACGACGTCCATCGGGATCACCGCGTAGCCGGAGGAAAGGAAGCCGGGGGAAGGGGGGCGGAAGGCGAGGGGACCGTTCGGGGGGCGGGCGCGAACAGGGCATCAGGATCGATCGCCGGCCGCTGCGCCGGGCCGAAGCAGAAGACCCACAGCAGGGCGAGGGCGAGCAGCTTGAACAGCAGCACGGCCCCGATTTCACGACCGAGCCGGCGGCGGGGGGCGAATTGGAACGCGCTCATGGGCATGGTGCTCCGGCTGGGGCGCCGTCATGCCGATCGTGCCGGTGCTGGCGAAGCGTGGTCATGCGGATGTCGTGCCTCGGGGCCGGG
Organism: Rhodospirillales bacterium 69-11; assembly: GCA_001898425.1. Taxonomy (GTDB): domain Bacteria; phylum Pseudomonadota; class Alphaproteobacteria; order Acetobacterales; family Acetobacteraceae; genus Rhodopila. The sequence continues at coordinate 145,451 of MKTV01000045.1, forward strand.
GCGCTGCCAATGACATGGATCATTTGCACGATGCGGCTAAGTGATGCGCCACCACTCCGTTGTCGATTACACAATATATCTATGCACGATGATGAGACGTATGACAAACCTGTAAATCAGCGCGGCGCAGGACGCACCCCGCACGCGGCCCGTCTCGCACCCGCCCTTACCGCGCGGCCGCCGCTTGGATACGATCGGGCTTCGACTGCCAGGATCCCGTCGCAATGAGCCGCATCGCCTACGTCAACGGTCAGTACGTCCCGCAGCCCGAAGCCGGAGTGAACATCGAGGATCGCGGCTTCCAGCTCGCCGACGGCGTGTACGAGGTGGTGCATCTCTACGGAGGGCGCTTCATCGACGAGGATCGCCACCTCGACCGGCTGGACCGCTCCCTCGCGGCCCTCCGCCTCACGCCGCCCATGAGCCGCGCCGCGCTCCGCGTGGTGCTGCACGAGGTCGCGCGCCGCAACCGGCTGCGCGACGGGTTGCTCTACATGCAGGTGACGCGCGGCGCGGCGCGGCGGGACCATGCCTTCCCGCGCAGCCCCATCCCCCCGACCGTCGTGGTGACGATCCGCCGCATCCCGCCCTTCCCGAAGGCGCCGGACGAGTGGACCGGCACCGCCATCACCCAGGCCGACCAGCGTTGGGCGCGCTGCGACATCAAGTCGACCGGTCTGCTGCCGAACGTGCTGGCCCGCCAGGCCGCGCGCGAGCAGGGGGCCGCGGAAGCGATCCTCTACGACCGGGAGGGCATGGTCACCGAAGGCGCCGCCACCAGTGTCTGGATCGTCGACGCCGCGGGCACCTTGCGCACCCGCCCGCTCGACCACGCGATCCTGCCCGGCTGCACCCGCGGCGCGCTGATCGCGGAACTGGACGCCGCCGGCATCCCGCACCGGGAGGACCGGTTCAGCCTCGACGAGCTGCGATCGGCCCGCGAGGTGTTCATCACCGCCGCCACCACCTTCGTCAAACCGATGCTGGCGGTCGACGGGGCGCCGGTGGGCGACGGCACGGTCGGACCGGTGGCGCGCCGGCTGTTCGCGCTGTTCGCGCGCCACGTCCAAGGCGGGCCGCGCAATGCGGCCTGACCCAACCAGAACAGGAGGATTCCGGGATGCAGATCGGCTTCAACCTGCCGGTCAGCGGCCCGATGGCGACGCCCGCCATCATGGCCGAGACCGCCCGCCTGGGTGAGGAACTGGGCTTCGACTACCTCACCATGACGGACCACGTGGCGCTGCCCGACACGAGCACGCCCGGCTATCCCTACTCCGAGAGCGGCGCGTTCTACTCGCCCGATCCCGGCCACCGCGTGGAGCAGCTCACCGCCGCCGCCTGGGTCGCTGCCAAGACCGCGATGATCCGCATCGTGCTGGCCGTGATGGTCGTGCCGCATCGGCCCGCGGTGCTCGCCGCCAAGATGCTCTCGACGATCGACGTGCTGTCGGAAGGCCGTCTGACGGTCGGGATCGGCGCCGGCTGGCTGAAGCCGGAGATCGATGCGGTGGCAACCACCCCTTTCGCCGAACGCGGCGCCGTCACCGACGAGTACCTGGATGCATTCCGCGTGATCTGGACGCAGGATCGTCCCGTGTTCCACGGCAAGTACACGCGGCTCGACGGCCTGTTGCTCGACCCGAAGCCGGTGCAGAGCCCCTATCCCCCGATCTGGGTCGGCGGGGAGAGCGGCCCCTCGATGCGCCGGGCCGCACGGATCGGCGACGCGTGGTACCCGATCGGCACCAACAACGCCCATCCGCTCGACACGCTGCCCCGGCTCACCGCCGGCATCGCACGCCTGCGGTCCCTGACCGAGAAGGCGGGGCGGGATCCCGCCGCCGTGGGCGTCGTCTATCGCATCAAGCGCCACGGCCATGCCGCCCCGCCGGCGTCCGACGGCAACCGGCGCCTGTTCACGAACGGGATCGACGCGGTCATCGAGGATGTGCATGCACTGCGCGCCGCAGGAGTCACGGCGATGGATTTCGACTTCGAGGGACGGGACGCCGTCCGCGCGCACGAGGAGATGCGACGGTTTCGCGACGAGGTGATGGATCGCCTGTAATCCCGATCGCTTCCGCGGCGTCATGGTCTGCGAGCGCGACCATTCTCGTCGCGGCCTGACCCCCGGAGGCGAAGCGTGAGCGGACGAGCCGACCTGACCATCCCGATGCTCGATGGCACGTTGCCGCCGCCAGGGTCCGAAGACGTCACGACACTGGTCCTCGCCGCCGAAGCGGCCCGCGCCGACCTCGCGGTCGCGCCCGACGATCCCGACCTCCATGCGACCTACGCCGCCATCCTGCACCGGTTGGGGCATCCCGCGGCCGCCGAGCCGCATTACCGCGAGGCACTTCGCCTTCGGCCGGCCGACGCGTCGAGCTGGTCCAACCTCGGATTGGCCCTGCTGGCGACCGGGAGCGCGGCGGAGGCCGAACTGTGCCAGCGGCGCGCGCTGCGTCTTCGCCCCGACCTGGCCGATGCGCATTCCGCTCTCGGCATGGCGCAGTACGCCCAGGGCTGCGTCGCCGAGGCGGAAAACAGTTTCCGCGGTGCGCTCCGCCTCGCGCCGGACCACCCGAACGCGCTGCTCAACCTCGGCACCGCGCTGCAGAGCCTCGACCGGCTCGACGAAGCCCACGCCTACTACCTCGCCGCGCTCGGGGCCGGCGCGCCGCCAGCCAAGGTGCTGAACAATCTCGGGCTGCTGCTGCAGGAGATGGGGCGGCTCGACGAAGCCGAGGCGACGTGCCGCGCGGCGCTCGACCAGGACCCCGACCAGGCGGAAGCGCGGGTCAACCTCGCCATGGTCCTGCTGGCACGCGGCGCGCTCGCGGAAGGCTGGCGGGCTTACGAATCGCGGTTCGCGCTGGCGACCCAGCCTGGTGGCATGCGGCGGTTCCTGCAGCCGCAATGGACCGGGGCGACGCCGCCGGACGGGCGCACCATCCTGCTGCACGCGGAACAGGGGTTCGGCGACACGCTGCAGTTCTGCCGTTACGCCCCACTGGTGGCGGCCGCCGGGGCACGGGTGGTCCTGGAGGTGCCGCCGGCGTTGATGCGCCTCGTCGGCACGCTCGCGGGCGTGGTGGAGGTCGTCATGGCCGGCGATCCGCTACCCGGGTTCGACCTGCATTGTCCGCTGATGAGCCTGCCGCTCGCCTTCGGCACCACGCTCGAGAGCATCCCCCGCGCCGTGCCGTATCTCCACCCCGAACCGGCGCAGGCCGAGGCGTGGCGGCAGGCTCTGGGCGGCCTGCGGGGGCGGCGGATCGGCCTGGTCTGGGCCGGCAGTGCGCGGCTGGACAATCCGCACGCGGCGGCCCTCGACCGGCGCCGGTCGGTGCCGCTCGAGACCCTGGCACCGCTGGCCGCGCTGCCGGACGTCAGTTTCGTCTCCCTGCAACTCGGTCCCGCGGCCACGCAGCCGGCCCCCGCCGGCCTGCATCTGCATGATCCGACGGCCCATCTGCGCGATTTCGCGGACACCGCGGCGGTGATCGCGGCGCTGGACGCGGTGGTCAGCGTCGACAGCGCGGTCGCCCACCTGGGCGGTGCGATGGGCAAGCCCGTGTTCCTGCTGAACCGCTTCGACACGTGCTGGCGCTGGCTGCACGACCGGGACGACAGCCCGTGGTACCCGACGCTGCGCCAGTTCCGGCAGCCGGCACCGCACGACTGGGCGACGCCGGTCGGGCGCCTGACCGAAGCGCTGGCCGCCCTACGCCCCGCGGTTCCGGACGGCGGCCCGTCGGGGATCAGCGTCGAAGCAAGGTGATCTGGAATGCCTCCAGCGCGGCGAGGGACAGGCTCTGGCAGAGCTGGCCCTGCGCCACCGGTCCCGCGGTGGTGCCGTCGATGAAGCTGGCGCGGTAGGTGCAGTCGTAGAGCCGCGCCGCCGCGCCCCGCAGCCGCAGCGCAAAGCCCAGCAGCGGGAGGGTCTGCCCGCGGCTGCCGCAGAACCGCGGCGTGCTCATCCAGGGAGTCGTGCCGGTCTTGGCGAGGACGCCCTGATACTCGACGTCATCGGGCGACCAGCCATGGGGCAGGGTGAGGCCGAAGCCCTCGATCCAGAGCCGGCTGCCGGGGAGCCCGATCCAGTCGGTCATCCGCACCCGGACATCGCCGCGATTGCGCACATGCGCGACGAGTTCCGCGTCGGACAGCGGCGTCGCGGGCGGCTCGTCGGCCCCGTGCAGGACGATGTTGGGCGATGGCTGCTGCCCGCCAAACCCCGTGACCACCTGCGGCGGCGTGGGGGCCATAGGCAGCGGGAGCGCCGGCCCGGCGCCACGCGCCGCGCCGCCGCTCCAGGGTGCGGACGGGGAGCCGCCGGGGGTCGGCGCTGCCCCGGGTGCGGCGCCGGGTGCGGCCCCGGGCATGGCCCCGGGTGCGGCGCCGTGCGCGGATCCTTGCGGGGCGGGCTGGGTGCCCGGGATCGCGGCCGGCAGCTGTCCGCCCTGCACCAGCTGGGTGATGGCGAGGCGGGGCGCCGCTTCGCGCGGCTGTCCCGCCTCGTGATAGATGGTCAGCAGGATCCTGGCCGGTCCCTGCGCCACGTGGACCAGGGCTGCCGGCCGGTCCAGGTCGAGCCAGCCATCCGGCCGGAACGTGCTGATCGTGATGCCCGCATGTTCCGCGACCGGGCCCGGCGGCAGCGACAGGCGAACGCCGGGGAAATGAGGATTGGCGTAGGCGGGGGGCGGCGGCTCGCTCAGCGAGACACAGAACAGGCCGGTGTCGAACGTCAGCAGGTGGCAGTGCGCGGTCAGTTCGGGAGTCGTGCCGGTGGGGCCGCTCATTGGGATCGATGCCTTCCAGAGAATCGGGGATCAGGCGTTCGGGCGCCTCGGGAATTGCAGCGCCAATATCTCCAGTCCGTCCGGTCCTGCAACGGGCTCGAAGGCCGGTTCGTCGGAAGCGACGAAGACACACGACAGGCGGCGGAGCGTCTCGCTGCCGCGCACGAGGCTGCCGTCGCAGACGAGCCAGTACTGGCCGCGGCCCGCTGCGGGATCGGGACCGAGAACGCGCTCGCCCGCCGGCAGCCGGTACCGCCAGGCGGCCATCCCGTCCGGATCGGGGCCGATCAGCACCTCGCGCGCGCTGGAAGCGGGGGGCAGGGGACCCGCGACCGCTTCGCGATGGCGCCGGCCCTCGATGCTCCGCAACGCCGCACGGTTCTCCGATCGGCTCATGAAACGCGCGCCGGGGTCGAAGCCGTTGCGCAGCGTGAAGTAGGAGACGCCCTCAGCCCCGGCGCGGATCGGCCCGTAGGCGGTGTGCGCGGCAGTGAAGTGGACGGTGAGCGGCGCCACCTCGTGCAGGCCCAGCGTGCCGCCACCCGCCACGACCACCTGGAACTGGTCGGACTGGTGGAAATGCGCGCTGGCGGTGCTGCCGGGGTCCTGCTCGACCAGGAACGCCATCGGGAACAATGCGTCCGCCGGCGGGTCGGCCGTGCCGGGCGCCATGTTGTAGCGGCTCGTCCCCAGGTAGAGCGTGTGCCAGAAGCTGACCCCGTCCGCGGCCTGACCGCGGCGGCGGTTCGAGGCGGCGATCTCGGCGGCGGCATGCTGCGGCATCGGCGCGGCTCCTTTCAGGCGGGCTTCGGGAGGTCGGCCGCCACCGGGGCAGCGGCGCGGGCACAGGCGGCGCATTGCCCCTCCGCCTGGACCGTGGCGGAGCCGACGGTGAAGCCGACCCGCCGTGCGGCCTCCTGCAGGGCGTGCGACAGGGCGTGGTCCTCGATCTCGATCACCTTGCCGCAGCTCCGGCAGATCAGGAACTGCGCCGCGTGCTCCCCCTCGTCGTGGCCGACGCAGCCGACGAACGCGGACAGCCGCTCCAGCCGGTGGATCAGGCCCTGTTCGAGCAGGAAATCGAGCGCGCGGTAGACGGTGGGCGGGGCGGCCCCCTGCCGGGTCGTCTTCAGCTGGTTCAGCAGGTCGTAGGCGCCGGTCGGCTGGCCCGAATCCAGGATGAGGCCGAGAACCTGCCGGCGCAGGTCGGTGAGCTTCGCGCCGCGGTCGGTGCAGATCGCGGCGGCATGGGTCAGCAATGTCTCGGTACGGGGGGAGAACCCCATGAACACTCCTTTGCGGGCGGCCCCCGCGGCACCAAGATAGCATCCATGACGACGCAAGCCACGCAAGAGACGACGCAAGCCGCGCAGGCCGGGATCCTCGGCCTGATCCGGTTCGATGCCGCGGGCCTGGTGCCGGTGATCGCGCAGCAGCACGACACGGGCGAGGTCCTCATGATGGCCTGGATGAACGCGGAGGCCGTGCGGGAAACCCTCGCGACCGGGCGCGTCTGCTACTTCAGCCGCAGTCGCAAGGGGTTGTGGCGCAAGGGCGAGACCTCGGGCCAGCTGCAGCACCTGCGGGAGCTGCGGGTGGATTGCGACGGGGACACGCTGCTGCTGCTGGTGCACCAGGAGGGCGTGGCCTGCCACACCGGCCGCCGCTCGTGCTTCTATCGCGCGGTGCGTGACGGGGCGGTGGTGGAGATCGCCGCACCCGAGGTCTCGCCCGAGGCGCTGTACGGGGGCGGAGGTGCGCACGGGCACGGGCATGGGGATGCGGACGGGGACGGGCACCGGCATGGCTGAGGTCACGCCCGTCACGCTGCTCACCGGGTTCCTGGGCGCGGGCAAGACGACCCTGCTCAACCATCTGCTCCGCCATCCCGCGCTCGCGCGCACGGCGGTGCTGGTGAACGAGTTCGGGGAGATCGGGCTCGACCATCTGCTGATGGAGAAGGTCGACCCGGACACCGTGCTGCTGAATGCGGGCTGCCTGTGCTGCACGGTCCGCGGCGACCTCGTGCGCGTGCTGCGCAAGCTGCTGCCGCGGGCGCGGCGGGACGAGATCGCGCGCGTGGTGATCGAAACGACAGGTCTCGCCGATCCCGCGCCGATCCTGGCGACGCTGACCGCCGATCCGGCGGTCGCGAGCGCCTACCGGCTGGACGGCGTGGTCACCGTCGTCGATGCGCTGTTCGGGGATTCGCAGCTCGATGCGCAGTTCGAGGCGGTGCGGCAGGTCGCCGTCGCCGATCGGATCGTGCTGAGCAAGACCGACCTCGCCGACCCTGCACCCCTGCGGGCGCGGATCGCGCGGCTCAACCCCGGTGCACCGGTGATCGAGGCGGCATTCGGTGCGGTCGACCCGGCGGCGGTGCTGGCGGCAG
>MKTV01000045.1:152661-244168 GCA_001898425.1 Rhodospirillales bacterium 69-11
CCGAAGAGCAAGATCCCGGACGTGGCCGGCTGGCTCCACGCGGAGGCGGTGGCCGCGGCGGAGCACGATGCGGGGCACGACCACGAAGGACACGGCCACGAGGGACACGGGCACGAAGGACACGGCCACAAGGCGCACGGCCATGGCGGCACGGGACACGACCACGACCGCAACCGGCACGGTGCGGATGTCCAGGCCTTCTGCATCACGCTGGAGGAGCCGCTGCCTTGGCAGGGGATCGGCACCTGGCTCGAGATGCTGGTCGCGACGCGAGGCGATGCGCTGCTGCGGATCAAGGGCATCCTGAACCTCGAGGGCCAGCCGAAACCGGTCGCGATCCACGGGGTGCAGCACGTGATGCACCCACCGACCCTGCTGCCGGACTGGCCGGAGGGCGACCCGCGCACCAGCCGGCTGGTGTTCATCACCCGCGACCTGCCACGCGCCGCGATCGAGGACGGGCTGCGCGCCTTCGCCCAGGCGGCGCGAAGGTGACGGCATCCCCAGGCTCTCCCCTGAAGCGCGCGGCATGAACCGTTCGGGCGCGATCCCGCGATGACGACGATCTACCTGATCGCGGGCGAGCAGAGCGGGGACGTGTTGGGCGGGCGCCTGATGCGCGCGCTCGCGGCGGCGCGGCCGGACCTGCGCTTCGCCGGCATCGGCGGTGCCAACATGGCGGCGGAAGGCCTGGAGAGCCTGTTTCCGATGCGCGAACTCGCGCTGATGGGCCTGCTCGAGGTTCTCCCGCAGCTTCACCGGCTACGCGCGCGCCTCGGCCAGACGGTGGCCGACATCGCGGCGCGCCGTCCCGACGTGGTGGTGACGATCGACGCCCCCAGCTTCACCCACCGCGTGCTGCGCCGGATCGCCCCGCTGGGCATCCCGCGCGCGCATTACGTGGCGCCCCAGGTCTGGGCCTGGCGGGAGGGTCGCGTAAAGCACTACCCCGGATTGTGGGAACGGCTGCTTTGCCTGCTGCCCTTCGAGCCGGACTTCTTCGCCCGCCACGGCCTGCCGGCGGCGTTCGTGGGCCACCCGGTGCTGGAAAGCGGGGCCGATACCGGCGACGCGGCGCGATTCCGAGCGCGCCACGGCATCCCGCGGGAGGCGCGCATCGTGACGTTCATGCCGGGCAGCCGCCGCACCGAGGTGTCCCGCCTGCTGCCCGTGCTTGCCGCTACGCTGCAGCGCCTGCCCGCCGGCATCGTCCCGGTGGTGCCGATCGCCGCCCCGGTCGCCGAGGCCGTGCGGGCCGGCGCCGCGGATTGGCGCGTGCCGCCGATCCTGGTGACCGAGACGGCCGAGAAGCACGATGCCTTCGCCGCCTCCGCCGCCGCGCTGACCAAATCCGGCACGTCGACCCTGGAACTCGCGCTGGCGGGCGTGCCGATGGTGGTCGCCTACCGGGTGAACCCGGTCTCGGCCGCGATCGCGCGGCGCCTGATCAAGGTCCGCTACGCCTCCATCCTGAACATCATCGCGGAGCGCGAGGTCGTGCCGGAACGGCTGCAGCAGGACTGCACCCCGGACGAGCTGGCTCGGGTGCTGCGTGACCTGCTCGACGACCCGGCAGAGGCCGCGGCGCAACGGAGCGCGGTCGCGGGCCCGCTCGCATCGCTGAGGCCAGCAGGCGGCGTGCTGCCCTCGGAAGCCGCCGCGCGGGAAGTGCTGTCGCTGCTGCCGGGATAAGAGGCGAGCGGCGTCGTGCCCATTCGGGCGCGCGACGGAACCACCGGCACTCGGGAGTCCGCAGCGCGGGGAGCGCCGCGCATGGCGCGCGGAATCGATCAGTCATCCAGCGCGTGCAACGATCGCCGCGAAAGACCCCGGCGACGTCCGCCACCCCGACTCCCGTCGCCCTCCGTGGCGCTCCGCATCTCCGTGGTGACTAAGGAGCCGGTCCGGGACCCACTGCAGCGGCAGGTCCGGGCCTACCCCGGCGGCGGGTCCGCGACCCAGCGTGAAGGCAGGTCCGGGCTCCACCGCGAAGCCACGTCCGGGAACTCGGCTCCGGCGACTCAGCGCGGCAGCGTGCTCGCCCCCATCAGCGCGAGATCGACCGCGCGGGCGCACTGCCGTCCTTCCCGGATGGCCCAGACCACCAGCGACTGTCCGCGCCGCATGTCACCCGCCACGAACAGGTTCTCCCGCGAGGTCCGGTAGTCGACCGTGTTCGCGGCGACATTGCCGCGGGCATCCAGCTCGACCGCCGCCTGCTCCAGCACGCTCCCGCGGCGCGGTCCCAGGAAGCCCATCGCCAGCAGCACGAGGTCCGCCCGCAGCGTGAAGTCGCTGCCATGGATCTCCCGCAGCTGCATCCGTCCTTCGCCGGTGCGCACCCATTCGACCCTCACGCAGTCCAGCGCTTCCACCCGGCCGTTGCTGCCGCGCGCGGCCTTGGTGAGCACCCCCCACTCGCGCGCGCAGCCTTCCTCGTGCGCGTGGGAGGAGCGCAGCCGGTTCGGCCAGTCCGGCCAGACCAGCCCCTTGTCCTCGCGGACCGGCGGCTTGGACAGGATCTCGATCTGCGTGATCGAGGCCGCTCCCTGCCGCGCCGAGGTGCCGATGCAGTCCGACCCGGTGTCACCGCCGCCCACCACCACCACGTGCTTGCCCTTGGCGGAGATCGTCCCCGCCGGGGCCGCGCGGTCCTCCGCGTCGCCCGCGTTGCGCTTGTTCTGCTGGGTCAGGAAGTCCATCGCGTAGTGGATCCCGTCGAGCTCGCGGCCGGGCACGTCGAGGTTGCGCGGCCACTCCGCGCCGCCGGTGAGCACCACGGCATCATAGTCGGCCAGCAGCGCGTCGAGAGCGACGTCCTTGCCGATCTCGACGCCGGGACGGAAGGTGACCCCCTCCGCCTGCATCTGGCCGACCCGGCGATCGATCAGGTGCTTCTCCATCTTAAAGTCGGGGATCCCGTAGCGGAGCAGCCCGCCGATCCGGTCCTGCTTCTCGAACAGCGTCACGTCGTGGCCGGCGCGCGCGAGCTGCTGCGCGCAGGCCATCCCGGCCGGACCGGACCCCACGACCGCGACGCGCTTGCCGGTCTTGTGGGTCGGCGGGAGCGGCGCGATCCAGCCTTCCTCCCAGGCGCGGTCGACGATCGCGCACTCGATCGACTTGATGGTGACCGCGTTGTCGTCGATGTTCAGCGTGCAGCCCGCCTCGCACGGCGCCGGGCAGATGCGGCCGGTGAACTCGGGGAAGTTGTTGGTGGAGTGCAGGTTGATTGCCGCCTGCTGCCACTGCGAGCGGTAGACCAGGTTGTTCCAGTCCGGGATCTGGTTCATCACCGGGCAGGCGCTGTGGCAGAACGGAATGCCGCAATCCATGCAGCGCGCCGCCTGCTCGCGCAGTGCCGGTTCGGGAAGCGGGGTGGTGAACTCCTTGAACGACTGCACGCGCAGTTCGGGCTTCTCGTAGCCGCGATCGCGCCGTTCGATCTCCAGGAATCCGGTCGGCTTGCCCATGGTCGGTCGTCCTTGCGTCTCGTCCGTTTCAGACGTTTCGTGTCGTGGGTCGCGTGGCGTGCGGTTCGGCGGGTGCGGCGTCCGTGTCATGCGCGGGGTTGGCCCGCGCACCCACGATTTCGCTGCGTGCAGCAGCGGAACGTCGTGGATCCCCGAGACGAGCTCGGGGACGACGAAGGGCGGGCGACCGCCCGCCCTTGGTCATTCCGCCGCCACGCTGCTCGCCGCCTCCGTGCGCAGGTCCACGAGCGCGCGGCGATAGTCGCGCGGCATGACCTTCACGAAGCGGGACAGCGCTGTCTCCCAATCCTCCAGCAACTCGCGGGCGCGGGCACTGCCGGTGAACAGCAGGTGCCGCTCCAGCAGGATGCGCAGCCGTTCCGCATCGAAGCGCAGCGGGTCGCCCATGCCTGCGTCGTCCACGCTCACCGCGCGCTGGCGGGGACGGCCCGGCGCGTCGGCCGGCCCGATCTCAGCGGGCGCGATCGGCTCGAGGTCCACCTGCGCGAGGTTGCACAGCCGCTTGAACCGCGCGTGCTCGTCGAACACATAGGCGACCCCGCCCGACATGCCGGCCGCGAAGTTCCGCCCGGTCTCGCCCAGCACCACGACGGTGCCGCCGGTCATGTATTCGCAGCCGTGGTCGCCGCAGCCCTCGACCACCGTCACGGCGCCCGAGTTGCGCACCGCGAAGCGCTCGCCGGCAACGCCCTCGAAATACGCCTCGCCGGCGATCGCGCCGTACAGCACCGTGTTCCCCACGATGATGTTCTCGGTCGGCCGCCGGCGCACACCCTCCGGCTGGCGCACCACGACGCGGCCGCCGGACAGGCCCTTGCCGACATAGTCGTTCGCATCGCCCGTCAAAGTCAGGCTCACGCCGCGGGCGAGGAACGCGCCGAAGCTCTGCCCGGCCGTGCCGGTCAGCGCGACGGCAATCGTGTCCTCCGGCAGGCCGGCATGGCCGTAGCGCTTGGCGACCTCGCCCGAGAGCATCGCGCCCACGGTCCGGTTGATGTTGCGCACCGGCGCCTCGATGCGCACCGGCGTCCCCGCATCGAGCGCCGGCCGCGCCTCGGCCAACAGCCGCTGGTCCAGCGCGTCCTCGAGCCCGTGCGCCTGCGTCTCGGTCCAGAACCGCGCAATCCCCGGCGCGGCGGCCGGTGCGAACAGGATCCGCGAGAGGTCGACGCCCTTCGCCTTCCAGTGCGCGACGGCGCGGCGCGTGTCGAGCCGCTCGACCTGGCCCACCATCTCCTCGAAGCGGCGGAAGCCGAGTTGCGCCATCAGCGCGCGCACTTCCTCGGCCACGAAGAAGAAGTAGTTGATGACGTGTTCGGGCGTGCCGGTGAAGCGCGCGCGCAGCACCGGGTCCTGCGTCGCGACACCGACCGGGCAGGTGTTCAGGTGGCACTTGCGCATCATGATGCAGCCGGCGGCGATCAGCGGCGCGGTGGCGAAGCCGAACTCGTCCGCCCCCAGCAGCGCGCCCACCACCACGTCGCGGCCGGTGCGCAGGCCGCCATCGACCTGCACGGCGATCCGGCCCCGCAGCCCGTTCAGCACCAGGGTCTGCTGCGTCTCCGCGAGCCCGATCTCCCACGGGCTGCCGGCATGCGTCAGCGAGGTGAGGGGGCTCGCGCCCGTGCCGCCCTCATAACCCGCGATCGTCACGTGATCGGCGCGCGCCTTGGATACGCCGGCCGCAACCGTGCCGACACCCACCTCGGAGACGAGCTTCACCGAGATGCGCGCCGCCGGATTGACGTTCTTCAGGTCATGGATGAGCTGCGCGAGGTCCTCGATCGAATAGATGTCGTGATGCGGCGGCGGCGAGATGAGCCCGACACCCGGCGTCGAGTGGCGCACGCGCGCGATGTTCTTGTCGACCTTGTGGCCGGGAAGCTGTCCGCCTTCGCCGGGCTTCGCGCCCTGCGCCATCTTGATCTGGATGTCGTCGGCGTTGACCAGGTACTCGGCGGTGACACCGAACCGGCCCGACGCGACCTGCTTGATGGCGGAGCGCATGGAATCGCCGTTCGGCATCCGCACGAAGCGGTCCGGTTCCTCGCCACCCTCGCCGGTGTTGGACTTGCCGCCGATCCGGTTCATCGCGATCGCCAGCGTGGTGTGCGCCTCGCGCGAGATGGAGCCGAAGCTCATCGCGCCGGTCGCAAACCGCTTGACGATCTCGGACGCGGGCTCGACCTCGTCGAGCGGCACCGGCGTCTCCGCGAAGCGGAACTGCATCAATCCGCGGATGGTCAGCAGCCGTTCGGCCTGCTCGTTGATGCCGCGGGCAAAGGCCGCATAGTCGTCGGGCAGGTTGCCGCGCACCGCATGCTGCAGCTTGGAGATCGATTCGGGCGTCCAGGCATGCGCCTCGCCACGCAGGCGGAAGGCGTAGTCGCCGCCGACGTCCAGCATCGCCTGGTAGATCGGGTTGTCGCTGTACGCGTTGTGGTGGCGAGCGACCGCTTCGGCCGCGATCTCCGCCATGCCGACGCCCTCGATCGTGGTCGCCGTGCCGGTGAAGCACTTCTCCACGAAGCCCGAGGACAGGCCCACGGCGTCGAAGATCTGCGCGCCGCAATAGGACTGGTAGGTGGAGATGCCCATCTTGGACATCACCTTCAGCATCCCCTTGCCGACCGCCTTCAGGTAGTTCTTCTGCACCTCGTAGGCGGACTGCTGCAGCCCGTTCTGCTCGCGGATCTGCTCCAGCGTCTCGAAGGCGAGATAGGGGTTGATCGCCTCCGCGCCGTAGCCCGCCAGCACGCAGAAATGGTGCACCTCGCGCGCCTCGCCGGTCTCGACCACGAGCCCGGTCGACATGCGCAGTCCCTGGCGGATCAGGTGGTGGTGCGTCGCGGCCGTCGCCAGCAGGGACGGAACCGGGATCCGGTCGGGGCCGGCCGCGCGGTCGGACAGGATCAGGATGTTGTGGTTGGCGAGCACCGCATCCGTGGCCTCCCGGCAGATGCGCTCGACCGCGGCCTGCATGCCGGCCGCTCCCTCGGTGGCGGACCAGGTCGTGTCGATCGTCATCGTCCGGAACGCGCCGCCGGCCAGGCTCTCGATCGCGCGCACCTTCTCGAGGTCGGCGTTGGTCAGGATCGGCTGCTGCACCTCGAGCCGATAGTGGTTGCCGGCGTGATGGCCCAGCAGGTTGGGGCGCGGGCCGATCATCGAGACCAGCGACATCACCAGCTCCTCGCGGATCGGATCGATCGGCGGATTGGTGACCTGCGCGAAGTTCTGCTTGAAGTAGTTGAACAGCAGCTTGGGCTTGTCGGACAGCACCGCAAGCGGCGTGTCGGTGCCCATCGAACCGACCGGGTCGTCGCCCTGCACCGCCATCGGTTCGAGGAAGAACTGCACGTCCTCCTGCGTGTAGCCGAACACCTGCTGCTGCTTCAGCAGGCTCGCCGGGTCGTTCGGCCGCGGCCGGTCGCGTTCCGGCGTGTCGGCCAGGTCTTCGAGCTTGAACTGTGTCTGCTTCAGCCAGTCCGCGTACGGATGTTCGCCGGCGAGCTGCCGCTTGATCTCGGCATCGTCGATAATGCGGCCCTGCTCGAGGTCGATCAGCAGCATCTTGCCGGGCTGCAGGCGCCATTTGCGCTGGATCCGCTCCTCCGGCACCGGCAGCACGCCGGCTTCGGAGGCGAGGATCACGTGGTCGTCGTCGGTCACCACGTAGCGCGCCGGGCGCAGCCCGTTGCGGTCGAGCGTCGCGCCGATCTGCCGTCCGTCGGTGAACGCGATCGCCGCCGGCCCGTCCCACGGCTCCATCAGCGCGGCATAGTATTCGTAGAACGCCTTGCGCTCAGGCTCCATCAACGGATTGCCGGCCCAGGCCTCCGGGATCAGCATCATCATCGCATGCGCGAGCGAGTAGCCGCCGGCCACCAGAATCTCGAGCGCGTTGTCGATGCAGGCGGTATCCGACTGGCCGTGCGGGATCAGCGGCCACATCTTGTCGAGATCGGGCCCGATCAGGTCGGAGCTCATGGAGCGGCGCCGGGCGTACATCCAGTTGACGTTGCCGCGGACCGTGTTGATCTCGCCGTTATGCGCCACGAACCGGTACGGGTGCGCGAGCTTCCAGGACGGGAAGGTGTTGGTGGAGAAGCGCTGGTGCACCAGCGCGAGCGCCGATTGCGTCAGCGGGTTGCGCAGGTCCGCGTAGAAGCTGCCGACCTGGCCCGCCAGCAGCAGCCCCTTGTAGACCATGGTCCGGGTCGAGAAGGACGGCATGTAGAAGTCGGACAGGCCGGGGATGCCGCGCTTTTCGCCGAGGGTGCGGAGATTGTTGAGGATCTGCTTGCGGATCGCGAGGATCTTGCGCTCGAACGCATCCTGGTCGCGCATTTGCGGACCCGCCGCGATCACCGCCTGGCGGATCACCGGCATCGTCCCGATGACGGTCGTGCCGAGGCCGGTGAGGTCGGTCGGCACGTCGCGCCAGCCCACCATGGCCTGGCGTTCCTGGACCACGACCTCCTCGAAATGGCGGATCGCGTGCTCACGCGCGCGGTCGTCCCGCGGCAGGAAACACATCGCGACGGCGTAACGGCCCGGCGCCGGCAGGCGCAGGCCGGCACTTGCGGCCCAGTCGCGCAGCAGCGCATCCGGCATCTGGATCAGGCAGCCGGCGCCGTCGCCCACCAGCGGATCGGCACCGACCGCGCCGCGATGGTCGAGGTTCAGCAGGATCTGCAGGCCCTGCGCGATCACGTCGTGCGATTTGCGGCCCTTGATGTTCGCGATGAAGCCGACGCCGCACGCGTCATGCTCGTTGCGGGGATCGTAGAGGCCTTGCTTCGCGAACGCTTCCATCTCGGGTCTCTGTCTCTTGGCGCCGGGGCGTCCCGGTGCACTGTACAACCGTCGCGCCGGGGTGCGGGGTTTTGCCCGTCCCGGCCCAGCGAGGCAATATTGCTGCCGGAAATGACCCTAGGTCATGCCGGAGGTTGCCCGCAAGGCGGGAGGAGCAGCCCTGGTATTCCGCACCATCCCGCCATAAGATTTCGGCGACGCCGAACGGCGCAATCGAAAACGCCGAATGGCGCAACGAAACGGGGGAACTGAACGCTCATGAAACGCAGAACGCTGGCGCTGGTCGCAGGCCTCGCCGTCGCCACGCTCGTCTCGCCTGCAACCCTCGTTCACCCCGCCCAGGCCGCCGATCCGATCAAGGTCGGCATGCTGTTCCCGCAGAGCGGCGGCGCCGGCGACGACGGCCAGCGCGTCACCCGCGCCGTGCAGGTCATGGCGGAGCTCATCAACGCGCAGGGAGGCGTGCTGGGGCGGCCGCTTCAGGTGATCGTACGCGACGACGAAAGCACGCCGGCCGTCGGCGTCGCCAAGGCCAACGAGCTGATCGGCGAAGGCGTCTCCGTGGTGATCGAGGGCTACAACAGCCCGGTCACGCTTGCGATCCAGCCGGTGCTCGCCCGCGCCGGCATCATGGACATCACCGCGATCTCCAAGGCCGACCCGATCCTGGCCGGCACCGGCAACAAGCTCGCGGTGCGCACCAACAGCTCCAACGCCATGGATGCGGCGGCGATCGCCCAGGCGATCATGAAGATGAAGGCGCACAAGATCGGCTTCGCCACGCAGAACGACGCCTACGGCAACGGCGCCCAGGCGGCGATGGAAGGCGAACTCAAGAAGGCCAACTGGGACTACCAGGTGGTCAGCCAGCAGGGCTTCAGCTTCACCGCGACCGATTTCCGCGTGGCCGTCACCGCGCTGAAGGACGCGAAGCCCGACGTGGTGGTGGTGACCAACTCCTCCGCGTCATCCGGGATGCCCGCCTTCCTCCAGCAATACGCGCAGGCGCAGGTCGGCGTGCCGCTGATCGCCGCAGTCGGCACGATCTCCCCGCAGGTGCTGGAGGTCGCGGGGCCCGCCGCCAACGGGGTGGTCAGCGCCGACATCTACTTCGCCGACGTCGAGCCCTTCGCCTCCAACCCCGCCAACAAGGCCTTCGTCGCCGCCCTCGATAAGGACGGGAAGGTCAAGGCCGACAAGTTCACCGCGCTCGGCGCCGTCGCGCTGCAGGTCTGGGCGATCGCGGCCAACCAGGTGAAGAGCCTGGAAAAGGACAAGGTCGCCGGCGCGATCCGCGGCCACACCATCCCCGGCACGATCTTCGGCGACGCGACCTTCGCCGACAACGGCCAGATGCAGGCCCGCTACTTCCCGGTGGTGGTGCGTGACGGCAAGCTCGTGGTCCAGCCATGACGGAGCGGCGGTGAGCGGCAGCCAGCCGTGACGGCGCGTGCGGGGGCCGACACGACGGCGGAGGACAGGTCCGCCGGCAGCGCCCCCCGGCTCGAGGTCCGCAACCTCTCGGTCCGGTTCGGCGGGTTCCGCGCCCTCTCCGACGTGTCCTGGGCCGTGCAGGGCGGCCAGATCCTGGGGATCATCGGTCCGAACGGCGCGGGGAAGAGCACCTGCTTCAATGCGGTGACCAACATGGTCCGGCACGAGGGGCAGGTGTTCCTCGACGGCGCGGAGGTGACCGACCTGCCGCCGCACCGGCTGGCCGCGCGCGGCCTGCACCGCACCTTCCAGCAGAACGCGTTCTTCGCCGGCATTCCGGTGCTGGAGAACATGACGGGCGCGCTGCTGCGGAGCACCGGCACCGGCCTCGCCGCCTCCGTTCTGCTGCCGTGGGTGGAGCACCGCCGCCGTCGCGCGGCCGAGGACCAGGCGCGCGCGCTGCTGCGCCGCTTCGCCGTTCCCGAGGGTCTGCACACTTTGCCGCCCGGCTCGCTGCCCTACGGCACGCAGCGAATGCTCTCGATCGCGCTCGCCTACGCGGAGGGGACGCGCGCCCTGCTGCTGGACGAGCCCGCCGCGGGGCTGGGCGGGCCGGACATGGAGAAACTTGCCGAGACCCTGGCCGCATTGCGGGCGGAGGGCATCGGCATCGTGCTGATCGAGCATCACATGGACCTGGTGATGGACCTCGCCGACCATCTGGTCGTGCTGGAGACCGGTGCGGTACTCGCCGACGGACCACCGGCGGCGGTCCAGTCCGATCCCAGGGTGCTGGAAGCCTATCTGGGACGCGCCGCATGAGCTCGCACCGAGGGGGGAGTCCCCCTCTCCCCTCGCGGGAGAGGGCCGGGGTGAGGGGGCGAGCGGGCCGCACGCACCGTCGCGCGCCACCCCCCACTATCCCCGCCCCCCAACCCCCTCCCGCAAGGGGATGGGGGGTATCGTACCGCGCGTGTGGCCGGGCGTACCTCCTGAGTCCCCCTCTCCCCTCGCGGGAGAGGGCCGGGGTGAGCGGGCGGCCGGGGCGCACGCACCGTCGCGCGCCATCCCCCGACGCCGCCGCCCCCCAACTCCCTCCCGCAAGGGGAGAGGGAGCATCGTGCGTCGTGCGGCATCCGTGCCCGGCTTGCCACCTCTACGCCCCGAGCACCTCATGCCGCTCGTGACGCCGGCGCTCGCCGTTTCTGGTCTGTCCGTCGCCTACGGCGCGGCCGAACCCGCGGTCTCCGTGCCGGAGCTCGGGTTGCCGCCCGGCACGCTCGCCGGGGTGGTCGGCGCGAACGGCGCTGGCAAGACGACCCTGGTGAACGGCATCGTCGGCTGGTCCCGCGGCCCCGCCCGGGTCACGGGCAGCGTCCGCCTGGACGGCGTCGATCTCGGCCCCCTCCCGGTGCACGAACGCGTCCGCCGCGGCCTGTTGCTGGTCCCGGAAGGCCTCGCCGTCTTCGGCACCATGAGCGTGGAGGAGAACCTGCGCGCGACCCGCCCGCACGGCGCCGAAGCCGCGGCGCGCGCGTTCCCGGTCGACCGCGTCTTCACCCTGTTCCCCCGGCTCGCCGAACGCCGCCGCAATCGCGCCGCCCAGCTGTCCGGCGGGGAACGCCAGATGCTGGCGATCGGCCGTGCGCTACGCCTCGGGCCGCGCGTGCTGCTGCTCGACGAGCCCTCGATCGGCCTCGCGCCGCGCCTGGTGTCGACCCTGCTCGAGGCGATCCGCCGCCTGGTCGACGAGGGCCTGACCGTACTGCTGGTCGAACAGAACGTCCGTGCGGCGATGGAGGTGGTGGATCACCTCTATCTGCTCGAGCGCGGGCGGGTCATCGCCGACGGCCCGATCGCCGCGATGCGCGACGACCCGCGCATCGTCGAGGCCTATCTCGGGAGCGTCCGCCCATGAACGTCCCCCAGCAGCTCGCCAACGGGCTGATCATGGGCCACGCCTACGCACTCACCGCCATCGGCTGGACCCTGCTGCTCGGAGCCGCCCGCCTGGTCAATTTCGGCCACGGCCAGATGTACATGCTGGGCGCCTTCATCGCCTGGTGGGCCATGAGCGCGTTCGGCCTGTCCTACTGGGCGGCGATCCCGGTGGCGATCCTGGCCGGCGCGGTGCTGGGCGCGCTGATGCAGCGTGCCATGCTGCGCCTCACGCTGCAGCAGAACCTGGTCAGCCTGATGATCGTCACGCTGGGCTTCGGCCAGATCGTCGAGGGGGCGGCAGGCCTTGCCTTCGGCGTCAGGCCGCAGACCCTGGCGAGCCCGCTGAACGCGATCACCCTGCATGTCGGGCCGGTGCTGCTCACCGCGCAGGACCTGCTGGTGGTGGTCGCCACGATTTTGATGTTCCTGCTGCTGCACGTGGTGATGGGCCGCGGGCTGGTCGGCTCCTGGGTGCGGATGGTGGCCGAGGACCCGCGGCTGACCCAGCTCGCCGGGGTGAACGTGGCCGGCGTCTATCTCGGCATCTTCGCGTTCGAGGGTGCGGCCGTGGCCCTCGCGGCCACGCTGGTCGCGCCGCGCACGCCGATCATCACCTCCATGGGATTCGACGAGGTGATCATGACCTTCGTCGTCGTCGTGCTGGGCGGCATCGGCTCCGTCGGCGGATCGTACCTCGCGGGTCTCGCGCTTGGCCTGTTCTCCGCCTTCTTCGGCGCCCTGGTCGCGCCGGCCTACACGACCGCGGCGGCCTTCCTGATCATGATCCCGATTATGGTGCTGCGCCCCGGCGGCCTCGCAGCCGGCGGAGGAAGGCGATGATCCGCCTGCTGCTCTGGCTGGCCCTTGCGGTGGCCGGCTACTTCGTGCCCGCCGCGCTGGGCGGGACCACGCTCGTCTACAACACGCTGGTGGTGACGGCGATCTTTGCCGTGATGGCGTACGGGCAGGACATCGTGCTGTCCGACCTGGGCGAGGTCAGCCTTGCCCACACCGCCTTCTTCGCCGCCGGCGCCTATGCGGCGGGGATCCTCGCGGTCGATCACGGCTGGAATGCCTGGGCGACGCTGCTGGCGGCCGGCGGCGCGGCCCTTGTGCTCGCCGTCGTCCTGGGCCTGATCACGCTGCGCACGCGCGAGTTCGCGTTCAGCCTGGTGACCTACGCGGCCAACGTCGTGTGTTTCACGATTTGCTACAACTGGACGGCGCTGGGCGGGTCGGACGGGTTCGTGGGCGTGCCCCCGCTCGACCTGTCGCTGCCTGGGCTGACTCTCGCGCCGATGACCAACAAGGATCTGTGGCCCTACGCCTACGGCCTGCTGCTGCTCGCGCTGTATTTCGTCGCGCGGTTCCGCCGGTCGAAGCTGGGCCACGCCGCGCTGATGGTGCACATGAACGCGCCGCTCGCGATCATGAGCGGGCTCGATCCGCTGCGCGTGCGGCTGATGGTGTTCCTGGTCTCAGCTCCGCTCACCGCGGCGGGTGGGTGGCTCTACGCCTATCAGCGCGCCTATGTCGGGCCGGACCTGTTCGAGACCTACTTCCTGGTGCTGATGCTGACCGCGGTCGTGCTGGTCGGGCGCCGCGTCCTGCTGGGGCCGCTGATCGGCGTGGCCGTGCTGATGGCGCAGAAGAGCTTCTTCAGCTTCGGCGCCTATGCCGACAAGATCGTTCTCGGCGCCTTGCTGGTGATCGTGCTCTGCGGCTTCCCGGGCGGCATCGTCAGCCTGGTGGACGCGGGTCGGGCGCGCGCCCGGCCTCGCCCGGTGGTCCGGTCCTAGCCGCGGGCGGCGGTCGGGCGCCTCGGGGGAGTGCAGCCCCCCGGTCGCCGCGACCGCCTTCCCGGGGTTGGCGCCATCAGGCCGCGCGAGCGGCCTCGGCCTCCACGACATAGCGCATGCCGCCTGCGCTCGCATGCAGCTCCAGGATCGTCACGCCGTCGAGCGGCGGCAGCGGCAGCGTCGCGCACCCGTCGGTCCAGCGGGCGAGGGTGCTGCCGTGCCGCTCGACCGGCCACCAGCCGCGATGCAGGCGGGGGTGGTCGACCGGGATCTCCTCGACCCTGGTCGGGCCGCGCAGCACGATGCGCGTGAGGTTGACGCCGAGCGTGCGGCGGTCGTCGGACCAGGGCTGCGTGTCGGCCGGAGCGCTGGCGCGCGATTCGATCCGGACCTGCGTTGCGCTGGCCGGCAGCACGAACAGGTGCATGCCGTCGCGTGACGTCATGGGGGTCAGGGCCTGCCCCTGGCAGACGAGCCGCAGCGCGGGCTCATTGGTGATGCGGGAGTCGGCCAGGGTGCGCATCAGCCAGGCACGGTCGGCAAGCCGGCGCCAGGCTTGCTCCACCTCGGCGTCGGAGGTGGCGAAGGGCAGGGGTGACGCCGCGACGTGGCGCCGCTCCTCCGCTTCGTCGGTCAGGTCGGGATACAGGACGGCGGGCAGGCCGGCATTGGAGAAGAATCCGCGGTTGCCCGTGTCGAGATAGCTTTCGGCGGGCAGCCCCTCGGCGAGCAGGATCGCGTGCCGGTCGAGTTCGACGTGGAAGTAGTCGACCGTCTCGGCCGCCATGTCCTGCACGATGGTGTCGTGGTTGATCAACCGGCGGACCGGGATGAGCCGTCCGTCCAGCAGCACGGCATGGTCGGGAGAGAGCACGAGGTCGCGGTGCGGCACGTCCTGCGCGAAGGCGGAGCGGCAGATCCGTACCGGAGCGACGGCGGAAGGACGCGGGTGCGCCTGCACGTCCAGGCGGCGCTCGCCGACCCAGCGCACCGTGTGCGGCACGAGGCTGTCCCCCTCGAGCACCAGCACTTCGTCGCCGGCCGCGAGCGCCTCGACGCGCACCTCTCCGGTTGGGGTCGCGATGTGGGAGCCGCGGGCGTAGCAGACGGTGCTGAGGAAGATGTCGTAGCCGGAGCCGATCGTGTGGCCGACCGTGTCGCTGTCGAGGCTCAGCACGACGTACGGCGCGGTGGTCGGGCTGGCGAGGGTGATGGTGCCGAGGACGGTGACGCCGTTGGAGACGCGGATATGGGTGCTGTCGACGAAGGCCACGTCGGTGACCTCACCCTGCACGTTGATGTAGTTGATGCCGCTGACGTCGTTGGTGGTGGACCCGATGACCATGCCGTCGATGGTGCCGGCGAAGTTCAGCCCGTCCGCCTTGATCTGCACGTCGTTGAGCTCGATCGCGCCGTGGGATCCGAGGAAGCTGAGCGTGTTTCCTGCGCCGATGGTGCCGTCGAGGCGCATGATCGAGGCAGTGCTGTCGGCGACCTTCAGGCTGGTGCCGGAGGAGGCGGGGATGTCCACGGCGAGGTCGAGGACACCACCGTTGGCGATGACGTCGCCCGTTCCACTGAGGGTGACCGACGGACCGCCCGCCCGCTTCACCACGCCGTACCCGGTCAGGACGCCGTCGGAGAGCAGATACCCATACCCGTCTGAGATGGTGCCGCCCACGAGGTCGATCGTGCCGGCGGAGATCGTCTGCTGAGACGTGAACGTGACGGATCCGGCGAGTTGGAGGGTCTGGTTGGCGTCGGTGATGGAGATCGTCGGCTGCGAACCCAGCGTGCCTTCCAGACGCAAGGTCGAGGGCACCGCGGTATCGATGACGAAGGAGGCTTGGGCAGTGGTGTTTCCGAAGACGTCCAGCGTGCCGCCGGACGCACGGATCAGGCTCCCACCCTGGGGAGTGAGGCTCCCTGCGTCCAGGACGCCGTAGCCGACCAACGACCCACCGAGGGTGAGCGTGCCGTCGACCGTGAGGGTGCCCCCTCCCATCGAAATCGTGCCTTGCCCGGTATTCCAGCCGCCTGCATCGGCAAAGGTCAGTTCACCGCCCCCGGCGATGGTCAGGGTCTGGCCGTTCAGCTTGAACGCGCTGACGGAGGCGGTGCCGTCGATCTCGAGATTCGTGTTTGCGGCGTTCACGATGGCCAGGTTCGGCGTTCCGGAGATCGAGCCGAACAGCTTCAGGGTGCCGCCTGACGCCTGGATCGTGCCGCCGTTCGCGCCGTAGGTCGTCACGTCGAGCGCGCCGAAGCCGGTGACGCTCCCGGCCAGATCGAGTTCCGTGGCGGTGAGCGTATATCCGTTCAGCAGGAGCTTGGCCTTGCTGTCGGACACCGTGATCGTCCCGAGTGCAGCCGGGTCGACGTCCAGGGTGACGGTGTATGCGTTGGTCCCCGGCATGACGACGCTGTCGCCGGCCCCCGGAACCGTGCCGGTGTTCCAGTTGGACCCGACGCTCCAACTCCCGCTTCCGGATTTCGTCCATGTCAGCGTTGCCATCGCGACCCTCCAAAATTTGATCCGAACGTCCTGTTTCGACACGGATCAACGTCGTCCTACACCCTCATTTCGGTTCCGACCAGCGGGAGTACAAAAATTTGCATTTTGGGAGGATTGTTGTCGAAGACAGTGCGGATTTTGGGACGAATTCGTTTGGCTGCCATCCGTCGGGCGGACCCGCATACGCTCGCGAGCGATTGCAGGACTTCGCCGCGGCGACCCGGGCGCCGGAGAAGGGTGAGCAGGGCATGTGCGCCGTGTGTCTGACGGCAGCGTCGCCGTGCATCGTCCCAGGGCAGGGGATTTTCGGCCGCTCGCACCGCGGCCGCGGCAGCAACGTGGTCGAGTCTCGACTCCCCGCGGCGTCGAGCCGGCGCCGCGGGGAGGACGACGTCAGGCGAGATCGCGAAGGAGATGCTCCATCTCGCGATAGGTCGGGGGCGCGGGCGGCAGCGGCACGGGTTCGGCAGGCGGGGCCGGACGAAGATCGGGAAGGGTGAGCCGGGCACGCGCGGCGGCCACGTCGATCGGATCCGCCGCCGCAGCCTCGGTCCCGGTTCCGCCGGCCTCCTGCTCCGGCGTTTCGCCCGTCGCGCTCGGCGTCTCGATGCCCGGTTCGACAGGCTGGCTCGGAGTGGGCGTGGTTTCGGACATGGCAGTCTCCGCGTTAGAGAATGCAAGTCGCACTAACCAATCGTCGCGACCGCGCCAAGCGCGACGACGTGGCCCCGGCGGGGAGACGCATCTCAGCCGGGCCTGGAACGACGCCTTAAAGGTCGATCAGGGCGCGTCGAGGAAGTGCAGCATCGCCGCATTGAACAGGACGGGATCCTGCAGGAAGGCGAAGTGGCTCGCATTCGGCAGGATCAACAATCCCGCTCCGGGGATCGCTGCGGCCATGGCTTCGGTGTGGGTGCGGCGGATCGCCTCGTCGTGGTCGCCGTCGACCACCTGCACACGTGCACGGATCCCCCGCAACTGGGCATCGGTCCAGTTCGGCTGGGTCGCCCACATGCGGCCGATCTGGGCGAGGAACGCGTCGTAGTCTCCTGGTGTGGGGGAAAGACGCGCGTACTCGCGCCCTGCTCGGGCAATGTAGGCGGCGAAGGTCGGATTCCGGTCCGCGTTCGGGATCACCCCGTCAGTCCGGACGTTCGCCGCGAAGGCGAAAATCCGACCCACGCGGCCTGGATGCCGCAGCGCGAGATCGAGTCCGATGATCGCCCCGTCGCTCCAGCCCACCACGTCGGCGCGGGGGAGTTCGAGGTGGTCGAGCAGCGCGACCACGTCGTCGGCCATCAGGTGGTAGCCGAATGGGCGTGCATCGCGCGCCGACCGCCCGTGGCCGCGGCTGTCCATCACGATCACCTGGTGCGCCCGGCGCAGCGCCGCGACCTGGTGCCCCCAATGGTCGCTGTTGGCCAATCCGCCGTGCAGCAGCAGCACCGGCGGCCCGTGACCGGCCGTGGCGTAAAACAGGCGCACGCCGTTCAGCATCACCCGCGCGCTGCGATCGTACGTGGCGGGCGGCGGCGTGGGCGGAAGCGTCTGCCACACGGCCTCGGCCACGGCCGGTCGCAACGGCAACAGCAGCAGGACTGCGAGAAGCAACCGGCGCATGCGGATCTCCGGAGGGGGCTCGCCTGCGTGGCACGCGTGGCGCACTGCTGCAAGAACCATGCCCGCACCTGCGGGCGAGGTGGCGCTCAGCCCAGTCCCTGCGATGCGAACCCCGCCAGGCCCGCCGCGCGGTCGTACGCGGCCCGCGCCCGCGCTGCCGTCCAGAGGTCGTCGGTTGCCGTCGATTGATCGCGCGCCATCTCCGTGCGGTCGCGAACGATCGCCGCGTGTTCGCGAGGGGCCGCCACGTGGTCGTGAGCTGCGCCCGCCTGTTCGCGCAGTGTCGCCGAACGGTGAACAGGTGCCGCCCCGTGAGCAGGTCCCGCCACCCGCTCCGACGAGCGAGCAGCAGGGCCGGTCCACTCTTCCATGACATGCGGCGGGCTTGCAGCGGAGGCGAGGGCGAGCGCCGGCCGATCGGCGGCGTGGAGCCGCTCGAGCTCGCGCGCGTTCAGCGCGTCGGCCTCGCTCAGCGGTTCAGGATCGCCGTGTTCCTCGATCGGGACGGAGGGATTCGAGGGGGCCGGGGACCCCACCAGAGCGGCCAGCAGCGCCTGGCCCGAACGGTCGAGGTCGATCCCGCTGACCTTTTCGGCGAGCAGGGTGGCCAGGTTGATCGCCACCCCGACCGGCCCACCCAGGAGAAAACTGCCCACGGCAGACCCGATCCGGCGCACGGGCTCCGGAACCTCGTCCCCCGTTGCCGCTCGGTAGATCGTGCCGACCACCGGCAGATATTGCAGCGGGTTCAGGGCCGACAGCACCGCGCGGAAGGACGGCTCTGCCGGTTCGGCGTCGTCCTGTCGGCGTTCGGCGATGGGCGCCGCCGCCGCCGAGGCGGTGGAAAGGGCAGGGGCGACGGCGTCGACCATGGGGGGCTCCGAACGGACCGGAGCACGATCTGCAAGCCGCGCGCCAGATACGGTCGCCGCAAGCGGCGCGGGGGGGCGCCCCCGAACTCAGGCCGCGGCGTGCAGTGCGCGCCCGGGTCGATCGGCCGCGTGTGCGCCGTCGATCGCCGGCCGGCCAACCGTCCGAGAACTCTCATCGGCGTTGTGGAGCGCGACCCCGCCGGTGCGTTCACCGAAGAGCCTGTCCATCTCCGCGCGGAAGGAGTGCCAGCCGACCGCCGGCACCGCCGCGGCCGACCAGGGGCGTTGCAGGTCCGTCGTCGCAGTCGCCATCCTCACCTCCCGTTCCGCGCGCGATGCGCGCATGCGCCGCTCCCGCAATAGCGCGCTGTCGCGCTGACACATTGACCCACGTCAATCGCCGGGGCGTTTGCCTCGTCGCGCGGTCAGGCGCGGTCCACGGGCCGGACCCATTCGCTCAGATGCGGCTGCAACGCGTCGTCCGGAACCTTCACGAGATCCTTCGGGAGCGTGCCGACCACGCAGCGGGTGGCTTCCACACCGAGGGCGTCCTGCAGGTCGGCCAGGATGGGCGCGGGCGCGACCAGGACGAGCGCGTCGAAAGCACCCTCGCGCGCGGCGGCGTCGAGCTTGGCGGCGACCGCTGCCGCGAAGCGTGTCTTCTCCGCCATGTGGGGATCGCTGCGCGGCTCGATCGCATGCCGAACGGGGGACGCGCTCTCGAAGCTGCGTCCCGCATGGTCGCCGACCAGTTCGGCCGTGCGGGCATGCAAGGTTGGCGATTCGAGCCGCTCTTCGGTGTGAAGCGCGCGATCCGCCGCCGGCCTGACGAAGCGCGCGCGTCCCCCGTCGAGTACGACGATGCAGAGGCTGCGATGTGCGAGCATGGCCTGTCTCCTTCTGCGGCCAGGGTCGACCCGACCTCCCTGCATCGCCTTGATCTCGATCAACCCTCACCGTCGCGTGATCCGGTTGCGGCAGCGATGAGGTGCCGGGTCGATGGTCGGCGAGGGACGCGGGTGGTCTCCGCCGCCCGCGTGTCGCCGCATGGAGGCGTCCGGGGCTCAGGCGGCTTCCGCCAGTGGCCCGACATAACGCGATTGCGGCCGGATCAATCGCTGGGTCGCCGCCTGTTCCTGCGCATGGGCGATCCAGCCCACCACACGAGCCGCGGCGAACACGCCGGTGAAGGCGTCACGCGGGATCTCCAGCGCTTCGAGCAGCAGCGCCGTGTAGAACTCGAGGTTGGTCTGCAGCGACCGCGACGGTTTGCGCCGCGCCAGGACCGTGAGGGCGGCCTGCTCGATGTGTTCGGCGAAGCGGATCCGCCCCGCCGCATTGCCGAGGGAGCCGACGGCGCGCTTGACCACGTCGGAGCGCGGATCGGTGACCCGGTAGATCCTGTGCCCGAAGCCCATCAGGCGATCACCGCGGGCAAGGGCGGCATCGAGCCACGCCTCCGCGTTCTCGGGCGTGCCGATCGCGTCCAGCATGTCGATCACCGGCCCGGGCGCGCCGCCGTGCAACGGACCTTTCAGCGCGCACAGGGCCGCGGTGACCGCCGATCCGAGCCCGGCGCGGGTCGAGGCGACCACGCGCGCGGTGAAGGTGGAGGCGTTCAGGCCGTGGTCGGTCGCGGTGATCAGATACGTCTCGAGTGCGGCCACTTCGGTCCCGGAGGGCGTCTGCCCCCGGATCATTCGCAGGAGGTCCGCCGCATGCCCGAGTTCCGCGTCGGGCGGAACTGGCTCTGCGCCCGCGCGCGTGCGAAGGACGGCCGCCAGGCCGACCGCGACGGTAGCGACGAGATGGAGCGGGAGGTCGGGACGATCGTCGGGCACCCCTGCGAGGAGAAGCCGCAGGGCTTCCGTCGGGGCGAGCCTGGCGGCCTGCGGCAGGAGAGGGATGATGGTGTCGAAGGCCGTGCATCGCGCCTGCCCGAGAGCGGCGCGCAGCGGCTCCTGATCGTGCGAGGAGACCGGGACGACGTCGCGCCATAGCGTCCCGATCAGCCATTCGAGGGAGTGATGGCCGGCGACGTCCTGCAGCTGGTGCCCGCGAAGGATCAGGCGGCCAGCTGCGCCGTCCACCTCGCTGAGGATGGTTTCTGCCGCGATGACGCCTTCCAGTCCGCTGTTCAGGCTCATGGATCTGCTCCGGGTCCACGTTGATCGGAGTGCGAGATCAGCGCTGCGTACGGATACAGTCAATCTTGATCAATATGATCAACTAACCGGTCTGATGACAGCCCCCCGGCGCGCCGCTATGGAAGCTGGTGGCCGAAGATCCGAACATTCGTGACCCGAACAGCCCGGCGGGTGACGCCGAGTGGCTGCCGATCGAGGCCGCCCTCGCGCGGATCGGCGTCGCGCGCCAGACGCTCTACGCCTATGTCAGCCGCGGGCTGCTCCGAACGCGCAGCGACCCGGCGGACCCCCGCCGCAGCCTCTACGACCGGCGCGGCCTCGACGCGCTGGTGGAGCGCCGGCGGCGTGGGCGGGCACGCCGCGTCGTGGCCGCCTCGACCATCGACTTCGGCGAGCCGGTCCTCGCCTCTCGCATCACCCGCATCGCCGACAACCGCCTGACGTATCGGGGCAAGGATGCCGTCGACCTGGCCGGCAGGGCGACGCTGGAGCAGGTTGCCTGCCTGCTCTGGGAGGCGCCGGCCTTCCCCGACCTGCCGCCCACGCCGTCACCGCCGCTGGACGGGGGCTCGCCCATCCAGCGCTGCATGCAGGCCGCCGCGGCGATGGCGGGCTCCGCGATCTGGGCACGCGCGTCCGACGCGCTGTGGCACGATGCGGCGCTGCTGCTGCGCACCCTGGCCGCGGCCGCCACCCGCAGCGTCGTCGCCGGACCGGTTCACGCCGCGCTCGCGGCGGCCTGGAATGCGGATGCGCGCGGGGCCGACCTGATCCGCCGCGCCCTCGTGCTGAGCGCCGACCACGAGCTGAACGCCTCCACCTTCGCGGTCCGGGTGGTTGCGTCCACCGGGGCGGCGCTGCCCTGCTGCCTTCTCGCCGGGCTCGCGGCGCTGAGCGGGCCGTTGCATGGGGGCGCGACCGAACGCGTCCGCGCCTTCGTGGCGGAACCGGGGATGCACACCCGCCCGCGGGAGGCGGTGGCGGCACGCATCGGGCGTGGGGAGCGCATCCCGGGCTACGGCCACCGGCTCTATCCGGACGGCGATCCCCGCGCGGCCGCGCTGTTCGACGCGATCGCACCCGATCCGGCATGGACCACGCTCAACGACGCGGTGCGGGCGTCCACGGGACAGCACCCGACCATCGACGTCGCACTGATCGCGCTGGAGCAGTCATGCCGTCTCCCGCTCGGGGCGGCGCTGGCGATCTTCGCCATCGGGCGTAGCGTCGGCTGGATCGCGCACGCGCTGGAGCAGCGCAGCGACGGGCGGCTGATCCGCCCGCGCGCGACCTACGCCGGCCCGTGAGCAGGGGCCGGGGCCGGTCGCCGCACTTGCATCCGGCGCGCGCTTCGGCCATATCCCGCGCGCTGGCGAGGCTCTCGTTTCGCCGGTAATTCACACGCGGGATGCCTTTCCCAGCCTCTCTGCCGCAGGTTTTCGCCTGTCGCGGGGTCGGTTCGGGTCCGGTGTCCGGGGCATCCGGCCTCGGGCAGATCCCGCGGAGGCACAACCGGACGATCAGGAAAGGACCTCGCCGATGGCGATGCCCGAATTCACCCTGCGGCAGCTTCTCGAGGCCGGCGTTCACTTCGGCCACCACACGCGCCGCTGGAACCCCCGCATGTCGCCGTACCTGTACGGCGTGCGCAACCAGGTCCACATCATCGACCTGCAGCAGACCGTGCCGATGCTGGACCGCGCGCTGCGCGCGATCCGCGACGTGACGGCCGCCGGCGGTCGCGTGCTGTTCGTGGGCACCAAGCGCGCCGCCGCCGAGTACGTGGCCGATGCGGCAAAGCGTTGCGGCCAGTACTATGTGAACCATCGCTGGCTGGGCGGCACACTGACCAACTGGAAGACCATCACCGGCTCGATCAAGCGCCTCCGCCAGATCGAGGACATGCTCTCCGGCGACGTCCAGGGCCTGACGAAGAAGGAAATCCTGGACATCACCCGCGACAAGGAAAAGCTCGAGCGGGCGCTGGGCGGCATCAAGGAGATGGGCGGCCTGCCGGACATCCTGTTCATCATCGACACGAACAAGGAGAAGCTGGCGGTCGAGGAAGCGAACAAGCTCCACATCCCGGTCGTGGCGGTGCTGGACAGCAACTCCGACCCGTCGGGCGTGACGTTCCCGATCCCCGGCAACGACGACGCGATCCGCGCGATCACCATGTACTGCGACCTGGTCGCCGGTGCGGTGCTGGACGGGATCAGCGCCGAACTCGCGGCCTCCGGTGCCGATATCGGCGCGGTCGAGGAACTGCCGCCCGAGATGCTGCCCGAGGCCGAGGCCGCCGCGGAACAGCCGACCGCCTGATCGTCCAGGCGTCAGAGTAGAGCGAACGTGGGGCCCCGGGACGGGGCTCCACCCGAGCAGACGGGAGAACCGAGATGGCTGCGATCACCGCTGCCCTGGTGAAGGACCTGCGCGAGAAGACCGGCGCGGGCATGATGGATTGCAAGAAGGCGCTGTCGGAGACCGACGGCGACCTGGAGGCCGCGATCGACTGGCTGCGCAAGAAGGGCCTGTCCGCCGCCGCCAAGAAGTCGGGCCGTGTCGCGGCCGAGGGGTTGGTCGCCGTCGCCTCGGCGCCGAACAAGGCCGCGGTGGTGGAGGTGAACGCCGAGACCGACTTCGTCGCGCGCAACGAGACGTTCCAGGCCTTCGTCGAGGCGGTCGCGCGTATCGCGCTCGAGGTCGGCGACGACGTGGAGGCGCTGAAGGCGGCCGCATTCCCCGGCTCCGGCCGGACGGTGGCGGACGAGCTGACGCACCTGGTCGCGACGATCGGTGAGAACATGACGCTGCGCCGCGCCGCCGTGCTGCAGGTGAAGCAGGGTGTGGTCGCGACCTACGTCCACCAGGCGCTGCGTCCGGGCCTTGGCAAGATCGGCGTGCTGGTGGCGGTCGAGGGCGCGGGCGAGATCCCGGCGCTGGAGACGCTGGGCCGGCAGGTCGGCATGCACGTCGCGGCAACCCGCCCCGAGGCGCTGGACGTCGACGCGGTCGACCCGTCGGCGCTCGAGCGCGAGAAGGCCGTGCTGAGCGAGCAGGCGCGCGCATCGGGCAAGCCCGAGGCGATCATCGAGAAGATGGTCGAGGGCCGGATCCGCAAGTACTACGAGGAAGTGGTGCTGCTGGAGCAGGTCTGGGTGCATGACGGTGAGAGCCGGGTGAAGGCGGTCGCCAAGAAGGCGGGCGTGGACCTGAAGGGCTTCGTCCGCTTCGCCCTGGGCGAGGGCATCGACAAGCCGAGGGACGACTTCGCCGCCGAAGTGGCCGCTACCGCCGGCGTCGGCTGACCTCCGACCGGTGGCTCCGCGGACCTGGTCTGCGGAGCCGCGACTTCGTGCGCCCTCTCACCCCAGGGTGGGGGGAGTGGCAGCGGACCGTCGTGGATGGGCGGACTACGTCCGGCCATGACACCGGTGCACGCCTCTGCCTACCGTCATCCGCGGACTTGATCCGCGGATCCCCACCGACTCCGCCCCCACCCGCACACTGGCTCGCCGTCGTCGGTGCCGTGGCATCGTGCGGCGGGGATCCGCGGATCACGTCCGCGGATGACGGAAGGGGCCCGTCCGCCGTCCGCCCGCGCCAGCCCCGTCCGTCCGCGCCAGCCCCATCCGCCCGCGCCAGCCCCGCCCGTCCGCGTCAGCCCCGCCCATGCCAGCCCCGCGGGCCTATGCTGCGACCAGCAGCGCCTCTTCCGCCACCAGCCGGGCATGCTCCTCGGGGGTGAACGCCGGTATCCCGTAGCGGGCGCGCAGGTCCGATAGCCGCTGCTCCGCCGCCTCCCACAAGCGCCAGCCCGCCAGCAGGTCCACGGTCATCGCCGCGCCGCGGGCGACCGCGCGGAAGAAGTCGTCGGGCCGCAGGATGCCCTCCGCCACCGGTCCAGGCACGAAGCGCTTGCCAGCATGAAGCTGCACCAGGGCCGGCAGCACGATGTCGAGGCACATCTCGTCCGTGTTGCCGCCGATGAACCCGGCCAGCAGCAGCTCGCCTTGCAGGTTCGTGTTGTAGTTCGCCAGCACGTGGTAGACCTCGTGCCGCGCCCAGCCCTCGGGGATGCTCTTGGGCTCGCCGGGCACGGGGAAGCCGTTCATCTCGTAATAGCGATGCACCGCGTAGCCCAGCGTGTCCGGCGGCAGCCGCGCCAACGCGCGATAGCGGGCGAGCAGCGCATCCTGGCCGAGATACCGGCGCAGGCCCGGAAGCCAGGGCATCATCGGCCAGAGCATGGCCGCCCAGTCGCGCGCTCCCGCCTTGCCCGTGTAGGACCAGTAGTGGTTCACGAAGCGCGTCATCAGCGCGAACCCGTTGCGGCGGTATTGGCCGAGGGCGATGCGGTGCAGCAGCGTCAGGCCGAACTCCGAGACGCCAAGGCGGCGCGCCGCGTCCTCCACCACCGCGACCTTGGCGGGCGCGATGGCCGGGTCGATCACCGCGAGCGCGGCCAGCAGTCGCACCGTGCTCCGCCGCAGCGCCGGGTCGGCGAGCACCTCCGCCAGATCGGCTGGCAGCTTGCCGGGCGTGAGCGGCAGCGGCGGATCCTGGCGGAGCAGGTGCCGCTGCGCCGCGGCCACCGACTCGACCTCGAGCGGCAGCGGGGGCACCGCACCCGCGGCCGAAACCACCGCGCTCATGGCCCGGACGAGGGTCGCGCGCTGCCCGTCCGAAAGCCGCCCGAACTTCATGCCGGGAGCGCCGCGAGCGTGCGCAGCGCCGTCTCGGCGTCCTGCCGGACCCGTTGCGCGAAGACCGGATCGTCGACGCGACTGCCGATCTGGCCGCCATAGGCCGCCTGCTGGGCGGATTTGTGCGTGGGGGAGGGGATGAAGAAGTAGGTGAAGTGCCGCCCGCGCTCGAGCATCACCTGCAGCAGCGTGTCCATCCCGTCGGATGGGGCGCCGCGGCTGCCCAGCGTGCGGACGGCGATGTCGGGCGGGATCTGGATGCCGAGGTCATGCAGCGCCGGCCTCGGGTCGCGCATCAGCGCGCTGCGGAACGCGGCATCCTGCCAGAGGCTCGCGAGCGGACGGGACATCAGGCGGCTGCCGCCAGCGTGTAGCCGGGACCGGTCAGCAGCCCGTTATGGCCGACCAGCTCGCGCGTTTCCGCCTCGGAGAATGGCGGGAGGTTGTAGCGGGCCCGCAGCTCCGGCAGCGGCAGGGCCGCCACGCTCCAGAGATCCCAGCCGTGCATCAGGTCGACGTTGATCTGCGCCCCGCGGGCGACCGCGCGGAAGTATTCGTCCGGCCGCAGCACGCCCTCGGTCGCGAACCCGCCGACGATCTGCTTGCCGGCATGATACGAGAGCAGGCCGAACAGCATCTGGTCGAGGCAGGTCTCCTCCTGCGTGCCGCCGATGAAGCCGGTCAGCAGCAGTTCGGCAGGCAGGCCGAGGCCGTACTCGCTCAGCACGTGATAGACCTCGTGCATCGCCCAGGGGACGGACTTGGCGTCGCCGGGCAGCGGGATTTCGCTCTCGATGAAGAAGCGGTGCAGCGCGTAACCGAAGGTACCGGGCGGCAGCGCGCCCAGTGCCTGGTAGCGGGAGAGCAGGGCGCGGTTGCGTTCGGCCGTGCGCTTGCCGTGCAGCTGCGGCAGCATCCACCACACGAAGCTCGCCCAGTCCCGCGGGCGGGCCTTGCCGGTCGGCGACCAGCATTGCGCGACGAAGCGGGACATCAGGCCCAGGGCGATGCGCTTGATCCGGCCGTGCGCGGCATGGTCGAGGATGGTGAGGCCGTATTCCCGGATGCCCAGGCGCCGCGCGGCCTCCTGCACCACCGCCACCTTCTGCGGCAGCACCTTGCGATCCACGACCGGCAGCAGGGCGAGCAGGCGCACGGTCATGCGGCGCAGCGGCTCGTCCGCCAGGGCGCGCTCGAGGTCGGGCGGCAGCGGCCCGGGGGTCGCCGCGAGCGGCTGCTGCTGCTGCAGCACGTGGCGCTGGGCGGCGTCGATCGACGCGATCTCGATCGGCAGCGGCGCGATCGTGCCTCCCGCGGAGACCACGGCGTACATGGCCTGGGCGATCGTCGCGGCCTGGGGCGGGGTGGGGCGGACCAGCTTCATCGGGAGGGCCCTCGGAGCGCCTGCAACGGGCGACGGGGTGCGGCGAGGCGGCGCGGGCGGCCGCCCGGCGGGCCGGCGCGGGTCGGGCGTGTCGCTTGGTCGGTCATGCACGGTCGCTCATGAATGTCCTTCCCCGGGACGGAGGCTAGCGTCCGACCGGAGCCTCCTGCAACGCGTTCGTGGTCCGACCGCACCGGCGCGGGCTCCGTGCGCGGAATCGTTCCCATCCATCGTCGACGATGCTACGGTGCCGCAACGCGCGAAGCCAGGGGGTGTCGACGGTCGCTGCGGCCGCCCGAGCGTTCGCGTGGGACCGCCGGGGGGCCGATGTCCAACTCTGCCGTTCGCGATCGCGGCTCGCCTTCGTGCGCGAGGCTGTCGACGCAGCGCGAACCTTCGAGAGGTTCGGCGTGAAGCTCATCCACCCCAGCACCGATCAGGCGGCCGCCATCGTGCAGGCGATGCAGGCGGTGGTGACCGCGGGCGGGCGGATCGCGCCGCTGCCGATCGAGCAGGACAGCCTGCGGGCGATTCAGCGGCATCTGCTGCATGTCGCGGCGGAGCTCACGCCCGCGGCCGACACCCTGCCGGACGATCTGGCCGCGCGCCTGCCGGGCGAGGTGCTGCGGCGGGAGACGGTGCGCATCCTCGCGCTGCTGCCGCCGATCGATCAGCAGGTGCGGCCGGAGAAGGTCGCCGTGGTGGAGGCGGCGGCGCGGCAACTCGGCGTCGAGGATCGCGGCGTGGAGCTCCTGCGCCAAGCCGTGCGCGGCCAGCACAAGCGCATGGCCATGAGCATGATGCGGCGTTCGGTCGCGCATTACTGGTCGCCCACGGGCAAGGCGCGGCTGCGCGACTGGCTGGACATGGTGCGCATCATGTTGCCGCCGATCCCCGGCATCTACTCGATGCTGCGCAACGAGGCCCTGCTCGCGAAATACCAGGCGCTGGGCCGCAAGCCGGCCACCACGCTGGGTTACGCGCTGCATCGCTTCTACATGGAGCGCGGCTTTCCGCTGCCGGGGGAGCCCAAGAGCTTCCCCGAGGGCTGGGGCAAGCACGAGGTCTACCACGTGCTCAGCGAGTACGATTCGACGCTGCAGGGTGAGATGCTCAATGCGGCGTTCAGCGGCGGCAACACCGAGAAGCTCTGCATGGACCTGCTGCTGGCGACGCTGCTGCAATTCCAGGCCGGCCGCCAGATCCTGCCAGGCCCGCACCCGACCGGCTTGCTGCAGCCCGACGCGTTCTTTCGCGCCGTCGCACGCGGTGCGGCGATGAACGTGGACCTGCTGGCCGGCGCCTGGAACATTTGGAGCGTGGTGGACACGCCGCTCGACGAGTTGCGCATCCGGTTCGGAATTCCGTTGCTCAGCGACGACGAACGTACCAACTTGATCCGGGCGGAGGCGCTGATCGTCTGAGCCCGTTGCGCTGTCCTTTCTCGATGCTGCGGTCGCGGTTCACGCCGAACCGCCCTCTGCTGGAGAGACGTCCTTGGAACACCGACCCGGGGAACACCGACCCGGCGAAAGCCGCACCGGCGCCGGCCGGTCCGCGGAAGGCGGTCCGCGCAGTCCGGCGGCGGCGTACCGACCCCTCCTCGGGGCTGCCGTCCTGTCATGAAACGCCTGCTGGTCCTGCTCGTCCTGCTGGCCGCGATCGGCGGCGGCTACGTCTATTGGGAAAAGACGACCTCGAAAGCCCCGGTCGCGGCGTCGCAGCCGCCGGTCAGCGTCTCGACCGTGCCCGTGAAGATCGCGCCGATGGTGGACAGCATCGCGGCCTACGGCAACCTCGTCTCCCGCCGCGCGGTGAACCTCTCGCCTGAGACTCCCGGCGTGGTGCGGGAGATCCTGTTCGCCGACGGGCAGAAGGTTTCGCCCGGCGCGCCGCTCGTGCGCATGGATAGCAGCATCGCCGAGGCGCAGCTGCAGTCGGCCCGCGCGCAGGCCGACACCGACATGCAGAATCTCCGCCGCATCCAGACGCTCGCGCGGCAGGGACTCGATTCGACGTCCTCGCTCGAACAGGCGCAGTCGCGCGCCTCGGCCTCCCAGGCGGACGTGAAGATCAACGAGCGCAAGCTCTGGCAGCTCACGCTGCGGGCCCCGTTCGCCGGCACACTCGGCTCGCGCAAGGTGGATGTCGGCGCCTTCGTCAATGGCGGCGAGACGATCGTGCGGCTCGAGGACACGAGCGAGCTGCAGATCGAGTTCCGGATGCCGAGCGAGGTGGCGCCGAAGGTGCATGAGCGCATGCCGGTGCATATCACGCTGCCCGGCAGTGACGAGGCGCTCACCGGCGCGCTCACTTTCATCGACCCCACCGTCTCGACCGACACGCGGTCGGTCCTGTTGCGCGCGGTGGTGGAGAACCAGACCACCGCGGTGCGGCCCGGCCTGTTCGTGAAGGTGGCGCTGGACCTGGCGGTCCACCCGGAGGCGCTGGTCGTGCCGGTCGACGCGATCACGAGCGAGCTTGCCTCGGCCTATGTCTTCGTCGTGGACGACAAGTCGGTGGCCCGCAAGCGGACGGTGACGCTGGGCCTCAGCGACGGTTCGCAGGTCGAGGTGCTCGACGGCCTGCGGGCCGGCGACGCGGTCGTCACGATCGGCCAGTTCCGCCTGCGTGACGGCGATACCGTGAAGGTCGTGCCGGCGGACGAGGGCAAGGCCGCGAAGGGCGCGACCTGATGTGGCTCTCCAATTTCTGCATCCGCCGGCCCGTCTTCACCATCGTCATCA
Source organism: Rhodospirillales bacterium 69-11 (assembly GCA_001898425.1). GTDB lineage: Bacteria > Pseudomonadota > Alphaproteobacteria > Acetobacterales > Acetobacteraceae > Rhodopila. The sequence goes on from MKTV01000045.1 coordinate 182,139, forward strand.
ACCTGATGCTGATGGTGATGGGGCTCTGGTCGGTGCAGAATCTGCAGATCCGCCAGTTCCCCCGCCTCGTGCTGCCCAGCGTCACCGTGGTGACCGCGCTCGCCGGCGCGGACCCCGAACTGATCGAACGTGAGGTCACCGCGCAGCTCGAAGCGGCGATCGGCGCGGCCTCGGGCATCGAGACGATGACTTCGACGAGCCAGGCGGGGCTCAGCACCATCCAGGTGAACTTCAACGCCGGGGTCGATCCGAACGCCGCGCTGAACGACGTGCGCGCCAAGGTGTCGGCGGCGCAGGGCAAGCTGCCGCCCGGCATCATCCCGCCGGTGATCACCCAGGTCAGTACCGATGGGCAGCCGGTGCTGTACCTCGCCTTCGCGGATGCGAGCCTGAGCGACATGGCGGTGACCGCCTTCGTGCAGCGGGAGATGGTGCCGCGGCTGACCGGCATCCCCGGCGTGGCCCAGGCACAGCTGATCGGCGACCGGAAATACGCGATCCGCCTGCAGCTCGATCCGGTGCGGATGGCCGCGTACGGCGTGACCGTGCAGGACGTGAAGACGGCGCTGACCGAACAGAACATCGAGACGCCGGGCGGGCAGATCCGCCGCACCCAGGATTCGGTCTCCGTGCTGGTCGACACCTCGCTCGACGACCCGGCCGAGTTCAACGGCATGACGCTGCGCCGCGGCAGGGACGGGTTCCTGATCCGCCTGTCCGATATTGGCAAGGCGGTGGTCGGCCCCGACCAGACGCTCACCACCTTCCGCTACGGCGGCAAGTCGGCCGTGGCGGTAGGGCTGGTGCCGCAATCCACCGCCAACCCGCTGGATATCAGCGCGGCCGCCAATGCGATGCTGCCGGAGCTGCGGGCCGCGGCGCCGCCCGGCATGGTGATCGAGAATTCCTTCGACACCTCGGGGCCCGTGAAGGATTCGGTCGAGGAAGTCGCCAAGACCGTCTTCATCGCGACCGCCCTCGTGCTGCTGGTGATCCTGGGTTTCATCGGCTCGCTGCGCACCAGCCTAATCCCGATGGTCACCATCCCGCTCTCGCTGCTGGGCACGCTGGTCTTCGCCGACCTGCTGGGATTCTCCATCAACATCTTCTCCCTGCTCGCGATGGTGCTGGCGGTCGGGCTCGTGGTCGACGACGCGATCGTCGAGGTGGAGAACGTGCAGCGCCACGTCGATGCCGGCATGAGTGCGATGGACGCCACCTTCAAGGGCAGCCAGGAGGTGGGGTTCGCGGTGATCGCGACCACCATCACGCTGGCCTCGGTGTTCGCCCCGATGGGGCTGGCCGGCGGCACGATCGGGCAGATCTTCCGCGAGTTCGCCTTCACGCTGGCGATCGCCATCCTGCTGTCGGGCTTCATCGCCCGCACGCTCTCGCCGATGATGTGCGGGCGTTTCGTCTATCCGCAGCACCCCGGCGGCTACGCGGCCTGGATCACGCGGCAGACCGATCGCGTGGCGCAGGCGTACCGGCGGATGATCATGCGGGTGCTCGATCATCGCTGGGTGGTCGTGTTGGGCGTGGTCGCGGTGATTGCGCTGACCGGCTTCGTGGCCGGCAAGATCCCCGGATCGGTGTCGGCCAACGAGGACAATGCCTACGTGGTGCTGAAGTTCGATGCACCGCCCACCGCGAGCCTCGCCTACATCGCCGACTGGACCTCCCGGGCCGAGGCGATCATGAAGCGTGATCCCGACGTCGCCTCCACGCTCGTGATGATCGGCATGCCGCTGCAGAACGAGGCGATGTCGATCGTCTCGTTCAAGCCCTGGGGCGAGCGCAGCCGCACCTCGACCCAGATCACCAACGACATCATGGCCAAGCTCGCCGAACTGCCCGGCCTGTTGCCGACGATCTACGCCTCCGACCCGCTGGCGGGCGTGGGCGGCGGGCAGCCGGTGCAATGGATCCTGGAGACGTCGAACGACTACCAGTCCCTTGCCGCGGCGGCAGGGGCGGTGATCGATGCCAGCCGCCACGCCAAGTCGGTGCAGAACGTCACCGTCGACCTGCACATGAACACGCCGAAGGTGATGGTCGCGGTCGACCGCGCCGCGGCTGCCGACGTGGGCGTGCCGGTCGCGACGATCGGGGCGACGATCCAATCGCTGTTCGGTGGCCAGCGCGCCTCCACCTTCGTCTACCGCGGCGACATCTACAACGTCATCATCGAGCTGCCCGCCGACCTGGCGGCCAAGTCGGCCACGCTCGACAGCGTCTACGTCACGAGCCGCAGCGGCGACCTGATCCCGCTGCGCTCGATGATCGACATCACCCATGGCGCGGGCGCGGCCGTGCTCGCACGCACCGACCAGCTCAACTCCGCGACCCTGGGCGCGGATCCGGTGCCCGGACACAGCGTGCAGGAAGCGACGGCGGAGCTGAAGGAGATCGCGCAATCCGTGCTGCCGCCCGGCGTGCGGATCACCGGCAGCGCGGCGGTGAAGGCGATGGAGCAGTCGGCCGCCGGCATGGGCCTGGTGATGCTGCTGGCGATCGTCTTCATCTACCTGGTGCTGAGCGCGCAGTTCGAGAGCTTCCGCGACCCGGTGATCATCCTGACGATCGTGCCGCTGACGATCTGCGGCGCCATCGTCGGGCTGTTCCTGTTCGGCGGCACCTACAATCTCTACAGCGGCATCGGCTTCATCGCCCTGGTCGGGCTCATCGCCAAGCACGGCATCCTGATCGTGGAATTCACCAACCAGCTGCGCGACCAGGGCATGAGCCTGCACGACGCGCTGGTCGAGGCGGCGACCCTGCGGTTCCGCCCCATCATCATGACCACGATCGCGACGGTGCTGGGCGCGATCCCGCTGGCGCTCGCCACCGGTGCGGGGGCAGGGGGGAGGTCGGAGATCGGCATCGTGCTCACTGCCGGCATGAGCTTCGGCACGCTTGTCTCGCTGTTCATCCTGCCGGCGTTCTACTCGCTGCTGGCGAAGCGCGTCCGCCACCCGCTGGTACCGGTCCCGGACTTCCTGTTGACGGACGCGACGATGGGCAAGCATGCGGCTGAATAAGCGCGACTCACGGTCCGGCGCCCCGGACCGTCCGCATCATGCGCCCGCGCCTGCGCCGCTGGCACCGCGCCCGCGCCGCGTCTGGCTGGTGGCCCTCGGCATGCTGGCGCTGACGGTCCGCCCCGCTTCCGCCGACACGCTGCAGGACGCGCTCGCGCATGCCTACGCCTACAACACCGATCTGGTCGCAGCGCGCGCGCATCTGCGCAGCGTGGACGAGCAGGTGCCCCAGGCGCTGTCCGGCTGGCGGCCGTCGGTCACGGTGAATGGCGGCAGCGGCTACCAGACGTTCAACACCAACACGAGCCGGCTGATCCCCGCGCCGTTCGGCTACCAGCAGTACTACATCGGCGGCAACGTGCAGCTAAAGCAGCCGCTCTATTCCGGCGGCGGCACGGTGGCCGGCGTCGCGCAGGCCGAAGCGAACGTGCGCGCCGCGCGCGCGGACCTGCTGGGCACCGAGCAGACCGTGCTGATGAACGCGGCGACGGCGTATGACGACGTGCTGCGCAGCCGCGCGCTGACCGCGCTGAACCGCGAGATCGAGGTGCTGCTGCGCCGGAAGCTGCGCGAGATCACCATCCGCAAGGACGCGGGCCAGCTCACGCAGACCGATATCGACCAGACCGCAAGCCGCCTGGCCGCGGCGTCCGCCAACCGCATCACCGCCGAGGGCAATCTCGCCGCGGCCGATGCGCGCTTCATCGCCGCCGTCGGCCGCCCGCCGCAGGAGGGCATGGCGGTGCATGGGCTGCCGCCGATCATGCCGCGGAATGTCGGGGAGGCGATCCGCCTCGCCGAGGCGAACAGCCCGACCGTGATTGCGAGCCTGTTCCGCCTGGATGCGGCGCAGCAGGCGATCACCGTCGCCCGCGCCTCGCTGATGCCCAATCTCAGCCTGCAGGCCCAGGCGGGCAAGGATCAGGGGCAGAGCGTGCCGACGGTGGCGACGAACTCCGCGAGCCTGACGCTCAACCTCAGCGTGCCGATCTACCAGGGCGGCGCCGCCTCCTCCAAGCTGCGCCAGGCCAAGGCCGATGCGGCGGAATCGCAGATCAAGACGCTGAGTTCCCGCCGCGATGCGCGGAAGAACGCCGAGGCGGCCTTCGCCACCTGGCGCGCCGCGGTGGACCGGCTCGCCCAGGAGCAGATCCAGGTCAAGCTCGCCGAATCCGCCTATGACGGCGTGCGCAAGGAAGCCGCGCTCGGGGCCAAATCCACGTTCGAGCTGCTGGGCCAGTTGCAGGAACTGTTCAACGCCCGCACCAACGAGGTGCAGGCGCGCTACGACGTCTCCTCCAACGCCTATCAGCTCCTGGTGGCGATCGGCCGGTTCACTGCCGCCGACCTGCGGCTGCGGGTGCAGGCGTTCGACCCGACCGAGAACTACAACCAGGTGCGCAACGCCGCGTCGCCCTTTCCCTGAACGAGGCATCCCGAGGTTCCTCGAACGACGCATCCCGAGGTCCCTCGCGGCTGATGCGGCCTGACCCACGCGGCTGGGCGGCGCCGGCGCACGCTGCTCAACGCCGCTGCAGCACGCCACGGGACGGCGCTGCCGCCCACCCCTGCGTGGCGCGGCGCTGCCGCAGCGCAGCAACGGTTCTGCTTTACCTCCCGCGGTCCGGGGTCGAATACTCGGCCGCAAGGCCCCGATCTACCGGTCGCGACGGGGCCGTCAAACGCGGCCGGTCCATGGGAGGATGACGAGCATGACGATCACGCGACGCGAGTCTCTTGCGTTGAGCGTGGCGGCCGCCGCCGCCGCCACGCTGCCGATCCGAAACGCAAGTGCCGCCCCCGACGACGTGCCCACCGCCAAGGTCAAGCCGCTGCACTACGACCTCGAGAAGGGCGCCGAACTGCGCGTCCTGCGGCCGGCCAAGTTCATCGACCCCGACGAGGTGTACTGGCGGGAGAATACCAAGAAATATACGGATGCGACCGGCGTCCCGGTGCGCGTCGACTTCGTGAGCTGGGAGGATATTCGCCCGCAGACCGCGGTCGTCGCCAATACCGGCGCGGGCCCGGACATCGTGATCGGCTTCAGTTCCGATCCGCAGATCTATGCGTCCAAGATCGCCGACATGACCGACCTCGCCAGCTACCTGGGCGACAAATACGGCGGGTGGCAGGAACTCGCGGTGCTCTACGGGACCAAGTGGGGCACGAAGAACTGGATCTCGATACCGATCGGCGGCGGCGCGGGCCCGGTGGTGTACCGCCAATCCTGGGTCAAGGAAGCCGGATACGACCGGATCCCGGATGACCATCAGGGCTTCCTGCAGCTGTGCCAGAAGCTGCAGAAGGCTGGGCATCCCTGCGGCTTCTCGCTGGGGCACGCGCTGGGCGATGCGAACGGCTTCGCGAACTGGCTGCTGTGGTCGCACAACGCGATGCTGGTGGACGAGAAGGGGCACATCGCGCTCGACTCGAAGGAGACGATCGCTGCGCTGAAATACGCCACCGAACTGCAGAAGACGATGGTGCCGGGCACGCTGTCCTGGAACGACTCGGGCAACAACAAGGCCTATGCGGCAGGGGAGATCGGGCTGACCTTCAACGGCGTGTCCATCTACTACTTCCTCAAGAGTTCCCAGGATCCGCGGCTGCAGGAGATGGCCAAGGACACGCAGCATCAGGTGCTGCCGAAGGGGATCGCGTCGCGTTCCCCCATGTCGGCGACGCCGATGAACGCGATGGTCTTCAAGCACACGAAATACCCGAATGCGGCGAAGGACTACCTGCGCTTCATGATGGAGGCCGACCAGTATGGGCCGTGGCTGTCCAACTGCATCGGCTACTGGTCGAATTCGCTGAAGGCGTATTCGAAGATGAAGTTCTGGACGGAGGATCCGAAGCTCGCCCCGTATGCGGCCGGCATGGATACGCCGTTCTACGACGGGTACAAGGGGCCGGTGACGTCCGCGTCGTCGGCGGTGACGGCGAACTACACGGTGGTGGACATGTTCGCCTCGGTCGCCACGGGCAACGCGACGCCGGAAGCGGCGGCCAAGCGCGCGGCGCAGCAGGCGGCGCGGTACTACAAGACGAGCTGAGTGGGAGACGGGGGAGGGGCCTGACTCTTCTCCCGGGTTCGTTCCTCGAGGCGCCCTGGTTCGCGCCTCGAGGGCGGCTCGCCAAGCGGGTCGCTTCGGCATCGCGCCGCCACGGAGTTGACGCCCAGACGCACCCTCCCGCCCGGCTCATCTTCCTCCCCGGCGCACCCTCCCACCCCAAACGTACCTCCTCCCACCGGCACCCTCTACCGTCGCGCGGGCCGACCCGTCAGAATGTGAGGGATGGAAATCGATCCGACCCAGGCCGAAGCCGCGCTCGCGGCGGAGATCGCCACCGCGGCGGCGGAGCGTACGCCGCTCCTCGTGCAGGGCAACGGCACGAAGCGCGGCATGCTGCGGCCGGTGCAGGCGGCGCGGACCCTCTCGGCCGCGCGGGAGAGCGGCATCACGCTCTACGCGCCGAAGGAGCTCATCCTCAGCGCCGCCGCCGGGACGCCGCTGCCGCAGATCGAGGCGGCGGTCGCGGCGGCCGGACAGCACCTGATCGCCGAACCCCCCGATCTCTCCGCGCTGCTCGGCAGCGGCGGGCAACCGCAGACGATCGGCGGCGTGGTGGCGACCAACCTCTCCGGTCCGCGCCGCGTCGCCTGGGGCGCGATGCGCGACCACGTCATGGGGCTGCGCGCCGTGACCGGCCGGGCGGAGGTGATCCATTCCGGCGGCCGGGTGCTGAAGAACGTGACGGGCCTCGATCTCTGCAAGCTGCTGACCGGGAGCCACGGCACGCTGGGGGTGATCACCGAGGTGACGCTCAAGGTCCTGCCGGCACCGGAGGCCACCGGCACGCTCGTCCTCCCGGAGGCGGACGCACGCGCCGGCGTGGCCGCGCTTTCGGCCGGTCTCGGCTCCCCTTACGGCGTCTCCGCCGCGGCCTGGCTGCCGGCCGACGCCGCCGATCGCGTGCCGGAGCTGGCGGGGGAGGGGGCGGTGGCACTGCTGCGCATCGAGGAGTTCGCCGCCTCCGTCGCCTATCGCGCCGCGAAGCTGCTGGCCGAACGGGGCGGGCGGGGCCGCATCCTGGACGATGCGACCTCCCGCGCGGTGTGGCGGGCGGTGCGGGATGCGGTGCCGCTGCCGGCGCGGCCCGAGGATGCGGTGTGGCGCGTCTCGGTCCGTCCCTCGGCCGGTCCCGCGGTCCTGGCCGGCGTGCCGGACGCGCGCGGGTTCCTCGACTGGGGCGGCGGGCTGGTCTGGCTGGCGGGACCGGCGACCGAGGCGACGCATCGGGCCGTGGCGGCGGCGGCGCGCCAGGCGGGCGGCACCTGGATGCTGCTGCGCGGCCCCGAGACCCTGCGCAACGCCGTCGCGGTGATCCCGCCCGACCCCGAACCACTCGCCCGCATCGCCCAGCGGGTGAAGGCGGCGCTGGATCCCGCCGGTATCCTCAACCCCGGTCGGCTGCAGGCCGGCCTCTAGGCACGCCCATGTCCGTCCCCCACATCCCCTACGCGATCAACATCCTGCTCTGCCTGGCGGCGGTCCTGGTGGCGAACTACTGCTTCCGCGTGGCGAACCCGAAGGCGCGGGTGCTCAACAGATATCTCCCGATCTCGGTGGCGGGCATCGTGCTCGCCATCGTGAACATCTTCATGCGCGATCCTGCCGCATCCTTCTGGCTGTTCCTCGCCTCGCTGGCGTTGTTGGGAACGGCGGCCTACCAGATCCGCATCCTTCCCGAACGCGAGGACCCGGTTAGACGCTGACATGCAGACGAATTTCACGGCCGACCAGCTCCGCGACCCGGACACCGCCAGCTCCAACCAGGTGCTGCGGACCTGCGTCCATTGCGGCTTCTGCACCGCGACCTGTCCGACCTTCGTGCTGCTGGGCGACGAGCTCGACAGCCCGCGCGGCCGCATCTACCTGATCAAGGACATGCTGGAAGCCGGCCGGCCCGCGACGCGGGAGGTCGTGCAGCACGTCGACCGCTGCCTGTCCTGCCTCGCCTGCATGACCACGTGCCCGTCCGGCGTGAACTACATGCACCTGGTCGACCACGCGCGGACCTATATCGAGCAGACCTACCGCCGCCCCTGGCACGAGCGGACGCTGCGCCGGCTCCTGGGCACGCTCCTGCCGCGACCCGCGCTGTTCCGCGCCGCCCTGCAGGGCGCACGCCTCGCGCGGCCGCTTGCCGGGCTGATCCCGGGCGAGTCGCCGCTCGCGCAGCGGCTCAGGGCGATGTTCCGCCTCGCGCCCGGAACAGTTCCGGCAGCCGCCCCGCTGGGGGAAACCCATCCGGCCCAGGGAGCGCGCCGTGCGCGGGTGGCGCTGCTCGCAGGATGCGCGCAGCAGGTGCTCGACCCGGAGATCAACGCCGCCACGATCCGCCTGCTGACCCGTCTCGGCGTGGAGGTCGTCGTGCCGCGCCAGGCCGGCTGCTGCGGCGCGCTCAACCACCACATGGGCCAGCACGACCCGGCCATGGCGCTCGCCCGCGCCAACATCGAGGCCTGGAGTGCCGAGGCCGATCGCGCCGGCCTCGACGCGATCGTGGTGAACGCCTCCGGCTGCGGCACCACCGTGAAGGATTACGGCTTCATGTTCCGCACCGCGGAGCCCGCGCTGCGGGAGAAGGCGGAGCGGGTCGCCGGCCTCGCCCTCGACATCACCGAGTTCCTGACGCGCTTCGGCTACACGCCCACCCGGCCGCCCCCGGAGCTGACCGTCGCCTACCACAGCGCCTGCAGCCTGCAGCACGGCCAGCGCGTGACGCAGGACCCCAAGGTGCTGCTGGCCCGTGCGGGTTTCCGGGTGGTCGAGCCGGCCGAAGGGCATCTCTGCTGCGGGTCGGCCGGCACCTACAATCTCCTGCAGCCCGCGATCGCGGCTAGGCTGCGGGAGCGCAAGCTCGGGAACCTCAATGCGACCCGCGCCGACCTGATCGCGGCGGGCAATATCGGCTGCCTGACGCAGTTGTCGGGCGATGCGCTGCCTGTCGTGCACACGGTGGCACTGCTGGACTGGATGGCCGGCGGGCCGAAACCGCCGGCGCTCGCCGAGGCAGGGCGGACGGCCGGCTCGCCAGAACCCGCCTCCGCCGTGGCAGGCGGCTGAACGGCGTGGGCCGGCGCACCCGTCCGTTGGTGGCCGGCCTGATCCCGGCCGCGGCGTTCGCCTGCGCGGCCGGCCTGGGTCCCGGACCGATCCAGGCCCAGACGCAATTCCGGACCGAGTCCCACCCCTGGCTCCAGGTCCAACTCCCGGCGCCGCCGACCGGCGCGAACAAGCCGGCCGACCGCGAGAAGCTGCTCGATGCGCTGAAAGCCGCGCCGGACGAGGCGACGGCGGCGGCCATCGAGGCGCGGCTGCGGCAGATGTGGCTGGAAGCGGGCTCGCCCGCGGTCACCCTGCTGATGAGTCGCGGCCTGCGCGCGATGCAGTCCGGCCAGCCCGAGGCGGCGATCGCGGCGTTCGACGACGCGCTCGTGCTCGATCCGGACCTGGTCGCCGCCTACCACCAGCGGGCGCTGGCGCGTTTCCGCGCGGGCGACTCCACCGGCGCCATCCGCGACATCCAGGAAGTGCTGCGGCGGGAGCCACGCAACTTCGCCGCGCTGCGCAGCCTGTCCGACATTGCCGCGGCGCGGGAGGACTGGAAGGGCGCCTATGCCGCCTGGCAGAAGCTGCTCGAGGTCGACCCCGAGACTCCCGGCGGCCGGACGCGGCTGCAGGACCTGAAACGCCGCGCCCTGGGCGAGGAAGCCTGACCGCGGCAGGGGCGGTGGGTCGGACCGACGGGGTGCCCGCCGGCCTGCGGGATCAGGCGGCGGGCGCCGACGCTGCCTCGAGCATCGCCGCGACCCGGCCCAGCAATTGCGCACCGGGAACGGGCTTGCGGATCAGGGAGTAGAAGCCCGTCACCGCGCCATCCAGGGCGAGTGCCGCAGCATCCCCGGAATAGCCGGTGAGCAGGATCGCCGGCAGCCTGGGACGGCGCGCGTGGACCGCCTCGATGAGCGCGAGGCCGCTCATGCCGGGCATCGACAGGTCGGTGACCAGGATGTCGGCCGGGGTGCCGCCATCCAGCAGGGCGAGAGCCGCCTCGCCGCATTCGGACGCGGTGACGGCGTAGCCGGCATCCTCGAGCTGCGCGGCGAGCGTCTCGCGCACCAGGAAGTCGTCGTCGACCAGCAGCACGCGTGCGGCATGCCCATGGCCGAAGCCGGGTGACACGGTTTCCTCCGCGGTCATCGTCTCTTCCCTTTTCTGGGTGGATTCGGGTTGGGGCAGCCAGAGCGTCACGCGGGTGCCGCTTCCGATGGAGCTGTCGATTTCGAGTCCGCCGCCCGACTGCTCGACGAAGCCCTTCACCATCGACAGGCCGAGGCCGGTGCCCTTGCCGACGCCCTTGGTGGTGAAGAAGGGTTCGACGACACGGGCAAGCACCGTGCGGTCCATGCCCTGGCCGGTGTCCTGCACCTCGATCGCCACGTAGGCGCCGGGCAGGAGGCCCGCGGGATGCGGCCTGTCGGGCCGCACCACCGCAGCGCGCGCGGAGAGCCTGAGCGTCCCGCCGTCCGGCATCGCATCGCGCGCATTGGTCGCGAGATTGACCAGCGCCGTCTCGAGCTGCGTCTTGTCCGCCAGGAGCGGGGGCAGGCCGGGATCCGCGTCGAGGTCCAGGCGGATGCTGGCACCCAGGGTGTAGGCGCAGATCTCGCGCAACCCCTCCAGCACCTGGGCCGGCGCGATCGCCTCGGCCTCGAGCTCGCCGCAGCGCGCGAAGACCAGCATGCGGCGGGTGATCGCCGCGCCCCGCGCCGCCGCGTCGGCGATCACGTGCGAGAGGCGCCGCACCGAGGCCTGGTCGGCGGGACGGCGCTGGATGAGCGCCGCGCCGCCGGCCACGGCCTGCAGCACGTTGTTGAAATCGTGCGCGATGCCCCCGGCGAGCTGGCCCAGCGCCTGGACCCGTTCGGCGTGCGCGGCACGGAGCTGGGCGGCCTCGCGGGCCTGGACCTCCTCGGAGACGCGAACCTCCAGCTCGCCGTTGAGGCGCAGCAGGGCGTCTTCGGCCTCGCGTAGCGCCGTGACGTCGGTCACCGCCTCCATCAGGACGAAGGGCTCGCCCATGCCGTTGCGGCGGACCATCTTGCGCGCGGAGACGGTGATCTGTCGGCCGTCCCGGCAGGTATGGACGAGGTCGCCCGACCAGCTCCCGTCCCGCGCAAGGGCCGCTTCGACGGTGGCCAATCCCTCGGGGAAGATCGTGTTGAGCAGTTCGTGCGATTGCCGGCCGACCGCTTCGGCGGCGGTCCAGCCATAGAGCGCCTCGCACCCGTGCGACCAGAACACGATCCGGCCGTCGGGCGTGCGCACGAAGATGGTGGCGAGGTCGAGCGTCAGCAGCAGGTCGCGCAGTCGCGCCTCGTTCTCCCGCAGCGCCTTCTCGGCCCGCTTGCGCGCCGTCAGGTCACGTACGGTCATCACCGCGCCCAGCACCTTGCCGCCGACGCTGACCGGCGCATAGGAGCACTCGACGTCGATCGGTACCCCGTCCTGGCGGACCAGCACGTCTTCCTGCCCGATCACCGGCTGGCCCGTGTGCAGGACCTGGCGCAGGGGTGATTGCCAGGCGGGGTAGAGCGACCCGTCGGCACGCCGATATTGCAGGACGTCGTGCAGCACCTGGCCGATCAGTTCCTCCTGCCGCCAGCCGCACAGCGCTTCGGCGCCGGGATTGACGTAGGTGACCCGGCCTTGCGCATCGTTCAGGAAGATCGCCTCCGCGGTGTGTTCCGTGACGGTGCGCAGCAGCCCGAACTGGTAGGCGATCGAGCGCTGCACGCGGTCGCGTTCCGCGGCGGTGATCGCGAGGCGGTTCGACAGCTCGTCGAACTCGCGCAGCCCGGTGCGGACCGAAGTCCCCGATTCCGCGTCCCCGACGGCGCGCAGCGCCGAGACGAGGCGTTGGGCGAGCAGTCCGGCGGCGAGCAAGGCCGCCGCGACGAACAGTCCGCCGATCAGCAGCGTGCGGCTGAGATCGGTGCGGATCGGCGCCTGGAACACCGAATCGGCCACTCCAAGCACCACCCCGTACTGGCTCTCGGCGGCGCGGGCGACGGCGTAGACGGTGCGTTCGCCGTCCAGCGCCGGTCCGGCCAGCAGCGTCTGGTCCTCGGTGCGCTCCGCGTCCGGTTGGGCGGCGGCGCGGAGGAGCCACGCCGCATCGTCGGGCGAAACGGCGCCGGTCCCGGTCTGGGCCACCACGCGGCCGGCCGGATCGACCACGAGTGCCGAGGCCGTGGACCGGTGCACCGCTTCCAGCCCCGTGCGCAGGATTGCGTCGAGCCGGGTACGCGGCAGCACCGCGACCAGGACCTCGATCGGTGCCTCCTCGGCGCGGGGCGGGACCGGCATCGCGACGGCGATCACCGGGGTGCCGTCCTGGGCCAGCAGGTCGGAGACGCCACGGCCGCGCGCCAGAGCCTCCTGCACCGCGTCGCCGAACGGCAGTGACGCTGCGCTCTCCCTGGGCAGGCTGCTTGCGATGATGCGGCGGCCGGATCCCTCGACCAGCGCGAGTTGGGCGCCGTCGAGCGGCGCGGCGCCATTCCGCAGGGCGGCGGTGATCGCCACGGAGTCGCCGCTCGACAGGGGCGCCGTCCGGGCGAGGACCTGAAGTCCCGTTTCGATGCGATCGAACTCGCGATCCACGAGCTGGGCGATGTTGCCGGCTTCGGCGAGCAGCGCGGCTTCCTGGGTGGCGCGCTGACTGTCATGGACGCGAAGGATCGCCAGGGTGGAGAGGACGACCAGCGGGACGGCGATGGCGATCACCAGCCAGAGCAGATGGGTGGCGACCCGCGCGCCGAGCCCCGAACGACGGGGGGTCGAGCTGGGCGAAGCCTCCGTCGTGTGCGCTGGGCCGTTGGCCAATTCCAACTCTCGTGAAAATGAGAACTAAGAATGCGTGCGAACGTCGATCACAAATTAAGGAGCCGGCGCAGAGACTGCCACAAGAATTCGGGGCGGGACGATCACGAATTACTTGCGATGCCACCATAGTACGGGAATCGTATCAAGCGCGGCACATAGAGGCTCACGGCTCCGTGATATGTGAAGCGTGATGCGTGAGGGCGCCGGGCTGCGCGAACCGCAGCTCCCGCGCCGGCGCGTCCTCCAGCCCGATCGGGCAGCAGCCCCCTACCGTGTCGCGAGCAGGAACAGGCGCCGGAACGGCAACAGGGTCGCACCGTCCAGGCGGCGCGGGTAGTGGGGCCGCAGCGCCGCCGCATAGGCTGCGCGGAACGCGTCCTGCAGCGGACCGTCCAGCCGGTCGAGGAACGGGCGGAGACTGCTGCCGGCAGCCCAGGCGACCACCGCATCCTCCCCCTGCAGCACGTGCAGGTAAGTGGTCTCCCAGAGCTCGAGCCGGGATGCCAGCGGGCGCAACAGGTCGTAATAGGCCCCGACCGGCAGGATTTCGCGCGCCGAGACCTGCCTCGCGAGGCGTGCCGCCCAGGGCCCGTCGGCCGCGACCGTGAGCTGCAGGCGCCGCAGCGGGGCGTCGTGCATCGCCGGCATCTGTACGGCCAGCACCCCACCCTCGGTGAGATGCGAGAGAAGCCGGGGGAACAGCGACTCGTGCTCGCCCACCCAATGCAGCGCGGCGTTCGAGTAGATCAGGTCCACCGGCGCCTCGGGGGTCCAGCTCGCGAAATCGCCTAGCGCGAAGCGGCAATCGGGGGCGGCCGAACGGGCCTTGTCGAGCATGTCCGGGGAGGTGTCGACGCCCAGGATCTCGGCCTGAGGGAAGCGGCGCCGCAGCAGCGCGGTGACGTTGCCCGGCCCGCAGCCCAGATCGACCACGCGGGAAGGGGCTTCGAGCGGCACTTGGGCCAGCAGGTCGAGCGCGGGACGGAGCCGCTCGTTGGAGAAGCGAAGGTATTGCGTTGGGTCCCAACTCGCCGAACCGGTCATGGCGCCCTCCGTCCGATTGCCGAACGGTCGCTATGGGATCACGCTCCGGGGCGCAAGTCCGGGCACCCGTCCGCGTCCGGTGGCGCGGCTGGCGGGTCGTCCGGAGGGGATCGCGCGTTGACGGGCCTGGGGCGTGCCCCTATAAGCCGCCCCCTGCGACGGGCCGCCCCTTGCCGGGGTGGGCCCGTTCCCGCGTGGATGATGGAGAAGTTTCGTGAAGCGCACCTACCAACCGTCGAAGCTGGTCCGCAAGCGCCGGCACGGGTTCCGCGCGCGGATGGCGACCGTCGGCGGCCGCAAGGTGCTGGCCAACCGCCGCGCCAAGGGCCGCAAGCGCCTGTCCGCCTGACCGCCGCGCCGGCGGTCCGCGTTCGGCCGATGTCGTCCGAGGAGAGGGCGTCCGTCCCGCCTCCGGCGTCGCCCGATGGGGCTGTGATGTCGGGCGGAGACTCGTCTTCGCCGGCGGTCCGCCGCCCGCATTCCGATGCGTCCACCCTCGACCATGCGGTCTCCCCGGAGCTGCCGTCATGTGAGGGGGCGGCTTGCGTGCCGACACGCCTCAAGAAGCGGGCACAGTTCCTGCTGGTGGCGAGCAAGGGCCGCAAGGTGCCGATGAACGGTCTCGTACTCCAGGCGCTGAAGCGCAGCGACCCAGGGCCCGCTCGGATCGGCTTCACCGTGACGAAGAAGGTCGGCAACGCCGTCATTCGCAACCGGACCCGGCGCCGGCTCAAGGAAGCCGCTCGTCTCTGGCTGCGCGACCATGGGGTGACCGGGGCCGACCTCGTGCTGATCGGGCGCGATTCGACCCGGGGACGCCCATTCGACGCCTTGCAGCGCGACCTTGCCCGCGCGCTGGAGAAGGCAGGGGTGTCATGAAGCCCGGGGTTTCGGGCGTGGCCGCGGCGGTTGCCGCGACCGGCGTGGTCGGGCTGGTGCGGACCTATCAATGGACGCTGCGGCCCCTGATCGGCGCGAACTGCCGATTCTGGCCGAGTTGCAGCGAATACGCGATCGAGGCGGTGCGCATGCATGGCGCCCTGCGCGGAAGCGGGCTTGCGGCGCGGCGCATCCTGCGCTGCAACCCCTGGCACCCGGGCGGGGTCGATCCGGTCCCGCCCTGCACGCATGGGCGGCGGCCGAACCGGCCGGACCTGGATGACGGTCCGCGTGACGCTGGGACGAGTCCAAAGGGACGGTGATGGATCAGAAGCGGCTTTTCCTGGCGATCGCGGTCTCGCTCGCCATCCTCCTCGGCTTCCAGTGGCTGATAGCGCCGCATTTGCCGAAGCCACCGGCACAGACGTCGCAGACGGCGCAGACCACGCTGCCGTCCAAGACCCCCGCCACCCCGCCTGAAGGGTCGCCGGGGGCCGGTGCCGCGCCGGCGGCGGTGGCCGTGCCGAAGAACGTGCCCCGCGTCCAGATCGCCGGCCGCCGCGTCGAGGGATCGGTCAGCCTGCTGGGCGCGCGCATCGATGACCTGGTGCTGAAGGACTACAAGGAGACGCTCGCGCCGGATTCCCCGGACGTGCGCCTGCTCGAGCCGCGCTCCGACCCGCATCCCTATTACGTGCAGTACGGCTGGTCCGCCGCCCCCGGCGAGACGGTGAAGGTGCCGGACAACGACAGCGTCTGGACCGCCTCCGGCCAGACGTTGTCCGCCGGGCATCCCGTCACGCTGTCCTGGGAGAACGGGGCCGGGCTCACGTTCAAGCTCGAGCTGTCGGTCGACGACGAGTACATGTTCGCGGTCAGGCAGGAGGTGGTGAACGCTGCCGGCCAGCCGGTGAAGCTGTTCCCCTGGTCGCGCATTCGCCGCGATTACAAGCCGCAGGTCGCCGGGTATTACATCCTGTTCGAGGGCCTGCTGGGCGTGGTCGACGGCACGCTGCAGGAGACGACCTACGACCACGCCAAGAGCGAAGGTGAGAAGAAGGGCGGCGTCGCCTACACCGCCACGTCCACCGGCGGCTGGGCGGGGATCACCGACAAGTACTGGCTGACCGCCCTGGTGCCGGACCAGTCCGTTCCCTCCAAGGTCGCGTTCCGCCACCTCGACGACAACGGCGACCACTACCAGGTCGACTACGTGACGGTGGATCCGCAGACGGTCGCGCCGGGTGCGCAGGCGAGCATGGGGACCCACCTGTTCGCGGGCGCGAAGCTCGTGCACCTGCTGGATCACTACCAGAGCGAGCTGCACATCCCGAACTTCGACAAGGCGGTGGATTTCGGCTGGTTCTATTTCCTGACCAAGCCGATCTTCTTCGCCTTGGACTGGCTGAACGGGCTGCTGGGGAATTTCGGCCTGGCGATCATGGTCTTCACCGTGTTCGTGAAGGCGCTGTTCTTCCCGCTGGCGAACTACTCCTACCGCTCCATGAGCAAGATGAAGCTGCTGGCGCCGAAGATGACGGCGCTGCGGGAGCGGTTCAAGGACGAGCCGCAGCGCATGCAGCAGGAGATGATGCAGCTCTACCGGACGGAGAAGGTGAACCCGGCCTCGGGCTGCCTGCCGATGATCGTGCAGATCCCGGTGTTCTTCTCGCTCTACAAGGTGATCTTCGTCACGATCGAGATGCGCCAGGCGCCGTTCTTCGGCTGGATCCACGACCTGTCGCAGGTCGACCCGACGAACGTGTTCAACCTGTTCGGGCTGATCCCGTTCAATCCGGCGCTCTACGTCCCGTTCCTGCACCTGGGCGCATGGCCGCTGATCATGGGCATCACGATGTTCCTGCAGCAGAAGCTGAACCCCCCGCCGCCGGATCCGGTGCAGGCGCGGCTGTTCCAGTTCATGCCGGTGATCTTCACCTTCATGCTGGCGAACTTCCCGGCGGGCCTGGTGATCTACTGGAGCTGGAACAACACTCTGTCGATCGCGCAGCAATGGCTGATCCAGCGGCGCACGCGGCTCGACCGGCCGAGCCTGGCGCGGAGCTGATGGCGGAGGCCCCGCGGTTCGAGCCGGTTGCGCCCGACCCCGAGGCGGTCGAGGCCGCGCTCGAGGCCGGGCGGAAGCTGTTCGCCGCGGAGTGCCGCTTCTTCTACGCGGCGCAGCGGCTGGACCAGTTGCCGGCGGTCGCCGGGCCGGAGATCGCCTTCGCGGGTCGCTCCAACGTCGGCAAGTCGTCGCTGCTGAACGCGCTGACGGGGCGCAAGACGCTGGCCCGTGCGTCGTCGGAGCCGGGCCGGACGCGGCAGCTCAACTTCTTCGACCTGGGCGGGCGGCTCACGCTGGTCGACATGCCGGGCTACGGCTACGCACGGGCCTCGAAGGACATCAAGGCCGACTGGCAGGGGCTGATGTTCGAGTACCTGCGCGGGCGGCCGAGCCTGCGGCGGGTCGTGCTGCTGCTGGATGCGCGGATCGAGGTGAAGGAGGCGGACGAGCAGGTGATGGAGCTGCTCGACCGCGCGGCGGTGACGTTCCAGATCGTGCTGACCAAGACGGACGGGCTGAAGCCCCCGGCGCAGGCGCGCAAGCAGGCGGAAGTGGAGCGGCTGGCCCGCGCGCACGCCGCGGCCTTCCCGCTGGTGCTCGCGACCAGCAGCGAGACGGGGGAGGGGATTCCGGCCCTCCGCGCGGAGCTCGCCACCCTTGCCGAGGGGAGCTGACGAGGGCGCGGGGAGGGCGGGAGGCTTTTTCCGTGTCTCGGCGCGTGGCGGTTCCGTGGGTGCGTTCTGGCGGCTCTGCTCGTGCCCTCGCGCAGGCGCTTTGATTCACACAGAGTTTGAAGGCGAGGATCACGGAGGACACGGAGGCGGCGACTCCGGCACGCACCGGCGGGGGAGTCGATCTCGGCCGGAGGCGCCGGTCGACAGCAGCGCTCGAGCGGCTGACCCCGGCCCGAGCGATTCCCGGTCCTGAGCGATCCCCGGCTACCGCGGCGGAGGCACTGGATACGCGGTCCGGGTGCGCGCAGCGCTCGAGTCCGACGAACCGCACCTTCTGCCAGTTCGCCTCGACCCAGACCGTGAGGGACCTCTGCGTCGAGCGCAGGATCGGTGCCGTGGTCCGGTCCCCTCCGTGCCCTCCGTGATCCTCCTTCGACCTCCGTGTGAATCAAAGCTCGACCGCGCTGAACGAATCAGCCGGGGGTAGCGCACGATCCACCCCCGCAGACTCCTCCCAGAAGCCGGTGCTTGCCCGTGCTCTCCTCGCTCCGTAGGCTCGTCGACAAGACGCCGCGACACGGTCGCAGCCCTCTTTCGCGATCGCGCGCAGGCGCTCGTAGGGAGAGATGCGCCATGAACGCTCCGGTCTTTGCCGCGCCGGCGGCGGACGCCGATGCCGTGCCGCTCGATGCGATCGACGTCAGCCATCCCGCGCTCTACCAGCAGGACACGTGGCGGCCGTATTTCGCGCGGCTGCGGCGCGAGGATCCGGTGCATTGGTGCGAGTCGGCGATGTACGGCACGTATTGGTCGGTCACGCGCTACCGCGACATCATGGCGGTGGACACCAACCACCAGGTGTTCTCCTCCGACGCCATGATGGGCGGCATCGTGCTGCGCGATGTCCCGATGGACTCGCGGCGTCCGAGTTTCATCTCGATGGATCCGCCGAAGCATGACGAGCAGCGCAAGACGGTTTCGCCGATCGTCGCACCGGGCAATCTGGCGCGGCTCTCCGGCACGATCCGCGAGCGCGCGGGCCGCATTCTCGACGGGCTGCCACGCGGCGAGGTGTTCGACTGGGTGGACCGCGTCGCGGTCGAACTCACGACGCAGATGCTGGCCACGCTGTTCGACTTCCCGTGGGAGGAGCGGCGGCAGCTGACCTACTGGTCGAACGTCGCCACCGTGAACACGCGCGCCGGGACCGAGATCGACAGCGAGGCCAAACGCGACGCGGTGCTGGACGGGGCGGTCGCGCGGTTCACCGAACTCTGGAACGAACGCGCGCAGAAGCCGCCGCAGCCCGACCTGATCTCCATGCTGGCGCACGGGCCGGCGACGCGCCATCTGCCGTCGCGGCCGCACGAGTTCCTCGGCACGCTGCTGCTGCTGATCGTGGGGGGCAACGACACGACGCGGAACTCGATCTCGGGCAGCGTGCTGGCGTTGAATGCCTTCCCCGACGAATACACGAAGCTGCTGGCCGATCCCGGCCTGGTGACGAGCCTGGTGCCGGAGGTGATCCGCTGGCAGACCCCGGTGATCCACATGCGCCGCACCGCCCTTGCCGATACGGAACTGGGTGGCAAGCACATCCGCCGCGGGGAGAAGGTCGCCATGTGGTACATCTCCGGCAACCGCGACGAGGAGGCGATCGACCGGCCGGACGAGTTCGTCATCGACCGCGCGCGGCCCCGCCAGCATCTGTCCTTCGGCTTCGGCATTCATCGTTGCGTCGGAAACCGCCTGGCCGAGATGCAGCTGACGATCCTGTGGGAGGAGGCGCTGAAGCGCTTCCCGCGCATCGAGGTGATGGGGCCGCCCGAGCGCGGCTATTCCAACCTGCTGCGGACGATCAACGCGCTGCCCGTGCGCATCCCGACCTGAGGGGGGCGTCATGGCAACCAGCTACTACGATCCGGTCGCGCATCATGCGATGCGCCAGCCGGAGAAGCTCGCCGCCGTCGACCTGGCGGAGGGCCGGCGGCTCTCCTACCGAACCCTCGACGGCCGCATCGCGCGGCTCGCGACCGTGCTCCTGGGGCGCGGCGTCACGCCGGGCGAGCGGGTTGCGGTGCTCGCGCCGAACGGCACCGACACGTTCGAGGTGCTGTTCGCCTGCGCGCGGATCGGGGCGATCTTCGTGCCGCTGAACTGGCGGCTCGCCACGCCGGAGCTTGCGGCGATCCTGGGCGATTGCGCGCCGCGGGTGCTCGTCTACGACGCGGAGTTCGCGGAACGCGCGCACGCGCTCGCCGAAGCCGGGCAGATCACGCACGGCCTGATGCGGGGCGGCGTGGACAGCCCGTATGAGCGCGCGATCGCGGCGGCGGAGCGGCTGCGCGAGACGGTGCCGGCCGCGCTCGACGACATCTCGACCATTCTCTACACCTCCGGAACGACCGGCCGGCCGAAGGGCGCCATCGTCACGCATGGGATGAATCTCTGGAACGCGGTGAACGGCGGGCCGCTCGCGCGGATCGGGCCGGAGACGGTGTTCCTGACGGTGCTGCCGCTGTTCCATACGGGCGGGCTGAACGTGTTCGCCTGGCCCTGTTTCCATGTCGGCGGCTCGGTCGTGGTGATGCGCGCGTTCGACGCCGGGGAGGCGCTGCGCCTGATCGCCGATCCCGCCACCGCGGTGACGCATCTGTTCGGCGTTCCGGCGAACTTCCAGTTCATGATGCAGCACAAGCTTTTCGCGGAGACCGATGTCACGCGGCTCGCCTATGCCGGGGTGGGTGGCGCGCCGACGCCGGATGCGATCCTGGCGGGATGGGCGGCGCGCGGGCTCGTCCTGCAGCAGGCCTACGGGATGACCGAGACCGGGCCGTTGGTGTTGATGCTCGATGCCGCGGATGCCGAACGCAAGGCGGGATCGGCGGGCAAGCCGGTCCTGGCCGTCGAGGTGCGCCTGGTCGGCGCGGACGGCGCGCCCGCGGCACCCGGCGAGGTGGGGGAGCTGTGGGTGCGCGGGCCCGCGATCACGCCGGGCTACTGGCGGCAGGAGGCTGCGACTCGCGCGGCAATCGCCGACGGGTGGCTCCGCACCGGAGATGCGGCGGCGGTCGACGGGGAGGGGTTCTACACGATCGTCGACCGCTGGAAGGACATGTACATCTCCGGCGGGGAGAACGTGTATCCGGCCGAGGTGGAGAACGCGCTCTATCAGCTCGAAGGCGTGGCGGAGGCCGCGGTGATCGGCGTCCCAGACGCCCGCTGGGGCGAGGTCGGCCGCGCGGTGGTCGTCGTGCGGGAGGGGCACGTCCTGACCGAGGATGCGGTGATCGGGCACTGCGCTGGGGCGCTCGCGCGCTTCAAGCTGCCCCATTCGGTCGTGTTCACCGATGCGCTGCCGCGCAACGCGACGGGCAAGGTCCACAAGCCGACGTTGCGATCGGTGTTCGGAACGTGATTCCGGCGCGGGCGGGCGCAGGCAGGGGGACGCCCCCGCCCGCGCGCCCCGCGTCCTACTCCGCCGCGACCGCCGCCTGCGAAGGGGCGGTGAGGCGGAAGCCGCGATACCCGTCCGCGGCAATCTCGTCGCAAATAGCGCGGTAGGCGCCGACGCCGCCGATATACGGCATGAACACGCGCGGCTTGCCCGGCACGTTCGCGCCCATGTACCAGGACGCCGCCTGCGGGTAGAGCGTCTTGTCCGCGACCTCGTTCACGTGCGCGACCCAGGCATCCTCCGCCTCCTGCGTCGCCTCGATGCAGTCGAGCTGCCGCTGGCCGAGTGCGGCGAGACAATCGGTGACCCAGTCCACGTGCTGCTCGATCGAGACCATCATGTTCGACAGCACCGACGGGCTGCCGGGGCCGGTGATCATGAACAGGTTCGGGAACCCGGCGCTCATCACGCCGAGATAGGTGCGCGGCCCGGCCTCCCACTTGTCGGCGAGCGTGGCCCCGTCGCGACCCCTGATGTCGATGCGGGTCAGCGCGCCGGTCATCGCATCGAAGCCCGTCGCGAAGACGATGACGTCGACCTCGTATTCGACGCCGCCGGCCAGCACGCCCTTGGGCGTGATCCGCTCGATGCCCGCCGGACGGATGTCCACCAGCGAGACGTTCGGGCGGTTGTAGGTTTCGAAATAGTTGGTGTCGACGCAGATGCGCTTCGTGCCGATCGGGTGGCTGGTGGGGGCCAGCAGCTCCGCGGTGCGCGGGTCCTTCACCATCGCGCGGATCTTGCTGCGCACGAACTCGGCGGCGGTGTCGTTGGCGGCCTTGTCGACGATCAGGTCGTTGAACGCCGCCATGAAGGTGGTGCCGCCGCGCCGCCAGCGATCCTCGTAGATGCGCTGCCGCTCTTCCTCGGAGATGGAGAGGGCCGAGAAGTCGTTCGGGTCGGCGAGGATGCCGTTGCGCGTGATGCGCGCCGCCGCGCGGCGCTCCGGATACACCGACTTCCAGGACTGCTCATACGCGTCCGTCATCGGCACGTTGCGGGATGGGATGGAGAAATTGGGCGTGCGCTGGAACACCGTGACCTCTGCGGCCTGTTCCGCGATCACCGGGATCGCCTGGATCGCCGAGGAGCCGGTGCCGATCACCGCGACCCGCTTGCCGGTGAAGTCCACGCCTTCATGCGGCCACCAGCCGGTGTGGTAGGTGGCGCCCTGGAAGTCGTCGATGCCGCGCAAGTCGGGCAGGCGCGCGGCCGAGAGGCAGCCGGTCGCCATGATGCAGTACCGCGCCGAGACGACGTCGCCCTTGTCGGTGCGGACCGTCCAGCGATGGGTGGCCGGGTCGAACTCGGCGCCGGTCACCTTCGTCTCGAACCACATGTCGCGCCGGAGGTCGAGCTTGTCGGCCACGAAACCCGCGTAGCGCAGGATGTCGGGCTGGGCGGAGAACGTTTCCGGCCAGCGCCATTCCTGCTGGATCTCGGGGGAGAAGCTGTAGGAGTACTGCATGCTCTCCACGTCGCAGCGGGCGCCGGGATAGCGGTTCCAGTACCAGGTGCCGCCCACGTCGGTTGCGGTGTCGAACACCACCGCGGACAGGCCGAGGCCGCGCAGCCGGTGCAGCATGTACATCCCGCCGAACCCGGCGCCGACGATGACGGCGTCGACCTCGGCGGGGACAGGCGGGCGGGCGGTATTCTCGGACATGGAAGCTCCCGTGATGGTTCTCGTCGCGCGGCGAGGCGCCTGGATGACGAATACCGTCGGCGGGCGGCGTGGGTCAACTCGCCGGTAGGTTTCCGAACTGGTGCGTCGGATCGGCGGGGCGAGGCTGGCATGGCAGGCGTGTGCCGCGGGGGCGCGTGGAGGATGCGAGGCGCCCTGGCGCAAGGTGGTATGGAGATACCACAGCGGCAAACCCCTTGACCGCCCGCGGCTTTCCGACGATAAGCCGCCGCTCCAAACCAACGGACACCGTTCGGACCATGTTGAAGACCACCATCTCGATCAAGCCGTCGGAGGTGAAGAAGGACTGGGTGCTGATCGACGCCGAGGGCGTCGTTCTCGGCCGGCTCGCGTCCATCATCGCCAACCGGCTGCGCGGCAAGCACAAGCCGCAGTTCACGCCGCATGTCGATTGCGGTGACAATGTCGTCGTGATCAACGCCGAGAAGGTGCGGATCACCGGCAACAAGGCGGACCAGTCGGTCTTCTACTACCACACCGGCTATCCGGGCGGGATCAAGGGCCGTTCGATCCGCCAGCGGCTCGAGGGCAAGCACCCGGGGAGCGTCGTGGAGAAGGCGGTGGAGCGGATGATCACCCGCGGTCCGCTGCAGCGGCGGCAGATGAAGCACCTGCACGTCTATGCCGGTGCGAGCCACCCGCATGAGGGCCAGCAGCCCAAGCCGCTCGACGTGGCGGCGCTCAATCCGAAGAACAAGAGGGGCTGATCCCGATGTCCGATGTGAAGACCGGCACCCTCGCCGACCTGCGTGACGCGCTCGCCGCGCGGCAGGTCGCCGGCACCGAACCCGGTGAAGACGCACCCCCGTCGCTGCTGGGCGATCGCCCGAAGCAGGAGCCGAAGCGCGACGAGCAGGGCCGCTCCTACGGCACCGGCCGGCGGAAGGAATCCGTCGCGCGCGTGTGGCTGAAGCCCGGCAAGGGCGAGATCGAGGTGAACGGCAAGAAGGTGGGCACCTATTTCGCCCGTCCCGTGCTGCGCATGCTGATCACCCAGCCCTTCCTGGTGGCCGACCGCTACAACCAGTTCGACGTGTACTGCACGGTCGTGGGCGGCGGCCTCTCCGGCCAGGCCGGCGCCGTGCGCCACGGCATCAGCCGCGCGCTGGTCAATTACGAGCCCGACCTGCGCAGCATCCTCAAGGCCGCCGGCTTCCTCACCCGCGACCCGCGCGTGGTCGAGCGTAAGAAGTACGGCCGCATGAAGGCCCGACGCAGCTTCCAGTTCAGCAAGCGCTGACGGGTCGCCACGTCCCACGGCTCAGGGGGGCGGTCCCGGACGGGACCGCCCCTTTTGCGTTCCCGGCTCGGCGTCCACATCCGTATCCCCGCCGCCAGACGATCGCGTGCCCCCCATGCGTGGCAGCCTCTTGCGTTCCGGGGCATCTGCCCGGACCATCCTCCGCACGCCTTCCCAACCGACTTCCAGCCATCCGACGTTCCTCCAGGAGCAGGCACATGACGGCAACGGTCTTCATCGACGGCGAATCCGGCACCACGGGCCTCGGCATCCGTGAGCGCCTGGCCGCCACTCCCGACGTCACGGTGAAGAGCATCGCCCCTGAGCGCCGCCGCGATCCGGAGGCGCGGAAGGCGCTGATGGAAGAGGTCGACCTGGTCGTGCTCTGCCTGCCCGACGACGCGGCGAAAGAATCGGCGGCGCTCGCCGCCAGCCTCGGCAGCGCCGCGCCCAAGGTGCTGGACGCCTCCACCGCCCATCGGGTGAACCCCGATTGGACCTATGGGTTCGCCGAGTTCCTGCCCGGCCAGGCAGACCGCATCGCCCAGGCGCGTCAGGTCGCCAATCCCGGCTGCTATCCGACCGGCGCGATCGGACTGATCCGGCCGCTGATCGACGCGGGCCTCGTTCCGTCCGATTACCCGATCACCATCAACGCCGCCTCCGGCTACTCGGGCGGCGGCAAGGCGATGATCGAGGCGCACGAGACCTCGGGCGGTCCCGCCTTCGAACTCTACGGCCTGAAGCTCGAGCACAAGCACGTCGCCGAGACCCAGCTCTTCGGCGGGCTCACGCGTCGGCCGCTCTTCGTTCCCTCGGTCGCGCATTGCCGCCAGGGCATGCTGGTCTCGATCCCGCTGCATCTCGACGCACTGGCGGGCAAGCCCTCCGGTGGCGACCTCCAGGCCGTGCTGGCCGACCGCTATGCCGGCTGCGATCTGGTGCGGGTCGTCCCGCCCGCGGCCAACGGGAAGCTCCAGATCGAGGCGCTGAACGACACGGACCGGCTGGAACTCACCGTCTACGCCAACGAGACGCATCGCCAGGCGGTGCTGGTCGCGCGGCTCGACAACCTCGGCAAGGGCGCGTCCGGCGCCGCCGTCCAGAACATCCGACTCATGCTGGGCCTGCATGCCGGCGCCACGGCGCGGGAGACGGTGGATGCCTGAGGCGTCCTTCGCAAGCGCGGTGCCGGTCACCGGCACCGGCCCGATCTTCTCGCTGGACGGCGTCACCCCCAAGGTGGCGCCCGACGCGTTCGTGGCGCCTTCGGCCGCGGTGATCGGTGACGTGGAAATCGGCCCCGAGACCGGCATCTGGTTTCATTGCCTGGTGCGTGGCGACATGAACATCATCCGCATCGGGGCGCGGACGAACATCCAGGACGGCACGGTCATCCACGTCGATAGCGGCGGGTTCGCGACCTATATCGGCGACGACGTCACGGTCGGCCACAACGCGGTCATCCACGCCTGCACCCTGAAGAACCGTGCCTTCGTCGGCATCAGCGCGACGGTCCTGGACGGCGCGGTGATCGAGGAAGGCGGCATGCTCGCCGCGGGCGGCCTGCTGACGCCCGGCAAGCGGATCGGGCCCATGGAGCTGTGGGCCGGTGCTCCCGCCAAGCTGCTGCGCGTCATGTCGCCCGAGGAGCGCGCCAAGTTCGACCGCAACGCGGTGGTGTACCGCGACCTCGCGAAACGCTACCGAGCGGGGCTCAGGAGCCTCGGCTGAGACCGGCCGCCGCGGCGGGGCCCGGCGTGGCCGCCGCAACCTCCGGGCGCGTCGCGACGCCGCCGAGCCTGCCGCCACGAATGCGATCCCGGTATCGGTCGACGAACGGGTCGAGGGTCAGCGCGGCGACCACCGCGACGGCAAGGCTCGCGACGATCGCCGCCGTGAACGTGACGTAGCTGTAGCCGACCGTTAGGGTGGCGGCCACGATGAACACGGCCTCGTGGTAGAGGTAGAGCGGGTAGGTGATCGTGCCCAGGAACCGGTCGATCCGCCGGCCGCGCCTGATCTCCATGAACGCGAGCACGGACATCGCCGCCAGCAGCACGGCGAAGATCGCGAGCTGTCCCGGTAGCGACGGGGGTACCGCCCCCACGCCGGGGGGACGCGAGACGAGCTGCAGGCCCATCCCGAGCAAGGAAACCGAGGCCGTCACCCAGCCCAGTCGCGCCCCGCGGGTCGCGAAATAGAGCCCGGCGCCGAAGGCGAAGTAGGGCAGGTAGGCGAACATGCCCGGGCCGTGACCCTCGAGCGCCCGCGCGAAAAGCGGGATCAGGAGGATCATGAGGATGCTGCCGACGCGGGCGAAGCCGCGCGCTTTCGGCAGGCGCGTGCCGGTCGCGATGGCGAGCGCGACGGCCAGGTAGAAGGCCATCTCGACCCGCACCGCCCAGGTGATGTCGAGGAAGTTGTAGTGGATCCACCGGTCGACCAGCGGCACGATGCCCACGAGGTTCATCGCCACGTTGAATGCCGCGAACGCCCCCTCGGGGATGCCGGGCTGGGAGCGCCAGAGCCGCACGCCATCCAGCGCGACGAACAGCCCGTGCGCCAGGATCGAGACCGCCACGGCGACGAGGAAATGCGGCACGATCCGCAGCACTCGGTTGGTCATGAACGCGCCGGCGCGACGCCGATAGGCGCAGTCGACCGCCTCGGTGATGACGAAGCCCGACAACGCGAAGAAGATCAGCACCGCCATGTCGCCGATCCCGTACGGACCGACCAGGCGCATCAGCGGCTCCGGCGCCAGATCGGCGCAGAAATGCTGCAGCATGACCATCGCCGCGAGCAGCAGGCGGAACGCCCCGAAGGGCCGGTAGCGGTAGTCGATCGCCCGCACCTCGCTGATTGGGGCATCGGTCGTCGCCGGGACCGTCTCTGCCCTGCGTCTCATGCGGCGTCGTCCTCCACGGTGGCTCCCGCACCGGGGGACAGTAGTCACGGCGATCCGGCTGCCAACTTACAGAAAGTTAGGGCAAGCGATCGTCACTCGCCGGCGTGACGCCGATCATATCTGTGACGCATCTGTGCGCTTATCGGTTCGTTCCACGCACCGCATCGACGACCGCGCGGGTGATCTCCTGCGTCGTCGCCGTGCCGCCGAGATCCGGTGCCAGGATCCCGGCCGCGCAGACCTGTTCGACCGCCCGCATCAGCAGGTCGGCGGCCGGCTTCTCGCCCAGGTGCTCAAGCATCATCGCGGCCGTCCAGAAGCTCGCCACGGGGTTGGCGATGCCCTTTCCCGTGATATCGAACGCGCTCCCATGGATCGGCTCGAACATGCTCGGATTCCGCCGCTCGGGATCGACGTTCCCGGTGGGCGCGATGCCCAGCGAGCCGGCCAGGGCCGCGGCGAGGTCGGAGAGGATGTCGGCATGCAGGTTGGTCGCCACCACCGTGTCGATGGTCTGCGGCGCGCGGACCATGCGCATGGTCATCGCATCCACCAGCTCCTTGTCCCAGGTCACGTCCGGGTAGTCGTGGGACACCAGGGCCGCGATCTCGTCCCAGAACACCATGCCGTGGCGCTGCGCGTTGGACTTCGTCACCACGGTGAGCTTCTTGCGCGGCCGGGAGCGGGCGATGTCGAAGGCGAAGCGCATGATCCGCTCGACGCCGCGGCGGGTGAAGATGGCGGTTTCCGTCGCAACTTCCTCGGGCAGGCCGCGATGCGCGCGGCCGCCATGGCCCGCGTATTCGCCCTCGGAATTCTCCCGCACGATCACCCAGTCGAGGTCCCCCACGCCGACGTCGCGCAGCGGCGAGGTCACGCCGGGCAGGATGCGGGTGGGACGGACATTCGCGTACTGGTCGAAGCCCTGGCAGATGGGCAGCCGCAAGCCCCAGAGCGAGACGTGGTCGGGTACGTCCGGGTCGCCCACCGCGCCGAAATAGATCGCGTCCGCGGTGCGCAGCCAGGCGAGCGCATCGGCCGGCATGTAGGCGCCGTGCTTGCGGTAGCGCTCCGACCCCCAGTCGTAGTGGTCGACCTTCAGCGTGAAACCGCCGTCGCGGGAGGCGACCGCATCCAGCACCTCCAGCCCGGCGCTGATGACCTCGGGGCCGATCCCGTCGGCGGGGATGGAGGCGATGCGGTATTCGCGGGCCATGGCGGACGCTCCTCGGGTGCGGTC
This sequence comes from Rhodospirillales bacterium 69-11, assembly GCA_001898425.1. GTDB lineage: Bacteria > Pseudomonadota > Alphaproteobacteria > Acetobacterales > Acetobacteraceae > Rhodopila. The sequence goes on from MKTV01000045.1 coordinate 210,360, forward strand.
CGCCTTCGTAGACCCGCCGCGCCGGCCCGAAAAGCCGGTCCGTGTCCGGACTCAGCCCACCCAGTCGAGCCCGATATCCAGCACCTGCGCGCTGTGGGTCAGCCAGCCCACCGACATGAGGTCCACGCCCGCGGCGGCGATCGCGGGGGCGGTATCGGGGCGGATGCGGCCCGAGGCCTCGGTCACCGCGCGGCCGGCCACCATGCCCACCGCGTCCCGCAGCGTCTCCGGCCCCATGTTGTCGAGCAGGACCGCGTCGACGCCGACGGCCAGCGCCTCCTCGAGCTGCGCCAGCGTGTCGACCTCGAGCTCGATCTTCACCAGATGCCCGACGCCGGCGCGGGCGCGGGCCAACGCCTTCCGGACCCCGCCGGCGATGGCAACGTGGTTGTCCTTAATGAGCACCGCGTCATCCAGCCCGAACCGGTGGTTCGATCCGCCGCCCACCCGGACGGCGTATTTCTGCGCCGCCCGCAGGCCCGGCATCGTCTTGCGCGTGCAGCACACTTGCGCGCGGGTGCCGGCGATCGCATCCGCGATCCCCCGCGTCGCGGACGCCACGCCCGAAAGATGGCTCAGGAAGTTGAGCGCCACCCGTTCGGCGGTGAGGATGCCGCGCGCCGGGCCTTCCACCGTCGCGATCAGGTCGCCGGGGCGAAGCCGGGTGCCATCGGGCCGCGCGACCTCCAGCCGGATGCCGGGGTCGATCAGCCGGAAGGCGATGGCCGCGAAGTCGAGCCCCGCGACCACGCCGTCCTGCCGCGCCACCAGCGCGGTCCGAGCGACGGCATCGGCCGGCACGATCGCATCCGTGGTCAGGTCGCCGGCGCGGCCCAGATCCTCGAGCAGGGCGGCGCGCACGGCGGGCTCGATCATGAGGGCGGGCAGGGGAGGGACGGTCATTTCGACATCCTCGAATGAGGAACGATGCAGAGGGTCCCCCTCTCCCCTTGCGGGAGAGGGGTGGGATGATGCGGCACGTCTCAGACGGCCAGCATCCGCTCCACCGCCGCGCGAGCGCGGCTGGCGAGCGCCGGATCGATCGTGACCACCTGCGTCATCGTCTCGAGCGCATGGCGGATCTTCGGCAACGTGATGCGCTTCATGTGCGGGCACAGGTTGCAGGGGCGGACGAAATCGACGTCCGGGTGCCCGACCGAGACGTTGTCGGCCATGCTGCACTCGGTCAGCAGCACGACGCGCGCGGGCTTCTCCCGCCCGACATAGGCGGACATGTCCGCGGTCGAGCCGGTGAAGTCGGCCTCCGCCACCACCTCGGGCGGGCATTCCGGATGGGCCAGGATCGTCACGCCCGGGTGGTCGGTGCGCAAGGCGCGGACCTCCGCCGGGGTGAAGCGCTCATGCACCTCGCAATGGCCGGCCCAGGCGATGATCTTCACCTTGGTCTGCGCCGCCACGTTCTGCGCCAGGTATTCGTCGGGCAGCATGATGACCTCGGGGACGCCGAGGCTTTCCACCACCCGCTTCGCATTGGCCGAGGTGCAGCAGATATCCGACTCCGCCTTCACCTCGGCCGAGGAGTTCACGTAGGTGACCACCGGCACGCCGGGATGGCGCGCCCGCATGAGCCGGACGTCGGCCGCGGTGATCGATTCCGCGAGCGAGCAGCCCGCCGCCGCATCCGGGATCAGCACCGTCTTCCCGGGGTTCAGCAGCTTCGCGGTCTCGGCCATGAAGTGGACACCGGCGAGCACGATCACCTCGGCATCCACGGTCATCGCCTCGCGCGCCAGGGCGAGGCTGTCGCCGGTGATGTCCGCGACGCAGTGGAAGATCTCGGGCGTCTGGTAGTTGTGCGCCAGGATCACGGCATTGCGCCGGCGCTTCAATGCGAGGATCGCGTCGATGTCCTCGGCGAAGACGGGCCACTCGATTGGCGGGATCACGGATCGGACGCGGGAATAGAGTGGCGCGGTGCGCTCGAGCAGGGCGGTGGCCGGCATGGGCTCCTCCTTTTATGCTCATATGGAGCATGATAGGATGAATTGCTGCACATGAGCATAAACCTGTCAAGCGGTGTCGACTCCTCGGCTCCCCCAGGGCCGGTGAAGCGTGAATTCCTGAAGAGGGCGCAGAGGCGAACCCGACGCGGCACGCTGCCCGAGGATCGGCACGCCGTCGGGTGGCGGTGTCAGCGCACCAGCGGGAGCTTGCTTCCGGACACCGCGCGCTCCGCCATGACCTCGCGGCGGAAGCGGAACAGCCGCGCCGGGCGGCCCCGGGTTTCCGCCGTGACCCCGCCGGTTTCCTCCACGAGTTCCTGCTGCTCCACCAGGCGGCGGAAGTTCTGCTTGTGCAGCCGCCGGCCGGCCAGGGCCTCCACTGCGGCCTGGAGCTGCCCCAGCGTGAAGGCGGGGGGCATGAGTTCGAACACGACGGGGCGGTATTTGATCTTGCCCCGCAGCCGCGCGAGCGCGGTCGCCAGGATGCGGCGGTGGTCGTGCACCATCGGCTCGCCGGGTGCCGCGGTTCCGCCGGCTTCGGGCACGAGCCCGGCCTCCCACAACGTCTCGTAGCGCTGCAGCGCCAGTTCCTCGTTCCACGGCCGGCCGTCGAGCCCGAAGGCGATCGCCACGCGAGTCCCGCGTTCCCAGCGGAGCATCGCGTCCGGGGCATCGCCCGCCCAGCTCCGCAGCCCCTGGGCGAGCACCGGCGCCAACGCGGCATGCGGGTCGCGCCGATCTTCCCACGGGAAGTAGCGGTAGAGGTCCTGCCAGGAGACGCCGGCCTGGGCCGCGGCGCGCGCCTCACGCGTGAGGCCCAGATAGCTGACCGAGACGACCCGCTCCCCGGCCTCGGCCGCTCGGTCGCGGTCGGCGAAGGTGTAGAGCTGCTCGACATAGCCGAGGGGGTGATGGGTCTGGTGCTCGACCCAGGCGCGCAGGGCGGCCTGGAGGGACCGGTGTTCGGAGGCGAACGGGCCGGATGGCAGCGCCGCCCCGGCCAGGGTGAGCACGCGGGGTGCGCCTTCCGTCACCGCGACGATCACCGCGATCAGTTCGGCGGCGATGCGTTCCGGCGCGGGTTCGGCGCCACGGTCGGCGAGGTGGGAGTCGGGCGGGGGCGGCAGGGCCATGGGCGCGCTATCGCACGCCGCCGGCCCGGCCGGCTACCGGCTCAGTAGCCGGGGTAGGTGACGACGGGGTAGGCCGGCGCGGCATAGACCGGCGCGGGGTAGCTGGGCGTCGCGTAGACCGGTGCCGGGGCCGCATAGGCGGGAGGTGCCGCATAGACCGGCGGCGGCGCGTAGGCGACGGCCGGGGGCGGCGTGTAGACGGGCTGCGGTGCGGCCAGCGCGGTGCCGACGAGCGCCCCGATGCCGAGGCCGATAATGGCCCCCGCGACGGCTGCACCACCGTTGTCGTTGTGCCGGTAGCCGCCGTTCCAGCCGCCATTGCCGCCGCGCCAGCCAGGGCCGCCCTGCCAGCCCCGGCCGCCTTGCCAGCCATGGCCGCCTTGCCATCCCGGGCCGCCCCGCCAGCCGGGGCCGCCATGCCAGTCCGCGTGAGCCGCGGGAGCGGCGAGCAAACCGGCCGCGATCGGCGCCGCGATCAGAAATGTCTTCCAGGTCCGCATCACGCTCTCCAGGGAAAGGACGGCTTTCGATGACCTGAAACCTGGGGGGCGGTGGTGACCGGATTGCGGCGGGTTTGGGGTGTCATCAGGGTTTCGCACGGGCGCGGAACGGCGGCGCGGGATGGCGAAGCGCCCGCCCAAGCCCTCATCCGGAGGCTCTGCCGGCACCGGCGTCCGCGGCCCGCCCCGGCATCGTCGAGCGGAAGCACCGCCCCCATCGTCGTCCGCGGGCCTCGACCCGCGGATCCGTCGTGGCAGGATCGTGGTGCGTGGATCGCCGGGCATCCACCGGAACGTCGGTGCGCGTTCAGGTCGGGCGGCGGCGCTCGACCGTCACCCGCTCGCCATCAAGCGTGACGTCGCGATCCACCGGCTGCTCGACCACGTAGCGGCGGACCCGGTTGGTCCCGCGATCGACCGACCGCGTGCCGGCCTCCAGCTGCTCCTCCGCAAGCGGGATCACCTCCTCACGCGCGGCTGCCGAACGGTTCACATCGGTCGTGCCGGGCTGGCGAGCCGTGGCATCGGACGGCGGAACGCCGGTCGTCGGCGCCGCGGTCGCGCCGGACGAGTAATCGGTGCCGGAGACCGCGACGCTGCTGCGCGCGCCCGCCTCCTCCGGCGTGTCCTCCTCCTCGGTGTGCTCGTCGATGTCCAGCGGCTCATGCCGTTCCAGGATCGTCACCGCCTCGTGGATCTTCGAATCATCCGCCACCGCGACGCTCAGCACGTAATGCCCCGAGGCCAGGCTGCGATCGTAGGCGCCGCCATCGTCCGGGTAGGTCCGATGGACGACTTCCGTGGTTTCCCCCAACCCCAATAGCCAGGACCAGAAGCCGCCCGCCGGGCGTTGGATGGTTTCGACCGAGTCCGGACGAGCGGAGGCGTCGGGCGCCGACGCCGTCCCTTCGGCGTAGCGTCGGATCGCCGCCCGCGGCACCCCGGCCTGCTCCAGCTCGCGTTCCGCGGCGGCGGCGGCGCTCTCGGACGCGAATACGGCGACCATGTGTTCGGTCATCGGGAAATCCTTCTGCAGAGCGGAGCGTCGGTGCCCGCACGCTGCCAAAACCGGCATAGCAGGACGACGGTTTCTTCAACCGTCCGAGGAAACTCGAGAGGGATCGGCGCAGATCGGGATCAACCGCGCACCGAAGCACGCAGCCCGGCGGTCAGTTCGGCGGATACAGTGCCGCCGCGTCCCGGTGCAGCGCCGCGCGCGACGCATCGTCGGAGTAGAACATGTGCCCGCCCGGATAGACGACGAGGCGCAGGCGGGACGGTCCGGCGAATGCGGGCACCTGCCGCAGCAGGAGTTCGGTCGCGAAATACGGCGTGACCAGGTCGAACATCCCGTGCGCCACCAGCACCCGCAAGCGCGGGTCCAGCGCCAGCGCGGTCTGCAGCGCGCCCATCGACTCGGGCGCCGTGGTACCGCGCCCCCAGTTCCAGGACCGGAACGCGGCATCGCCGACCAGGTGGTAGACCCGGTCCGGTTGCCAGCCGAACCGGTGGTAGAGCGAGACCATCGCCGCCGTGATCGGCGCCCGCAGACCGTCCAGCATCGGGTCGGCCGCACGGCTCGTAAGCCGCAGCGGCGTCGGGTCCGGCGTCAGGATCGTCGCGTCGTACGGGCTGCCGATTTCGGCGCGGGCGCGGGCGATCTCGTGCAGGAAGACGTCGGTGCCGAGCCGGCCCTGGTAGCGGCGCACCAGCGCGGGATCGAGGCCGGTGAGTCGCGCCACGGCGGCGCTGAGCCGTTCCACCGCCGCGTCGTCCCGCACGCCGCGCAGCAGGTCGGTCACGTAGTCGCCCGCCGCATAGGCTTCCACGTCGCCCAGCGAGTCGCGGGTGACGGGCCCCTGCACGCCGCGCAGCGCGGCGACTTCGGACGGCAGCCGGGACGCGAGCGCCATCGGGTCGGTGCTGGGTGCGATCCGGCCCAGGTCGAGCGCCGGCGAGAGCAGCACCATGCCGCTGATCCCGACCCCTTCCTGCTCCTGCAGCCGGCGCGTGAGGCGCGGGGCGCGGAACCCGCCATAGCTCTCGCCCAGCAGGTATTTCGGCGAGCCCATCCGGTCATTGCGGTCGAGCCAGCGGCGGATTGCCTGGGCGAGCAGGTCGATGTCGCCCTCCACCGACCAGGCGGTGCGCCGTGCGTCCTCGCCCCCCAGCACGCGGGCGTAGCCGGTGCCCGGTGGATCGAGGAACACGAGGTCCGTCATGTCGAGCCACGTATCGGCGTTCGGTTCGGGATCGGCCGGCGCGGACGGGGACGGGACCAGCGGGATGCGCCAGGGGCCGACGGCGCCCACCTGGAGCCAGCCGGACGCCATGCCGGGGCCGCCGTTGAACACGAAGGTCACCGGCCGGCTGCGCGGGTCGGCATCGGGGCGGCGGTACGCGACGAAGGCGATGTCGGCCAGCGCGCCGCCATGGTCGTCCGGCAAGCGGATCGCGCCGGCCGTCACCATGACCCGCATCGGGCCGGAGGGCAGGTCGAGCGTATGCTGCGTCGTGACGTCCCCGGGCAGGCGCGGGATCTCGGTCCGCCCACGCCCGGCGCCGCCATCCGGCTCCGACGCCGCTTGCGCCGGGGGATGCGCCGGGGGCGCCTGTGCCAGGCCGAATGTGGGCAGGAGCAGCAGGCCGGCGATCAGGGCGAGACGTCGCATCCGGCCAGCTAACCACGCCGGCCATCGCCGGTCATGTGACATCGGGCGGCGCGAGGGCTGCCGGGTCGGACCGACCGCTCAGAACCGGCGCTCGAACACCGTGACGACGTCGCCCGGCTGCACGAAGGCCTGGCGGGGCGCGCGGCCCTCGACGGCCGTCCCGTCCGTCGTGCGCAGCACGGAGGCGTAGCCCTCGACGGCGCGGTAGGTGAACCCGCCTGCCACGGCGACCGCGGTGACCACCGTCATGCCAGGCTGGTAGGGGTACTGGCCCGGCCGGTTCACTTCCCCCAGCACGAAGATCGGTCGGTAGGCGATCACCTCGGCGGAGACGGACGGGTTGCGCAGCACGTTGCCGCGCTTCAGCGCATCCGCCACCGCGCGTTCCAGCTCCACCGGGGTGAGGCCGGCTGCGCGCACCGTGCCCACCAGAGGCAGGGCGATGGTGCCGCCGTCGGAGACGCGGAATTCCCCCGTGAGCTGTTCCTCCCCGAAGGTGATCAGGCGCACGGCGTCGCCCGGCCCCAGATGGTAGTCGGTCGCAGCAGGGGCCGGCGGCAGGGGCGGCAGGTCGCGGCCCGGCGCGCAGCCGGTCAAGACGAGGATCAGCGCCGCTCCGGCGAGCCTCGACGAAAGCTGCGGTGGCAGACGCATGCGACACCTCTCCACGGGACCGCGCGGTCGCCGCGCGACCGGGGTGCTCGCGCCATCCTGCACGCGTCTGTCTTCGCGAACGGTTAACGCGGCCTGCGAGCGGTGACGCCCCGGCCCGCGGGCGCGCGGAAACGCATCCGCATTCACGCGTCCTTAATCACCACCGACGTATGCAGGACGGGCCACAAGGTCCGGGCAAAACGCGCGGGCCGCCCCCGTGAGGCTCATGCGTGATGCCCGACATGCCCGCAAGGACCGAGTCCGACCCGGTTCCGCGGCAGGAGCGGCAGAGGGGGGACACGAACGGCGACGGGGGTGAACTGCCCAGCCTCGCCGCGGTCTGGGCCGCCCTGCGCCGGCGCAAATGGGTCTTCCTCGGCTTCGCGCTTCTGGTTCCGCTCACGGCGCTCCTCGCGCTCGAGCGTGTCACGCCGCGCTACACCGCACAGGGCGCGCTGATCTACGAACCCAGCGAATACAAGCTGCGGGAGCTGCAGAGCATCCTGCGCGCCGATCCGACGACGGAAGCGGTGATGGCGAGCCAGGCGGAGATCCTGCAGAGCCTGCACATCGCCCAGCGCGTCGCCGAACGCGGCAACCTCTACGACAATCCCGAGTTCAACGCCGCGCTGCGACGCCCGGGTTTCCTCGCCCGCGCCGTCCATCGGCTGCAGGCCCTGTTCGATCCGTCCGCCGCGCATCCGGCGTCGCCGGGCGCACCCGGCGCCGCCGGCACGCAACCATCGCCCGACGGAGCGCTCGGTCCCGCGCTCGACGATGCACGCAACGCGACGATGCTCGCGGTGCAGCGGGCGCTGCGTGCCGAAGCGGTCAAGTTCTCCCGCGTGATCGAGGTGAGCTTCACCGCCGAGGACCGGATCGTGGCCGCACAGGCGGTCAACAACGCGATGGACGTCTACATCAAGGACCAGTACCGCGCGAAGCAGCGCGCCGTGCATCGCGCGACCGACTGGCTGGAGAAGCGCGCGGCCGAATTGCGGGCCGACGTCCGCACCGCCGAGGACCAGATCGCGGCCTATCGCGCCGCGCGAGGGCTGTCGCAGGGCATGCATGCCGGGATCGACGCGGAGCAGATCTCGCACCTTTCCGAGGAGGTGGCGCGGGCGCGCGGCGAGCTGGCCAATGCCGAAGGCCGGCTCGATGCCGCGCGGGGCCGCGCCGGTGCGGCGGCGCAGGCCGCGATCGCGCCGTCGGTCGTGCAGCTCCGCGCCCAGCAGGACCAGCTCACCGCACAGCTCCAGGCGCAGCAGACGCGCGTCGGCTCCCGCCACCCCGATGCGGAGGCGCTGCGCCAGCAGGTCGCGCAGGCCGCGCGGGCGGTCGCCGACGAGGTCCGGCGTGTCGTCTCCGCCACCGAGGCCGAGGTGCGGGCCGCGCGCGAGCGCGTGGCGGCCCTGGAGGAGGCGATGCGGCGCGCCCAGCACGCGGCGGACCGGTCGGCGCAGGCCCAGGTGCCGCTGAACGCGCTGCAGCGCGACCTGGAGGCGGCGCGCGGGCAGTTGCAGGCCGTGCTGGAGCGTATCCAGCAGACCTCCCAGCAGGCGGCGATCGAGACGCCCGAGGCGCACGAGATCTCCCAGGCGCTGCCGCCGCTCGCGCCTTCCTGGCCGCGCAAGGGGCCGATGCTCGCGGGGGCGGCGGCGGCCGGCCTGCTCCTGGGGGCGCTCGTGGTCCTGCTGCTGGAACGTGTCGATCCGACGTTGTCCAGCGGGGCCACGCTCCGCCGCGCCGTGGGCATGCCGTGCTTCGCGCTGCTGCCGGAGATCGGACGCCGCGCACTCGGCGCGCTCGAGCCGGAGGAGTTCGTGGTCCGCCGCCCGCTCAGCCCCTTCGCCGAACAGATCCGCGGCCTGCGCGCCGCGCTGTGGTTCGGGGCGCAGCGGCCCCGCGTGATCGCCGTCACCGCCGCGCGGCCGGCCGAGGCGAAGACCGTCGTCACGCTCTGCCTCGCCCGCTCCGCACGGATGAGCGGGGAGCGGGTGGTCGCGGTGGAATGCGACCTTCGCGCGCCGTCCTTCGAGGAGCGGCTGCAGGGCGAGGGCGGGCCGGGTCTCGCGGAGCTGCTGCGGGGCGAGGCGACACTGGACGCGGTGCTTCGTAAGGATTCGTTGACCGGTATGGCCTATGTCCCGGCCGGCAGGCTCACCGGCGACGCGCTGGGCCTGTTCCTCTCGGATGCCATGGGGCGGATGTTGCAGACCCTTCGCCAGGACCACGACCTCGTGCTGCTCGACCTGCCGCCGGCCCAGGCGACGGCGGAGGCGCGGGCGGTGGCGGCGCTGGCCGATGCCACGCTGCTCTGCGTTCGCTGGCGCTCGACCCCGCGCCAGGCGGTGGTCCATGCGATCGAACGGTTGGAGGAGACCCACGCCAGCCTGGTCGGCGCCGTGCTGACCCGGGTCGATCCGCGCATACATGCGCGCTCGGGACAGGTGGATGCAGAGGTGTATCATCGCCGCGCGAGACGGTCGCAGCGGAGATGATATCCTCATGACGGGACGGTTCCTGGTCACCGGCGGTGCCGGTTACGTCGGCAGCCATCTGGTGGCGGCACTGCGCGCGCGGGGCGATGCGGTGGTGGTGTTCGACAACCTGCGCACCGGCCATCGCGCCGCGGTGCCGGCGGACGTGCCGCTGGTCGTGGCCGATCTCGCCGATCATGCCGCCCTGGACGCCGCGCTGGCCCAGGGGCCGTTCGACGGCGTGTTCCACTTCGCGAGCCTCACCCAGGTGGGGGAGAGCATGCGCGAGCCCTATCGCTACCTCTACGACAACGTCGCGAACGGCATCGCGCTGGTGGATGCCTGCGTCCGTCATGGCGTGAAGCGCTTCGTGCTGTCCTCCACCGCCGCGCTGTTCGGCATGCCGGAGACGGTGCCCATCCCCGAGGATGCCCGCATCGATCCCGGCAACCCATACGGTGACAGCAAGTGGATGATCGAGCGCACGCTGATGTGGGCCAGCCGCATCCACGGGCTGCGGAGCGCGTGCCTGCGCTACTTCAACGCCGCCGGCGCCGATCCGGCGGGCCGGCTGGGGGAGGACCACCGGCCGGAATCCCATCTCATTCCCCTGGTGATCGACGCCACGCTGGGCCGCCGCCCGCCGCTCGAGGTGTACGGTGACGACTACGCGACGCCGGACGGCACCTGCGTGCGCGACTACGTCCACGTCACCGACCTGGCGGATGCGCATCTGCTGGCCTTCGACAAGCTGGCCGAAGGCGACGTGGTCTGGAATCTGGGCAACGGCGCCGGCCACTCGGTGCTGGAGGTGATCCAGGCGGTGGAGCGGATCGCCAACACGCGCGTGCCGTACCGGATGGCGCCGCGCCGGCCGGGCGACCCGGCCGTGCTGGTGGCGGCCGCCGACCGCGCGCGGGCCGCGGGCTGGCGTCCGCGCTTCGATGCGCTGGACGAGATCGTCCGCACCGCTTGGGACTGGCGCGTCGCGCATCCGGAGGGCTATGGCGCCTGATGCCTCCAAGCGGCGCCGGTCCCGCCGACGTCGCCCTCCCAGCGCGCGCCCTCTTGCTCGGGGCTCCCGGGTCAGGACCGCCCTCGGCCACGGCCCGCGTGTCAGGACCGCCCTCGGCCAAGGCCCGCGTGTCACGCCCGCCTTCGGCCAAGGCCCGCGTGTCACGCCCGCCCTCGGCCGGAGCCCCCGTGTCATGGCCGCGCTCGTCGCGGCCATCCACGACGCCCCGCATCGCACGGGAACCCGGGGGACGCAGCACCCGCCACGCACTCCCACGACCGAAGCGCGCCTGAGCAAGACCCCCTGGACCGCAGTGCTTCTGGGCGCGCTCATCCTGCTGTGGCCGGCCGCCTGGAACGGCTACCCGATCGTCTTCTCCGACACCGGCACCTATCTGTCCCAGGCGATCGAGCACTATCTCGGCTGGGACCGCCCCCCGGTCTATTCGCTGTTCATGCTGCCGCTGCATCTGCGGCTGAGCACCTGGCCGGTGGTGGCCGTGCAGGCGCTGCTCGCCAGCCACACCATCGCGCTGGCCTGGCGGTGCTTCGCCACACCAGACCCGGCCACGCCCGCCGCCGGCCCGCGGCTGATTTTCCTTCTGCTCCTGCTCGCCGCCGCGAGCTGGTTGCCCTGGCTCGTCTGCGACCTCACGCCGGATCTGTTCACACCGCTCCTCGTCCTCGCGCTCGCCATGATGGTGGTCACGCCGGACCGGCTGCGTCCGTCCGAACGGATCTGGGTCGCCATGTTTGCCGGATTCATGATCGCGACCCAGCTCTCGAGCCTGCCGCTCGCGGCGGCGCTGCTGCTGGTGCTGCTGCCGCTCCGGCGCCGGCTGGGCGGTGCGGGGCGGGTGCGCTGGGGCCTGGCTCTCGCGCCTCCCGTGCTCGCGATGGCCGGGCTCGTGGCGATCAACCTCGCCGGCCATGGGCGTGCCGCGATCTCGCCCTACGGCAACGTCTTCCTCCTGGCGCGGGTGATCTACGACGGACCCGGCATGGCGGTGCTGCAGCGTGACTGCCCCGCGGCCGGCTGGCGGCTCTGCACGACACTCGACGCATTCCCGCCCGACTCGGACGGGTTCCTCTGGCGGGCGGACAGCCCCGTGCAGCGCGCGGGCGGCCACAAGATCGTGTCGGCCGAGGCCAATGCGATCATCCTTGCCGCCCTGCGCGCCGATCCGATCGGCATGGCCGGCTCCTTCGCGGGCAATTGGGGCCGGCAGCTCGTGCTGGTTGCGAGCGGCGACGGGCTCGAACCCTGGCCCGCCACCGTGGCCCCGGTGATCCGCCGCCATTTCCCCGGGGCGGAGGTCGAGGCCTACGCGCAATCCCGACAGGCCCGCGGCATCCTCGCCGTGCCGGCCACGCTGGCGCGGCTGCATGTCGTGCTGGGTGCGGCCGGCCTCGTCCTCTGCCTGCTGCGCCTGCCGAACCTCGTCCGCACGCGCGATCCGCTCGCCGGCCTCGTCGTCGCGGTCGTCGTCGCGCTGCTGGCCGGCGCCGCGATCACCGGCGGCCTGTCGATGCCGCACGACCGCTACCAGGCGCGGCTGATGTGGCTGCCGGCCTGCGCCGCCCTGCTGCTGCTGCTCCGGCCCGCGTCACGATGAACCGCGCGACGCGGCGTGGCGTGGCCTGGTCGGGGATCGAGGCCGGATGTGCCGGCCTGCTGTCGATCGTCTCCGCCTTCCTGGTCGCGCGGCTGATCGGCCCGGAGGAGCTGGGCATCGGAACGGCCGCGGTCTCGGTGCACGTGCTGCTCTGGGTCGGCGTGAATGCGCTGTTCGGCGATGCGCTCGTGCAGCGCGCCGGCGTCGATGACGGGGTGGTCTCGAGCGCGCTCTGGGCGTCGAGCGGCGTCGGCATCGCGGCAGCCGGGGTCCAGGCCGCATCGGGCCTGGCGCTCGCGGCGGTCCTGGAGGACGGACGGCTCCTGCCGATGGGGTTGTGCCTAGCCGCGGCGCTGCCGCTGGTTGGGGCGGCGGGCGCGGTCCAGGGGCTGCTCACCCGTCGCCGCCGCTACGCACGGCTCGCCCTGCGCACGCTGCTCGGACAGGCGGCCGGCACGATGACCGGCGTGCTCGCGGCGCTGGGCGGGGCAGGGGCCTGGGCGCCGGTGCTGCAGCAGCTCGTCACCTCGGCCGCCGGCGCCTGCGTCCTGCTGCTGCTGGGCGGCTTCGTCCCGCGCCTGGTCTGGCGCGGCGGCGACGTGATGGGCCTGCTGCGGATCGGCCTGCCGCTGACCGCGAGCACGCTCGTTCTGCACGCGCGCTACCGGCTGTTCGCCCTCCTGGTGGGCGGCACCGCCGGCGCACTCGCGCTTGGACAGATGCATGTCGCATTCCGGCTGGTCGACACGGTGCGCGACCTGAGCTTCACCGCGTTGTGGCGGCTCATGCTGCCGCGGCTGGCCGAACGGCAACAGGATCCGGCGGCGCTGCTCGCGGCGGTGGACCGGCTGCTGCGCCTGTCGAGCATCGCCATGTTGCCGCTCTGCGGCGCCATCGCGCTCCTGCTCCCGTCCGTCGTCGACCTCCTCCTCGGGTCCGAGTGGGCAGCGTCCGGATCGGCGGCCGAACCGCTCGTCGCGCTGATGGCCGTGCTGGTGCTGAGTTTCCCAGCCGGCGTCGCGCTGGTCGCGATCGGGCAGGCGCAGTACGCGCTCTACGCCAATCTCGCGGCGATCGGGGTCATGGCCGTCAGCGTCCTGGCCGTGCAGCCGGAGACCGCGCAATCGGCCGTGCTGCTGTGGTGCGGCAGTCAGGCCGTCGTGCTGCCCTACGTCCTCCGCTGCAATGCGCGGGGCCTCGGTGTCGGCCCCTGGCGCCCCATGCGCGCGGGCGTCCCGGTCCTCGTCGTGACGCTCGTGGCCGTGGCGGTGGCGACGCTGCTGCCCTGGGTCGCCGGCCCCCCCGCGGATTCCGCCCAGCTCGCTGCCGTGCGGCTCGCGGTTTTCGCCGCCGCGCTCGCCCTCGGCGGGGGCTGGCTGCGGCGCGGCAGAGGCCGCCGCCCGGCGCTCGCCACCATTGGTCGCAGCGGATGAGACGGATACACTCGCCGCGACGAGGGGACGAGTGGGACCATGCGGCACGGACGACCCGTGGGAGAGATGCTGCGCGACTGGCGCCAGCGGCGGCGGCTGAGCCAGCTCGACCTGGCCTGCGAGGCCGACATCTCCACCAAGCACCTGAGTTTCCTGGAGACCGGCCGGTCGCGCCCCAGCAGGGAGATGCTGCTGCATCTGGCGGAGCGGCTGGAGGTGCCGCTGAGGGAGCGGAACCTGCTGCTGTCCGCCGCAGGCTATGCGCCGGAGTATCCCGAACGGAGCCTGGACGACCCCGCGCTCGACTCCGCGCGCCGCGGGGTCGAGGCGCTGCTGGCCGCGCATGAGCCCAATCCGGCGCTCGCAGTGGACCGGCACTGGCAGCTCGTGGCCGGCAATCGCGCGGTCGGGCGGCTGATGGCGGATGTCGAGCCCACGCTGCTGCGGCCGCCGGTCAACGTCCTGCGGCTGAGCCTGCACCCGGCCGGCCTTGCCTCGCGCATCGTCAACCTGCCGGAATGGCGGGCGCATGTCGTCCAACGGCTGCGGCGGCAGATCGAGGTGTCCGGCGATCCGGTGCTGAGCGACCTGCTGGAGGAGATCCAGGACTACCCGATGCCCGCCGCCGGTGCCTCGGGCGGCCCGGCGCAGGAGGTGCCGTCGGCGGACGCGGTGGCTGTACCGTTCCGGCTCGCCACGATCGACGGTGTCCTGTCGTTCTTCAGCACGACCACGGTGTTCGGCACCCCGGTCGAGGTGACGCTCTCGGAACTCGCCATCGAGGCGTTCTTCCCCGCCGATCCGGAAACCGCTCGGCTGATGCGACTCCAGGCCGACGCCCCGGTTACCCGGCCCGAGGTGGCGCAAGAAGCAGCCGATTGATGGCCTCGAGCCGAGGATAGGTTGCACGCCAGGCGCGGTCGAACGCCTCGGGACCGGTGCCGCGTTCGGCCAGCGTGGCCGCGATCTCGCTGACGCTGCGCGCACCGTCGATCAGCCGCAGGATGGGGGCGGCGAGCGGCGGCAGCGGGACCGGCAGGCGCAGCCCGTCGAAGTTCATGGCGAGCGTGCCGTCGCGCTGGATGGCGTCGGCGATGTGCGTCCCCGGCATCTCGCGCGTCACCGGAACGGCGTCCGGCGCGTAGGGGTCGGCGGGCGCGTGCGGGTCCTGGGCGCGCACGCAATAGACGATGTGGACCGCCATGTTGCCCGCGAGCGACTCCGCCAGCGCGGCGCGGCCGGTCGGATCCAGCCCGTCGAGCCGGGCGCGCAGCTTCGGGTCGGGCAGCAGGGGCGCGGGATCGTAGCGCAGCGGCTCCACCCAGCAGGCGGGGCGCAGGTCCGCGCTTTCGAGCAGGGTTGCGAGCTGCGGCACGGTGTAGGCGCGGTCGCGCGGATTGAGCAGCAGGTCGTACAGCCCGGCATCGCCGCCGTTCAGATGGTCGTCGAAGGAGCGGTTGAGGCGGATCCAGGCGGTTTCGGGCAGGTGCCGCATCACCCGCCGCGCGACGTCGAGCCGTGCGGCCGGCGATTCGTCGGGTGGAGCGAGGCGACGGAGCGCATCCTGCAGCATGTAGACGCCGGTCCGCCCGTGCGGGGCGTAGACCATCAGGCCGATGCCGCCACCCGGCGCCAGGACCGAGGCCAGCGCGCGCAAGCCGGCGACCGGGTCGGGAAGATGGTGCAGCACGCCGCAGCAATCGACGTAGTCGAACGGGCCGAGGCCGGCGGCCGGCAGGTCGAGCAGGGAGCGCTGCTCCCAGTCGATGTTGTCGAGCTTGCGCACCGCGGCCCGCTCCTGCGCGATCCGCAGCGCGGCGGCGGAGCGATCGAGCCAGGTCACGCGGCCGAGCCGGCCGGCGCGGGCCATCTGGGTGGCGAGCATGATCGTGGCGTCGCCCGTGCCGCCGCCGGCAATCAGCGCGTTCAGCGGCTGGCTGGCGGGGCGGCGCGCGCCGAACACCCAATGATCGATCTCCATCAGGTGGCCGGGGCTGCCCACGATCAGCCGCTTCGCCTCGTCGCGCGGATCGCGCTTCGGATAGGGGAAGGCCTCGTACTGGGCGGCGAGCTGGGCGTCGGTTGCGTCCGTCATGCCAGCGGCTTAGACCGGCCGCATGCAGGAGGCCAGAGCGCGCGGCTATTTCGGCATCGGCGCCGAAGGCACGTCGAAATCCGCCAATGTGGGCGCGCTGCTGCGAACGGCGCATGCATTCGGCGCGTCTTTCTGCTTCACCATCGGTTCGGGCTGGGACTCGCGCGCGGCGCGGCGGGCGGATACGGCGGACACACCGGCGCATGTGCCGATGTGGCGCTTCCCGGATCTCGGGCAGATGCACCTGCCGCAGGGCTGCGTGCTGGTCGGCGTGGAACTGCTGGAGGAGGCCGTGGACCTGCCCTCCTTCCGGCACCCGTTGAACGCGGCCTATGTGCTGGGGCCGGAGCGAGCCGGGCTGTCGCCCGAACTGCTGGCGCGGTGCCGGCACGTGATCCGGATCCCGACCCGATTCTCCCTCAATCTCGCCGTGGCCGGTGCCCTGGTGCTGTACGACCGGCTGCTGCAGCACGGGCGGTTCGCCGAACGGCCGGTCGCGAGCGGCGGGCCGGCGGAGGCGGCGGTGGTCCGGCACCACGGCACCCCGCGCTTCCGCCGCACGATCCCGGACTGGATGGCGCCTGCCGACGCCGCGGCGCTCCGGCCGGACGGGACGCGGTCACGGGCAGGGGCGGACGATCCGCGGTCCGACACGCACACGCCCCATGCCGCACTCGACCAGGCCTGCTCGGAGGGGCACGGGACGGAGGCGCCGGCGGGCGGCGGCCCCGCGCATGTCCCGAACCCCCACACGGATGCGAACAAGCCATGAGCGAGCCGCGCTTGTGATCGACCCCGCGTGCGCCGTATCTGTTCGCATGCGCCCCATTCTCCGTCTCGTCCTTCTCGCCGGCGTCGTCGCGACCCCGGCGGTCGCCCAACCGCACAAGGCCGCGGCTGCGGCCAAGCCAGCCGCCGCCGCGTCTGCCTCCAACGCGCCGAAGCAACTCGGCAAGTTCGAGGACTGGGTGGCGGCCACGCACCAGGAGTCGGGTGCGACGGTGTGCTACGCCTTCACCCGCGCGCAGAGTTCCGCCCCCTCGCTGCCGGGCCGGGGCGAGGTCGTGCTGACGGTGACCGAACGCCCGACCGGGCGCGATGCCGTGGCGATCAGTGCGGGCTTCCCCTATCCGCAGGGCGCCACCGTGACCGTGCAGGTGGACCAGTCGGGCTATGATTTCTACACGGCCGGCCGCAACGCCTTCGCGCGCGACGGCAAGGCGGCGGTGGTCGCGTTCCAGAAGGGCAGCCGCGCCATCGCGCGGTCGCCGGGCCCCAAGGACCAGCAGATCACCGACACGTTCAGCCTGACCGGGTTCTCTGCCGCCTATGCGGCGACGGTGAAGGCCTGCCCGCCGAAATGAGCGACCTTGCGCTCACCGAGGCCGAACGCACCCGCATCCTGGCGAAATCGGCGCTGTTCGACCCGCCGACGGCCGCCATGCCCGACGGGCGGCGCGACCTCGTTGGGCTGTCGCGGGAGGAGCTTGCCGCGGAGCTGGCCGCGGTGGGGGAGCCCGCGTTCCGCGCCAAGCAGGTCTGGCACTGGATCTACCACCAGGGCGTGACCGATTTCGCCCGCATGTCCTCGATCGCCAGACCGCTGCAGCAGAAGCTGGCGGAGCGCTTCGTGGTAGGCCGGCCCGACGCCGTGACGGTGCAGACCTCGGCCGACGAGACCCGGAAGTTCCTGTTCCGCTTCCGCGACGGGCAGGAGGCGGAGACGGTCTACATCCCCGACCCGGTGGAGGATCGCGGCGCCGTCTGCATCTCCTCCCAGGTGGGCTGCACGCTGTCCTGCCGGTTCTGCCACACCGGCACGCAGACGCTGGTGCGCAACCTGGGATCGGCGGAGATCGTCGGCCAGTTCATGGCGGCGCGGGACACGTATGGGGAGTGGCCGAGCCCGAAGGGGGAGACGCCGCGGCTGCTGTCGACGATCGTGCTGATGGGCATGGGCGAGCCGCTCTACAATTACGCGAACGTCGCCAAGGCGATGAAGATCGTCATGGACAACGAGGGGATCGCGCTGTCCCGTCGGCGGATCACGCTGTCCACCTCGGGCGTCGTGCCGATGATGGATCGCGCGGGGCAGGAGCTTGGGGTCAACCTCGCGGTCTCGCTGCATGCGGTGCGCGACGAGTTGCGGGACGAGCTGGTGCCGCTCAATCGCAAGTATCCGATCAAGGAGGTGATGGCGGCGTGCCGGCGGTATCCGACCGCCTCGAACGCACGGCGGATCACCTTCGAATACGTCATGCTGAAGGGCGTGAACGACAGCGAGGCGGAGGCGCGCGAGCTTGTGCGACTGATCGCCGGCTTGCCGGCCAAGGTGAACCTGATCCCGTTCAATCCGTGGCCGGGCAGCGCCTACACCCCGAGTTCGATGTCGACGGTGATGAAGTTCGCGAAGATCGTGAACGATGCGGGGTTCGCGGCGCCGGTGCGCCAGCCGCGGGGGCGGGACATCCTGGCGGCCTGCGGGCAATTGCGGACCGAGAGCCGGCGGGAGCGGGCGCGCGCCGCCGAGTGACTCGGGTCGGGTTCGTGCGGCGGGCTTGGGCCGTTGGAACCGCTGATGCACGCTGATGACCGCAGATGGGTCCGTGCGGGCGGGTTGGTCCTGCGCTCCGGGTCAGGTCAGGTTCGCGTTCGAGCTCTGCCACTCTGGGCTTCGCCACTCTGAAGCTGGCCACTCTCAAGCTGACTACTCTGGGATTGGCTACTCTGGGATTGGCTACTCTGGGATTGGCTACTCTGGGCGCCGGCGCGGTGGAGGATCTACGCTCCGGTGCACCGGTGGGGGGAGAACCATGGCGTTCGCGTTCTGGCAGTCGCGTGGCGACGAGGCGCCGATCCGGATCCCGGCGATCGGGCTCGATCTGTTCGTGCGGATGCCGCCCGCGGCGAGTGGGGGCGCCATGACGGTGATCGAGACGGTCAATGCGCCCGGCTTCGGGCCGCCGCTGCACCGGCATGAAGAGGTCGAGGTCTTCCGCGTGCTCGAGGGCCGCTACCTCTACGAAGTCGAGGGCAAGCGGTTCCACGCCGAGGCCGGCGATCTGGTCAGCGTGCCCGGGGGCGCCGCGCATGGGTTCGTCAACGTCTCCACCCGTCCGTCGCGGCAGTTGATCACCATCCTGCCGGGCCTGGACGCGGCGGCCTTCTTCGGCGAACTGGCCGGGGTCATGCGGGACGGCGTGCCGGACCGCGCCGCGTTGGCCGCGTTCGGCACCCGGTGGGGCGTGGAGTTCCTCGGGCCGCCGCTCGCCGCCACGCCTGCGTAGCCGCGGCTGGAGCGCGCGCGTGCGACGGCTTCCTCTCGGTCTGATTGAGGCGTTCGTGGCCGTCGCGCGCAGCGGCAGCCTGACGCGAGCGGCCGACCTGCTGAGCCTCAGCGTTCCGGCGCTGAGCCGTCGCATCCGCTTGCTGGAGGCGGATCTCGGGACGGTCCTGTTCCGGCGCGAGCCGCGCGGCGTGCGGCTGACCGAGGCGGGCACCGCTTATTTTGCCGCGATCGACCCGGCCTGGACGGCAATCAGCGATGCCACGGCCCGGCTACGCACCGATCTGACGCTGCGCATCACGGTCATGCCGAGTTTCGCGGCGAACTGGCTGGTGCCGCGGCTCTCGGGCATGGAGGGTGGGTTCGGCGGCATCCCGCTGTCCTTGCACACCTCCCCGGTGCTTGAGGACCTGCTTGCGCGCACGGAGCTGGACGGTGCAATCCGGCTCGGGGTCGGCCCGTGGCCGGGGCTGGCGGGGGACGTGGTGCTGCCGGCGATGGCCTTCCCGGTCGCGCGGCCTGACGTGGCGGCGACCGTGCGCTGCGCGCGCGACCTGCTGGACCGGCCGCTGATCGGGACGGACCATCAGCCGGCGTTCTGGCAGGCGTGGTTCGCGGCCAACGGGCTGGAAGCGGCGCCGCCGGTCCGAGCGTTCGACAACCTGCAGGTCACCTATGAGGCCGCGGCGGCGGGGATGGGTATCGCCCTCGGCATTGCGCCGGTGGTGCGGTCGTACCTGGACCAGTCGCGGCTCGTGCCGGTACTGGCCGGCGAAGTGCGGTTGCCGCAGGCTTTCCATCTGCTCCGCCGGGACGACGGCCACGCGCCGTCACGGGCGTTTGCCGCGTTCCGGGACTGGCTGCGTGGCGCGGCGGCGTCGTTCGCGCAGGACTTGCCCCCGGTGCAAGACGACCGGCCGAGAACCGAATGGTCGCCCAGTCCCGCCGGCCCGTAACCTCTGCCCGAACATGGGACGGAGCCGTCATGACCAGCTATCGCCTGCACTACTTCCCGGAATCCGGCAACAGCTACAAGCTCGCCCTGATGCTGACCTTGTGCGGCCAGGACTTCGCGCGGGTCTGGACCGATTTTGGCGGCGGGGTCACCCGGACGGCCGTGTGGCGCGCCACCGTCAATGCGATGGGCGAGATCCCGGTGCTGGAGGAGGACGGCCTGCGGCTGACCCAGACCGGGCCGATCCTGCTGCGGCTGGCCGATCGCTACGGCCGGTTTGGTGCGCGTGACGAGCGCGAGGCGTTCGAGATCCTGCGCTGGCTGTTCTGGGACAACCAGAAGCTCAGCGGCTTCATGGCGGCCTATCGCTATGCGCGCGCCTTCACGCCGGCACCGGACGCAAGCGTGCTCGCGTGGCAGAAGCGGCGCATCGACGATTTCCTGGGCATTCTGGGCGGCGTCGTCGCGGCGCAGCCCTTCGTGACCGGGTCCTGGCCGACCATCGCCGACCTGTCCCTCTGCGGGTATCTCGTCTTCCCCCCGGAGGAGAGCGGGTATGATCTCGCGGCCGATCACCCGGCGGTCCATGCCTGGCTGCAACGCATCGCCGCGCTCCCGGGTTGGCAGGCCCCGTATGACCTGCTCCCGGGGAAGCGCCTGCCGCGCTACGTCTGAGCCGAACCGCCGTTCGCCCGTGCGCCCACCAGCAGGAAGGTCGGGCGGTCCAGTTCGGCGTCCAGCGACGGATCGGCGGCAAGCTGCGCGGCGTCCGGCCCCCACTCCACCAGATGCGTGAGCGTGAAACCCGCGGCGAGCAGCGCGGTGACGATCGTGCCGAGGCTGCGGTGCTGCTTGATCACGCCCTCGGCGATCCAGTTCACGTGGCGCGGCCCCTCGCGCAGGTAGGCGTTCAACGGCCAGACCCGTCCATCCTCCCGCTTCACCCAGCCCGGACGGCTTGGCGCGGTCAGCAGCGGGTGCTCCATGGAGGCCACGAAGGCACCGCCGGGCACCAGGGCGCGCTTCACCTCGGCCAGCAGCCGGTCGAACGCCGCAACGTAGTGCAGGGCGAGCGAGCTATAGACGAGGTCGTACGCACGCTCCGGCAGCTCCACCGTCTCCAGATCGGCGCGCGCGTAGCGGATCGCGGGATCCCGCGTGTCGGCCATCGCGCGGGCGAGCATGCGTTCGGAGACGTCGAGCCCCTCGACCGTGGCCGCTCCGGCGTCCCGCGCCCAGCGGCAGAACCAGCCATAGCCGCAGCCGAGATCGAGCACGCGCCGGCCGGCGAGATCGGGCAGCATGGCCCGGAGCGTCGGCCATTCCGGTGCGGCGTCCAGGCCAGAGGCGGAGCGCGGCAGCTTGGCATAGCCCTCGAAGAAGGCCGGGTCGTCGTAGATGTTCTGGGTGGTCATGGTGAACTCCGTGGGGAGAAGAGACGGAGCCGCCCAAAGAAAAAGCCCCGTCGTTGCCGGCGGGGCCCGTTCAGTCGCGCGTCGAGCCGAGGCTCAGCGCATGCGATGACCCGACACCCCGGGAGGGATGCCGCCGCGCCTTGTGACGATCGGGTTGGTCTCGCACATGCCGGCCACGATGGTCGCTCTGCGGGGGGCGGTCAAGGGCGGATCCGCGCGCCGTGGCGCCGCCGCCTCTCCGTCATCCCGGGCTCGACCCGCGGATCCGCCTTTCCGTCATCCAAGCTCGACCCCGGGATCCCGCCTTTCCGTCATCCCAGGCTCGACCCGCGGATCCCGCCTTTCCGTCATCCCGGGCTCGACCCGCGGATCCGCCTTTTCGTCATCCCGGGCTCGACCCGTGGATCCCGCCTTTCCGTCATCCCGGGCTCGACCCGCGGATCCGCCTTTCCGTCATCCCGGGCTCGACCCGTGGATCCCGCCTTTCCGTCATCCCGGGCTCGACCCGTGGATCCCGCCTTTCCGTCATCCCGGGCTCGACCCGCGGATCCCGCCTTTCCGTCATCCGCGGGCTCGACCCGCGGATCCCTACCGGCACGCGGCCTCGGCCCATGGGCGGCAGAGTGCCGGTGGGGCTCGCCGGGTCGGGGCCCGGCGATGACGGAGAGCGGAGTCACGCGCTCATCGCGTCACGTCGTCACCCCGGCCGCGCGGCGCGCAGGAACTCCAGCAACAACGTGTTCACCCGGTCCGGCTGCTCCTGCTGCACCCAGTGCCCGGCGCCTTCGATCAGATGCCGACCCATCATGCGCGTGCAGGCACGTTCGGCCATCGCCTCGTAGGTGCCGGGTACCTGGTAGGTGCCCCAGTCGCTGCGGCCGGCGATGAAGATCGACGGGACGTCGATCGTGCGTCCAGCGAAGGTCTGCAGATCGGCCTGTTCCACCCCCTCCGTGCGGGCGCGGTACCAATTCAGCCCGCCCTGGAAGCCATTGCGTTCGTATTCGGCGGCGTAGACGGCGAGGTCGGAATCGGGCAGCCAGCGATTGGCGGCGATCTCGGCGGCGCTGGGCGCGTGCGGCGCCACCGTCGCTGCCATGTCCTGGTCGCGGTCCATGATGTAGTAGGTCGGCATCTTCGCCAGTTCCCCAGCAGTCCAGCCGGCGAGGGGGTAGGGGCGGTTCTCGGCCCAGTCGGCGCTCTTGTGGTGGTAATAGGCGCGCAGGAACGCATGCACGCCCTGTGGACAGCGCCACATCTCCTCGTTGGCCGGGCGGGTCGAGTAATACCACTGGTAATGCTTGCGCGGTCGCGGCAGTGCGGCGAGCGCCTCGTGGATCGAGGGGCCGGTGGCGGGCTTCGGCGGATGCCGGTCGGTGTCGAAGGGCAGGGCGGGCGGGCCGCCGAACGGGGCGCTCATCAGCGCGACGCTGCGGAACACGTCGGGCCGCAGCAGCGCGCACCAGGCGGAGACGGGGCTGCCGAAATCATGCCCGAACACGCCGGCGACCTGTCGATACCCGAGCGCGTGGACCAGGCCGATCGCGTCGCGCACGGCGTTGAGCTGGCGGAACGGGCGGAGGTCCGTGTCGTAGCCCGCGCTCCAGCCCGTCGTCCGCCCGTAGCCGCGCTGGTCCGGCGCGATCACGTGGTAGCCGGCGGCGGCGAGCGCCGGCATCACCTTGCGCCAGGACCAGGCGAGTTCCGGGAACCCGTGCAGCAGCAGCACCGCCGGGCGGCCGGTGGTTTCCCATCCGGCCTCGAGCATGTGCATGCGAAGCCCGTTCACCCCGTCCACGAAGCGGGAGCGGATCCCGGCAGGCAGGATCGCCGGATCGTAGGGTGGCAGGTCGGACATCATGAAGCTCCCGGTCGGATGGATCGCGACGGTGGCACGCGGCGCGGTGCGGCGGCAGGGACCGCCCGCGCCGCTGGGTCAGGCGGGGTCAGGCCTTGGGCCAGACCACGTCCGCCGTCGCGATGCTGGGCGGGTACACGGGCACCGGCTTGCCGTTGCGCCATTGAACGACGCAGAGCTTGGCGCCGACGCGGCGGCCCTTCTCGTCGTACTTGATCCGCCCGTCGGGGAAGAATTGCGCGGGCCCGTCGGTCAGGTCCATCTCCCGGATCGCCTGCGCCACCTTGCGCCGGTCGGCGACGCCGCAGCGCTCCAACGCTTCCTTCAGGATCAGCACGTGGACGTAGGCGAAGATCGAGTCGTGGCCGAACCACGGCTCCTTGGTGCGCGCGACGAAGCGCTTCTCGAGATCGGCCAGGTTCTTGCCCGGCCAGTTCGCGAGGCCGACCAGCACGCCTTCCAGGTTCTCGGCGCCCGCCACGTTCAGCAGTTCGGGGACCGCCCAGTGGCCGCCGCCACCCACCTTCGGCAGCCGGTCCGACTTCAGGTTCATCTCGGCGAACTTGTCGACCAGCAGCTTGTCGTCGGGCACGTTGGTCGACTGGAACAGCACGAAATCCGGCCGCGTGGAGCGGACGCGCTGCACGATGGTCGTCGCGTCGGCCAGCGGTGGCGTGTAGATCTCGTCGGCGACGGCAGTGATACCGAGGTCCTTCAGCACGTGCTCGCGGATCGGCTTGAGGAAGCTCACCGAGGAGGCCGTGTTGTCGCCGACGATCGCGACCTTGGTGGGCTTCTTGCCGGTCGCCTTCTGCGCGAGTTCGACGATCATCGGCAGTTCCTCCTCCGCCTGGCGGTCGGCGGTGGGGGAGGACTGGAAGACGTATTTGAACCCGCGGCCGGTGATCAGGTCCGAATAGGACAACGTCAGCCACGGGAGTTCCGCGCGCTCCGTCACCTCGGTCGCGGCCAGGGTGAAGGTGGACAGCCAGCAGCCGAAGCCGCCCACCAGGTCGGGCTCCTGCGCCACCATGCGCTGGGCGCCGTCCTTCGCCTGTTCCGCGCTGCCCTGGGTGTCGTACTCGACGAGCTTCAGCTTCGCGCCGCCCATCGACTTGATGCCGCCCGCGGCGTTGACGTCGTCGACCGCCATGCGCGCGCCCATCTGCTCCAGGATGCCCTGGCGCGCCCAGGGGCCGGAGAGCGGCATGAGCATGCCGATCTTCACCTCCTGCGGCGCCTGGGCGCGGGCGCGGCGCGGCGCGATCATGGCGGCACCGCTCGCGAGGCCCAGGCCGATCGCGGCGCGGCGGGGGAGCTTCGGGTCGTCGATCATGTGGCGTTCCTCCCAGTTCTCGTTGATTGGTCGTTCGTCCCGATGCGCTTCGGGATCCGTCCGCTCAGGCGTCGCTCAGCCCGAGATAGGAGCGGCGGACGCGATCGTCGGCGAGCAGCGTCTCGTAGGGTCCGTCCAGCACCACCTGCCCGGTTTCCAGCACATAGCCGTGGTCGGAGAGTTCCAGCGCCTCCACGGCGCGCTGCTCCACCAGCAGGATGGTGACGCCGTCCTCCCGGTGGATCTGCGAGATGCGCTCGAAGATCGTGTCGGCAACCGCGGGGGCGAGGCCCATCGACGGCTCGTCGAGCATCAGCACCTTCGGCGCCGAAGCAAGCCCGCGGCCGATCGCCACCATCTGCTGCTCACCGCCGGACAGCGTGCCGGCGAGCTGCGTCGCGCGTTCGGCGAGGACCGGGAACAGCGTGTGGATGCGCTCGAGCGTGCGGGTCCACTGGGCGCGCCCGCTCTCGGGATAGGCGCCCATCTCCAGGTTCTCGCGCACGGTCAGGGTCTTGAACACCTGGCGCCCTTCCGGGACGTGGGCGATGCCGAGATGCGCCCGCCGGGACGCGGACAGCGCGAGGAGGTCGTTGCCCTGGAAGCGGATGCGCCCGGCGGTCGGCCGCACGACGCCGGAGATCGTCTTGAACAGCGTCGACTTCCCCGCGCCGTTCGGTCCGACCACGGTCACGAACTGGCCGGCCGCGACGCTGAGCGAGACGTCCTGCAGCGCGCGCAGGCCGCCATAGGCGACGCAGAGGCCCTCGATCTCGAGCAGGGCGGTCATGACGTCAGGCCTCCTGCTTCGCCAGCCATTTCTTGCCGAGATAGGCCTCGATCACGCTGCGGTCCTCGACCACCTGGCGCGGCAGGCCGGAGGCGAGCACGCGCCCGTGGTCGAGCACCACGAACCGGTCGGCGATGCGCATCATCGCGTGCATGGTGTGCTCGATGATCACGATCGTCATGCCCTCGTCGCGCAGGCGGGCCAGCACGTCGAGCACGTCCTCGCACTCGTCGCGGCCCAGGCCGGCGAGCGTCTCGTCGAGCAGCAGCAGGCGGGGCTGGCCGGCGAGCGCGCGGGCGAGTTCCATCAGCCGGAGCTGCTTGTTGGTGAGCTGGCCGGCGGGCAGGTCGGCCTGCGCGGACAGGCCGACCTTGGCCAGCGCCGCCTCCGACGCGGCGATCGCGGCGGCGTCCGACAGGCCCGCGCCATAGGCGGCGACGATGACGTTGTCGCGCAGGGGCAGGCGGGGGAAGGCGCGCACGACCTGGAAGGTGCGGCCCACGCCCAGCCGCGCCACCTGGTGGACCTTGCGGCCGCGGAGCGAGACGCCGTCCAGCTCCGCGCGTCCCTCGTCGGCGGAGAGCACGCCGTTCAGCAGGTTGAAGAGCGTGGTCTTGCCGGCGCCGTTCGGGCCGATGATGCCCAGGATCTCGCCCGCGTTCACGCTGAAGCTCACCTGGCTCACGGCCCGCAGCCCGCCGAAGGCGCGGGAGAGGTTCTCGACCACCAGCAGCGGGCGGTCGGCGTGCAGGCGGGCAGGGCGGGCGGTCGCGGGCGGGGGCGGCGCGGCGCGGACCTGCGAGGGCGGCGCGGGCTGTGGCCGGGGAGCGGCCGCCGGCGTGCGCCGCTGCCGCACCGCGTCGCGCACCGTCCAGAACAGGCCCTCGGGCGCGGCCAGCATGATGCCGATCATCGCCGCGCCGTACACCACGCCCTGGATGCCGGGCAGGATGTTGCCGAGTTCCGCGTTCAGCGTGCTGGCCAGCGGCACCAGGATCGCGGCGCCGATCACCGGTCCCCACACCGCGGCGACGCCGCCGAACAGCGTCACGACGACCGCCTGGGCGGAGACCAGCATGCCGAACACCGAGTCGGGCGTGACCACCAGCAGCACGCAGGCGTAGAGCCCGCCCGCAGCGGCGGCGATCACGCCCGAGGCGGTGATGGCCCGCATCTTCCACAGCCAGGAATTGAGGCCAGCCGCCTCGGCGGCGAGCTCGTTCTGGCGGATGGCGAGAAGCGCGAGGCCGAAACGGGAATTCTCGACCAGCATGCAGGCGACGATGCCCGCGATCAGCAGCCCGACCGCGACCACGGTGTAGAGGCGCGGATCGGTGAACTCGAGATAAGCGGCCGGATTCTCCCGATGCATCGGCAGGGAGACTTCCTGGAAGCCGAGGTATTGCAGGACGTAGAGGATCGCCAGCGGATACGCGAGCATCGACAGCGCGAAATAATGGCCGCGCAGCCGGAAGGTCGGCATGCCGATCAGGATCGCCGCGACCCCGCCCACGATCATGCCCAGCGGAATCCCCAGCCAGGGGGTGAGGTCCCAGTAGACGAGCGCGAGCGTGGTGACATAGGCGCCGATGCCGAAGAACGAGGCGTGGCCGAACGACAACTGGCCGCCATAGCCGGAGAGGATGTTCCAGCCGACGCCGAACACCGCCCAGATCGGCACCAGGGTCAGGATCAGCTGGTAGTAGCTGTTGGTGACGAACAGCGTGGCGGCGAGGTACGCGGCCGAGAGAACGGCCAGCGCGATCAGGTCCCGCCTGAGGCGGGGTGCGGCTCCCTGGCGCATCAGGCGCGCTCCGCGGACCGGCCGAACAGGCCTTGCGGACGCAGCATCACGATCAGCAGGAAGACCACGAAGATCGCGGCGTTCTGCAATTGGGGCGGCAGGACGAGGGCGGAGCACTGCTGCACGAAGCCGACCGTCAGCCCGCCCCAGAATGCGCCGAGGATGCTGCCCATGCCGCCCAGCACCACGCCGGAATACATGATGATCACGTAGTCCAGGCCGATGAACGGGCTGAACGACAGGTACGTCGCCATCAGGCCGCCGGCGATCGCGGTGATGCCGCTGCCGAGCCCGAAGGCGATGCGGTAGGCCCGTTCGACGTCGATCCCCATGTAGGTCGCGGCCGTCGGATTGTCCGCTGCCGCGCGCAGGGCCTTGCCGAGGCGGGTGTATTCCAGCAGCAGCCACAGCCCGACCGCGGTGATGATGGCGACCGCGCAGGCGATAAGCCGTGCCTTGTTCAGGAACACCGTCGCGTCGCCGTAGACCGGCCCGATCTCGAAGGCGCGCGAGGCGAGCGGCGTGCGCACCGTCAGCGGCGTCGAGCCGAACAGGATCAGCCCGCCATTCTGCAGGATCAGGGAGATCCCCAGCGTGACGATGAGTTGGCCGAAATGCCCCTCGTCCAGCGTGCCCGCGGTGCGCAGGCCGGAGACCCGCGCGATCAGGGCCTTGTGCAGCAGCGCGCCGCCCACGAACACGATCGGTCCCGCGAGGATCGCGCCCACGAACGGACCCACGAACGGGCCGAGGAAGGCCAGGACGCCGCCCCCGGTCACCAGGTAGAGGCTCGCGAACATGCCGAGCATCAGCAGCTCGCCCTGCGCGAAGTTGACGACCTTCATGATGCCGAAGATCAGCCCGAGGCCGATGCACATCAGGCCGTAGATGCAGCCGATCGTGATGCCCGCGGCCAGCGCGTTCAGCACGTTTTCGATCAGGATCTCGAGACCCACTCGGTCCGTTCCTCCAGGCGGGCGGTTTCTGGCGTGGCCCTGCTTGGAGGCGATCTTGGCCGGGATGCCCCCGGGTCACAAGTGCGCCGGCCCGCTTGCGCCGACTCTGCGCGGCATCGGCAAGGTCACCGGGAACGCGGACCGGAGGATTGAGATGAGCGCGTGCTGGCTCTTCCACTGCCCCGAATGCGGCTTCGGCGAGCGCGAGCTGGGGCGCAACGGCGGCGACCACGACCTCTATTGCGAAGTCTGCCTGGAGGAGACGGGAGTCCGGGTGCGCCTGCTGCGCTGGTACGCCGAACAGGCGGAGGCGGCGGCCGAGGCTGCGGAGCGGGAGTCGAAGCCGCAGCCTGCGAAGTAGCCCGCGCTCAGTCCGTCCGCGTCCAGCCGTCGGGCAGGGCGGTGAGGTGGCGCGGGGTTTCCCCGGTCCACATCACCTCGCCCTCGGCCGTGGCGGCCCAGGCCGCGGCGACGCCCAGCACCGACAACCCGTCCTCAGCCTGCGCGCGGTAGGTCACGTGATGGTGACCATGCACGATCAGCCGCGCGCCCATCGCCCGCGCCAACCCGTCGAGCGCAGCCTTCCCCGCCGGATGGCTGCTCGGGGCCTCATGCGTCACCAGGATGTCGGCCCGCTGCGCGGCGAGCGCATCGTGATCCTCCGGCCAGATCGCCGTGGTGCCAAGCGAGTGGACCAGGGCGGCAATGTGTTCGGGCCGCCAGCCGCGTCCCATTTCGGCGACGTCGTCGGGGAGATGTTCGCGCCGGTGCAGGCGGGGTTCGGTGGGCGGATCCCAGATCCTCGGCCGGAAGGTTCCGCCCAGACCGGCGATGCGCAGCCCGGCGATCTCGGTGACCCGCCCGTGCAGGTTGCCGGGCGCGGTGCGGGGATTGCGCGCCGGATCGGTCATGTTGGCCCACATCTCCGGCCCGCCATCGTTGTCGTGGTTGCCGAAGATCCAGTGCACGGCGATGCCGCGGTCGAGCAGCGGCGCGGCGACCTCGTCGAGCGGCGCCTCGCATTGCAGGTCGCCCAGCAGCACGGCGGCGTCCGGCAGGCGCGGCAGGTCGGCGAGCCCGCGTTCGACGAAGCGCCATTGCTGGTGGATGTCGCCGATGAAGATGACCGTCACGCGCGCGTTCTCCCGAGGCTCTCAGGACCGGCCTGGCCTCGATCGGGTCGTGGCGGCATCCGTCCAATCGCCCACCCAAGCACGGGCAGCCGCAAGCCGCCACCACCGCCCTCCGCGGACATGCCCCCGTCGTCGGCCGCGGACATCCACCACCGTCATCGGCGGACACCCACCACCGTCATCCGCGGACTTGATCCGCCTACCGTCATCCGCGGACTTGATCCGCCTACCGTCATCCGCGGACTTGATCCGCGGATCGAGGCCCGGCGACGACAGGGATGGCGCGACGGGCGCGCGCCTCCGCCCGCCGGCCCGATGATTTGGCGCCCGCCGAGGATCGTCCCTACACTCCGGGACGACAGGAACGTCCGGACATGCCGATGAATGACGACGCCCGCCCAGAACCGTTTGGGCAAGACCCGCGCTCGCGCCCCGATCCGCATCAACTGCTCACCGATCTCGAGGCGGAGTCGATGCGGTATGAGACACCGTGCGGGAACGACCGCATGGTCTGGCACATGTGGAATCGCACGGGGCGCGCGGCGCCGGTCGTGGTGCTGTTCCATGGCGGCGCAGGGTCGTGGCGGCACTGGGTGCGCAACATCCCCGTCCTCGCCGCGCGATATCGCGTGCTGGTGCCCGACCTGCCCGGCCTCGGCGACTCCGACTTCCCGCCCGACGGCAACGACGCGGAGGCGATCGCGGCGATCGTCGCCGCCGGTATCGACGGCGTGATCGGGGAGGAGACGCCATACGACGTCGTCGGCTTCTCCTTCGGTGCCACCATCGCCGCCTGCGTCGGCGCGCAACGTGGCACCCGCGTCCGGTCCGTCACCATCATCGGCTCCTCCGGCGTCGGTCCGCTCGGATCCGCCGTGCAGTTGCTGAAGGTGCGGCACCTGAAGGGCGAGGAGCGGCGGGAGACTCACCGGGAGAATCTCAGCCGGCTGATGATCGCGGATCGCGCGAAGATCGACGAGCTCGCCTTGGCCATTCAGGACTGGAACACCGAGCGTTCGCGCCTGCGCACGCCGGCGATGTCGCGCAGCGGCGCGATCCTGCGCGCGCTCGATCGGCTGCAGGCACCGCTGAACGGCATCTGGGGCGAGTTCGACGCGCCGGCCAATCCGCGTGCGCCGGAGCGGATCGCCGCGCTGCGGGAACGCCGGCCCGATGCGGATATCCGCATGATCGAAGGCGCCGGGCACTGGGTCGCGTTCGAAGCGGCCGATACGGTGAACGGGATGCTGCTGGAAATGCTGGAACGAACCGCGGGCCGTTAGCGTGTGGTCGGCGGAGGGAGAGAAACGACAATGACCACAGCGACAGGCCCCGGCGAGATGATGGGCAATGCCGGGCCGGGCATGCTGGCCGGGCTCCGGGTCATCGAGATCGCGGACGAGCGCGCGGAGTATACCGGCCTGCTGCTGGCCGGCCTCGGCGCCGACGTGATCAAGATCGAGCCGCCCGAGGGCAACGCGACGCGGCGGATCGGGCCGTTCCTGGAAGATCAGCCCGGCCCCGATCGCTCGCTGTTCTTCTGGACCTACAACCGGAACAAGAAGTCGGTCGTGCTGGATCTGCGCGAGACCTCCGCGCGCGAGCGGCTGCTGGGATTGCTGGGCGGCGCCGATATCCTGCTCGACTCGTCCTGCGGCGCGCTGACGACCGCGCTGGGTCTCGACCGCGCCGCACTGGCCGCACGGTTCCCGAAGCTGGTCACCGCGCGCATGACGCCGTTCGGCGATGACGGGCCCTGGGCCGACTTCAAAGGGTCCGACCTGATCCATCTCGCACTGGGCGGCGTGATGATGAACTGCGGCTACGACCCCGACCCGAACCTGCACTACGACACGCCGCCGATCGCGCCGCAGCTCTGGCACGCCTACCACATCGCGGGCGAGCAGCTCGCGACCGGGATCCTCGCCGCACTGATCGCGCGCCATCGCACCGGGGAGGGGCAGGACGTCTCGGTCGCGATCCACGAGGCGGTGTCGAAGAATCCCGAACTCGACATCATGCACTGGGTGATGCGCCGCGTGCCGCTGTGGCGCCTGACCAACCGCCACGCCGTAGAGGCGCCGAACCACTCGCCCAGCATCAGCCACACCAAGGATGGGCGCTGGTACATCATGCACGGCATGGGCGCGCGCGACCTGAAGGCGCTCGTGCCGCTGCTGAGCAAGTATGGCATGCAGGCCGACCTGCAGCCGCCGCCGCCCGATGCCGACCTGAAGGCACGCAACGTGCCGGGCTCGCAGACCGGCGACGAGACGCGGGCGCACATGCTGGACGTCGTCCAGCGCTTCGTCCGTGCCTGGACCTATGCGGACATGCCGTGGCGGGAGGCCCAGGAAGCCGGCCTGCTCTGGGCGCCGCTGCGCAAGCCGCACGAGAACGCGCTCGACGAACACTGGCTGCAGCGCCACAGCTTCGCCGACATCCCGCATCCCGAACACGGCCGCAGCTTCCGCTACCCGACCAGCAAATGGCTGTCGAACAGGACGAGCTGGCAGGTCGGCCGCCGCGCGCCGCTGCTGGGCGAGGACACCGAGACGGTGCTCGCCGCCCCCGCCCGCACGCCCTCGGTGCCGGCGCAGCCGAAGGGCGGGGCAGGGGATCGCGTCTCGGCGAAGCACGGCAAGCCGTTTCCGCTGCAGGGCGTGAAGATCCTCGACTTCGCCTGGTTTCTCGCCTCGGCCGGCGGCACGCGCTTCCTCGCGGCACTTGGGGCCGAGAGCTACAAGGTGGAGTGGAAGGACAATCCCGACACGCGCCTCGCCGCCATGGCGCCGGTCGGCGGGCGCGCCGCGCGCGAGGCCGCGACCGGTCCCCTGCCGGGCGTGAAGGACCCGGACATGGGCGGGCAGTTCAACAACAAGAACACTGGCAAGCGCGGCATCTCGCTGAACATCCGCCACCCCAAGGGATTGCAGATCGCGAAGGACCTCGTGCGCATCTGCGACATCGTCGCGGAAGGCTTCTCCCCCGGCGTGCTGCAGCGTCTCGGGCTCGGCTACGACGTGATGCGCAAGATCCGGCCGGACATCATCTACATCCAGCAGGCCGGCATGGGTGCGCACGGCACCTATGGCCGGATGCGCACCGTGGGACCCGTCGCGGCGGCCTTCGCGGGACAGGGCGAGATGTCGGGCCTGCCGGATCCGGCGATGCCGGTGGGCTGGGGCTACTCCTACCTCGACTGGATGGGCGCCTACGGCTACGCGCTCGCGCTGCTGGGCGCGCTGCATCACCGCGACCGCACGGGTGAGGGGCAGTGGATCGACGCCTCGCAATGCGAATCGGGATTGTTCCTGACGGGCACGACGACTCTCGACTGGTCGGCAAACGGGCGGGAGTGGCGACGGATCGGCAACCGCTCCCCCTACAAGCCCGCCGCGCCGCACGGCGCCTATCGTTGCAAGGGCATCGACCGGTGGCTTGCCATTGCCTGCTTCAGCGAAGCCGAGTGGGAAGCGCTGGCGCAGGTGGCGGGGCAGGGCGCCTGGCGTGACGATCCGCGCTTCCGCACGCTCGCCGACCGGATGGCGCACCAGGACGCGCTGGACGCGGCGATCGGGGCGTGGACAGCGACGCAACGCGCGGAAGACGCGATGCTCGCGCTGCAGAAGGCCGGGGTGCCGGCCGGCGTGTGCCAGAACGCGGAGGATCGCTGCGACCACGATCCGCAACTGCGGCACCTGAACTGGCTCACCGAGGTCACCGGCACCAAAATCGGCACGTGGCCCGTCTACGAGCTGCCGATGAAGCTCAGCCGGACTCCCGCCTATGTCGGCGGCCCGATCGATCGCGGTGCGCCCTGCTACGGCGAGGACAACGAATGGCTGCTGACCACGCTGCTGGGCATGTCCCGGTCGGACGTGGAGAAGCTGGCCGAGGAAGGGGTGATCTGACGCCATGTCACGCGAACTGAAAGACAAGGTCGCCGTCGTCGGCGTCGGCAACACGCGCTACGGCAACTTCCCCGAACGCGACGAGTACAGCCTCGCCGCGGAGGCGTTCCGCAATGCGCTCGAGGATAGCGGGCTGCGCAAGGACCAGGTCGACGGGCTGCTCGTCTGCCGCATCCCCTACTACGCGCGGATGGGCGAGGTGCTGGGGCTGAACCCGCGCTGGACGCTGACCATGCCGCCGCATGGGCGCATGTCGGCCATAGGGATCATCGAGGCGGTGGCGGCGATCGAGGCCGGGCTGTGCACCACGGTCGCACTGCTCTACGCGAATATCGGCCGCTCCCGCCGCGTGAACTATGGCGGCGACGAGAACCCCAGCACGTGGGATCCGTTCGGCTTCACCTCACCGGGCGCGGCCCATGCGATGATGTTCCGGCGCCACATGGAGCTGTACGGCACGACGACGCGGCAGCTCGCGGAGGTGTCGGTGTCCGTGCGCTACCACGCGTGTCTCAACCCCGATGCGGTGATGCGCAATCCGATCACGATCGAGGATCATGAGAGCGCACGTTTCATCACCGCGCCGCTGCGGCTGCTCGACTACTGCCTGATCAACGATGGCGCGGTCTGCGTGATCGTCACCGGCCGGGAGCGCGCGAAAGACTGCCGCAAGCCGCCCGTGCTGATCTCGGGATTCGGCGCGCAGGAGACCTATGCCCCGTCCTCGATCAGCAATTTCGACATGGAGTTCTGGTATCCGGCGGTGAAGGCATCGGGCGAGCAGGCGCGCGGCATGGC
>MKTV01000045.1:244175-264469 GCA_001898425.1 Rhodospirillales bacterium 69-11
GAGCACGCCGATATCGATGCGCTGATGTGCTACGACAATTTCTCGCCGACCGTGCTGTTCAGCCTGGAGGGTCTCGGCTTCTGCAGGCAGGGCGAGGCGGGAAGCTTCGTCGAGAACGGCGCGCTGAGCCTGGGCGGGCGCCTGCCCGTCAACACCGACGGCGGGCATCTGTCCAACTCCTACATGCAGGGCTGGGCCTTGAACGTGGAAGCGGTGCGCCAGCTGCGCGGCGAGTGCGGGACGCGGCAGGTGCCGGACTGCGAGGTCGTGCAATACGTGCAGGCGACGCCCTGCACGCGTTCGATCATCTACACGCGCGGGTGAGGGAGGGTGTGATGGCGTACGCAAAGCCGCTGCCGAAGATCGACACGCTCAACCGCCCGTTCTGGGAGGCTGCGCGACAAGGCCGCCTGGTGGTGCAGCACTGCACGTCCTGCGGCGATCGGCACTTCCCGCCGGGGCCGGTCTGCCCGGTGTGCCTGAGCGACTCGCAGGATTGGGTCGAGGTGTCGGGGCGCGGCACGCTCGAAGGCTGGGTGGAGTTCCACCGCGCCTATTGGGACGGGTTCAAGGACGCGCTGCCTTACCGCTGCTGCCTCGTGCGGCTGGATGAGGGACCGGTGCTGGTCAGCAATCTCATCGGTGAGGGAGAACCGCGCTTCCGCGCGCCGGTGCGCGTGGTGTTCGAGGAGGTCACGGAGGACGTGACCTTGCCGAGATTCGCGATGGAGTGACGGGGAGCGCTGCGGCGCGCCAGTCCGTCATGGCCGGGCTGGTCCGTGCCCCCCTGCCATGGTCGGGCTTGGCCCGACCATCCACGACTTCTGCCGCGTGTGTCTCTGAAAGGCGTGGATGGCCGCCCTTCGGCGGCCATGACACAGAGCGGCGCGACGGCCGCGACAAGCGCGGCCATGACACGGGGGCCGTGGCGCGGCCATGACGGGCAGCCGCGCCACGGCCCCCGCTGTCGCTGTCAGCCCGCCGCTTCGGCTGCCTCCGCGCCCGCAAGCTTGGAGATCGACACACCCTTGCCGACGCCCGCACGCTCCTTGAACGGCGTGGTGTCCAACTCGTCCAGCACGATGTCGCCCGACAGCACCTTCTGCTTCCACTCCTGGTGCTCAGGCTCACGCCCAACGAACTCCGGCATGACTTCCTTCGCGAACAGCTCCAGGCTTTCGCAGATGTGCTCGTGCGTGTTCTTCCCGGCCTGGTTCAGCAGGATGATCTGGTCGACGTGGGACGCCTCGAACTTCCGCAGCTTGCGCCGGATCGTCTCGGGGGAGCCGACCAGGCCGCCCATCAGCGCCTTCTGCGCCGCTTCCGGGTTCTCACGCTTCCACTTGTTGTACTCGTCCCAGACGTTCACCGAACCCGGCTTCGGGCGCTCGCGGTTACGCGCCCCGCTGTAATAGGCCAGCGAGAACTGGAAGAACGTGATCCCGTCGGCCCGCCGCCGCGCTTCCTCGTCGGTCTCGGCGCACATGAAGTAGCTGACCATCGCGATGTTGCAGTTGCTCTGGTAGTCCGCGAGCTTCTGCTGCCGCCGGGTGAAGCTGTTGTAATAGGCATGCACCCAGGCATGCGCCATCTCGGCCGACAGGAACTGGAAGCCCAGCGCGCCGATGCCGCAGCGCCCGGCGAGCTCGATCGTCTCGAGCTGGGAGCACGCGACCCACATCGGCGGGTGCGGCTTCTGGATCGGCTTCGGCAGCACGTTGCGCAGGGGGAACTTGAAATACGGGCCCTCGTATTCCCAGCCGCCATCCTTGAACATGCCGGTGACGCAGCGCACGCCGTCTTCCCAGACCGCCTGCTTGTCCTCCATCTGCCGGTCGAACGGCCCGAGTTCGGTGATCGAGGCCCCTTCGCCCATGCCGAATTCGACGCGCCCG
Organism: Rhodospirillales bacterium 69-11; assembly: GCA_001898425.1. GTDB lineage: Bacteria > Pseudomonadota > Alphaproteobacteria > Acetobacterales > Acetobacteraceae > Rhodopila. Next base: position 246,071 of record MKTV01000045.1, read on the forward strand.
TTGCTCACCAGGTCGAGGCAGGCCACCTTCTCGGCGACCCGCGCCGGATGGTTGGTCGTCAACTGGATGATGCCATGACCCAGCCGGATCTGCTTGGTCCGCTGGCTGGCGGCGGCTAGGAATACCTCCGGTTGCGGAGAGTGCGAGTATTCCTCCAGGAAGTGGTGCTCCACTTCCCACGCATAGTGGTACCCGAGCTTGTCGGCGAGTTCGACCTGGGTGAGGGCGTTCTGATACAGCTTGTGTTCGGTGTCCGCCTCCCACGGGCGGGGACACTGCAGCTCGTAGAAGATGCCGAATTTCATCCTTCTGGTCTCCGGGACGTTCCTACCGGTGAGTAGTTTCTTTCAAAGCCATGGCACGCGCAAGCACGGCGCCTTGGCGATCCCCTCGAAACCGCCGATATAATACCAGCATGAGCGATGATCCCCCGCAGGAGCGCCCCAACCAGGGAAGACGGCGTGGCATGAAGAAAGAGGACTGGGAAATCCCGCCCAACCTCCAGCCGGATCCCGACGACTATTCGTTCGACCTCGAGCGGGCGTTGAAGGCCGTCGTCGGCCTCAAGACCTACATTCCCGCCGACGCGTTCACCGCCGGGACGCTCGGGACGGAGCGTGCCGGTAGCGGGGTGGTCATCAACGACACCGGTCTGATCGCGACGATCGGCTACCTGATCACCGAGGCCGAGACGATCTGGATCACCTCCGCCGACGGGCGGGCGGTGCCGGGACACGCGCTCGCCTTCGACCAGGAAACCGGATTCGGCCTGGTGCAGGCGCTGGGCAAGCTCGACCTGCCCGTCCTCGAGATCGGCGATTCCGACCGGCTGAAGATCGGCGACCAGGTGGTGTTCGCCGCCGGGGGCGGCCGTCACCATGCGATCGAGACGCGGATCGTCGGCCGGCAGGAGTTCGCCGGCTATTGGGAATACGTGCTGGACGACGCGCTGTTCACTGCACCGGCGCACCCGTTCTGGGGCGGATGCGGCCTGATCGGCACGGACGGCAAGCTGCTGGGGATCGGCTCGCTGATCCTGCAGCAGGGGGACGGGAAGGGGAAACGGCTCGACATGAACATGGTCGTGCCGATCGGCCTGCTCGCGCCCATCCTCCAGGACCTGCTCACCTACGGACGGGTCAATCGTCCCGCCCGCCCCTGGCTCGGCATGTATGCGACCGAGGCGGACGACGCGATCGTGGTGGGCGGCCTCGCCGATAACGGGCCGGCCGAACAGGCGGGCCTGCGCCAGGGCGACCGCATCCTGGCGGTGAACGAGGAGGAGGTCCCCGACCTCGCCGGCCTGTGGCGGCGGATCTGGGCGTCCGGCAGTGCCGGGGCCGAGGTGCGGCTGCGCGTCCAGCGCGACCGGAACGCGCTGCGCATCTCCATCCGCTCGGCGGATCGCGCGAGCTTCCTCAAGTCTCCGCGGCTGCACTGACATGAGCGCGCAAGCCCCGAAGCTCCGCGGCGCCATCGTCCCGGTGACGCCGTTCCAGCAGAACTGCACGCTGCTCTGGGATGACGCCACAAGGCGTGGCGTGGTCGTCGACCCTGGTGGCGACGTGCCCACGATCCTGGACGGGATCGCCCAGACCGGGGTGATCGTGGAGCGCATCCTGCTGACGCACGGCCACCTGGACCACGCCGGCGGCGCGGCGGAGTTGGCGGAGACGCTGTCGGCCCGCGGCGGGACCCCGGTGCCGATCGACGGGCCGGACCAGCGCGACGCCTTCCTGCTGGAGGGGATTGCCGACCAGGCGGCGCAGTACGGGTTCCCGGCACGCAACTGCACGCCGGACCGCTGGCTGGTGGAAGGCGACACGGTCGAGATCGGGCCCCACGTGTTCGACGTGCTGCATTGCCCGGGGCACACGCCGGGCCACATCGTGTTCGTCAACCACGCGGCCCGGTTCGTGCTGGCCGGGGACGTGCTGTTCCAGGGATCGGTCGGGCGGACGGACTTCCCCTACGGCGACCACGCCGCGCTGATCGACGCGATCAAGACGAAGCTGCTGCCGCTCGGGGATGATTTCTCCTTCCTGTGCGGACACGGCCCCGGCTCGACCATTGGCGCGGAACGCGCGAGCAATCCGTTCCTGCGCTAGGCCGGCGGCCTTCCCCCCGTGTCGTGGCCACCCTCTCGTGGCGTGGCGACCTTGTGTCGTGGCCACCACCATGTGTCATGGCCGGCGCAGGCCGGCCATCCACGACTCTCGCGGTGCTTCAAGCAAAGTCACGGATGGCTGGCCTGCGCCGGCCATGACGGGGAGGGTGATACGCGCCCGGGTCCTCACCTGACCCGCGCCCACCCCTCTTCCTACCCCGGCAGCAGCGCCCGGAGTGCCTCCAGTTCCTCCAGCGCCTCGGCCAGCAACCGGCGGAGCCGATCGACCTCGGGGTCGGCGCGCTTCACGGCCGTGCGTGGTGGGGGAGGTGTCGGGGGCGCGAGTTCCAGGCCGGGGATCAGCAGGTCGGGCTCCTGCTCCTCCGCCTGCTCGCCCGCGCGCTCCTCGGGGTTGGGCGGCGGGATGTCGTCGGACAGCTTGCCGCCGCCCTCCCGCAGCAGGCGCTGCACCCCCTTGATCGTATAGCCCTGGATGTAGAGCAGGTCGGAGATCCGCCGCAGCAGGGCGATGTCGTCCGGCCGGTAGTAGCGCCGTCCGCCGCCACGCTTCAGCGGCTTCACCTGGGGGAACTTCGTCTCCCAGAACCGCAGGACGTGCTGCGGAATGTGAAGATCGTCCGCTACTTCGCTGATCGTTCTGAAAGCGTTCGGCGCCTTCTTCGGTCGCGTACGGCCGGGGCTGACGTCGACCTCGCCATCCTCGGCCGCGCCGCTCATTCGTCGTCGCCCGCCGTCGGCGTGGTGCCGTTGACGCGGGCCTTCAGCACATGGCTCGGGCGGAACACCAGGACACGGCGCGGCAGGATGGGCACTTCCACCCCGGTTTTCGGATTACGACCGATGCGGCGGCCTTTCTGTCGCACAGAAAAGGTCCCGAACCCACTGATCTTGACGGATTCGCCAGCCTCCAGCGTCGACGCGATGCGCTCCAGCACCGTCTCCAGCAGGTCGGCGGACTCGTTCCGGGACAGGCCCACCTGGGTGTAGATCGTCTCGGCCAGGTGCGCGCGCGTGATCGTCTGCATGCCCCGGACGCTAGGCAGCGCGTCTCCCCCCGTCAAGCAGAGATCAAGATAAATCGGCCAGGATCAGTCAGTTGCGGCGCGGCTGTGTCATCCGGACGCAGAACGGCTAGAGCCGGACGAGGGCCGATCCCCAGGCCAGGCCGCCACCCAGCGCCTCCAGCAGCACCAGCGAACCCGGGCGGATGCGCCCGTCGGCAATCGCCTCCGCGAGCGCGAGCGGGACCGAGGCGGCCGAGGTGTTGGCGTGCCGGTCCACCGTCACCACGACGCGTTCGGGCGGAAGGCCCAGCTTGCGGCCCATCGCATCGATGATCCGCCGGTTGGCCTGGTGGGGCACCAGCCAGTCCACGTCGCGATGGCCAAGCCCGTTGGCGGCGAGGGCCTCCTCGACGGCCTCGGCGAGGCGGGTCACGGCGTGGCGGAACACCTCCCGCCCGTTCATCACCAGCACGCCCGGCTTGTCGCGCTGGCCGACGGCGCCATCCACATAGAGGATGTCGCCCAGCGTGCCCTGCGCGTGGATATGGGTGGAGAGGATGCCGCGATCGCTGCCGCTGCCGTCGCCGGCCCGCAGGAACACCGCCCCGGCCCCGTCGCCGAACAGCACGCAAGTGCCGCGGTCTTCCCAGTTCAGGATGCGCGAATAGACCTCGCTGCCGATCACCAGCACGCCCTTGGCGCCGCCGGCACGGATCATGTTGTCGGCGACCGACAGCCCGTAGATGAAGCCGGCGCAGGCGGCCGAGAGATCGAACCCGAACCCGCGCGTGACGCCCAGCGCGGCCTGGACCCGCAGCGCGGTCGCGGGGAAGGCCTGGTCGGGCGTGCTGGTGGCCAGGATGATGCCGTCCACGTCGGCCGCGGTCGCGCCGGCGGCGGCGAGCGCGGCGCGCGCAGCCTCGGTGCCCATGAACGCGGCGGTCTCATGCGGGGCGGCGAAATGGCGCTGCCGGATGCCGGTGCGTTCCTGGATCCAGGCATCGGAGGTGTCGACCGTGCGCGCGAGCTCGTCGTTGGTGACCACCCGCGACGGGAGATAGGCGCCGGTACCGGCAAGGATGGAGCGGATGGGCATCGGCGTGTCCGGACGTCCTCTCGTTCAGCGCTCAGGCCGTGGCCAGGCGTGGCCCGTCGTCGTTCTTCTCCTGGGCCGGTGGCGCGTCGGCCGGCGTCACATCTGTCCCGATCCGCCCGAGATCCTCACGGATCCGGTCGTTGAACCGGTGCACCACCATGTCCATCGCCACGTCGATCGCATGCGCAAAACCGTGCGCATCGGTCCCACCGTGCGATTTCACCACCACGCCATTCAGCCCGACCATCACCGCCCCGTTGTAGCGACGCGGGTCGAGCCACTCCCGCAACCGGTCGAGGCCCGGCTTGGCCAGCAGATAGGCCAGGCGGGACGCCCAGTTTCGGTTGAAGACTTGACGCAGCAGATCCCCGATGAGTTTCAGCGCCCCTTCACCGGTCTTGAGAGCGACGTTCCCGGTGAACCCGTCGGTGACGACCACGTCCGTCGTGCCGGCCGCGATGTCGTGGCCTTCGACGAAGCCGTGGAACTGCGGAGCGATGTGGCTCGCGCGCAGCACCTCCGCCGCCTCGCGCACGGTGTCGTCGCCTTTCAGCTCCTCGGAGCCAACGTTGAGCAGCCCGATGCTGGGCGCCGTCAGGCCGAGGACGGTGCGGGCGAAGACGTCGCCCATCACGGCGAACTGCACGAGGTTGCGCACGTCGCACTGCACGTTGGCGCCGAGATCGAGCATGACCACGTCGCCGCGCCGGGAGGGGGCGATGGCGGCCATGGCCGGCCGGTCGATCCCCGGCAGCGACTTGATGACGATCTTGGCGAGCGCGAGCAGCGCGCCGGTATTGCCGGCCGAGACCACGCCCGACGCCTCGCCGCCGGCGACGGCGTCGATCGCCAGCCGCATGGAGGCGTTCCGCAGCCGCAGGGCCGCGGTCGGCTTCATGTCGCCGCTGATCACGTCCGGCGCATGGCGCACGGTGCAGATGCTGCTCGCACGCCGGCGCCGCGCCAGCAGGGGCGCGATCGCCGCTTCGTCGCCGACCAGCAGGATGCGAGCGCCGGGATGCCGTTCCGCTGCAAGCTCGAGGCCATCGATCACCATCGCGGGGGCGTTGTCGCCCCCCATGGCGTCCACCGCGAGCGTGAATTGCGCGGTCAAGGGCGGACGAGGCTCACGCCGCGCCCAGCGTCAGGCCCGGACCGCGCCCCGCAGCGGCTTGCCCGCCGCGACGACCTCGCGCCCGGCGTAGTAGCCGCAATGGCTGCACACGTGATGCGGACGCTTCAGCTCGCCGCAATTCGGGCAGTCGGCATGCGCCTCCTTGGGCAGCGCTTCATGGCTGCGGCGCATCCCGCGGCGGGACGGCGAGGTCTTTCTCTTCGGAACAGCCATGGGACCAAGGCCCTCTTTCTCTCATCGACGCGGGTCGGGGAACCGGCCGGCGTCACAGTCTGGACATAACGCGAGCCGCGCCGTCTAGCAGAGCACCGTCAGCCCCGCAAGGCGCAGCCCCGACCAGGACCACACGCCGCTGCGGGGGAGGGCTGCAGCGGGCGCGGACCGGCGAGCGGCGCTGGCTAGCTCTTCCGGCGCAGCGCCGCAAGCGCGGCGAACGGGTGGGGCTGGCCCTCGCCCTCCGCCTCGGGCAGTTCCGCATCGGGACGCCGCGGGTAGGGGTCGAGTGCGAGGCCGAGCTGCTCCGCGGCGGCGTCGCCGAGGTCGATCACGCTTCCGGCATAGGGCACCTCGTCGTCGGCATCGGGGTCCGGATCCTCCGACTCGGTGCCTTCCGGCACGAAGCGGATCTGGAACGCCTCCTCGACCTCGCTCTCGAAATCCTCGAGCGACACGACGCAGGTCTGCACGACGGTCGCCACCAGCCAGCCGGACGCGGCGAAACGGTCGTTCGGCTCGCGCGTGAGCTGGAAGCGGCAGCGGAGGCGCCGGACGGCCGGGATGTGCATGCGCGCGGTCAGCGCGGTGCACTCGGCGTCGGTGGCCTCGACCTCCACGGTCAGCCCGTCGGATCCGATGCGATCGGTGCGGATGGGGCGGTGCAGTTCAGGGGTCATCGTGCAGCCTCCATGGCTGGGAGATAACGCGCGCGGCCTGCCGCCAGATCCGCGAGCGGCTGCGCCGCCAGCGTTCGGTGCTGCGCCGTGGCGACGCGGGCGAGTCGGGCGGGCGACTCGCCGTCGGGCGGAGCGCCCCGCCAGACGTTGCGCACCAGTGCCGCGGTCAGCGCCTCCGCGTCGCCCGCGCGGAGCGCCGGCGTGTAGGCGGCGGCGCGGCCGTGAAACGCCTCCCACATCGCACGCACCTTCTTGCCGACCGAGAGATCGCCGACCCCCATTTCCCGCAGGTTCACGTCCATGTCGCTGAACATGGCGTCGAACACCGCCTGCGCGACGGGAGGACCCTGCGGCGGCTCCGCGGTGAGCCGGTCGATCAGCAGGAAGGCGTGCAGCCCGACCATGTCGAACCGGCCGTCCAGCGTGTCCGGCACGTGCAGCGCCGTATAAAGGTACGGATCGCGCGCGGCCGCGACCGCCGCGCCATACAGCTCGAATCCGACACGCTCATGTCGCCCGCGCCGTCGCAGGCCCAGCCAACCGGCCAAGGGAAGTGCCTTTCGTCCAAAAAGGATCCCGCGCCCCGGCCCGCGCCGACCGACGGGACGGAGGGGATCATGGCCGCGCCGCGCGCCGTTGACAGGGCAGGGGCGGGCGTGACACGCACAGCATTAAGCGCGGCGGGCGGTTCGGTTCAACCACCCGGCTGCGCGGTCCGCAACAAGCTGCTGCCGCAGGGCCTCGTCCCGCCGAACCTCGTTCCGTCCGAAGCCTTGCTCAAATCGACTTTCGTCCGTGCCTGCCTTCGCCCCCTGACTCGCCTTCGCACCTGACTCGCCTCCGCCCATGCCTCGCTCTCGCCCAAGCCTCGCAAGGAACCCGCGTGTGCCGCACCGCCCGACGCCGAACGCCCGCCATCTGACCAGGACCGCTCTCGCGCTGATGGCCCTGCTCTCCCTGGCCGGTTGCGGCTGGCTGATGCCCGCGCCCCAGGTGCGCGGCAACCATGTCGACCCCGACCAGCTGAAGGAGCTGGTGCCCGGCACCTCGACGCGGGCCGACGTCACCGCCCTGATCGGCTCCCCCACGGCGCGGGCCACCTTCGACGCCAACACCTGGCTCTACATCACGGAGACGACGCAGCCGCGGATCGGCGAGACGCTCGCCGTGCTCCAGCAGAAGGTCGTGGTGCTCAGCTTCGACGATCGCGGCGTGCTGCGCGACATCCGCACCGTCGGCAAGGACGAGGCGGAACCGTTCCGCATGGTCAGCCGGACCACCCCGTCGCCGGGGACCGAGGCGTCGTTCCTGCAGCAATTGTTCGGCAATATCGGCCGGTTCAACGCGGCCGGCAGCAGCGCGGCCTCGACCGGGACCAACCAGGGCGGAGCGCCGCGCGCGTCCTACTGACGGCGCGCCCCGTCCTTTCCCGAAGCGGGCGCCGCCCGCTCGGTTTTTGGCTGTTGACAGGGCGGATCGACCTGGGCTTTGCACTCCGGCTTCGTCTGCGGCGGCGAGTGCGACTCGGGAGGAAACACGCGTGTACGGATTGCTCCGCATCAGCGGCGCCATCGATTGGGTGAACGATCGCCTCGGCCGGCTCGCCAACGTGCTCGTCCTGCTGTGCTGCATGGTCAGCGCCGGCAATGCCATGATCCGCTATGCCTTCGATTACAGCTCCAACGGCTGGCTCGAAGTGCAGTGGTACATGTTCGCCGTGATCGTCATGTTCGGTGCGGCCTACACCTATAAGCGCAACGAGCACGTGCGGGTGGAGATCTTCTACCTGTTCCTGTCCGAACGCGGGCAACACTGGCTGGATCTGATCGGGGCGATCTTCTTCCTGATCCCGGTCTGCGTGCTGCTCGCGCTGCTCTCCTGGCCGTTCTTCATGCAGTCCTTCTCCATCGACGAGATGTCCGGCAATGCCGGCGGCCTGCTGCGCTGGCCGGTGAAGTTCCTGCTGCCCGCGGGCTTCTCCCTGCTCGCGCTGCAGGGTGTCTCGGAGATCATCAAGCGCATCGCCGCGCTGCGCGGCTACTACCGCATCGACGCCAGGTACGAGAGGCCGACGCAGTGATCCCGCTGGATTGGATGCCGCCGATGATGTTCGGCGGCCTCGTGATGTTCATGCTGATCGGCTACCCGGTCGCCTTCTCCCTCGCCGCCCTCGGCATGGCGTTCGGCTTCCTCTCGATCGAGCAGGGCTTCTTCGACTTCAGCTACCTGCAGGCCATCCCCGGCCGCGTCTTCGGCAACGTGCTGTCGAACGACCTGCTGCTCGCCATCCCGTTCTTCACCTTCATGGGGGCGGTGCTGGAGAAATGCGGGCTGGCCGAGGACATGCTCGACTCCATGGGCCAGCTCTTCGGGCCGATCCGCGGCGGGCTCGGCTACTCCGTCATCATCGTGGGCTTCATCCTGGGCGCGATCACCGGAACGGTCGCGGCGCAGGTCATCGCCATGGCGCTGATCTCGATGCCCGTGATGATGCGCTACAAATACAACATCCGCTACACGACCGGCGTGCTGGCCGCTTCGGGCACGATCACGCAGATCGTGCCGCCCTCGCTCGTCTTGATCGTGCTCGCCGACCAGTTGGGCAAGTCGGTCGGCGACATGTATCTCGGCGCCTGGGGCCCCTCGATCTTCCAGATCGTGCTGTTCGCCGCCTACACCTTCGCGCTGTCGATCTTCAAACCCGACTGGGTGCCGGCGGTGCCGGCCGAGGCGCGGACGCTCACCGGCTGGGCGCTGTGGAAGAAGTGCCTGATGGGAATCATCCCCTCCGCGGTGCTGATCTTCGTCGTGCTGGGCACCATGATGATGGGGCTCGCGACGCCCACAGAAGCCGGCGCCATGGGCGCGGTGGGCGCCATGATCCTCGCGGTGATCCATCACCGCGACTTCAGCTCCACCGGCAAGAAGGTGTTCCTGCTGGGCCTGGCCGCGACCGGGGTCGCGGTGATCGTCGGGTCCCTCGCGCTGTCCTCCGTGCTGTTCCGGGTCGCCATGGCGGTGCTGTACCTCGCCGTGGTCTGGGTGTGCATCGAAGGCGCGCGCATCCCGGAGCTGCGCAGCCTGATCAAGCAGGGCTACGAGTCGACGATGCGCATCACCGCCATGGTGGTGTTCATCCTGATCGGCTCCACCTGCTTCTCCGTCGTGTTCCTGGGCGTGGACGGCAACCAGTGGCTGGAGCACATGCTGTCCTCCCTGCCGGGCGGGCCGTGGGGCTTCCTCGCCTTCATCAACGTCTTCATCTTCTTCCTGGCGTTCTTCCTCGACTTCTTCGAGATCGCCTTCATCATCCTGCCGATGATCGCGCCGATCGCGCAGAAGATGCTGACGCCGATCGTCGGCGCGGACGCGGCCCTGATCTGGTTCGGCGTCATCCTGTGCGTGAACATGCAGACCTCGTTCATGCACCCGCCCTTCGGCTTCGCCCTGTTCTACCTGCGCGGGGTCGCGCCCAGGGAGGTCAAGAGCAGCGACATCTACTGGGGCGCCGTGCCCTGGGTGTTGCTGCAGATGGTGATGGTGGCCCTGGTGATCGCCTTCCCGGTGATGGTGACCGGGCTGCTCGACGCGCCGTCGAAGATCGACGCGAGCAAGGTGAAGATCGAGCTCGCACCGACATACATGCCGGATGAGGACCAGCCGATCGTGATCGGGCCCGGGAAGCCGTGAGGCGGGGCCGCTCCGCGACCGCGCGCACCGGGGCGCGGCGGTCGTCAGGCGGATTGCGCCGCGGATGACCGATCGCACCGCCCACCCGGTCGCCGTGCTGCCGAAGGGAGAGGAGTTCCTCCTGCTCTCCCCGACGGACCAGCCTCATGCCTATCGCAACGTCGACCGGATGTTCGCGACCCGCCCGATCCGGCGCGGCGCGACGCAGTTCGAGATCCCGCGCGGGAGCGAGATCGCGCCCCGCTACGTCACCGACGGGGTCGAGCGCAGCGTCGACGACTACATCCGCCGCACCAACATCGCCGGCCTCCTGGTGATCCAGGACGGCGCCATCCGGCTGGAGCGCTACGCACTCGGCCTCACGCCCCAGGACCGCTGGTCGACCATGTCGACGGTGAAATCGATGACCTCCACCCTGATCGGCGCGGCGATCCAGGACGGCGCGATCGGGAGCGTGGACGACCCGGTCTGCCGCCACCTGCCGATCCTGCGCGGCTCCGCCTACGAGGGCACGACGGTGCGGCACCTGCTCACCATGTCCTCCGGCGTGCGCTGGAGCGAGGACTACACGGACCGCAATTCCGATGTGAACCGCTACAGCAAGTCGCTGGGCGACAAGGTCCCCGGCGGTGTCCTGGCACTGATGCGCGGGTTGCCGGCCGAGGTCCCGCCGGGCAGCCGGTTCCTCTACAACACCGGCGACACATACCTGCTGGGGTGCCTGCTCTCGGCGGCCACCGGCACGACCATCGCCGCCTACATGTCGGAGAAGATCTGGTCGCGCTTCGGCATGGAAGCCGACGGGTTCTACACGCTCGAATCCGAGGACGGACAGGAGATCGGCGGCAGCCGCGCCGGAGTCACGCTGCGCGATTTCGGCCGGTTCGGTCTGTTCCTGCTCGCGGACGGCGTGGTGGACGGGGTTCGCGTACTGCCGGACGGGTGGGTGCAGCAGGCGGCCACGCCGCGATTCACGCTGGATCCCGCTGCCAATTCCTGGGGCGCGACGGGGTACGGATACAGCTGGTGGCTGGATCCGGATGGAGCGATGGTGGCGGTCGGGTTCGCCGGCCAGTCGCTTTACGTCAATCGCCGGACGCGGTCGGTGATCGTCACGCTGTCCTGCTGGCCGCAGCCACCCTACGACGCGGCCTACGGCGTCGATCGGAAGGCCGAACGCCTGGCCTTTTGCGCCGCGGTGAACGCGACCCGGGGCTGAGGCGCTGCGGCCTGTTTCCGTACGGCTTGCCGCGTCAGCCGGAACGCCCCCCCGTCATGGCCGGCCCTCGTGCCGGCCTCCCGTGCGGCAGGGTGCCTGGGGGGATGGCCGGGACAAGCCCGGCCATGACGGCGCGCCGTCGCGCCCTTGCCCCGGCTCGCCGCAGCCGTCGCTACTGCTTCGACCGCGCCTCGGCGGCGGCCTGCGAGTAGACGAAGTTCTCGAACGGATTCTCGGCCACGCGGAACCACAGGTACTCGTCGGCGCGGAACGCCTTCCAGTTCTCGTAGACCTTCTTGAAGCGCGGGTTCTTCGCGGCGATCTCGTCATACACCTCGAAGGAGGCCTTGTACGCCGCCTGCATGATCTCGCGCGAGAACGGCCGCAGTTCCGCGCCGTTGGCGACGAGGCGGCGCAGGGCAGGGGGGTTCTCCGCGTCGTACTTCGCCTGGATCCAGTTGTTGGTCTCGGCGCACGCCGCCTGCAGCACGGCCTTGTAGGCAGGCGGCAGGGCATTGTACTTGTCGATGTTGAAGTAGAACCAGAGCTGGGCGTTGCCTTCCCACCAGCCCGGATAGTAGTAGTACTTCGCGACCTTGTTGAAGCCCAGCTTCTCGTCGTCGTACGGGCCGACCCATTCGGCGGCGTCGATGGTGCCCTTTTCCAGCGCCGGGTAGATGTCGCCGCCGCCGATCTGCTGCGGCACGCCGCCCATCTTCGCGATCACCTGGCCCGCGAGGCCGGCGATGCGGAACTTCAGCCCCTGGATGTCCTCGGGCGTCTTGATCTCCTTGCGGAACCAGCCGCCCATCTGCGCGCCGGTGTTGCCGCCGGGGAAGCCGATGACGTTGTAGTCCTTCGTCAGCTCGTTCATGAGCTGCAGCCCGCCGCCCTGCAGGATCCAGGCGAGCTGCTGGCGGGCGTTGAAGCCGAACGGCACCGTGGAGCCGAAGGCGAAGGTCGGGTCCTTGCCGACATAGTAGTAGGGCGCGGTCTGCCCGGCTTCGACCGTGCCGTTCTGCACCGCGTCCAGCACCTGCAGCGGGGGCACGATCTCGCCGCCGGCGAACGGCGTGATGGTGAACTTGCCATCCGACATCGCCGCCACTTGCTGCGTGAAGAACTCGGCGCCGCCGTACAGCGTGCTCAGGCTCTTGGGAAAGCTGGAAGGCATCCGCCACCGGACTTCGGGCAGGCCTTGCGCCAGTGCGGGCTTGGCCAGAATCGTGGCGGCCGTGCCCAGCGCGGCACCGCCCACGGCTGTCGCGGTGACGAACCGACGTCGTTCCATGGTCACATCTCCTCCGGCGTGCGCGGTGACGACCGCGTCACGGTTCGGAGATCGTTTGCCATGAGTGACGGCCCGCGCGCCAGTCCTTGCGCGGGCGAGAACGTGAGGAAAGTCGTGCGCGGGCCCCGCAGCGACGGCGGGACGCGGTCAGCCCAGCTTGCCGTGGCAGTGCTTGTACTTCTTGCCCGATCCGCAGGGGCAGGGGGCGTTGCGGCCGGCGTTGCGCCAGGTCGCCGGATCGTTCGGATCCACCCCGTCCGCACGCAGCGGTTCGGCCGCCATCGCGACCGCGGCACCGCCGTCGAACGCCAGTGCCGCATCGGCCTCCCCGGCGAAGGCGCCGGCCGGCGCCGGATGGCTCTCGACCATGGAGGCGTAGCTGATCGGCCCGGTGGGCTCGACGACCGGCTGTTCGGGGGCGAGCTCCACGCGTGACAGCATCATCGTCACGCGCTCCTTCAGCTCGTCCAGCATGGCGTTGAACAGGGCGAAGGCCTCGGACTTGTACTCGTTCAGCGGATCGCGCTGGCCGTAGGCGCGCAGCCCGATTCCCTGACGCAGATGGTCCAGCGCATAGAGGTGTTCCTTCCACACCGCATCGAGCGTCTGCAGCAGCAGGCTCTTCTCGATGAAGCGCATCAGGTCGGGGCCCATGTTGGCGGTCTTCGCCGCCATCATCTCGTCCGCTGCCTGCACGATGCGCTCGCGCAGGTGGCTTTCGTCGATGCCCTCCTCGCGGCCCCACTCCTCGACGGGCAGGGCGGCGTTCAGCACGCGCTGCACGTCCTCGGTCAGTTCCGCGAGTTCCCAGTGCTCGTGAAACGCCTTCTCGGGGATGCGGCGGGACACCATGGCCGTCAGCACCTCGGTGCGCATCTCGGCTACGGTCTCGGACACGTCGGTCGCCTTCATGAACTCCTTGCGCTGCGCATAGACCTCCTTGCGCTGCGCGTTCATGACGTCGTCGTATTTCAGCACGTTCTTGCGCATGTCGAAGTTGCGCGCTTCGACCTTCTTCTGCGCCTTCTCGAGCGCGCGATTGATCCAGGGATGGACGATCGCCTCGCCGTCCTTCAGGCCCAGCTTCTGCAGCATCCCGCCCATCCGGTCGGAGCCGAAGATGCGCATCAGGTCGTCTTCAAGCGACAGGAAGAAGCGGGACCGCCCGGGATCGCCCTGCCGGCCCGACCGGCCGCGCAGCTGGTTGTCGATGCGCCGGCTCTCGTGCCGCTCCGTGCCGATCACGAACAGGCCGCCGGCGGCCTTCACCTTCTCATGCGCCTCCGCAAGCTCCGCGCGGATCTCGGCCTCGCGCGTCGTGCGCAGGCCCTCGTCCTCGATGGCCTCGAGCTCCTTCTTGAGCCGCATCTCGAGGTTCCCGCCGAGTTTGATGTCGGTGCCGCGGCCGGCCATGTTGGTGGCGATCGTCACCGCGCCCGGCGCGCCGGCATCGGCGACGATCTCCGCCTCCTGCTCGTGGAAGCGGGCGTTCAGCACCGCGTGCGGGACCTTCTTCTTCTTCAGAAGCTCGGAGATCGTCTCGCTCTTCTCGATCGACGTCGTGCCGACCAGCACGGGCTGGCCGGTCTTGCGCGCCTCGGCGATCAGCTCCGCCACCGCCTCGTATTTCTCGGCGGCGCTGCGATAGACCTCGTCGTCCTCGTCGCGGCGGGCGACGGGCACGTTGGTCGGGATCTCGACGACCGAGAGCTTGTAGATTTCCTCGAACTCGTCCGCTTCCGTCATGGCCGTGCCGGTCATGCCGCCCAGCTTGGGATAGAGGCGGAAGTAGTTCTGGAAGGTGATGGAGGCGAGGGTCTGGTTCTCGGCCTGGACGGTGACGTGTTCCTTGGCCTCCAGCGCCTGGTGCAGGCCTTCCGAGTAGCGCCGGCCCTGCATCATGCGGCCGGTGAACTCGTCGATGATCACCACCTGGTCCTCGCGCACGATGTAGTCGACGTCGCGGGCGAACAGCGTGTGGGCGCGCAGCGATTGCTGCACGTGGTGCACGAGCGAGACGTTGAAGATGTCGTAGAGGTTGCCCTCGGTCAGCACGCCGGCCTGGCGCAGCATGTCCTCGACCGTCTCCGCGCCGGGTTCGGTCAGCGCGACGGTGCGGAACTTCTCGTCCTTCTCATAGGTCGATTCGTCCTTGACCAGCTCCTTCACCACCTCATCGACGCTGCGATAGAGGTCGGAGCTGTCCTCGGCCGGGCCCGAGATGATCAGCGGCGTGCGCGCCTCGTCGATCAGGATGCTGTCGACCTCGTCGACGATCGCGAAGGAGAAGTCCCGCTGGACCATGTCCTCCAGCCGGTACTTCATGTTGTCGCGCAGGTAGTCGAAGCCGAACTCGTTGTCCGTGCCGTAGGTGATGTCGGCCGCGTAGTGCTGCCGCTTCGTCTCGTCGTCCTGGCCGTGCACGATCACGCCGGTGGTCATGCCCAGGAAGCGGTAGAGCTGCCCCATCCACTCCGAGTCGCGGCGGGCGAGGTAGTCGTTCACCGTCACGACATGCACGCCCTTGCCGGCGAGTGCGTTCAGATAGGTGGGCAGGGTGGCGACGAGCGTCTTGCCCTCGCCGGTCTTCATCTCGGCGATCTTGCCGTCGTGCAGCACCATGCCGCCCACGAGCTGCACGTCGAAATGCCGCTGGCCGAGGACGCGCTTCCCCGCCTCCCGCACCACGGCGAAGGCTTCGGGCAGCAGCTCGTCGAGAGTCGCGCCATTGGCCAGCCGCTCACGAAAGCCGGCGGTCTTGCCGGCCAGCTCCTGATCCGAGAGCGCGGCGATGGCAGGCTCGAGCGCGTTGATCTGCGGCACCCGGCGCTGATACGCCTTCAGCGAGCGGTCGTTGGCGGTTCCGAAGACGGCGCGGGCGATCGTGGCGAACATGCAAACCTTCCAGGACGCGGGTTCAGATAGGACCCGTCCGGCCCAGGGTCAACGACAACCCGGGTCCGCGCGACGACCGCGCCCGGGGGCGGTCATGCATCGTGGCGGCCATGCATCGGGGCGGCCATGCATCGTGAAAGGGGACGGGGCACGCGCCCCGCCCGTTCGTCAGGCGCTCAGGGTCACTTGCAGGCGGTGACCATGATCTCCACCAGGATGCGCGGGTCGGCCAGTTCGGCCTGCACGCAGGCCCGCGCCGGCGCGCCGTCCTTCGGCAGCCACGGCGTCCAGACCTCGTTCATGGCACCGCGATCCTTGATGTCCTTCACCCAGATCTGCGCCTGCAGCAGGCGGGTCTTGTCGGTGCCGTGGATCTCCAGGATCTCGTCGATCTGCGCCAGCACCTCTTGCGTCTGGCCCTTGATGTCCTTGCTCAGGTCCTTCGCCGTCACGCCCTGCACGTAGACGAATCCGTGGAACTCGACCGCTCGGGACAGGATGTTGTTGGGGTCGGTGCGCTTGATGTGGGCCATGAACTGCTCCCGCGATTGCGATCCGCCCGTTCTAGGACAAGCGCACCGGGCAGGCCAGGGCCGGACGGCGCCCAAGGGGCAGGAGCAGGCCAGTCGGTGCGGGCCGATCAGGCGGCCTGGCCGCGCTCCAGCATAGACGCCATCCGGGGCAGCCGCGCCTGGATCCGCAGCCAGGCCAGCGCGCACAGTGCGGTGCCGACCAGCACCGGCACTTGCAGTCCCACGAACTCCGACGCGATGCCGTAGGTGAGTGCCCCCACGGCCGGCCCGGCGCGGACGATCATGCCCCACAGGCTCAGCACCCGCCCGACCATCCCCGGCGAGGCGGAGTTCTGCAGCAGCGTCTGGATCGAGATCCCGTGCACCGTGGTCGCCGCGCCCATGGCCGCGATGCACACCACGGCGGCCGCGAACGAATGGGTTGCCACGAACCCGGCGGTGGCCATGGCCAGCACGAGGCCGGCCAGCGTTGCGATCCGCGTAAGCCCGGCGAGGCGCCCGCGCATGGCGACCACCAACCCGCCGCACAGCGCGGCACCGCCCATCGTGCTGGCGAGGATCGCGAGCCCCTCGGCCCCGCGGCCGAACTGGTCGGCGACGTAGGGCGGCAGCATCTCGGGCACGGAGCGCAGCAGCATGCCGATCGAGGCGGCGAACAGCATGATGGGGCCGAGCCCGCCGTGGCGGGCGACGTAGCGGATGCCCTCGGCGGCGTCGTGCCAGACGCTGGCGCCGGACCGCACGCCGACCCGCACCTTCGGATCGAGCCGGAGCAGGTGGAGCGAGAAGCTGGCGTAGAGGTAGGCGACGCAGTTGCACAGCATCGGCGGCACCACGCCCCAGCCGGCGATCATCGGCCCGGCGATGGCCGGCCCGATGAAGCGCGCGACGTTGTAGGTGAGCGAGTTCAGCGCAACCGCCCCCGCGAGCTGGGAGCGCGGCACCAGGCCGGGGATCAGGCATTGCCGCGCCGGCTGGGCGAACGTCTCGGCGATGCCGTTGCACAGGGCGAGCGCGGCCATCAGCTCGACCCGGACCAGGTCCGTGATCACCAGGGTCGCCAGGACGAGCGCGTAGAGGGCGGTGCAGAGCTGGGCCCCGGTCGTCAGGCGGACGCGGTCCATGCGATCGGCGATGGCGCCGGCGATCGGCGAGACGATGACCGAGGGGATCAGGTTGCAGAACGCCAGGACCGCGACCCAGAGCGCCGAATGCGTCAGTTCCCAGGCCAGCCAGTCGGAGGCGACGCGCTGCATCCAGGAGCCGGTCCAGCAGACGAGGCTGCCCGAATAGAAGATCCGGGGGTTGCGCTGGGCGAGAACGTCCCCGATCGCGCCCAGCGCCACTGGCCGGCCCTCAGGGTCGGACGACGGGGGAGGGCGGCGCGGGCGTGGGAGGCACCTCGCGGCTGGTCTCGGTGCCCGTGTTGCGGATGCAGTCGCGGATGATGTTGTCGCGCTCGTAGAGGTCGGCGAGGCCGCGATTCGTCACCCCCGGCTGGTAGTTGGCCGAGTAGGGCGTGTTGACCGAGGATTGCGGCGCGTAGATCTCCGCGCGGTTCCGCGTCGTGTAGATCTGTTCGGCCCGCTGCGTGCAGGCGGCGCGGACCGCGGCGCTGCTGCGGCTTTCGGGCGCGGCGCCCGAATTGCCCGAACAGGCGGCGAGCGCCAGGCCCAGTGCGGTCAGCAGGGCGGGGAAGGCGGCGCGGCTCATGCTCGTGCTCCGGAAAGGCGGCGGGCGGGCGGCGGCGGGTCCAGGTGGAACCCGGTGCCGTGTTGGGCGAGGCGGACTCGAAACGCGGTTTCATCGAACCGCGCGTCCGGCGTCAATGCCACGCTCGCCGCGGTGCGCAACAGCGCCGGATGCAACTCTGCCCCGTCCCGCTCGAGCCGGAGCAACGGCAATGCCCATCGGGCGCGGCCCAGAAGGTCGACGAGCGCGAGCAGCCGCAGGCAGAGCGACATGCCGTAGCCCGACGCGATTCCGACGGTCCGGTCGACCGCGCCGGCCCAGCATCGTGCGTCGGGGTCGGCGAGCGCGAGGTCGGTGTGGCTGCCGTCCACGCGATGGAACCGGAAGCCGCGCACCACGCCCCAATGTTCCGCGATGGCTGCCTCCCGCGCCGCGTACCACGCGCGTTCGAGGTCCCGCTTGCAAACCGAGGGGAGTGCCTCGGGCGCGAGGTCGACGTCGTAGGTGAGCGCGCCGCCGGGCCCATGCGCGACACGGACGGGGGAGGGGGACGAGGACTCCATTCCGGAAAGGATGGACCCAGGGACCGGCCGGCACCAGGGGCGCGGGCGAAGAAAGCTGCGGGTGTGTGGCGGCAAGGGGCCATATCGCACCGGCGTCATCCGCGGACGGCACGCACCCCGCGTGCATGAGGCGTTGGACGTCGTTCCGCCCCCGCGTCATCCGCGGACTTGATCCGCGGACCCCCACCGGCATGGGTTTCGCGTGCACGCGAAGCCGGTGCGGCTCGAGATCGCCGGGTCGGGGCCCACGGCTGTCCGGT
>MKTV01000046.1:0-496 GCA_001898425.1 Rhodospirillales bacterium 69-11
AGGCCGCCAACGGCTTCTGCACCCAGATCGGCAATGACTGCTTCACCTGGTTTGGCACGCGCTCATCGAAGAGCCGGCTGAACTTCCTCGACCTGCTGCGTGCCGGCCATACCGATTACGTGCTGAATGACGCTGCTTTTGGCTATATGCGCGACCACGCTCTGCCGGCGGCGCTGATCGCTCGGCTGGCCGAACAGCCGCAGACCAGCTTTGCCGACCAGCCCGCCTGGAACGCACATCTCGACCGGCTCGGCTTCACCGCGCTGACCACCACGCCAAACCCGGTGCAGATCGCCACGGAAGGCGCACTCTGGGGCAGTATTTGCGCCCACGATTTGCTGCGCGACACGGTGGTGCTGAGCGACGATGCCGGACAGTTCGCCGTGGGCCGCCATGCGCTGTGCTGGGTGCACGCCGAACGGCTGGTGCACAAACTGGAGGCCTTCACTGATGCGAACCGCGCAGCCCAGCAGCGGGTGCGTTCGTTGATCTGGGA
>MKTV01000046.1:615-2079 GCA_001898425.1 Rhodospirillales bacterium 69-11
TGCTTGCACGTCTGCATGCCAACAAGGCCGAGTTGCTGATGGTGCTGGACCGACCCGAAACGCCGCTCAACACCAATGGCTCCGAGAACGACATCCGCAGCCAGGTCACCCGACGCAAGGTCAGCGCCGGAACCCGCAGCGACCAGGGCCGCGACTGCCGCGATGCCTTTCTTGGTCTGGTCAAGACCTGCGCCAAGCTCGGCGTGGCGTTCTGGGATTACCTCGGCAACCGGCTCGGCGTTCCGGGATGCCAGAACATTCCCCCACTTCCCGACCTCATCCGCTGCCGCGGCCAGCCCGCCTGATGCCGGCGGCTGCCCGGAGTTCTGCCCCTATTACGCCAGACCCGAACCAATATCGCGATTTCGGGGGTCGAATCCGCGAAGTCGGGCTAAGAGCGTTCGTTTTGGTGCGCACCCGCATGCCTTGGTTCTCGAAGGAGCTGAAAACGCACGGTCAACGCGCGGCAGCCCTGGCCTTCGGTGGGCAGTCGACGCCGATCAGATCGAGCAATCCTTGCGGAAGTTCGGGGCCCGCTTCTCGCGATGCGAGCGCACGCCTTCCTTCACGTCCTCGCCCATGAAGCCAAGCATCTCGAAAGCGGTGGACGCATCGAAAATGGGACCGGCGTGACGCAGCCAATTGTTCAGCGAATACTTCGTCCAGCGGATCGCGCTTTGCGAACCATTCGCCATCTCGATGGCGGTATCAAGGGCAACTTTCTGTAGCTCGTCGTCATCCACGCACATCGACACCATGCCGATGCGCTCGGCTTCCTCGCCCGAAATCGGCTTGCAGGTCAGCAGATAGTATTTCGCCTTGGCCATGCCGCAAAGCAAAGGCCAAATGATCGCCGCGCAATCCCCGGCCGCGACGCCGAGCCTGGGATGCCCGTCCACGATCTTGGCGCGCTTGCCCGCGATGGAGATGTCCGCAAGAATCCCGACCACCAGCCCCGCACCCGCCGCCGGCCCATTCAGTGCCGAAATAATCGGCTTGTTGCAGTTGATGATGTTGTAAACGAGATCCTTAGCTTCCTTCCAAGTCTTCATGACCTCGTCCATGTTGCCGGCCATTCGCTCGATCAGACCGAAATCGCCGCCGGAGGAGAACGCCTTGCCTGCTCCTGTCACCAGGATCGCGTTAATGTCCGGGTCCCGATTGATGTCGACCCACATGTCGGTCATCTGGGTGTGGGTCTCGGCATCGACCGAGTTGAACGTCTCGGGCCGGTCGAACGTAATTCGCAGCACGCGCTCGGCCGGGTAGTCGAATTTCAGTTTGGTGTAATCCTTGTAACGGTTGATCATCGGTGTTTCCTTCACTTGGGTTCCGAGCCAATCCGGTTCTTGCGGCCTTCCGCGAAGGTGAGGCCCGGCGCGTGCTCACCTATGCCGGTGGCCTGACGGCCAATGAGCGCCACATCAGTATTGTCGGGGTCGGTATGGACGCTTTCTCGTGCGG
>MKTV01000046.1:2094-3222 GCA_001898425.1 Rhodospirillales bacterium 69-11
CAGACATGCGGCTTTCCCTCCGGTGGACGTTGATTCTAACGAATGTTCGGTTGAACGCCAAATGGCAGCCTTGTCAACAGCCTAGCGCCGGATCACCCGGTACAGGGCGACCGCGATTCAAGCGCAAAACCGTGGACACAAGCCGTTAACACAATCAATGTTCCCGTGGCGCCAACACCCGGCAGGAGCAGTGCGACAGCGCCATGAAGCGGTCGCGCTCGGCGCGCTTCTGGATCTTGCCCGTGGCTCCGCGGATAAGCTGGTCCCGGATCTCGATCGATTTTGGGGTCTTGAATCGGGCTAGTTTCTCATGACACCAGGCCCGGATCGTCTCGCTGTCATGCGCGCATCCCCGGCGTAAGACAACGGCGGCATGGATGGCTTCTCCCCATTTCTCATCCGGGATGCCGAAGACCGACACCTCCACCACGGAAGGGTGTTGGGCGATGACGTTTTCGATCTCAACCGGATAGACGTTGTATCCGCCGGTGATGATCATGAACTGCTTGCGATCGACGATATACAGGTAGCCCTGCTTGTCGAGCCGTCCGATGTCGCCAGTGACCAGCCAGCCGTCCCGCAACGCCTCGCGGGTTAGCGCCTCGTCATGGAGATACCCGTCCATGACGAAATCTCCGCGCACGCGGATTTCGCCGATCTCGCCTGCCGGGGCGGGCGTGCCCTTGTCGTCGATGATCTGCACGAGGCAATGCACCATGGGCCGACCGCATGAGGCCAGCAGCCCCTCGTCGTGGGCGAGCGCGTGCAGGTGGTCAGCCGGCGTGAGTTTCGTGAACCAGCCGCCGATCCCTTCGGTTGAGCCGTATATCTGCTCGAAGTCCACGCCCTGGAAGATCCTCATGCACCGCTGGATGAGAGCGGGCGTAGTTGGCGCGGAGCCGTAATAAATCCGTCGCATGCGCGACAGTTCGCGCGGCCGTGCCTCGGCCGCCTCACAAACTTCCGTCAGCATCGTTGGAACCATCAAGGCGAGCGTGCAGCCATGCATCGCCATCATGTCGAGCACGAGGTCCGTCTGGAAGCGTGGGACCACCACTGTGGTGAAACCCAGGGCGCAATTCCATATCGCCGCGACCGACGGAACACCGGCCGCTGGCAGGCAATGAA
>MKTV01000046.1:3303-4287 GCA_001898425.1 Rhodospirillales bacterium 69-11
CGCCTTTCGGACTGCCCGTCGATCCGGTTGTATAACATATCTGCGCGAAGGGATTTTCGCCAGTGTGGGCCGGAACAGCGGTCACCACCGACTCGGTCAGGGCTTCGTATTCATGCAGCTGGTCCTGACCGTTGCCTGCGTCGACAAATCCTAGCTCAGGTTGGCTGCCGGCGAGCAGCGGCATGAACTGCGTCTCGGCCACAACGAGCCGGGCGCCCGAGTGGGCGATCAGTTTCACGATGTCGGCGCTGGCAAAGCGGTAGTTCAGTCCCACCCGGGTCGCCCCGACCCGGGCGGTCGCATACAGCAATTCGATCTGCACTGGACCATCGGTGACACAGACCGCGATAACGTCCCCGGCCCGGATGCCGCGCGCGTAGAGCCCCGCCGCGAGCCTATCCACCCGCCGGTCGAGCTCTCCCCACGTGATATCCCCGTGACAGTAGATATAGGCCGCCCGCTCGGGGCGGACCACCGCATGGCTGCGCAGGAAATCAGAGATCGTCGCCCGCGTCATTTCCTTCCCCTTTCATACGAGCGGCCCCGCCGGGCCTGCCGCATGGTCTTCTTCCGGCCGGTGCTCTGGCGGCGCCGCGGATCAGTCCGAGATGCGTGCTGTCACGCTGCCTACATCGCCGATCCGCACCTCCATGCTGTCGCCCGGTTTAATCGGTACCATCGGGCCGAGCGCGCCGGACAGGACGATGTCGCCCTTCAGCAACGGTCGCCCGACCTCCAACATCTTCCTTGCCAGCCACAGCGTCGCCGCCAGCGGATTGCCGAGACAGGCCGCTCCGATGCCGGTCGAGACCGTCACGCCGTTCCGCGTCATCAGCATGCCGCACATCACCGGATCGAAATCGGCGAGCGCGCGCGGCGTCGTGCCCAGGACGTAAAGACCGGCGCTGGCGTTGTCGGCGATGGTGTCGAGAATCCCGATATTCCAGCCGGCGATCCGGCTGGCGACGATCTCGATGGCCGGCA
>MKTV01000046.1:4324-15062 GCA_001898425.1 Rhodospirillales bacterium 69-11
CAGTGTCGGACCGGTCAGGTCGGCGCCAAGGCAGAAGGCGATCTCTCCTTCCGCCCGCGGTTGCTGCAGGCGCCGGGAGGGGATTTCCTCGCCGTCCGCGAAGGCCATGTCGGCGAACAACATGCCGTAGTCCGGCTGGTCGAGACCCAGCATCGTCTGCACCGCGCGCGAGGTCGCACCGATTTTCCGCCCGCTCAGGACGCGTCCCTGATCCAGCCAAAATCCGGTGTTGATCTCCTGGATGGCATAACCGATCGCCGGATCGTTGCACCCCAGACTTTCGCGCAAGGGCCCGATCGCCGCGCCTTCGTAGGCGCGGCGAAGCGAATCGGCAGCGGCATCGAGGCCGCTCGGATCAGACATGCGGTTCCCGGACAACGTCAGGTCACCACGCTCAGGAAGGTGTCGTTCAGCTTCTTATCGTAATAGAAGATCGCTTTGCCGGCCTGATCCGCCGTCCAGGTCCGGGTGGGGTTGTCTGGGTAGAACTGATAGCCGCCCGAGAAAACCTCGTTGCGGTTGCCTGATGGATCGAAGAAGTAGATGGTCTGGCCGCGGGTGGCGCCATGCCGCGTCGGGCCGATGTCGAGCGATATATTGTGTTGCGCGATCAGGTCGGCGGCGTGGCCGATATCGCTCCAGCTTTCAAGCAGGAAGCTGACATGGTGCAACTTGCCGTCCTCGTGATGGCGAACCAGCGCGATGTCGTGCGCCTTCATCCCGCAACTCAGGAAGATCGCGATCGGCTGACCGTCCGGCGTCACCGCCACCTCGGAGGTCGCGAACCCGAGGACGTCAGTCAGGATCTTCGCGGTTCCCTCGATATCCCCTCCGTGCAGCAGGCAGTGGTCGAACCGGAGCACGCGCATGCCCCGCGGCTCGGTTCGCCACAGGTCCGGATTGGTGACCATCGGTCCCTGATCCGACAACGCGATGGTCGCGTATAGTTCGATCCGATGGCCCGTCGGCACGGCGAAGCGCACACGGCGCCCGACACCCGGCTGCTCCCCCTCGGGGATCGTCGTCGTCGCTATGCCGGCGTTCCGCAGCCGAAGCGCCAGCGCATCCAGTGCCGTTCCGGATGAAACCTTGAAGGCGACCGTGTCGAGGCCGGACTCGTCGGCCTGGCGCAGCACGATGCTGTGCCGGTCGAATTCGTCATACGCCTTGAGGTAGGCGCGGCCGTCAGGCGCGACCTCCACCAGATCGAGACCGATGCGGTCGCGATAATGCGCGATCGCCTCTTCCAGATCGAGGACCCGCAACTGCAGAATGCCGGGCCGCAGAACATCCGTCATTGCCATGAGTATTCTCCCTTGTTTTCGGCCTTGATCATGTCGACACGCGCGCTGAACCGGTGCTGGACGCGCGGCGGCACAGCAGCACGAGATCGCCCTCGGCGTACAGGCGGCAGGCCAGCGCATAACCCAGGCTCGCGTCTTCTTCCGTGACGTGGCGGCGGCTCATTGGACCGGTCCGGTACGCTCCCCTTGCCACCTGCACGCGGCAGATGCCGCAACCGCCGCCGCGACAGCCGACGGGGATGTCCGTTCGACCCTGCCGCTCCATCGCCAGAAGGACCCGTTCGCCAGGCCGGCATCGGAAACCGTCCGCGTCCTCACCGACGCTGATCCGGAACCCGTCCTCCGGCACGCTAGGGGGGAAGGACCCGGCGCTCATTGCGGCGAGCCGTTCGGCGCCGCCGGCGCGCTGATCACGATCCAGTCTTCTTCCACCCTCGCCTCATAGGTGCGCAGCGGCACGGTGCAGGGATGGCCGACCGGTTCTCCGGTGCGGATGTCGAAGGATCCGCCGTGAAACGCGCATTCGATCACCGTCCCGTCCTGCCAACCTTCCGTCAGCAATGAAGCGCCGTGAGTGCACAGGTTGTCGGTCACGAAATACGCGTCTCCCACCTTGTAAACCGCAAGCGGAGGCAGGCCCTCCACGGTTGCTTCCAAGGGCTGGCCTTCCCGCACCTCATCGGCCCTGCAAAGCCGGTGATAGCCGGGAGCCGAAGCATGGCCTGTCTGCTGTTCTGTCAAGTCGTCTCGCTCTCCGATCATGTCGCGTCGCCGGCCGGACCGCCGCCGCTGATCTCGCCCGTTGCGCGCCAGGGCAGCGGCGCCTCGGCCCCGGCCAGCCATTGCTTGAGATCGGCCTTGCGCACCTTCGACGTTGAGGTCTTGGGCAGCGCCTCCACGAACACAACGTGTTTCGGCGTTTCCGGCCGGCTCAGCCGATCGTGGCAGATCGTCAGGACGTCGGCGGCGGTCGCATCTTCGTGGCCCGGCTTGCGCACCACGATGGCCACCACCGCCTCGCCCCATTCCGGATGCGGCGCACCGACCACCGCGACTTCCTCGACGGCCGGGTGTTCCACCAGCACCGCCTCGACCGTCGCGGGGAACACGTTGACGGCCCCGGTGATGATCATGAATTTCTGCCGATCGAGCAGGTAGAGGTAGCCGCGTTCATCCAGCCGGCCGATATCGTTGGTGCGGAGCCAGCCGCCTGGCATGGTTTCTGCCGTCGCGTCGGGAAGATTGCGGTAGCCCTTCATCAGGGTGTTGCCGCGCAGCCAGATCTCGCCGGCCTCGCCGGGCGCCACCGGTTGCCCGGCAAGGTCGCGAATCGAACACTCGTAATGCGCGCCGACGCGCCCGACCGACCGCAGCAGATCCGGCTCCCCGTCCAGCGCCCGCTGGTGGTCGGCCTCGGTGAGATAGGTGATCCAGCCGCCGGTCGCCTCGGTCATCGCGTAGGTCTGCAGCAGCGGTACCCGGAACGTCTCCCTGGCGTCGCGGATCAGCTTCGGCGTCGCCGGCGAGGAGCCATAGATCATGAGCCGAAGCGCACTCAGGTCGTATACGGGGTTCTGGCCGATCTCGCGGATCGCCCGTTGCAGCATCGTCGGCGGCAGCAATGCCACAGTGACTTTGAAGCGCTCGGCATCGCGCAGATAGGCCCGCACCTCGAAGGCGTCATCGGGCAGTACCGTGGTCATGCCGTTGCCAAGGCCGAATGCGTTCATGATGACGACGACCCAGGCCGATGCCGCCGGCATGTACCACACATCGTCGGGTCCGAACCCGAACGAGATCAACGAATGGACGATGCAGTTGAACCCGCCCTCCTGGGTGAGCATCGCGCCCTTGGGAAACCCGGTCGTGCCGGAGGTATAGCTGATGAACAGCGTGTCGTCGGGCCGCAGCGGCGGCCATTCCGGCGCGGCCGGCGCCTGGACGATCAGGGTCTCGAAATCATGCGGGAAGGGATGGTTTCCACCGAAACCGACCAGCACGATGCCCAGATCATCGAGCTCGCCGCGATGCTCGGCGACCAGGTGGAGGCAGCGCGCGGCGACGATCAGGATCCGCGCACCGCTATCCTTGAGCACGTGCAGCATCTCGGGCCAGGCATACTGAGTGTTGACCCCGATCCTGGGGGCGCCGATCTTCATGCAGGCGAAGAAGATCTCGTAGATTTCGATGGTTTCCGGGCTGAGCACCGCAACGCCGTCGCGATGCGCCGGCGTCAGGCGCTGCAACGCGGCGCCGAGCCGGTCGGAGTGGCGATCCATGTCCGACCATGTCGCCTTCCGGTCGCCGCACAGATAGGCGGTCTTGTCCGGATAGTTGCGCCCGCAATTTCGAATCAGGTCACGCGGCAGCATGCGGAGGCTCCTGGCATGGGCCGAACCACAGGCCGTGGGAGTCGAATCCCGCGCGCACCGCCATGCCCGCGCTGACCTCCGCCGGCGTGACCTCGAGGATGCGGGCGATCAGGGTGGGCCCTTCATCGAGGGCAATCAGGCCGTGCACCAGCGGGACCGGAAACCCAGGGTCGTATTGCCGGCGCGTCACCGTGAACGCCAGCACGGTTCCGGTCCCGGCAGCCGGCCGCCACTCGGCCGCCGCGCAGCGGCGGTGCAGCCCGAGCGCCTGTCCGGTGGCAGGGTCGAACGGCAGACGAAGTTCGCGCGCGGCGATGAAATCCAGGAAGGTCCGGTCATGGGCGCCGGGATATGACGCTGTCATGTGGCTGCTCCCGCGCCAAGGCCGCGATGCGGGCTGACGATCAGGCTGGCGTGATAGTCGAGGCAGCCGCCATTGCCGCTGACCAGCACGATGTCGTTGCGGACCTGCCGCTCACCGCCCTGTCCGCGCACCTGGATCAACGCCTCCGAGATCGGGGTCATGCCTTGCAGGTAATAGCCGGAGAGATGCCCGCCCCCGGTATTCACAGGCAGGGGTCCACCCGGCGCGGTATGGCCGTCGGCGACGAAGCGCCCGCCCTCGCCCGCGGGGCACAGCCCGTAGGCTTCCAGGCTGAGGATGCCGGCAAAGGAGAAAGCGTCATAGAACTGGCACTGGCTGATGTCGGACGGCGCGATGCCGGCCGACCGATAGGCGGCGCGTCCAGCCTGCACGGCGCCGATATGGAGTTCCGGCTCGTCGTCGCGCAGGCCGGTCCGGCCGCGGTGGCCCTGGCCCATGCCATGGATATAGGCCGGTGGGCATGGCGCGTCCGCCGCCCGGTCCGCCGCGGTCACCACAACGGCGGCGGCGCCGTTCACCGGAAAGCAGCAATCCAGCACCCGGAACGGTTCCACCACGAACGGAGAGGCGAGGTAGTCGTCGAGGGTGAGCGGCTTCCTGAGAAAGGCGAGGGGATTGGCCTGTGCCCAACGGCGGCACGCCACCGCGTAGGCGCCAAGCTGTTCGGCGGTCGTCCCGTACACCGTCATGTGCCTTTGCGCCGCCATGGCATAGCCGGCCACCGCGCCAAGAAATCCCTGCTGCCGCTCCCAGCCTTCGATCCCGGACAGCGGCATGGCAATCGCAAACGTGTTGCCCGCGCTGCCGGATTTGACGGGGGTGTCGCTGAACACGCAGGCCACGGCCCGCGCCATGCCGTGCCGCACCGCCAGCGCGGCATACTGCACCATCTGCACCGCCGAGGACCCCTCGGAATCAATCACGGCGAGCAGCCCGAGGTCCCGCAGCCCCAGATCGTTCTGCAGCAGCAGCGGGAGTTCCTCGGCCGCAGCGGTGGGGCTCCTGTTCAGCAGTAAACCATCGACATCAGCGACACTCAGCCCGGCATCGGCGATCGCCGCCAGCACCGCCGCGCCGGCAAGCTCCCGCACGGTGCCGATCGGCGCGCGCGACATCTGGCTGAAGCCAAGCCCGGTGATGGCGGCGATCGGTTCCCGGCCACGCGTTCCCATCGGCGCGGCCCTAGATGATGAAGGCAAGGCTGGGCAGCGGCTCATCGCCGTTGATCAGCATCACCTTCTTGAAGAACATGCCGAGCGAACCATCCGGTCGTCGGCGCAGACGATGTTCCACCCGGCCGGCCCAGACTTCCACCGTGGCGGTGGACGACCGCCGCAGCTCGTGCAGGATGAAGTTGGAGAACACCCGGAATTCCCCGTTCGGCATCCGCTCCGCCTCGATGTTGCCGACGACCCGGCGCATCGCCGACACCGGCACCTGGGCATGCCGCTTGCCCGTCATCAACTGCCTGATCCGGGTGCGCAGGCGGGATCGGTTGTCGGCGGTGATCGAGATATCCAGGTTCATATCGAACTCGCCCTCGCCGCGAGGAACCCAGTAGAGCATGTCGTCCTCCACCAAGGACTCCCATTCGGCGTATCGGGACTCATCGGCCAGCCGCGCTTCCCGGAACAGGAAGGCGCTGATGTGGTGATACTCTTCCAGACCGACCGTCGTCTGGCCGGGCGCATCGGCGATCGTCATCGTACTCGTTCCCACGTTCAGGCGCTCAGCGCCATCGGCCGCGGTCCGACGCCGGCCTCGCCCGTCATGACCTTGCGGTATTGCTGCCAGAACCCGCGATTGGTCCCCTCGTCGGTGACGTGCCCGACGATGACGCCCAGCTCGTCGATCCGCTCGCGGTTGAGGCCGCGGGAGATATCGAGCCAGTCGGCGCGATCCCGCAGCGCCATCTGCTGCCGTTCGGATATGACGCTATCGTCCGCGAGAAGGAACGCGGACGGTCCCATCGCCGCTTCCGAGTTGCGGATGATGCGGCTGTTGATGCTGTCGGGAACGTCCTCGAGCAAAAGCGGTGTATGCCACTGGACGGCTTCGCTGGCGCTGACCGGCTGGAAGATGACGATATTCATCTCGCCCAGGAACAGGTTCGGGAAGATCACGGCGTGCGGCGGCCCGTTGCGAAGGATGCGGTTGCCCTTCTCCTCCCCATAGGCGGCGAGCATGCGTTGCACGTACTCGGGAAAGCGTTCCGGTGTCGAATTCAGCCATTTCAGCGGCGCGTCGTAGGTCGGGGAGAAGTCGAGTTCGGTGTGGCCGTTGCCCCAGTCCTTCGCCTCGGAACGCATCATCGTCTCGCTTCCCATCGCCGCGGCGTCGTATTGGGAATCGATCGCCTCAGCGAACGAGGCATGCACGTCGTTGACGTGGTAACCGTCGGTATCGTTCTCGGGCAGCATCTTCCAGTTGGCATAGAAGCGCTGCTTCGACCAGCCGGCGGTCAGCCGGATTCGGCCGGTGGGCGACATTTCGCAAGTTCGGTCGATCAGGATCGTGGCCTTGCCGAGATGGTCCACCAAGGGCGGCACGGACTCGGTGAAACTCGCGAAGACGAAACCGCGATAGCTTTCGGACCGCAGCGCTCGCAGCGTGAACTCGGCCTTGTCCTTGGCGAACCCGCCCGGATACGGCACGTCGCGCAGCTTGCCTTCCAGATCATAGACCCAGCCGTGATAGGGGCATGTGAGATACCGCTCTTTCCCCTGGTTCTTGATGCAGACGAGGTTGCCGCGATGCGCGCAGCGATTGGACATCACCCCGACGGAGCCGTCGCGGCGGCGCACCATCAGCACTTCCTCGCGTCCCAGCGTGCGCCGGACATACTGGCCCTGATCCGGGATCTCGGAGTCGTGGCCGACGAACACCCAGCCGCCGTAGAAGATGCGGGACATTTCCTGTTCGAACACCGCTGGGTCCGTGTACAGCCTGCCATGCACGCGGTCCGTTTCGACCAGCGAAGCCACATCGACCAAGCCGGCCCGATCATCGATCGCCTTCGTGAAGCCGTTCATCCGATTGCCCATCCCCTCAACGAATGCAGTTCCCTGGTCATACCATCGCCGCTTCGACGGGCGGTGTCAGCAACACCTTGAGCGCCGATCCGGCACGGCATGCCTCGAACCCGTCCAGCGCGTCGGGCAGCGGCAGGTGATGGCTGACCACCTCGTCCAACACGACGCGCCGCCCGCGCAGCAACGTCGTCGCCTGCTCCCAGGTCGAGAACAGCCGCCGCCCATGGATATTGCGGATCGTGATGCCCTTCAGCAGCAGGTCCATCATGGCAAGCGGCACCTCGCCCTCGGCCACGCCGACCAGCCGCAACTCGCCGCCATGCGTCACCAGCGCGGGCATGGCACGCAGCGAGGCCGGCTGGCCGGAATACTCGACGGCGACATCGACGCCGCGCCCGCCGGTCAGGTCGGCGATGACCCGGTGCAAGTCTTCCCGCGCGACATCGACCACGCGATCGGCGCCGAGGCGCTCCGCGGCGCGCAGGCGCTTGGCACTGATGTCCGACGCCACGATGGTGGCGGCTCCGAGCGCGCGGGCCGCGGCGATATTCATCAGCCCGATCGGACCGCAGCCGGCGATCAGGACGATCGCTCCGGCGACGCCGGTTCCCTCCATGCTGGCGTGCACCGCGATCCCGAACGGCTCCATCATCGCGGCGGCCTGATCCGAAATGTCATCAGGAACCGGCCAGATGATCCGCGCCGGCAGCAGCACCCGGGATGCAAATCCGCCATCGAAATCGACACCGGGATAGCGGGTGTTCGGGCAGACATGGCTCCATCCCCGGCGGCACGCATGACAGCGTTCGCAGCACAGGTGGCTTTCGACCGAGACGCGCTGGCTGCGGGACAGGTGCGACACGTCCGGCCCGACGGCCTCGATCACGCCGCAGATCTCGTGGCCCAAAGTGGTCGGCAGGCGCATACGGCGGGAAAACGCGCCACCCTCGAAGATATGCAGGTCGGTGCCACAGATGCCTGCTGCCGTCACCCGCAGCAGCACCTCTCCGGCGCCGGGTGGCGGCGGGGGCGGTACATCGGAGAGCGCCAGTCCGCCGAAGCCGGGATCGATCTTGCGAAGCGCCAGCATGCCGAACCTCTTTCAGACGCTGTAGATGTCGAGACGGTGTCGATCCTGTCGTTGAGGACCAAGGTCATCTTGCGCCGGATGCCCCATCCATCGGGGCGGCGGGCCAGCAAATACTCGGCCCGCCCGAAATAGCCGGTCACTTCCCGGTTGCGGAACAGGTGGGTGGTCCAGTGCGTGCGCACCCGGCGGGCGCCGCCGTCCGCCGGGTCGATGCGGATATTGCTGATCATGTGGCAGGTGCGGGGCAGGGGCGTCGAAGCCGCGGATTTGCCGGTGCAGATACGGAACACCCGGTCCTCCAGTCCCGTGCGGTCGGGATAATACATCAGCGACACTTCCGATTGCGGGTCGCGCGTGTGTTCGTCCTCGGAATCCCATGCGGGAATCCAGTATTCGGCGTCCGGCTCGAACAAAGCGAGCCAGTCGTCCCAGCGCCGCTCATCAAGGCTGGCGGCTTCCTCATACAGCAGGCGGACGACGGCTTCGTCATGCGGTGAGGCAAGGGCATCCATGATCAGAAATCCCCGGTGAAACCCATCAACTCGGCCCAGCGCCGGTGCTGGCCGAGGAAGATGCCCTCGTCCGCCACCGCCGGTCCGCTTGCCGCCGGATCGATGCCCAGGGCGCGGGCGTCCTCGTCGGGGCCGGAGACTTCGTGCGCCGCGCCGCGGGACATGTCGCTGTACCGCATGATGTCCGCCGCCTTACAGCCGGCCTGGGAGAAATTGAACTCGGTCAGATCGTCAGGTGTCGCCATGCCCGAGGCGTTGAAAAAATCCTCATATTGCCGGATGCGCTTGGCACGGTCGCCGGCTGCCTCATTGACGGGGCCGAAGCAGACGATGGTGACTTCCGTCTTGTCCACCGCCAGCGGCCGCACCACGCGGATCTGCGTGCTCATCTGGTCCATCAGGAACACGTTGGGGTAAACCACGAGATTGCGCGAGCGCAGCACCATCCAGTCAGCCCGGGTCTGGCCGACACGCCCGACGAGTTCCTCGTAAGCGCTGTACACCGGCCGGTCGCTGGGATTGGTCAGATCGGTCCAGATGATGCCATGGCCATTGTGCAGATCGTAGAAACCGCCGCGATTGCGGGTGAAATCGCCGACCGCAACGACCTTCAGACCGTCGCTGCCAGCTTCGCGCAGAGCGCGGTTCTTGTACATCTGCACGTAATTGGCATGCACCGCGTCGACGTGATAGCCATCCACGCCGTTCTCGATCTGCATCTTCCAGTTGCCGTTGAACGTATAGGTGGAACTTCCTTTCAGTACCTCTATGCCGCCCGGCGACTGGTCCGCGATCAGGTCGATGAACGCGGCGGCATCGGCGAGATAATCCACCAGCGGACCGGCACCCGGATCCAGATTGGCGAACAGGAAGCCGCGATAGCTCTCGATCAGGACGCGCCGCAGGCCGAGTTCGCGCTTGTCGAACGCGTCGGGGTATCCGCCGCCGCGTTCCTTCATCGGCGCGATGAGTTGCCCGCGATCATCGAAGGTCCAGCCATGGAAGGGGCAGACATAATCCTTCGCATGGCCGTGCGCCGTCCGGCACAGAAGCGCGCCGCGATGGGGGCAGACATTGGCGAAAGCGTTCAGCTTGCCGTCACGATCGCGATTGATGATCACCGGCACGCGGCCGATCCATGTCGCCATGAAATCGTGCGGACGGGGGATCTGGCTTTCATGCGCGACGTAAACCCAGACGCGCCCGAAAATCCGCTCCATCTCCAGCTCGAACGGGGCGGGATCGGTGAAGACGCGACGATCGAGAAGACGTCGGCCACCCCCGCCGGCATGAACATAGCCTTTTTCGGGGATGAACGGGACCTGGTCCATGCGATTGCCTCCCTGTTTTATCCCCCTTCGCCGGCACACGGCGTGGATACGCCGGATTTCGGGAGGAGGGGACGGATCATCCGTCGCTCTCGGCGAGAAACTCGGCGACCAGCCGGGCGAAATCGGCGGCCTTCTCGATCTGCACCCAATGTCCGCAGCAACCGAACACGTGCAAATCCGAGCGTTTGATCAGTTGGTTGAGGCGCAGGGAGGTCTGTAGCGGAACCACCTCATCATCCCTGCCGTGAATGAGCAGCGTTCTGTGCGGCAACGTCCGGATCGCAACTTCGGGCGTGGCCAGAGCCTCGACCGAGCGCTGGCGCGGCGAGGGGAACATCGCGGAGAACGATTCTTGGAAGCCAGGCTGGATGCTCGCCCGGTAGCGCAGGGTGGCCAGGTCATCGCTCAGCACGCTGCGATCATAGACGAAATACTGCATCATCCGACGCATGTTCTCGACCGAGGGCTGATAGCCCCAGACCGCGTCGAGCCCGGCCGTTAGTTCGAACGAAACCCCGGCGGCCCCCATCAGCACTAAGCGGCGGACCCGCTCGGGGTGCTTCACCGCAAACGCAAGCGAAACGGCCCCGCCGAAGGAGTTTCCGACCAGGTCCACCTGGTCTAGCCCCAGCGTATCCAAAAGTGCGGACATCTGATCGACCCAGGTCGCGAGTTCATATCGGACGCCGGCCGGACGCTCAGTATAGCCGAA
>MKTV01000046.1:15174-18259 GCA_001898425.1 Rhodospirillales bacterium 69-11
TATGCCGCCCGCCGGGACGGAGCGGCCGATTTCGGGGTTGTCGGTGACGATCTGGTCCACGGCTTCCGGTCCCTCATTGTCACAAGGTTCAGGGCAGGCCCGTCTTGTGATCGCGTTGCGTTGCGTGCTGCACGACTTGGGAAGGCCATACTATCGATATTATATCCAGTCAACGGAGATAAGTAAGGAATTATCGACAAAACCGCTCACCCGATGTATCCATCCCGAACCAGCACCGGCAAACGCTGGTCGGCCGGGTAGAGGCTCGCGCACCGGATGCCAAACGGCGTTATAGAAGGCCCGCGGGGACACGATCCGGAGTCCGGCGGCGAGGAGATGAGATGATGGATGCGGACAGAGCCGGAAGCCCGGATCAAACGGAGACCAGCTCGGGAACCGCCATAGACTCGATTTATCGCGAACTCCGGCGCCGGATCATCGACGGCATCTATCTGCCGGAGCAAAAGCTCAAGATCGAGCATCTCCGGGCAGGGTTCCAGGTCAGCAGCAGCACGGTCAGGGAGGCGCTGACCCGGTTGACCTCCGATCACCTCGTCACCGCGGAGGAGCATAGGGGATTCCGGGTC
This sequence comes from Rhodospirillales bacterium 69-11, assembly GCA_001898425.1. Taxonomy (GTDB): domain Bacteria; phylum Pseudomonadota; class Alphaproteobacteria; order Acetobacterales; family Acetobacteraceae; genus Rhodopila. The sequence continues at coordinate 15,762 of MKTV01000046.1, forward strand.
ACCCCGATGTCGATGGCCGATCTGGAGGATCTGACCCAAGCCAGGATCGTGCTGGAGTGTACGGCGCTCCGCGACAGCATCAGCCATGCCACCGAGGACTGGGAGCGCAAGTTGGTCCGTGCCTATCAGCGGCTTACGCGCGCGGAAAACAGGCTGCTTCACGATGCTGCTTCGTTCGAGACCTGGGAAGAGTGCAATCGGGACTTTCACGACGCGCTGGCGGCAAATTCTCACTCCATGTGGCTGAAGCGCCTTCGCCAGCTGCTCTTCCAGCAATCCGAGCGGTACCGGCGCCTGTCCAGTCTGGTCGCGACATCCAGGGCAGAGGTGCATGCCGAGCACATGGCAATCTTCGAGGCGGCGATCGCCCACGATGCGGAACGGGCGGCGGCACTGCTGCTCGATCATGTCTGGCGGGCGGCAAACGTGATCCGCGACAACGCGGCGCTGCGTGAGGCGCTGGAGAAAGGATCGAAGCGCCGGCCGTGCTCGAAATGAGGATTGCCGCCACGACAGCCTCGGGTCATGGAGTTCCGTTCTTCGCCACCTGTGACAGGCGATAGGCAGCGCAGGAACCGTAACGTTCCGCGCGGAATCGCGCCGGCGATGCGACCCGTGCCGAGCTCTTCGCCCGCCGCCGGATGCGACTTCAGGGGCCAGCCCCCCTCGGTCGGGCGGCTTTAGCGTGTCTGGGTCACGACAGGCTGAGCCCTCGATGCCGGCCCGCAGAGAGAGGCCCGAGGTCACCCGCACCTGCGACAGCGCAAATCAACCTTCCCGACGGACGGCTCACGCCTTGATTCGCCGCATGACGTGCCGCAGCGTCGTCGGGGGAAGGAACGAACTGACGTCACCGCCCAGCTTGGCGACTTCCTTGACGAGGCGGGAGGCAATGAACTGATGCGTCTCGCTGGCCATGAGGAACACCGTCTCTATGTCAGGCGCCATGCGGTAGTTCATGCCCGCCATCTGGAATTCGTAGTCAAAGTCCGAAACGGCGCGCAGGCCCCGCACGATCATGCCCGCGCCGACGTGGCGGGCGAAATCGATCAGCAGGGACTCGAAGGGTAGGACCTCGATCACCATGCGGTGGCGGTGCGCGATTGGCTCAATCTCGGCCTTTACCAGGTCCACGCGTTCTTCCAGGGCGAACAGCGGTCCCTTGCCGGTGTTGATCGCAACCCCCACCACCAGCTTGTCCAGCAGCCTCGCCGCCCGGTCGATGACGTCCAGGTGGCCGTTGGTGATCGGGTCGAACGTGCCCGGGTATAGTCCGACACGCCCTTTCCGGGGCGTGGTGTCGTCAGCCATCGCTGTGCTCCTTGGAGGCGGTGTCGTGTTCACGTTCCGCGCCCGGCCGGGGGCGTCACGGCCCTGTTCCGTGCCGGCGCTGGCCGGATGCCGGGACCCAAGCGCGCGGGAAAGCCACCGGCGCGGTTCATCCCCCCAGCCTCGGCGGCCTGATCAGCACCGTGCCCTGAGCGGCACAGCAGGGCCGGCCATCATTGGTCACTTCGATCCGCACCACGGCGGTCGAGCGTGTCATGGCGATGATGCTCGCCTCGGCCGTGACGGTTCCGGAACTGACCGGGGCGAGCAGGTTGAGCTTGAACTCCACCGTAGCCGCCCACCAACCTTGCTCCATATGGGGGTAGCACACCGAGCCGAGGACGTGGTCGCACAGCGCGGCCAGCACGCCGCCGTGCATGTTGCCGATGCGGGTGATGAGTTTCGGGTCTACCGGCATCCGCGCCTGCAGTCGCCCTGGCTCCACAAGCACGACGCGGATTCCCAGGTATTCCGGCAGCCCCGAGGTCGGGATCGCGCCTTCGAGGTAGCGTCGCGCCACCTCCTCGTTGAACGCCGGCAGGCGCACCGGCGGCGTCATCTGCCAGCCCTTGCGTTGGGGTTGTCGTTCGGCCGCTCCCGCCCGGGAGCGGCGCCGGAGCGTCGCCAGCGAAAAATCATGCTCACCGGCCGCGGTCTAACCCGCGGACCCGTTCCGCAGCAGGCGGCCGGGAAGTTTCGCATCCGCGTCCAGCACATCGACGCCGTTCCGCCGGATCAGCGCGCCGTTCACGATCACCGCCCCAATGCCCGTTGCTTCCGATATCAGGCGGTCCTCGCCGCCGGGCAGGTCCTGCACCCGCCGCAATGGTCCGGCACCGATCGTCTTGCGGTCGAACACGATGACGTCGGCGGGCCGCCCCACCGCGAGGCGGCCGCGGTCCTTGATCCCGAAAACATCGGCTGGGCGCGAGGTCAGCATGCGCACGCCCTCTTCCAGCGACAACACGTTCTTCTCCCGGACCCAATGTCCGAGCAGATGGGTGGAGAAGCAGGCGTCGCAGAGCTGGCTGGCGTGGGCGCCGGCGTCAGACAATCCAACCACCGTGGTCGGATCGCGCAGCAGGACGGCGACCTCGTCTTCGTCGGCATTTGCGACGGGAACGCGGAATCGCGCCTGCAGGTCGTCGAGGAGCGAAAGGTCGAGCGCG
>MKTV01000047.1:0-865 GCA_001898425.1 Rhodospirillales bacterium 69-11
AAAGGATGATCCTTGTTCTCAATCCTACCATACATATGCACGCCACAGTCATTACACGCATGTCGCTGGATTGGTGCTGACGAATCGACAATCGAAAGTTTTCCACCATTCGCACTCACAAGGAGTTTATCGCGTGGCACAACCGCTATTTGCGAGAACAAGGCCCCCGTCGGCTTCCAGCATTTTGTACAACCACAGACATGGTTGTGCGCCGATTGCGACCCAATGATCACCTCAACGCGGTCTTTTACGCACCTGCAGCGAAGGGTTCCGCCGCTGAATCCTGGGGTCGCCTCTTTGAGACCTGCGTCAACTGATGGATGAATCGATATCGCCACGGCATGGCCTCCTATGCGCTTCCAGACAGCGCGGTTAGTATAAAATCACCGATCTGATGCTCTCGCCCCGGTGCATGAGATTGAACGCATCATTTATATCGTCAAGTTTCATCACATGCGTGATCATCGGATCGATCTCAATCTTTCCGTTCATGTACCACTCGACAATTTTCGGAACGTCAGTTCGCCCTCGCGCACCACCGAATGCCGTGCCTCTCCAAACACGTCCGGTGACTAGTTGGAACGGCCGCGTAGTGATCTCCTTGCCTGCCTCTGCCACGCCAATGACAATGCTTTCACCCCATCCGCGATGGCAAGACTCGAGGGCCACCCGCATAACGTCGGTATTTCCAGTACAGTCGAACGTGTAGTCTGCGCCACCATCGGTCAAAGCCATCAAATGTTCGACAACGCTTCCGGTAACCTTCTGCGGATTGACGGAACGGGTCATGCCGAAACGTCTGCCCCACTCTTCTCTGCTGTCGTTGATGTCGACGCCGATAATTGTGCCTGCGCCAACCATTTTC
>MKTV01000047.1:901-2961 GCA_001898425.1 Rhodospirillales bacterium 69-11
CCAAACACGATACAGTTGGCGCCAACGCCTACCTTGGCCGTGTTAACGACAGCGCCGACACCCGTTGTCACGCCACAACCCATATAGCAGGCTTTATCAAAAGGCGCGTCGGACCGAATCCTTGCAACTGCTATTTCAGGCAGAACGGTATAGTTCGAGAAAGTTGAGCATCCCATATAGTGGTAGATTGGGTTACCTTTGTAACTGAACCGCGACGTCCCATCAGGCATAACCCCTTTTCCCTGCGTTGCCCTGATTGCCGTACACAAATTGGTCTTTTGCGACAGGCAGGCCTTGCACTCGCGACATTCAGGTGTGTAGAGCGGAATAACGTGGTCTCCTGGCCTGACGCTGCTTACGCCGGACCCCACTTCAACGACAATTCCCGCTCCTTCATGACCAAGGATCGAAGGGAATATCCCTTCGGAATCGAAGCCATTGAGAGTGTAGGCGTCGGTATGGCAGACTCCTGTGGCTTTGATCTCGACGAGAACTTCGCCGACCTTCGGACCTTCAAGATCCAATTCAACGATCTCAAGTGGTTTTTTAGCAGCGAATGCAACGGCGGCGCGGGTTTTCATTTCTGCTACAACTTTCGTGCAAGAGGCTTAGAACGGCCTGCTCATGATTGGCTCTCCGCTTGATACCAACCGTTTGGGGACGCCTAATCATTCATTTGCAGTAGGGGGAATGCGCATTGCTCTAAAGAACAAGGCAGGCTTCATCGAAGTTTAGCCGCGGATTTCTTGGCCAGAGCTTTTCCTTGTCTCCATACCCCAAGTTAATTAGAAAGTTGGATTTCCAACGGCCATCGGGAAAGAACTCACGGTCGATGCCTTCCTTGCTAAAACCCGACATCGGTCCGCAGTCCAGGCCAAGCGAGCGCGCCGCTATTATAAGGTATCCACCCTGCAGGATGGCATTGCGAGTCGCAGTTTCGTCCGCCAGCGCGGGCGTGCCAGCGAATACCGAGCGCATGTCGCGCGCAGGAAAAAGCTGTGGCAGATAATCATAGAAGCGGGCGTCGGCAGCGACGATGACACAAATAGGTGCCGCCATTGTCTTTTCGACGTTAAGAGGCGCCAAGTGCGGACGCAACCTTTCCTTAGCCGCTTTTGAATGCACAAAGACGAACCGTCCCGGATTTGAATTGGCGCTTGTCGGCGCCCAGCGCAGGCGATCATAGAGTTCACGTAGCACGTCTAACGACACATCCCGATCCACCCAGGCGTTATGCGTGCGCGCGGCCTCGAATAAATTGGATGTGCTTTCGTTTGAATCTGCCATATGCGAGTTCATAGCTCCCTATTCCCGAGCAGCGCCCCATTGGCCGCGAGGGCACCTACTGCACCGGATGTTATAAACAGCGGCGTGCTTGGCCGAGGTGATTCAACCCGACCAAGCCCGGCCCAAGTCTTAAAGCCCAATCTATTCAATAGCGCTGGGCGCTCCGTTTGCCGGATGCTCGGATCAAGACCAAGGGTGTAATTTTCTTGCTGCCGGATAAATGGGCGGCAGTGATAGCTGAGAAGGGCATGCCGAGGGCGGTCTGTGCAGTTAGCTCCGGTGCCGTGCCACAGGCGACCGTCAAAACAAAGCACCGACCCAGCAGTACCCTCAGCGGCAATAGTGTCTTCGATGGTGGGAGTACTGGACGACTTTATAGGTGCATACAACAATCGTGGGGTCGCCGCCGAGTTCAGATGACTACCTGGAACGAGACGCGTGCCGCCGTTTGCTTCCGTAAAGTCATCCAACATCCAAGCGATGTTTGCGACCAGCGGCACCGGACTCCAAAACTCTGTGTACCCCTGATCAGTGTGAAGCACCATCGGCTCACCGCCGGTGCCAGCGATATTCGCCGCAAAACTCGAAAGCAGGAAATCAGATCCAAGCAGGTGAGTCATTAAGGCGTCTACGATCGGATGCAGAATGAGATCGCGGAAAACACGACCTTTATTCACCAACATCCAGACGCGTTGGTTGGGCCCTCCCGCCCCCCCATCATCAAAAGATACTCCGCGGGCGCGCTCCCCCGCGGCTTGTTCAACAAGCCGGGA
>MKTV01000047.1:2972-3215 GCA_001898425.1 Rhodospirillales bacterium 69-11
CTATTTCTGCGCGGGAAAGTACGCCCGGTACTATGCAGTATCCTTTGTCATCCAGTTCGCAAAGTGCCGCTCTGATGTTGCCGATGGGTGTCCCATCGTTAACGGAGACAGTCATCTTGGCGCTCCTCGCCGACCGGAGGCTCCCCAGTGAAGATCAACAGACAGTTCCACTGGGCGGTTCAGTACTTGTAAGACACTCCGATCGCGTACTGGCGTGGCGGAATGTAATTGACCGCCCGTTGT
>MKTV01000047.1:3234-6723 GCA_001898425.1 Rhodospirillales bacterium 69-11
AGATCGTGAGTCCGCTAAGTGCCGTCACGTTGGTGAGGTTACGGATATAACCAAACACCTGCCACGGACCATCGTTCGGCGACAGCGTCCATGAGAAATTTACAACCCCTATGGCACCCTGCGAATTCAAATCTGTGTTGAACTCAGTAAAGTATTCCCTGTCCCGCCATGAATATTGAAGATCCGCGGTACCCACGAAACGATCTGTGACAGGAAACTTGTAGGTCGCATCCAGATTTACGTTCCATTTGGCGTCATAAGGGAGTTCGTTGCCAGCCAGATTTTCTGGGGGGCCAAAGCCGCCGGGGATGGCCGGACTGTTTGTGAAGTTGACGAACTTTGCGTCCATGTAGCCCACATTTGCGCTGAGCGTGAGATCTTCGAACGGCAACGCAATAGCCTGGAGTTCAGCACCGCGAATTGTCGATTTCGGGACGTTGGTGAGAACGGTACCCGTGGCCACGATTTGTGAAATCTGTAGGTTGCTGTATTTGCTATCGAAATAATCCGCATTGAGAACGAGGCGATCATTCAGGAACGTACCTTTCTCACCTATCTCAAAGCTTTGGAGATCCTCCGGCTTAACCGGTGTGGGCTGTAGCGCGCCCAGATTGATCGCTCCGTCCTTGTGTGCGGTCGCGTAGTTCGCGTAAAACATCACGTCATCATTTACATGCGCCTCAATCCCAACCTTGAACGGCACGTTCGTGTTGCGCAGGTGGCTCCCAGGACCAGTGTAGTTTGCAAAGTTTACACCGAACGGCACTATCGTCAGATTTTGCGCTGCCGATTTGGTGGTATTGTTGTAGCGAATTTGTCCGGTAACGGCGAAAATCTTGGAAATTTCATACCTGAGGTCGGCGTAGGCAGCGAATGATTGGGTCGTCACCGCACCGCCGTTTGTGAGGATAACTTCGAGTGGCACACTCGTAGGGGCAGCTGGATTGAAATAAGCCGCTTCAGTGATTGAATCGACAAAGTTCTTTTGGCGCGTGGTGAAGTGCACATAAGTCCCACCAATCAACCAACGGAAACGAGAGTCATCGGGCGAACTAAGATGGGCGTCTGCGTAGTAGTCTTCGCCGGAAGTCGTTCGGAAGTAGGTTTGCCCGTCTGCCGAGGTGCCATCCGCGTCATCCAGCATCGTTTGGGCGGACGAGCGGTAGTTTCCAACAACAGTGAGCGTGTCACTTCCGATAGGTTGAATGTAGTGAAGGTTCAAATCTGACACCTTTGACGAGTACGACCCAAAATTGGCATACGTCGCACGAGGATCGGGGGTGGGCGCAACGCCAAAGAGTGCTTGAGCCGGGTAAATGATTCCAGGCGTGGGCTTCACGCTCAGAGCGGGGCCATTATCATCTTCGTGATAATAACTGTACATGACGTCCAACGTGCCGCCCGTCGGCAACTGTGTCAGAGTCTGGGCTCGAAACGCGGTTGAGTGGAGATCGTTCAAGGTATCTGGTGCGCCAGGCTGACCGGCAAGCAGATTCTTTGTGTATCCGTCGTTGTTCTGAAGTTGATACGCGACACGAAAGTCAGTGTCGGCAATTCCAAGCGGCCCCGAGACATAACCTTCGGAATCCGCTCTGCCGTAATCGCCGAGCACAGCATTCACCGACGCACTCCAAGTGTCGGTGGGCTTGTTGGAGATGACGTTGATGGCACCGCCCACCGCATTTCGTCCATAAAGAGCGCCTTGGGGCCCGAGAAGGACTTCTGTGCGCTCCACGTCGAACATGGACGTATTTGTTGTGGTCTGATCCGAAACGTAAGCGTCGTCTTGGTAGAAGGCGACGCCCGGATCACCACCCGCATTGATGAAGACGTCGCCCACGCCTCTGATGAAAAACTGCGAAGTATTGCTCGTGTAGGAATACGTAAGGTTAGGCACGGTTAGCTGAAGGTCAGCCAAACCCGTCTGCCCCTTCAGAGCCTGCGTAGCGCCGTCAAGAACCGTCACGGCTTGCGGAACATGCTGAATATCCTCCGAGCGTTTCTCAGCCGTAACAACGACTGTCTCTATCCCACTGGTACTGGCGTCTGTGCCGCCAGTGTTCTGAGTTGCGGCTGATCCTTGCGTAGATCCTGCTTTGGCGTTTGGCGGTTCTGCCGCGGCCGTCTGCGCGAACGCCACGCTACTCGCCAGCAGTGCAACAGGCGCAACTGACCAAAGCCACTTGTTGAGCATGATATGTGTCCTCCCCAGGACGCGGGCACACTAAGACGGCCCCCTCGTTTCGAGATTTTATGATAGAAAAAATTCTTTTTTGCAAACATTATATTTTATGCCCGCGAAGGGAAGACTCGCCCTCCGTCTCTCTAGGAATTCCGAGCACCTCTTGGTCAAGCACAAACCGTTCGCCTAGAACTCAAACTGATCAGATTCCGCGGAATCGGTTCGATACGACGCTGTACTCGAAGTTGTTAGCAATCCGCGCCCTGAGAGGAGGTATCCCGGGCTGAAGCACCAATTGTGCCATTGCGAACTGGCACCCCGTGCGACCGACTTCATAATATGTATGGTCTAACCGTCATCCCTAGCTTGCCCAGGCGGCATCTGACTGGTCTTGAGGCCAAATCGCCAATAACGTGTTAGGCGTTCCTCGTCCTGGCATCTTGAGCGCGTCCTTTTCTGCTTTTTTCAGCATTGGAGTGGCCAATGCCCAGCGCGGCCGAAGGCGTCGTCATTATCAACCCTCGGCATTTTACCTTATCGGGTGCCGAGACCGTAGCTGATAGCAGAGCAATCTAGCGCGGACGGAGTTCGTCGCACGCCGCTAGAGCTATTTATATCTCCTATCGCGAAGTGAAACAGAGCACATCGTCCAGACCGCGATTTAGCGGCCGATCACACGAAAAACTTTTGTCGGTATTTTCGACGGTATATTAGAAATTTCCCAACAAAATCACGGCTGTGGCTGCTAGTTCCGTTTTCACATTCGACGAATGAACGAAGACTGCGCGGGTAGTTGGGATCGAACCGGCAGTTGAGTCAGAGAAGGTGGTCGATGGGTATTCGTGACAGGAAGAGAGAAGAGCGCATCCAAACCGCCAAAGTCTTCTCTTTCCCCGCCTTGGTACTGCGCTGATGCGATGGCTGTTGACCGACGTCGCACTCCTCACAACATGCGGGTGCCTCAACTCTCTCCTTGTCATGCTGAAGACTCCGCAAGGCCAATGCAACAGCGAGCACCAAATCAAGCGCACGTTTGAGCGGCTTGAACTGCCCGAATTGCTGACCGTGCGCCAAGCGGCAGAACTGCTCCACATCAAGCCTTGCACGGTCCGTAACGAGCGGCTTCGCGGCAAGCTTGGCTTCATCAAGATCGGAGCAAAATTCTTCTACACGCGACAGCAAATCGCGGACTATCTTGCGAGACAGGAGGTTGTGGCATGCGTAAGTCCTCACGAAAACCCAAGCCCGGCCAGGTCGGAGACTACTGGCTCACCAAGAACCCCGATCGATGCGGACCAAACGACGCC
>MKTV01000047.1:6736-8029 GCA_001898425.1 Rhodospirillales bacterium 69-11
GGTACGACCGACCTAGCCAACAGACGCGCCGTGCGAGCCTTGGGACAGCAGATTTTCACGAGGCGAGCGTCCTCCTCGCGAACTGGGTCGTCGAAAACGGCAAAGACAATTCCGACATCAGAAAGGACAAAGTCCTGATCGAAGCTGTGCTGATCAACTATTGGAATCAGCACGCCAAAGATCTTCCTAGCGCTTCAGCTGCCTGGAATGGACTATGTTACTGGAATGAATTTTGGATCGGCAAAACGGTCGCCGACATAACCCCTCACGAGCAGCGGCGGTTTCGCAAATGGCTTGCCACCAAGCCTGACATGGGTGAGGGCGGTATCGATCGGGTTCTCTCCGACGGTCGCGCCGCTCTCAATCGCGCGGTCAAATGGCAGGAACTTAGCGACGCCCCGCACATCTTCGGATTGCTGACCGCCGAGGAAAAGCGCTCTCGTGAGCCCATGGGGCGCCCGATTGTCCCGTCGGAAATGGCACGCCTCCTCGACGCTGCGAAGTCGCGACATATTCTAGTCTACCTTGTCATCGCCATGAACACCATGGCACGGCCAGCCGCCGTGCTGGACACACGTGGCGCGCAATTCGACGAATTGCACCATCGTTTCGATCTCAATCCGCCCGGCCGGAAGCAAAACAAAAAGTATCGGCCGATATTGGCAGTCACGCCGACGCTGTTGCCTTGGCTGAAGACGGTTACCGAGCCGCACCATCGCTACGTGACATTCGCAGGTCAAGCAATCAAGTCCATCAAGACCGTTTGGGAAACGCTCCGAACCGACGCCGAATTGGACGACCGGGTGACGCCGTATTCAATCCGACACGGCATGGCGCGCGAGATGCGCAAACGCAAAGTGCCGAAGGAACAGATCAGTATCTTCCTCGGCCATCTGCCGAAGGATTCCGACGCCACCACCTCGATTTATGCGCCCTACGATCCGGAATACTGTTCCGAAGCCGTCGCCGCGATCGAGAGCGTGATGACGGAGATTCGCAGGCACCTGAAACATGCCAACATCGACCAGCCGACCGTCGATGCGGCGGCACTGGCCAAGTCGATTCCCAGCAAGACGAAGAAAGGGGTTGGCGACGCGAAACGCGAGGAGATCCGTTTCCTGATCTTGTCGGGACTCCCGCACAAGGAAGTGGTTCAACGCAGCAAGGTTTCGAGTGGCACCGTGAGTTTAATCCGGAAGGAAATCAGTGAAGCGCTTCCACTCTATCGCAACCACGTTCCATCGCGTTTCGTACCTATCTCGTACCTCAAGAACGGGGGTTCAGCTTCCAACG
>MKTV01000048.1:0-4134 GCA_001898425.1 Rhodospirillales bacterium 69-11
CGCGAACTGGTTAATTCCCGCATCGTCATCGCGACGCTGCGCGCAGTCCTCGAACGTATCGAGCGCCCGTTCCCCCGCGACCTCGGACAGATTCGGTTCGAGTGGGAGCCGGAGTCTGGAAGCACGATACCGGCGAGCGCCACCGGCCAGGAGCTGTTCAACTGGGCGTCGCAAATTGAAACTGACTTTTATGGACGCATGGATGTGCTTGGTGATCCGGAGCCCGTGAGGGGCGGTCACGCGCGGCTCGACGGGCTCAAGTGGTTTGCCCACGCGCTCATCACGGGTCCTCAGGGAGAAGTGGCGGCGAAGCGGATCCTCCTCTTCGACGAGCTGCAGACGCTATCAGCCGGCCAACGCCAATCGCTGATTGACTTTATCTCCGGCGCGCGCGAGCAGTGCGGAGTTTGGATCGCCGAGCGCCTCGAAGCGTTGACTCACAAGGATCTGCTCTCACAGGGCGCGCTCGAAGACCGCGACTACAGCGGCATCATCCAGCTAGAGCGCCAGTGGAGCGACCGAAAGTCGGTTGCCTACGTGAAGTTCGTAGAGTCGATCGCCAAGCTGCGCGCCGCGAAAGCCGACAACTTCGGCGAGCGGGACCTGTTTTCACTTCTGTCCAACGGGGACGACCTCGCCGCCTGGGCGCCCGCGTTTGAGAAGGCGTGCGACGATATCGAAAAGCGCATCCTCGCCGACAGGGGCAAGAGCCCACGTTATGATGTCTGGCTCGATACGGCTCGAAAGAGACAAGGCAACGCAGTGGAGCGCGCGATCCGTTGGCGTATGACCGAGATCCTCATAGCTCGCGACCGGAAGAATGACCAACAGGCGTTCGACTTTCTGGCGCTCTCGGACGAGGAGTTCGACAAGCGTCAAAGCAACGGGCTCGCCCGCGCTGCTGAGCACTTCGTGCGCACCGAGATCAAATCGCCGATTTACTTCGGGCGCGAGATGCTCAGCGACGTGTCCTCCTATAACGTAGACCAGTACCTAGAGGTCGCCGGCGAGGTCTTCGAGGAGATCACCGCTAAGATACAGTACCTGCGGGACAACCCAGTGCCACTCACCGCCGACCGGCAGGACAGCATCATTCGTGAGGTCGCGAAGAGCCGGTGGGAGGGCCTCGTCCGGCGGTTGCCCCGCGGCCGCGAGGCACGCACGCTACTGGAAGGCATCGGCGCTTTCTGTCAGGCACAAACCTTTCGCGAGAGCGCACCCTACGTCCCAGGTGTCACCGGCATCGCGATCACGATGCAGGACCGCGAGACCCTCATCGACTCGCCAGACGACAAGATCCGCCCTCTGCTTGGGCTACGTGACGTACTCACCTCGCTCGTCGCGCACAACCTGCTGGTGCCGAGACTCGACCACCGAAACAAGGACAAGGCCTACGTCGTGTTCTACCTGAACCGGCTCCTATGTGTGCACTTCGGCCTGCCACTCGGATACGGCGGCTGGCGCGAGAAGAAACTCAAGGATCTCATTGCCTGGCAGGAGCACGGCGCCACGGAGGAGGAGCCGACCTTTGTCTGAGAACGAGGCGGTGATGCGGTGGGATCCTTATTCGCTCACCTACGATAGCGAGTTCGACGACTTCTGGAGAGGACACCTCGCGCGGCGCGAGCGGCGCCTGCTCCTGGTCCTCGGCAAGGGCTTCGATGTCCGCGCCCTGGAGACCGCCCGCCGGCTGCGCGACCTCCGCGCCAACGCCGAGGTGTGGCTGCTTGCCTTTCACAACGGCCAAGATGACAGCGAGCTCCGCCGGAAGCGGACCGACCAGAACGCCGAGGGCCTCGCCAAGCTGTTCGACGTTTCCCGCATTAAGGAGGTCGACATCGACATCGGGAGCGCGTTCGGTTCGCCCGTCGCGTCGGTCAACACTTACACTCAGCTGCGCACGGCCGGCGATCCGACGCAGTTCGACGACGTCGTCATAGACATCAGCGCGATGCCCCGCATGGTCGCCATGACGACCGTCGCTGTGTTGCTTAAGCGTCTGGACGACGCCGACAGGACGGGCAAACGCGTCAATCTCCACGTCGCGGTAGCGGAGAGTGTATCCGCCGATCTGAAATCCGGACAGGGTTCGCTCAGAGACCAAGTCTCCTTCGTCCGCGGCTTCTCCGGCGAGCTGACGGCCCAGACGACCGAGGACCTGCCACGTGTCTGGTTCCCCGTGCTCGGCGAGAGCCAAAGCGACCGTCTCGACAAGATTCACCAGCATCTGACGCCCGACGAGATTTGCCCCGTAGTGCCCTTCCCATCCCGCGAGCCCCGCCGCGGGGACGAGATCATCTATGCCCACCGCGATATCCTGTTCGACACCTTTCAGGTCGAGCCGAGGAACATCCTTCTCGCCTGTGAATACAATCCATTCGAGGCCTACAAACAGATATTCGAGGCGATGGACCGCTACCGCCGCGCGCTTAGCGAGCTCGGCGGCTGCAAGGCGTTCGTGTCCCCGCTCTCCTCCAAGTTGCTCTCAATCGCGGTGCTGCTCGCCTGCTATGATCATCTGTTCGGCGACGTGCCGGGCAAGCGGCTCAAGGTTGGAATCCCGTACGTCGAGACCGCCGTCTACGCCGACCCGGTTCAGGAACCGGATACGCCCTTCGAATTGTATTCGATGTGGATCCGTGGCGAGTGGGAACTGGTAGACGCATCGGCAGCGGGGGCTCTGACTGAGGGCGTCGGCGACGACGGCCCAATCCCGGCCGCCTGAGGACCGGCAGGCGTGGAGCAGCGTATCCCTCCGGCCAGCGCCGCGGGCGGAGAACGAGCGGTTTAGGCGGCTGCGGCGAGTTCGCGGGCCTTGGCCCAGTTCCAGGGGAGGAGCTCCGATAGCCGCGAGGCTGGGTGGTCGGCGATCCGGCCCAGCACATCAGCAAGCCAGGCACGCGGATCGACACCGTTCAGCTTCGCCGTCTATGCCGCCCGCCGAACTATGCCGAACGGTTTCGGAATGGTGCATGGTTGTCGAGGTGCTGTCGGCCGTCGCGTGACCGTTGGCTCCGCACCATTCGGCATAGTTCAGTCGCTCAGAGCGCCTCCAGGAAGGCGAGTAATCGGTCGTTGGGGCGGAATCGGGTTCGGTTACCGTCCTGGTATGGCTTGAGCTTGGCCAATGCTGCCTCCTTGAGTTTGAGATGCGCGTGCAGGTAGGTCTGTGTCGTCTCGATTGATTCATGACCGAGCCACAGCGCGATCACGGAGCAGTCGACGCCCGCCTGCAGCAACTCCATCGCAGCGCTGTGTCTCAGCACGTGCGGCGACACCCGCTTCGACTTCAACGACGGACAGCTCTCGCCGGCGACCTGCACATGCTTCGCCAGTAGCGACTGGACGCTGTCGGCGCTGAGTCGCCCACCGTGCACGTTGGGGAACAAAGCAGTTGCTCCCTTCCGTACCGGTTCCTTGAGCCATGCCTGGAGCGCACGCCGAGCGAGCGTGGTCAGCGGCGTGGTCCGTTCCTTCCGCCCCTTGCCGACACACTGCACATGTGCACCGGCGCCAAGGTGGACGGCGTCCCTGTCGAGGCTGATCAGTTCGGAGAGGCGCAAGCCCGTCTGGACCGCGACCAGCAGCAATGTGCGATCGCGGCGGCCCAGCCAGGTCGTCTGATCGGGTGTGGCGAGGATTGCCTCGATCTCAGGGCGCATCAGGAAGTGCACCTGTCGCTTGTCGTGGCGCTTGCTCGGTATGGCGAGCACGCGCTGGATCAGCGCGCTGTGCGCTGGCTCCTCGAACGACACGAAGCGGAAGAAGGAGCGGATGGCCGTCAGGCGCAGGTTGCGAGTCTTGGCGCTGGCACCGCGCTTCGTCTCAAGAGTAAGCGCTCAATTACTGGCACATAGTAAGCATCGACGAGATGGGACAGTGGTGGTGTCCACCATCAACGAGGTGGACACCATTGATGAGCGATGCCTCGAACCCTTTGAGACTTGGAGTCATTGGCGTGTTGCGGAACGGCCGGCGCCGTTATGATCCGGCCAGCAAACGACGCCTGGTCGAGACGTGCCTACAGCCTGACGTGTCGCTGGCCGGTCTGGCACTGCAGCATGGCGTGAACGCGAACCTGCTGCGCAAATGGGTCGCTGAGCACCAGCGACAGAAAAGGACTGGTGTGGCGGA
>MKTV01000048.1:4193-7954 GCA_001898425.1 Rhodospirillales bacterium 69-11
CTGGTCCGCCGGCGCCACCAGCTCCGTCTCCGATACGCCAGCCCGTGCGCCCTCCAAAGGCGCGTCCCACGGATCCACCAGGGCCAAGGTTGACGGTGGAGATGCCCAACGGCGTGACGCTGCGGCTTGAGTGCAGCGGGCAGGACGCGGAGTTGGTCTCGGCGATGATCCTCACTCTGGGACGCTGTGATGTTCCGGCTGGCCGCTGATGTACAGGTTTACCTGCATCGCGAGGCGATCGACTTCCGAATTTATGCGGAGCGGAGGATTATGCGGAGTCCGCGGGCCCGGGTTCGATTTTTGTGAGGGAATCGGCCTAGTCGAACCGCGTCGGCGGTCTGCATAATTACAGTTCTCCCCGAAGCCCATGGGGGCTTCGATGGGAGGACGATGATGACAGGCGAATGTTTCGCGGGTTCGGGGCGTTTGATGAACGCCGGCCCACTCCAACCGTTGGTCGACGGTTTCGTCGCGGAACTACGGGGTCTGCGGCATACCCCACTGACGGTTGCCGCTTACGGGGACTCGGCGCGCCACTTCGCGGAGTGGCTCCACCACAAAAACATCAAACTCGACCGGATCGACGAGGATGTCATTCGCCGCTTTGCGGGGCATCGGTGTCGGTGTCCGGGATCGAGACGCGACGACCGCGTGTCGGCCAAGTATATCCGTCGCGTCCGACGGTTCATGCGGTTTTTGGCGGATCGTCAGGTACTCGCTGTACCGTCCTCTCCGGCACTGACGAGGGTCGACGCGCGGATTACCGTCTATCAGGACTGGCTGCGGCATCACCGCGGAATCTCCGAACGCACGGTTGATCGCCACGGTCGGATGATTACGCGATTGCTTCCGGCGCTCGGCGCCGATCCTGAGTTGTACGATGCCGCGCTGATCCGCCGGGTGGTCATCGACGAGGCGAAGAGAAGCTCGCGGCCGCACGTCAAGACGATGACGACGGCGCTCAGGGGATATCTCCGGTTTCTGGCGGCGACCGGCTTGTGCCGGTCCAATCTCGATCATGCAGTGCCAACAATTCCGCAGTGGCGCCTCTCGGCGCTGCCCCGCTACTTGTCGGGCGACGCAGTCGAGCGAGTCATCGCCTCGTGCGACCCCACGAAGCCGCACGGCATGCGTGATAGAGCTATTCTGCTTCTCCTGGCACGGTTGGGCCTGCGTGCCGGCGATGTCCTCATGATGCGGCTGAGCGATATCGCCTGGAACGAGGGCACGATCCGGGTTTGCGGCAAGGGCCGTCGTGAGATTCGATTGCCGCTGCCGCAAGATGCGGGCGATGCGCTGCTCGATTATCTCAGTCGAGGCCGCCCATCAGCCGACGAGGACCGGGTCTTTCTTCGATCCTCTGCGCCATATCGGCCGTTCAAGGGATCGAGCGTGATCTCGTCGATCGTGCAGCACGCGCTCAAACGTGCAGGCATCGTCGACGCGCCGTCGCGTGGAGCCAATCTTCTCCGCCATTCGGCAGCGACCAGCATGCTGCGCGCCGGCGCCACGCTCGACGCCGTGGGAACGGTTCTCCGGCATCGGTCAATCGACACCACGGCACACTATGCCAAGGTCGATGTGACGATGTTGCAGGTCATCGCCCAGCCTTGGCCGGGAGAAGCGCCATGCTGAGCGAGGCCCTTACGCGATACGTTGACCTCCATCTCTCCCTTGGGTTCAAGTTTCGTGTTCAGCGCCTGCTGCTGGCGAACTTCGTGCGCTTTGCCGAACAGCATGGCGACGAGTTCATCCGCTCTGCGCGCGTGCTCGAATGGGCGGTCCAAGCACCGTCGCCCCCTCAACGCCGGAACCGCCTGCTCGCGGTACGCCGCTTCGCCCTGGCGTTACGGGCCGAGGATCCGCGTCATGAAGTGCCGGCGGCTGATGCGATCGGCCGCGGGCTGTTCGAACGCAGAACCCCGTACATCTACTCACCGGGTGAGGTCGCGGCCCTGATGAAGGCTGCTGCCGGCCTGATCCCCTCGGGATCGATCCGGCCGTTGATGTACTCGACCCTCTTCGGCCTGATCGCCGCCACGGGCATGCGGATCTCTGAAGCGCCGGCTCTGCGGCTCGAAGACCTGACCGAGGATGGCCTCATCGTGCGAGAGACCAAGTTCCACAAGGGCCGGCTGCTTCCATTACACGATACGACGCGGCGTGCGCTCGAATCATATCTGTCGGTGCGCCGCCGGCTCGGAACGTTGGATGGCGCGCTGTTCATCTCTAACACGGCGGCAGTGCCGGCCTATCCAACCGTTGTGGCCACCTTCCTTCGGCTGGCGCGATCGATCGGGTTACGAGGTGCGCGAGGCGAACGGGGACCCAGGATCCACGACCTCCGGCACAGCTTCGCCGTGCGGTCGCTGGAATCCTGTCCGGCCGATCGAGACGCGGTCGCGCGCCACATCGTCGCGCTCAGCACCTACCTTGGCCACGGTCACGTCACCGACACGTACTGGTATCTCGAAGCCACACCGGTCCTGATGCGGCTGATCGCGGAGGCCAGCGAGGCGCTCCATCAGGGAGTACCGACATGACCGGGCTGGCGCCATACATTAGCGAATTTCTGCGCGAGCACCTGCCGAAGGAGCGGGGAGCAAGTCTGCACACCTGTGAAGCCTACGCCCACAGCTTCCGCCTCCTTCTCGGCTTCGCGGCGGGCCGGCTCAGCGTCCAACCATCTCGGCTCGAGATCGAGAAGCTCGACGCACCGCTGATTCTCGCCTTCCTCGAACACATCGAGGCCGACCGCAGGAACTCGGCCCGCACGCGCAATGCCCGGCTCGCCGCCATCAACGCCTTCTTCCGATTCCTGGAGTACCGCCTGCCTTCGTGTCTCGACCAGGCGAGCCGTATCCATGCGATCCCAATGAAGAAGATCGATGAGGCGCTGGTCGACTATCTGACCCGGGACGAACTCCAGGCCCTTCTCGATGCACCAAACGATCGAACCCTCGTGGGTATCCGCGATCGAGCCATGCTTCACCTCGCCTTTGCAGCAGGGCTGCGCGTGTCCGAACTCGTCGGACTCCGCTTGGATCAACTCGATCAGCCGACGCTCGCGACCATCCACGTGCTGGGCAAGGGACGACGCGAGCGGGTGCTGCCATTATGGAAGGAAACAGCCAGTGCCTTGAAAGCCTGGCTTGCGCTGCGACCAGCGACGAGAGATCCCACGCTGTTCCTCAACGCCGTCGGCCGCGCCATGACGCGATCCGGCTTCGAGTACATCCTCGCCAAGCACACTGCGAAGGCTGCGCAATCGCAGCCCACCATAAGCAGCAAGCGGGTGACCCCACACGTTCTTCGTCACACCTGCGCCATGCACACGCTTCAGGCCACGCGGGACATCCGAAAGGTCTCCCTCTGGCTTGGGCACGCCAGCCTGCAAAGTACTGAGATCTATCTGCGGGCGGACCCGACGGAAAAGCTCGAAGCGCTTGTCGCCACCTCGGCTCCAATGTTCAAGCCCGGCCGATTCCGGGCCCCGGATAAGCTGCTGGCGATGCTGAACGACGTCAGCCGCAGCAGCGATTATGCGGAGTAGTCCCTTTCGGAATGCCGTGGCAGCACGCTCGTGCTGCCGCGGACTCCGCATAATCCTCCGCTCCGCATAATTGCGCATGTCAGTCACGCCGGCCGCCAACCAGATCCGCACACCCGATGGCGGCGTAATCATCCGCGCAGCGCCGCCAGCACACGCCGCAGGCTCGCCAGTCCGACACCCTCATCGATCTTGATCCGGCAGCCGTCGC
>MKTV01000049.1:0-47572 GCA_001898425.1 Rhodospirillales bacterium 69-11
CGCGTTGCCGGTGACGGTCAGAACGTCCGCGCGCCCGCCCACGAAATCGGCGTTCGGCCGGTAGCGGCCGGTGCCCGTCTGGGTGAAGGATCCGTTCAGGGTGACCGGCGCATAGCCATTGCTGGCGAGCGGTGCGACGAGTCCCGCATTGAGCACCGCCGCGTCCGAACTGCCGGCGGGTTGCCACGTGCCGCCCGATCCGTTGGTCAGCGTGCCCGTGCCGCCATCGGTCGAGAGCAGCACGCTGCCGGTGATCAGGCCGCCGTTCTGCACGTTGGTGATGCCGTAGCCCTTGGCCTGGATGGCGACGCCCGAGAGCGCGCTGACCGACCCGCCGCTTCCGACGGTGATGCCGTTGGTCCGGTCATCGGTCCACACCGCGATCCCGACGCCCTGCAGGCCGGACCCGCCCTGCACCGCCCCGTTCACCGTGATCTGCACGCCCGTCCCGGTTCCCGGCGTGCCGCTCGACGTCTGGCCGACGCTCTCGGCGAAGATCGCCACCGCGTTCTCCCCGGTCGCGCTCACCGTCCCGGCCTGGGCGATGCTGATCGCGCCGCCCGACCCGGAGGAGCCCGGAGCCCCGGTCGTGCCGACCAGGAGCGAGGCGCCGTCGGTGCTGGGGCGCACGCCCCCGCCGGCCCCGACGCTCTGCGCGAAGATGCCGAACGCCGATCCGCCGGTCGTGAGGATGGTCGCAGTGCCCGTGCTCACGGTGACGTCGCCGCCATTGCCGTAGGTGACGAGGCCGGAGCCATCCTGCGACCCGGCGACGTACATCTGCGCGGCGCCGATGCCGTAGCCGCCGACACCGCCGCCGCCTCCGACGGATTGGGCGAAGATCCCGTAGCTGCCCGCTCCGCTGGTGCTGATGCTGCTGCCGTTCTGCAGCGTGATGGACACGGCGCCGCCATCCGAATACCCGAGGGACCCGCCGCCGACATGGGACGTGCCGATCTTGCCGGGGCTCTGGAAGGCGAGGCCGCCACCCCCGCCGACGCTCTGGGCGAAGATGCCGTAGGCGTTGGCGCCGGTGGTCGCGATCGTCACCAGGGGCGGCGCGCCGGGGCTGGTGCCGACCGCGCCCCCGTTCCCGAGGTTCGCGGCGCCCCCGACGTCGAAGGTGATCGAGGGGGTCCAGATCTGCTGCAGGATGGCCGCGCTGGGGGTGTAGCCCTGGCCCGCGGTGCCGCCGCCGCCGCCGATCGATTGCAGCAGGATCGCGTGCGCGCCATCGCCCGCGGTCGAGATCCTGGTGGCGCTGGTGCCGATCTGCGACAGGGTCACCGCCCCGCCCGAACCGCTGCCCGACGTCGACGTGCCGGAGCCGCTGGCGCCCAGGGAGATCATGCCGCCGGCGTTGTCCTCGGCCGATCCGACGTCGCCGCCGCCGCCCCCCACGCTCTGCGCCATCAGGCCGAACGCGCCGAACCCGGCGGTGCTGATGCTGGAGCCGCCGGTCCCGACGCTCACGGCCCCGCCATCGCCGCCGCTGCCGCCCGATCCGCCCATCGCGACGTTGAAGTTGACGTTGGCGATGTTGCCGAGGCCCTGCGAGCCGCCCGCGATGGCCGCGCCCCCGGTACCGCCGCCGCCGCCGACCGACTGCGCGACCACGCCCTTGGCGTAGTCCCCGGCCGTCGAGATCGTGGAGCCGTCGAGGGAGACGGCCACCGCGCCGCCCGTGCCGCCCGCCCCGCCGCTGGCGCCGAAGGAGAGGTTGACGTTGACCGTCGGAAACAGCGAGCGGACCGCGTTGAGCGTGCCCCCCGCCGTGAAGCCGCCCTTCTTGATCTCGCCGGCCAACGCGGTGAGGTAGGTGGCGATCTCGTTGGCGAACTTCTTCACCGACTTCCCCTCGGAGAGGATGGTCGGATTGTCGGAGGAGCCGCTCGAGCCGGCCGATCCGGCGAGCCCGCCGCCGCCGCCCACGCTGAGGGCCAGCACGCCGGTCGCTGCCTCCGATTGCGTGGTGACGGTGGTGCCCTGCAGGGAGACGGTGACCGCACCGCCATCGCCGCCGGTTCCGCCCTTGGTGCCGGCCTTGATGGTGAGCGAGGAGGCGGCGCCGGTCGCGCCCGTGCCGGGCACCTGCCCGCCGCCTACTTTCGCGACGGTGCTGAGCGACGGCAGGCCCAACTGGTAGGACCCGCCGGTGGAGGCGCCGCCGCCGCCGCCGATGCTGGTCGCGAGGATGCCGATCGCGGTGTCGCCCGCGGTGCTCACCTGCGTGCCGTTGAAGGCGTAGACGCTGACCGGTCCGCCCTGCCCGCCACCGCCGCCCTGGGCGCCGACCCCCACCGACAATTGCAACGCGGTGGCGGCCGCGGTGCCGTTCTGCGTCGAGCCGGAGCCGAGACCGGCATTGCCGCCGCCGCCGCCCACCGAGAACGCGGCGACGCCGAACGCGTCATCCCCCAGGGTCTGGATGGAGACCGGAGTCGGGCCGTAGAACTGCTGTCCGGCGATGCCGCCCAGCGTGACCATGACGGCCTCGCCGTTCCCCGCGACCCCGCCCTCGCCGCCGAGCGCGACGGCGATGTCGAGGTTGTAGTTGGAGCGGCCCATGGCCTCGGTGACGATCTTGAACCCGTAGGCGCTGGAGGTCGCGGAGGAGTCGCCGCCGGCGCCCCCACCTCCGCCGATCGATCCGGCGAGGATCGCGTGCGCGCCGTTGCCGTAGGTCAGCACCTGCGCGGCCTCGGGCAGGTCGACCTGCACCGCGTTCCCGGTGCTGGGGCCGCCATTGCCGCCGCTGCCGCCGGTGCCGCCGACGCCGTAGCTGCCGGACAGGCCGAACGAGCTGTCGGTCTCGGGGATCGGCATGTCGAGCACATAGGTCTTGGCCAGCGCGCTGCCCGCGATCCCGCCGCCGCCGCCCACGCTCAGCGCGACGATGCCGTAGGAGTCGACGGGCAGGGCGGCCAACGCCGTGGCGTTCGGTTGCAGCACCGGATTCACCGCGTCGAGCACGCCGAGGCCGGTGGTGATGGCGGTGCTGCCGATCGAGACCGTGACCGCCCCGCCGGCGCCGCCATTGCCGCCGCTCCCGCCTACCGCGGCGCTGGCGCCAAACCCGACGCCGTATGATGTCGCGTAGCCGGCCCCGCCCGACCCGCCGCCGCCGCCGACGGAGAGGGCGACGAGCCCGGCCGCGTTGGAACTGGTGGTCTGGATGCTGGCGGTCTGGCCGATGGAGGTCGAGACGTCGACCGACCCGCCCGCGCCCCCGCCGCCGCCGGTGCCGCCCACCGCGATGCTGGCGATGCCGGAGCTCGAGCTCGCATTCCCGGCCACGCCCCCGCCGCCGCCGGCCGACAGCGCGACGATGCCGTGCGAGAGGTCGCCCTGCGTCGAGACGGTGCCCGCGCCGGAGATCGTCACCGATCCGGCCGCCGCCGCCGTTCCGCCGCTGCCGCCCAGCGCATACGCGCCGGTGGCATCGGACCCGGCGCCGCCGCCGCCCGCGATGGACATCGCCAGGATGCCGATCGCCTGCTGTCCCGTGGTGCCGATCTGGCCGGTGGCGTTCGACACCGTGGTCGAGGCCGCGGCGCCGGAATTGCCGCCGCCGCTGCCGCCCGCCGTGCCGCCGCCGGCGCTTCCCGCGGCGCCGCCGGACCCGGAGAGGCTTTCCGCCAGGATCCCCTGCGAGGCCTGCCCGGTGGTGGAGAGCACGCCCGCATTGGTCACGCTGACCGCGCCGGCCGCACCGCCCGCGCCGCCCAGGCCGGCGGACGCCGAGAGCGCCTCGGCGCTGCCGCCATTGCCGCCATTGCCACCCTGGCTGTAGCCGATGATCGCCGCGGACCCGGTGCCTGCGGTGGCGATCGTGGCGCCGCTCGCGACGGTGACCGTGACCGTCCCCGCATCGCCCGCGTCGCCGCCCTTCCCGGCATTGGCGCCGAACGGCACGCCGGCATAGCCGCCCGACCCGCCACTGCCGCCGACCGATTGCGCCAGGATGCCCGGCGAATACGAGCCGGCCGTGGAGATGCTGCTCTGGCCGAAGCTGATGGAGACGGCGGCCGCGGACCCGCCGTTGCCGCCGCTGCCGGAATAGCCGGCCGCCGCATTCTCGAAGAGGCCGCCCGCCCCGCCCTGGCCGCCGGCGGAGATGGCCGAGACGGCAGGCGCCACGCCGCCCAGGGAGGTGAAGGTCACGCCGGCGCCGACCGTCACCGTGGCGGTGGAGGCCGATCCGCCGGCGCCTCCATTGCCGCCGGCCCCCTCGGCGCTGAACTGCTGGTAGTTCGTCCCGGCGCCGCCCGCGCCACCGACGGACGCGGCCACGGCGAGCGGTGCGAACCAGCCCGAACTCTGGATCACGGTGGGCAGCGATTGGTGCACGATCTGCAGCGAGGCCGATCCGGCGCCGCCGCCCGCACCACCGTTGCTGTAGTCCTGCTGCGCGCCGCCCGACCCACCCGCGCCGCCGGTCGATTCGACCAGCAGCGCCGCCGCCAGCGCGTTCCAGGTGTTCGCCTGCGCGGTCGGGACCAGCACCGCGACGGTGCTGTCCTGCACGTAGAGTGACGCGTTGCCGCCGCTGCCTCCGGTGCCGCCGGTGGCGCGGTCGAACCCGGTGCCGCCGCTGCCCCCGCGGGAGGACGCCACCACCGCCGCGCCGGCCAGCGGCTGCAGCGGCAGGAACACGCCGGTGCCGATCGGCGGGGTCGGGAAACTCGCCTGGCCGAAGCTGGTCGCGTCGTTCAGGTTCAGCGTCACGAGGCTGTTAGCCTGGGTGAGCGACACCGTGCTGGCGTTGCCCCCGGCGCCTCCGTTCGACTGGCTGGTGCCGGAGGCTGCGCCGCTCCCCGCCTCGGACGACGCGATGATGCCGATCGCGCCGAGATTCGCGGCGGGAGGGCTGGTCCAGTTCCAGGTCAGCGAGACGGCGCCCTCGTTGTCGAGCGACACCGTGCCGGCCGCGCCGCCGGGTTGCGCCGATCCGCCGGCCGGGGAGACGCCGGCGCCGCCGTTGCCACCGGCGGAGATGGCCGCGACCAGCCGCGTGCCGCCGCCGTAGCTCGCGCCGCCCGTGGTGATGCTGATGGCGGCCTGGTTCGTCGCGGTGACCGCGCCGCCCGCGCCTGCCGCCCCGCCCACGCCGCCATCATAGTCGGGGTTATCGGTCGGCTTGGCGTTGTTATAGGCGCTGCCGCCATTGCCGCCGACGCTGCCGACCTCGAACCACTGGTCGGGGGTGCCGGTGAAGGTGGCGGTGATCGAGGTCTGGTTGGTGTAGACGGCCGTGCCCCCGGAGGTCGCGTTCGATCCGCTGTCTCCCTTGCTCGTCCCGCTCGTGCCGTTGGTGCCGTTCACGAAGTAGGTCTGCGACTGCGCGAGCGCGGGTGCGCCCGCGACCCCGGTGAGCATCGTCGCGGCGAGCAGCTCGATGCCGGCTCGCAGGGCGGGCTTCGGTCGGGGCGTGCCCTGGGTCGGCTGTGCCCTGGCCGGACGTGCAGGTGATCGCAGACGGTCCGTCATCCGGCGCTCCATCAGGGTGGGGAATCCGGCATCATGGCTCAAATCCGCAACTTCGATACAAAGTTGGATTGGTTCGGGCAAACTCCGTCCGACGAACCGGGCAGATTTGCCGTTCAAACGGGCGAGGACAGGGGGTGGTCGCGGGCGATGTTCCGGCGGGCGGGGGATGCCGTGACGGTCCGCCTTCCTGCGGAGCGCGTGCGGTTCGCCTGCCGGGCCGGTTTTGTCCCGGTTCCTCGGGTTCGTGCCGTTCGGGACGTCGTGGATGGCCGCTCTTCGGCGGCCATGACACGATGGGGCGCCTCGGACGCGGGCCCTGGACCGCCGCCTCTGCCTGACCGACGCTGCCCGACCCGCCTGATCCGAAGTTCTCAGACCCGAGGCCGCCAGATCCGATGTCAGCAGATCTCACTTCGTCAGAGCCGATGCCCTCGGACCCGCTCTGGACGCTCTCCGCCACCCGGCTGTCGGCGCTGTTCCGCGCGGGCGCGGTCACGCCGGAGGCGGCGCTCGAGGCGGTGCTTGCGCGCATGGAGGCGGTGAACCCGACGCTCAACGCGGTCGTCACCCCGAACCTGGCCGAGGCGCGGGCCGCCGCGGCGGCCGCAACCGCGCGCTGGGCTGCCGGCGAGCCGCTCAGCCCGCTCGACGGCGTGCCATTCACCGTGAAGGACAACATCCCTGCCGCCGGTCTTCCAACGCGCTGGGGGAGTTCGGCGTGGCCGGCCGACCCGGCCCGGGTGGACGAGCTGCCCGTCGCGCGGCTGCGCGCCGCCGGGGCGGTGGTGATCGGCAAGACCAACGTCCCGGAGTTCACCTCCCAGGGCTACACGTCGAACGCCGTGTTCGGCACGACGGGCAATCCGTGGGAGCCGCGGTTGACGCCCGGCGGCTCCTCGGGGGGCGCGGTGGCGGCGGTGGCGGCCGGCATCGGCCCGTTCGCGATCGGCACCGACGGGGGTGGCTCGATCCGCCGTCCCGCCTCCCATACCGGGCTGTTCGGGCTGAAGCCGACCCGCGGGCGGGTCGCGCGGTGTGACGGGCTGCCGGCGATCCTGCTGGATTTCGAGGTGATCGGGCCGATCGCGCGGACCGTCGCGGACCTCATCGCCGTCATGCGGGTGATCGCGGTCCCGCATCCGCGCGATCCGCTGGGGGCGGGGCTGCCGGCGTTCGACGTGCCGGCGCCTGCGCCATGCCGTGTGCTCTACCTGCCGCGCTTCGGCAGCCATCCGGTCGATCCCGACATCGCCACGAGCACGGATGCGGTGGCGGCGGCGCTCGCGCGGGCCGGGCATGCGGTGACCCGCGCGGCGGCGCCGTTCGATCCGGACGCGGTGGCGCGAATCCAGGCGACGGTGAGCCAGTCGGGCCTCGCGTGGCTGGCGGAGGCGTTGGGCGTGCGTCCGGTCTCGGGGTCGCTGCGCGAGATGCAGGAGGCGGGCGCGCGCCTGCCGGCGGCGGCGCTGTTCGGTGCGCTGGATGCGGCGCACGAGCTGCGCCGCACGCTGTCGGAGGTGTTCGACCGGTTCGACCTGATCCTGACGCCGGCCGCGGCCGCGCTGCCGTGGCCGGCGGCGGAGTCCCATCCCGTTGAGATTGGCGGTCAGGCGGTGGGGCCGCGCGGCCATGCGGTGTTCACCGCCTTCGCCAACATCGCGGGCCTGCCGGGGATCACGCTGCCCGGCCCGCACGCGGCCAACGGGCTGCCGATCGGCGCACAATTGCTGGGACCGGTGGGCGCGGATGGCGTGTTGCTGGCGGTCGCGGCGGCGCTGGAGGCGCGGGGCGACGCCGTGGTGCGCTGGCCGCCGCTCGACCCGCCCTGAGCGCGGGCAGCGAATATCCGTGGCGCGCGCGATCCGGACGGCGCCGGCGCGGCTTTAGCGGCAGAACCCCTCGATGATGTCGGCGTGCAGCGCGGCGATCTCGCGCTGCACGTAGTCGAGGAAGGGGGAGAGCTTGCCGTTCACCATGTCGGCCACGTTGCGGTGGGTCATGGTGGCGTTCAGCTCGTCCAGCCGTTCGAGCGACGCGCGCGTGCCGCGGAGCTGGTAGCGGGTGCGCAGCTGCGTCAGGTGCCACTCGATCTGCATGAGGTTGAGCCCGACGGAGCGCGGGAAGGCGCCGTTTGCGAGGAGGAACCCCGCCACCTCGACCGCGTGGTAGCCGTTCGGATGCTCGCGACGGTAGGCGTGGTAGCCGGCGGCGGCGCGCAGCAGCGCGTTCCACTGGCCGGCATCGATTTCCACGTCGCCCGCGGCGGCCTGTGGGGCCAGCGCGTGGAAGCGCGTGTCCAGCAGCCGCGTGGTCTGGTCGGCGCGCTCCAGGTAGCGGCCGATCATGTAGAAGTGCCAGGCCTGGTCCCGGTAGAACGTGCCTTCGGTGATGCCGGTATGGGCCTGGGTGCCTTCCTTCAGCATGCCGCAGGTCGCGGTGAAATGGTCGGGCAGCAGGTCGGCCGCGGTCAGCGCGCGGATGCGGCTCGAGAACACGTTGATCTGCAGCCACATCTCGGTCGAGATCAGGGCCCGCAGCGTGCGCGCGTTCTCCCGCGCCGACTGGATCGCCGCCTGCACCGAGGTCGGGTTGTCGCGATCCAGCACGTAGAAGGCGGCGACCGAGGCGAGGTTGGCTTCCGTGTGCTTGGCGTAGAATGCCTCGAGGTCGCCATTGATGCGCAGGATGGTCAGCCAGTTGCGCGTATCGTCGGCATCGCGGGCGAAGGTGTTGGTGACGTCGAGCAGCCGCGCGAGGTTCTCGATCCGCTCCATGTAGCGGGCGAGCCACAGCGTGCCCTCGGCGTGCCGTGCGATCAGGTGCGCGATGCGGGGCGCTTCCAGGGTCGCGCTCATGCCAGCACCCAGGTGTCCTTGGTGCCGCCGCCCTGGGAGGAGTTCACCACCAGCGTTCCCTTGCGCAGCGCGACGCGGGAGAGGCCGCCGGGCAGCACCCAGGTTTCCTTGCCGGTGACGGCGAAGGGGCGGAGGTCGATGTGGCGCGGCTGCACGCCCTCATCGGTCAAGGTGGGGGAGACGGACAGTTTCACCGTGGGCTGGCTGATGTAGTTGGCCGGGTTGTGCTTCAGGCGCTCCCGGAACTCGGCGAGCTGCGCGCGGGTCGCGTGCGGCCCGATGATCAGCCCGTAGCCGCCGGACTCCGCGACCGGCTTGACCACCAGCTTCTCGAGGTTGTCGAGCGTGTAGGTGAGCGCTTCGGCCTCGGCGCAGATATGCGTCTCCACGTTCGGGATGATCGGTTCCTCGCTCAGATAGTATCGGATGATACGAGGCATGTAGGCGTAGACCGCCTTGTCGTCGGCGACGCCGGTGCCGACCGCGTTGGCGATCGCGACGGAGCCGCGGCGCCAGGCCTCCATCAGCCCGCGCACGCCCAGCATGCTGTCGGGGTTGAACACGTCGGGGTCGAGGAAGTCGTCGCCGATGCGGCGATAGATCGTGTGCACCGGGGCGAGCCCGGCGGTGGTGCGCATCCAGACCTGGCCGTCCTCCACCAGCAGGTCGCGACCCTCGACCAGCGGCACGCCCATCTCGCGGGCGAGGAACACGTGCTCGAAATAGGCGGAGTTGAAGATGCCCGGCGACAGCACGACCACCTGTGGATCGAGCACCGATTGCGGCGCGATCTCCGCCATCGCGTGGTGCAGGCGCAGCCCGTACTCGTCGACCCCGCGCACCGACAGGCCGGTCATCAGGTCCGACAGCACGCGCAGCGTCATGTGCCGGTTCTCGACCACGTAGGCGACGCCGGAGGGCGTGCGGGCATTGTCCTCCAGCACCATGAAGCGGCCGGTCTCGTCGCGCACGATGTCGGTGCCGCAGACATGGACGTAGGTGCCGAAGGGCACGCCGAAGCCGATCATCTGGTGGCAGTAGCCGGCATTCCCCAGCACGAGCTCGCGCGGGATGATGCCGTCCTTCAGCACCTTCTGCTCGTGGTAGATGTCGTGCAGGAACATGTTCAGCGCGCGCACGCGCTGGATCACCCCGGTTTCGATCTGGCGCCATTCGGGCGGGGTCAGCACGCGGGGGATCAGGTCGAAGGGCAGGATGCGGTCGATCGCCGTCGCATCGGAATACACGGTGAAGGTGATGCCGCGCTCGAGCAGGTCGCGTTCGGCGTCGGCCGCGCGCCGGCGCAGGCTTTCGATCGGCATGGCGGCGAGGCGGGAGAGCAGCAGCGACAACGCGGGATGGGTCGGCTGGCCGGGGCGCAGCATCTCGCAGAACAGCCCGGCCGCGTCGTAGCCCTGCAGGACCCCGTGTGGCGGCGCGCCGGTGGATGGTCCGGCGGATTGGGATTGGACGAGCGTCTGGGCCAGGCTCTGCGACTGCATCTGCGACCCAGAGAATTCGGGCATCCGCGGCTCCATGGTGCGTCGCACCAGATTAGGCATAAGCCGTTGCGCCTGGGAATAGCGCCCATGCGTCCAGCGCGGGTCAAACCGGGATCCCGTACTCCGCAAGTTCCGGGCGCATCGCCTCGATCACGAAGTCCACGAAAGCCTCGGGCGCGTCCAGGTAGAACTCCCGATCCGAATAGGCGCCGACCGTCGCGGCGATGCCCCGGTCCTGCAACCATCGCGCGAGCCCCATCAGCGCCGCTTCCGGGGTGTCGCTCAGGAAGGAGACCTGGGAGCGCAACTTGTCGGCATCCCGCGCGGCGGTGTCGCTGCGGCTGAACTGCAGGTCGACATTGGCGCCGGGCTGCCGCAGCCAGACGGCGCGTTCGGTCCGGCGCAGCAGGACGAAGTTGAGCTCCTCGCGGAACAGCGCGACCACGGTCTCGAAATGCGCGGCGGCCAGCCGGTTGGCGACATGGTTCAGGCGCATCTTGGCTCCTCTTGGCCCACGACTTGCTTCACGATCCCGGATGGGCTGCTCCGACCGGAGGCTCGAGGCATTGTCACACAGGAGACGCGCGGTGAAACGACATTCCACGCCGACCCCTCGCTCGATCGACGCCGCGGCATGAGGCGTCGACACTTCCTGGCCGCGGCGTCGGCCAGCCTCGCCCTGCCCTCGGTGGTGCGCGCCGCGAGCGCGACCACGCTGCGCTTCATCCCGCAGATCGACCTCGCCTTCCTGGATCCGCACTGGACCACGGCCAACGTCACGCGGGGCCATGGCTACATGGTCTTCGACACGCTGTATGGGCAGGATGCGACCTTCACGCCGCAGCCGCAGATGGTCGCGGGCCATGTCGTCGACGCCGATGGCAAGGTCTGGACGCTGACCCTGCGGGAGGGGCTGGTCTGGCACGACGGCACCAAGGTGCTGGCGCGCGACTGCGTCGCCTCGATCAAGCGCTGGGCGAAGCGCGATGCGTTCGGCGGCGCGCTGATGGCCGCGACCGACGAGCTCTCGGCGCCCGACGACAAAACGATCCGCTTCCGGCTGAACAAGCCCTTCCCGCTGCTGCCGGCGGCGCTGAGCAAGCCGACCACGCCGTCGCCGGTGATGATGCCGGAGCGGCTGGCGAACACCGATCCGTTCAAGCAGATCACCGAGATGGTGGGCAGCGGCCCCTTCCGGTTCCTCGCCGAGGAGCGGGTGCCGGGGGCGCGCAACGTCTACGCGAAGTTCGACAAATACGTACCGCGTGGCGACGGGCCGCTGGCTTGGACCTCGGGTCCGAAGGTCGCCTACTACGAGCGGGTCGAGTGGACCACGATGCCGGATGCCGGCACCAAGGTCGCGGCGCTGCAGGCGGGCGAGCAGGACTGGTGGGAGAACCCGACCGCCGACCTGCTGCCGCTGCTGGCGCGGGACCGCGCGATCACGGTCGCCCAGAACAACCCGACCGGCGCCACCAACATGGTGCGGCCCAACCACCTGCAGCCGCCGTTCGACAATCCGGCGGTGCGGCAGGCGATGTTCTCGGTGATCGACCAGGGCGCGATGATGGAGGCGATCGTCGGCAGCGACCCGGCGATGTACCACGTCCCGCACGGCGTGTTCTGCCCCAACACGGCGATGGCGACCGAAGCCGGGCTGGATCCGCTGCGCGGGCCGCGCGACTACGCGAAGGCGAAGGAGATGCTGAAGCGCGCGGGGTATGCGGGCGAGAAGGTCGTGCTGCTGGTCGCCACCGACTACACGCAGTTCAAGGCGATCTGCGACGTGCTGGCCGACAGCATGGGCCGCGCCGGCATGAACGTCGACTACGTCGCGACCGACTGGGGCACCATGCTGCAGCGGCGCAACAACCGCGGGCCGGTCGACCAGGGCGGCTGGAACCTGTTCGCGACCGGGTGGGAGGGCGTGGATCAGATGAACCCGTCGAACCACTACGCCATCCGGGGCAATGGCGACGACAAGGCCTCCTGGCCCGGCTGGTGCGTCAGCCCGAAGCTGGAAGCCCTGCGCAACGCCTGGTTCGACGCGCCCACGCTCGCGGCCCAGAAGGAGGTCTGCGAGCAGATGCAGCTGCAATGCATGGTGGACGTGCCCAGCATCCCGGTCGGGCAATACGTGCAGAAGACGGCCTACCGGAAGAACGTGACGGGGGTCCTGCAGGGATTTGCCACGTTCTGGAACGTTCGGCCCGCGTGACCTTCGCGACGGGCCGTCCGGCCTGATCCGGCCGGCGGGCGAGCGGCGGCGGCCCCGGTCGGGGTCCCCGACCGCGGCGCCCGTCCGCGGCGCCGGTCGGCAGCGCCGGTCGGCAGCGCTGCTCCGGGACCGGGCCGGCCCCGTCAGAACTTGATGGAGGTGCGCAGGCCGAGGACGACGGCGTTGCCCAGGGTGGAGGTCGGCTCCACCGGGTTCGGGATGTCGCCGCCCGGCCGGATCACGTACTGGAAGTCCGGCTGCACCACGACACGAGCCAGGGCGTGACCGCGGCCTGGTAGGTCAGCTCGAGCACCATCTCGGAACTGCGGATCGGCTGCGACACGCCGGTGAAGGCGATCGTGTCCCTGTCGAGCGAGCGCAGGCTGTGGCTGAGATTGGCCCAGGCGATGGCGATGCCCGCCACGTCGTCGTCCCGGCCGGCGAAGGTCCCCTTCCAGGTCAGGCCGGCATCGACATAGACGTAGACGGGGTTGCGGTCCTGCTGCGGCGCGGTGGCGACGCGCAGGAAGCCCGCCAGCCCGCCATCCGCGGTGCCGGGGGTGCGCCAGAGCTGGTGGTCCACCGAGGCGTAGAGGCCGAAATTGCGGGCATGGCTGGCCGGGACCCCGCTGCTCGCCGGATTGGCGAGCGACAGGCCGGTGTCGTCCATGTGCAGGTCGTCGAAGTGGAGCGAGTTGTACCACGCGCCGACCTTGAAGTTGCCGCCGAGACCGGGCTCGTCCTTGCCGGGCATCGTCGTGTAGGTCGCCTCGAGGATCGCGAACACGCCGTCCAGCGGGAACTCGGTGCCGCCCCAGTCGCCGTTCGTGCCCAGCGGATTCCCGTTGAACACGGCGCCCTGGACGCTGAAGGCCGGCGTCGGCGCGACGCGGACGCGCACGCCGGGGGTGGAGAACGGATAGGCGGGGCCGCCGCCCGGAAGGTCGATGCCGTAGATGCCCGGCCAGCCGAAGGTGGAGTTGATGAAGATGCCCGCGACGTCGCTGCTGAGGAATTCCTCGTCAGCGGCGAACTGGCCGATGCGGACGTTGATGAGGTCGTCCAGCAGGCTCTGCTCGATGTAGAGGTCGCCCAGCCGCGTGCTGCCCGGCGCCTCGATGTTGCTGACGGTGAGCAGGTTGCCGATGTTGTCGGCGCTCAGGCCGCGGCCATGGATCTGATAGAACCCCGCGACGATCTTGGCGCCGGGCCATTGCACGAGCTTCTGCAGGTCGAGGGTCATCTGGACCTGCGTCTTGCCGTCGAAGACCGCGCCGCGGCGGAGCCCGCCGGAGACGTTGCCCAGCACCTCGTCGGTCTCGTTGATGTCGAAGGAGATGCCATGCTCCTCGAGCGTGGTCCGCAGCCCGCCCCAGTCGCCGCTCAACGTGTCCTGCGTCCAAAAGGATTTCTCCTGGGCCGGCTCTTCCGCATGCAGGCTGGGCGTCAGGCCGAGGAGCGGCAGCAGGGGGAGGGTGGAGAGGAGCAGGCGGCGCACCGGTGGTCTCCGACGTGATGTTATAACATATCCATTCAGCCATGCTTCCGGCGCGCGGTGCAAGCTGTCTGCGGTCTGCCGGCGGGCAGCAAGGGAGGCGCGGCAAGTGCCAGGCCACAGGTGAAAATGCGAGTAGTTCGCGATTAGCGGAGCCGGATCGACGTGTCAATCATCTGGTTCCGATAGCTGACGCGTGTCAGCTGGCGGGTGGCGGGTGGCGGGCGGCGAGCGCGGGTCGGCAAGCGGCAAGCGAGCGGGCGGAGCGCGGTAGCACGCTTGTGCGCACCCTTGATGTTGCGAGTGAGTTGCATTACCAAACCGCCCGGCGACACCGCCGTCGCCGCACGCCGCTCGGCCACTCCGCCGGCCGACCCAACCACGAGGACCCTCGGGCCATGCCGTCGACGCTCTCCCGCCGGCCGATTGCCGGGTTGCTGCCCGCGCTCGCCGCCGCCTTCCTGATCCCCGGTCCGGCGGGCGCCGCCGTGACGGGCACGCCCCCCGCCGCCGCGGAGGCCGGCCGGTCCGCGCCGCTGCGGGTGGCCGCGGCCACCCCGCCCTCCGCCTACGACCTCGTGGAGCCGATCGCCGCGTACAAGCGCTATGTCGCGGCCGAGGTCGACGCGCTGCTGGCCGCGACACGGACGTTCACCGCCGCGGTCAAGGCGGGCAACCTTGCGGAGGCGCAGAAGCTCTATGCCCCGACCCGCCAGCATTACGAGCGGATCGAGCCGGTGGCGGAGCTGTTCAGCGATCTCGACAGCGCGATCGACGCGCGCGCGGACGATTTCGAGAAGAAGGAGGAAGACCCGACCTGGACCGGCTTCCACAAGCTGGAGAAGGCGCTGTTCGCCGACCGGACGACCAGGGGCATGGCGCCGGTCGCCGACAAGCTGCTGGCGGACGTGCAGGAGCTGCACACGCGCATCGGCAGCCTGCCGATCCCGCCCAAGGCCATGGTCGGCGGCGCGGCGGACCTGATCGAGGAGGTCGCGGCGACGAAGATCAGCGGCGAGGAGGACCGCTACAGCCACACGGACCTGTGGGACTTCCAGGCCAATGTCGACGGCGCGCAGAAGATCTTCGAGCTGCTCCGCCCGCTGGTGGTGACGCGGGACAAGCCGCTCGCCACCCGGATCGACGGCAACTTCGCCAAGGTCGACAAGCTGCTCGCGAAATACCGGGTCGGGGATGGTTTCAAGAGTTACGACAAGCTCACCGACGCCGACCGCAACGCCATGAAGGGTGCGATCACCGCGCTGGCGGAAGACCTCTCCCGGCTCCGCGGCACGCTCGGCGTCGACTGAGGGCGGGCACGCCGGCACGCGGTGCCGCGCGGACGGGCGGGCCGTGTGCGCCGAGGCGTCGCACGGCCGACGGGGACGGGCGGTCCATCGGGGCCGCCCGTCGCCGGCTCAGCTCTTGACCAGCGGGCAGCCGCCTTCGTTCAGCGGACGGAACGCCTCGTCCATCGGCGTGGTGGCGATGACCTTGGCCACGTCCCAGGACTGCTTGCTCTCGGACGGCTTCTTCGCCTCCAGCAGGTACACGGGATGCAGCGCGCGCCCGTCCTCCCGGATCTTCCCGGGGCCGAAGCAGTCGTCGTCCGTCGGCATCGCCTTCATGCGGGCGACGGTGGCGCGGCCGTCCTTCTTCGCCTCGGCCACACCCATGTCGGCGACGGTCTTCAGGTAGTGCAGCGTCGCCGCGTAGTCGCCCGCCTGGGTCATGTTCGGCCACACGCCGTTCGGCGTCTTGGTGCGCACGCGGTCGTTCCACGCGCGGGTGCGGTCGTTCAGGTCCCAGTAGTAGGACTCGCTCCAGCGCAGCCCCTGCGCGACGTCGAGCCCGAGGGCGCGCACGCCGCGCACCTGGATCAGCAGCGCGGCGAGCTTCATCGTCTTGGTGATGCCGAACTCGTGCGCCTGCTTGATGCAGTTCTCGGTGTCGGCGCCCGCCATCGCGAGCCCCAGCACCTTCGCGCCCGAGGCCTGCGCGCGGATCAGATGGGTGGAGAAGTCGGTCGTCTCGGGGAAGGGATAGGCGACGCTGCCCATCACCTTGCCGCCCATCTTGGTGATGATCCCCGACGTGTCGCGCTGCAGCGTCTGGCCGAACACGTAGTCGGCGGTGATGAAGAACCAGGTGTCCCCGCCTTCCTTCACCGTCGCGCCGCCGGTCGACCGGCCCAGCATGTAGGTGTCGTAGGTCCAGTGGATCGTGTTCGGGCTGCATTGCGGGCCGGTGAGGTCCGAGGAGCCGGTGCCCGAGTTCAGGTAGACCTTGTTCTTCTCCCGGCAGACGGTGTTGACCGCGAGCCCGACCGAGGAGGTCGGCACGTCGACGATCGCGTCCACCCCGTCACGGTCGAACCACTGCCGCGCGATGGACACGCCGATATCCGGCTTGTTCTGGTGATCGGCGGACAGGACCTCGACGTTCCATCCCTTGCCGGAGACGCCGAAATCCTCGAGCGCCTGCTTCGCGCAGACGACGCCCGTGGGGCCGCCGTCGTCGCGATAGGGGCCGGACTGGTCGTTGAGCACGCCGATGCGGATGGTCTGGGCCTGGGCGCGGGCGAAGCGCGGCGCGGCGAGCGCCGCGGCGGACGCACCCAGCAGGGTGCGGCGGGGCAGGTTCATGGAGCGTTCCTCGTGTCGGGGCCGCCTTGGTGCGGCTGCCGGCCAGCGTAGAGGCCGCCGCGCCCCCTGTCATGGTGCGCGGCTCATGGTGCGCGGCCGCGGCGGATCTACTCCGCCTGCCCCTGCGTCCGGCGGAAAGCCGCCGCGGGATAGACGCCCAGCACGCGCACCTCGGTCGAGAAGAACGACAGCTCCTCCAGCGCGCGGCGCAGCGCCGGCTGTTCGGGATGCCCGTCCACGTCGCACAGGAACTGCGTCGCGGTGAACTCCCCGTTCACCATGTAGCTCTCGAGCTTCGTCATGTTCACGCCGTTGGTCGCGAACCCGCCGAGTGCCTTGTACAGCGCCGCGGGCACGTTGCGGACGCGGAAGACGAAGGTGGTCATCAGGTCGGGCAGCCCGGCATCCGGCGTCGCCGGCTTCTTCGACATGACGTAGAAGCGCGTCGTGTTGTGCGCCGCGTCCTCGACGTTCGCGCGAAGGATCTCGAGCCCGTAGATCTCGGCGGCGAGGGAGGACGCGATCGCCGCCTCGGCCGGATCGCCCCATTGCGCGACCAGCTGCGCGCTGCCGGCGGTATCGGCCTCGACGACCGGGGTGAGGCCGAGGGTCCGCAGGATCTTGCGCACCTGGCCCAGGGCGACGGTGTGGGAGTGCGCGCGCTTCAACGCCTCGATCCGCGCGCCCTTCACGCCGAGAAGGCAATGCTCGACGCGCTGGAAGTGCTCCCCCACGACGAAGAGGCCGGAGCCGGGCAGCAGCGCGTGGATGTCGGGCACGCGGCCGGCGAGGCTGTTCTCGCAGGGCAGCATGGCGAGTTGCGCCGACCCGTCGCGCACCGCGTCCATCGCGGTCTCGAAGGATTCGCAGGGCAGGGTGCGCATCGCCGGATAGGCGGTGCGGCAGGCGAGGTCGGAATAGGCACCGAGCACGCCCTGGAAGGCGATGACGCCCACGCCTTGAGAGGCGGTGACTCCGGTGGTGGGGACGCCGGTCATTTTGGGGTCCTTTGCGGGGCGAGCGCGGCGCGGGCGCGGTCCAGATCGGCCGGCGTGTCGACGCCGAACGGCGCGTGCTCCACGCGGGCGCAGGCGATGCGCATGCCGGCCTCCAGCGCGCGGAGCTGTTCCAGGCTCTCCCGCCGTTCCAGCGGCGATTCCGGCAGGGAGACGAAGCGGGCGAGGGCGGTGCGGCGGAACGCGTAGATGCCGATATGGTGCCAGCGCGGCCCCTCGCCCCAGGGGATGGGCACGCGGGAGAAATACAGCGCGGGCGAGACGGCGCGGCCGCGGTCGAAGGCGCAGGCGGCCTTCACGACGGAGGGCAGCGCGGCTTCCTCCTCGCTCTCGATCGGCGCGACCAGCGTCGCGATGTCGAACCCCGGATCGGCGAGCGGGGCGAGCACGGTGCGCAGGAAGCCGGGCGGGATGGTGGGCAGGTCGCCCTGCAGGTTCACCACCACGTCGTGCCGGCCCTGCGGGTCGAGCGCGGCGAGCGCGGCGTGCACCCGGTCGGAGCCGCGCGGCAGGGAGGGATCGGTCAGCACGGCGGTGCCGCCCGCGGCTTCGACCGCGGCCACGATCTCGGGGTCGCCGCAAGCCACGGCGACGGGGCCGATGCCCGCTTCCCGCCCCCGATCGAGCACGTGGACGATCATCGGCTTGCCGTGGATATCGGCGAGCGGCTTGCCCGGCAGCCGCGATGCCGCCATGCGGGAGGGGATCAGGACGATGGGGTTCACGATAACCGCTTGTTTCGCCGGCCAGAGGACCGAGGGTGGGTTGATGGGGGAGGGTCGTTTCCCTATGGTGCGGCCAACTTAGGAACCTGCCGAACCCGGTGCAACGCCGTGGGTCGGTCCACGCCACCCACCAGTCGGACGCCGTCGCTGCGTCGAACGCCGAGGAAGCCACGCCGCATGGATAGCATGGAGGTCAACAAGGGGGTTGCCGCGATCCTGGTCGCCGGCATCGCCTTCTTCATCACGGGCACGATCGGCGACCAACTGGTGCGCAACCACCGGCCGGAGAAGACGGCCATCGAGATCAAGGGGGTCGAGGCCCCGGCGGGCGGCGGCGGTGCCCCCGCTCCGGCCGCGCTGCCCCCGATCGCGCCGCTGCTCGCCAAGGCTGATCCGGCCCAGGGCGAGGCGATCACCAAGAAGCTCTGCACCTCCTGCCACACGTTCAACGAGGGCGGTAAGGCCGGCGTCGGCCCGAACCTCTACAACGTGGTCGGCGCGAAGCACGGGCACATGGAGGGGTTCAACTACTCCAAGGCGCTGCAGAGCAAGGAAGGCCCGTGGAACTTCGCGGAGCTGAACGAGTGGCTGCACCAGCCCTCGAGCTACGCGCCCGGGACCCGCATGGCCTTCGCCGGCATCAAGAACGACCAGCAGCGCGCGGACGTGATCGACTACCTGCGCACCCTGTCGCCGAACCCGAAGCCCCTGCCGCCGGTCGAAGCCGCGGCACCGGCCGCCGCGCCCGCGGGTCAGGCTCCCGCCGGTCAGGCACCTGCCGCCGGCCAGAAGGCGGCGCCGGCTCCGGCCGCCCAGGCACCCGCCGCCCAAAGCCCGGCCGCCCAGACCCCGAACGCGCAGGCTCCGGCCGCCGTGCCGACCCCGGCCGCGCAGGGCACCGGCGCCACGGGCGGCAGCGAAGCCGTCTCCCCCACGACGCCCGCCGCCCAGCCGCCCAAGCAGTAAGGTCCGGGTGAGCGACGTCCGCGCAGACGAGGCGAGCGTCGACGCGCTGGTCGCGGCCGCCAACGCCGCGGCCGACGTCGCCGCGGCGGTGATCCGGCCGTTCTTCCGTCAGCCGCTGGCCGCCGACGTGAAGGGCGACCGCTCCCCGGTCACCATCGCCGATCGCACCGCCGAACAGGCGATGCGCGCGGTGCTGTCCGAACGCTTCCCCGACCACGGCATCATCGGCGAGGAGTTCGGCACCGACCGGCCGGAGGCGCGTTTCCGCTGGGTGCTCGATCCGATCGACGGCACGCGCGCCTTCATCACCGGCCGTCCCAGCTTCGGCACGCTGATCGCACTGCTGGACGGCGACCGCCCGATCCTCGGCGTGATCGACCAGCCGATCACCTATGAGCGCTGGATCGGCGCGCCCGGCCGCCGCACCGTGTTCCGCAGCATGATGAACGGCCGCGCCGGCTGCCGCCCCTGCCCTACCCTCGACGCGGCCGAACTCTCCTGCACCAGCCCCGAGATGCTGGAGGGCCACGAACCCGCCTGGCGTGCGCTGAAGGCGGCGGTGCGGCGCAACTACTGGGGCGGCGACTGCTACGCCCACGGGCTGGTCGCGATCGGCCAGATCGACATCGTCGCCGAGTGCGACATGAAGCTGTGGGACTGGGCCGCCCTGGTCCCGGTGATCGAGGGCGCCGGCGGCCGCGTCACCGACTGGCGCGGCCAGCCGCTGCGGGTCGGCAGCGACGGGTCCGTCCTTTCCGTGGGCGACCCCGCCCTGCTCGCCCCGGCGGTCGCATTGCTTAACCAACCGTCAGTTGCGTCGGGCTGACCCCAGCCTCACGCTGCGCGCCGTCACTGTCCCAGGGGGCCCGACCCGTGCGCCTGACCGCCTGCCTGACCCTGCTGCTCGCGCTCGCGCCATGCCTGGCGACGTCGCAGGCCCGCGCCGACGACGGGCCCGTCACCCGCAGCAACGCGATCGCCGTGCTCGACAAGCCGGCCTTGCCACCCGACTTCGCCCATTTCCCCTACGTCAACCCGGATGCGCCCAAGGGCGGGTCGGTGACGCTGGCGGTGATCGGCACGTTCGACAACTTCAACCCCTACATCCTGCGCGGCACCACGGCGTTCGGCCTGGCCGGGTCCTGGGTGATCCTGCCCGGCGGCAGCGGCTCCGGCGCCTCGGTCGGGCATGTGTGGGAGAGCCTGCTCACCGCCTCGGCCGACGAAGCGGCGACCGGCTATGGCCATCTGGCGCAAACGGTGGAGCTGCCGGCCGACCGGATGTGGGTGGCGTTCGAGATCCGGCCTGAAGCCAGGTTCTCCGACGGCACGCCCGTCACGGCCGAGGACGTGGCCTGGACCTACAAGACCCTGCTCACCCAGGGCCGCCCCAGCTTTCGCATCCAGTTCGCGGACGTGAAGGACGTGGTGGTGGAGGGGCCGCGCCGCGTCGTCTTCCACTTCAAGTCGAACGAGAACCGGGAGATGCCGCTCCTGGTCGGCAGCCTGCCGGTGCTGCCGGAGCACTTCTTCAAGGGCCGCGACTTCTCGCGTCCGCTGACCGATCCGCCGGTCGGCTCCGGCCCGTATCGCGTCTCGGCCTTCGAGTTCGGCCGCAGCGTCACCTATACGCGCCGGCCCGACTGGTGGGCGGCGAACCTGCCGACCGCGAAGGGGACGAACAACTTCGACACGGTGCGGATCGAGTACTACCGCGACTCGACCGTGGCGCTGGAGGCGTTCAAGGCCGGCCAGAGCGACATCCGCAGCGAGAACATCGCCAAGAACTGGGCCACCGCCTACGACTTCCCGGCGGTGCGCGACGGACGGGTGATTAAGGGCGAGTTCCCCCACAAGCTGCCCACGGGCCTGCAGGGCTACGCGATGAACACGCGCCGCCCGGTCTTCGCCGACCCGCTGGTGCGCCAGGCGATCGCGACCGTGTTCGACTTCGAGTGGACCAACAAGAACCTGTTCTATGGCGCCTACACCCGGACCAAGAGCTATTTCAGCAACAGCCCGCTGGCATCCTCGGGTGTGCCGGAAGGCGACGAGCTGAAGCTGCTGGAGCCGTTCCGCAAGGAGCTGCCGCCGGACCTGTTCACCAAGCCCTTCACGCTGCCGGTCACCGACGGGTCGGGCAACAACCGCGAGCAGCTTCGCCAGGCGCTGGACCTGCTGCGCCAGGCCGGCTGGACGGTGAAGGACCGCAAGCTGGTCGGGCCGCAGGGCCAGCCGCTGCGATTCACGATCCTGCTGGACGATCCGTCCTATGAGCGGGTCGCCCTGCCCTATGTGCAGAACCTGCAGAAGCTGGGCATGGAGGTGAACGTCCGCACGGTCGACATGGCGCAGTACCAGCACCTGACCGACGACTTCGACTTCGACATGATCATGATGATCTACCCCGAGGGCGACGTGCCGGGGAACGAGCTGCGCGACTACTGGAGCTGTGCGGCGGCCAAGGCGCAGGGCAGCAACAACGTCCCCGGCATCTGCGACCCGGCGGTGGACGCGCTGATCGAGAAGGTGATCACCGCGCCCGACCGCAAGACGCTGGAAACCGCGGCGCATGCGCTGGACCGGGTGCTGCTGTGGCGCTGGTACGTGGTGCCGAACTGGGACTCGCGCGTCTTCCGCGTCGCCTGGTGGGACCGCTTCGGCCGTCCGGACAAGCCGATCCGGGAGGGCGTGAACTTCGATACCTGGTGGGTCGACCCGGCGAAGGCGCCGGCCACGGACGCGGCGAAGCGGCAGTGAGGGTGGTGCCCGTCTCCCGCAGGTCCGCCCACCCCGTCATGGCCGGCCCCCGCGCCGGCCATCCCCACCCGCACCCTGTCGCGAGAGGCGCCCCGGCCCTTTCCGTCACGGCCGGCCGTCGAGCAGGGCATTCCCATCGGCACACTGCCGCGACGACCACACTCGCTTGGCGGAAGGGAGTCTCGAGGGATGGCCGGGTCGAGCCCGGCCATGACGATGGGACGGGAGCGACGGCCCTCCGCGTAGCGGCCTGCCCCGCGCCCTCCA
The DNA here is from genome assembly GCA_001898425.1 of Rhodospirillales bacterium 69-11. Lineage (GTDB taxonomy): Bacteria > Pseudomonadota > Alphaproteobacteria > Acetobacterales > Acetobacteraceae > Rhodopila. Next base: position 21,940 of record MKTV01000049.1, read on the forward strand.
TCGAAGCCGACCGCGCCGAACCAGGCGACCACCCCGCATGACCGGCTACCTCCTTCGCCGACTCCTGCTGGTGATCCCGACCCTGTTCGGCATCATCGCCATCAACTTCGCCGTCATCCAGTTCGCGCCCGGCGGACCCGTGGAGCAGATGATCGCCGACCTCCGCGGCAAGGGCGCCATGTCCTCCCGCCTCGGGGGCGCCAGCTCCGATATCGGCAATGCCGGCGGCACCTATCGCGGGGCGAGCGGCCTCGATCCGCACATCATCGCCGACATCAAGAAGATGTTCGGCTTCGACAAGCCGCCACTCACCCGCTTCCTCGACATGGTCGGCGGCTATCTCCGCTTCGACTTCGGCCGCAGCTTCTTCCGCGACCAGAGCGTGGTGCAGCTCATGCTGCAGAAGATGCCCGTCTCCATCTCCCTCGGGCTCTGGTCCACCCTGCTGATCTACGGCATCTCCATCCCCCTCGGCATCGCCAAGGCGGTGCGCGACGGCAGCCGGTTCGACGTCGCCTCCTCCGCCGTCGTGCTGGTGGGCTACGCGATCCCCGGCTTCCTGTTCGCCATCATGCTGGTGGTGGTGTTCGCCGGCGGCAGCTTCCTCGACCTGTTCCCGCTGCGCGGCCTGACCTCGGAGGGTTCGTCGTCCTGGCCCTGGTGGGACCGCGCCCTCGATTACGCCTGGCACATGGTGCTGCCCATCACGGCCGTGGTCGCCGGCGGGTTCGCCAGCCTGACCATGCTGACCAAGAACTGCTTCCTCGAAGAAATCCGCAAGCAGTATACGGTCACCGCGCGCGCCAAGGGCGCCAGCGAGCGTCGGGTCCTCTACGGCCACATCTTCCGCAACGCCATGCTGCTGATCGTCGCCGGCTTCCCGCAGGCCTTCATCGGCGTGCTCTTCACCTCCGCCCTCCTGGTGGAGATCGTCTTCTCCCTCGACGGGCTCGGCCTGCTGGGCTTCCAGGCTGCGATCCAGCGCGACTACCCCGTCATGTTCGGCACCCTCTACATCTTCACGCTGCTCGGCCTGCTGATGCAGATCGTGGGCGACATGCTCTACACGGTGGTCGATCCCCGCATCGACTTCGAGGCGCGGGGATGACCAATGGTCGATTCCTCTGGACGAATACGCTGATGGAGAGCAAATCGATCGGCCGTGGGCCTGGTCATTCCGCGGCATGTCATGAAGCAGCTCTCCGCAATGCCGAGGGCGGACGCGACGCGGCTGCTCGATCGTCTGGAGGAGATCGCCCTCGCGCCGGAGGTGCAGCATCCCAACGTCCTGCCCCTTGTGGGCACGCCGGGCTCATTCCGGGTAAGGCAAGGCGATTGGCGGGCCGTGTTCAGCATCGAAGAGGGTGACGTCGTCGTGGAACGCGTCGCACATCGGCGGGAGGTTTATCGATGACCATGATTAGGATCGTCGCGGAGACCGAGGACACCGTCACGGTCAGTCGCAAGGACTTTTCCAAGCTGATCGAAGATCTGGAAACGGCGGAGGATGTCGCTGCCATCCGGACCCGTCGCGCGCACGAACGGGAGGTTGGGAATTCGGCCGCTCGCACCGATTATCTCACGGGCAGCGAAGCGCGGCGGCTGCTGGATGGGGAGAGCCCCCTCAAGATATGGCGGCAGAAACGCGGGCTGACGCAACGCGCCCTGGCGGAGGTCGCCCGTGTGGCACCCAGCTATATTGCGGATATCGAACGCGGGCGAAAGCCTGGCAGCGTCCTCGCCCTCGGCCGCCTGGCGCGCGCACTGCGCGTGGATATCCCCGATCTGGTGGACGAACACCGCCGGCAGCAGATGGCCTGACCTTCCCTTGCGACCCGACGTGAGTCGATCACACGCTATTTTGCGGGTCCAGCGTGCGATCCATCGCGCGTTCCACGCCGCATGACCCTGTCCCCGCTCACGCGACGACGGCTCGCCGTGTTCCGCGCCAACCGGCGCGGCTTCTGGTCGATGTGGATCTTCGCCGTCCTGTTCGTGCTCTCGCTGTTTGCGGAGTTCATCGCCAACGACCGCCCGCTGCTGATCCGCTACGATGGGCAGTTCCTGGTGCCAGTACTGCAGGACTATTCGGGCGACCGCTTCGGCCCCGACTTCCTGCCGTTCGAAGCCGACTACACCGACCCCGACCTGCAGGCCGCCATCCGTCAGCACGGCTGGATGATCTGGCCGCTGATCCCCTACAGCTACGGCACGATCGTCAAGAACCTGCCCTCCCCGGCGCCCTCACCACCCACTTGGCAGAATCCACTCGGCACCGACGACCAGGCCCGCGACGTGCTGGCCCGCGTGATCTACGGCTTCCGCCTCTCCGTGCTGTTCGGCTTCGCGCTGACCATCGTCTCCTCGGTGGTCGGCATCGCCGCCGGCGCCGTGCAGGGCTATTACGGCGGCCTGACCGACCTGCTGTTCCAGCGCTTCATCGAGATCTGGAGCGGGATGCCGCAGCTCTACCTGCTGATCATCCTGGGCAGCATCATCGCCCCCGGCTTCTGGGTGCTGCTGGTCTTCCTGCTGCTGTTCTCCTGGATGAACCTCACCGGCGTGGTGCGGGCCGAGTTCCTGCGTGGCCGCAACCTCGACTACGTCCGCGCCGCCCGCGCGCTGGGCGTGTCCGATGCGGGCCTGATGATCCGCCACATCCTGCCGAACGCGATGGTAGCCACGCTGACCTTCCTGCCCTTCACCCTGTCCGGATCGGTCACCATCCTGGCGAGCCTCGACTTCCTGGGCTTCGGCCTGCCGCCCGGCTCCCCCTCCCTCGGCGAGCTCGTCGCCCAGGGGAAATCCAACCTCACCGCCCCCTGGCTCGGCTTCACGGCGTTCTTCGTGCTGGGCGGGCTGCTCACGCTGCTGATCTTCGCGGGCGAAGCCGTGCGCGACGCCTTCGACCCGAGGCGCGCATGAGAAGGACCCCAACTCTCCCTCTCCCCTCGCGGGAGAGGGCCGGGGTGAGGGGGCGACCGGGGCAAACGCACCGCCGAACCTCAACCCCCCTCCATCGTCCCCCTCTCCCCTCGCGGGAGAGGGCCGGGGTGAGGGGGCGCCCGAAGCAGACCCACCGCCGAACGCCAACCCCCGCCACCCCCTCCCCCCAACCCCCTCCCGCAAGGGGAGGGGGGGAGAGTGCCCGCGTCGTCCGCTTCACTCACCGCCGACACGCGCCATGAGTCTCGTCGAGGTCGCCAACCTCTCCGTCGCATTCGGCGCCAAGCGCGTGGTCGACGACGTGTCCTTCACGCTCGACCGCGGCGAGACCCTCGCGCTGGTCGGCGAGTCGGGCTCCGGCAAGTCGCTGACCGCGCTCTCGCTGCTGCAGCTCCTGCCGCATGGCGCGGCGAACCCGACCGGCCGTGTCACCCTGGACGGCATCGCCACGATCGGCGCACCGGAACGCACCCTGCGCCAGGTCCGCGGCGCCACGGCGGGCATGGTGTTCCAGGAGCCGATGACCAGCCTCAACCCGCTGCACCGTATCGGGCGGCAGGTGGCCGAGGCGATCACCCTGCACCGCCCTCTTCCCCGCGCCGCATTGCGGGCCCGCGTGATCGAGGTCCTGTCCCAGGCCGGCTTCGCCGATGCGGAGCACCGGCTGGACGCCTTCCCGCACCAGCTATCGGGCGGGCAGCGCCAGCGCGTCATGATCGCGATGGCGCTCGCCAACGATCCCGCGCTGCTGATCGCGGACGAGCCGACCACCGCGCTCGACGTGACGATCCAGGCGCAGATCCTGGCGCTCCTCGCCACGCTGAAGGCGGAGCGCCAGCTCGCGCTCCTGCTGATCACCCATGACCTCGCGATCGTCCGCCGCTGGGCCGATCGGGTCTGCGTCATGAAAGACGGCCACATCGTGGAGGCCGGACCCGTCGCCGCCGTCTTCGCCGACCCTCAGCATCCCTACACGCGAATGCTGCTTGGGGCCGTGCCGAAAGGCGGCCCGGCGGCGCTGCCCGACACGGCGGCGCCGGTGCTGGAAGCCGATCATGTGCGCGTGCATTTCCCGATCCGCCGCGGCTTCCTCCGCCGCCAGGTGGGGGCCGTGCGGGCGGTGGATGACGTTTCTGTCTCCGTGCGCGCGGGGGAGACGGTGGGGCTGGTGGGGGAATCAGGGTCGGGCAAGACCACCTTCGCCCTGGCCGCGTTGCGGCTGGAGAAGGCGGACGGGCGCATCGTCTTCGCCGGCCGGGACCTGTCCGCGCTCGACCGGCGCGCGCTGCGCGGCCTGCGGTCCCGCATGCAGATCGTGTTCCAGGACCCGTATGGCAGCCTGTCGCCCCGCCTGCCGGTCGGCGACATCGTGGCCGAGGGGCTTCGCGTGCACGAGCCGGCCCTGTCCCGCGCGGATCGCGGCCGGCGGGTCGCAGCGTCGCTGGCCGAGGTGGGCCTGCCCGCGGAATTCGCCGACCGGTTCCCGCACGAGTTCTCGGGCGGCCAGCGGCAGCGCATCGCGATCGCACGGGCGCTGGTGCTGCAGCCGCGCCTCGTGGTGCTGGACGAGCCGACCAGCGCGCTCGACGTCTCCGTGCAGGCGCAGATTGTGGCGCTGCTGCGCGAGCTTCAGCAGCGCCACGGCTTCGCCTACCTGTTCATCAGCCACGACCTGAAGGTGGTGCGTGCGCTGGCACACCGGGTGGTGGTGCTGCGCGGCGGCAAGATCGTGGAACAGGGCGCGGCCGAGGACGTGTTCGCGCGCCCCGTCGAGCCCTACACGTGGGCGCTGATGGATGCCGCCTTCAACCTGGGTGCCTGACCCACCAGGCGAACGGCCAGGCCGAGTGCGAGGGCGGCGGGGACGGCGAGGCCGAGGAACGCCGCCGTCCAGCCGAACGCGTGGGCGAGCACGCCGCCCAGGGTCGCCGAGAGGGACGCACCGATCCCCTGCGCCGTCGCGACGGATCCGAGCGCCGTCTGCGTGCGGCCGGTGCCCCAGGTGAAGTCGGCGACCAGCAGCGGCACCGCGACCCCCAGCGTGCCGGCCCCGCAGCCGTCGAGGATCTGCACCGGGATCAGCCAGGCCGGATGCACCGCCAGCGCGGCCAGCACGCCGCGGATCGGCAGCACGGCGCAGGCGGCAACCAGCAGCCAGGCACGGTTCACGCGATCCGCCATGCGTCCCGCGAGCAGGGCGACCGGCACCATCGTGGCCTGTGCGACGATCACGCAGGCGGCCATCCAGCGCGTCGGGTCTCCCTGCCCGATCGCCGCCATGCGCTGGCCGAGCAGCGGGAGCATGGCGGCGTTGCCGAGGTGGAAGGCGGCGAGGGCGATGCCCAGGGCAATCAGCCGCCGGTCGGTGAGCACGCTGCGCAGGGAGTTCTCCGGCCCGGTCCGGCCCTCGGGTTCGGCCGTCGAGGCGGGTTCGCCAGCCTGTCGCCGAACGGCGGCCGATCCCCCCGGCATGAGCCAGAGCGCGGCGAGGGCGCCGACCGCCATCGTCCCCAGCACCCAGAACGCCGCCACGGCGCCGGTCACGAAGGTGGCGGCGACGACCATGAGGGCGGCACTCACGTTGCCGCCGTGGTTCCACGCCTCGTTGCGGCCCTGCCGCGCCGGGAACCGGTCCTTCCCCACCAGGGCGAGCGTGAGGGCGACCAGTCCCGGCCCCATGATGGCGCCGCCGATCGCGATCACCACCTGCGCGGCGAGGACTGCCTTGAAATCATGCGCGAACAGGAGCCCGACGGTGCCGGCGACCACCGCGATCGAGGCACCGGTCAGCACCAGCCGCGGCCGGCCGGACCAGTCGACCAGCGCGCCGGCGGGGCCGTTGCACAGCAGCCCGGCGATGCCTCCGATGGTCATCACCAGGCCGATGCGTGCCGGATCCCAGTGCGCCTCCGCCAGCCAGGTGGCGAGGAACGGCCCCAGCCCGTCATGCACGTCCGCCAGGAAGAAGTTCAAGGCGGAGAGCCCGGCCGTGGCCGAAAGGTATGTTCCCGACATGCGCGTGATGTGCTGCTTCGTGAGGTGACGGCAAGGTCAAGGGATCTCACGTTCCCACTATGGAAGTGCTCCGCTACGTCCTGCCGCACATGGCCGCCGGCTGCCTTGCCGGGGCGATCGCTGCGGTCACGCTGGTGGCGGCGAATGTCGGGTCGCTCCGGGACCTCGGCATGCACACGGAGGGCGGCTGGATCGCCTGGGCGCTGCTGGTGTTCGGCTTCGTCGTGACCTTCGGGTCGGCCGCGATTGGCCGTGCCATCATCTGCCTGGGATCCGACGAGGACTGACCCGCGCGGTCCGCCATCCGTTGCGACCCACCGCTTGGGTCGCGGCGCGCGACGGCGGTGCGCATGGGTGGATCGGCGCCGGATGGACCAATCAGCCGGTCATCCATGTATTTTGCACGACGATCGTGGTGCATTCTGCAGGACGAGTTCCCAGCGTCCCGCCGTCAGCCTATAAGGTCCGATCATGCCATTCGACGTCAGGGACTTCGCCGACGCACCGCCCGGCGATCGCGCGTCCAGCCGCCAGAACCGGCGCCTGGTCGCCACGTGGCTGCTGGTGGTCGCCGGGATGATCCTGGTCATGATCGGGCTGGGCGGCGCCACGCGCCTGACCGGATCGGGCCTGTCCATCATGGAGTGGGCCCCGTTCCGCGGCACTCTCCCGCCCATGAGCGAGGCGGAGTGGCACCGCCTGTTCGCCCTCTACCAGAAGATCCCGCAATACGCGCTGGTCAACGAGGGCTTCGGACTTGCCGGCTTCAAGCAGATCTTCTGGCTGGAATGGACCCACAGGCTCTGGGGCCGCCTGATCGGGCTGGCCTTCCTGGTGCCGCTGGTCGTCTTCTGGGCCACCGGCCGGATCGAGCGCCGGCTCATTCCCCGGCTGGCGCTGCTCTTCGTCCTGGGCGGGCTGCAGGGCGCGGTCGGCTGGTTCATGGTCGCGTCCGGTTTCTTCCCTGATTCGACCTCGGTCTCCGCCTACCGGCTGGTGGTCCATCTCGTCCTGGCGCTCTCCCTCTACGCCGCCATCCTCTGGACGGCGTTCGGCCTCCTCGCCCCCCGTCCGGTGCTGAGCAGCGTGCCGCGCAGCCTCCGCCTGGGCGCCGGCCTCACCGTCGGGCTCGTGTCGCTGACCATCGTGGCCGGCGGGTTCGTGGCCGGCACGCATGCCGGGCTCGACTACAACACCTTCCCGCTGATGGACGGGCGGCTGGTGCCGGACGGCTACGCGCGGCTCACGCCCTTCCTGCGCAACCTCACCGAGAACATCGCCGCGGTGCAGTTCGACCACCGCCTGCTGGCGACGCTGACCGCCCTGGCCGCGCTCGGCACGCTCGCCGCCGGGTTCGGCGCGCGCGCCATGACCCCGCTCCGCCCGCGCCTCGCCGTCCTCGGCCTGGCCGTCGCGGCGCAATACGCGCTGGGCGTCGCCACGCTGATCCACGTCGTGCCGGTGGGGCTCGCCACCGCCCATCAGGTCGGGGCCACCCTGGTGCTGACGGCCGCCCTCGTCCTGCTGCACGGCACACGGAGCTTGCCCGCCAGATGACCCCGCCACGGGACCCGCCGAGATGAGCGACGCGGGTCTGCAGGCAGCCGCAACCGCCGTGCTGGATCAGCACCTGACCCTGCTGTCCTGCACCCAGGCACTGGCCGGCCGCCTCGAGTGCCCCCTCCCCAGCCCCGGGGACGGCGCCGCATCGCTGCTCCGCGCCGCAGCCGGCCTCGCGCCCCAGGATCGGGAGCGTGCCGCGGCCTGGCTCACGGAACTCCAGGCCGCCACCCCGGCGCACCTCCAGGTCGCCACCCCGCGGGGGGAGACGCTCACGCTGCGCGCCGACCCGCTCTCGCCGGCCGGCTGGCTGCTCACGCTGACCGCCGCCGTCCCCGCCGATGCCGGCGCGGCGCATCAGCGCGCCAGCATGCTGGGGGCCATCCTGGCCGCCTTGCCGCAGGCCGTCTGCATGTTCGACGCGGCCGACCGCGTGACCGTGGTCAATCCCGCCTGGGACGCCGTGATGGACGGCGTCGCCATCCGGATCGGAGAGTCACGGGCCGACCTCGTCCGCCGCATGGCACCGCTGGGGGAGCTGGGGGGCGGAGATCCCGACAAGATCGTCGCCCACGCGCTGGCGCTCGACCTCCGCCAGCCGCATCGCTTCGTGTTCCGGCGTCCGAACGGCAAGGTGGTGGAGCTGCACGGGCACCCTCTGCCCAGCGGCGGGCGGATCATCGTGATCGGCGACATCACCACGCTGACCCATGCCGAGGCCGCCGCCGAAGAGCGGGCCGCGCAGATCGACGTGATGCTGACCCACACCCGCCACGGCGTCCTGTACTGGGGCGCCGATCGGCGGCTGGTGGCGAGCAACCGCCTCGCCGCGGAGCTTCTCGGGCATCCGCCGGGCCTGCTCATCCCCGGCCGGCCGGAGGACGAGGTGCTGGATGCCATGATCGCGCGGGAGGAATGGGGGAGCGGAGAGGCGACCCGCGTGACCCTCGAAGCGCTGCGCCGCCGCGATCGGGCGATCCCGTACCGCCGGTTCCTCACCACCAAGGCCGGCCGCGTGCTGGATGCGCGGTCGGACCCGGTGCCGGGTGGCGGCTGGATCACCACCTTCAGCGACGTGACCGAGAACATGCGCACGCAGCAGGAGCTGCGCGCGGCACGCGATGCGGCCGAGGCGGCCAACCGCGCGAAGTCCCGCTTCCTCGCCACCATGAGCCACGAGCTGCGCACGCCGCTGAACGCGGTGATCGGCTTCTCCGACGCGCTGCTGCGGGAAGGCCGCGCCCCGGCGCCGGCCCGCGTCGCCGAATTCGCTCAGCAGATCAACGATGCCGGCCGGCAGTTGCTGACGCTGATCAACATCGTGCTGGACGTGGCGCGGATCGAGGCGGGCCGCTTCGACCTGACGGTGGAGCGCGTCGATCCCGCGGCGCTGGTGCACGACGCGGTGCGGCGAATCGCCTCGGCCGCCCAGGCTGCGGACATCACGGTAGAGATGGCGCTGGCGGACGACCTGCCGGTGCTGCGCGCCGACGAGCAGCGGCTGCAGCAGGTGATGACGCACCTGTTGTCGAACGCGGTGAAGTTCACCAATGCCGGAGGCACGATCACGGTCGGCGCGGAGACCGAGGCCGATGGCGGCCTGCTGATCACCGTGCGCGACACCGGCATCGGCATTCCGGAGGCCGAACTCGAGCACGTGTTCGAGCCGTTCACGCAGGTGGAGGACAGCCACGCGCGGCGGTTCCAGGGTGCGGGGATCGGCCTTTACGTCGCGCGCGCCCTCGTGCTGGGGCATGGCGGCTCGCTGGTGCTGAAGAGCCGGCCGAACGAGGGCACGACGGCGGAGCTGCGGCTGCCGCATACGCTGGCGGTGTGAGAGCACGGGCCGATCCGTGCTACGATGGGTCATGGCCCGACACCACGCCACGTTTTCTACGAGATCGGCCAAGAGGGCGGCAGAGATCTTCGTCGATCGGCTGCGGGACCGCTACGACGTCGAACGGGCGATCCTCTTCGGATCGCGCGCCCGCGGCGACCACCGGCCCGACAGCGACGTGGACCTCGCGATCGTCCTGCGCGGAGAGCGTCAGGACTTCATCGGCACCAAGCTCGACATGGCAGGTATCGCGTTCGACGTGATGCTCGAAACCGGGCTGCTGGTGCAGGCATTTCCGATCTGGGGCGACGATCTGGCGCACCCGGAGCGCTTCGCCAATCCGACTCTCATTCGGGCCATCGCGAGCGAGGGGATCGGTGTCGCATGACGAAGCAGATCATGGACAAGGCCGCGAAGGCGCTCGCCTCGGCGCGACTGCTGCTCGACGCGGAGGACGCGGACGGGGCTACGAACCGCGCCTATTACGCCATGTTCGACGCGGCCCTGGCGGCGCTGGCCTGGGCCACACGTCATGACGATCTTCCCGTGCCGAAGACACATGGCGGGATGATCTCGAGCTTCGGCCGGCTGCTCGTGCAGCCTGGCCACCTCTCGCCGGAGCTTGGACGCGCGCTCAACCGCGTCCACGAATTGCGGCTCACCGCAGACTACGTGGCGGAACCAGTGCCGCTCGAACGGGCTGCGTCGGCTGTGGACGAAGCCGCGCGCTTCCTGGCCGGGATCGGCGAGTTGCTCGCCACGCCTTGGCCGGGATCGAAGGGGCGGTGACACTGGAACACCCCGAGGGTCGGCGTTGAGCCGATCCGATCGTCGTCAGCGGTGATCGTTCAGACGCGACGAGGATGGGACAGCCGATACCGGCGCGGAATGCCCCATCCGGCAATCCTGTCACCCCAGCGCCTGCGCCGCCTTCAGCACGTCGCCCGCGTGTCCCGTGACGCTCACCTTGCGCCAGACCTTCGCGATCTTGCCGTCCTTGTCGACCAGGAAGGTGCTGCGCTCCATTCCCATGTATTTGCGGCCGTACATCGACTTCTCGACCCAGGTCCCATACTTCTCCGCCACCGCGTGCGATTCATCGGACGCCAGCGGAAACGCCAGGTTGTACTTCTCCGCGAACTTCTCGATCGGCTTGATCTTGTCCGGTGAGACCCCGATCACGTCCAAACCAAGCTTGCCGAGTTGCGGAAGGGCTTCCTGGAAGGCGCAGGCTTCCTTGGTGCAGCCGGGCGTGTCGGCCTTCGGGTAGAAATACAGCACGAACGGCTTGCCCCGCAGCGCCGCGCTGCTCGCCGTGCGCCCGCCGCTCGCCGGCAGCTCGAACTCCGGTGCCGCATCGCCTTCCTGCACGCTCATCCCGCGATCTCCCCGACCTGTCGCTCGAACACCGCGCGCACCTCGCGCGCCAGCGCCTCCAAGGTGGCCCGCAGCGCAGCGGTGTCAATCGCGTCGAGTCCAGCCCGCGCCGTCGCGCGCAGCAGGGCGCGGGCGCCGGCATCGGGGAGGGTCTCGCGCGCGTCGCGGCCGACGGTGATGCGCAGCATGCCCTGCACGGTCCGCCACACATGGTCGGCGCGGATCAGCAGCGCGGCGTCGTCCCGCGACAGCAGCCCCGCCCTGGCGAAGCGCGCGAGCGCGATGCGCGTCGTGGGATGGCACAGCTTCGGATGCGCCGCCGCGTGCATGAGCTGCAGCACCTGGCCGACGAACTCCACCTCCATCTGCCCGCCGGGGCGCAGCTTCACGTCCCACGGCCCGTCCGGCGGAAGGTCGCGCAGCAGGCGGGCGCGCATCGCGACCGCATCGGCGCGCACCTGGGCGGGATCGCCGGCGCTCGCGATGGCCGCGGCGATCGCGGCCTGCACCTTGCGCCGCAATGCGGGCGGGCCGGCGACGACGCGGGCGCGGGTCAGCGCCATGCGCTCCCATGTCCAGGCGCTCTCGGCATGGTAGCGGCGGAAGGCGCCCAGGGAGACGGCGACCGGGCCCTTGTTGCCGGACGGGCGCAGGCGCATGTCGACCGCGTAGAGCGCGCCTTCCGCACCGGGCGCGGTCAGCGCGGCGACATAGGCATGGGCGGCGCGGACGAACCATTGGCTGACCGGCATCGTGCGCGCGCCACGGCTCTCGGTCACGTCCTCCGGATGGTCGTAGATCAGCATCAGGTCGAGGTCGGAGCCCGCCATCATCTCCCGGCTGCCCGCCTTTCCCAGCGCCACCACGGCCATCCCGCCGCCGCGCACCTTGCCGAAGCGCGTGGCGAAATCGGCCAGCACCGGGGGCAGCAGGGCAGCGAGCGCCGCATCGGTCATCGCGCTGCGCCGCTCCCCCGCGGCGTCCGCGTCCAGGCGCCCGTCCAGGGTCGCGACCGAGAGGTAGAAATCCTCCTCCTTCACCGCGCGGCGGGTGATCTCGATCGTGTCCTCGAGCGTGGTGGCGTCGCCCAGCCGCGCATGCAGCAGGCGGATCGCCGCGCCCTCTTCCTCGGGCGACAGCAACCCTTCGAGCGCACTCGGATAATGCGCGAGGTATTCGGCGAGCGACGGGGCCGCCCCGAGGACGGCGGCGATGCGCTCGAGCAGGGTGGGGTTGCGCTGGAACAGCGACAGGATCTGCACGCCGGCCGGCAGCGCGGCGATGAACCGGTCGAACCGGCTGAACGTGGCGTCCGGATTGGGCTGCGCGGCGAGTTGCGCCAGGATCGCCGGCAGCATCTGCTCCATCAGCTCCCGCGCGCGCTGGGACCGCAGCGCGCGGACGTGCCCGGCCTGCCAGCCGCGCACCGCGGCGACGATCCGGTCGGGCGACACGAACCCCAGGCTGCGCAGGGCGGCCTCGGTCGCGGGCGGATGCGGATCGTCGCCGCGGAAGTCCAATGCGCCGACCACCCGCCCGCCATTCGGGATCTCGGGCACGGATTCGAACACTTCGGCATAGCGGCGACGGACGCGGTCCAGCCGGTGCAGCAGTGCCTCGGCAAAGGCCAGGGTGGAGGGATAGCCCAGGAACGTCGCGATCCGGTGCAGCTCCTCCGGCTTCTCGGGCAGTTCGTGCGTCTGGCGGTCGGCGACCATCTGCAGCCGGTGCTCGACCTGGCGCAGGAACCGGTACGCCTCTTCGAGTTCGGCCGTGGCGCCGCGGGGCACGCGGCCCGCCTCGGTCAACCGGTGCAGCGCGCCCAGCGTGGTGGGGATGCGCATCTCCGGCTCGCGCCCGCCCCAGACGAGCTGCAGCGTCTGCACCAGGAACTCGATCTCGCGGATCCCGCCCTCGCCCAGCTTGACGTTGTGGCCGGCGATGCGGGCGACCGGATCGGCGGCGGCGGTCAGCGCGGTCTTCCGGTGCTCGTCGATGCGTCGCTTCATCGCGTGGATGTCGGCCACCGCGGCGAAGTCGAGCCCGCGACGCCAGACGAAGGGCCGGATCTCGCCCAGGAAGGCGGTGCCGAGGCCGAGGTCGCCGGCGACCGGGCGGGCCTTGATCATGGCCGCGCGTTCCCAGTTCTGCCCCATGCTCTCGTAGTAGGTGATGGCGGCGGGGAGGGCGATCGCGGGCGGCGTCGCCGCTGGGTCGGGGCGCAGGCGCAGGTCGGTGCGGAACACGTAGCCGTCGGCGTCGCGCTGCTCCATCAGGGCCACAAGCCCTCGTGCGACCCGTGTCGTGAACCGCCCCATGGCGTCGCCCGCCGTGCGCTCGGTATAGATGGGCGCCGCGGGGTCATAGAGCAGGACGAGGTCGACATCCGAGGAGAAGTTCAGTTCGCGCGCGCCCAGCTTGCCCATGCCGAGGACCGTGAAGCCGCCGCCTTCGGCCGGGACGGCGGGGTCCGGCAGGTCGAGCTCTCCGGCATCGTGCGCAGCCCGCAGCAGATGCGCGACGGAGCAGGCGAGCGCCGTCTCCGCAAGCGCGGAGAGCGCGCCCGTCACCTGCTCCAGCGTCCACAGCCCGCCGATATCGGCGACCGCCGCGGCGAGGGCGATCACGCGCTTGGCGGCCCGCAGCGTGGCCGCGGTGCGGGCGCGGTCCGCCTGCGGCTTCAGCGCATGCAGGCTGCGCATCGCCGTCTCCACCACGGCCTCGGGGCCGTCCGCCACCAGCCGCCGCAGCGCGGCCGATTCGCGCACGGCGAGGTCGGCCAGATAGGGGCTGTTGCCACCCAGGCAGCGCAGCAGCGCCGCCACCGGCGCGCGCTTCGCCAGACGCGCCTCCGCCCTGCCCTGTTCGGCGAAGCGCTCCAGCAGCCGCTCCCCGGCGGGCGGATCGTGCGGGGCGGGCCAGCTCTCGGGCAGGCGGAAACGTGCGTCGGTCATCGCCGCGCAGGCTGGCGGTGAGGCGGCTGCCCGGTCAAGCCGCGCGCGGCTGCGCCCGCGTGCTGCATCTGCTCGCGCATGTCGCGCTGACGCTCACGGTGCTCGTGGCGGTGCTGGGCGCCGCGGCCGCGTGGCGGCTGTCGCAGGGACCGGTGCGGATGGACTGGCTCACCCAGCGGCTGGAGGCGGCGCTGAACGCCGACGACGCGCCCACGCAGGTCGCGATCGGCAGTTCGGCCCTGGCGTGGGAGGGATTCTCGCGCGGCGTCGACCGTCCGCTCGACCTGCAGCTCACCGACATCACGGTCACCGCGCCGTCCGGCCGCCGGCAGATCGACCTGCCGCGCGTCGAGGTGTCGCTCTCCCTCGGGGCCCTGCTGCAGGGCCGCCTCGAGCCACGTGCGATCGAGGTGGACGGCGCGCGCATCACGCTGCGCCGTGGGCCGGACGGCACGACCAGCCTCGATCTCGGCACCCTGAACGAGGCGACCGACAGCACCGCGCCGGAACCCCCCGCGGAAGCCGGCCCGTCGCCGGCCGAGATGCTGCTGCGCGAGCTGGTCCGCCCCGCCGCCGACGACCGCGCGCCGCGGGACGGGCCGGCGCGCGGCATGTTCTCCCAGCTGCGCCGCATCCTGGTGCGCAATGCGGCGGTGGTGGTGATAGACCGGCAACTCGGCGCCACCTGGCAGGCGCCCGAGGCCGAGATCGACCTGGTCCGCCGCCCCGCAGGGGGCGTCGACGGCACCGCCCTGCTGCGGTTGGCGCTGGGCGACCAGACCGCCACCCTGACCGCGAACGCGGTGCTGGAGACCGGGGCGGAACGCACGCATGTGCGGGCGCGGCTCAGCCCCGTCGCCCCGGCGGCGCTGGCCCGCGCCGCGCCGCGGCTGGAGCGGCTGTCCGCCCTGGACGCGCCGGTCACGCTCGAGGCCGCGGTCGATCTCGACGCCGCGCTGCAGCCCACGCGCTTCCATGCGACGGCGACGGTGGGGGCCGGCGCGGTGGAGGTGCGCGGCGACCGCGTCGCGCTGGAATCGGCGGTGATGGTCGTCGACGGCACGCCCACGCTGATCCGCCTGGAGACGGCCCAGGTCGCGGTGCAGGGGCACGAAGGCGGCCCGCTGACGCATCTGCGGGCGGGCGGCACGCTCGTCCGCCAGTTCGGCCAGTTCCAGGCCAGCGTCACGCTCGACCTCGACCAGCTCGCCTTCGCCGATCTGCCGCGGCTCTGGCCGGCCGCCACCGGCGGCGGGGCGCGGCCCTGGATCGTCGGCAACATCCCGACCGGCACCGCGCGCAACGGGCACGTCGCCGCGCAGGTGGTGGGTCGCGACGATTTCTCCGAGGCGCGGATCACGGCCCTGACCGGCACGCTGGACGGGCAGGACCTGACGGTGCACTGGCTGCGCCCGGTGCCGCCGCTCGAGCAGGTGGCGGCGCAGCTCCGCCTGCTCGATCCCGACACGCTGGAAATCGTGCTCTCCGCCGGCAGGCAGCGGGCCGGCAAGGCCGGGCTGGCCGTGAAGTCGGGCCGCATGCGCATCACCGGCCTGTCGCAGCGCGACCAGACCGCGGCGATCCAGGCCGATGTCGCCGGATCGGTGCCCGATACGATCGCGCTGCTGAAGGAGCCGCGGCTGGAACTGCTGGACAAGCACCCGATGCCGCTGGGCGACCCGGCCGGCGAGGCCACCGCGAACCTGACCGTCACCCTGCCGCTCGACAACAAGGTCACCATGGCGGACGTGGGGATCCGGGTGCTGGGCCATCTGAGCGGCCTGCATCTGGGCGGGCTGGTGGCGGGGCGCGACCTCGACCAGGGAGACCTGGACGTGGACGTGACGCAGGAGGGGATGACGGCCAAGGGGCGCGCGGCGCTCGCCGGGATCCCCGCGGACCTCGACGGCATGATGGATTTCCGCGGCGGTCCGCCCACCCAGGTCGTGCAGCGGATCGCGGTGACCGGCCGCGCGGGCGCGGGTCAGCTCGCCGCGGCGGGGCTGAGCTCCGCCGACACAGTGTTCGGGGAAGTCGGGCTGCACGCCATCTACACCCAGCACCGCGCCGGCGATGCGGAGGTCGCGCTGGATGCCGACCTGACGCCGGCCACGCTGGTCGCCCCCACCGGGTGGCGCAAGCCGGTCGGCATGCCGGCGAAAGGCAGCGCCCTCGTGCGGCTCGACCACGACCGGCTGCGCGCCATCGACCGCATCACCGTGGAGGGCGACGGGCTGATGCTGCGCGGGTCGGCGACCGCGGCGAACGGCAGGGTCGTGCTGGTGCGGCTGGACCGCGCGGTGTTCGGGCGCAACGACCTGCGCGGGGAGGTGCGCCTGCCGCCGGACGGCTCGATCGCGGCGGAGCTGAGCGGCGCGACGCTGGACCTCGCGGCCAGGCTGGCCGCCCGCACGCCCAAGGAGGCGCCGAAGCCGCGCGCCGAGGCGAGCGCGCCGGCCAAGCCGCGGCCGGAGCCGGCAGGGCCGCCCTGGACCCTGGATGCGCGGTTCGACCGGGTGCTGCTGGCGGGCGATCAGGTCGCGACCGGGCTGGTCGCGCAGGTGGAGAACGACGGCCGGATCATGCGCCGGCTGCACGCCGCCGGTCGGACCGGCGACACCGCTCCGTTCCAGCTCGATATCGGGACCGATGCGGCCGGGCCGGGGCGGCGCCTGTCGGCCACGGCCGCGGACGCGGGCGCGCTGCTGAGCGGGCTGGACGTGGTGCACGGCATGGCCGGCGGCACGCTGACCCTGGCGGGCACGTATGACGACCGCGCGGCGGATCATCCGCTGATCGGAACGGCGGAGATCGACGGCTTCCGCCTGCATGGGCTGCCCGCGCTGGGCAAGCTGCTGCAGGCGATGACGCTGTACGGGATGGTGGACGTGCTGCGCGGGCCGGGGATCGGCTTCACCAAGCTGATCGCGCCGTTCCGCTACAACGGGACGGTGCTCACGCTGAACGACGCCCGCGCCTTCAGCGCCTCACTGGGCATCACCGCCAAGGGGCGCATCGATCTCGCGGCGGAGCGGGTGGAGATGGAGGGGACGATCGTCCCGGCGTATTTCTTCAACTCGCTGCTGGGCCATGTGCCGTTGATCGGGAAGCTGTTCAGCCCCGAGAAGGGCGGCGGCGTGTTCGCGGCGCGCTACGGGCTGAGCGGGAAGCTCGATGACCCCTCCGTCTCGGTGAACCCGCTGAGCGCGCTGACGCCGGGGTTCCTGCGGGAGATCTTCGGGATCTTCTGAGGCCGGGGAGCCTGCGGATGCGAGCGGCGGCGCCGGCAGGGAACGCGTTCTCGACTGCCGAGCCGATTTGCACTTAAATAGGGACAGAAAAAGGTACTTGTTGGAGGCCTGAAATGCCGACGGCGCTCTTGGCGGATGTGGCGGTCAGCATCAGCGAATTGAAACGACACCCGACGGCTGCGCTCGACGCCGGACGCGGACACCCTGTCGCCATCCTCAATCACAACACTCCGACGCACTATGCGGTCCCGGCGGATGTCTGGGCGCGCATCCTTGAAGCGTTGGATGACGAGCAACTCAACGCAATCTGTGACGCCCGCGCGGACGAGCCGTCGGTCGAAGTATCGTTGGATGAGCTATAGGCTTGCTTTCAAGGAATCCGCACTCAAGGAATGGCGGAAACTCGGCGAAACCGTCCGTGAGCAATTCAAGGCGAAGCTGAAGGAGAGGCTGGAGCATCCCCACGTTCCAGCGGCGAAGCTGCGTGGCGCGGGCAGTCGTTACAAGATCAAGCTCCGCGCGAGCGGATACCGGCTCGTCTATGAGGTGAGCGAGGAGGCGCTGGTCCTGACCGTCGTTGCCGTGGGCAAGCGCGACGGCGGGGACGTGTACGGGAAGGCGACCCGGCGATAAGCTTGGTCTGGTCCCCATTCGGGTCGGGAGTGGCCATCGACCCGTTGGTTCGGATCGCCGACACGCTGTATGGTCCGCCGCTCCATCGCAGAGCAGAGACTTTCCGCATGACCCGACCCTCCGGCCGCGCCGCCGATGCGCTGCGCGCCGTCTCGATCGAGATCGGCTTCGCCCGCCATGCCGAAGGCTCCTGCCTGATCCGCATGGGGAACACCGAGGTGCTGTGCGCCGCCTCCGTCGAGACCCGCGTGCCGCCCTTCCTGCGCGGCTCCGGCCAGGGGTGGGTCACCGCCGAATACGGCATGCTGCCGCGCGCCACCCACACCCGCGGCGATCGCGAGGCCGCGCGGGGCAAGCAGTCCGGCCGGACGCAGGAGATCCAGCGCCTGATCGGTCGCAGCCTGCGCGCCGTGGTGGACCGCGCCGCCATGGGCGAGATGTCCGTCACGCTCGACTGCGACGTGCTGAACGCCGATGGCGGAACGCGCTGCGCCGCCATCACCGGCTCCTGGGTCGCGCTGTCGCTCGCCTTCCGCCGGCTGGTGAAGATGAACGTGCTGAAGGCGGTGCCGCTGACCGGGCAGGTCGCCGCCGTGTCCTGCGGCATCTCCGAAGGTACCGCGGTGCTCGACCTCGACTACGACGAGGACAGTTCGGCCGAGGCGGACGCCAATTTCGTGCTGACCGACGGCGGCGGGATCGTCGAAATCCAGGGCACGGCGGAGAAGCGCACCTTCTCCGAGGGCCAGTTCCTCGACCTGCTGCGCCTCGCCCGCGGCGGCACGGACGCGCTGTTCGCCGCGCAGCGTCGGGCGCTGGGCGACTGATGGCCCGCCGCCTCGCCCCCGGCGCGCGGCTGGTGCTGGCCAGCCACAACAAGGGCAAGCTGCGCGAGATCGCCGACCTGCTCCGACCCTTCGGCACCGATGTCGTCTCGGCCGGCGAACTCGGCCTGCCCGAACCGGTGGAGGACGCGCCTGATTTCGCCGGCAACGCGCGCATCAAGGCGTTGGCGGCGGCGCAGGCGAGCGGGCTGCCGGCGTTGTCGGACGATTCCGGCTTCTGCGTTGCCGCGCTGGGCGGCGACCCGGGCGTGCTGTCGGCGCGCTGGGCCGGACCATCGAAGGACTTCGCCGCCGCGATGCAGCAGGTCCATGACCGCATGAACGAGGCGGCCGACCGGCGCGCCTGGTTCATCGCGGCACTCTGCCTGGGCTGGCCGGACGGGCACACGGAGACCTTCGTCGGCCGGGTCGACGGCACCGTCGTCTGGCCGCCCCGCGGCGACCGGGGCTTCGGCTACGACCCGATGTTCCTCCCGCTCGGCGGCAGCGAGACGTTCGGCGAAATGGACCCCGATGCGAAGCACGCGGTCAGCCATCGCGCCCGCGCCTTCGCGCAGGTGATCGCGTCATGCTTCGCCTGACCTTCGAGCCCGATCCGGGAACGGCCGCGACGCCGACCCAGGGCGAGATGGCCACGGCCGCACGCGAGGATCCGGCCGGCGACGCGAACGGATTGCTCGACCGCGTGCGGCAGCTGGAAAGCCTGGTGGCGCAGCTTGAAGAGCGGCTTGCGCAGCCGCCCCCATCGCTGCCGAACCCGGCAGGAGGGGTGACCATCGCCCGCCACCCCGATCTGCACGCTGCCGAAGCCGCCGGCGCGCTCCGCCGTGTCTGGGCCGGCTGAGCGGCCCCACGTGCCGCCGGACCCGCGCGGGACAGGACGTGCGGGTCCGCTGCCGGCTGCGGGCCGGCACGTGCGTCACGGTCGATCGATGATGCCGGGAGGGGCCGCGCGATGATGACATGGCCGGCGATCGATCCGCTGACCGCCGGCGGCGTGCTGCTGGCGACCGCCGCCACCGACGCGGTCTACGTGCAGTTCACCGGGGCCGTCGTGGCGCGCCGCCGCGTCTCCGCCGCGAACTGGAGCGCGTTGTGGTACACGCTCTCGTCCTATGCCGTGATCTCCTACACCGAGAACTGGGTCTACGTGCTGTTCGCCGCCGCCGGATCGTGGCTGGGCGCGTTCCTCTCCCTGTCGATCGGTCGGCGTCGCGGGCATCCCCCGGTCGGGTCGGCGCCGGAATAGGCGCTGCGCGCCCGCGCGCGTCGCAGCGTATCGCGCTCGCGTAGCCGCGTCGGCTGCCGGACGGGATCGCGGTGTCCGCAAAGGCGCCGAGATCAGTCCCGGTCGGCGTTGCGCGCCTGCCACCGTTCGATTTCGGCGATGGCGGTCTCCGCATCGATGATGTCGGCGTAGCGCCGCTCCGCGTCCGCGAGGTTCTGCGCATGCGCCACCGGATCGTGGTCCCCGCAGCAATCCGCCGCGACCATCACGCGGAATCCGAGCGAGAAGGCATCGACGATGCTGGCGCGGATGCAGCCCGAGGTGATGCAGCCGGTCACGATCACCGTGTCCACGCGTTCCTTCGTCAGGATCGCGGCGGCCGGTGTCGCGAAGAAGATCGAGGGGGTCGATTTCATCAGCGTCACGTCGGGGCGTGCCGCGGCGATGCGCGGATCGAGCTCCGTCAGCGGCGTGCCGGCCAGCAGGTCGTAGACCGGTGCGGCCTTCCAGTGGGGCACGGCGCGTGGACCGTCATAGCCGTTGACGCAGGCGATGACCGGCAGGCCGGCACGCCGCGCCGCCTCCATCACGGGCACGGTGGCGCGGACGGCGGCATCCACCGCAGGCGCGCCGCCCATCGGGAAGGCTGGATCGGTGAAGCCGCGCTGGAAATCCACCACCACGACGGCGGGTTTCGCGCCGAAGCCGAGGGGGCGGGAGCCGTAGCCGCGTTCTGCGTAGATGTCGGACATGCGTGTGGTCCCGAAATGCCGGCATGCGAGCAAGCAAGGCGCATGCCCGTCCGACGGCGGCGCACTCAGCCCATTGCGGCGCACTCAGCCTGTGGATCAGCGCGCTTCACCAGGCGGCTTCGGAAAGCCGCAGAGAGCGAGCTCCGCCGCATCGCGCAGCTCCGTTCGGGTCGCGCCGCCCGCGGCCTGCACGGTGATGCCGTAGATCACGATGGAGAGATAGCGTGCCAGCTTGGCTGGATCAGCATCGGGCAGCAGGTCGCCCTCGGACTTCGCCCGCGCCAGGCGGTCGCGGATGATGCTCTCCCCGATCCTGCGGCGCCGGATCAGCTCCTTGCGGATCGCCTGCGAGTCCGGCCCGCAGGCGAGCGCACCCGCCTTCGCGGAACGCTATCCCGCGCGTACCACCCGGCTGGTGATGATGGATGCCCCGGTGCCTGGCGTCGGCCCGTGGGAGGAGATTCTCAAGAGCCCGCTGCTCTGGCATTTCCGTTTCGGCGGTCCGGACATGGAGCGGCTCGTCGCCGGGCGGGAGCGAATCTACCTCGACCGGTTCTGGAACGACTTCGCCGCCGACCCCGCGCGGTTCGACGAGGCATCACGCACGCATAACGCCGCGCTGTACGCCGCGCCCGGCCGCATGCATGCGGGCTTCGCGCAGTTCGCGGCCTTCGATCAGGATGCGATCGACAATGCCGCGGCCGTTGCTCGTGGCCCGCTGCGGATGCCGGTGCTCGCGATCGGCGGCGATCACTCGTTGGGCGCCACGATGGCCGTCATCATGCGAGCGGCCGCCGCCGACGTGCAGGAGACCGTCATCGCCGATGCAGGCCACCGGCTGATGGAGGAGCAGCCCGACGCCACGGTGGCGGCGATCCTCGCATTCCCTCTCGGGCAGCGGCGGTCACTGATCGGACGCGACGTCGTCGCCCGCGACGGACGCGATCGCGTCGCTCACGGCGCGCCGACCCGGCATGTTGCCAATGCGGCGCGGCCTCCGCATCCTGCGGGACAATCCATCCGGGGGAGGAGGCCAACGATGTTCCGCTGTCCACGTCGCGTGCTCTCCCGCCTGGGGCCCAGCATGCTGCTCCTGCTCGCGGCGACCGCCGCCCGCGCCGACCTCCCCGAGATCGTCAAGATCGGCGTGCTGAACGACATGAATGGCCCATTTGCCGACCAGTCCGGCCGCGGCTCCGTCGTCGCGGCGCAGATGGCGGCGGAGGATTTCGCGGCCCAGGGCGGCGGCTTCCGCGTCCAGATCCTCAGCGCCGACCATCAGAACAAGCCCGATATCGGCGCACAGATCGCGCGCGAGTGGGTCGACCGGGACGGCGTGGCCACCATCACCGACGCGGTGAACTCGGGTGTCGGACTTGCCGTGAACCAGGTGATGGCCGACCGGCATCGCACCTTCCTCGCGACCAATGTCGGCACGTCCGACCTGACCGGGAAGTTCTGCCAGCCCACCACCGTGCAGTGGACCATGGACACCTACGCCTTCGGCAGCACCATCGCGCGCGCGGTGATGCAGCAGGGCGGCACGAGCTGGTACTTCATCTCCTTCGACTACGCGCTCGGCGCCGCCCTCGAACGCGATGCGACGGCC
Organism: Rhodospirillales bacterium 69-11; assembly: GCA_001898425.1. Lineage (GTDB taxonomy): Bacteria > Pseudomonadota > Alphaproteobacteria > Acetobacterales > Acetobacteraceae > Rhodopila. The sequence goes on from MKTV01000049.1 coordinate 43,947, forward strand.
ACCATCCTCGCACTCGGCGGCAAGGTCGTCGGATCCGTCAAACATCCCCTCGGCACCACGGACTTTTCATCCTACCTGGTGCAGGCGCAGGCCTCGGGCGCGAAGGTCGTGGGGCTCGCGGACACCGGCACCGACCTGATCAACGCGGTCAAGCAGGCGGCAGAGTTCGGCATCCCCCGCCAGCAGATGCTGGCCGGGCTGTTCACCCAGATCGTGGACGTCGACTCCATCGGCCTGCAGGCCGCGCAGGGCCTGCTGGTGACGGAAGCGTTCTACTGGGACCTGAACGACGACACCCGCGCCTTCGCCCGCCGCTTCGCGCAGCGCTTCGGCCGCGTGCCCACGGCCAACCAGGCGGGCGTGTATTCTTCCGTCCTGGCCTGGCTGCAGGCCGTGAAATCCGCCAACACCATCGAGGGCGAGGCGGTCGTCGCCGAAATGCGCAAGGCGCCGATCCACGACAAGCTGTTCGGCACCGTCGTCGTGCGCAAGGACGGACGCGCGGTTCACGACATGTACACGTTCCGCGTGAAGACGCCCGCGCAATCGACGGGCCGCTGGGACGTGTACGAGCGTCTCGCCACCATCCCCGGCGACGAGGCGTTCCGGCCGCTCGACAAGGGCGGCTGCCGCCTGGTGACGCAATAGGGCGGAATGGGCGCCAATGCGCTCGCCGCACCCGTGACCCACACGACCGTTTCGTTCCGGAGGAAACCAATGCCTGATCCATCGCCGCCCTGGCAGGACGCGCTCTACGAGCAGTTGCGCGCCGCCGGCGTCACCCAGTTCGCCTACGTGCCCGATGCCGGCCACAAGGTGCTGATCGACCGCGCCCTCGGCGACCCCGACGTGCACGCCGTCCCGTTGACCACCGAGGAGGAGGGCGTCGCCATGCTGGCCGGCGCCGATCTGGGCGGCGCGCGCGGCGTGCTGCTGATGCAGTCCTCCGGCGTCGGCAACTGCATCAACCTGCTCTCGCTGACGGCCGGGTGCCATTTCCCGCTGCTGACGCTCGTGTCGATGCGCGGCGAGTTCGGGGAGGGCAATCCCTGGCAGTTCCCCATGGGCCAGGCGACGACGAAGGTGCTGGAGGCCATGAGCGTGATCGTGCTGCGGGCCGAGACCCCGGCCGACGTGGCGACGACGGTGGGCGCCGCGCTGACGATGGCCTTCCAGGCCGGTCAGGCCGTCGCCGTGTTGCTGACCCAGCGCCTGATCGGCGCGAAGAAGTTCTGAGCGGGAGGGCGAGATGGCAAAGCTCAACAAGCTGCAGGTCGCGACCCTGCCCGATGCGGTGCTCGACCGGCGGCAGGCGGTACCCGCGCTGATCGAACGGCCGGAGGATTTCCTGATCGTGGCCGGCCTTGCCGGCACGGCGCAGGAACTCTCGGCGATGACCAACGAATCACCCGGCGTGTTCGGGCTGGGCGGCGCGATGGGGGCGGCGCCGATGATGGGGCTTGGCCTCGCGCTCGCTCAGCCGAAGCGCCGCGTGCTGGTGGTGACCGGGGACGGCGAGTTGCTGATGAACCTGGGCGCGCTGGCGACGATCGCGCTGCAGAACCCGCCGAACCTGACGGTCATCTGCGTCGACAACGGGCATTACGGCGAGACGGGCAACCAGGACAGCCACACCGGCCTGGGCGTCGCGCTGGATCGGATCGCGGCAGGTGCGGGCTTCCCCGTGGTGCACACGATCAACACGGAGGCGGATCTGGCGGAGGGGCGGCGCCTGCTGCGCGAAGGCAGCGGCCTCGCGTTCATCCTGCTGCGAGTGAAGGAAGGGCCGGCGAACAAGATCAAGCGCAACCTCGTGCCGCATGTGGAGCGGGACCGGTTCCGGCGCGCGCTGCTCGGCGTCTGACCACGGACCCTGATGTCGTGCCGACGTCGCATGCATCGCGCGCCTTCCGTGCGCGACCCGATGGCTCGGCCAGGACGCGAACGATGATGATGCTGGCCGGCCCTCAGGCATGACGTCGAGCCGGCTCGACGTGCAGAGGCCCCGCGACGGAAGTGGGTTCATTCGGCACGTCGACGCCGCGCGCCAAGCCCTCCAGAGACACTGCATCCTTCACGACGACGACGCTGCCCTTTGATGCGACACCCAGCTTGCGGAGGGCGGCGAACGCGCGCGAAAGCGTCTCCTGCGAGCAGCCAAGTTTGCCGGCCAGGTACCGCTTCTCATAAGGCAGGATGATGCGGCCGGGCGGTCCGGCAGACAGATCCATGCGCGCGAGCAGGAATTGCGCAAGCCGTTGGACGGCCGAGGTCAGCTTAATGTGGCGGAGCTGCTCTGCCGTAAACTCGACCGCTCGCAGCGTGTGCGTGAACATGGTCCGCAGCAGTTCCTCCTGCTGCTGCACCAGGCTTCGAAGCTCCAGCGCCTGAAGTAGGACGATACGTGCGCTGGTGATCGTTTTCACCCGCGTTTTTGCGGGGGTTCCGGCGAGGGTCTGCGCCAGCTGGATGGGACAGAAGGGCCCCACGACGTCGGTAGCGACACTTCGACCCAGGCGCTCCTGCGTTTCGACTGCGAAGCCGCTGAGGAGGATATGGAGGGCCCGTGGGCTCTCTCCTGCCAACAGGATGTCTTCGTCCGGGCCAAATCCCGTTACATCACCGATCTTAGCTAGATCATCGATCAAGCTCGCGCTTAATTCGTGAAAGAGAGGAATCCCTCTCAGCTCATCACTTCTGGGTCTCAACACCACTACTCCCAATTGCGGTGTGTCAAGTGGCCAGTTGTCCTCAGTCATCCTCTCGTTTGCGTATTGCTGACGTTTAGAAATTAGCGAGTGTTCGCGTGTCGGCAATCAACGGGACAAAAGTGTCACTAAAAATTGAGGGCGGCAGCTAGCGATGTGAGTTCGATGTAACGCATTCCGGCATGCCGAGTACATTTTTCCCTTGGTCATCTCTGCGCAAATAACGCTGCGCCGGGAGAGGAGAAATCATGGCTACTACTTACACTGAATTCGGCGTGGTGCTGACCACCAGCGCCGGCGGCGTCCTCCAATTCAGCCTAGGTTCTGTACTTGCGCAGAATGCATCCGTCACTGTGTCCGGCAACGGCTCGACCACCACGGTGCTGGGCGATCAGGCGGGCGAAACATTCAACGGTAGCGCTCTGATCGTAGGTTCCATCGGCACCTTCACCTATATCGGGGCCACCCAGGGTGTTCTTGGATCGAGCTCCCGCGGGTTCATCGGGCGCGACAGCAGTGGTGGATATCACCTGTTCGTCCCATCCGGCCTTGTCACCGGACTGACGGGGAACCTCCTGTTCAACGTCGCTGCCGACCGGACGAACGACCCCTCCACCCAATGGAACGTCACATCAGGGGCCCCCGCAGGCCCGGCCGCCCCGTCGATCTCGACGGTCTCCGACAACGTGGGCTCGACGCAAGGAACCCTCTCGAGCGGCGCGCGTACGGATGATCCGACGCTGACACTCAGCGGCACGGCAGAAGCCGGATCAACGGTCACGGTCTACAACGGGACGACTGCGGTCGGGAGCATTACCGCCAATGAGCTGACCGGGGCATGGTCGCTGACCACGTCCTCACTCCCCGATGGCGCGGTCGCCCTGAGTGCCAGGGCCACCAACACCGTTGGGACGTCCG
>MKTV01000049.1:47666-95667 GCA_001898425.1 Rhodospirillales bacterium 69-11
CGTATTGGCCAGCGGCAGCAGCACCAACGACACGAATCTCACCGTCACGCTGAATCTGGCCGGAACCAACGCGAGCGCTGGCGATACGGTGCAGCTGTACAACGGAACTGGTACCGGCTCACCACTAGGTCCGGCGGTCACCCTGTCGGCCGCAGACATCGCGTCCAACAGCATCCAGGTCCAGACTGGGCTGCTGACCAACGACACCACGTATCAGATTTCCGCTCGGATCACGGATCAGGCCGGCAACCAGAGCGGCGCGTCGGCCGCCTTCACGGTCAGGGAGGATTCCACCGCGGTCTGCTACGTGGCAGGTACCCATATCGCGACGGTCGACGGAGAGAAGCCGGTCGAAGCGCTGCAGGCAGGCGACCTCGTGCTGGTGGCGGACGGCGAGGGCTGGAGGCCGCGACCGGTGCAATGGATCGGCCATCGGTCCATCCGGCTCGACCGGCACCCCGATCCGCGGCTTGTCGCGCCTGTTAGAGTATTGCGGGACGCGTTTGCCGATGGTGAGCCACACCGCGATCTCGTCCTTTCGCCGGACCATGCGGTCTTCGTCGACGGCAAGCTGATCGCGATCCGTCAGTTGATCAACGGTGCAACGATCCAGCCAGAGGCGGCCATGGCCTCGGTCGCGTATTTCCATGTGGCCCTCGATGCGCACGGCATCCTGCTTGCCGAGAATCTGCCGGCCGAAAGCTATCTGGATACAGGCAATGTCGGCTTCTTCAGCAACGCCGAAGTGCCAATGGTCCTGCATCCGGACCTCCTCACGGACTCGACGAATGCGGACCGTGCGGCCGGATCCTGCGCTCCTTTCGTCTGGGAGGAGGCGCACGTTAGGCCCGTATGGACGCTATTGGCAGATCGCGCTCGCGCGATGGGTTTCGCGACTTTCGAGGCGAAGACTGCGAGTGATCCCGGTCTGCGGGTGATGGCGAAGGGCCGGACCCTGCGCCCGCTCTACGCGGAAGCCGGGCTCTACCTTTTCGCACTGCCTCCCGGCACACGGACGGTGCGTCTGCTGTCGGGCAGCGGTTCCCCGGCCGACACGCATCCCTGGCTGGATGACAGGCGAAGGCTGGGCGTGAACGTCGAGCGGATCACGCTGCGTAGCACGGTCGCGCTGGAGGAGGTGCCACTGGACCATCCGGCCCTGGATGCGGGCTGGTGGGCGATCGAGCGCACGGACATGACGATGCGTCGCTGGACGGACGGCAATGCGGTACTGCCGCTGCCCGAAGGGGACGGCGCCACTGTGCTCGAGATCCGGATCGCCCCGACCGACCTGGTCCATTCTGAGGCGGGAGATGTTCGGGCGAGAACGCTGGCGGCCTGAACATCCTCTCAACACCGGGCGTCATCGGCGGGTGCCGTCGATGACGCAGGTCCGGTTCACTGCACGCAACATTCGCGTCTGGCCGTAGCGCGGCTGTCCGGTAGCGCGGATCGGGATCACCCGGCCCCGATCACCCGATCCAACACCCGCCGGATGACCGCGGCATACGCCTCCTCGCTCGTCTCTTCGGCGAGACGGGCGAGCGCGTTGTCACGCAACCGGGTCCAGAGCGCATCGTCACGGTAGAGCTGGATCACTGCGGCAGCGAAAGCCGCGGCATCGGTCTGCGGGGCGGCCAGCAGGTCGCGGCCGGACTCCCAACCCACCTGCGCTCGCAGCAGCTCCGTCGCCACGACCGGCAATCCGAAACTCGCCGCCTCGTGCACCTTGTACGGCGTGCCGGCGGCGACGCGGGTGGGCGCGACGAAGATCCGATGTGCGTCGTATAGCGGCTCCGTGTTCTCCACCGCGCCCCGCAGCGTCACGCGCGGATGGTCGGCGAAGCGGGCGAGCGAGACCTCCGGCCCCTGGAATCCGACGACGGTCAGCCGTGTCTCCCATCCGAGAGTCTGCTCGATCATCGGCAGCACCTCGTCGACGAACCATGTCAGGCTGTCGTAGTTCGGGCTGTCCTCCTGGTGCAGGGCGCCGACGAACAGCAGGCCCGCGCGACGCGCGAACGGGCGCGGTGTGGGCCGCAGCGGACGCATGTGACCGAGCACCACGGGGTCGGGGACGCCGCGGGTGCGAAGCAGGCTGGCTTCCGCCTCGTTGACGGCGATCACCTGGGCGCAGTCGTCGATCTGCGAGAACTCCAGGTCGAGAGCGGCGTCGAGATCGAACGGCTCGCCGCGACGCATTGCGAGCTGAGCCGCGCGTACGGCAAACAATGCTTCGGTGTCGAGGATGACGGGCGGCACGGCGCCCTCCTGCCGGAGCCGTTCGAGCATCGGGCGGATGCGGCCGAGATTGTGCGTGCGCTCGACCCAGATCGCGTCGTAGTAGCCTGCGCGGCCCAGCAGGAAGGCCTGGAACTGGTCGAGCCAGCGGTCGTGCATCACCTCGACCGTGTCGGGCATGTCGGCGAAGACCAATGCGAGGTCGAAGCCGTTCGGCAGCAGCGGATAGACCGTGACGGCGCAGCCGAGGCCGGCCAGCACGCACAGGATGTCGTTCGAGCGGACGAAGCCGGAGCCGATCGCGCGCAGCGGGATCTGATCTTCGACGAACAGGATGCGCCGACGTCGCGGGCCGGCCTCGCGGGCTCGAAGTTGCGCGGCGGGATCGGGCAGGCTCCGACCGTCCAGCACCGCGGCGTGCTTGGCGGCGAACAGGGCGCGGCGTTCGGCGATCGCCGTCTCCGCCGCCTGCGCACTGGCGGCGCTGCCGTATTCGTGGTGATGGATCACCACCGAGGGATCGTAGACCACGCGCAGCCCGGCGGCGTGTATGCGCAGGCAGAGATCGGTGTCCTCGTAGTAGGCCGGCGCGAAGGCGTCGTCGAACCCGTCCAGCCTGCGCAGCAGTTCGGCGCGCAGCATCAGGAACACCCCCGAACAGAAATCGACGTCGCGCACGAAGTTGGCCTCGGGCGCGAGCGGGGAGGCATCGCGCAGGTAGCCGCTGGTGTGCCCGTCTGCCCAGACGATGCTGCCGGCTTCCTGCAGCAGCCCGTGCGTGCGCACGACCTTGCCGCCGACGGCGCCGATCGTCGGATCGGACCGCAGCCGTCGCAGGGCCGCGTCCACGGCGTCGGGGGCGAGCTCCACGTCGTTGTTCAGCAGCAGCACGCACTCGACCGTCGGCGCGACCGCCTGCAGCGCGGCGTTGCAGCCGCGCAGGAATCCGATGTTCTGCTCGAAGCGCAGGAGCGTCGCGCCGCGGACGAAGCGGGTGATGAACTGCGTCTCGTCCATCGATCCGGAATCGACCAGGATGAGCTGGATCGGTTCCGCGTGGTTCGCGCGCAGCGAGGCGAGCGCCATCATGGTCAGCGGGAACTTGTCGTGCACGACCACGATCACCGCCAGCGCCGGCGGCGTGGGTGTTTCGAAGGAGAGAGGCGTGCGCGCGAAGATCGGCAGCAGCAGCTCCGCCTTGCGGCGGAACATCGCCTTCGCCTGCGGCTCCGCCAAACGCTGCTGTGCCGGTTCGGCCGCGAGCAGGCCCGCCTTGCGTCCGATCGTAAGGTAGTGCGCGAAGGGATCGGCGGCGAGGCCGCGGCGCAGGTCGTGCCGCACCGTCTCGTGTGTCATGTAGTAGGCGAGGTCGATGTCCTCCGTGGGTGCGCGGAGTTCATGCACACCGTGGCGCAGGAAATGCGCATAGCCGTTGCGGAACTGGCCGGCCTCGATGGCCGGCAGCAATTCGCGGTAGCGGCTGAGGTAATAGGCCTCCGAGAAGTCCGGCAAGGGATCGAAGTCGCGCGGTGTATCGTTGCAAAGGTAATGATGCAGCGCGCACAGCCACGTGCCGGCGTCGATCGCCGTCGCCACGTCAGGATACCGCTCCAGGTACCAGGCCGGGTCGAAATAGGCGGAGACCTGCGGTTCGGCGGCGCTCGGAAGCTGCGCGAGGAAGTGGCGGAACGGACCATGCGCCAGGACAGCCGGCTGCTCATCCTCCGGCTGTGCCGCGACGTAGCGCCGGGAGTCGAACATGAGATGGCCGATCCGGCCTTCGCGGCTGCCGTCTCGCAGGAAGTGGTCGTATCCGTTGGCGAAGCCGGCGCCGCCCAGCGCTTCGTCGGTCAGGTCCGGATGCCGGCGGCGATAGGCCATCTCCTCGAACAGCCAGTGCGGCGAGCGGTCACCGCCGCCGCGGCAATACGAGTCGAAGGCGGAGGCATACTCGCCATCGGCGATCCGGGCGAGGACACCGGGATAGCTCCGTCGGTGCCAGGCTTCGTCGAACAGCGGGTTGGGCGAGTGGCCCAGGCCCTGGCCGAACGTGAAGTAGAACTCCAGCACGGCCTCGGGCGGGGCGTCGGCCAGGTCGGCCGTCGCCTCGGGATAGGTCCGGCGGTACCAGGCCGCGTCGAACACCGCCCAGGGCACCAGCGTCTCCCCGGGCAGCTTTAGCATCGCCCGCACCGGCCGATCGATCAGTGGCATGCCGCCTCCCAATCACCGGCCGATGGGCGCGGTGACGTCTAGACCCGGCGCTTCACGTGCAGGACGCCGTCCCGCTGCAGCGCGGCGATCTCCTCCTCCGAGTAGCCGTGCGCCGTCAACACATCCGTTGCGTTTTCGCCAAATTTCGGCGGCGGACGGCGCGTGCCGCCCTGGGTGCGGCTGAACTTGATCGGCGTGCCGATGCCCCGGTACCAGTCGAGCTCGGTCACCATCTCCCGATGTTCGGTGTGTGGCGCGGCCGTGGACTCATCGACCGGCAGCACCGGCCCGGCGGGGACGCCGTTGCGGATCAGCCTCAGCGACAGCTCGTTGCCGTCCTGGTCGGCGAAGGCGGCGGCCAGCGCCTCGGTGAGCGCGGCGCGGTTGACGTTGCGCTCCCCATTGTTGGCGAAGCGCGGATCGTCCGCCATCTCCGGCCGGCCGATCAGCTCGCACAGCTTGCGGAACTGGCCGTTGTTGCCGCTGGCGATGAAGATCTCGCAGGTGCGCGTGGGATACTTGTCGTACGGCACCAGGTTCGGATGCGGGTTGCCGGTGCCGGCCGGGCGCTTGCCGTTCAGGAAGAAGTTGGCCGCCTGCGGATGCAACAGCGCCATGCCGCAATCGTACAGCGTCATGTCGAGATACTGGCCACGCCCGGACGTCCCGCGCTCATGCAGCGCCATCAGGATGCCGACCGCGGAATAGAGGCCGGTGCCCATGTCGACGATCGCCGTGCCCAACCGCATCGGGCCGGTGGAGGCGTCGCCGTTGATGCTCATCAGCCCGGTCATCGCCTGCAGGATGGCGTCGTAGCCCGGCAGCCCGCCCAGCGGGCCGTCCGCGCCGAAGCCGGAGATGCGGCAATGGATCAGGCCGGGGAACTTCTCCGACAGGACGTCGTAGCCGATGCCCCATTTCTCCATCGAGCCCGGCTTGAAGTTCTCGATCAGCACGTCCGCATCCTCGAGCAGGCGCATCAGCACCGCGCGCCCGTCGGGCTTGCTGATGTCGAGGCCGATCGAGCGCTTGTTGCGGTTCACGCCGATGAAGTAGCTGGCGTCGCCCTCATGGAACGGAGGGCCCCAGTCGCGCACCTCGTCGCCCTGTGGCGGCTCGACCTTGATCACGTCCGCGCCGTGATCCGACAGGATCATGGTGCAGTACGGCCCCCCCAGCACGCGGGTCAGGTCCACGACCTTGATGCCCGCGAGCGCGCCCGCGGTGCGGGCCAGCCCCTTGCCGGCCGCGGCCGGCTTCGTCGAACCATCCATCGGCGCTGTCACTCCCTCCGCAGCACGATCTGCGGTTTCATACGGCGGTCACGCACGCTCGGCCAGGGCCGCGTCGGTTGCAAAAAGCCGGTGCGCCGGCCTGGGTCCCGACGGGCGACCGCGCGACCATTCGGCGTGCCCTCCGCAATCCTGCCCGCCGGATTCCGCGACGGATCAGCCCAGCGCCGCGACGAGCGCTTCGGCGCTGCGGCCATTGGCGATCGTGGCCGACCGCCCGTCCCAATGCACGCCGTTCACCCGCGCGAACGCATGGTTCGCGTTCGGATAGACGTAGGTCGCGACTTGCGCATGGCCCTTGGTCGCCTCGACCACCTTGGCGCGGCCTTCGGGCGGGAAGAACTCGTCCTTGTCGGCGACGTGGACGACCAGCGGGCGCGTGACCTTGCCGAGGTCCCCCAGCAGCCCGTCGAGCCCGACCCCGTAATAGGAAATGTTCACGTCGGCGTCGGACTGTTCCGCCATCATGAAGGCGAGCCGCCCGCCCAGGCAGTAGCCCATCGTCGCGACCTTGCCGTTCGCGCCCGACAGGGTGCGCGCCGCGGCGACGGTCGCCTTCAGGTCCTCGATGCCTTTCGCCTGGTCGAAGGCGTTGAACAGCTCGAATGCCTTCTTCCACTCCGCCTCGGACTTGTCGGTGATGTCGATGCCGGGCTCGAGCCGCCAGAACAGGTCGGGGCAGACGGCGATGAAGCCGAGGTCGGCCACCCAGGCGGCGGTGTCGCGCATCGCCTGGTTCACGCCGAAGATCTCCTGGATCAGCACGACGACGCCGGCCGGCTTCGCCTTGGGTTCAGCGACGAAAGCCGAGAAGCTGCCGCTGCCGTCGCTCGCCTGGATCGTGATGCTGGCCATCGTGTCTCTCCCTGCTCGAGCGGGCGAGGATAGACCAGATCGCCCCCACAGGGGCAGGGGCAGGGGACTATGGCGGCGGCGGCACCCAAGGGACCAATGGCGCGTCGCGGCGCACGTAGAGCGGATGCTTCGGGCTCCCGTCGGCGTTGATCGCGAAACACATGGGCTGCACGCCGATCTCCGACAGCAGCCGTGCGATCGCCGCGCCGCGGCCGCGCAGGGACTGCGGTGGCTGGCCCCAGCCCACCACCACCAGCGGCGCGGCCGCAGCGAAGCGGCGGATCGTGGCGTCGTTCTCCGCGCCCACCGGATCGTCGACCGCCAGCAGGTCCTCCTTGCGGGTGGCGCGGTAGCCGAACGCGTTCAGCATCACCAGCCCGCCATAGCCCCAGCGCCGCGCACGGTCGCAGCATCCCGCCACGGTCGGGTCGTTGCAGTCGATATCGGCGGTGCTGGGATTCATGCCGATCTGCACGGGAAGCCCGCCGCTGCCGATCGGCATGCCGTCCCAGCGCCGCTCCAACCACCAGCGATAGCGATCGTCGGCGGAGAACGCGGCGTCGGACACGGTGTCGGCCGCCACGCGCAGCCGCACCTTGCCGCCCGGATCGTGCTGGCGGCGGGACGGTGCGTCAGCGCGCATGGCGGCGCATATCGAGATGAAGCGGGAGAGGGGCGCATCCCGTCCGCCTCAGCGAAGCCGGATGGACCGGGAGAAGAGCGCATCCCGTCCGGCTCGGCGAAGCCGGACGGCGCGTCACCACGTGCGCGCGGGGCGGTGACCCCGGCGCGTCATGGTCAGAGGTAGTGTTCCTGCAGCGGCGCGAAGCCGTTGAACCTTTGGCTGGCATAGGTCGTGACATACGCGCCGGTGGAGAGCAGTTCCACCCGGTCCCCGCAGGCCAGCTTCAGCGGCAGCCGGTAGTTCGACTTCTCGTACAGGATGTCGGCGCCATCGCAGGTCGGGCCGGCGATCGCCACCGGACCCATCGGCGTTCCGTCATGCGGCGTGGCGATGCGGTACTTGATCGCCTCACCCTCCGTCTCCGCCAGACCGCCGAAGCGGCCGATGTCCAGGTATACCCAGCGCACCGGGTCGGCCGGATCCTTGCGGCTGACCAGCACCACCTCGGCGCTGACCAGGCCCGCGTCGCCGACGACGAAGCGGCCCGGCTCGATCAGCATCTCCGGCAGGTTGTTGCCGAAATGCGCGACCATCGCGCCCATGATCGCGTTGCCGAACATGTCGATCTCCGGCACGTCGTCGCGATACCGGGTGGGGAAGCCGCCGCCCAGGTTCATCATGCGCAGGTTGACGCCGGCCTCGGTCAGGTCGGTGAACAGCATCGCAGCCTTGCCGATCGCGAGCTCATAGGCGCGCGTCGAGGTCTGCTGGCTGCCGACATGGAACGACAGGCCGTACGGATCGAGTCCCATCTCGCCCGCGCGCAGCATCAGCGTGCGCGCGTTCTCGATAGTGGTGCCGAACTTACGCGACAGCGGCCAGTCGGCGCCTTCGTTCTCGACCAGCAGGCGGCAATAGACGCGCGCGCCGGGGGCGTTCTGCGCGAGCTTCTCCAGCTCCTCGGCAGAATCGAAGGCGAACAGCGACACGCCCTGCGCATGCGCGCGGCGGATCGCCGAGACCTTCTTGATCGTGTTGCCGAAGCTGATGGCTTCCGGCCGCGCCCCGGCCTCGAGGCAGGCGGCGACCTCTTCCCAGCTCGCCGCATCGAAGAAGCTGGACAGGCGCACCAGCCGCTCCAGCACCGGGCGCGCCGGGTTGGCCTTCACCGCGTAGTAGATGCGAGCCAGCGGCAGAGCCGATTGCAGCGCGCGGAACTTCTCCTCCACGCGGTCCACGTCGAGCACCAGGCACGGCGTCGCCGGCTGCTGCTCAGCAAGGAATCGGGCGATTTTCGGAGTCATCGCACCGGGCCCCCTCTGTTGGACGCCCACCTGTCAAGGCGATGGACGTAGTTGACGAAACGGTCGAACGAACCAGCGACCAGACGATTGCCAGAACGCTTGACGTCGTTGCGTAACCACGGTGGGCCAGAGGCACGTGCGTTGCTGCGTGGGGGGCGACATAGGACCCCCCACCCCCCCACGCAATAGGGAAATGTGCGGGCGGGGGAAAAAATCGGGATGGCGGGATGCGGCGCGAAGGCGGCACGACGGCAAATCCAGACCCTGGCCGCGCACGTAGCCACGGGATAGACCGTCCACGACGGCAGAGGAGCCGCGCCGCGTGCACCAGAGCCCCATTCCACCACGTTCGCAGGGCCGCAAGCGGCGCCGCCGACTCATCTCCTGGCGGCACAGCCGCGCCGTTCTCCTGGCGGCGTTCCATGCGAGCATCACCGATCGCGTGTCGCTCGCCGCCGCAGGCTGCGCCTTCTACGCGACCATGGCGCTCTTCCCGGCGATCAGCATGCTGATCTCGGTCTACGGCCTCGCCTTCGACCGTGGCGCCGTCGCCTCCCAGCTCGAGCTGCTGTCCGGGCTACTGCCGGCACCCGCCTACACGCTGATCGAGGCCCGCGTGCACCAATTGCTGGCCCAGCCGCCGGGGGATCTCAGCACCAACCTGCTGGTGAGCTTCCTCGTGACGTTCTGGAGCGCCTCGACCGGCGCGAAATCCGTGCTCTCGGCGCTCAACGTCGCCTACGACGTGACCGAACAACGGCCGTTCCTGCGCTTCCAGGCGATCGGACTCGCCATGACGCTCGCCGGTGTGCTGTGCGCGACGGTCGCCATCGCGGTGCTGGTGCTGATGGGACCGGCGGTCGCCTATCTCGGCATCTCGCAGCATGGCGGCCGGCTGGTGCATGCGGCCGGACTGGCGATGCTGGTGGGCTCGTTCACCGCCGCGATCGGCCTGCTCTACCGCTTCGGACCCTCGCGCCCGACACCGCCCGATCCGCGCATCATCCCCGGCGTGGCGCTCGCCACCGTGCTGTGGCTGGTCGCCTCGGAACTGCTCAGCGTCTACATCTCCCGCCTCGTGTCGTTTTCCGCGACCTACGGCCCACTGGGCGCGGCGGTGGGCGTCATGCTCTGGTTCTATGTCTCCGCCTACGCCGTGCTCCTCGGCGCCGAGTTGAACGCGCAGCTCGAGCTGGAGGCGGAGCAGAGCGCCGCCGCGTGAGCCTCTGCCGCCCGCGCGCGCCTACAGCAGCGCGCGCCGCACCGCGTCCTGCCAGCCGGCGATCATGCAGTCGCGCCGCGCGGGCTCCATCCGCGGCGTGAAGCTCCGCGCGCAGCTCCAGGTGGCGGACAGTGCGTCGAGCCCCGGCCAGACGCCGGTTGCGAGCCCCGCCAGGAACGCGGCGCCGCGGGCAGTGGTCTCGAGATCGGCCGGCCGCTCCACCGGCGCCTGCAGCATGTCGGCCAGGAACTGGCAGAACCAGTCGTTCGCCGCCATGCCGCCATCCACGCGGATCGCCTGCGCGCGGCCGGCCCCGTCGGCGCGCATCGCCTCCGCGAGGTCGTGCGTCTGGTAGGCGACCGATTCCAGCGCGGCGCGCGCGAGATGCGCGGCGGTGGCATCCAGCGTCAGCCCGCAGATCAGCCCGCGCGCCTCGGGCTGCCAGTGTGGCGCGCCGAGCCCCACGAAGGCCGGCACCATGTAGACGCCGTGATTGTCCGCGACGCGCGTCGCCATGTCGTCGGTCTGCGAGGCGTGGGTGATCAGCCCGATCCCGTCGCGCAGCCACTTCACCGCGGCGCCGGCGACGAAGATCGCACCCTCCAGCGCATAGGTCGTGCGCCCGTCGAGCCGGTAGGCCGGCGTGGTCAGCATGCGGCTGCCGGAGGTCACCGCCTCCGTCCCGGTGTTCAGCAGCATGAAGCAGCCGGTGCCGTAGGTGGATTTCGCCATGCCGGTGGAAAAGCAGGCCTGCCCCACCAGCGCCGCCTGCTGGTCCCCTGCCATGCCGGCGATCGGAATGGGCGCCCCCAGCAGGTCGGCGGTCGCATGGCCGAACAGCGTGCTGTTGTCACGGATCTCGGGCAGCAGTGCTGCGGGGATCCGGAACAGGCGCAGCAGCTCCTCGTCCCAGCACCCGCGGTGGATGTCCATCAGCAGCGTGCGCGCCGCGTTGGTCGCGTCCGTCGCATGCACCTGCCCGCCGGTGAGGCGCCACAGCAGGAAACTGTCGATCGTGCCAAACGCGAGTTCGCCCCGTTCGGCGCGCGAGCGGGCGTCGGGGATGGTGTCGAGCAGCCAGGCGAGCTTGGTCGCGGAGAAATACGGATCGATCAGCAGGCCGGTGCGGAACTGGACCAAGTCCTCCGCGCCGTCGCTGCGGAGCTGCGCGCAGGCCGCAGCGGTGCGCCGGTCCTGCCAGACGATGGCGCGATGGATCGGCTGGCCGGTGGAGCGGTCCCACACCACCACGGTCTCACGCTGGTTGGTGATGCCGATCGCGGCGATCTCCGTCACCGCGACGCCGGCCTCGGCGACGGCCTGGCGCAGCGTGGCGACGGTGTCGCGCCAGATATCCTCGGGATCGTGCTCCACCCAGCCGGGCTGCGGATAATGCTGCGCGAACTCGCGGCGTGCGACCGCGCGGGGCTGGGCCGCCTCGTCATAGACGATGCAGCGCGTGGACGTGGTGCCCTGGTCGATCGCCAGCACGAATCGGCTCATCCGGACGGTCCCTCTCATTCCCGGCGGGAGTTTACACGAGGTCGGGGGCGAGGGCGCGTCGGGGATGGGAGGTCCGGACGGGAGTGCTGAGGTGCGTCCGGGTGGGTGGTCCGAGCGGGAGCGGGAAGGTGCGTCCGGGTGGGTGGTCCGTGCTGGCAGCGGCAGTTTTGATTCAGCACAGAGTTGAGGCGAGCTGAGGCGAGCCACAGAGGGGTTGGAATCGGCAGCGCCGCCTCGGGGCCATGCCCGGCGATCCGCCGCCTGTGGATGCCCACGAGATCTTCGGTACGGCTTGAAGCGCGGCAACCGGCCTCAAAGCGTGTCGATCGAGGGCTCCGTCGCCGCGACCGAGCGGCGCGAAGCGCAGTGATTTCGATGATCCGAGAGGCGCGTGGCTCCGTGCCGAAGACCGCGGCCCGAAGATCGCAAACGCGCGCGCCTCACGCCGGCATCCGGCGCGAGCCGCTTCGCCACAAGGGTCCGTTCCGCTCTGTGGCTCGCCTCCACTCGCCTCAACTCTGTGCTAAATCAAAGCTGCCGCCGCCAGCACGAATGGAGCCGCCCGGGCGCACAAACAGGGCCGCCGCGACGGGCACGACCGGAGCCGCCCGCACGCACAAACAGGGCCGCCGCGACGGGCACGACCGGAGCCGCCCCGCCGTTCTCCACCCCCGTTGACGACGCGGCACCCTCCCGGCGACTCTCACCCAGCCCAGCCGACAGGATTTCCGCTTGCCCTTGCCTCCCGACCGACTGGCCGCCCGTCCGTGAACGAGGCCGGCCACCACCTCGAAATCCGCGACTTGCGGAAGCTCTACAACGGACATGCCGCCGTCGCCGGCCTCGACCTCGACGTGCGCCGCGGCGAGATGGTCGTGCTGCTGGGTCCGTCCGGCTGCGGCAAGACCACCACGCTGCGGCTGATCGCCGGGTTCATCCAGGCGGATGGCGGCGACATCCGCGTGGACGGGCGCAGCATCCTCGGCCTGCCGCCGCATCGGCGCGACATGGGCATCGTGTTCCAGTCCTACGCGCTGTTCCCGCACCTCTCGGTCGCGCGCAACGTCGCGTTCGGGCTGGAGATGCGGCGCCAGCCGCGCGCCGCCATCGCCGCGCGTGTCGCTTCCATGCTCCAGCTCGTGAAGCTCGAGGCGTTTGCGGACCGGCTGCCCCGGCATCTCTCGGGGGGGCAGCAGCAGCGCGTCGCCCTCGCCCGCGCGCTGGCGATCCAGCCCAACGTGCTACTGCTGGACGAGCCGCTGTCCAACCTGGACGCCGCGCTGCGCCAGGACGTGGCGCGCGACATCCGCCTGCTGCAACGCGACGGCGGACTGACCGCGATCATGGTCACGCACGACCAGGACGAGGCCATGGCGATGGCCGACCGGCTCGTGGTGATGCGCGACGGCGGCGTGCAGCAGATCGGCACGCAGGAAGACCTGTATGAGCGGCCCGCCACGCCCTTCGTCGCCCGCTTCATCGGCCGCAGCAACGTGCTGACCGGCACGCTGCGCGAGGGGTCGGTGCTGGTGCTGGAGGACGGAACGCCGGTCCGTCTCGCCGGCCGATATGCCGCGTCGGGTCGCTGCACCCTGGCCCTGCGCCCAGAACGGATCACGATCGGCACCGAGGGCCGGGTGCCCGCGCGCGTCACGCTGGGCACCTATCTCGGGGCCACGCTCGAGCACGTCCTGACGCTGGGTGGCGAGACCAGCGTGGTGGTGCGCCAGCCCACCGGCACCGACATGCACGCGCCCCTCCGGACCTCGGGCGACGCCGTGTCGCTCGACTGGGCCGCCGGGGCGGAGCGGGTGTTCGACGCCGGGGAGCGCCCGATTTCCCCCGCCTGACCCACGGGTCTAGGGTCACGGGACCGTTCGGGAGCCCGTCATGGACATCGCACTCGCCGTCATCGCCGCGGCCGTCCTGCTGATCCTGCTGCGCTCGATCCGCATCGCCACCGAATGGCAGCGTGCCGTCGTGCTGCGGCTGGGCCGATTGCATCGCGTGAAGGGGCCCGGCCTCTATTTGCTGCTGCCGCTGATCGACCAGGTGGCCCAGGTGCTCGACCTGCGCATCCAGACCACCACCATCACCGCCGAACAGGCCCTGACCCGCGACACGGTGGCGGTGGGCGTCGATGCGATCGTGTTCTGGCAGGTCGAGGATGCGGAGGCTGCCGCGATCCGCATCGCCAATTACCGGGAGGCGATCGAGCGCGTCTCCCAGACCAGCCTGCGCGAGATGATCGGCAGCACGGACCTCTCCCGCCTGCTCGCCGACCGCCAGTCGGCCGACGAGGCATTGCGGCGCAGCATCATCCAGAAGACCGCCGATTGGGGCGTGACCGCGCGCAGCGTGGAGATCAAGGACGTGGTGATCCCGCGCGAGCTGCAGGACGCCATGAGCCGCCAGGCGCAGGCGGAGCGGGAGAAGGATGCGCGGGTCACGCTCGCCTCGGCGGAGCGCGAGATCGCGGAGCAGGTGCTGCAGGCGGCGCGGCTGTACGGCAGCGAGCCGAACGCGCTCAAGCTGCGGCAGATGAACCTGCTCTACGAGATGAACAAGGAGCGTGGCGCCACGGTGCTGATCCCGACCGACATGGCGGCGAGCCTCGGCTCCGTCGTGGGGCTGGAGGAGGCGCTGGCCGCCACGCGCGCTCAGCCGCCGGTCCGGCCGAACCAGATGCCGTAGAGCGCGCTGAGCGCGACCAGGGCGAGGAACCCGTTCACCGCCAGGAGCAGCGGGGGCGAGATCCGCCGCGTGTCGGGCTTCGGCGGCGGTGTGCCGGGCCGCAGCTCCCGCCAGACCCCGGCGGCGAAGGAGAAGGCGGCGAACAGCACGAGCACCGATCCCATGAGGGAGATCATGATGTCGGGCACCACGCCGCCGAGCACCTTCTTGGCGCCCACGCCGCTGGCCAGCGCCGCGAGGCCGGTGCGGACCCAGGCCGCATAGGTCCGCTCCGCCGCGAGCACGGTGCGGTCCGCTGCGAGTTCGGTGCGCCGGTCGGCGGTGTCCGTCAGTTTCTCGGCAGTGCCGGTGTTTACGCGTGCGTCTGTCATGAAGGCGAAAGCGTCCGGGGCGGGGGGTGGTTTCCGGGGGGAGGGGCCGGAGGTGCGGGAGGGAGTCGCCGGGCGCTCCACCGTCGTCGCCGGGCTCCACACAGTCGTCGCCGGGCCCCTCACCGTCGACTCGAGCCCCCACACCATCGTCGCTGGGCCCCTCACCGTCGTCGCCGGGCTCCACACAGTCGTCGCCGGGCCCCTCACCCTCGTCGCCGGGCGCCCCACCGTCGTCGCCGGGCTCGACCCGGCGATCCCCACCGGCACCACGGGTGCGTGCGGCCGGAGGTTCGTGCCGAACCGGCTCAGCTTTGATTCAACACAGAGTTGAGGCGAGCTCAGGCGAGCCACAGAGAGATTCGGACCCTGGACGGCCCCGGGGTTCGTTCCGCATGCCATGGCCCTCGCCAGAGCCGGACGACTCCCGGGCGAGCCGTGGCGGGTGGTCTCCCGAGCGTACGCACGTCCCGGCCAACCACTCGGTTGGCCGAATTTTTTCGGCGCTTCGCGCCGCGCGAACGCACCATTGGGAGTCCTTGGCGGCGCCTCGTGCGTCACCGGCCCTCCGGCGGGACCTCCCTGCCCCCAGATCGCCCCCGCTGCCGCGGACCGCGCGATCCCTCTGTGGCTCGCCTCATCTCGCCTCAACTCTGTGTTGAATCAAAACTGATGCATCCCGCACGAACCACGCCCGAGCACGCACCCTCCCGTCACCCGCCGCCGGTCACCCTCCCGCAACCGTCACCCTTCACCCTCCCGCGTCCGTCTCACCCTCCCGCGTCCGTCACCCTCGCCGTCCTCTCACCCACGGCCAGGAGAGATGAACTCCCACGGTGCGACCTCCTTCCCGATATCGGTCATGACCTCGATCAGCGTGGGGCTGTTCGCGGCCAGGGCCTGCCGTAGCGCGTCGCGCAGGCCGGCGGCGTCCTCCACGCGCCAGGACGGCACGCCGAATGCGCGGGCGAAGGTCTGGAAGTCGGGGTTCTGCAGCACCGACCCGGAGTCCCGGCCGTCGAACAGGCGGCGCTGGTCGCGCAGCACGTTGCCGTAGGCGCCGTTGTTGAACAGCACCGTCACCAGGTTGATCCCGTGCTGCGCGGCCGTCGCCAGCTCTGCGCCGCCGAACAGGAACCCGCCATCGCCGGTGACCGCCACCACCGGCCGATCCGGTTGCCCCACCTTCACGCCGAGCGCGGTCGGGAAGCCGGCACCCAGGGTGCCCGAAAACCCCGAGGTCACCAGCGTTCGCGGCTGGTGGAACGGAAAGCCGAACCAGGAAACGTAGCCGACTTGCGTCATCTCGTCGCAAAGGATGCCGTCCTCGGGGAGGACCTCGCGGATCGCCTCCAGGTAGCTCATCTGCGGCTGGATCGCCTGGATGCGCGACGCGGCGCTGTCCTTGGCCGCCGCGATCGCCGCGGCGCGGGCGGGATCGCGACGCTCCGCCATCACGGCGACCAGGGCGCGCGCGGCGTCCGCCGTGTCGGCGACGATCCCGAGGTCGACGCGCAACCGCCGCATCTCGGCGGGGTCGATGTCGATGCGGGCGATCTTCAGGCCGGCGGGCATCTTGCCCCAGCGGCCGGTCGGCACCTCGAGCCGCGTGCCGAAGGCGACCAGCAGGTCGGTGTCGGGCCACAGCTCGTAGGCGGCCGGGACGGTGAGACCGAGTGGGTGGCGGTCGTCGACGATGCCGCGGCCGCCGCGAAAGGAGACGACCGGCGCGCCGACCCGTTCGGCCAGGGCGCGGATCTCCGGCGCAGCGTCCAACGCGCCGCCACCCACCCAGATCATCGGCGCGCGGGCGGTGTCGAGCAGCTTGGCCAGCGCGGCGATCTTCTCGGGGTCGGGTACCGGGTTCGGGAAGGTCGGCAGCGGATCCTGCGGGGTGACCTCGGCCTGGGCGGGGAACTGGTCCCACGGCATTTCCAGCGCGACCGGACCGCGGCGGCCGGAGAGCATCTCCTGGAAGGCGCGGGCGACCTTGATGGGCGCCTCGGACGGGTGCTCGATCCGGTCGGCGTGCTTGAGCAGGGAGCGCAGGGTGGCGAGCTGGTCGGGCAACTCGTGCAGCTGGCCCCGGCCGCGGCCGATCATCATGCTGGGCACCTGGCCGGTCAGGCACAGCACCGGCGCGTTCACGCCCCAGGCGGTGGCAAGCGCCGCCGTGGTGTTCAGCACGCCCGGCCCGGGGACGACGGCGTAGGCGGACGGCTTGCCGGTCGCGCAGGCATAGCCCAGCGCCATGTAGGCGGTGGTCTGCTCGTGCCGCGCATTGATGAGACGGAGGCGGTTGGCGTTGCGGGCGAAGGCGTCGAACAGGCCGTAGACCTGCACGCCGGGCAGGCCGAACACGGTGTCGATCCCGTGCCGCAGCAACCCGTCGACGATCGCCTCACCCCCGGTCATGCGCGGCATGCCACCCTCCGTCTGATTTTGGCGGAGGGTGGCACGCAAGGCGGATCAGGAGAAGCGGGCGATCGGCTCCGGTGCGGGGCCCGCTCAGGTGCGCGGACGGGCCGGCGGCGCGATCGGCTGCGGGTCGGTGGAGACGGTCCAGAGGCGCGGCTGGTCCGGGCGGCGCAGCGCCGGAGTCGCGGGGACCGGTGCGGGCGTGGGCGTCGCGGCGTTCGGCGTCGTCTCCGTCATGCCGGCGGGCAACGGCATCAGCGCGTCGCAGGCGCCGCCGCTGCGCGACACCTGCGTCACGGGCCGGCCGTCGGGACCCGGCGCGCCGGTGCGGATCATCTGCTGGCAGGTGCCGGCCGGGGTGGAGATCGTGGTGACGAGGACGCTGCCGGGGGCGGGGACGGCAGCGCCGTCGCGGGCCAGGATCGGGTCACCGGCGAACCCGCGTGCGGCGCCCTGGCGCATCGCGGCGTCGATGAGCTGTTGCGGATCGGGCATCGGCATCGCCATCAGCGCGTCCATCTCCGCCATCATCTGCCGGATCATGCCGAACGCGGGGGGCACCGGCGCGGCCACCGGGACGAAGCCGGGGGGCAGCGCCACGGAACGCGCCGGCAGGGCGGTGGCGCCGGCGGGCAGGACGATGACCGTGGCGCCGGCCGGGACGTCGATCACCTGCGCGCCGTGCGCCTGGACGATGGCGGGGGCCGCGCCGTCCCGCGGGGTGAGGCGGCTCTGCGCCACGGCGGGCAGGGCGACCGTCAGGGCCGCGAGGGCGGACATGGCCACGAGTGCTGGCGTTCTGGGCATTGCAACTCTCCCGGTGCGAACGTGACGGCGGGAGTGTGCGCGGCCGGGTTTGCACGGCTTTCTCCCGCGCGTGAACTCGCGTTCACGTCTCCTGCAGGGTCGCCAGCTCCTCGAGACGCAGCGGCTTGGTGGGGAAGCGCGGCTGCAGCGGCTCGATGTGATGCGGCGGCATGTGGCGCGCGGCGGCGATCACCTCGGCGGCGATCGGCGCGCAGGTGCGGCCCTGGCACGGACCCATGCCGCAACGCGTATACGCCTTCAGCTGGTTCGGCCCCAGGCAGCCGAACTCCACCGCGCGGCGGATCTCCCCGGCGGTGACCTCCTCGCAGCGGCAGACGATGGTCGCGTCGTCCGGCTGCATGGGACGTGGGGCGTAGAGCGCGTCCAGGAACGGGCGCAGCGCGCGGTGCCGCCCGAGGCGGGCGCGCCAGGGACGCGCGGCGGCGTCGCGCGTCGCGGCGTCGATGCGGCCGAGGTCGTGGGCGATGCCGAGGGCGGCGAGGCGACCGCCGCAGGTGGCGGCCCAGGCGCCCGCGATGCCGGCCCCGTCGCCGGCGATGGACACGTGCGGCACCGAACTTGCGCCCCAGGCATCCAGTTCGGGATGCCAGCACCGTTGCGCCTTGCTCCAGGCATGGCGGCAGCCGATCGCGCGGGAGAGCTGCACGGACGGGATCACGCCGTCATGCAGCAGCAGCGTGTCGGCCGTCTCGGTGCGCGTGTGGCCTTGCGTGGTGAACACGATGCGCTGGAGCCGGTCCTCGCCGTCCGCGCGGAGCGTGGTGGCGCGCAGCCAGGGCACGCCCCCCTTGGCGATGCGCCGCCGCCAGAGCAGGCCCTTGGCGAGATCGGGCGCGGCGCGCAGGGCGCCGGGCAGGTGCGTGGCGGCGGACGCGCGGCGGTCGGGGTCGGACAGGTCGATGATGCCCGCGATGTCGCCGCCGGCCTTCAGCGCCTGCACGGCGTAGAGCAGCAGGAGCGGCCCCTGTCCGGCGATCCAGGTGCCGCCGTGGGGCACCAGCCCGCCGGTCTTGAGCGCGATCTGCGCCGCGCCGACCGTCATGACGCCAGGCAGGGTCCAGCCGGGGATCGGCATCGGCCGTTCGGTGGTGCCGGTGGCGAGCAGGATGCGGCGCGGGTGCGCAACGGCAGCGGTGCCGTCCTGGGTCCAGAAGACGCTGCCATCGGGCTCGATCGCCCAGACCACGGCGCGGAAGCGGAGGTCCGCGCCGCATGTCCGCGCGTCCCGGATCAGGGCGAGGGCGCGGTCGTCGTCCCGGTCGGACGGGCCGCGCGCCTCGAGCGCCTGCCAGATCCGGCCGCCGGGAGCCGGGTTTTCGTCGAGCAGCAGGACCGAGAGGCCCCGCGCGGTGGCTTCGACGGCGGCGGACAGGCCGGCCGGGCCGGCGCCGACGATGAGCAGGTCGGGGGTCATGGACCGGCCGCCGCGCCGTCACGCTCCCCATCGCCGCCCGCCGCGCCGCCGAGGGTGCGGGCGCCGTCCTGGCTTGCGACGACCATCCCGTCCCGCACCGGGGTCATGCAGGTCTGCACGTTGGGCACGCCATCGACCTCGGCCAGGCACTCGAAGCAGGCGCCCATCATGCAGTAGGGGCCGCGCGCCACCCCGCCACGTGGGGTGTGGCGGGTGACCTGCACCCCGGCGGCCAACAGGGCGGAGGCGACGCTGTCGCCCTCCCGCGCCGGGATCGGCCGCCCGTCGAAGGTCAGCGTCAGGGAGCCCGGTTCGGCGCGGACCAGCATCAGTCGGGCGTGCCCTTGGGCAGCTTGCGCTCCACGATCCCGGCGTAGACCGCGACGCCGTAGGGAATGGCCTCGTCGTTGAAGTCGTAGAGGTGGTTGTGCAGCGCTGCGCTGTCGCCGTTGCCGAGGTTGATGTGCGCGCCGGGCACCAGCTCCATCATGAAGGAGAAATCCTCCGACCCCATGCCCGGCGGGGTGTCGCGGCGGACCTTGTCGCCGCCCACCAGGTCGGAGGCCACGTCGCCCAGCAGCTCCGCCTCGGCGTCGTCGGCCACCATGGGGGCGAAGATCAGGCGGAAATCGACCGTGGCCTCGGCGCCGAACCCGGCGGCAATCGAGGTCGCGAGGCGCTTCATGTTGGTCTCGACCAGCTCCATCACCTCCCGCTTCATCGCGCGGACCGTGCCGGCGAGCGTCGCGGATTGCGGGATCACGTTGTACGCGTCGCCGCCGACGATGCGGGTGATCGAGAGCACCGCGCTCTCGGCCGGCGCGACGTTGCGGGCCACCACGGTCTGCAGCGCGGTGCCGAGATGGCAGGCGACGACGACCGGGTCGATGCTCTGGTGCGGGTGGGCGCCGTGCGCGCCCTTGCCGGAGATGGTGATGTCGAAGAACGCGCCGCCCGCCGCGCGGGGGCCCTTGCCGGTGGTGAAGTGCCCGACCGGCAGGCCGGGGCGGTTGTGCATGCCGTAGACCGCGTCGCAGGGAAAGCGCTCGAACAGCTTGTCCTTCAGCATGGCGAGCGCACCGCCCACGCCTTCCTCGGCCGGCTGGAAGATGAAGTTGACGGTGCCGTTGAAGTTGCGCGTCTCGGCCAGGTACTTGGCCGCGCCCAGCAGCATGGTGGTATGGCCGTCATGGCCGCAGGCATGCATGACGCCGGCGTTGTGGCTGGCATGCGGCAGCCCGGTCGCCTCGTTGATCGGCAGTGCGTCCATGTCGGCGCGCAGGCCGACCGACCCCTGGCCGTTGCCGTTGCGCAGCACGCCGACCACGCCGGTGACGCCGACGCCGCGATGCACCTCGATCCCCCATTCCTCGAGCTTGCGGGCGACCAGCTCCGCGGTGCGGTGCTCCTCCAGCCCGAGTTCCGGGTGCTGGTGAATGTCGCGGCGGATGGTGGCGAGCTCGTCCTGGTAGGTGCGGGCGCGATCGATCGGGGCGGTGTCGCTCATCGGGGCTCCTCGGGGTGGGTTGCGACGAGATTGCCACCGGGCGAAGTGGGTTGCCAGCGGGGCTCAGCCAGTCGTTGGAGGCCTGTCGCGCCGTCGCGGCATGATGCCGGGGTTCGGCACACGGATGCGGCTCCGGAGGTCAGGCTGGAACCGGGCGCGGGCGTTCAACCACGGAGGGCGCGGAGAGCCACGGAGGGCCACGGGAGTCGTGCCACGTCCGACGGGCTTGCGCGGAGGGCATCATGTCGGCCGCCTTCGGCGGGGCTGGATGATCTCCGTGGTCGTCCGTGGTGCTCCGTGTTCTCCGCGGTGAACTCTGCGGTCGCCCAGCGTGCACCGGGCTGGAGCGATCGGCACGGCACGGCACGTGCGCCCTCAGCGTCGCCGAGTGTCCAAGAGCGCCAGCGGGACGGCGACGCCGATGCCGATCGCGACCACCATTCCAGCGGTCTCCACCAGCAGGCCCAGCGTCTCGGCGATCTGTGCGGCCGGCGCGGCGGCGCCCGCCTGCATGATGCCGACGGCGCCCACCACGACCCGGAACGCGTAGGCGCCCGGCACCATCGCCACCACGCCGGGGAAGACGAACGCCACCGGCGGCACGCGGAACCGCCGCGCCCAAAGCTGGGCCAGCACGCCCGCGACGGCGGCCGCGACGAAGGAGCCGGGGACCAGTCCCACGCCCGCCAACCCCAGCGCACTGCGCAACGCGTGGCTGGCCAGCCCGCACAGCATGCACGCCCAGAGCAGCCGGGACGGGACGCCGAACAGCAGCGCGTAGCCGATCGCGGCGAGGGCCGAGAACAGCGCGTCCTCCAGCAGCGGCGGGCCCTGCGGCGCGGCGTCCAGCGGGATAACGACGCCGCTCAGCCGCGTCACGGTCACCAGCCCGACCGCGATCGCCAGGGTCAGCAGCCCGGCGAAGGCGAGCCGCGCCAGGCCGAACGTCATGTGGTTGCGGATCACGTCGCGGATGCCGTTGATGAATGGCACGCCGGGGACGAGGATCATCCCGGGCGCGACCAGGCACAGCGCCGGGGTCGCCGTTCCGCCCAGCCGCGCGCCGGCGGCGCCCAGCGCGCCGCTGAACAGCGCGGTCAGGAACGTGACCAGCAGCGGGCTCCAGTGCCGCTCGGCCATGGCGAGCCGCGCCCAGGTGCCAACCGATCCCGCGACCAGGGCGGCGGTGGAGGCCGCCCAATCGCCGCCGAACAGCCGCACCAGGCTCGCGGCCGTCACGCCGAGGGCGAGCGCGGTCGCCGCGCGGGGCCAGGTCGGTGTACCCGCCTCGATCGCGGCCAGCCGCGCCGCGACGCCGGCCCGATCGATCGCACCGGCGTCGAGTGCATCCAGCACGGCGTTCAGGCGTTCGATCGCACCGAGATTGACGCCCAGCGCCGGCACGTGCGCGCCGACCCGCGTGCGGAAGCGCGTGCCGCGCGACACGGTGAGCAGCAGCGCCTCGTAGGTGACGGTCAGGTGTGCCTCACACCCGAACCGCGCGGCGACGTCGGCGACGACGTGGTGCACGCGTTCGGTATCGGCTCCGTTCACCAGGAACAGGCGTCCGAGTTGAAGGAGGACGTGCGCGGCATCTTCCAGGTCGCCGTCCGTCCGGTCAGACGGGAGAGCGGAGGCCGTGGCTGTCGCCTCCCCCGTCATGGCCGGCCATGACGGGACGACGGGGCGTGCCGGCCGGCCACCGGCGCGGCCGTGTGCCGGTGGGGGTGGCCGGGTCGAGCCCGGCCATGACGGGAGAGCGAGTGCTGGTGGGGGTGGCCGGGTCGAGCCCGGCCATGGCGGACGACTGGGGCCATGGCGGTCAGCGATAGACCGGCTGGTAGGCGAGCTCCTGCAGGCGGGCGCCGATATCGGCCGGCCGCTCCGTGCGCGCGAGGCCCTGGTCGTAGATGTAGGCCGCGATCTTCTCCGCCACGTGCAGCGAGGCCGTGAAGATGCGCGACTGCGAGGGATAGATCAGGCCCTGGTCCAGATCCTCCTGTCGGACCTGCTCCGCCACGCCCTTCGCCGCGATGATGAACATCTCCTCCGTCACCCGCTTGGAGCCGGTGGCGAACACCGCCATGCCCATCGCCGGAAAGATGTAGACGTTGTTGCCCTGACCGGGGACGAAGGTCCTGGCGTTCAGGTGCACGGGCGGGAACGGGCTGCCGCTGGCGAAGATCGCGCGGCCATCGGACCAGCGATACGCTTCCTCGGCCGTGCACTCGGAGCGGGAGGTCGGGTTCGAGTAGGGGAAGATGATGGGGCGCTGGTTGACCGCCGCCATCGCCTCGATCACCTCCTGGTTGAACAGCTTCGGCACCGTGCTGACGCCGATGATCCCGGTCGGGCACAGCGCCTTCACCGCCTCGGCGAAACTCGCGACCGGCGCATGATCGATCGCGAAAGGCTTCTGGAAATCCGCGAGGTCGGTGCGGGATGTCGTCATCAGCCCGTTGACGTCGTAGAGCGCGATGCGTGCGCGCGCCTGGTCGATCGGCAGACCTTCCTGCGTCATCGCGAGGCTGATCAGCTCCGCGATGCCCGTGGCGGCCGATCCGCCGCCCAGGAACAGGAAGCGCTGTTCGGTCAGCTTGCCGCCAGAAATCCGCAGCGCCCCGAAGATGCCGGCGAGCGCGACCGCGGCGGTCCCCTGGATGTCGTCGTTGTAGGTGCAGATCCGGTCGCGGTAGCGCGCCAGGATCGGTTCGGCGTTGATGTTCGCGAAGTCCTCCCACTGCAGGCAGCATTGCGGGAACAGGCTCTCGACCGCCTGCACGAACTCGTCGATGAAGGCCATGTACTCGGCGCCGCGCACCCGCGGCTGGCGCAGCCCGAGATAGAGCGGGTCTTCCAGCAGCTCGTGGTTGTTCGTGCCGACATCCAGCGTGATCGGCAGGCAGTGCCGCGGCGGGACGCCGGCGCAGGCGGTGTAGAGCGAGAGCTTGCCGATCGGGATTCCCATGCCGCCGACGCCCAGGTCGCCCAGGCCCAGGATTCGCTCGCCGTCGGTCACGACGATGAAGCGCACGTCGGGTTCGGGCCAGTGCGCCAGCAGCTCCTTCAGCCGGCCGCGCGCGGTGATCGGCAGGTAGATGCCGCGGGCCGCGCGGAACACGTGGTCGAACTTCTGGCACGCCTCACCCACGGTCGGCGTGTAGACCAGCGGCATGAACGTCGCCGGATCCGACATCAGCACTGCATAGAACAGCGTTTCGTTGCGCGCCTGCAGGTCCGACAGCAGCAGGTATTTCTGCAGGTCGTCGGTGAGGTTCGCGAGCTCCGCATGGATGCGCGCCACCTGCGTCTCCAGCGTGTCGACGCCGGGCGGCAGCAGGCCCTCGAGCCCGAGGGCGCGGCGTTCCTCCGCCGAGAAGCCGGACCCCTTGTTGCGCCGCGCGTCGTGCAGGACCGCGTAGCCTTTCGCCTCGTCGGTCATCCGCGTCACTCCGTCGCCACGTGGGGAGAGATCATCTTCGACGGGTCGACGATCGTGTCGAACTCCTCCGCGCTGACGTAGCCGAGTTCGAGCGCGGCTTCGCGCAGGGTCTGGTCGTGGTCCATGGCGTGGTGCGCGATCTGCGACGCCTTGTCGTAGCCGATCACCGGCGCGAGCGCGGTCACCAGCATGAGCGAGCGCTCCACGTATTGCGCGATCTTCTTGCGGTCGGGTTCGGTGCCCTCGATCATGTATTTGCGGAAGTTCGTGCAGCCATCGGACATGATCGTCAGCGAGTGCGTGATGTTGAAGATCATCAGCGGCTTGTAGACGTTCATCTCGAGATAGCCGCCGGCGCCGCCGAACCCGACCGCGACATCGTTCGCCATCACCTGCACGGCGATCATGGTCAGCGCCTCGGCCTGGGTCGGATTGACCTTGCCCGGCATGATCGACGAGCCGGGCTCATTCGCCGGCACGATCAGCTCCGCGAAGCCGGCGCGAGGCCCGCACGACAGCAGGCGGATGTCGTTGGCGATCTTGTAGAGCGACACCGCAAGCGTGCGCAGGCTGCCGGAGAGCTGCACCAGCGCATCATGCGCGCCCTGCACCGCGAACTTGTTCGGCGCCGGCTCGAACGGCAGCTTCGTGTACCGCGCGATCTCGGCGATCGCGGCTTCGGCGAAACCGGGGGCGGCGTTGATGCCGGTGCCCACGGCGGTGCCACCGAGCGCGAGGCGGTAGACGTGGCGGAGGGAATCTTCGATGCGTTCGAGATTCTCGGTCAGCATCTCCGCATAACCGGACCATTCCTGGCCGAGGGTCAGCGGGGTCGCATCCTGCATGTGGGTGCGGCCGATCTTGACGATGTCCTTCCACGCCTCGGCCTTGGCGGCGATCGCGTCGCGCAGCGCGGCGGCCGCGGGCAGCAGGCGCTGCTTCGTCTCGATGGCGGCGGCCATGTTCATCGCGGTCGGGAACGAATCGTTCGACGACTGCGACATGTTGACGTGGTCGTTGGGATGCACCGGGTGCTTGCTGCCCAGCTCCGAACCGGCGATCTGGCAGGCGCGGTTCGAGACCACCTCGTTGACGTTCATGTTGAACTGGGTGCCGCTTCCGGTCATCCAGACATGGAGCGGGAACATGTCGTGGTGCTGGCCGGCGATGATCTCGTCGCAGACCTGCAGGATCAGCGCGTGCTGCTGGTCGGGCAGCCGCTTGCCGTCATGGTTGGCGATGGCGGCGCTGCGCTTGAGGATCGCGTAGGCCGTGATCATCTGCCGCGGGATCAGGTCGTGGCCGATGCTGAAATGCTCGAGCGAGCGCTGGGTCTGGGCGCCCCATAACCGGTCGGCGGGAACCTCCACCTCGCCGAGACTGTCGGACTCCTTCCGCATCGTCGTCATGCTCACCTCCGGTTACGCCGGCGCGGGTGCGAAGGCGTTGACTGAACAGAACCTTATGGAAGTGGAAGTTCCAGAACGATTCAATGACAACTTCGTGCTGACCGTCACCGATAACGCCCCTGTGGCTTCAAACCCCCGTTCCGCTCGGTGTTCGTCGCCGGAAACCAGAGTTGTTGTATATCCCGGTACCCGACCGATACGATCCCGCCGGCGGCGCACCACCCCGCGACGGCGCCGCCCGCGAGCAGCGCGTATTCGCGCGTCCGCCACGGCGCGTGCAGGGGCGAAATCGCCTCCAGATCGCCCGGGACCGCGCAGTGCAGCGCCACATGGGTGATGCCGTTCGGCAAGCCCTCGATCATCCGTTCATAGCCGGCGCGCGTCTCCTCCGCCGGAACGGCAAGCGTGCCGCGGAAATTGTCCGGCAGCCCGCGATGCTTCAACGCGGCGACCGTCGCCTGATAGGCGGCCGGATCGGGCGCGAAGCGGATCCGGCGCGGCAGCACGGGCACGAGACCATGGGCCTCGGCCACCGCCACATGGCATGGCAGCAGCTCAGGCAGCATCGCCGCCGCCATGTGCGCATCGCAATGCGTGGGCCGCAGCCCGGCGGCAAGAGCCCGCTCCACCTGAGCGCGCAGTTCGACCTCCGCCGCCTCGACCACCATGTGTCGACAGAGGGAGGCGACGTCGCGCCAGAAGAAGCCGTCGTCATCGATGAGGCCGGAGGCTCGGCTGGTGGTGGAGATCGGCGCCCAGCGGTAATGGGCCCACTCGCTGGTGAGCGTCAGGTGCACGCCGAGGTCGAGCCTGGGGTCCGCGGCGCCGGCCTCCGCGATCTCACGGAACCAGGGACAGGGGACCATGACCGAGCCGGTGGTCACCAGGCCGGCGGCGGCGAGCTCCAGGAAAGCCTGGTTGCCGCCATGGCACATGCCCAGGTCGTCCACGTGCAGGATCACCCCGCGCGCGACGCCGAGGCGTTCCGCGAGAGGCGATCCCTCCGTTCCCGTCATTCGGCGGGAAGGCTTCCGAACACCTCGGCGTTGTGCTGGCCGAGCTTGGGGGAGTCGGTGACGGGATGGGGGCGCTGGCGATCGAAGGAAATCGGCAGGCCGACGATCGTCAGCCCGCTGCCGGGCAGGGTGCGCATCACGTCCATCGCCTCCATCTGCTCGCTCGCGGCGAGTTCGGCGATGTCGTTGACCGGCGCGCAGGGGACCCCCGCCTCGCCGATGATGCCCAGCCACTCCTGCCGCGAGCGGGTGCGCAGCACCGGCTGCATCGCGTCCACCACCACCTGACGGTTCGCGGCGCGCTTGCGTCCGTCCGCCATGCGCGGGTCGTCGAGCCATTCGGGATGGCCCATGGCCCGCGCGAGCTTCACAAACAGCCGGTCGTTGCCGGCCGCGATGCAGAGCGGGCGATCGGCGGTCTCGAAGATCTGGTAGGGCGCGAGCGTCGCGCTGGCGGCGCCGTGCCGTTCTGGCACCTTCTTCGTCACATGGTAGGCGTTGAGGTGAGTCTGCACCCAGCCGACCGCGCTTTCGAACAGGGACGTGTCGACGACGCAGCCCTCCCCGGTGCGCGCGCGTTGCTGCAGCGCGGCCAGCGCGCCGATGACGCACCACATTCCGGTGGCGTAGTCGTTGATCGCCGGCGCGCAGAAGGTGGGCGGATCCTCCGGCCGGCCGGTCAGCGTGACGACCGCGCCGTAGCATTGCAGCAGCGGATCGAAGCCCGGCGCCATCTTCAGCGGGCCGGAATGGCCGAACGCCCAGATGGAGCAGTAGATCAGCCGCGGATTGACGGCGCGCAGCGCGTCGGGGCCGATGCCGAACTGGTCCACGATGCCGGGCCGCAGGTTCTGGATCAGCACGTCGGCCGTCGCCACCAGCGTCTTCAGCTTGGCGACGTCCTCGGGGTTCTTGATGTCCAGCGTGACGGAGCGCTTGTTGCGGTTGTTGGCGTGGAAGCCCACCGCGTCGCCCTCATGGAACGGAGGCCCCCAGAGGCGGGCGTCGTCACCGCCATCCGGCTTCTCCACCTTGATGACGTCGGCGCCCATGTCCGCGAGCACCACCCCGGCATAGGGGCCGGCCAGCGCCTGGCCGACCTCGATGACCTTGATCCCTTCGAGCGGTCCCGGCATCACACGCCCCCCAGTCCGATGCGCCCGCGAAACGCCTCGTCGCGCAGGCTGAACTCCTGGCCGGAGAGGTCGTCCGACTCCGGCGTGCAGAGATAGACGATTGCCTGCGCCGGCTGCGCGACAGGGATCAGGTCGCCGCGCGGGATCTGGCTGATCGGGTTCATGCGGGACGCGCGGATCTGCACCTGCATGTCGGTATCGGTGGTGCCCGGCTGGAAGCCGAACACGCGGATCCCCTGCTCCGCCGTCTCCAGCGCGATGGCGCGGGTCAGCATGTGCAGTCCCGCCTTGCCGGAGCAATACGCGCTCCAGCCCTCGAGCGGGCGGATGGCGGCGCCGGAGGACACGTTGACGATGCGGCCACCGCCCGCCGCGGCCATGCGCGGCAGCACGGCGCGGATCGCGTGATAGGCGCCCACCAGGTTGATCTGGATGTTGCGCGCCCAGGCCGCAGGATCGCTGTCGGCGATGCGCGCGATCGGTTCGATCACCCCGGCATTGTTGACCAGCGCGTCGATGCGGCCATGGCGCCGTTCGATCTCGGCGACCAGCGCCTCCACCGCCGCGTAGTCCGACACGTCGCAGGCCTGCGCCGTCGCGCGTCCGCCGGCCGTGGTGATCGATTGCGCGACCTCGCCGGCCAGCTTGCCATCGCGCGCGGTCAGCACGACCGCGGCCCCCTCGCGGGCCAGTGCTTCGGCGGCGGCGGCACCGATGCCGCGGCTCGCGCCGGTCACGAGGATCGTCTTGCCGTCCAGCCTGCTCATGCGCTTCCTCCCACGGGCCTTCTGCCGCTTTACGAGACCTGGGATACGACCGCAAATTGCCGGGACGAAAACACCGGGGGAGAAGCGGATGCGCGTTTCGATGAGCCTGCCGTGCGAGGACTGGACCGCTTGCGGCCCGGCGGCGCGCCAGGCGGAGGAAGACGGGTTCGACAGCGTCTCGAGCCACGAGCTGAAGCACGACCCGGTCATGCCGCTCGCCTTCGCGGCGCTGGCGACGGAACGCGTGCAGCTCGTGACCTCCGTCGCGATCGCCTTCCCGCGCAGCCCGACCACCGTCGCGCAGCAGGCGTGGGACCTGCACACCCACTCGAAAGGGCGTTTCGTCCTCGGGCTCGGCAGCCAGGTGAAGGCGCACAACGAGCGTCGCTTCGGCGTGCCCTGGATCGCGCCGGCCGCGCGAATGGGCGAGTATGTCGAGGCGCTGCGCGCGATCTTTCGCTGCTGGGAGTATGGCGAGAAGCTGAACTACCAGGGCAAGCACTACACCTTGTCGCTGATGACGCCCGAGTTCTCCCCGCCCAAGCAGGGCCTGCCGCTGCCGCCGATCGCGATGGCGGCGGTCGGGCCGCTGATGCTGAAGACCGCGGCGCGCGTCTCCGACGGCGTCCGGCTGCACAGCTTCGCCACGCGCGCCTATCTCGAGCAGGTGGTGCGCCCACAGCTCGAAGCGGAACTCGGCGCCGTCGGCAAGAGCTTCGCGCAATGCGAGATCAGCGGCGGCGGCTTCATCGCGACCGGTCCTGACGAGGCGGCGGTCAAGAAGGCCGCGGAGGCCGCGCGCTATCGCGTCGCGTTCTACGGCTCCACCCCCGCCTATCGCGGCGTCTTCGACCTGCACGGCGTGACCGATCTCGGCGTCAAGCTGACCGAGATGTCGAAGCAGGGGAAATGGAGCGAGATGGCGAAGCAGGTGCCGGACGACGTGCTGGACCTGTTCGTGGCGCGTGCGCCGTACGAGGGCCTCGCGGCGGCGATCGAGACGCGCTACGGCGGCATCGTCGACACGGTCTCGGTGGATTTCGCGCCCGGCACGCCGGCTTCCGTACGGCGGGAGACGGTTGCGGCGATCCAGAGGATCCCCAGCAGCTTCGAGGCGTTCCGCACCGAGGCGCGGGCCGCGTAGTCGTCCGGGACCATGCGGCGGGACCCGTGGCACTCCGCAGGTCCGCCGCGCACCAGGTCTGCGGGGCGCCGTCGCTGGTTCATTGGCGGCGCCCGCTCGCCCATCAGCCGCGGAGTGCGAATACGCGCAGGCGGTTGCCGTCCGGATCGAGGGCGGTGAACGTTCGGCCGAAATCCATCTCGGTTGGGGGCTGCGCGATCGTCACGCCCTGCGCGGCCCATGCGGCGTGCAGCATCTCGACCTCCTCTGGAGAGTCGGTGCGCCACCCGAGCTCCCCGGCCGCACCGGTGGAGGGTGCCGCCGCGGGTTCGACCCCGTCGCGCTGCCAGAGACCGATCATGGTGCCGTTGGGATGGCCGACGAACAGGACGAAGGTTGGCGAGGCGTCGACAGGCTCGCGCTGCAGCAGCGTGGCGTAAAAGCGCGAGGAGGTGGCGGGATCGCGGACATAGAGCTGGATGTGACCGAAGCCGGACATGGGACTCTCCCGAACTGATGACGGGACCAGTCTGCGATGCGGTGGTGACAGATCCTGTCAGCAGTCGTCGGTTGCCAGAACGCCGGTTTCCGCCCGCCAGCGCCGCAGCAGCGCCGCGCGGCGCTCCGGCATGCGCCCGCCCGCCTCGAGCGCTGCGATCCGGTCGATGCGGAAGTGCCGGAAGTCGCGGCGCAACTCGCACCACGCGACCAGAACCTGCGCGCTACCGAAGAAGCCGACCGCGAGCGGCCACACGGTGCGCCGGCTGTCCTCGCCTTCGAGGGTCCGGTATTGCAGCGTCATGGTGCGTTCCCGGCGGATCGCCTCCCGCAAGGGCGGCAGCGCCCAGGCGGGGGCCATGTCGCGCGGCGGCACCAGCAGCGCAGTCGTCTCGGCCGCATCGCGCAACGCGCCGGGCAGCACCGCCGCTATCCGCGCCTGGGCGCTGCGGGCCGCGGCGGCGAGGCGCGCATCGCCCTGCTGCGCCACCCAGCGGGTGCCGAGGACGAGCGCCTCCACCTCTTCCTCGGAGAACATCAGCGGCGGCAGCAGAAAGCCGGGGCGCAGCAGATAGCCGATGCCCGCTTCGCCCTCGATCGGCGCACCCTGACCGCGCAGCGCCGCGATGTCGCGATACAGCGTACGCCGGCTGACGCGCAGACGCGCAGCCAGGCTCTCCGCTGCGACGGGGCGGCGGTGCTGGCGCAGCAACTGCAGCAGCGCGAGCAGCCGTTCGGGGCGCGGGTCGCGGTCGGCGGTCGGACGATCCGTCATTCATGCTCCCCTGCTGGAGGGGGCGCGTCAGGCGGGCGGGATCTCCAGCACGCAGCGCTCCCCCGGCCGGGTGTAGACGAAGAAGTCCGCAAAGGATGTTTCGTCCGGCCGAGCGGGATCATACGGGAACAGGTTGGGGATGTGGGCGGCGAGGCGCCAGTCCGGAAAGCGGGCGGCAACGAGTGGCGTGAAGGCGCGATGCCGCACATGCGGCACGGGCCAGGCGAGGTCCACGTTGCTCGCATAGACCAGCACATAGCGCGTGGCGCTGCCGAAGAGCCGGTCGAGATAGGTGTCGAACACCGTGTCCTCGACGAGGTGGAACAGGATGTCCATCGACAGCGCGAGCTCCGCCGGTTGCAGCGGCGCGTCGGCAAGCTGGAACCTGCGTCGCGGATCGCCGGCGAACCGACGCCGGCAGCGTGCGATCGTGGTGGGGGAGACGTCGACCCCGACATAGTTCGCGACATCGAGCAGCGCCGCCTGCCGGCCGTCCCCGCAGCCGAGATCGAGCAAGGACGCGACACCATTGTGGCGCATGAACGCGTTGACGAACCCCGCCTTGAAGCCGGCGAGCCGGCCTTCGGACCCGGTGCCCGATGTGCCGCCCGCGCCATAGCGCCGCTCCCAATACGCGGCGGAGTCAAAGGGCGTCGTCATCGCCCGTGCGGGATCATCGGCGCATCTCCTCCGATCGGGGTCATTCGCCGATATCGGCGCGTTCCGCGAGGCGACGAAGCTGCGCCTCAACCTCCACGCGGGTCACGCGGGCCGTGCCTGCGCAGACCACCGCGGCGGTGCCGGCCGCAACGGCCCAGGCCAACGCTGCGCGGTCCGACTTGCCCTGCGCGAGCGAGAGGACGAGCGCGGCCAGGAAACTGTCCCCCGCGCCGACCGCGCTGCGGAACGGCACCGGCACGGCCGGCATGTGCACGACGCCTCGCGCCGAGGCGAGGAAAGCACCCTCCTCCCCCTTGCTGACCGCCACGGCCTGGGCTCGCCCCGCATGGATGAGCTCGAGCGCCGCCTGTTCCTGCGCCGTCTCCGTCGGCAGCTTGCGCCCGACCAGCGCCTCGAATTCGCCCAGGCTTGGCTTGATCACGTCGAGCCCCGCATCCAGTGCGAGCGCGAGCGGCGTGCCGGACGTGTCCACCGCCACGCGCTGTCCCCGGCTGCGCGCGAGCCGCGCTACCTGGGCGTAGATGTCGGGCGGCATGCCATGCTCCAGGCTGCCGCTGGCCACCACCCAGTCGCCCTGCAGGCGGTGCAGCAGGTCCAGCGTCGCCTGCCAGTCGTGCGGTTCCGCCGTCGGACCCTCCGGCACGAAGCGGTATTCGACGCCGGCGGTCCGGTCGAACACGTTGAACGAGATGCGCGTGCGGCCGCGCATGCGCACGGTGCGATGCGGCACGCCGGCCTCGTTCAGCAGATCCTCGATCAGCGCGCCGGTGACGCCGCCGGCCAGGATGACGGCCAGCGTGTCGGCGCCGAGCGCATGCAGGACGCGGGCGACGTTGATGCCGCCGCCGCCGGGATCGATATGCTCCTCCCCCGTGCGGATCTTGTGGGTCGGGCGCACCGACTCCGCCGAACAGGCCAGGTCGATCGCCGGATTGAGGGTCAGCGTGATGATGCGGTTCGACATCGGTCCAGCATGCGCGGCATGTGCGTGTCATACGTTGATTCAGGTCAACGGAAACTTAACCGCGCGAGTTGATTGATCAGGATCAATGACCGCGCCGCCCGCCGCGCCTTTCCTGCGGCCCATTCAGCGGGGCTTCCGGGGACGAACCCGGCACAGCGCACCCAACCCGCATCGCCGGCCGTGTCGGCGCAGGAGGGCCCAGCATGACGCATGCCCCTGATCTGACCCCGGTCGTCGCACCGGCCCGCGACGGCGGCACCGGCCCGTTCCGGGTACGCCGCCCGATCTGGGAGAACCTGCTGCCGCCCTGCAACGCCGCCTGCCCGGCCGGGGAGGACATCCAGGCCTGGCTCGCGCTCGCGCAGGCCGGGGAGTTCCGCCGCGCGTGGGAGGTGCTGGTCGCCGACAACCCGCTGCCCGCGACCCATGGCCGCGTCTGCTATCACCCGTGCGAATCCGCCTGCAACCGCGGCGAGATGGATGCGTCCGTCACGATCCATGCGGTCGAACGCTTCCTCGGCGACAGGGCGAAGGCGGAACGCTGGGACTACCCTGCGCCCGCCGCAGCGTCCGGCCGGCGCGTGCTGGTCGTGGGCGCCGGCCCGTCCGGCCTGTCCTGCGCCTACCACCTCGCGCGACTGGGCCATGCGGTGGAAATCCACGAGGCAGGGCCGGTCGCCGGTGGCATGCTGCAGTTCGGCATCCCCGCCTATCGCCTGCCGCGTGCGGAACTCGCCGCGGAGATCGCGCGGATCGAACAGCTGGGCGTGCGCATCGTCCTGAACCACCCCGTCACCGACGTGTTGGCCGAGAAGGACGCGGGTGCGTTCGATGCCGTGTTCGTGGCGATCGGCGCGCATGTGGCGCAGCACGCCGCGATCCCGGCGCGCGATGCGGCGCGCGTGCTGGATGCGGTGAGCATGCTGCGTGAAGCCGGCACCGGCGGGCGCCCGCAACTCGGCCGCCGTGTCGTCGTGTATGGCGGCGGCAACACCGCCATGGACGCCGCCCGCACCGCGCGGCGGCTCGGGGCCGACGAGGCGTTGATCGTCTACCGCCGCGACCGCGACCACATGCCGGCGCACAGCTTCGAGGCGGACGAGGCGATCGAGGAAGGCGTCAAGATCCGCTGGCTCACCACGATCAAGGAGATCGTCGGCCCGTCCCTGACCGTGGAGCGCATGCGGCTGGACGAGCATGGCCGTCCGCAGCCGACCGGCGAATTCGACACGCTGGAGGCGGACAGCGTCGTGCTGGCGCTGGGCCAGCAGACGGATAGTGGTTTCCTGCGCAACGTTCCCGGCATCGCACCGCGTCCGGACGGGACGGTGGTAGTCGACGGCGCCATGATGACCGGGCACGCGGGGATCTTCGCCGGCGGCGACATGGTGCCGAGCGAACGGACGGTGACGGTGGCGGTCGGACATGGGAAGCGGGCGGCCCGGCATATCGATGCCTGGCTGCGCGGTGCCGAATACGTCGTCCCTCCGCGGCCGGAGCGCGCGGACTCCACGAAGCTGCATCTGCCGGTGTTCAGCGACGTGGATCCCGGCGCGCAGCGGCGGCTTGCGGACACGGAGCGGCTGAGCGGGTTCGGGGAGGTGCTCGCGGGCTTCTCGGAGCGGGAGGCGCAGCGGGAGGCGAAGCGCTGCCTGTCCTGCGGCGTCTGCTACGAGTGCGACAACTGCTTCGCCGCCTGTCCCGAGCAGGCGATCGCGAAGCTCGGGCCCGGCTTGGGCTACCGGCTGGACACGACGCTGTGCACCGGTTGCGCGACATGCTTCGAGCAGTGCCCGTGCCACGCCATCCAGATGGCGCTGGAGGCCGACCTGGTGGACCCGCCATGAGCGCGCTTGTTCTCGCCGCCCCGACCCTCCTCGAACCCGCTCCTCCCGGAACTCCCCGATGACCGACCTGCATGCCACGATGGACGGCAACACCGCGGTCGCGCATGTCGCGTACCGGGTGAACGAAGTCTGCGCCATCTTCCCCATCACACCCTCCTCCACCATGGCGGAATTGGCGGACGAGTGGGCCGCGCAAGGCGTGCGGAACATCTGGGGCAACGTGCCCGTGGTGCAGGAGATGCAGAGCGAGGGCGGTGCCGCCGGTACCGTGCATGGCGCGCTGCAATCCGGCGCGCTCACCACGACCTTTACGGCCTCCCAGGGCCTGCTGCTGATGCTGCCCAACATGTTCAAGATCGCGGGCGAGCTCACGCCGACCGTCTTTCACGTGGCGGCGCGCGCGGTCGCCACCCAGGCCCTGTCGATCTTCGGCGACCACTCCGACGTCATGGCCGCGCGGAGCACCGGCTTCGCCCTGCTCGCGTCGGCCAACGTGCAGGAGGCGCATGACGCGGCCCTGATCGCCCAGGCCGCGACGCTCGCCGGCCGCGTGCCGGTGCTGCACTTCTTCGACGGGTTCCGCGTCTCGCACGAGGTCAACACGCTCTCGCTGCTGTCGGATGCGCAGATCCGCGCCATGATCGACGACGGGTTGGTGCACGCCCATCGCGCCCGCGCCCTGAATCCGGAGCGGCCGGTGGTGCGCGGCACGGCCCACAACCCCGACACGTTCTTCCAGGCGCGGGAAACAGTGAACCCGTTCTACGTGGCGTTCCCCGACATCGTGCAGCAGCAGATGGACCGGTTCGCCGCGCTCACCGGCCGGCAGTATCACCTGTTCGACTACGAAGGCCCGGACGACGCCGAACGCGTGATCGTGCTGATGGGGTCGGGCGCCGAGACCGCCGCCGTCACGGCCGCGGCGCTGCGGGCGCGCGGGGAGCGTGTCGGCGTGCTGCGCGTGCGGCTGATGCGCCCGTTTGCCGGAGAGGCGTTCCTCGCCGCCCTGCCGCGCTCCGTGCGCACCATCGCCGTGCTGGAGCAGTGCAAGGAAGCGGGCGCGCCGGGTGAGCCGCTGTACCTCGACGTGGTAACCACGCTCGCCCAATCCGTGGTGGCCGGCCGGCGCCGCGCCATGCCGGGGGTGATCGGCGGGCGCTACGGCCTGTCCTCCAAGGATTTCTCCCCCGCGCTGGTGAAGGCGGTGTTCGACGAGCTCGACGGGACCGCCCCGCGCAACGGCTTCACCGTCGGCATCACCGATGACGTGAGCCACACGAGCCTCGTGCCCGACGCGGATTTCCGCATCGAGCCGCCCGAGACGGTCTGTGCGGTGTTCTACGGCCTGGGCGCGGACGGAACCGTGGGCGCCAACAAGAACACGGTGAAGATCATCGCCGAGGATGCCGGGCTGCACGCACAGGGCTACTTCGTCTACGACAGCCACAAATCGGGCGCGCAGACCATCTCGCATCTGCGCTTCGGCAAGCAGCCCATCCGCGCGCCCTATCTGATCCAGCAGGCGAGCTTCGTCGCCGTGCATCAGTTCCAGTTCGTGGAGCGGCACGACATGCTGCGGCTCGCGGCACCCGGCGCGACCCTGCTGCTGAACAGCCCGTACGGTCCGGAGGAGGTGTGGGATCACCTGCCGCGCGCCATGCAGCAGCGGATCATCACGCTGGGCCTGAAGGTGTTCGTGATCGACGCTTCGCGCGTCGCCACCGAGGTCGGGCTGCGCGGCCGCACCAACACGGTGTTGCAGACCTGCTTCTTCGCGCTGTCCGGCGTGCTGCCGCGGGAGCGCGCGATCGCCGAGATCAAGCACGCGATCGAGAAGACCTACGGCAAGCGCGGCGCCGAGGTGGTGGCGCGCAATTTCCAGGCGGTGGACGACACGCTCGATCGCCTGTTCGAGGTGCGCGTCCCCACCGCCGTCACGAGCGACTGGGAGCGGCAGCCGCCCGTCTCCGCCGATGCGCCGGATTTCGTGCGGACGGTGACGGCCCTGATGCTGGAAGGCCGCGGCGACGAGATCCCGGTGAGCCGCCTGCCGGTCGACGGCACGTGGCCGGTCGGCACCGCCGCCTGGGAAAAGCGCAACATCGCGGAGACGGTGCCGCTCTGGCACGAGGACCTGTGCATCCAGTGCGGCCAGTGCAGCTTCGTGTGCCCGCACGGCGTGATCCAGGCGCGCTACTTCGATGCCGCCCAGCTCGACCGCGCACCCGGCGGCTTCCGGTCCGCTCCAATCAACACGCGCGGCTTCCCCGACGTGCGGTTCACCTTGCAGTTCTCGCTCGAGGATTGCACCGGCTGCGGCCTCTGCGTCGAGGCGTGTCCCGCGGTCGACACCGCCATCGACGCCGCCACCGCGCACAAGGCGCTGACGATGGAGGACAAGCAGCCGCTGCTCGCGCCGGCGCGCGCCGACCAGGCGTTCTTCGCGACCCTGCCGGTGAACGACCGCGCCCGCGTCGACTTCGCGAACGTGCGCGGGGTGCAGTTCCTCGAGCCGCTGTTCACCTACTCCGGTGCCTGCGCCGGCTGCGGCGAGACGCCCTACCTGAAGTTGCTGTCGCAACTGTTCGGCGACCGGCTGCAGGTGGCGAACGCGACCGGCTGCTCCTCCATCTACGGCGGCAACCTTCCCGTCACGCCCTGGTCGGCCAACAAGGAAGGCCGCGGGCCCGCCTGGTCCAACTCGCTGTTCGAGGACAATGCGGAATTCGGGCTGGGCTTCCGCCTCGCCGCGGACCAGCACGTGGCGCTCGCGCGCACCCTGGCGCAGGCCCTGGCGCCGATGGTGGGGGAGGATCTCGTGGCCGCGATCCTCGCCGCGCCGCAGGTGCGCGAGTCCGACATCCGCGCCCAGCGTGCCCGCGTCGCGGCCCTGGTCGGGCGGCTGCGCGCGCATCCGGACGTCCCGGCGGCGAGGGACCTGCTGTCGGTGGTCGAGCACCTCGTGCGCCGCAGTGTCTGGATCGTCGGCGGCGACGGCTGGGCCTACGACATCGGCTATGGCGGGCTCGACCACGTGCTGGCGAGCGCGCGCGACGTGAACGTCCTGGTGCTCGACACCGAAGTCTATTCCAACACCGGCGGCCAGGCGTCGAAGGCCACGCCACTCGGGGCCGTCGCCAAGTTCGCCGCCGCGGGCAAGCGGGTTGCGCGCAAGGACCTCGCCTTGCAGGCCATCGCCTACGGCAACGTCTATGTCGCGCAGGTCGCGATGGGCGCCAATCCGCAGCAGACCCTGCAGGCGTTCCGCGAGGCGGAGGCCTATGCCGGCCCGTCCATCATCCTGGCCTACTCGCATTGCATCGCGCACGGGATCGACATGCAGAAGGGGCTGAGCCAGCAGGACCTTGCCGTTGCGACGGGCTATTGGCCGCTATTCCGCTACGATCCGAGGTTGCGTGAGGTGGGCGCCAACCCCTTCGTGCTCGACAGCCCGCGGCCGTCGCGCCCGTTCAAGGACTATGCCGGCAACGAGATGCGCTACCGCAGCCTGATGCAGACGCGCCCCGAGGAGGCGGCGCAGCTGATGGAAGCGGCGCAGGCTGCGATCCTCGAGAAGTATCGCACGTATGAGGAGATGGCCGGCTGGTCCGGCACGCGCTTCCATCCCGCCGGCGTCGACCGCGCGGCCCCGCATGGCGGCGCGTACGTGCCGCACCTCGACGAGGCGGTGGGCGTCCGCGGCTGATCCGTGCGCGGCGGTGCGGATGGTGTCACCGTGTCACGGCCGCCGGGAGAGGGCGCAGTGTCGCACAGTGCGCCGGCGAGCGCGGCCACGCCTTGTCGATGGCGGCGCGGTCGCTCACGATGCCGGCGCGTCTTCACGGCATCGACGAGGCTCCGTTGCAGGATATCGATCTCGGCTTCCTTCCGGCCACCGAACTGGCCGCCCTCTATCGGCGGAAAGCGCTCTCTCCGGTGGAGGTCGCCAAGGCGATCCTGCGCCACATCGAAACCCAGGAGCCGCGGCTCAACGCCACCACCATGCTGACCACGGACCTCGCGCTGCAGCAGGCGCGTGCGGCCGAGGCGATCTTCCAGAAGGGTGAGGCGGCCGGCCCGCTGACCGGCATTCCGGTCACGCTGAAGGACCTGCATCCCACCAAGGGCATCGTCACCGAACACGGCTCGCGCATCATGAAGGGGAACGTGCCCGAACAGGACACGCCGTCGATCGCGCGGCTGCATGCGGCGGGAACGGTGACGGTGGCGAAGACCACCTCGCCCGAGTTCGGCTGGAAGGGCGTGAGCCAGAGCCCGCTCAGCGGCATCACCAGCAACCCGTGGAAGCTGGGCTACAACGCCGGCGCGTCCTCGGCCGGCGCCGGGGCCGCCGCGGCGGCCGGTTATGGCCCGCTGCATCTCGGGTCGGACGGTGCGGGCTCGATCCGCATGCCGTCGCATTTCTGCGGCATCTACGGGCTGAAGGCGACGTTCGGGCGCGTGCCGATCTGGCCGATGTCGAACAACGACTACGCGACGCATATCGGCCCGATGACCCGCACCGTCGCCGACGCCGCGCTCATGCTTCAGGCGATGGCCGGCCCGCATCCGTGGGACGCGGCCTCGTTGCCCGCCGACCCGACGGACTACGCCGCCAACCTGAAGCGCGACATGAAGGGGGTGCGGATCGCGTACTCGCCCGATCTCGGCCATGCGCGCGTCGATCCCGAGGTGGCTGCGCTGGTCGAGAAGGCGGTGCAGGCCTTCGTCGAGATGGGCGCGACCGTCGAGCAGGTCACGCCCGCCTGGGGTCCCCTCGGCCCGGAGATCGAGCGCGTCCTGTGGCCCTGCGCCTATGTCGCCCGCGCCCGCTACCTGCCGGAGTGGGAGGCCCAGATGGATCCCGGCCTGGTCGCACTGATCAAGGAGGGGCTCACCCTGTCCGCGCGCGACTTCACCACGGCGCGGGAGCGGAAGTTCGCCTGGATCGGGCAGATCCACGACTTCTTAGAGGAATGGGATTTCCTGCTGACCCCCGCCGTCAGCGTCGCGGCCTTCCCGGCGGAGCGCCTGCAACCGGAGCACTGGCCGCAGCACCCGTGGGACTGGCTGATGTGGGCGGAGTTCTCCTATCCGTTCAACCACTCCGGCAATCCGGCGGCGAGCGTCCCCTGCGGGTTCACTCCGGCGGGCCTGCCGGTCGGGCTGCAGATCGTGGGCAAGCGGTTCGACGATCTCGGCGTGCTGCAGGCCTCGGCCGCGTTCGAGCAGGCGCGGCCTTGGGCGGACAAGCGCCCGCCGGTGTAGTGCCGGCGTGAGGGCGTGGTCTCGGGGCATGCCCTTGCGAGGGGGGCGAAGGGCTCGCCGAGGGCCGCGGCAGGGTGCGGGCGGGGGTGGCCGGCTCGAGGGCCGGCCATGACGGGGAGGGGGCGAAGGGCTCGCCGAGGACCGCGGCAGGGTGCGAGCGGGGATGGCCGGCTCGACGGACGGCCATGACGGGGAGGAGGCGACCGGCGCCGCGCTCCGTCCCGCCGCGGGATTGATCCTCGCGCAGTCCCTACAGCGCGACCTCGACCGCGACCAGGTCCGCCTGCTTGGTTGCGGTGATCACCAGCTCCGGCTCGTCTTGGATCGCGGCGCCGTCGCGCGGCCCGATGGGGATGCCGTTGACCGTCACGCTGCCCGTGGCGGGCACCAGATAGCAGCCTCGCCCCGTCGCCAGCGGCAGATGCAGGGTTTCGCCGGCCCGCAGCACGCCTGCGCGCAGCTGGGCGTCGGCGTGCAAGGGCAAGGCACCGGAAACCGCGTCGTCGACCCGTCCACTCGCCAGCACGGCCACGCCGCTGCCGCGTGGGAAGCGGCGCGTCGCCCAACCGGGCGCGACGCCGGTGCGGTCCGGCCGGATCCAGATCTGGAACAGGCGGGTGGTCTCGTGCTCCAGGTTGTACTCGGCGTGGACGACCCCGGTCCCGGCATGCATCACCTGCACGTCCCCAGCCTCGGTGCGGCCCTCGTTGCCCAGGCTGTCGCGGTGGGTGATCGCGCCCTGCCGGACATAGGTGACGATCTCCATGTCCGCGTGCGGGTGCGGGTCGAAGCCCTTGCCGGGGGCGATCTCGTCGTCGTTCCAGACGCAGAGGGGGCCGAATCCCATGCGCGCCGCCTCGCGGTAGGCGCCGAAGCTGAAATGGTGGCGTGCCGCCAGCCAGCCGTTCTGGAAGCCGCCCAGCGTGTCGAAGGGACGCACGTCGATCAACCAGACCTCCCGAACCGGACTTACGTGCCGATCAGGTCCGATCGTGACCGTCCGATGACGGGTCGGCAAGCGCGGGGCCCGCGGCGCCGCCCAGCTTGCGGAGGAGCCGACCGAGCTCCTGGAGTTCGGAATGGGTGAGGGTGTCCATGGTGGCGGCGATGTCGCGGGCGTGCCGGGGGAACAGCGCTTCGATCAGCGCGCGGCCCTCGGCGGTGAGGTCGACCGTCACGGCGCGCCGGTCGGCGGCGCTGCGTGCGCGCGATACCAGGCCGCGGCGGGCGAGCTTGTCCACCACGTCGGTCATGTTGCCGGGGCTGGTCAGCACCTTGCGCAGCAGCTCGCGCTGCGTGAGCGGGCC
This sequence comes from Rhodospirillales bacterium 69-11, assembly GCA_001898425.1. Taxonomy (GTDB): domain Bacteria; phylum Pseudomonadota; class Alphaproteobacteria; order Acetobacterales; family Acetobacteraceae; genus Rhodopila. Next base: position 88,385 of record MKTV01000049.1, read on the forward strand.
CTTGTGCAGGATGGCCTCGAGCACGCCGAACTGTGTCGCGGTCAAGCCCTCCGCGCTCAGTCCCGGTTCCAGCCGCGCCAGCACCGACTTGCCGGCGCGCAGCAGCTTCACATAGACCCTGAGCGCCTCACGGACCCGGTCGGTCTCCGGCACCGGCCCGGCATCCGCCACCGGCTCAGCGGTTCATCATCACCGGCAGGGTCGCGTGCTCCAGCACGTGGCGCGTCACGCCGCCCAGGATGAGCTGGCGCAGGCGGGAGTGCGAGTAGGCGCCCATCGACAGCAGGTCGCAGCCGAACTCGGCCGCGGCGGAGAGCAGTCCGGCGCCGACCGACCCCTGCGAGTGGAACATGGCGATGTCCGCATGCACGCCGTGCAGCGCGAGATAGGCGGCAAGGTCGGGCGCGCCGGGGCCGCGGCGCTGGTAGCCCTCGGCCGAGAGGATGCGCACCGCCTGCGCCCGCTGCATCCAGGGCAGCGCGGCCTGGACGGAGGACGCCGATTCCGCCGTGCCGTTCCAGGCGATGCAGATGCGGGTGCCGACGCTCTGGGTCGGCACCTGGGGGGAGATCAGCACGGGGCGGCCGGAATCGAATAGCACCGCGTGCAGCGCGTCGGAGGAGGAGACGTCCTCGTCCGCCTCGGGATGCGGCACCACCGTCAGGTCGGCGAGGCGCGCCTGCTGGGCGACGATGTCCTCCTCCCGGCCGGTGACCGAGGCGAAATGCGCCGTGGCGTGATCCAGGTTCGGATGGGCCTCCTGGACCACGACCTGGTGCTGCGCGACGAAGCGCTCGAACATCGCACGCACGGCATAGGCGCGGTCGCTGCTCTCCTTCTCGGTCGCCGACATCATCTCCTCGATCATCGCGCCGGACAGGCCTTCGCCCGCCAGCGGCGCCACGTCGCGGCTGTCGACGCGCACGTGCAGCGCGGTGACGTGCGCGTTCCAGTGCCGCGCGACGGTCAGCGCGGTGGCCAGGGCAGCCTCTCCGGCCGCGGTGCCGGTCAGCGGGAGGAGCAGCTTGCGGATCGCCATCGGTCAGTCCTCTGGAGTGCGCAGGGCAGGCTTGCGATTCTGGCGAGCAACATGGTCCGGCCGCTCCGATTTGGGAAGAGCGATCGGGGAGGGGGCCGGGGAAACGGAAGATTCATGGCCGGCTGCGATGCTGCGGGCGTGCTGTTCACCGACCCGATCTTCCTGTTCGGTTTCCTTCCGGCCGCGCTGGCGGGGTTCTTCGGCGCCGCCCGCCTGGGGCAGTCCTGGGCCTGCGCCTGGCTCGTCATCGCCTCCCTCGTGTTCTACGGCTGGTTCGAGCCGCGGTTCGTGCCGCTCCTGTTGGGCTCGCTCCTGCTCAACCACGGCGTGGCGCGGCTGCTGGAGGCCACGCGCGAACGCAGGCTGCAGCGCGTCGTGCTCTGGGCGGGGATCGGGATCAACCTGGCGGCGCTCGCCTACTGCAAATACCTGGCCTGGCTCATCTCCCTGCTGGATGACTGGGTCGGCCTCGGGGTCGCGCCGCCCTCGATCGCGCTGCCCCTGGGCATCTCCTTCTTCACCTTCACGCAGATCGGCTACCTGCTCGACGTGCGCGACGGCGAGCCGCATGACCGGTCGGCCGTGCGCTACGCGGTGTTCGTGACGTTCTTCCCGCACCTGATCGCCGGTCCGATCCTGCATCACCGGGAGATCATGCCGCAGTTCGCCGACCCTGCGACGTACCGGTTCGCGCCGGGCAACCTCGCACTCGGCGCGTCGATCTTCATCGTGGGGCTGCTCAAGAAGACCGTGTTGGCCGATCCCACCGCGACCGGCGTGGCGGAGGCGTTCGCGCATCCGGAGGCGTTGCCGCTGTTCGCCGCGTGGAATGCGACGCTCAGCTACTCGCTGCAGCTCTATTTCGACTTCTCGGGCTACTCCGACATGGCGATCGGCCTCGCGCGCATGGCCAATGTGCGGTTCCCGCTGAATTTCGACAGCCCGTACAAGGCGCAGAGCGTGATCGCATACTGGCAGCGCTGGCACATGACGCTGACGCGCTATCTCACGCGCTACCTGCACGACCCGCTGACCTTGTGGGCGATGCGCCGGCGCCGGGCGCGGCGGTTGCCGGTGGACCGCGCGGCGCAGGTCACGCTGCGGGGCTTCGGCTCCATGATCCTGGTGCCGGTGTTCGTCACGATCGGGCTCGCGGGCATCTGGCACGGCAGCGGGGCGCAGTTCCTCGTGTTCGGCCTTCTGCACGCGACCTGGCTGACCATCGCCCGTCTCTGGGGGCTGTTCCGCCCCGCCAGGGCGGAGCCGGGCCCGTTCGGCCGCCTCTGGCGCGTGGCCCTGACCTATCTCTGCGTGCTGGTGGCGGCGGTGTTCTTCCGCGCGCCGTCGGTGGACGCGGCGCTCGCGATGCTGGCGGGCCTGTCCGGGCTGCACGGCATCGGTCCCGCGCTGCCGCTCCCCGCATCGTGGCTGGACGCCCCGGCCGCGCTGCCGCTGCCGGCGTCGTGGGCGGAGGGCGCGGGCGCCCTGCTGCACGGCATCGCCCGTCCGGCCGAATGGCACGAGGGTTCGGCGGTGATGCGCCAGGTGCTGTGGCTGGCCGCGCTCTACGCGATCGTCTGGGGGCTGCCGAACACGCAGCAGATCTTCGTGCGCTTCGACCCGGCGCTGGACACCGTGCGTCCCGGCGGGCCGGCATGGCTGCGCTGGCGTCCGACCGCGCCGTGGGCGCTGGCGGTCGGGGCGCTGGGCATGGTCGCCCTGCTCTCGCTGGGCGGCACGCGGGAGTTCCTCTACTTCCAGTTCTGAACGGCGCGGCGGGCGGGCGCGAGCGGGTCGGTGGCGTCGATCGCCTGCCACGTGCCGGCGCCGGGATCCCGCGCCGCGGCCGCGTGCAGCACGGCAACCGTGGCATCCGACGCGTCGCCCCGCCGCGCGGCGATGCGCGCTTCCAGCACCGGCAGCGGCGCTTGCAGCCACAGGCCGAGGAACGGCACGCCGGCCCGCGCCGCCGCGGCCGCGATCGCCGCCCGATGCGCCGGGTCGAGGAAGGTGGCGTCGGCGATCACCGCATGTCCCGCGCGCGCCGCGATCTCCGCCCCGGCCGCGAGCTCGCCGATCACCGCCGTGCTGACCGTCTCGGCATAGGCGTCGGGCGGCAGGCGCTGCTCCGGCGGCACGCCGAAGCGCCGCTTGCGGATCTCGTCGCTGCGCAGGATCAGCGCGCCGGGCGCGACGCCCAGCTCCGGCGCCAGGCTGCGGGCGAGGGTGGACTTGCCCGTGCCCGGCAGCCCGCCGATGGCCACGATCCCCACCGGACCCGGCTGCAGCGCGGCGCGCGCGGCGGCGAGGTAATCCGCGGCCGCGTCCTTCCGGCGCCGCTGCTCCACATGCGCGCGCACCATGGCCCGCAGCGACAGGAACGCCGGCAATCCGCGCAGCATGTCCACGTCGCCGGTGCCGCCGACGATGCGGTTCATCACCCGGTTCGCCGCGGCGCGGTCCACGCGGCAATCGAGGTCCATCAGCAGGAACGCGCGGTCATAGGCGAGGTCGATCGTCGCCATCGCCTCGTCGAACTCGAGCGCGTCGAACGGCACCGGACGGCCTTGCCACAGACACAGGTTGCCGAGGTGCAGATCGCCATGGCACCGGCGGACGAACCCGGCCTCGGCGCGGGCCGTCATCCAGGGGCGCATCGCATCGAGCGCGGCCAGGATGCCCGTCTCCCAGGCCGCGACGTCCGCCTCCGGCAGTCCCGCCTCCCGCGCGGACCGGACGTTGCCACGGGCGATCGCGTGCATGTCGGGCGGCACGCCGCGGATCGGCGGCAGGGCGGCGTGATAGGCGACCACCGCATCCGCGACGCCATCGAGCGTCGCCGCATCGAGCAGACCCCGCGCCGCGCGGACGTCGAGGAAATCGTCGGCCGGGACGCGCGCCATGCGCAGCACCCAGTCGACCGGGATGCCCTCGGTCGCGTCCGGCGGGCCGGCGCCGGGGTGTCCCAACGCCAGCGTGCCGTCGGGGCGGCGCAGCACCGGGACCACGTCGCGGTACAGGCCGGGCGCCGCCGGCGCGTTCAGCGCCAGCTCACGGTCGGCGAAGCGGCGGCGGTCCTCGGGGCGGGTGAAGTCGAGGAAGGCCAGCTTCACGGCCTTCTTCAGCTTCCACACCGTGTCGGCGCCCACGAACACGACGGAGATGTGGGTCTCGATCGGATCGGCCCCGTCCGCCAGCCGCTGCAGGAGTGCGGCGGTCGCCCGTTGCCCAGGTGGGAGTCCGCCCAGTCGGGGCGGGTCCGTCGCGTCCGCGGCGGGCTCGTCCGGCATCCGCGGCCTATGGGTACAGCTTGCCTTCCACCCAGCCTCCGTCGGCATCGCGGCGGAAGGTGGCGCGGTCGTGCAGGCGGAACGGCATGTCCTGCCAGAACTCGAAATACTCCGGCAGCACGCGGTAGCCGGACCAGTACGCCGGACGGGGGATGTCGTCGCCGGAGAACTCGGCCTCGTATTCCGCCAGCCGGCGTTCCAAGGTGGCGCGCGCATCGAGCGGGCGGGATTGCTGGGACGCCCAGGCGCCCAGGCGGGAGATGCGGGGGCGGCTCGCGTAGTAGGCGTCGGCCTCGGCGTCGGTGACGGACTCGACCTTGCCCTCGATCCGGACCTGGCGGCCCAGCGACTTCCAGTAGAACAGCAGGAACACCTGCGGATTGGCCGCAAGCTCGCCGGCCTTCCGGCTTTCCTTGTTGGTGTAGAAGACGAAGCCGCGCGGATCGATGCCCTTGAGCAGGATGGTGCGGGCCGACGGCTTTCCGTCCGGCGTCGCGGTCACCACGGTCATGGCGTTCGGGTCTTTGGGCTCGCTCGCTTCCGCCTCCGCGAACCAGGTGGCGAACTTGGCGAACGGATCGACGCTGGACATCGGCTTTTCCCTCGGGGCTGCAAGGCGCGGCGGCACTCTGCCGCCCTCGGACGGGCGTCGCAACGGCCGACCGCGTGTTCGCCGCACGCGCCACGCCCCCCTGCTCGGCGTGGCAGCAGGGGCCACGATCGCCGCTCCGCTCGTTGACATGGCTCAAGGCGCGGGACGGCGCGGAGGTGGAGGATCCGCGCCGTCCCGCGAAGGAGGTTGCCATGAACGTCCAGGCCGTGATGTCCCCCCGGGTCGCGTGGGTGCATCCCTCGCTGCCCGTCCGCGAGGCGGCGCGCAGGATGCGCGGGCTGAACGTCGGGTGCCTGCCGGTGGGCGAGAACGGCAAGCTGCTCGGCGTGATCACCGACCGCGACATCGTCTGCCGGAGCGTCGCCGATGCCCTCGATCCCGACAGCCTGCACGTCTACGACGTCATGACCGCCGGGGCCGCCTGCTGCTTCGCCGACCAGGACGGTGAGGCGGCCGCGGAGATCATGCGGAGGAAGCGGGTCCGCCGCTTGCCGGTGCTCGACCGCCGCGAGCACCTGGTCGGGCTGGTCTCGCTGGACGATCTGTGCGGCCGGATCCCGGATGCGGTCTTCGTCTCGACGCTGGAGGCCATCACGCGCGGCGACCACGACGGCGCGGAGCCAGGTCCGGCGGCGGCCCGCTCGTAGTCCGTCGCAGGGGGCGGCTGCCCAGGGGGCGGCTGGTCAGGGGGTGGCTGGTCAGGGGTTTGCTGCCCCCAGGGGGTGGCTGCCCAAGGGACAGCTGCCGGCCGAGCGCCGGGTGCAGGGAATGCTTGCATGAGTCCGATCGCACTGGTGTGCGTGGCGTTCGTGGCCTGCCTCGTGCTGATCGGCCTGGCAGGCCCGAAGCTCGCATGGAGCGGCGACATCATCGCCGAGAAGACGGGGCTGTCGGGGAACTGGATCGGCCTGATCCTGATCGCCACCGTCACCTCCCTACCGGAACTGGCGACCGGCGTCAGCGCAGTGACCATCGCCGGGGAGCCGGACATCGCGGTGGGCGACGTGTTCGGCAGTTGCGTCTTCAACCTGGCGCTTCTGGTCGTCCTGGACTTCATCCAGCGGGGCGAAAGCGTCTACCGCCGGGTGCGGCAGGGCCACATCCTGTCCGCCGCCTTCGGCGTGGTGATGATCGCATTCGCCGGGATGAGCCTGCTGCTGCACGGGCATGGCGCCTCCATCGCGATCGGCGGGATCGGCAGCTATACGCCGATCATCTTCGGCCTCTATGCGCTGGGGGTCCGCGCGGTGTTCAGCTACGAACGCGCGCAGCGGGTGGCGGCGGAGGAGCGGGTCGAGAGCCGTCATCCGGGTGTCAGCCTGCGCCGCGCCGGCTGGACCTATGCCGCGGCGGGAGCCGTGGTCGTGGCGGCCGGCACGGTGCTGCCCTTCGTCGCCGGCGAGCTCGCAGCAGTGACGGGGTGGCAGCGCAGCTTCGTGGGCACGCTGCTCGTCGCCGCCGTGACCTCCCTGCCGGAAGCCGTGGTCTGTCTCGCCGCGGTGCGGCTGGGCGTGCTCGACATGGCGGTGGCCAACCTCCTGGGCAGCAACCTCTTCAACATCCTCATCCTCGGCATCGACGACCTGTTCTCGCGCGGGCCGCTGTTCGAGCGGGTCTCGCCGGTGCATGCCGTCTCGGCCATGTCGGCGGTGCTCATGTCGGGCATCGTGATCGCCGGCATCGTCTACCGGCCGCAGCACCGCCTGTTCCGTACGGTCGGCTGGATCAGCCTGGGGCTGTTCACCGTCTACCTGCTGAACGCCTACTTCCTCTATCTGCACGGCGCCTGAGGCGCGCGATCCCGGCATATCGCCCCCGCGCGGGGGCGGCGGGACGGTCCGCCCGGTGGTCCGACCCGCCGAGGCCGCTTATATACGGGCCCAACAGAGGAGCATGGACCGATGGCGGACACGGCACAGGTGCCGGTGACGGTGCTCACCGGCTATCTCGGGGCGGGCAAGACCACCCTGCTCAACCGCATCCTGACCGAACAGCACGGCCGCAAATATGCGGTCGTCATCAACGAGTTCGGGGAACTCGGCGTGGACAACGACCTCGTCGTCGACACCGACGAGGAAGTCTTCGAGATGAACAACGGCTGCATCTGCTGCACCGTGCGCGGCGACCTGATCCGGATCGTCGGCGGGCTGATGAAGCGGCGCGACAAGTTCGACGGCATCATCATCGAGACGACCGGCCTCGCGAACCCCGCCCCGGTCGCCCAGACCTTCTTCGTGGACGAGGGCGTCAAGGAGAAGGCGCGGCTCGACGCGATCGTCACGGTGGTGGACGCCAAGCACCTGCCGGCGCGGCTCGCGGACAGCAACGAGGCGGCGGACCA
>MKTV01000050.1 GCA_001898425.1 Rhodospirillales bacterium 69-11
GTGTGATCTCAATGTAATGGCCGCCCTCGAGCCGTTCGGCAAAGGCGCTTGTCGTACCCGGGATGCCATGCACCACCCGCTCCACGTCCGTCGCGAGCCGCTCAAGCTCATGCAGATCCGGGCCGAACACCTTCACACCAACCGGGGTACGGATGCCGGTCGCCAGCATATCGATGCGTGCCTTGATCGGCATAGTCCAGGCATTGCTCACGCCCGGCAGGCGCAAAGCCTGATCCATCTCGGCCTGGAGTTTCTCAATCGTCATGCCGGCGGGCCATTCGCTCTCGGACTTCAAATTGATCACGGTTTCGGTCATCTCGACCGGCGCCGGATCGGTTGCGGTATTGGCGCGACCGGCCTTGCCGAAGACGGATTCCACTTCGGGAAATGATTTGATGATGCGGTCCTGCGTCTGCAGCAGCTCGGCGGCCTTGGTCACCGAAAGACCGGGCAGGGTGACTGGCATATAAAGCAGCGTGCCCTCATTTAGTGCCGGCATGAATTCGCTGCCGAGGCGCGAGACGGGCCAGGCTGTCGCGGCAAGCGCGAGCGCGGCCAGCAGCACTGTCAGAACCGGAGCCTTCAGCACAGCCCCGATCACCGGGCGGTAAAGCCAGATGAGCACGCGATTGATCGGGTTCCTGTGCTCCGGGATGATCCGCCCGCGCACAAACAGCAGCATGAGCACTGGCACGAGCGTGACCGACAGCAGGGCGCCGCCGGCCATGGCAAAGGTTTTCGTATAGGCGAGCGGTTTGAACAGTCTTCCTTCCTGATCTTCGAGTGCGAAGACCGGCAAAAACGAGACCACGATCACGAGCAGGCTGAAGAACAGCGACGGCCCTACTTCCGTCGCCGCCGCGATGAGTGCTGCCCCGCGCGGCTCGCCAGGTTTGAGGCGCTCGACATGCTTGTGCGCGTTTTCGATCATGACGATTGCCGCGTCCACCATGGCACCGAGAGCAATGGCGATGCCGCCGAGGCTCATGATGTTGGAGCCGATGCCAAGCGCATGCATGCCGGCGAAGGCGATGAGCACGCCGATGGGCAGCGTGAGAATGGCGACAAGCGCGCTCCGCGCATGGAGAAGAAACAGCACGCACACGGCGGCCACGATCAGGCTTTCCTCGATCAGCGTGCGCGTGAGGGTGTGGATAGCGCGGCCTATGAGCTCCGAACGGTCATAGACCGGCGTAACGTGCACGCCATCCGGTAGACCGGGCTTTAGCTGCTCGAGCTTCGTCTTGATGTTGCCGATCGTGTTGAGCGCGTCAGCACCGTCACGCTTGAGCGCAATGCCACCCACCACTTCGCCGTCGCCATTCATCTCGGCAATGCCGCGCCGCTCATCGGGTCCGAGCTGAATGCGCGCCACATCGTGCAGCAGCACGGGCGTGCCGGTCGGGCTGGCTTTAAGGACAACCGCACCAAGATCATCGGTGCCGCGCAGATAGCCGCGGCCTCGGATCATGTATTCGGTTTCGGTCAATTCGATCGTGCGGCCGCCGACATCCTGATTGCTCGCGCGGATCGCGTCCGAGATTTTATCGAGCGGAATGCCGAAGGCCTGCAGCTTCTGCGGATCGACGATGACCTGATATTGCCGCTCGAAGCCGCCGACGCTCGCAACTTCGGCGACGCCTTTGGCGGTGATGAGCTGATAACGCACGAGCCAGTCCTGGATGCTACGCAACTCCGCCAGCGTGCGCTGCGCGCCGAGCACCACATATTCGTAAACCCAGCCGACGCCGCTCGCATCCGGCCCCAGAGTTGGCGTCACGCCGTCGGGTAGGCGTTTGGCGGCAAAATTGAGATATTCGAGGACGCGGCTGCGCGCCCAATAAAGATCGGTGCCGTCGTCGAACACGACATAGACGAAAGAGACGGCAAAATTGGAGAAGCCGCGCACCACTTTCGCATGCGGCACGGCAAGCAACGCGGTCGCAAGCGGATAGGTCACCTGGTCCTCGACCACCTGCGGTGCTTGGCCGGGATATTCCGTATAGACGATGACCTGTGTGTCCGAGAGATCGGGCAGGGCATCGAGCGGCGTGTTAATGAGCGACCAGATGCCGATGCCGGTCAGCATGAGGGTGGCCAGCAGCACGAGCAGGCGGTTGCGTGCGGAAAACGCGATTAGACGCCCGATCATGGGCGATCTCCCGGCGTTGCGGCGGGCGCGTTCGATGCCGCAAAGCCTTGCAGCGCCGCACGCAAATTGCTTTCGGCATCGATGAGAAAATTGGCCGAGGTCACGACTTTCTCACCCGGCTTCACGCCTTCGATCGCCTGCACCCAATCGCCGCCCTGCGTGCCGAGACGAACATTGCGCGGCTCGAAGCGGCCTTCGCCGCGATCGATCAGCACCACCTGGCGCGCGCCGCTGTCGATGACAGATGAGGCGGGGATCGCCAGCATCGGCCCTTCCGTCGCCTCTGCCGCGATCTCGACGCTCGCATACATGGCCGCACGCAAAACTTGATCGGGATTGGGGATGACAACGCGCACGCGCGCGGTTCGCGTCTCGGGCGATAGCGAAGGATAAATAAAGTCGACCTTGCCCTCGAAGGCGCGGCCGGGAAACGCGACGAACTGGGCTGTCGCGCTTTGACCGGGCCGGATGAGACCGAGATCCTGCTCCTGCACTTCGGCGATGAGCCAGACATCCGAAAGATCGGCTGTTTTATAAAGCGCCTGACCGGCCTCGATGCGCATGCCTTCCTGCGCCGGCTTTTCGATCACGACGCCATCCGCCGGCGCGCGCACCGCGATTAGCCGCTGCGCTTTGCCGGTCTTGCGCAGCCGGGCGATTTCCTCGTCCGGCACATCGAGTGCGCGCAGGCGCTGCAGTGATGCTGCGGTGAGTGCGCCGGGATCGCCATGCGCCATGCCACCGCCCATGCGGGCAACGACGAGATATTCCTCCTCGGCTGCGACGAGATCGGGCGCGTAGATTTCGGCGAGCACCTGGCCGCGGCGCACAGGATCGCCGGTTGCTGCGACCATGAGATGTTCGATCCAGCCTGAGGCTTTCGTCGTCACCACAGCCAGACGGCGCTCATCGAATTGCAGCGCGCCGGTGGCGCGAATGGTGCGGGTGAGAGTAGGGCGCATCACCGCCTCCTCGGTCCTCACACCGAGCGTTTGAATCCGTCCCTGGCTGATGCGGACCGTGCCGCGGGGATCGCCGGATGTATCTTCATCCGCATAGACGGGCAGGTAATCCATGCCCATGGAATCTTTTTTCGGCGCCGGCGAGGTATCCGGCAAACCCATCGGATTGCGGTAATAGAGAACGCGGTGCTCGGCGGCTGGTGTTTTGCTTGCCTTGTCGCCGCTTGGCGGATGGTCCTCGAAGATGGGCACATAATCGCGCCCGTCTGCGGTCTTGCGAGGCTGTGCTGCGTAATACGGTGCGCCGCCGGGATCTTGGTAATAGAGCGGCGTGCGCGCCTCATCCGCCGCATGCGCGTTGAACGAAGCCGCGAGCAGCAGCAATGCCATGAACAGCCAAACGCTCCTCATAGCGGGCCTCCAATGACACGCTCGATCGCCGCCAGCTCGACTTGCTGGTCAAGCTCGGCCTTGAGCAACAGCAGCTCGACATCATGCGCGCGATGTTCGGCAGCGATTGACGACGCAAGATCGCCTTTCCCCTGGCTGTAGCTGGCAAGCAGTGACTGCATCGCCGCGCGTGCTTGCGGCAGAGATTGATTGCGTAGCAAGGCCTCGGTGTTGCGCGCGGCCTTCAGCCTCGCCAGAGATTCCGCCAGTGTTCCCTGAATAGTGAGCCAGGTTGCATCATAGCGTTGCTGGGTCGCGCTGAGCTGGGCGGCCGCCTCGCGTTGCTGCGAGGCCTCGCGGCCCCATGGCACTGGAATGTTGAAGCCTATCGTGGCGGCGGCGCCGACCGGCTGATGGTTGGTTTGGATCAGCGGTCCAGCACCGATTGTAAGATCGGGATACCACGCTTTGTCGGCAAGCGTTTGCCGCGCCCGCGCCGCTTCGATCTCCGCATCGCCCGCTGATAAGATCGGATTGGCGTTGCGCGCGCGCTCCAAAAGCGCGCCGAGGACAGGCTCGGTGGTGTTGCGGGAAGGCAGGCGGCTCGGTTCTGCCAGCGGAGCATCTGCCGGACGCGCGATGAGCGTGTTGATACGGGCGCGGATCGCGTCGCGTTCACCTTGCAGGCGCGAGATTTCTATTTTGGCTGTCGTCTCTTCGCTGAGCGCCTGAATGGCATCGGCCTGACTTCCGCCGCCTTGTCCATACCTGGCATTGGCGGCGGCATTCATGCGCAGCGCGACGCCGACGATGTTGCGGCTTACCGCGATTTGGCGGCTGATAGCGTAGTATTGGGCGAACGCATCCTTGATGCGCTCGTCGCTTTCGTCTCGTGCGCTTTGTTCCCGGCCCCGCGCCGCGGCCATGTCGGCCAGGGCAGCCTGCCGGCGAAGACCGCGTTTGCCCCAAAGGGGGAAGGATTGGGTTACCGTCACAGCAACTCCGCTGAAGACAGTTGGATTGCGGTAGTACTGATAACCCGCATTGAACATCGGATCATCGAGCGCATCAGCGCCCTCGGCTTTGGCCTGGGCGGCCGCGGTATCGAGAGCTGCCGCGCGCAAGCTGGGGCTGAGCTGCCGCGCGGCCGCCAGCAATCCCTCCACATTGGCTCCCAAAGCCGTGCCGGCCTGCGCAAGCGCAGGACGATCAGCAAGAACGGGAGACGCGATCAGAAAGAGAGCAACAGTTACCGCGGCGACGCGCGCGGAGACCGATAGGCGAGGCGCGGCGCGCATGTCACTTCCCGAGCTTGACGGGCAGCGTGGCGCGAACCGTCTCGGTTTCGCCCTGCACCTTGGCCGCCAGCTGAAGCGCCCAGGTGCCCCCCATACCGGGTTCAACCTCGATGACATAAAGGCCGGGCTGCGATGCTGGCATGAGCTTCGCCGGTGCCTTCATCGTCGGCATACCGTCGGGTCCCATATCGGCGGAGACCTCGAAGATGACGGCATCGGTCACCGGCTTCTTGTCGGTCACATGCAGCAAGCGAACCGTGACATCGCTTTTACTTCCGGCCGCCTTCACGTTCGCCACTTCGAAACGGTAATCGGACGCGGCGGCTCGTGCTGATGCGGCACTGAGAACAATGGTCGCGGTAAGGCAAACGCCCGCGAGAGCGCGCGTGATGTGATGAGAGGTCATGATAGGCCCCCTGTCTTCTGGCGGCCGGAAAATGTGGCCGCGCGTTCACTTGAATGCGGCGCCGCTCATGCGATGCCGCGCATCATCCGCTCGCCTGGTTCCCGGGATCGCACGCAAAGGTGCCGATCACAGAGAGATCGAGGTCAAGCGGGGCGAAGCGCACCCGGCTTGCGCCGGTGCGCTTTAATTCAGGTGAAGGATCGGGGAGGGCCGAGCGCGGGTTTTGTTGAGCGCCCTTCGAGATATTCCGAAGAGACGGAATAGGTCACCGGCAGCCAGTCGATCGCCGCGGTGATGGTGAGATCGGGAGCCCGTAAGCTCACCATGAACATGCAGCCAAGCTCTGTTACGCAGCCGGGCTTCATGCTCTTGCTGCAAGGCATCGGCATCTCATCGCTTGTGCCGTTCTGCATCGTCATGCCGGACATGTCGCTCGGCGCCGCATAGGCAACGGGCGCAGTCGCAAAGATCGTGGCGCTTAGATAAGCGCTCACGAGCAGCATGGACAAAATCTGACGGAACAGGCGCACCGACATCCTCTTCTGATACGTCGCCCCTTGACCAGGATCAAGCTGGTTCGGAGCTGCAGCAAGGTCGCTTCACCATAGCCAGCTTCGGTTTAGATTCCGTATATTCAGGTCTTTCTGGCTGATTTTGTTAGGCTTTTGCCACCTCAGCCTCCCTCACGGGATCGTTGGCGCGAGAGCCTCGATAATGCTGGGGTCGTCGTCGCCCACGCCCGCGCGATTGAGCCGGGAGGAGACCCGATGCTCCTGCAATTTCTCCTCGGCTGCGGGTTTCAGGATTTCGGCTCCGAGCGAACCATCGAGCCAGCCGTCGAATTGCTGCGGCTCCAGGAGCACTGGCATCCGGTCGTGATAGGGCCTCATCCAGGCGCTCGCACCTGAGACGATGATCGTGGCGGAGATCACCTCATCGAAATTGTCGGGATCGATCCACCGGTCCCAGAGCCCGGCAAAGGCCAGCACGGGCGAGCCGTCGGCCGCCGTGAAGAGATGCGGCTGCCTCGCGCCTTTGCCGCCGGTCCATTCATAGAACCCGCTCGCCGGGATGATGCACCGCCGATATCGGAAGGCGCCGCGAAACATCGGTTTCTCGGCGACGGTCTCGGCGCGGGCGTTGAACGTCGCCGGCACATCCTTCCGGGGCTTCTTCCACCATGTGGGAATGAGGCCCCAGCGCATGGGCACAATCTCGCGCCCGACAATCTCTCGCTCCCGGACGCGTGTCGTGACGACATCGATGAAGGTGGTGGGGGCGATGTTGTAGCGGGGCTGCAGATTGCGCGGCGTGCCGAGATCGCCAAACACATTGAGGAAGGCGTGCACCTCGGCCCATGTGTAGTGCTGTGTGAAGCGTCCGCACATGCGCCTGTCAGCTCCGGCTAGTCCTGATATTTTTCATAGACGCCACGATACCACTGCATCCTGAGCGGCGCCTTTTCGCCGAGATGGTCCGGCGCCAGGCGCACGCGATAGCGCTGCGACCGGCAAAGGCGGCAGACAAACTGGAGGTCACTCAGCGCCTTCATCATGCCAAAACGGCGGGCCAGGAAGCGATTGTTCAGAACAGCGCTGTTCGAGCAGTTCCCGCAGATCACTTTGAGCGAGGTGTGGTGACGGGTGAGATCGTAGACCGTCTTCATCCGGCATTATGTTCTATATTTGTTCTCATAATCAAGGCGCCGATAAATCGCTGAAAACACGACAAAAAGGCTAAATACTTGCAGCAATGGTAACTCATGTGTTACCAACCAGCATGGCGTCGACGCGGAGCTTCAAGGAGCTGGTGCAGAAAAGGGCAGGGGTGGACCCCGAGTTCGGGGCCGCGCTTCTGCGCGAGGGCATCGACACCATGCTCACCGGTGACATCGACACCGGCAAGGCGATCCTGCGCGACTACATCAAGGCGACCGTCGGCTTCGAAAAGCTGGGCGAGGCGACCGGCATGCAGCCAAAAAGCCTCATCCGCATGTTCGGGCCGCGCGGCAATCCACAGGCGCGCAATCTGTTCAGTGTGCTCGGCTATCTGCAGAAACAGGCTGGTATACAGTTGCGTGTCGCACCGGAGCCAAAATAAAATGGACGCCTTATCTCGGCCTGAGGCTCTTGTTGAATGGCAAAGTTTCGAAAGCTTCCCTGGCAGCGCAACATCCGTCAAATTCCGGCATCTGTCGTGGCCAAATTGGCGGAAATGGGAAACGGCACAAATGTTGTTCCTGTATGCACGAAGCGGATTTCTGCTGATGCCATCAGGGCAGGGGCCTTCCGCCACCTCAATCTAAGATTTAAAGGCGATGATCCGTCGTTCCCGAGCAAACAACTCCCGCCTGACGATGTAGGCCCATACTCTTTCAAAAATTCGAATGGATGGGAGGTCAAGCGCACCGATCTGCCGATGATCCCGAAGACAATCCATCTGGGCGACCGACCGATTTATGGAGACTGGTCGAATGGCTCCTTTCCACTTTGGCAGGAGAGAATGGTTTATCA